>JAHDSF010000008.1 GCA_018432935.1 Rhodospirillales bacterium | reverse complement strand
TGCGGCGACGATCGCCTCGGCGGTCGAGGAGCAGGGGGCGGCGACGCAGGAGATTGCGCGCAACGTCCAGCAGGCGGCGGCGGGCACCCGTCAGGTCGAGGACAACATCGGCGGGGTGCAGAAGGCGGTCGGCGAGACCGGCGAGGCGGCGCGCATCGTGCTGTCGGCCTCGCAGGCATTGTCCGCCCAGGCCGACGAACTCGGCAACGACGTCGATGCATTCATAAGAAAGATTCGTGAAAGCTGATGTAACGCGCAGCCTCTACCAACGGGGCGTCGGAGGTGGGAAGCGGGGTTCTGCCCTACCGTCGACGGGGATAGCCAGCCGTTGAGGCAAGCGAAAAACATGACATAAAAATCTACCTCTGTCGGGGTCCCCACCCGGTTGACGGAGGCGGGCTCGCCTCTTACGTACCAATTGACCAGCCCTAAGGGGTAGGCGCTTTGCAAAACCTCGATGGGTCGCGGCGCCCGGGACGGGTCGGCGGCGGCATCGTGCCGTCGCTCTGGAGGCTGTGGGGAGGCTTCACATGTCGGGAATTCGGGTGCTCATCGTAGATCGGCGGCGCCTGTATCGCGAAGCGGTACGGGTGTTCCTGCAGGGTACGGCGTTTGCCGTGGCCGACGAACTCTCGGACGTCCGTGAAGCCATCACATGGCTGCAGGACAACGAGGCAGAAATCGTCCTGGTCGGCGAGGCGGAATGGACAATAGAGAAAGCCGTCCAGCTGCGCGAGATCAAGGCTGCGGCTACGTCCGTTCGGGTGGTCGTGCTGGGAGAGGATCTTTCCCGCGGGAGCATCGAGGCCGCGCTGGCGGCCGGTGCCGAAGGATGTCTCGGCCGGGACCTCTCGCCGCGGGCGCTGCTGAGCTATCTCGGCCTCGTCATGTCGGGCGAGAAAGTCGTCCCGTTCGAAGTCGCGCGCGAGGCCCTCGACCGCGCTTCGCTGCGAGGCGTCGACAAGACGTTGCCGCGCGGCCTGTCGCCGCGAGAAATGGAAATCCTGAGCCGGATGGCGCAGGGCGAGCCGAACAAGCTGATCGCCCGCCGCCTCAACCTGACCGAAGGCACCGTGAAGGCGCATGTGAAGGCGATCCTGCGCAAGGTCGAGGTTCAGAATCGCACGCAGGCCGCCTTGTGGGCCATCCGCAACGGTGTCGTCCAGGAACAGCAGATGGCGGGGGGAGCAGCTTGACGCAGTTGGCCGTTCCGGCGGCAGGGCAGGAGTGAGGGTGCGCTTCGAAGACGGGTATTCAACACAGTCCGGCTGATGCGGCTGGCAGGAAGAGGGAGTGCACATGGGACCGTCTGTCTTGCTGGTAGACCGAAGCCGGCTCTTTCGCGAGGCGGTAAGGGTCTTCTTCCAGGGGTCGGCATTCCGTCTTGATGCCGAGGCGGATAGCCTTGCGGAGGCGGTGACGCTGGTTCGCAGCGGCGCCAAGCCCGATTTGATCATTCTCGACTTTCACGAGGATGACGAGCTCGATCTTTCAAACGTCAGCGAGCTTCGCCAGCGCCTGCCTGCGGCGCGAATCGCGTTGCTGGGCGAGGACGTGACGAAGCGGAAGATCGACGTGGCATTTGCGCTGGGGGTCGACGGCTGCGTCTGCAAGAACGTGTCGGCGCAGGCCTTGTGCGCGTACCTGACGCTGGCGATGGCCGGGGAGAGGGTGCTCCATTACGACTTGGCCTCGCGCCGCCTAGCCGGCTCCGGGCCGCAGCGCTCGAGCACGGTGTCGGGGAGCGGCTTGTCTTCGCGGGAGCTCGACATCCTGGCGCGGATCGCCCAGGGCGAGCCCAACAAGGTGATCGCCCGTAACCTCCGGCTCACCGAAGGCACCGTCAAGGTCCACGTGAAATCGATCCTGCGCAAGATCGAGGTGCAGAATCGCACCCAGGCCGCCCTGTGGGCCCTGCAGAACGGCTTCAGCCCGCGCGGCGGGGACACGCCGTCCTCGGGAGTGGCCGCCTAGCCCTAGCCGGCGGTCGGTCAATGGCCGCCGGGGTATCCTTCCGCAAATTCCAGGAGATCGTCCCCGGCGGGGATCGGCGAGGCTTCCGACCGTGCCGGCAACGTGCAGTAGCCGTCGAGGGCGAGCTCGACGGCGGAATCCAGCCTTTCCAGTCCGATGTCGGTGAACAGCATGCCGTCGCAGAGCGGCAGGAAGGCGCATGCCGCGTCGATCTCGGATTCCGTCATCGTCAGGATGATGCGCGGTCGCGTTCCCGGCTGCCCCCAGCCCTCCTGGTCCAGCAGGTCGGACAGCTCGGACAGCCCGCAGAACACGATCACGTTCTCCATCGGTCCCTCGATGGTGATGTCCTCCTCCACCATCTGCGGGCGGTATCCGAGGGCGTAAAGGGTCCGGTAGATGACGTCGCCGGTGACGTCATCGGCGGTGAGGACGAAGGATCTGAAGCCGCTGGCACTCATTCTCGTTGCCGTTGTTTGGGAGTTGGCCTGATCAGGAGGGACGAAAGAGCGTGTAACGGAAGGTTTCTTTTCTTGCAAAATGGCACGAGCGGTAGGGGATTGGCAAGTGCACCAAGGGGGTAAGCCGCCCGCCCATCTCCGGTATCCGATGGGCCCGTGCCTCGACCGCGGGGCAGTCTCCGCGCAATCCTCGCGAACGGGTGTTTCAAAGTTGACTGCGAGGGATAGGCCATCCGGATCGCCTGACGAGGTGGCAGTCCCGGCCAAGTCGCGTCCTCTTCCGGTCGGGGCGTTGTCGTCTGACGGAGCGAATCGTATGATGGAGATTGCACACGACATCCGAGGTGAGGGAGAGCATCGATGCCACTGCGTTTTCCGATCAAGTTCCGCACCTGGGAGTCGTCCCGCAAGAACATCGCCTTTCCTGCCAAAAGCGGCAGCAAGGAGGTGCTTTGCCGGCTCTCGGCAGAGGCGTTGACCCAGTGCTGCGGCGCCGTGGCCGCCAAGCCCGAACCGGCCTATCGAGCCTTCGACTGCCACCGCGCGGCGATCGAGCGGCTGGCCTCGCGCAAGTACGATGCCGGCCAGCTTGAGGCGGATGGGACGGTCCTGATCGGAAGCGGCGACTTCCGCTGAGCGGCGCCTCGCCTCAGGCGTCTCCGGCATCGAGATGACGCTGGATCAGACGGGAATCCTCGTCGGCTCGGGCCTCGATGCCGAGGCTTGAAGAATGCCCGTGACACTCGACGCGCGTCCCGCGCAGGTGCACGAAGCCGGCCGAGACCACGTTGCGGGGCCCCCCGAGTTGCGCCGCAACCCATCGGTGCTCGAGCGACTGGCCGAAGAGGACCGGGACTTCGCCTCCGGGTCCCCGCACGACGATGTACTTCATAGCGCCTCCGGTGTCTGGTTGGTACGGCACCAGGCTTTCCGCGATGGGGAAAGTCGGGCGAAAGTGCCCATCATTTGATCGCCTCACCAAGCTCTGCACTGTTTCTGGACGTGGCATGCGCAAACGGCATGACAGGCCCGGCCGCCTCGTACCTACGTGATGTGTCGTGATGGGAAAAGGAAATGCGAGGGGATATGAAGGACCTTGTGGGAATGCTGACGATGTTCGCCGGCGGATGCGCGTTCGTGCTGTTCACCAGCGTGCCGTGGGCAATGTAGGACCGAAGGATCTGCGGTCGAGCGATGCCAGCCATGAAGATTCAGCATGTGCACTCGGCGAGGCGCCTGCGTATATGTGCGGCGGCGTTTGACGAAGGGTCACGTACGATGAAAGAGTTCGGTGGATTGCTTGGTTTGATCGCGACGGTTGGAGTGTTGTCCGGCCTCTTGAGCGTGAACTGGGTCTTCTAGAGTAGTTTTCGCGTACCGTTCTATCGTTTCCTCCCTGAACCTTGGCGGCCACCGGTCCTCCGGTGGCCGCAATTTTGTCTGGGCAGACCCATTTTCCGCCTGTGTCGGCCGTGCTAGAAAGCGGCTTCCGACCAGGAAGAAGGTAGGCCCATGTCAGCCCGTATCGTGACGTTCGAAGACGCCGCAAAGCTGATCAAGGACGGCGATGTCGTCGCCGTGAACTCCTCCAGCGGCCTCAACACCCCGGATCGCATGGTCAAGGCCATCGGCGAGCGCTTCGACGCCGAGGGGCATCCTCGGGACCTGACAACAATCCACGCAATCGCGACCGGCGACATGTACGGGATCCTCGGGATCGACCACATCGCCAAGCCGGGGCTGCTGAAGCGGGTGATCGGCGGCTCCTATCCGAGCGGGCCGTCTTCGATGCCGTCGCCGCGCATCTGGTCGATGATCATCGACAACCAGGTCGAGGCCTACAACTATCCCAGCGGGCTCGTCTTCGACATGTTGCGGGATACGGCTGCCAAACGCCCCGGCGTGCTGACCAAGATCGGGCTCGATACCTGCTTCGACCCGCGCCGCCAGGGCGGTAAGATGAACGAGGCGACCAAGGAGGACCTGATCACGGTCGTCACCTTCAACGGGGAGGAATGGCTGCACCTCAAGAACGTGGTGCCCAGCGTCGGCATCATCCGCGGCACCACGGCCGACGAGGACGGCAACATCTCGATGGAGCACGAAGGCGGCTATCTCGGCGCCCTCGATGTGGCGCTCGCGGTCCGCAACTCGCGCGGCATCGTCATCGCCCAGGTCAAGCGGGTCACCGCGCGCGGCTCGATTCCGCCGCAGCGCGTGCTGGTGCCGTCGACCATGGTCGATTACGTGGTGGTCGATCCCGACCAGCGGCAGGCGACCGAGACCCTTTACGATCCGGCCATCAGCGGCGAGATCCGCAGGCCGCTGTCGTCTTTCCCGCCGGTGGACTGGGGCACCGACAAGGTGATCGCGCGCCGTGCCGCGATGGAGCTGCGCGACGGCTACGCGTGTAATCTCGGCTTCGGCATCTCTGCCGTGGTGCCGCGGATCCTGATCGAGGAGGGGCTGCACGGACGCGTCACCTGGGCCATCGAGCAGGGCGCGGTCGGCGGCGTGCCGCTGGAAGGTTTCGTGTTCGGCTGCGCAGCCAATGCCCAGGCGATCATCCCCTCGCCGTACCAGTTCACCTACTTCCAGGGCGGCGGCGAGGACTGCGGGCTGCTGTCGTTCATGGAGGTCGACGGCGAAGGCAACGTGAACGTGTCGCGTCTCTCGGCGAAACCTCATGTGACTTCCGGAATCGGGGGCTTCATCGACATCACCTCGATGGCGCGCAAGCTCGTCTTCAGCGGCTACTTCACCGCCGGCGGCCTTGACGTCCGGGTCGAGGACGGCCGCATCCGGATCGCCAAGGAAGGCAAGTTCGCCAAGTTCGTGCCCGAGGTCGAGCATGTCACCTTCAGCGGCCGCCGCGGCCGCCAGCTTGCGCAGGACGTGACCTTCGTCACCGAACGGTGCGTGATGAAGCTGGCCCCCCGCGGCCTCGTCGTCACCGAGGTGGCGCCCGGCATCGACCTCGAGCGCGACGTCCTCGCGCAGTCGCGGGCGCCGCTTGCGGTCGCGCCCGACGTCAAGGCCATGGACCCCAGGCTGTTCCTGCCGCTGCCCATGAACCTTCGGTTGCCGCCGCGCTAGCACCGCTTGTGGCTGGCCGCAACCACGCTCATCATTCCGGCGCAAGCCGGGTGATCACGGGGGACGAACATCCGGCTTCTGCAGGAATGGCGGTTCGGTGCGGTCGGGTGCCTTGCCCTGAGGGCTGTCGAAGTGCATCGAAAGGCATGTTGACAGGACCTACCATTATGGTAATTTAGACCGTTCCAAAAATAACAAGGCGGCGTGGCCGCCATCAGGAAGGAGCGTGTGAGCGAAGTGTCGGATCTGGCCGGGCGTCCCAGCGGGCGACTGACCCTCAAGGACATTGCGGATCGGGCGGGCGTCTCGAAATCCACGGTGTCCCTGGTGCTTCGCGGCAGCCCTCTGGTCAGGTCGGAGACACGCGAGCGCATCCGCGCCATGATCGCGGAGCTTGGCTATGTCTACAACCGCGGCGCCGCCTCGCTCCGGTCGCAGCGGACCCACACCATCGGGCTGGTGGTCAACGACGTCACCAATTCGTTCTATGCCGAGTTCACCGCCGCCCTCGACGCCTTCGTCGAGCGGGACGGTTGGGTGACTCTGTTCGGCAATTCTGCCGAGTCTCCCGAACGCCAGCAGAAGATCATCGATCGCATGCGCGAGCAGGGCGTGGAGGGGATCATCCTCTGCCCCGCCCGCGGCACCTCGCCCGATCTGATCGAGGCCCTGCGGGCCGGCGGGTTGCCCTGCGTGCAGTCGACCCGGCACGTGACCGGCCGCGAGGCGGACTACGTAGGCCAGGACAACGTGCTGGGGATGGAGATGGCGACCGAGCACCTGATCCGACTCGGCCATCGCTGCATCGCCTTCATCGGCGGCGCTCCCTGGAACTCGTCCGCGGTCGATCGCGAGAACGGTTACCGGAATGCTCTGCTGCGCCACGGCCTTGCTTTCGATCCCGCGCTCGTTTTTCGCTGCGAGACCCGTCAGGAAGCGGCGGCGCGCGCCATCGCCGCGGCTCTGGCGGCGTCGCCGCAGCCGACCGCCGCGGTGTGCATGAACGACCTGGTCGCCTTCGGCGCACTCAGGGGCCTCAGCGACCAGGGGCTGCGTCCGGGCGTCGACTTCGCCGTCGTCGGTTTCGACAATCGGCGGGATACCGCATTCTGGCGGCCTTCGCTCAGCACCGTATCGATATCGCCCGAAGCGGTGGCGGTCGCCGCGGCAAGTCTGCTGCTGCGCCGAATCGCCGATCCGAACGGCGGGTCAGAGTGGGTCATCCTGCCGCCGGAGCGGCTGGTCGTCCGCGAGTCCTGCGGCGCTCCGCTCATGGCCGGCGAGGAAAGGAGGACGGCGTGAACGAGGATTTCACCGTCCTGTTCGAGCATGCCGAGGGGATCGGTCGGATCACCCTGAACCGGGCCGCCAAGCTGAACGCCCTTGATCCCGACATGCTGGGACGTCTGGATGCGGTCCTCGATGAGGTCGAGTCTTCCGCAGAGGTCCGGGTCGTCCTGCTGCAGGCGGCGGGCGAGAAGGCCTTCTGCGCCGGCGCCGACATCAACGCCTGGTCGGCGATGGCGCCGCTCGACATGTGGCGGATCTGGGTCCGGCGGGGGCACCGCGTATTCGACCGGCTGGCGGCCCTGCGGCAGCCGACCATCGCTGTCATCAAGGGTATCGCCTTTGGTGGCGGGCTAGAGCTGGCGCTTGCCTGCGATATGCGATTCGCCGCCATCACCGCGCGTTTCGCCATGCCGGAGGTGACGATCGCCACCGCCCCGGGCTGGGCCGGCACCGGCCGGCTGCCGCGCCTGATCGGCAGCGGCCGCGCCAAGCAGATGATCTTTACCGGGAGGCCCGTCGACGCCGCCACCGCCGCCGATTGGGGCCTGGTCAATGCCGCCGTGGCGACGCAATCGCTGGAGGCCGCCGCCCTCGAGGTGGCGCAAGCGATTGCCGCCAACGCGCCGGCCTCGGTGCAGATTGCCAAGCAGATCATCGACGCCGCCGCGGCGGGCTCGCCGACCGGGGCGCTCGAGGCGCTGGCCGGCGCGCTCTGTGCGACCACCGCCGATGCCAGGGAAGGTCTCGAAGCCTTTCGTGCGCGCCGCCCGGCGCGGTTCAGGGGAGAGTAGCCATGACCGCGTTGTCCGGCCCGTTCAAACCAGCTACCCTGCGGCCAATCGCCGCAGGAACCGAGGTCTTGTCGGACCCAACAGCGACAAGACGGGCTGAAGCCCGCAGCATACCCAACCGTCTTTTACGGGAGAAAACAGCATGAAGATTCTGTCAGCCACGATTGCCGCCGTGGCGGCGGCCGGTTTTGCGCTGTCCGCGCAAGCCGACATCACCCTGCATGGCGCCAGCCAGTTCAACGACGACCACCCCTTCAACGTGGCTCTTCTCAAGTTCCAGGACGAGGTCCTGAAGAACTGGAAGAAGGAGAAGATCAACTTCGTCCTTCACCGGAACAGCGAGCTTGGGCTCGAGAAGGACTACGTCGCGTACATGAACCAGGGTATCTCGGTTGATTACGCGGTGTTCTCGCCGTCGCACGCGTCGACGTTCTCGAAGATGGTCGCGATCATGGACATGCCGTTCCTGTTCCGCGATCTCGACCACTGGGAGAAGGTGCTGTCCAGCCCGGCGGCGATGAAGCCGGCGGTGGACGAGGTCTACAAGAAGGCCGACATCCTGATGATCGGCTATGCCGGCGGCGGCACCCGGCACCTGATCGTCAACAAGCCGGTGACGAACATGGCCGAGTTGAAGGGCCTGCCGATCCGCGTCATGGGCGCGCCGATCCAGACCCGCGTCTTCCAGGCCATCGGCGCCGCGCCGACGGTGATCGCCTATTCCGAGGTCTACAACGCCATCCAGACCGGCGTCATCGCTGCCGCCGAGAACGAGGCGTTCGGCATCGAGGCGATGAAGTTCTACGAAGTCGGTCCGCACATCGGCATGACCGCCCACGCGATCACGATCCGTCCTCTCGGCATCGCCGGCAAGACTTACCGGAAGCTGCCGAAGGACCTGCAGGAAGTGATCGTCAAGGCCGGCGCGATCGGCGGCAAGGCCGGCCGCGACATGGAGGCGGGCCAGAGCGCCCAGAAGCTTGAGGACATGCAGAAGAAGGGCTGGCTGAAGCTGCATCCCTTCACCGAGCGCGACAAGCTGCTGGCTCTTGTCGCCCCCATCCGCAAAGCGTTCGCGGAAGAGGTCGGCGGCACCGAGTATCTGAACGCGGTCGACGCGATCAAGTAGTCGGTATCCGCAAGTTCCCTGCCCGGGGACGGTCCGCCGTCCCCGGGCGTGCTTTCTGGTCCCTGGCGAGGCAGGCAAGGTCATTCTTATGGCGCACACGGCAAGCGGCAAGGGGAGCCGTGCGGCCCGGTTCATGTCGTTCGGCATGGCCGCCGCAACCATTCTCATCGTCATGCATGTTCTGGCCCTCCTCGTCGAAGGGGAGGTGCTGCTCACGATCTTCTCGAAGGAAGTCGCCTGCATCGCGGCGGTGGCTCTCGCCACGCTGCTGGGCACGGCACCGACCCGGCTCGGGGCGGCCGTTCGCGACGGCTCCTACCGGGGGCTGCAGGTGGTCCTGACGGCGCTGATGGTGATCCTGGTGATCCCGGTCAGCATGCAGGTGCTGTCGCGCTACACGGGGTTGATCCCCCGTTACATCTGGACCGAGGAGATCGCGCGCTTCTGCTTCATCTGGATCATCATGGCCGGCGCCATGATCGGCTGCCGGGAGGACACCCACTTCGACGTCGACGTTCTCCCGACGCCGAAGACGGTGCAGGGCAAGGGGTATTCCAGGGCGGTCGTGCACGGCAGCATGCTGGTCGTCGCCGTCACCTTCGTCTTCTACGGCTATGACTTCGCTGCTTCGGCCATCTATCAGATTTCCGAGATCTCCGAGTTGCCGATGTGGATCATCTACATGGCCTGGCCGATGGCCGGCCTGGTGTGGACGGTGTTCCTGTCCGGCAAGATGTTCGACGACATTCAACGAATTCGAGGCATCGAACCGCACCCCGAGGGCGAAACCGAGGCCCAGTTGGAGGTGAAGGTCAAGCTCGAGGAGGTCCTCTGATGTCTCCCTTCGAAGTAGGCACGATGCTGTTCGTGCTGTTCGCGATCCTGGTAATCCTTCGGGTTCCGGTCGCCTTCGCCCTTGGCCTGGCGTGCGTCCCGGTATTCCTGTTCGACGAGCGCATGACCCCGATGCTGCTCGCCTACGAGATGTTCAAGTCCTACAACTCGTTCGTCATCCTGGCGGTGCCGTTCTTCCTGCTGGCCGCCAACCTGATGAACTCGGCCGGCATCACCGACCAGCTGATCCGCCTCTGCCAGACCATCGTCGGCCGGTTTCCCGGCGGTCTCGGCCATGTCAACGTGATGGTCAGCATGATTTTCGCCGGCATTTCGGGATCATCGAACGCCGACGCCGCCGGCATCGGCTCGATCCTCATCCCGGCGATGAAGAAGCAGGGCTACGGCACTGGCTTCACGGTTGCCATTACCGCCTGCTCGGCGGTGATGGGTGTGATCATCCCGCCCAGCATCCTGATGGTGGTGTGGGGCGGCCTGATGTCGGTGTCGATCGGCGGGCTGTTCCTGGCCGGTGTCGTGCCGGGGGTGCTGATCGGGCTGTCTCAGATGACCTTGGTGTACATCTACGCAAAAATCTATAACTACCCGATCTACGCGAAGTCCAGCTTCATGGACTTCCTGAGCGCGCTCGGCGCCTCGATTCTCGCCATCATGACCCCGGTCATCATCGTCGGCGGCATCGTCGGCGGCATGTTCACGCCGACCGAGGCGTCTGCGGTGGCGGTGGTCTACGCGCTGGCGATCGGGCTGTTCGTCTACCGCTCGGTCTCGCCCAGGAACGTCCTCAAGGTGTTCTACGATTCGGCCCGCTTCGCCGCCATCGCGCTGTTCTGCGTCGGCACCGCCTCGGCGTTCGGCTGGCTGCTCGCCTACTACAAGATCCCGGCCGCCATCGTCTCGGTGATGGCGACCTGGGGGGCGGGGCCGGTCGCGGTGGGCTTCATCATCGCAGCTTCGTTCCTGTTCATCGGCTGCTTCATCGACGCCATTCCGGCGATCATCATCGTCGGCACCGTGCTGGCGCCGGTGGCGGCCAGCGCCGGGATTCATCCGGTCCACTTCGCCATCATCGGCGTCGTGTCGATCGCCTTCGGCCTGGTGACGCCGCCGTACGGCTTGTGCCTGCTGATCTCCTGCGCGATCGGCAAAATCAAGTTGATTGACGCGCTGAAGGACGTCCTCATCGTGTTGCTGCCGATGGTCGGCGTCCTCATCTTCATCATCCTGTTCCCGGACGTGATCCTGTTCCTGCCCAGGGCGCTGATGGGCCAGTACATGTGATCCAACCGCAGAAGGAGGTGTGATTGTTCGAGGATCTTCAAGGCAAGGCCGTTCTGGTCACCGGCTCCAGCAAGGGGATCGGAGCGGCCGTCGCCCTGGGTTTCGCCCGCCACGGGGCGAAGGTGGCCGTGCACGGGTTCTCCAGCCGGCAGGCTGCCGAGGAAGTGGTGGCCGAGATCCGCGGCCTCGGCGCCGAAGCAACCCTGGTGATGGGCGACGTCAGCAAGCGCGAGGTCGCGGCCCAGGTCGTCGATCAGGCGGCGGAGGCGTTCGGCAGCCTCGACGTTCTCGTCAACAACGCCGGTGACATCGTCAAGCGCGTGCGCCTCGACGACATCGACGAAGCGCTTTACGACAAGATCCTCGACGTCAACATTCGTTCGGTGGTGTTCGCCACCCAGGCCGCCTACCCGCACTTCAAGAAGCAGGGGCATGGGAATGTGATCACCACCGGCTCGCTGGCGGCGCGCAACGGCGGCGGGCCCGGATCCGGCCTCTATGCCGGCTCCAAGGCTTTCGTCGAGACCTTTACGCGCTGGCTGGCCTTCGAGTACGGGCCGGAGGGCATCCGCGCCAACTGCGTGTCGCCGGGGTTCGTGGCGACACGCTTCCACGAGGTGCACACCCCCAAGGAGCGCTGGGAAGGTGCGGCCAAGAGCCTGCCGCTGCGGCGCATCGGGCAGCCCGAGGACATCGTCGCCGCGTTCCTGTACCTCGCCTCCGACCAGGCGAGCGGCTGGATGACCGGGCAGATGCTGCAGATCAACGGCGGCGCCCTGATGGTCTGAGCGCCCGTTGACGCCGCCGCGACGCGGCGCCACGTTGCAGATCAAGGCGGCCCCTGGCGTCACGGCCCGGGGCCGTCCTGCTGAAGGGAAGGGGGAGGCGATGAGGACGATCCGATGGGGCATCCTCGGCTGCGGCGACGTGACCGAGGTCAAGAGCGGGCCGGGCATGGCCCAGGCCGCCAACTCGGCTCTGGTCGCGGTGATGCGGCGCAACGGCGAACTCGCCAAGTCGTATGCCGAGCGCAACGGAGTGCCGCGCTGGTACGACGATGCCGACAAGCTGATCAACGATCCCGAGGTCGACGTCGTCTACATCGCGACCCGGCCCGATTCGCACAAGGAGTACGTGCTGCGCTGCGCGGCCGCCGGCAAGCCGGTGCTGGTCGAGAAGCCGGTCGCCCGCACCTACGCCGACGCCGAGGCGATGCTGGAGGCCTGCCGCAAGGCGGGGGTGCCGCTGTGGGTCGCCTACTATCGCCGCGCCATGCCGTTGTTCCTCAAGGTCAAGGAACTGGTGGACGGCGGCGCCATCGGCAAGGTGCGCTACGGCGTGATCCACCACCAGGAAGCGACCCCGGCCGAGGGCTTCGAGGCGCTGCCGGCATCATGGCGTTACGTCCCCGAGATCGGCGGCGGCGGGGTGTTCGTCGACATCGGCTCCCATGCGCTGGACTTCATGGACGCGCTGTTCGGCCCGGCCCGGGACGTGCGCGGCATCGCCACCAACCAGGCCGGCCTGTACGCGGCCGAGGACACGGTCACCGCCTGCGTCGCCTTCGACCGTGGGATCCAGGTGTCGGGAACCTGGAACTTCGCCGCCTACGAGAACTACGAGCGGACCTGGATCGTCGGCGACAAGGGCGAGGTCTCGTTCTCGTTCTACACTCCGCGCCCGATCGAGCTGAAGACGCTGGAGGGCAAGCAGAGCTTCGACATCGGCTTCCCCAAGCACGTCCACCAGCCGCTGATCCAGAGTATCGTCGACGAGATGAACGGGCAGGGGACCTGCCCGAGCGGCGGCGAATCCGGGATCCGCGCCAACTGGATCATCGACCAGGTTCTCGCCGACTATCGTTCGGTGCACGGAATCCGCCTCTGAACGGGGCCGCCGCCCTTGACTTGGGGCCGTTCCCCGACGTATATGCGTCTCCTCCCGCCGCACCCCGGCGGGACCGTGCGGCGGAGTAGCTCAGTTGGCTAGAGCAGAGGAATCATAATCCTTGTGTCGGGGGTTCGAATCCCTCCTCCGCTACCAAAGAAAGGGCCAGCAATGGCCCTTTTTCTTTGGCCGACGCCCTGGACGGCATCGCCGGGGCACTCACGAGGCGCTTGCCCGTTCCTTCACCCACCGGTCCATCAGCTGAAGTAGCTGCGAGGGGTCTCGAGGCAGTGGCGTGCCCGAGCCGAGGAGCCCAAGCTCGCGGGCCTTCAGGCACACCTCGACGAGCAGCGGCGGCCGCAGGTGCGCGGCGGCGAGCAGATCTTTGTCCGCAAGGACGGCTTCGGCAGGACCGTGGGCGATTACGCTGCCGCTGCTGAACAACGCCACCTCGTCGGCGAGCCTGAGGGCTAGATCCACCTCGTGGGTGGAGAAGACGAGCGTCATGCCGCCCGCGGACAGCCTTTCGAGCAGCGCCACCAGGTGCGCCGACCCAGGATGGTCGAGGCCCGCGGTCGGCTCGTCGAGCAGGAGCACCTCCGGCCGCATGGCGATGGCGCCGGCGATCGCCACCCGCTTCTTCTGGCCGCCGGAGAGCCTGTGGGTGGGACGGTCCTTGAGATCCGTGATCCGCAACGCGGCGAGGGCCTCTTCCACCCGTTCCCGCGCTTCCGCCTCGGAGAGGCCGAGGTTGAGCGGTCCGAAGGAAACGTCCTCGAAGACGGTGGCCGCGAAGAGCTGGTCGTCGGCATCCTGCATGACGAGACCGACGCGCCGACGCCAGTCGTTGAGGCCCCTGCGCGTATAGTCGCCGGGTTTTCCGGCCACCGTCACGCGCCCGGCATTCGGCTTCAACGTGCCGTTGAGATGCAGGAACAGCGTCGTCTTGCCGGCGCCGTTCGGGCCGAGGACGGCGAGACGCCGCCCCTTCTCCACGCTCAGGCTCAGGTTGCTGAGTGCCGGGATGCCACCGGGGAAGGCGTAGCTGACGTTGTCGGCGGAGAGGATCGTCATGCCAGCCAAGCTCCCGCCGCGGCGACTGCCACCTGCAGCGTGAAGATGGCGAGGAGGGCGGTGGGGGAGGCTCTGGGCGTGTTGCTGAGGACCCGCATGTCGCCGGCCCAGCCGCGCGCCGCAAGGCCGGTCTCCATCCGTCGCGCCTGATCCAGCGCACGCGGCAACAGATTGGCGATCACGAGGCCGACCGAGCGCAGCCGGCGCCGCCGCGTCGAATGGCCAAGACGCGCTCGCTGCGCGTGCGTCATGGCCACCGCCGTGTCGCCGATCAGGAAGACGAAGCGGTAGGTAAGCAGCGCGATCTCGACCACTTCGACCGGGACGCCGAGGCGGCGCAGGCCGGAGAGAAGATCGGTGGCTGGAGTGGTGAGGGCCAGGAACAGAAGACAACTGGTCGCCGCCAGCGCGCGCAGCGTCAGAAGGCCCGCGGCCGCCACGCCCCCCGGCGCCGGCGCGAGGCCGTCGGGACCGATCTGGAGCATCAGCGCTACCGAACCGGCGGCGAGGAATCCCACGGGGAGCACGGCGACCGTCGCCCAGAGGCGGAACGGAACCCGCGCGCCCGCGAAGGTGATGACCAGCATGGCGCCCCCGACCAGCGCCGCTCCCGGCCACGGCGGCAGGGAGACGGCGAGGATCAGGAACCCGAGGCCCAGACAGGCCTTCTCGGCGACCGGCCGGTTGCGCCAGCGGCTCAGGCTGGCGGCGCGGTCGACCATCGACGACAGGGACATGGCTCAGCCGGCCGACTGAGCCGGTCGTCCGGAACCGGTCCTGTCGGCGCGCGCCCGGCTTTGGCCATGGCGGCGTCCGACGACGTAGCCAATGACCAGCGCACCCAAGGCCGCCTGAAGCGCGAACAGCAGGCTTTCGATCTCGCCGCTCGGCGGTTCCCAGAGCGGATCAAGCCAGGGCGTGAAGCCTGGGTTGGCTTGTTCGATCGCAACCGAGGCCTCGCCGTCCGATCCTCCGAATTCCCCGCCTTTGAGCAGGGGAACCACGACCAGGACGGCCAGGAGCAGCAGCAGCCAGGCGGAACGTGGGATACGCATCAGCGGATCTCCCCTGCCAGAACGCCGACCTTGTCGGCATCGGCCGTCTTGCCGGCCAGCGCGTCGATGACGACCACGGTCAGGATCCCCTCGGCGATCGCGAGCGGGATCTGGGTGACGGCGAAGATGCCGCCGAACTTCGCCACTGCGCCGACGATGCCCGAAGTCGGGTCGGGATAGGCGAGGGCGAGCTGGACCGAGGTGAACACGTAGGTGGCAAGATCGCCCAGCGCCGCGGCGAGAAAGATCGACAGTGCCACCGACAGGCCAAGCCCGCGGCCGAGCCTCCAGATGGCGTAGGCGACCCATGGCCCCACGACGGCCATGGAGAACGTGTTGGCGCCCAGCGTCGTCAACCCGCCGTGGGCCAGGAGAAGCGCCTGGAACAAAAGGACGAGGACGCCGAGCACGGCCATGACCGAAGGTCCGAAGATCACCGCGCCGAGACCGGTGCCGGTCGGGTGCGAGCAGGAGCCGGTGACCGAGGGTATCTTGAGAGCGGAGAGCACGAATGCGAAGGCGCCCGAAGCCGCCAGAATCATCCGCGCCTCGGGTCTTTCCCTTACGATCTTGCGGATCCGCAGGGCCCCGGCCACCACGAAGGGGGCAGAGGCCGCATACCACGCCGCACAATGCGACGCCGGCAGGTAACCTTCCATGATATGCATGCTTGGAGTCCTTCCACGATGACGTGGCGCGACGCTCGACCCTGGACACCCCGCCTGGGCTGGTTCACGCACACAACGCCGATGGCAGGTCTCCTGGCTTGCGGATCGTCGGAATTCGGCAACCTTCCCGACCTTCACGCGTTCCCGTGGAAGTAGAACGCAGCCAGTGGCACTACTGCCGAGGTCCTAACCGCTCACAGTTGCGGGGACAGCCACGGATTCGGCCCCTGATGGGTAATCCTCACCGTGTTCCCTATTAATCCCTCAGGCGGGAACCATCATCGTCAGGCTATGCCAGCCCCGGCTGCTCCGTCAAGCAGCAGCCCGTCAAAGCGGGACTGGGGAAGCCGGAGCCGATTTCCCGGTGACGGCCTTGGCCCTATATTTGCGGGCAGGCGGGAAAAGCGAATGGCCCAGCTGCGCAAGGGATGGACGACGGGATGCTGCGCCGCGCTGGCGGCGAAGGCGGCGACGCTCGCCCTCCTCCAGGGGCGGTTTCCGGACGAGGTGTCCTTCGTCCTGCCGAACGGCGCCGAGCCCCGGTTCCCACCCGTCGATTGCCGGCTGGGGCCGGACTGGGCCGAATGCGGGATCGTCAAGGACGCCGGCGACGATCCCGACGTCACCCATGGCGCGACGATCCGGGCCCGCATCGCGCGCGCCGCCAGGGGGACCGGCGTGACTTTCGCCGCCGGCGAGGGCGTCGGAACGGTGACCAAGCCGGGCTTGCCCCTGGCGGTCGGCGAGCCGGCCATCAACCCGGTGCCGCGGCGGATGATCGAAGAGGCGGTGATCGAGGTCACCAATGCGGCCGGCGTCTCGCCGGACCTGACGATCACGATCTCCGTGCCGGGCGGCGACCGGCTTGCCAGGAGCACGCTGAACGGGCGGCTCGGGATCGTCGGCGGGTTGTCGATCCTTGGCACCACGGGGATCGTCCGTCCCTTCTCGTGCGCCGCCTGGATCGCCTCGATCCACCGCGGCATCGACGTGGCGGCGGCCGAGGGGCGGACACACGTGATCGCGGCCACGGGTGCGAATTCGGAGCGCGCGGCCCGCCGGCGCCACGGCCTGCCGGAGGAGGCGTGCCTCGACATGGGGGACTTCGTCGGCGGTACCCTCAAGTACCTGCGCGGTCATCCGATCGCGCGGCTGACCCTGGCGGGGGGCATCGCGAAGCTGACCAAGCTGGCCCAGGGCGCCCGCGACCTGCATTCAAGGCGAAGCCGTGTCGATTTCGCGGCGCTGGAAAGCTGGCTCGAGGGCGAAGGGATCGCAGCGCCGGGGGCTCGCGACGCCAACACCGTGCTGGAGATCCACCAGCGGCTTGGCGCGCCCTTTGCCGAGGCGGTGGCGCGGGCAGCGAGGATCGAGGCCCTGAAGATTCTGGACGGCGCGCCGGTCGCGGTCGAGGTGCTGGTCACCGACCGCGACGGCAACGTCCTGGCCGCGGAGGACTTCGCGTCATGAAGGTGCTGGTCCTCGGCGGCACCAGCGAAGCCCACGAGCTATGCCTGGCCCTGCGGGGGGCGGGCATCGATTTCCTGCATTCCCGTGCCGGGGTGTTGGAGAACCCGACGGCGTTGCCGTATCCGCACCGGGACGGCGGGTTCGGCGGCGCGGAGGGGCTGGCGGATTTCCTGGCAGCGGAGGGGTTCACCCACGTCGTCCTGGCCACGCATCCCTTCGCACGGCGGATCGCAGCCCATGCGCGCCGGGCGGCCGAAATCCGGGGCCTGCCGTTGCGCGCCCTCGATCGCGCGCCGTGGCTGCCGCCGCCGGGAGCCGATTGGCGCTGCTTCGCTTGCTGGGATGATCTGGTCGATGCCCTGCCGCGGTGTGCTCGGGTTTTCCTGACCGTCGGGCGGAAGCCGCTGGGGGCGTTCTTGCGGAGGACCGATCTGTGGTTCCTGGTGCGGGTCATCGAACCTTCCGGCGTACCGGTCCGCGGCATCGAGATCGTTGCCCGGCCGCCGTTCGAGCATGAGGGCGAGGTCGCCCTCATGCTCCACCACCGCATCGACTGTCTGGTGACCAGGAATTCCGGCGGTCCGCTGACCCGCGCCAAGATCGACGCGGCAGCACGCCTTGGCCTTCCGGTCTATCTGCTGCAGCGCGAGGACGACGGAGCGCCTGATGCGTCTGCCGACATTCCGGAGATCATCGCGTGGCTGAGGGCGCCGTCGCTTCGCATTTCCTCCTCGGAAGGACAAGGCGCTTGACGGCGGTCCGGCGGTAAGCCCAAATGGGAGCACGGACTTGGTGTCCCGCAAGGGATGAAAAGGGAATATGGTGAGGGGACGAGGCGCCCCGATTCCATAGCCGCCCCCGCGACTGTAAGCGGACGAAATCTGCCGTGATGCCACTGGCGACTCGCCGGGAAGGCAGGCAGGCCGGTCGAAGGACCACGCCGCGAAGCCAGGAGACCTGCCAGGTTCTTGCCGGTCAACCGTCGGTGGGACGGGACGCCACTTCGGGCCATTCGCTCCCGCTGGGGTTCCTCGTGCCGCAGTCCTTGGGGAGCAGACGATGCCTTCGAAAATTCCCGCCACCGTGATCACCGGGTTTCTCGGCGCCGGCAAGACGAGCATGGTGCGCCACCTCCTCGAGAACGCGAACGGCAAGCACATCGCGTTGATCATCAACGAGTTCGGGGACATCGGGGTCGATGCCGACCTGTTGAAGGGGTGCGGCATCGCAGGCTGCGCGGAGGAGGACGTCATCGAGCTCGCCAACGGATGCATCTGCTGCACGGTGGCCGAGGACTTCGTTCCGGCGATGACCAGGCTGATCTCGCGCGATCCGCAGCCCGATCACATCGTCATCGAGACTTCCGGCTTGGCGTTGCCCCAGCCCCTGATTCGCGCCTTCAAGTGGCCCGACATCCGCAACCGGGTGACGGTCGACGGCGTGATTGCGCTGATCGACGCCCCGGCCGTTCACGAGGGGCGGTTCGCTTCCGACGAGGCGGCGGTCGATGCACAGCGCGCCCGGGACGGCAGTCTCGATCACGAGACGCCGTTGAGCGAGCTGTTCGAGGATCAGCTTGCCAGCGCCGACCTGGTGGTCCTGAACAAGACGGACCTTGTCGACGAGGCGGCCGTCGCCGGTATCGAGGAGAGCCTGCGCAAGGAGGTCCGTCCCGGTGTTCGCCTCATCCGGACGGTGCATGGCGCGGTACCGCCGCAGACCCTTCTCGGGCTCAATCTCGGGGCGGAGGACGATCTCGAGGCTCGGCGCGAAGTCCATCACCTCCACGAGGAGGGCGGTTCGGAAGATGAGCACGGCCATGGCCACGACGAGTTCGAGAGCTTCCAGGTGACGCTCGGCGCGATCGCCGATCCGAAGCGCTTCGCCGACCGGGTGCGGGAGGTGATCCACCGCTTCGACATCCTGCGGCTGAAGGGGTTCGGGAGCGTGGAGGGCAAGCCGATGCGGCTGGTGGTCCAGGCGGTGGGGCCGCGCATCGAGCACTATTTCGACCGTCCGCTGACCGCGGCGGAAGCGGGCAAGACGGAACTGGTGGTGATCGGCCTGGCAGGCCTTGACCGGGGAGCGATCGAGAAGGCGCTCGTGATCTGATGCATCTGCTGCTGGCCCAGGCGGGTGCCATTTCCGACGGGTCCGAGCCCGTCGATCTGGCGCAGGCGCCTGCCGACATCGTGGTGATTTCGGCGGCTGATACCGAGCTTGCAGGCCTGGCCGAGGCGCGGCGGGCGGTGCCGGGTGTGACGTTGCGTCTGGCCAACCAGATGCACTTCGCCCACCCCTACACGGTCGACAACTACCTTGAGCGGACGGCGACCAAGTCGCGGCTTGTCGTCGCCCGCATCCTGGGCGGCGAGTCCTACTGGTCGTATGGGCTCGAGCAGTTCTCGACCCGCCTTGCCGAAGCCGGGGTGCCGTTTGCCGCCTTGCCCGGGGACGACAAGCCGGACCCGGTGCTGCACGAGCGGTCGTCAGTGTCCGGCGAGGACTACGCCGCCTTGTGGGCGTATCTGGTCGAAGGCGGCGCGTCGAACTGCCGGGACTTCCTGCGCTATGCACAGGCGATGCTGTCCGACGCGGATAGGCCGGCCCGGGCGCGGCCGCTCTTGCGGGCCGGCGTCTACGCGCCGGGCCTGGGGGTGACCGATCTGGAGGCGCTGCGCCGCGACTGCTGGCAACGCGACAGGCCGGTCGTGGCCGTCACCTTCTACCGCGCGCTGGTCCAGGGCGCCGGACTCGACCCCGTCGATGGGCTGTTCCGGGCGCTGTCGCGGGAAGGACTGAACCCGCTGCCGGTCTTCGTCGCCTCGCTGAAGGACGAGGTCTCGGTGGCCACGCTGCGCCACCTGTTCCGCGAGGCGCCTCCGGCCCTGGTCCTTAATGCGACCAGCTTCGCCGTTTCCGCGCCGCAGACCGGCGCCGAAGCAAACCCGCCGACGCCCCTGGACGAGTCGGGCTCGCCGGTTCTGCAGGTCACCTTCTCCGGCTCGCGGCGCGAGGACTGGGCGCGTAACCTCAATGGCCTGTCGGCACGGGACATTGCCATGAACGTCGCCCTGCCGGAGATCGACGGCCGCGTCTTCACCCGCGCCGTCAGTTTCAAGGGCGAGGCCTACTTCGACGACCACTGCCAGTGCCCGATCACCCGCTACGAGGGCGACGACAACCGGATCGCTTTCGTTGCCGAGCTGGCGCGGCGCTGGGTCGATCTCGGACGCACCCCGGTAGCAGGGCGGCGGATCGCCATGGTTCTGGCCAACTATCCGAACAAGGACGGCCGTCTCGCCAACGGCGTCGGGCTGGACACGCCGGCTTCCGTCCTCGCCGCCTTCGACGATATGCAGGAGGCCGGCTACCGTCTCTCCGACCTTCCGGCGGATACCAGGGACCTGATGGCCCGGATCCTGTCCGGCCCGACCAACTGGCTGGTCGACCGGGCCGACCGCAAGGGCGGCCAGCGCTTGCCGCTGGCGCAGTACCGCGCGAGCTTCGCCCGTCAGCCCGAGGACGTTCGCCGGCAGGTCGAGGCGCGATGGGGGCCGCCCGAGGCCGATCCCTACTGCGACGGCGACGGATTCTCGCTGTCGATCCTGCGGTTCGGCAGCGTCGCGCTAGGCGTGCAGCCGGCGCGCGGCTACAACGTCGATCCCAAGGCCACCTATCACGACCCGGACCTGGTGCCGCCGCACCACTATTTCGCCTTCTACATCTGGCTGCGCGAGGTCTTCGAGGCGCATGCCTTCGTGCACATGGGCAAGCACGGCAACATGGAGTGGCTGCCGGGCAAGTCGCTGGCCCTGTCGGACTCCTGCTTCCCCGAGGCGGCGTTCGGCCCGGTCCCCCACGTCTATCCCTTCATCGTCAACGACCCGGGCGAGGGGACCCAGGCCAAGCGCCGGGCCCAGGCGGTGATCGTGGGCCATCTGACGCCGCCTCTTGTGCGGGCCGAGACCTACGGTCCGCTGAAAGACCTCGAGGCGCTGGTCGACGAGTACTTCCAGGCCGCCGTCGGCGATCCGGCGCGGCTGAGGCGGCTGACCGACGAGATCCTGTCCCTCACCAGCGCGCAGCGCCTCGACGAGGACATCGGGATCGATCCGGATGCCGATCTGCAGACCAAGCTGAAGCGGATCGACACCTTTCTCTGCGACGTCAAGGAGAGCCAGATCCGCGACGGCCTGCACGTGTTCGGCCGCAAGCCGGAAAAGGATCTGCTCGACAATCTGGTGGTGGCGCTGGCGCGCGTGCCGAGGCGGCGGGGCGAGGGTGGCGACCAGTCGCTGATCCGGGCCCTGGCGCGGGATCTCGGGCTTTACGGCGAGGCGTTCGATCCCCTGGACTGCGACTTCGCGGCGCCGTGGACGGGTGCCCGGCCCGAGGCGCTTCGTCGCGTCTCGGACGATCTCTGGCGCACCGCGGGCGACACGGTCGAACGCCTGGAGTTGCTGGCGCTCGGACTCGTGCAGGGACGGCCGGCCGACCCCGCGTGGACGGCGGCGCGTCTTGTCCTGCAGGAAGTGGAAACCCGCATCCGGCCGGCGGTGGAAGCCTCGGCACGGGCGGAGAGCGACGGGCTGTTGCGGGCCCTTGCGGGGCGTCACTTGGCGCCGGGCCCCTCGGGCGCGCCGACCCGCGGGAGGCTCGACGTGCTGCCGACGGGCCGCAACTTCTACTCGATGGACTCGCGCACCCTGCCCACTCCGACCGCCTACAACCTCGGCACGAAATCGGCCGCGCTGCTGGTGGAGCGCCACCTTCAGGAGGAAGGCGACTGGCCGCGCGCGTTGACGTTGACGATGTGGGGGACCTCCAACATGCGCACCGGCGGCGACGACATCGCCCAGGCGCTCGCGCTGATGGGGGTGAAGCCGACCTGGGATACGGCCTCGCACCGGGTGACCGGCTTCGAGATCCTGCCGCTGGCGGTGCTCGACAGGCCGCGCGTCGACGTGACGGTCCGCATCTCCGGGTTCTTCCGGGATGCCTTCCCGGGGCAGATCGACCTGATGGATTCGGCGGCCCGCGCCGTCGCCGCGCTGACCGACGAGCCTGCCGACCTCAATCCCGCCGCCGCACGGTTTCGCGCCGAGCGCGAGGTCCTGGGGGAGGATCGGGCGGGGGCGCGCGTGTTCGGCTCGAAGCCCGGGGCGTACGGCGCCGGGCTGCAGGCGCTGATCGACGAGCGGCTGTGGGACCAGGCAAGCGATCTCGCCGAGGCCTACCTGGAATGGGGCGGCTACGTCTACGGCCACGGCGCCGCTGGGGAAGGCGCGCGCGATGCCTTCGAACGTCGTCTTGCCGACAGCGACGGGGTTGTCCACAACCAGGACAACCGCGAGCACGACCTGCTCGATTCCGACGACTACTACCAGTTCGAAGGCGGTCTCGCCGCCGCCGTCGCCCATCTCAAGGGAACGGCGCCCAGGATCTACCACAACGACCACTCGCGGCCCGAGCGGCCGGTCATCCGCACCCTGGACGAGGAGATCAGCCGGGTCATGCGGGCCCGGGTGGTCAATCCGAAGTGGATCGCAGGCGTGATGCGGCACGGCTACAAAGGCGCGTTCGAGATCGCGGCGACGGTCGATTACCTGTTCGCCTTCGCGGCGACGACCCATGCGGTGAAGAGCCACCATTTCGATCTGGTCTATCGCGAGTTCGTCGAGAACCCGGAGCGTGCGGGATTCATCGCCGAGCACAATCCCGCCGCTCTGGCGGAGATCAGGCAGCGGCTGCTGGAAGCCATCGAGCGGGGGATGTGGCGTCCGCTCTCCAACTCGGCGCGGGCATTTCTGGAACAGGGAGACCGTCATGACGGATAGGGCCGACCTCGACCGCCACACCCAGAAGATGGCCAAGAAGAAGGCCGCGCGGGACAAGATCATGGCGACCAAGACCCAGACGAAGGGCCTCGTCATCGTCCATACGGGCACCGGGAAGGGGAAATCCTCGGCGGCCTTCGGCATGATCTTCCGCCACATCGCTCACGGGAAGCGCTGCGCCGTCGTGCAGTTCATCAAGGGCGCGATGGAATCCGGCGAAAGGACGCTGATCACCGAGCGGTTCGCCGATCTGTGCGAGTTCCACGCCATGGGCGAGGGATTCACCTGGGAGACCCAGGACAAGGCCCGCGACATGGAAATGGCGGCCAAGGCCTGGGAAAAGGCAAAGGAGCTGATCCGCGACGAGCGCAACTGCATGGTGCTGCTCGACGAGATCAACATCGCGCTGCGTTACGACTACATTCCGTTGGCCGAGGTCCTGGATTTCCTGGCAACCGAGAAGCCGCCGCTGACCCACGTCGTTCTCACCGGACGCAACGCCAAGCCGGAACTGATCGAGGTCGCCGATCTCGTCACCGACATGGTGGTGGTCAAGCATCCGTTCCGCTCAGGGATCATGGCGCAGGCCGGGGTAGAGTACTGATGGCGCGCGCGCCCGCGATCATGTTCCAGGGAACCGGCTCCAACGTCGGCAAGTCCCTGGTTGTCGCGGGCGTGTGCCGCGCCCTGTCCAACCGTGGCCTGCGGGTCGCCCCCTTCAAGCCGCAGAACATGTCGAACAACGCCGCCGTGACCGTAGAGGGGGGCGAGATCGGGCGGGCGCAGGCGCTCCAGGCCCTCGCCTGCCGCCGCGAGGCCACGGTCGATATGAACCCCGTGCTGCTGAAGCCCGAGAGCGATACCGGCGCGCAGGTCGTGGTTCAGGGCGCAGTGTTCGGCCGCATGCGGGCGCGCGAGTACGGGCACAAGAAGTCTTGCCTGCTGGCCAGGGCGCTGGAAAGCTTCGAGCGGCTTGGAGCGGATGCCGACATCGTGCTCGTCGAGGGCGCCGGATCGCCGGCGGAGACCAATCTCCGCGCCGGCGACATCGCCAACATGGGCTTCGCCGAGGCAGCCGAGCTGCCGGTCGTCCTGATCGGCGACATCGACCGGGGCGGGGTCATCGCCCAGGTGGTCGGGACCCGGGAGGTCCTGGCGCCGGCCGACAGCGCGCGCGTGAGGGGCTTCCTGATCAACAAATTCCGCGGCCAGCCCGAACTGTTCCAGGACGGCTACGCGGAGATCGAGCGGCGCACCGGCTGGCCGGGGTTCGGGGTGCTGCCCTGGTTCGCCGAGGCGGTACGGCTGCCTGCCGAGGATGCGCTCGATCTCCGGGACGGCGGCGGGCGAGGCGGCTTCCACGTCGCCGTGCCGGTGTTCTCTCGGATCGCCAACTTCGACGATCTCGACCCCCTGCGCACCGAGCCGGAGGTGCGGCTGACCCTGGTCCGCCCGGGGAGCGCGCTGCCGGGCGACGCCGATCTGGTGATCCTGCCCGGTACGAAGTCGACGATCGCCGATCTGCGGTTCTTCCGGGCACAGGGCTGGGACGTCGACCTGACGGCGCACTTGCGTCGGGGGGGCGCGGTGCTCGGCATCTGTGGCGGCTATCAGATGCTGGGCAAAGCGATAGACGATCCGGAAGGGCTGGAGGGCGCCGAGCGTTCGGTCGGCGGGCTCGCCCTTCTCGACGTCGAGACGGTCATGTCCCCGGCCAAGACCCTGGGGCGGACCGCCGCTGTCCATGTTGCGAGCGGCGCCCCGGTCGAGGGCTACGAAATCCATCTCGGTCAGACCGACGGTCCGGACCGGCAACGCCCCCTGTTCGAGGTGGACGGCCACCCCGAGGGCGCGATCTCGGCCGGCGGGCGGGTGATGGGGACCTATCTGCACGGGTGCTTCGCCTCGGACACGTTCCGGGCGGCGTTCCTGCGGGGCTTTGGCCGGCGTTCCGGGGGGCTGTCGTTCGGCGACGGTGTGGACCGGACCCTGGAGGCGCTGGCCGGACATATCGAGGCGCATCTCGACGTTGACGCGATGCTGAAGCTTTGCCCCGTTCGGGGTCCTTTGGATGTCCTGCGGGGCTGAGAGAGCGTTTGGCGGCGGCCGATCCAAGCCGGAGGCCAAAACCAGAATCGAAAGGATGAGCAGTGAAAACCGGTATCATGGTCTGCGGGCACGGCTCGCGCTCCCAGAAAGCGGTCGATGAATTCGCCGTCATCGCCGAGCGTCTGAAGGCCCACTTTCCCGGCGTGCCCGTGGACTACGGCTATCTTGAGTTCGCCAATCCCGTGATCCGGGCGGGCCTCGACAACCTGCGCCGGCAGGGCTGCGATCACATTCTGGCTGTGCCGGGCATGCTGTTTGCCGCCATGCACGCCAAGAACGACATCCCGACAGTCCTCAACACCTATGCCAGGACCTGCGGCGTCAAGGTCGAATACGGCCGGGAACTGGACGTCGATCCGAAGATGATCGCCGCCGCGGCCGATCGCATCCGGGCGGCGGTCGACGCCGCCAATGCGAAGTGGGGCGAACGCTCGCTCTACGAGACCTGCCTGGTCGTCATCGGCCGCGGCGCCTCGGACCCGGATGCCAACTCGAACGTCTTCAAGATCGCCCGCATGCTGCAGGAAGGGATGGGCTTCGGCTGGGTCGAGGTCGGCTTCTCCGGCTTCACCTTTCCCCTGGTGGAGCCTTGCCTCGAGCACGTGGCCCGGCTCGGCTATCCAAGGGTCATCGTGTTTCCGTACTTCCTGTTCACGGGGGTGCTGGTCGACCGCATCTACGGCTTCACCCGCGAGGCGGCGGCAAGGCATCCGCACATCGAATTCCAGAAGGCCCAGTACCTCAACGATCATCCTCTGGTGATCGAGACCCTCGCCGAGCGGGTGCGGGAAATCACCACCGGCGGCAATGCCATGAACTGCGCCATGTGCAAGTACCGCGCCCAGGTGTTGGGGTTCGAGGCGGAGGTCGGGATGGTGCAGGAATCCCACCATCATCACGTCGAGGGCCAGGGCGCGAACGCGCCGGGTCGGCGGGTCGAGGATTGTCCGGACTGCGACGACTTCTGCACCGGTGTCTGCAAGCTTCCGCCGGAAGGCGAGGAGGGCGGTGCCCATAGCCACCACCATCATCATGGGCACGACCATGATCACGAGCATCATGATCATGGCCATTCCCACGCCCATCATCCGCCCTATCCGCAGGCCCGTCATCCGCACGGCCCCGAGAGCGTGCGCAAGCGGGTGAGGCAGCCGTGACCCTCGCCTACGAAAGGGACGCGCGGGAGATCTATCGCCGCTCGTTCGAGTTGATCGCGGCGGAGGCGGATCTCCCGGCCGTGCCGGAAGGTCTGCGACCGGTCGCGATCCGCCTGATGCACGCCTGCGGCATGACGGACCTGGCCGCCGACCTCGCGTACTCCGAGGACATCGCCGCCGCTGCGCGGGCGGCCCTGGCGGCGGGAGCGCCGGTCCTCTGCGACAGCGAGATGGTGGCGGCGGGAATCATGCGCCGCCGCCTGGACGGCAACCCCGTCGAGGTGCGCCTCAACGATCCGCGTACCGCCGGGGTGGCCCGCAGTCTGGGGACGACCCGCTCTGCAGCCGGGGTCGAGCTTTGGCGCGAGCACATCGAAGGCGCTGTCGTCGTCATCGGCAACGCTCCGACGGCGCTGTTCCACCTGCTGGAGCGGCTCGACGAGGGGTGGCCGCGCCCGGCCGCCATTCTGGCCTTTCCCGTCGGCTTCGTCGGCGCTGCCGAGAGCAAGGCGGAGCTTGCCGCCAACCCGCGGGGCATTCCGTTCCTGACGCTGCTCGGCCGGCGCGGCGGCTCGGCGATGGCGGCGGCCGCGCTCAACGCCGTCACCGAAGGCGGCGTGGAGGAGCCGACATGATTCCGGTGCACATCATCGGCGTCGGCGACGACGGCATGCAAAGCCTGTCACTTGGGGCCCGCGAGGCTCTCGAAAAGGCGGACGTCGTGATCGGCTCGCGGCGTCTGTTTGACCGCCTGCCCGGCCTGGCCGCCGAGACGATCGCCTGGCCGCGCCCGATCTCGGCGATGACCGACCTGATCCGCGCCCACGAGGGGCGACGGATCGCGGTGATCGCCACCGGCGACCCGCTCTGGTATTCCGCCGGCAGCCTGATCGCCGGCGCGTTTCCGCCCGAGCGCCTGCGCTTCCACCCGCAGCTTTCGTCGTATCAGCTTGCTGCGAGCCGCATGCAGTGGGCGCTGCAGGAGGTCGCCTGCGAAACGATTCATGGCCGTCCGGTCGAAAGGATCTCGCCGCTGCTGGGCGACGGACAGCGGCTTCTGCTACTCGGCCGCGACCGGGAAAGCCCGCGCGAGGTGGCGGCGTTTCTGCGCGAGAGCGGCTTCGGCGCTTCCGCGATCACGGTGCTGTCCCACCTTGGTGGCGCCGAAGAAAGCCTCATTGACGGCCGCGCCGACGACTGGGACCGGCCGGTTGCGGACTTCCACGTGCTGGCGGTGACGTGCAGGGCGGCCGCGGCGCTTCAGCCCTGCGGTCGCACGCCGGGGTTGGCGAACGGGCAGTACGTCCACGACGGCCAGATCACCAAGCGCGAGATCCGCGCCGTCACGCTCGCCATGCTGCGTCCGATGCCTGGCGAGCTGCTGTGGGACATCGGCTGCGGCGCCGGCTCGGTGGCCATCGAGTGGGTGCGGGGTGCATCCGGCGCGCGGGCCGTCGCCATCGACCGGGATGCCGAGCGGCTGGTCCTGGCCCGCGACAACGCGCGGCGCCTGGGCGGCACCGAGATCGAGTGGATCGAGGGCGAGGCGGCCGGCATCCTGGCGTGCCGGGAGGACCCGAACGCAGTGTTCTTTGGCGGCGCTCTCGATCAGGGACTCGTCGAGAGGGTGTGGGCGCGGCTGGGGCCCCACGGCCGCATCGTCGGCAACGCCGTCACCCAGGAAGCGGAGATCGTGCTTGCCGCCTGTCACCGGCAGCTCGGCGGCGAGTTGCGGCGGATCGCCATCCAGACTCTCGATGCGGTCGGGCGCCGCCATGCCTGGCGTCCCTCGATGCCGGTCACGCAATGGAGCTGCGGCAAATGAGCGGCAGGCTTTTCGGCGTCGGGGTCGGGCCTGGCGATCCGCAGCTGCTGACGCTCAAGGCGGCGTCGCTGATCCGGCAGGCCCGCCACGTGGCCTACATGGTCAACGGCGAGGGGGGCAGCATGGCCCGTACCATCGCCGCCGGGTTCATCGCGGAAGGCGCCCACGAGATCGCAATTTCGATGCCGATGCGCGCCGGCCCCGAAGCCGTCGGCGCCGCCTATGATGCCGCCGCCGCGCGGATCGCGGGCGTGCTGGATGAGGGCCGGGACGTGGTCGTGCTGTGCGAGGGCGACCCGCTGTTCTACGGGTCCTTCATCTATCTGCAGGCGCGGCTGGCCGGAACGGCCGCGATCGAGATCGTGCCGGGTATCGCCTCGCCGATGGCCGGCGCGGCCGCCCTCGGGCAGCCGCTGTGCGCCCGCGACGGGACCCTGACCGTGCTGCCGGCGACCCTGGCCGAACCGGTGCTCCGCGAGCGGATCGCGGCGGCGGATGCCGCGGTGATCATGAAGCTGGGGCGGAACTTCGCCAAGCTTCGCCGCGTCCTGGACGAGCTGGGCCTTGCGGAGAAGGCCGGGTTCGTCGAGCGCGCGACCTGGCCCGACCAGCGCATCTGCCGGCTGGCCGACGCCCCGAACGAGCCCTCGTATTTCGCGCTGGTGATCGTGTCGAAGGGGGAAGGCGCATGGACATGAATCCGGCGGTGCTCTGCCTCGGCCCGTCCGGCCTGGACGCCGCGCGGCGCATCGTCGACGCCGTCGGCGGGGAGCTGTTCGTCCGGGGCGGCAGCGAGGGCCATGCCTTCGAGGACACGGGCGAAACAGTCCGCACGCTGTTCCTGGCCGGCCGTCCCGTGGTCGGGATCTGCGCAGCCGCGATCCTGATCCGCGTCCTGGCGCCGGTGCTGGGCGACAAACGCTGCGAGCCGCCGGTGCTGGCGGTTTCCGACGACGGCCGGATCGTGGTCCCCCTGCTCGGCGGCCATCGGGGCGGCAACCGTCTGGCGGGCCGCGTGGCCGAGGCGCTCGGCGGCATGGCGGCGGTGACGACCGCCGGGGATGTCCGCTTCGGCGTCGCCCTCGACGACCCGCCGCCGGGATGGCGGCTGGGCGACCGCGCGCGAGCCAAGGTCGTCTCGGCGGCGCTGCTGGCCGGGGGACGGGTGTTCCTCGACGGCGAGGACGTCGATCAGGCGCCATGGCTCAAGTCTCTGCCGTGCGCCCCGGGCGCGGACGGTGCGGAGACGGTCGCCGTCGCCATGGCGCCGCGCACGGATGGAGCGCTGCAATACTTCCCTCTGCGTGCCACCCTCGGGGTCGGCTGCTCGCGCGGTTGTCCGCTCGAAGAGTTGGCGGGACTGGCTGCAACGACGCTCGCGGACGCCGGGATAGACCCGCACGCGGTTGCGGGCGTGTTCTCGATCGATCTGAAGGCGGACGAGCCGGCCGTGCTCGACCTTGCCGAACGCCTCGGACTGCCGCTGAGGCTGTTCTCCGCAGCCGAACTGGAGCAAGAGCGGAGCCGTCTGGAGAACCCGTCCGAAACCGTGTTCGCCGAGACCGGCTGCCACGGGGTGGCAGAGGCCGCCGCCCTGGCGGGCGGCGGGGCACACGCCCGGCTTGTCGTGGCCAAACGCAAGACCGCCCGAGCGACCTGCGCTCTGGGCTTGGCGCCCGCGCCCATCACCGAACTGCGGGGCCGCAAGCGTGGCAAGGTGATGCTGGTCTCGACCGGGCCCGGCCAGGCGGACTGGCGTTCGCCCGAGGCATCGGACTGGGTTCACCGCGCTGACGAACTGGTCGGGTACGCTCCCTACATCGACCTGCTGGGGCCGGTCGCCGTCGGCAAGCCGCGCCGCGACTTCCCGTTGGGCGGCGAGACCGACCGCTGCCGCTATGCCCTGGAACGCGCCGGAGAGGGATTGGACGTGGCGCTGGTCTGCTCGGGCGATGCCGGGATCTACGCCATGGGCGCGCTGGTCTACGAGCTGCTCGCCCGTCCCGAGGCCGAAGGCGGCGTGTCGGCGCGGGCGAGAAGGGTCGAGGTCGTCTCGACACCCGGCATCTCGGCCTTCCAGGCGGCGGCGGCGCGGGCCGGGGCTCCCATCGGGCACGACTTCTGCGCGATCTCGTTGTCCGACCTGCTGACCCCGCGCGAGACCATCCTGCGGCGCGTCGAGGCGGCGGCGGCCGGCGATTTCGTGATCGCGTTCTACAACCCGGTCTCGAAGACGCGCCGGGAACTGCTGGACAAGGCCCGCGGCATGCTGCTGCAATCCCGTCCCGCCGAGACGCCGGTGTTGCTCGCCGCCCGCCTCGGGCGACCCGGCGAGAGCCTCGAATTCCGGACCCTGGAGACGCTGCGGACCGACGAGGTGGACATGCTGACCGTGGTCCTGGTGGGATCGAGCCAGACACGCCTGATCGAGACCGCCGGCGGGCTGCGGATGTTCACGCCGCGCGGCTATGCCGTCCGTATCGAGGAGCGGCCGGGAAAGGAAGGCGCATGACCGTCCATTTCATCGGGGCGGGGCCGGGAGATCCCGACCTCATCACCGTCAAGGGGCGGCGGCTGATCGAACGCTGCCCGGTCTGCCTGTACGCCGGCTCGCTGGTGCCGCCCGAGATCGTCGCCTGCGCCCCGGCAGGTGCGCGGGTTCTCGATACCGCGCCGATGGTGCTCGACGAGATCATCGAGGAGATGGCGACCGCTCACCGCCACGGGCAGGACGTGGCACGGGTGCATTCGGGCGACCCCTCGCTGTACGGCGCCATCGCCGAGCAGATCCGGCGCCTGGAGGCGCTGGGGATCGGCTACGAGATCGTCCCCGGCGTGCCCGCCTATGCAGCCGCCGCTGCTGCACTGGGACGGGAACTGACCATCCCCGGGGTGGCGCAGACGGTGATCCTGACCCGCACCGCCATGCAGGCCTCTGCGATGCCCGAGGGGGAGGACCTGGCGACGCTCGGCCGGGCGCGGGCAACGCTGGTCATCCACCTCTCGGTGCGCAACCTTGCCCACATCCGCCGCGAGCTGGAGCCGCTCTACGGCGCCGATTGCCCGGTGGTGGTGGCTTACCGCGTCGGCTGGCCCGACCAGCGCCTGATCCGCGGGACTCTGGCCGACATCGCGGACGAGGTGCGGGAGGCCAAGATCACCCGCACGGCGCTGGTCTTCGTCGGCCGTGCCCTGGCCGCCTCGGAGTTCCGGGATTCAGCCCTTTACGATCCGCAGGCCGCCCATGTGCTGCGTCCCTTCCGGAAGGCGGAGGACGGGCGGTGAGCGGCGGCCTGGTCATCTCGGCCCCCCACTCGGGGGCCGGCAAGACCATGCTGACGCTCGGCATCCTGCGCGCCCTGCGGCGCCGCGGCATCGGCCTGCGCTCGGCCAAGAGCGGCCCCGACTACATCGACCCGCAATTCCATGCCGCCGCCACCGGACGGCCCTGCGTGAGCCTTGACGGCTGGGCGATGACCCCGGCGCAGATCCGTACCCTCGCCGGGGGACCGGGCGATCTGCTGGTCGTCGAGGGGGCGATGGGGCTTCATGACGGCGCGCCCGACGCCGATGCGCCGTTCGGCCGAGGCAGCACCGCCGACCTCGCCGCCATCCTCGGCATCCCGGTGGTGCTGATCCTCGACGTGGCGAAACAGGGGCAGACCGCCGCCTCGGTCGTCCTCGGCCTGGACCGCTTCCGCGACGACGTCGCGATCGCCGGGGTGATCCTCAACCGCGTCGGCTCTGAGCGCCACGCCGGGATGATCGTCCGGGCCGTCGCCGCGCTGGGCTATCCCGTCTTCGGCGCGGTCCCGCGGCTGGCGGGCCTGGAAACCCCATCGCGCCATCTCGGTCTGGTGCAGGCCCACGAGCGCGAGGACCTGGAGCGCTTCCTGGACGGCGCAGCCGGAGTTGTCGAACAGTGCCTCGACCTTGACGCGCTGCTGGCTGCCGCGCGCCCGTTCGAGGCGACGGGGGGTGCCGCTTCGCTGCCACCGCTTGGCCAGCGGATCGCGGTGGCCCGCGACGGCGCCTTCTCGTTCCTCTACCCGCACCTTCTCGACGGCTGGCGGACGAGCGGGGCGGAGCTGTCCTTCTTCTCGCCGCTCGGCGACCAGGGGCCGGGCGAGGCGGACGCCGTGTACCTTCCGGGGGGATATCCGGAACTGCACGCCGGGATGCTGTCCGGCCGCCAGGGATTCCGGGAAGGCATGCTGGCGGCTGCTGCGCGGGGCGCCGTCGTCTTCGGCGAGTGCGGCGGCTTCATGGTGATGGGCCGCGGATTGACGCTCGCGGGCGGCGAGCGCCATCCCATGCTCGGGCTGCTGCCGGTCGAGACCAGCCTGGAAACGCCGCGGCTTCACCTCGGCTATCGCAGGCTGAAGCCGCTGGGGGACGGACCGTGGGCGGGGGACCTGACGGGCCACGAGTTCCACTATGCCAGCCTTGGCAAGACCGAGGCCGGCACGCTGCCGCTGTTCCGCGCGTGGGACAGCGAGGGAAACGACCTCGGGTTCATGGGGGCGCGGCACGGCCGCGTGATGGGGTCGTTCGCCCATGTGATCGGAACGAGATGATCGGAGCAGAAGATTCATGTTCGCAGTACCCGCCGTATCCGGCGAAATCGATGCGGAAATCCAGGCCAGGATCGACCTCAAGACCAAGCCGCTGGGGTCGCTTGGCGTCATCGAAATTCTGGCCAAGCAGATCTGCCGCGTTCAGGGAACGCTGTCGCCGCGGATGGAAAGCTGCGGCCTGGCCATCTTCGCAGGCGACCACGGCATCGTGGCCGAGGGCGTCTCGGCCTTCCCCCAGGAGGTCACGCCGCAGATGGTCCTGAACTTCCTGGCGGGAGGGGCTGCGGCCAACGTCTTCGCGCGGACCAACGGCGTGTCCGTGCTGGTGGTCGACGCCGGTATCGCCGGGGAACCCCTGAGCCACCCCGATCTGATCCCCCGGCGCGCCGGAGCGGGAACCGCCAATTTCCTGCACGGACCGGCGATGCGCGCCGACCAGGCCGAGCATGCCCTGAACGCCGGCATCGAGATCGGGGCTGCCATGCCGGGGGAGGCTGCCGCCTTCGGCGAGATGGGGATCGGCAACACATCCAGCGCGACCCTGCTTGCGCACAAGCTGACCGATCTTCCCGTGGCCGATGTCACGGGGCGCGGAACTGGGGTGACGGGCGGCGTTCTCGACCGCAAGCGGGCGGTCCTGGAACGCGCCGCGGCGCGGACCGGCAGCCTGGACGCCTTCGGTGCGCTTCGCGAATACGGCGGCTTCGAGGTGGCGGGCATGGCGGGCGGCATGATCGGCGCGGCCCGGTCGGGCAAGGTCGTTCTGGTGGACGGCTTCATCGCGACGGCGGCGGCGCTCGTCGCCCTCGGCCTGGCGCCGAACCTGCGCGACTACCTCGTCTTCTCCCATCAGTCGGACGAGGCCGGACACCGGCATGTTCTCGCTGCCCTGAAGGTCAAGCCGCTGCTGCATCTCGACATGCGGCTGGGCGAGGGGACCGGTGCGGTGCTGGCATGGCCCCTGCTGAAGGCGGCGGCGGCCATGGTCAACGACATGGCAAGCTTCGCATCGGCCGGCGTCAGCAAGGCGGGGTGAGGAGGACGTGCGCGAGGAACTGGCCATATTCGCCACCGCACTCCGGTTCTTTACCCGGCTGCCGGTGCCGTGGGGAGTGGAGCACACCGCCGCGCGGTTCGCCGCGGCCGTGCGCTACTATCCCGTCGTCGGCCTGATCCTCGGCGGGGTGCTGGCGGCGGCGTGGCTGGCGCTGTCGCCGATCTTCCCGCAGCCGGTGGCGGCGGTGCTGATCGTGGCCCTCGGGGCGCTGTTGACCGGAGGCCTGCACGAGGACGGCTTTGCCGACCTCTGCGACGGGCTGGGTGCCGGGGGGGACAAAGCGCGCACCTTGGAGATCATGCGCGACAGCAGGACCGGGGCGTTCGGCGTCCTCGGGCTGGTCCTGCTGATCGGCCTCAAGGTGGCGGCCCTCGCATCGATCGAGCCCGACGACGTGCCGATGGTGCTTGTCGTCATGCACGGGCTGAGCCGGCTCGCGCCGCTGCTGGCCGTCGTCGGCAGCCGGCCCGCCAGCGACCGGGGCCTCGGTAAATCGATAGAAGGTGAGGCACGAAGCGGTCGGATCCCGTTCATCATCGCCTACGCGGCGGTTTTCGCCGGCCTCGTCTGGGCGATGGGCGGCGCAACGGAGCTGCTTTCGGTCGCCGTGGTCTTCGGGCTGCTGCACGGGATTACCCGCCGTCTCTACGAGCGGCGCCTGGGCGGCTACACCGGGGACTGCCTGGGCGGCCTGCAGCAGATGGGGGAGGTGGCGGTGCTGCTGGGGGTGCTGGCATGTCGGTGACGCTGGTGCGCCACACCCGGGTTGCCGTCGCGGAGGGGGTCTGCTACGGCCGCCTCGATCTCGACGTCGCCGACAGCTTCGGGTGCGAGGCGGCGGCGGTGCTGGCCGTGGCGCCGCCTTGCGACCGCATCGTCTCCTCGCCCCTGAAGCGCTGCTGTCGGCTGGCCGAGCACATCGGCGGGGAGCGCGGTCTGCCGGTAGCGACGGATCCGGCGCTGGCGGAAATGGACTTCGGTTCCTGGGAAGGCCGTCCCTGGGCCGAGATCGGGGCCGAGGCGCTGGATCGCTGGGCCGCCGATTTCCTTCGCTTCCGCGACCACGGGGGCGAAAGCGTCGGCCGGTTCGTGCGCCGGGTTCGGGCGGGCCTCGCCGCTTACGGGCGTCTCGACGAGCGGGTGCTGATCGTCTGCCATGCAGGGGTCATCCGATGCGCCCTGGCCGCAGACTGCCGGGACCCGGGGGCATGGAGCCATCCGGTGCCTTACGGCTCGGTCCACCGACTGGAGCCCGAGCAATGCTGAGCCTGCCGTGGATCCTCTGCCTGGCCGTGGCGCTGGAAGCCGCGACCGGCTGGCCCGACTGGCTGTTGCGACGGATCGGCCACCCGGTGACGTGGATTGGAGGCATGATCTCTGCCCTGGAGCGACGGCTCAACACCGGCTCGCGCCGACGGCGGCTGGCCGGAGGGGCGGCAACGGTCCTGCTGGTCATCGCGGCGACCGGGCTGGCCGTGGGAGTCCTCGATCACCTGCTGCCCCGATCGTTGGCAGGGGACGCGGTCCGGGTCGTCATCGCGGCAAGCCTGCTTTCGACCCGCAGCCTGTACGATCACGTCCGTGCGGTCGCCGTTCCTCTCGGAGAGGGCGACGTGGCGGCGGGCCGCGAGGCGGTCTCGCGCATCGTCGGACGCAACACCGAGACGCTCGAAGCCCCGGGAATCGCCCGCGCCGCCATAGAGACGCTGGCGGAGAACACCTCCGACGGGGTGGTCGCGCCGGTGCTGTGGGGGCTGGTTCTCGGCGTTCCCGGCGTGGCCGTGTACAAGGCGATCAATACCCTCGATTCGATGATCGGCTACCGGACCCAGCGCTTCGAGGCCTTCGGCAAGTTCGCGGCCCGCCTCGACGATGTGGCCAACCTGATCCCGGCTCGCGCGACCGCCCTGCTGTTTCTGGTCCTGCGGCCGCTGCGCATTCCGAAGGTCGCATCGGTAATCCTTGCCGATGCCGGAAAGCACCGCTCGCCCAATGCCGGCTGGCCGGAAAGCGCGATGGCAGGGGCGCTCGATGTCCGGCTTTCCGGGCCCCGCGTCTACGACGGGCGGACCACCGACGATCCCTGGGTCAACCCGGCGGGCCGCGACCCCGGCGCCGGCGACGTGTTCCGGGCGCTGCGGTTCTATGCCGGCGCGATGGCGCTTCTGGCCGCGCTGCTCGCCGCGGGAGGAATCCGGACATGACCGAGCTGTCCCACGGCGGTGCTTTGGACGTCGTCAGGCGGCTTTTCCCCGAGGCGCCGGAGCCCTGGCTCGATCTTTCGACCGGCATCAGCCCGTTCGCCTATCCCGATCTCTCCGTCTCTGCCGAATGCCTGCATGCATTGCCGACGGCATCGCTGGTCGATGAGTGTCGCGCCGCGATGGGTGCGGCATGGGGCGCGGTGGCTTCGGCCGTGGCGCCGACGCCGGGCAGCGAACTGGTGATCCGCCAGCTGCCGCGCTGGATTGGCGGACGGCGGATCGGGCTGGCCCGCTTCTCCTACGCCGATCACGCGGCGGCCTGGCGGGAGAGCGGGCGCGAGATCGTCCTTGCCGAGGATCCGGCGGATCTGGCCGACGAGGTCGACGTCCTGGTCGTCGTCAACCCGAACAATCCGGACGGGCGGCTGCGGCCGCGAGCAGGCATGGAAGAGCTTCTGGTCCGGACGCGAGCCCATGGCGGCACCCTGATCGTCGACGAGGCGTTCATCGATCTTGATCCGGCGCAGTCGATGAGCGATGCGGCCGGAACCCCGGGTCTGGTCGTGCTGCGATCGGCGGGCAAGTTCTTCGGGCTGGCCGGCCTCCGCCTGGGCGCTCTTCTCGGACCGCCCGAGTTGCTGGCGCACTGGCGGGAATTCTCCGGGCATTGGTCGGTTTCCGGGCCCGCGCTGGAGATCGGTACCCGGATCTATGGCGACGCCGCCTGGATCGAAGCGGCGCGGCAACGGCTGCAGAGCTGGAGCCGCGAGGTCTGCGACGCCCTGCGTGAAGCCGGTGCCGAGATCGTCGGCGGTACCGCCCTGTTCGCCCTGGCGCGGGTCGCAGACGCCGGCCGCACCTGGGAAGAGCTTGCCCGTCGCGGCATCTATGTTCGCCGGTTTGCGGACGATCCCGGGATTCTGCGCGTCGGACTTCCGGCGGACGCAGCAGCCCTGAGAAGGGTGGCGGAGGCGTTCAGGCGCTGCCCTTGAGCCAGAGGGGAAGGCCCGCGGCGACGAAGGCGACACGACCGCAGACGGCGGCCACGCGCTGGTTGAGCCGGCCCTGGGCGTCGCGGAAATCCCGCCCCAGCTTGGTCTCCGGCACCAGGCCGAGACCGATCTCGTTGGAGACCATCACGACCGGATTGTCGAGGTGGCGCAGGTGCTCGATCAGGCCGGCAAGCTGGGCTTCCCAATCCATGTCCTGTCCGAACAGGTTGGATAGCCACAGGGTCAGACAATCGATCAGGATGGCCTCGCCGGGGCGCGCCGCATCAAGGGCCCCCATCAGATCGGTCGGGGCCTCGATGGTTCGCCAACTCGGCCCCCGGTCCGCCCGATGCCTGGCGATCCGCCGTTGCATTTCCTCGTCGAGCGGTTCGGCGGTGGCAACGTAGACCCGGCTGGGGGCAAGGGACTCGGCCAACTCCTGGGCAAGACGGCTCTTGCCCGAGCGGGCGCCGCCGAGAACGAGGGTCAGCATCCGTCGCGTCTCCGCACCGTGTCCCTTCAGGCGTTCTTCGAACCTGGCAGGAACCGCGCGACGACGTCACGCGCGAGCCGGGCCGGCTTCCTGGTTGCGGAATCGAGGCAGCACCAGCAGCTCTCGACGACGGCAAGGACCTCGTCGCCGCGGTTGATCATCGTCTCGTAGAAGGCGCGGGCGCCCCGCAGGTTCTTCAGCGCCGCCCGAACCACCACATGGTCGTTTAGGAATGCCGGGTGGACGTATCGGATTTCGTGCTTCAGGGCGACCCAGAGTCGCGTGGCGACCGCGTCCTTGGGGGCAAGGCGGCGCCAGTGGCGGAGCACTGCCGTCTGTACCCACTTCAGATACACCGCGTTGTTGACGTGACCCATGTCGTCGATGTCGGCCGGGACGACATCAAGGTCGTACTCGAATACCGACACGGGTGAGCTCATATCTGTTCTCCGGAACCTGCATCAGCTTGTTGTCGATCATGACAGTAGGACTATTCTTCCGCGCTGTTAAGAGTGGCGGCCGCTCCTCGGCTGCCGGCTGCGGCAGTGCCGTCTTCTGTCGGAGGTCCTGAATGGCCGGCGGCAGCGCGTTTGACGAACATGCCCTGTCGATGATCCGCCGGGCCTATGCCAAGCAGATGCTTGCCCTCGCCGGTGTCGAGAGCGATCCCGGCCTGGAGGATGCGTTGGCGACGGTCCCTCGCGAAGGCTTCCTGGGGGCGCCTCCCTGGCTCAGGCTCACACCGTTCGGCGACTACCGCGTTCTTCCGAGTTGCGATCCGGTCCTGGTCTATCAGGATATCAACCTCGCCCTTTCCCCGGAACGGGGGGTCAACAACGGTTCGCCGTCGTTGCATGCGAGGTGGCTGCATCGCGCGGGGTTGAAGCGGGGCGACCGCGTCGCCCATGTCGGCGCCGGCGCAGGCTACTACAGCGCGTTGATGGCGCACGTCGTCGGTGACGAAGGCCACGTTCTGGCGGTTGAGCTCGATCCCGCCCTGGCCGAAAGCGCCAGCAGCAACCTGGCACGCCTCACCAATGTCACTGTCGTCCAGGGCGACGGCGCCGAGTGGCCGAGAGAGCGGGTCGACTGCGTCTACGTCAATTTCCTGGTGCAGCACCCCGCGCCGGCCTGGGTCGAGCATCTCGTACCGGGTGGCCGCCTCATCTTTCCCCTCGGCGTTCCCCGGCCAAGCCGGGGCGGGGGCACGCATACGCTTCACGGGGCAGGACTGCGCATCGAGCGGCTTGAGCAGGGCTTCGCCGCCGAATGGCTCGGACCGGCCTATTTCGTCTACGCGGAAGGCCTCCTGGCGGAACCGCACGCCGAGAGCGCGGCGCTGAAGACCGCCTTCGAGAATGGCGGCATCGAGTTTATACGGAGCCTTCGCTGGAGACGGCCCGCCACGCCGGGGCGATGCTGGTACATCGGAGCGGGCTGGAGCCTCAGCTATGACGAGGCCGTATGACGAGGTTCCGCCAACCGGCCGCTATCGCCCGGTGCCCTTCGTGAAGGTCAACCTTCGGCCCGGCGGGCGGCCGGGCCGTGCGTGTCGACGAGGTTCTTGGCGGTCTGCACCAGGGCGAGGTGGGAAAGCGCCTGGGGGAAGTTGCCGAGCATCCGCCCGGTCGCGGGATCGCATTCCTCCGACAGCAGGCCGACGTCGTTGCGCAGCGACAGCAGCCGTTCGAACAGCGCCAGCCCGTCCTCGCGTCGCCCCCCCAGGATGAGATTGTCGGCCAGCCAGAAGTTGCAGGCGAAAAAGGCCCCTTCCTGGCCGGGCAGGCCGTCGTCGGACCGCTCCGGATCGTAGCGCAGAAGGAGCCCATTGACGGTCAGCCGCTGCCGGATTGCACGCACGGTGCCAAGGACCCTGGGGTCGTCCGGGGGCAGGAACCCCACCAGAGGGATCATCAGCAGGCTGGCGTCGAGGCATTTCGATCCGTACGAGCGCACGAAGCTGCCCAACTCCGGATCGAAGCCCCGGCTGCAGATTTCGGCATGGATCGTCTTTCGCAGTGCGCGCCAGCGGTCGACGGGCCCCGGCAGGCCGTAGCGATCTGCATCGTGGACGGCGCGGTCGAACGCGACCCACGCCATGACCTTTGAATGGGTGAACAGCCGCAGCGGTCCCCGACTCTCCCAGATCCCCTGGTCGGGCTTGGGCCAGGCGCGTTCGAGGTGGCGAAGCAGGCCCTTCTCGATCTCCCACTCGACGTCGCTGTGCCGCAGTCCGCCCGCGCGGGCCTGGTGCAAGGCGTCCGCCACCTCTCCGAAGATGTCGTTCTGGTGCTGCTCGAAGGCGGCGTTGCCGACCGTGACCGGCCGCGATCCCCGGTAGCCGTCGAGCCACTCCGCGTTCCATTCCGTCAGCCGCTGCTCGCCGGCGAGGCCGTAGACGATCTGCATCCTCTCGGGATTGCCGGCGACCGCGCGCAGCAGCCAGTCCCGCCATGCCGCCGCCTCATCGTAGTAGCCGGCGTCCATCAGGGCCATCAGGGTCATGGTCGCGTCGCGAAGCCAGCAATAGCGGTAATCCCAGTTGCGGATGCCGCCGGGCTTCTCCGGCAGCGACGTGGTGGGGGCGGCGACGATGCCTCCCGTCGGTCGGTAGGTCAGCGCCTTGAGGGTCAGGTACGAACGGACGACGGCATCGCGCCACCTCCCTTCGTAACGACAGCGTGACGCCCATTTCCGCCAGAAGTCCTCGGTGGCGTCCCTCGCGGCATGGGGATCGATGGGTCGCGGTGCCGGCAGGTGCGAGCCCCTGTAGGCAAGCACGAACGCCGCCTTCGAGCCGGTTGAGGTCGTGAACCGCGTCTTGATCGTGCCGTCGGCGCAGGAAACCGGGACGTCGGTCCAAAGCGTCAGGGCGTCGGGCCCGACCAGGGCCTCAACGGATCGTTGGTCGTCGCCTCTGGTCCACGGGCGGAGCCGGCCGTAGTCGAACCTTGGGGCCAGGTGCATCACCATGTCGACGTTGCCCGCAAGGCCCTCTACGATCCGCACCAGATTGGATGCCTCGTCGCGTAGGGGCATGAAATCGACGATCTTCACCACGCCCTGGCGGTTCCGGAAGGTCGTCTCCAGGATCATCGTGTCGGGACAGTAGCGGCGGGTCGTCTCGGCTTCGCCTTCAGGCGCGAGAAGCCAGCGGCCGTTCTCGGGTTGTCCGATCAGGCAGGCGAAGCAGGCCGCCGAATCGAAGCGCGGCCAGCACAGCCAATCGATCGAGCCGTCGGCCCCGACGAGTGCCGCAGTCTCGCAGTCCCCGATCAGCGCGTAGTCTTCGATCCGCCGTGTCAGAACGCGTCTCCCGTACCGCGATAGGTCTCTGCGACGTGATGGTGCGGGGCGAGTTTCGCAACCCCGCATCGAAACGGCGGCGGTCGGATCCCATCCTAAGAGTCCCCGCCGCTTCCGCCAGGAGGACGTGATGGTCTCGGAGAGAACGGTCGTGATCACCGGGGCGTCCGCGGGCGTCGGGCGAGCCACGGCGCTTGCCTTCGCGCGCCGCGGCGATCGGGTCGGCCTGATCGCGCGCAGTGCCGCTGGGCTGGAGGACGCCTGCCGCGAGATCACCCGCGAAGGCGGCCGCGCTGCATGGCGAGCGGCCGACGTTGGGGACCCGGCAGCCCTGGCCGATGCGGCGTCGGGGATCGAGGACGATCTCGGGCCTCCCGACGTGTGGGTGAACTCCGCGATGGTGACGATGCTGGCCCCGGTCGCCGTGATGACCGCGCCGGAATTCGACCAGGTCGCGAGGGTCGTCTTCCTCGGCACCGTCCACGGCACCATGGAGGCGCTGACGCGCATGCGGCGCCGCGGCCGCGGCACCATCGTCCAGGTCGGCTCGGCGCTCGCCTACCGGTCGGTCCCTCTGCAATCGGCCTATTGCGCCTCGAAGGCGGCGATCCGGGGTTTCACCGACTCGCTGCGCTGCGAGCTCATCCACGACGGCAGCCCGATCCGGCTTTCGGTCGTGCACATGCCGGCGCTCAACACCCCGCAGTTCTCGTGGGCGCGGACCCGGATGGAACGGACGCCGCAGCCGATCCCGCCAATCTTCCAGCCGGAGGTTGCCGCGCGGGCCATCGTCTTTGCGGCCGACCACCCGCGCCGCGAATACTGGGTGGGGTTCTCGACCGTCCAAGCGATCCTCGGCAATCGCATCGCGCCCGCGCTGCTCGACCGCTACATGGCGAGAAAAGCCTGGGACGGACAGATGACCGGGGACGTCGTGGCGGGCGATCGTCGCGACAACCTGTTTGCTCCGCTCGAGGGCCTGCACGCGACCCGTGGCGCGTTCTCGGCTCGCGCCCGGAAGGTCAGCCGGCAGTTCGCCTTCGAGCGCCGGCCGTGGATTGTCGCGGTCGTTTCGGCCTTCGTGTTGACCGTCGCCGTTTTCGCCGTCCTGGGGGCCCTGCTGGCGTAGCGGATCGGACTGGCGGCCCGCTACAGGACGGCGGCGCCCGCGACCCACTCCGGCTGCCGTGACGGTCAAGGCAGCAATGACCAGCAGGCCGTCGTTTGCCACGATGGCAAGCGAGTACGCGGCGATGGCGGCCGCGGTCAGGCTGTTGGCCATCGGCACCAATTCGAGCGGCGGCATCAGCAGGCTGATCAGCAGGCACGCCGCTGCGATCAAGCGGGCGAACGCCCCGCGCGTGAGGACGGTCAGCCGGGGGCGGATCAGCCGGTCGACGACGCCGGCCGCCGGCCGGAGAAACGCCACGGCCTTGCCCAGCTTGTCCCGGTTGAGGCAGCGGCGCTGGAGCGCTTTCGGCAGCCACAGGCAGCGTCGCCCGATCAGCATCTGGACGGCGACGGTGGCGATCATGACGGCGGCCAGCGTCGGCGCCCCGGGAATGCCGCTGATCGGTGAAACGATGATCAGGCTGGGGATGAGAAGCAGCGGTCCGAACGAGCGCTGACCGATGTCCTCGAGCAGATCGCCGACACAGACGTTGTGCTCTCCGCCCGCTTCGGCGATCCGGGTCAGCACCTGATCGAGGCTGTGCACGTCGTCGTCGGAGTTCATGGCCGCAGGCTCCCACGAGTTTCAGTCCTCCTGTTCGACTGACGAAGCGGGGCTGCGATTCGTCCGGACCGGAAGTGCGCGGGCACAGTCTTCCTCCGGGGGTACGCCGAAGGAGGCGCCATAATCGCGCGGCCCCTTAACCCAGGTTAAGGCCGAACGCCGAGCATCCGGCGATGATGCTGCGATCACCTGCGGATGTCGGGCGTTCCTGCGCCGCGGCCCGCAGGTCGCGAGCGGCAGTCTGGTGCCGCCTTCATTCGCGCAAACCGAAGCGTCGGAGCGTTCGGTTCAGCTGTGAAACCGCCGCGATAACGGGAAGAAGGAGTCCTGCGATGGCTCAGACCGCTGCCGATTTCATGCTCGATCGGCTCGAAGCTTGGGGCGTGAAGCGCATCTTCGGTTTCCCGGGTGATGGGATCAACGGCATCCTGGGTGCGCTAGGGCGCGCCGGAGACCGGTTCGAATTCATCCAGATGGTGCACGAGGAAAGCGCCGCGTTCGCCGCCTGCGCCCATGCCAAGTATACAGGGCAGGTCGGGGTTTGCATGGCGACCTCCGGACCGGGCGCCATCCACCTGCTCAACGGTCTCTACGATGCCAATCTCGACCACGCGCCGGTCGTCGCCATCGTCGGCCAGCAGGACCGGGCGGCGCTGGGCGGCCACTACCAGCAGGAGGTCCAGCTCGAGACGCTGTTCAAGGACGTGGCGGGCAGCTACGTCCACCGGGCGAACGAGGCCTCCCAGATCCGACATCTGGTCGACCGGGCGATGCGGATCGCGCTCGCCGAACGGACGGTGACCTGCATCATCATCCCCAATGACGTGCAGCAGGCGGAGGCGGTGACCAAGCCTCCCCGCGCCCACGGCACCATCCACTCGGGGATCGGCTACTCCGCGCCCAAGGTCGTACCCGTGGAAGCCGACCTCCGCCGCGCCGCTGCCGTTCTCAACGAGGGCAAGAAAGTGGCGATGCTGGTGGGCGCCGGCGCGCTGGAGGCCACCGACGAGGTCATCGAGGTGGCCGAGATCCTGGGCGCGGGCGTGGCGAAGGCGCTGCTCGGGCGCGCCGCCGTGCCCGACGAGCTGCCGTTCGTCACCGGCCAAATCGGCCTCTTGGGTACCAAGCCGAGCTGGGAGCTGATGAACGGCTGCGACACCCTGTTGATGGTCGGCTCCAGCTTTCCGTATTCGGAGTACCTGCCGCCCGAGGGGCAGGCGCGGGGCGTCCAGATCGACATCGATGGCCGCATGCTGAGCATCCGCTATCCCATGGAGGTGCCGCTGGTCGGCGAGAGCGCAGCCACCCTGCGGGCGCTGATCCCCCTGCTGAAGCGCAAGGAAGACCGAAGCTGGCGCGAGGAACTGGAGAAAGGGATCCGTGACTGGTGGGAGGTGATCGAGAACCGCTCGATGGTCGAAGCCGATCCGATCAATCCGCAGCGGGTGCTGTGGGAGCTATCCTCGCGCCTACCCGACAACTGCATCATCTCGGCCGATTCCGGCAGCGTCGCCAACTGGTTCGCCCGAAACATGAAGATCCGGCGCGGCATGAAGGCGAGCCTTTCCGGCACCCTGGCGACCATGTGTCCGGCGATCCCTTACGCCCTGGCGGCCAAGATGGCGTTCCCGGAGCGGGTCTCGATCGCCCTGGTCGGCGACGGGGCGATGCAGATGCTCGGCAACAGCGCGCTGATTTCGGTCGCGCGGTACTGGAAGCAGTGGAAGGACCCCCGTCTGGTGGTATTGGTCCTCAACAACAATGATCTCAACCAGGTGACCTGGGAACAGCGCGTGCTCGGTGGTGACCCGAGATATGAGGAATCCCAGGAGGTCTACGGGTTCAACTACGCCGCCTATGCCCAGCTCGTCGGATTGCACGGGATCCGGGTCGAAAGGCCGGCGGACATCGGCCCCGCCTGGGACGAGGCTTTGAAGGCACAGCGTCCCTGCGTTATCGACGCGGTGACCGATCCGAACGTGCCGCCGCTTCCGCCACACATCAAGATGGAGCAGGCGAAGAAGTACGCGCAATCGATCCTGAAAGGCGACCCCGAGGCGTTCGACATCGTGCTCCAGTCGTTCAAGGAGAGCCTGAGCGGCTTCCTGCGAAAGAAGTAGCGATGGCTCGGTCGATGCCGGCAGGAGAAGCAAGGCAGACGGGAGGCGCCCTCGTTCCGCGGCGTCGCCCGCCCGAACCGAGCCGGCGTACCTCTCCCCTTTACGGTTCGACCGCCCGCCTGCTTGCCGGGACGGCGATCGTGCTGGGGGCGGGCATGCTGCTGGGCAGGCTGATCACGCCGGCCCGCGGGAGCAGAAGGCGGAAGCCGTCACCGCAGCGTCTCCTTTACAGTTCGTCGGCGCTGCTGTCGCTGAGCGTGCTCGGCGATAGCGGTCTCGAGCATTACCGGGGGCTGTATCGGAATCGGGCGATGTACGTCGCGCCGACGATCGCGGCAGCCGGGCTTGCCGGGGCGGCTGCCGGTCTGACGGGCCGCTCCGGCCGGCTTCCCGCGGTCGCCTTCCGGTCGGCTGTCGTGACCGGGCTCGCGGGCGTCGGCTTCCACGCCTGGAATCTGATGAAGAAGCCCGGCCGGCTGAGATGGGATCGGCTGTTCTATGGCGCTCCGGCCGGGGCACCGGCGGCTCTTGCGCTGGCAGGCGTGTTCGGCCTGATGGCGGCGGGACGCGGTTTCCCGAGATCGCGGCCGCCGCCGGGCGAAGCGGTGGCATTGGTGACCGCGATCGGCCTTGGCGGCAACATCGCCGAGGTCGCGCTGTTGCACTTCCGCGGCAGCTATCAGAACCGCTTCATGTACCTGCCAATCGCCATTCCCGGCTTGGCGGCCGCGGGGCTGCTGGCCGAGGCCGCGTGGCCGGGGAAGCTCGATGGCGCCCTCGCCTCCCTGCTCGGCGCAACGGCTGTGCTGGGTCCGTTGGGGATGGTCTTCCACTCCTACGGCGTCAGCCGCAACATGGGCGGCTGGGCGAACTTCAGCCAGAACGTCTTGAGCGGCCCGCCCCTGGCGGCGCCCCCCAGCTTCTCCGGGCTGGCCTTGGCCGGATTCGCGGCGCTCGCCCTGAGGAACGAGGAGCTTTGAGATGGAAGAGCTTCGCAGGCCCCCGTATCCCGGCTACCGCGTCCTCGACAAGCGGTTGTCGCCGTCGTGGAACGACCGAACGCGCGAGGTCGTCGCGAAGCGTCTCGATGGCGTTCCCGAACGGCGCTTCTTCGGCATTGCCGAATGGCTTGTCCTGGAAGCCGTCTTCGCGCGCCTGATCCCCCAGCCCGATCGCGCCGAGCCGATCCCGATCCTGCCGTGGCTCGACGACAAGCTGGCGCGCGATCAGCGCGACGGCTACCGCATCGCCGCATTCCCGCCGCAACGGGAAACCTGGCGGATCGCCGCCGCGGCGATCGACGAGGAGGCATGGCGCCGCCACGATGCCGGCTTTGCGGCCCTCGGCCCCGACTCCCAGGATGCGGTCCTGGCTGCGATCCAGAACGGAGAGGTGCAGGCGGAGGGCTGGGCGAGGATCCCGCCGAAGCGCTTCTTCCTGGATATCCTGCTGTCGGCGGCGGTTCACATCTACTACGCCCACCCTGCGGCCTGGGACGAAATCGGATTCGGTGGCCCCGCGTCGCCGCGCGGCTATGTGCGCATGGGATTCGAGGAGAGCGATCCGTGGGAAGCCCCGATCGAGGATTGATGCCCGATCGCCCCCGGGCAAGGGACGGCCAGGCGCCCGACGTGTTCCGGCGTGGCGGCTGGGTGCCGATGCGCATGTTCCGCGACGACGAGGCGGTGGATTTCCTGATCGTCGGCACCGGCGCCGGCGGCGGCACGCTCGCCTGCGCGCTGGCCGAACGGGGCTTCTCGGTGGTGGCCCTGGATGCCGGGCCCTTCTGGCGTCCGCTCGAGGACTTCGCGTCCGACGAGACCGAGCAGGCCAAGCTGTACTGGCGGGACGAGCGGATCTCCGGCGGCGAGGACCCGATCTCCTTCGGCAGCAACAACAGCGGCAAGGCGGTCGGCGGCAGCACGGTCCATTTCCAGATGGTCTCGCTGCGCTTCCGTCCGGAATGGCTGAAAGCGCGTTCGCTGCTGGGTTATGCCCGGGATTGGCCGATCGCGTGGCCCGAGATCGAGCCGTACTACGAACAGGTCGAGGAGGCGCTGAAGATCTCCGGCCCGGTCGACTTCCCGTGGGGGCCGCCCAGGAAGCGATACCCCTACCGCCCCCATCCGGTGAACGCGGCCGGGCTGGTGCTGGCGCGGGGAGCGGAAGCACTGGGGATCTCGTGGGCGCCGACCCCGCTGGCGACGGTATCGGCGCCGCGCGGGATGGCCCATCCCTGCGTCTACCGCGGGTTCTGCAAGTTCGGTTGTTCGACCAACGCCAAGCAGTCGGCGCTGACGGTCTGGATTCCGCGGGCCATCCAGGCCGGCGCCGAGATCCGCGACCTCGCGATGGCCGGGCGGGTCGAGATCGGCGGCGACGGCCTGGTGACCGGCGTCGTCTACCATCGCGAAGGCGAGTGGCGGCGGCAGCGGGCGCGCAACGTGGTCGTCGCCGGCTATTCGGTCGAGACGCCGCGGCTGCTCCTGAACTCCGCCTGTCCGGCCTTTCCGGACGGTCTCGCCAACAGCAGCGGCATGGTCGGCAAGTACCTGATGACGCATGCGAATCACGCCGTCTGGGGGACCATGGACGAGGAGATCCGGTGGAACAAGGGCCCTCCCTCGCTGGCCTTGACCGAGCACTGGAACTACGCGGACGACGGCAAGGATTTCGATGGCGGGTATGCGATCATGAGCCAGGGGCCGATGCCTGCGGAATGGGCGAACAGCGTCGCCGTCAAGCACGGCGTCTGGGGCATTGCGCTGCGCAACCGGATGATGCTCTACAACCGCATGGCCGGGCTGAAGATCGTCGGCGAGACGTTGCCGCAGGAGAGCAACCGGGTCGAGCTGGCGGAGGAAGAAGACGAGTACGGCCTTCCGATCGCGAAGGTGACCTACGGCAACTGCGACAACGACAAACGCCTGGCGGCGCACTCGATCCGCTTCATGACCGACATGATGCACGCTGCGGGCGCGCGCGACAGCTGGAGCGAAGGCGGCACCGCGCACCTCATGGGGGGGTGTCGCATGGGCGACGACGAACGCGACAGCGTGACCGACAGCGACGGCCGCACCTGGGACATCCCGAACCTGTGGATCTGCGACGGCTCGCTGTTCCCCACCGCAGGCGGAGTCAATCCGTCGCTCACCATCCAGGCTCTGGCGCTGCGGATCGGCGACCGCATGGCGGCCCTGGCCGCCCGCGGCGAGCTGGCGGGCCGCCGCGGGCGCCCGTCCGTCACAGGGCGATGAGGGGGAGGCCGGTTTCAGGGTCCTCGCGGCGCTCGAGGTGTCGCGGGCTTTCATTGATCACGACCTCGAGTGTCGGTCGGACCTGCGCCTCGAGAAGGTGGGCGCCGTGCGCGGTGCCGTCGGATTTGCCGACGACGACATGGGGGTGCAGCTTGTGCTTGCCGTCCTTGGTCGTGATGTTGCCGATGAAGGCCAATACCTCGACCTGCTCGTCGATGCGGATGCGGTTGTAGTCCTTGCGCTCCCAGTCGAAGTAGCCGAGCACGCAGCTGCTGAAGGCGCCGAGCCCGGTCAGCTCGCTGGCCGTCAGGTCGTGCTCTTCGGCAAACCGCAGCAGGCCCTGGATCACCTCGTCGCCCTTGTCGAAGACGACGACGAAGGTGCGGGGCGGGCCCTCGTTGATCATTCTGCCTTTCATGGTGTCTTCCCTTCGTTGTTCAGCTGGCAAACCGGCGCGCGTCCGCCTCCTTGAAGGCCAGCCCCAATCCGGGGCGGGAGAGGTCGGGACGGATGACGCCGTTCTCGGGGGTGGCGGCGCCGTCGAACAGCATGTGCTCGATCCGCGCGTGGTCGTGGAAGTACTCGATGTCCCGCGCCGCCGGCGCGGCGCAGCAGAGGTGCAGGTGCAGGCTGGGCGCGGTATGGGCCGACAGGGGCAGCCCGAATGCGCGGCAGAGTTCCGCGATCGCGAGGAATCCGGATGGACCCAGGCAGCGGGTCGCATCCGCCTGCAGCACGTCGACCGCATCCGCCTGCAGCATCCTGCGGGCGTCGGTCAGGTTGTACCCGTATTCGCCGGCCGCGGTCTCCATCGCGGCTGGGGCGCGGTCGCGCAGCAGACGCAGCCCGTCGAGATCGTCGGACGTCACCGGCTCCTCGAACCAGACGACGTCGTCCTCCGCGAAGCGTTCGGCGGCCGCCAGCGCCTGCTTGCGGGAGTAGGCGCTGTTGGCGTCGACCATCAGTCCCGCCGCAGGTCCGATCGCCTGCCGTGCCGCGCGGACGCGCTGCGGGTCCTCGGCGGGCTGCGAGCCCACCTTCATCTTGACCCGGTCGATCCCCTGGGCGGTCCAGCCGGCGAGCTGGTTCTGGAGGCGGTCGAACGGGTACGAAGTGAAGCCGCCGCTGCCGTACACCGTCACGCCATTTCGAACCGCCCCCAGCAGATCGATCAGGGGACGCTCGAGCAGCTTGGCCTTGAGGTCCCACAACGCGAAGTCGACCGCCGAAATCGCCGCCGCCGCGATCCCGCAGCGGCCGATATTGCGAACGGCCGCCTGCATCGCAGCGCTGATTTCGGCGATGGCGAGGGGGTCGCGGCCGGCCACGATTGTCCCCAGCTTGTCGTTGATCAGAAGAGCGGCCGCCCGGTCGCTGTAGGTATAGCCCAGCCCGGTCGTGCCGGCGCAGTCGACGAACGCCGCGACCAGAGTGGTCGAATCCCAGGCCAGCGTTCCGTCCGCCTCGGGGTGATCGGTCGGGATGGTGAACGCCGCCGCGGAAACCCTGTTGATGGCCAATCGTTCCATGGCGCCATTATGCGGATCGGCCATGCCGCCGCATTAACATGGGACAACGGCAGCGACCCTCGAGTCTCGACCGGGCAATTCCTCTCACAGGCACCACATGGAGGAGGGGTGGACGGCCGGCCGGACGGAGGAGGCGATGCCCGGGGCATGCCAGGAGCAGACGAGCGGATGCCCGGGGCGGCAGCCCCGTAGATGCTGATCGATCTTTCCCAGACTTCTCTGGCCGTGGTCATCGCGGTCTTCGCCGGAGCTGCCCTGGCGATCGCCGTCGCGGGAACCAAGCTGGCCCATTTGGCCGATGCTCTCGCCGACCGCACCGGCATGGGCGAGATCGTCGCCGGGGCTCTGTTCGTGGGCGGCAGTACCAGCCTGCCCGGGATCATCACGTCGATGGCGACGGCCTGGCAGGGATACTCGGGACTGGCCATCGGCAACGCTCTGGGCGGCCTGACGGTGCAGACGAGCTTCCTGGCCCTGGCCGACCTCGCCTACCGCAAGGCCAATCTCGAGCACGCCGCGGCCAGCGTCACCGGGCTGGCGCAGGCGACGCTGCTGGTGAGCATGCTGACGATCCCTCTGCTCGCCATGTCGACGCCAGAGGTGACCGTGTGGCACGTCCATCCGGCATCGGTCCTGCTGTTCGTGATTTACGGTTTCGGGGTGCGTCTTCTGACCCGGATCCGGTCTGAGCCGATGTGGTCGCCGGTGCGGACCCGCTCGACCCAGGACGAGTCCGCGCAGGAACCCCATCCCGAGACGAGGGGCAGGAGCATGGCGCGGCTGTGGGCGGCTTTCGCACTGTACGCGGCCGTCACCGGGATTGCCGGCTACGTGATCGGCGAGGCGAGCATCGCGATCGTCGCCCTGTCCGATCTGTCGGAGACGGCCGTCGGCACGGTGTTCGCGGCGGTCTCGAATTCGCTGCCGGAACTGGTGACGGCGATTGCGGCGGTGCGGATCGGCGCCGTCAGCCTGGCGGTGGGCGACATCATCGGTGGCAACGCGTTCGAGGTCCTGTTCCTTGCCGCCGGCGACGTGTTCTACCGCAAGGGGTCGATCTACCACGAGTTCGGTCAGGACAACGTCTTCACGGCGGTCCTCGCCATCCTGATGACCGGCGTGCTTCTCCTCGGCATGCTGCGGCGCCAGGAGCGGGGCCTTGCCAACATCGGCTGGGAAAGCGTGCTCGTGCTGCTTCTCTATGCCGGGTCGGTGGTCGTGGCGTTCACGTGACGCGCAACGGGACGTCTCCCTTCACCGTCGGACCACGATCAGGATTGCCGGTAGAGCGGGCAAACGCTATTCAGCCACATTGGGTGACGATGAAGAGCCTGCAAGCCGACGCCCCTGCGGATGCTCCAGGATGCGGGAGAAGGGCGTCAGCCGGCGGGTCGCAGAGAGCACCACTTCCAGGGCCGCTTCCTGGGTTTCCAGGCTGGATTCCATATCGAGGATCGGGACCAGGATCCGCAGCACCGCAGACTTGCCGCACTGCCGGGCGATGATGCCCTCCGGCCAGTCGGTCCTGACGGCAAGAAGCTGCGTCACCCGAGTGCCTCGGAAGGAGAGGTCTAGGCAGCCCATGTCGTTCTTGTGGGACAGGATGACCTTCTCGGGCATGTCCCGCGTCTTCAGATGCATCCAGTGCGATTTCGCGCCCTTGGGCGTCGGCCTGCGAATGACGAAGGAGGGATGTCGCTTCCGCACGTAGTCCCAGTACTGACGATGGAACGCGGTCTTGGCCGAGCTTTCGATCAAGGTGTATCCGCGGCGGCTCTGGTCGATCGCCTCCTCGATAATGCGGCGGCGCCACGCCGCACGCGGTCCGGGTTGGGAGGCATACCAGTCACGTATCGACTCGTAAGGCACCCGGCTCTGATAAAGGCTTTCGGCGCGTAAGCGCTGCAGGTACCAGCTTGGCGCGCAGACACATACGATGTGGCGCTCGTACAGGCCGGCCTCTCGGGCTCGCGCGGCCCGGAGATGGTACCGCTCATCCTGCAGGGGCCGTTGGGGCGCAGCAACCTTGTTTTCGATGAGGATCGCGATCCGCTCGTGGCCGCAGCGCACACGCAGCAGGAGGTCTGTCTCGCCGTCCTGGTCCGAGACGCTGTGCCAGGCACCGTCGAACTCGGCATCCGCAACGCCCGCCAGCACGCTGAACCAGGTCACGAACTCCGACGAGACGTGAAACTCCTCCATTAGCAGGAGGTCGATGTCGCGCTCCATGACGCTGAGCAGATAACGGCCGAAATCCCGCTCCATGGTCATCGTCCTCCGTCCGGTGACCCCGATTATGGCGGCAGGGCGGGAGGGGGAGGCAATCCCGGCGTAGGGGCCATACCCGGCGGATTCTGGCCCTCTCCGAAGGTGTGGCTGCACCCGGGCCGCCGCTTCCCGGTTGCGGGATCACGTCCGGGTTGCGTTCGGCCGGCGGCGGATGGTAGCGTGCCCCCCGCTTTACCAAAGGAGGCCCTGTCAGGCACCGCCTTGGCGGGGCCTCGGCTTTTCGACGCATCGGCGTCGGCGGAGGTATCCATGGGCCAGAAGAAGCAGAAATCGAAGGCCGAGTTCGTTCTCTTCAACGTCGAGTACCAGGACGGCACCCGAACCTCGAATCGCCGCGTACCGAGCAGCCTGTTGGGCGGCTTCGAGGGCGACGCGCCGGCGCGCGGTTTCATCGAGGAGCAGGATCGCGAGATCGCCGAGCGCTCGGGCATGCCGCGGGGCCCGATCAAGACCATCAAGCGGGCTTGAGGGGGCGGCTCCGGGGGGGCGGCCTTGCGGTTGCGCCGGCGCGCGTGACAGGCCATCTCGTGGCGGAGCGGCAGGAGGGCGACGATGAAGGTGATCGCGGTCACGGGCGGCGCCCAGGGAATCGGGCGCGCCGTCGCCTATGCGTTTGCGACCAGAGGTTATGCCGTGTCGATCGCCGACCCCGCCGATGACGCGGGGGCAGAGGTGGTGGACGCGATCCACAGGCTGGGCCTGCCGGCGATCCACGAGACCGCGGACGTCGGCACCCCCGCCGACATCGGCCGCTGGATGGAGCGGACCGCGGCCGAGCTGGGCTGCCCCGACGTCCTGGTCAACAACGCCGGGATCGGACGCCGGGCGCCGTTCCTGGAGCTCACCGCCGAGGATTTCGACCGCGTCGTCGCCGTCAATCTGCGCGGCACCTTCCTATGCTCGCAGGCGGCGGCGCGCTGCATGGCGGCGCGCGGGCAGGGTGGCGCGATCGTCAACATCGCCTCGACCCGCGCCTTCATGTCCGAGCCGGGAACCGAGGCGTATTCGGCCACCAAGGGCGGCATCGTGGCGCTCACCCATGCCATGGCGATCAGCCTGGGACCGCAGCGGATTCGCGTCAACTGCGTCAGCCCGGGCTGGATCGAAACGGCCGATTGGCAGTATTCGGCACGGGCGCATAAGCCGGCGCATTCCGAGCGCGATTGCGAGCAGCACCCAGTCGGGCGCGTGGGTGTGCCCGAGGACGTCGCCGAGGCTTGCGTCTTTCTGGCCGAGAGCGCGCCCTTCGTGACCGGCCAGAATCTGGTCGTCGACGGCGGCATGACCGTGAAAATGATCTACGAGGAGTAGGCGCGTACCCGCGACGGGTTAAGCCTCCCGCGCCCGGCGTCTCCCCTCATGGGCGACGGAGAGCGGCGCCCGCTGCCCCCACCTTGTTGGAACGAAGCAAAAAGGAAATGCAGTGAGCGTTTCGGGTTCCTTCCTGAGTGAACGCTGGCGGCTCCGCCGCCGCGAAATGGAAGAGTCGCCTTGGCGCCACACCGCTCGGGGCAGACGCCGTTCCGGTGGGCTGAGCGAACTGCTGTCGTTCGCCGAGCCGCTCGTCAAGCGGCTGCCCGTCTACGATCGCGGGACCCGCAATGCCCTCGACGTGCGGCTGCGCACGCTGAGCTTCGCCTTCCCCGATCTGCCTCCGGCCTTCGAGGGCTTCACCATCCTGCACCTTTCGGATCTTCATGCCGGCACCCTCCCGGGGCTGATCGATCGAGTCGGCGAGCTGGTGGCCGAGGTTCCGGTCGACCTTGCCGTGGCGACCGGTGACTTCCAGCACAAGGGAACGCCCTCGGCGGCGACAACTGCGGCGCTCCTGGCGCCGATCGTGCAGCGGGTGCGAAGCCGGCTGGGGATTCTCGCCGTTCTCGGCAACCACGACCGCAGCGACATGGCGGATGCGCTTGCCGCCCTCGGCATCCGCGTCCTGGTCAACGACCATCTCGCGATCGCCCGCGGCGAGGAGCAGCTGCACATCACCGGTACCGACGACGTGCACCGCTTCTGCACCGAGGATGCATTGCAGGCGATCCGCCACGGACCCGATGGCTTCCGAATCCTTCTCGTGCATTCGCCCGAGGTGGTGCACGCCGCGGCCGACGCGGGCGTCCGGCTCTACCTGTCCGGCCACACCCACGGCGGCCAGATCTGCCTGCCGGGCGGCGTTCCGCTGGTCACCGCCTGCGACGGCGGCCGCCGCTTTGCCAGGGACGCCTGGAGGCTGGGCGGGCTCCAGGGCTACACCACGTCAGGGGCCGGCGTCGGCAAGCCGCCTCTGCGCTTCTTCAGCCGCGGCGAGGTTGTCCATATCACCTTGCGGCGGGGGAAAGCCTGATCAGCGCCGCCACACCGGCTCGCCGAGATCGACCTGCTCCGGATTGGTGAGCGCACCGGCTGCGGCACCGGCGCCGGCGCCGACCAGGACACCGATCGGACCGCCCAGGATGCCGATGCCGGCCCCCATGGCGCCACCGCTCAGCGCGCGATCAGCCTTGTTCGCGCCGCAAGCGGCGAGCAAAGGTAGGCAGGCCAGGACAACAACTACGCATCGCGTCATGAACTGGTCTCCTTGTCCATTGGAAGCCGCGACGCCGCATTTGTGGCGGCGACTGCGGGCGCCACTTACATTTGAGCACGAGCGGGGCGTGTTGACAGTCCGGGCGGCGACGCATTGCGCGCTTTCTTCGGGTGCGCCGGCCCCATCAGCCATTGGAGGGACAACGTGGACGTCATCCGCATCATTCTGGCGATCGTGCTTCCGCCCCTCGGCGTGTTCCTGCAGGTCGGCATCGGCCTGCACTTCTGGCTCAACATCCTGCTGACCATCCTCGGCTACATTCCCGGGATCATCCATGCGGTGTGGGTGATCGTTAAGAAGTAGCCTGCCAGCAGGTTACTCGATGGTGATCGCCGACAGTGTTGTCAGCCGGATCCGCTGGCGCGTTGCCGGCCCGTTGAGCAGGACCCACACCGACGCCTTCTCTGTGAACAGGTCCTCGGCCGACAGGCAGTCCACCGGCAGGACGAGACCGTACCGCCGCTGCGCCGCGGCGGTGGCGGTATGGAGCACCGCACCGTGGGCAGCGGTGCCGCAGACGATGACGGTCTCGACCTCCTTCGCCTTGAGGGCGGCATCGAGTTCGGTGCCCAGGAACTTGTCGACGCTCGCCTTGACCACCGGCTCGCCGGCGGCCGGCTTGGCCTGCGGCAGGATCGTCTCGGGCGAGCCGCGGCCGGTGTTGCTGTGCGCCACCATCATGCCGGCGGCGCGGGCCTTGGCCAGGAAGTCCGCGATCGCGGGAACGCTGTCTACGCAGCGCGGGCGCACCTTGTCGTTGCAGGTCGCCTCCTCGATGTCGAGGACCAGAAAGGCGGTCTTCGCCCTGTCGACCTTGACCGGGGAGACTGCCGGCGCCGGGGGCGAAGCGATTCCGCTCCATGCGTCGACAACCGAGTCCGCGTACCCCACGAACGGCGTGCAGGCGATTCCGGCGGCGACGGCAACTCCGAGCACGAGCGACCTGGTGCGCATGACAGCACTCCCGTTTTTCAGAGCCTGCCCGAAAGAGGTGCAAATGATACTCCGTCGCCGCAATCCGGCAAAGATCCCGCGCGCGAAGGGGCGATGCTTGGCGTGCCGCCGGCAGGTGTGCTAGCGGTTCACGCGTCAGCCACGGAAGGAGAAGAAGCATGGCGATCAGGGTCTGTCTGGCCGGGGCGACCGGGGCGGTGGGCCGGCTGCTGGCGCCCGCCCTCATGGCCGACGTCGATTTCGAACTGGTGGCGGCGGTTGCCCGCGGCGCCAAAGGGAGAGACCTCGGGGAGGCGATCGGCAGCGGGCGCTGCGGCGTGGCGGTGCAGGCTACCCTGGACGAGGCTTTGCAGACGCCCGCCGACCTCCTGATCGACTACACCTCGCCCGCCGCGGCGGTGGTCCACGTGCGGGCGGCGATCGCCAAGGGAGCCTCGGTGGTCCTCGGTACGACCGGGGTGACCGCCCGCGACTTCGAGGAGATCGATGCCCTGGCCCGCGCCCGCGGGGTCGGCGTGGCAACCGGCAACTTCTGCCTGACAGCGGCGCTGCTGCAGCACTTTGCGCTGTTCGCGGCACGCCACCTGGAGCAGTGGGAGGTGATCGACTTCAACAAGGCGGACAAGCCGGATTCGCCCAGCGGTACCGCCCGCGAACTGGCGGAACGGATGGCGGCGGTGCGGCGGCCCCACATCGTTCATCCGATCGCCGATACCCACGGCGCCCGCGATGCCCGCGGCGCCACCGTCGACGGCGTGCAGTGCCATTCGATCCGCCTGCCCGGCTTCGCCAGCGCCGTCGAGGTGGTGTTCGGCCACGGGCTGGAGCGGTTGTCGCTCCGTCACGAAACCATTGCGGCGGGCGAGCCGTTCGTCGCCGGGACCCTGTTGGCCGCCCGCCGGGTGGTCGAGAGCACGGGCCTGATCCGCGGCCTCGATACCCTGCTGTTCGGCGACCGTCCCGTGTGACTTTGGTGCGCCCCATGGCAGCGTCACCGCCACCGGAATGGCCGAATACCAAGCCGCGAGATCGTCGATATCGGCGCCGGTGAGCGGCTTGGCGATGACGTTCATGACCGGATGGCTGCGCCTGCCGTCGCGGTAGGCCTTGAACTGTTCGATCATGTAGAACGCGATCTGGCCGGAACTGTTCGGGGCCTCCGGGCGGCTCGCCGCAACGCCAGACCGACACCAAGGACGTGTTCCGTCGGCCGCAAAAACTCTCTACCATCCGCTCGGAGGCCGAGCGCCGGTACCGGCAGCCTCGGCACCTGAAGGGCTGTGGTCATGCACGCGATCGCCTCGCCGCAAGCCGCCTGCTGGATCTGCGGCGCATCGGCCGGCCTCTATGGGGTGGTCGATTTCCACAAGAGCTGCATCGAAGTGATGCGCAAGCGTCTCCCGCTATCCGGCATTCCCATCTACTACCACCGCTGTCCGCAATGCGGATTCCTGTTCGCCGACGGATTCCGCGCATGGAGTCCGGACGACTTCCGGCAGCGCATCTACAACGCCGACTATGCCACCGTCGATCCGGATGTCGTTGAGGTCCGTCCGTCGCGGGATGCCCGGGCGATGGACCAGGTATTCCGCAACCACAAGGCGGTGATCCGGGCGCTCGATTACGGCGGCGGCAATGGCAGGTTCGTCGAGGTGCTGCGAGGTCTCGGCTACCAGGCGTGGGGCTACGATCCCCTCACCGGGGCGGGCGAGCGGCCCGCCGTCAGGGCCAACCTGGTGACCGCGTTCGAGGTGCTGGAGCACGTCCACCGGCCATACGAGGCGCTGGACGATCTGTTGTCCTTCCTCGACGAGGACGGCGTGGTCCTGTTCACGACCCTCCTGCAGCCGGAGGATTTCGACCGGATCGGATTGGGCTGGTGGTACGTCGGACCGCGCAACGGGCATATCGGAATCCACTCGCGCCGCTCGCTGGCGCTGATGTTCCGCGCCCGCGGATTCAACCTTGCCACCCAGTCCGAGGGCGTTCACCTGGCGTTCAGGCGCCTGCCGGCTTTTGCGGCGCACCTGGTGCGACCGGCCGCCGCGGCGCCGGCGCCGCGGTGATGCTCATGCCGTCATTCCGCCGTCCACCTTGAAACCGGCGCCGGTGATGAAGCCGGCCTCGGGGCCGGCCAGGAAGGCGACCAAGCCGGCGACCTCGTCGGCGGTTCCGTAGCGGCGCAGGGCGACGCGCCTGCGCATGCGATCGGCGTAGTCGCTGTCGGCGGGGTTCATGTCGGTGTCGATCGGGCCCGGCTGGACGTTGTTGACGGTGATGCCGCGCCGCGCCAGGTCGCGCGCCATGCCGCGCGTCATCGCCGCCACCGCTCCCTTGGAGGCAGAGTAGACGGTCAGCTCGGCAGCCGGAACGGAGTCGCTGTTCATGCTGCCGATGTTGATGATGCGTCCGCCCTCCTTCATGTGGCGCAGGGCTTCCTGGGTGGTGACGAAGACGGCGCGCACGTTGATCGCGAACAGCCGATCGAAGTCGGAGAGGGCAAATTCCTCGAGCTTGCCGACCTCGGCGATGCCGGCGTTGTTGACCAGCACGTGGAGGCCGCCGAAGGCGGCCGCGGAGGCGTCGACGGCGGCCTTGATCGCCGCCGCGTCGGTGGCATCGGCCTGGATCGCGCGCGCCCTGCCCCCGGCGGCTTCGATCGCGCGCACCACCTCGTCCGCCCGATCGGGCGAGGCGGAATAGGTGAGCGCGACGGCGGCGCCTTCCGCGGCCAGCCGCTTCGCGATGGCGGCGCCGATGCCGCGCGAGCCGCCGGTGACCAGCGCGACCTTGCCTGCGAGTGTCTTCGTCATGGGAGCCCCCGTCATCGGAACGACGCGCCAGGGTAGACCGGCCGGGAGCCGCCGTCACTCCGCCGCTTGCGCCTGGAGCCCCCACAGGCGGGCGTAGAGGCCCGCTGTGGCGATCAGGGTGTGGTGGGGGCCGTCTTCGACGATGCGGCCGCCGTCCATCACCACGATCCGCTCGAACCGCGCCAGGGTGGACAGACGGTGGGCAATGGCGATGACGGTGCGGCCTCGGAACAGCGTCTCCAGGCTTCGCTGTACCAGGCGTTCGGTTTCCGAATCGAGGGCGCTGGTCGCCTCGTCGAGGATGACGATGGGGGCGTCGCGCAGGACCGCACGGGCGATCGCGATGCGCTGCCGCTGCCCTCCCGACAGCACGATCCCGCGCTCGCCGGCGATGGTGTCGTAGCCCGCGGGGTACGCCGAGATGAAGTCGTGCGCGTGGGCGGCCTTGGCGGCGGCGATCACCTCGTCCTCGCTGGCCTCGGGGCGGGCGAAGCGGATGTTGTCCATCAGGCTCATGTTGAAGATCGCCGGGTCCTGCGGGATGACGCCGAAGGCGCGGCGGTAGCCGCGGACGTCGAGCCTCGCCACCTCGCGGCCGTCGACGCGCAAGGTGCCCTCGTCGGGCGCGTAGAGGGCCAGCAGGAGCTTGAGCAGGGTGGACTTGCCGGCGCCCGACGGCCCGACCAGGCCGACCCGCTGTCCCTGGGGGATCCGCAGCGTGAGGTCGGTGACCACCGGGTCGGAGCCCTGCTTGTAGGCGAACGAGACATTCTCGAACGAGATCGTGCCGCGGCTGGGCGTGAACGGCTCGCCCCTGTGCGAGTCGGGCGCTTCGGCGGCGTCGCGGGCATCGGCCAAGGTCTCGGTCAGGCGGCGGAACCCGGAATAGGCCTCGACCAGAGAGTTCAGTTCGTAGGCCAGCCACTCGAAACGCATCCAGGCGCCGACGGTGAACATCAGCACCAGGGTGAACGCTTCCAGTGTCATCGTCCCTGCAGTGGCCATCCGCAGCGCGACCACGAAGATCACCGTGATCCACAGCCCGGCGCCGAGGTTGAGCCCCATCCAGCGCAATGCCTGGAAGCGGAACAACTGGCGACCGGCATCGTGGCCGGCCAGTTCGACCGAGCGCGCGCGCCGGAGAATGGGCCGCTCGAGAGTGAAGATCTTGATCGTCGTGACCGAGGACAGGAAATCGTAGACGTTCGCGAACAGCTCCTCGACTGCGGCGTAGAAGCGGTCGTAGCGGCGGCGCAGAAGCGGCAGAGTGAGCACCGCCCCGGCGACATAGGTGAGACCGAACAGCAGGTACAGCACGTAGAAGAGCCCCGGTACGTCGAGGACCTCTACCGAGGCGGCCAGCGAGACGAACAGCCCGATCTGGGCCAACAGCGCCCAGAAGAAGGTGTCGAGCAGGGTCTTGAACGATTCCCGGCCCTTGTTGACCTTCTGCCCCTTGGCGCCGCTGGCGCGATCCTCGTGCCAGGCGGTGTCCATGGCGATCATGCGGTCGAGGGCGTACATGCCGAGCCCGCGGGTGGCGAGGTCGGTCATGGCGTGGGCGGGATAGAGCACCGCGATGGTGCCGAGGAACAGCGCGAACAGGCCGACGTAAGGCAGCGAGGCCGTGATCGCCTCGCCAAAGCCCATCCCACCGCTGGCGACAACGCCCACGAAGTACGAGAAGAAGAGGGGGATGCCGGCGGCTACCGAATGCCGCAGGACCATGACCGCTGTGACGGCGAAGAAAGTCAGCCGGTACGGCCTGACCGCGAACCACATCCAGGGCAGGAAGCCGCGTCCCAGCGGCGCTTCCGCCGGGTCGAGCCGTCGCAGCCGTCGCCCGTGCCGCGAAGCCGAGCCGGAGATCGTAGAACCATCCATGAATCCCTCTCGTCTCCCAATATAGGCACTCCAGCCCTGGAACAACGAGGCACGGGCACGCAGTCTGCGTCGGCGGCAGGTGGAAGGGTCACTGGCCGTCGCGCGGCCCGAAGATGATGATCACGGCGCCAAGAACGGAGAGCGCCGTGCCGAGGCTATCCCAACGATCGGGACGCGCGCCCTCGGCGGCCCACATCCAGACCAGTCGTTCGAAGGCGTCTCAGTCGGAGCCGCTGCGGACTAGTACGGCACTTTGTCGGGCATTGCGGACCACTCGTCGAACACCACCTTGGCCTCGTTGCCGAGCAGGCGGGCGGCGGGCACCGAACGGCCGGCGGCGGGGGCCGCGAGCTCGCGGTACAGGAAGGCGTCGGCAAAGCCGATGGCGGCGGCGTCGGCGGAGGCATTGGCGTACCAGATGCGGGCGAGCTTCGCCCAGTAGATGGCCGCCAGGCACATCGGGCAGGGCTCGCAGCTGGTGTAGATCTCGGCCCCCGTCAGGTCGAAGGTGCCGAGCCGCCGGCAGGCGTCGCGGATGGCGGTGATCTCGGCATGGGCGGTGGGGTCGCAATCTGCCACCACCTGGTTCCAGCCCTCGCCGACGATCCTGCCGTCCCTGACGATCACGGCGCCGAACGGCCCACCCTCGCCGGCCCGCATGTGCTCGCGGCTGAGCGCGATCGCCCGCCGCATGAAGTCTTCGTGAGTCATGAAGCCCCCCTGAGACTACCGACCCGTAGACAGGATACCCCCTCTTCGCGTGCCCAGCGACTTGGAAGCGATCTCATAGACGTCGCGCGACAACTTGGGGGCGCGGAGAATGCGGTTCAGCGCCTCCTTCATCTTCGCCTGGCGGCCCTGGTCGAAGCGCCGCCAGCGCCCCAGCGGGGCCAGCAGGCGTGCCGCCACCTGCGGATTGACCGGGTCGAGCTCGAGCGTGCGTTCGGCGTGGAAGGCATACCCGGAGCCATCGCCGGCGTGGTAGCGCAAGGGGTTGGCGGCGGTGAAGCTGCCGACCAGGGCCCGCACCTTGTTCGGGTTCCTGATCGAGAACGCGGGGTGCGACAGCAGCCCCTCGACCCGCGAAAGGGTGTCGGGCAAGGCCGACACCGCCTGCAGGGCGAACCACTTGTCGAGCGCCAGCGGCTCGTCGCGGAAACGGTCGTAGAACGCCTCCAGCGCGTCCTGCCGTTCGGGCGCATCGAGGTCGACCAGGATCCGCAGGGCGGCGATGCGGTCGGTCATGTTGCCCGCCTCGCGGAACTGGCCGGAGATCAGCCCGCGCAGCTCGCCATCCCTGCCGGCGAGCGCGCCGAGGAAGCCGAGGGCGGCGTTCTTCAACGCGCGCCGACCGCTTTGCGCCGGGTCCGGGCTGTAGGGGCCGGTCTGGCGGTTGGCCTCGAAGACGCGCACGAGAAGGTGCCGCAGCGCCGTTGCCACCTCCTGCCGTAGCGCCTCCCGCGCGGCATGGACGGCCTCGACGTCGACGACTGCCATCCTTTCCGCCAGGTAGTCCTCGCCGGGCAACGAGATCGCCTCGGCGGCGAACGCGGGGTCGAGCCGCCCGTCGTCCAGAATATGCCCGACGGCCTCGACGAAGGCGGGATCGAAGGGCGAGGCGTCGCCGCTGGCGCGCTTCAGCAGCAGCTCGGTCGCGAACTGCTGGCCGGCCTCCCAGCGGGCGAAAGGATCTTCGTCATGTGCCATCAGGAAGGCGCGTTCGGCCCCGCTCTGCGCGTGGCGGATGTTGATCGGCGCCGAGAAGGTACGGTTGACCGACAGCGCACGCGGCTCCGGCACGCCGGGAAAACGGAAGCTCTGGCGCGGCTCGCTCAACGGCAGCACGCGGGTGGTCGCCGCGGCGCCGGCGGGCTCGCCTTCGAGGCGCAGCGGGATGCCGCTTCCCTGGGCGTCCAGCAGGCCGACCGCGATCGGGATGTGCATCGGCTTCTTGTCGGGCTGGCCCGGCGTCGGGCGCAGGCGCTGCTCGAGGGTCAGCGCATAGGCGCCATCCTCGTAGCGGCCCTCGACGGTCACCTCGGGCGTTCCGGCCTGGCTGTACCATAGCGTGAACTGGCCGAGGTCGGCGTCGTTGGCGTCCTCCATCGCAGCGACGAAATCGTCGCAGGTGGCGGCCTCGCCGTCGTGACGCTCGACGTACAGCCGCATTCCCTTCTGGAAGCCGTCCTCGCCGAGGATGCTGTGCATCATGCGGATCACCTCGGCGCCCTTGTCGTACACGGTGGCGGTGTAGAAGTTATTGATCTCGATGTAGGAATCGGGGCGCACCGGGTGGGCGAGGGGGCCCGCGTCCTCGATGAACTGGCGGCCGCGCAGTCCGCGCACGTCGTGGATGCGCTCGACCGGGCGCGAGCGGGTGTCCGACGAATACTCCTGGTCGCGGAAGACCGTCAGTCCTTCCTTCAGGCTGAGCTGGAACCAGTCGCGGCAGGTGATGCGGTCGCCGGTCCAGTTGTGGAAGTACTCGTGCGCGACGACCTTGTCGATGTAGGCGTAGTCGGCGTCGGTGGCGGTCTCGGGGTCGGCGAGGATGGCCTTGTCGTTGAAGACGTTGAGGCTTTTGTTCTCCATCGCGCCCATGTTGAAATCACTGACGGCGACGATGTTGAAGAGGTCGAGGTCGTATTCGAAACCGAACCGGTCCTCGTCCCAGCGCATCGCCCGCTTCAGCGAGTTCATGGCGTGGGCGGTGCGCTCCTCCTTGCCGTGCTCGCAGAAGATCCGCAAGGCCACCTCGCGGCCGGATCGGGTGACGAAGCTGTCCTCGCGGCAGGTAAGGTCGCCGGCGACCAGCGCGAACAGGTAGCTCGGCTTGGGGAAGGGGTCATGCCAGACGGCGAAGTGGCGGCCGTCGGCAAGCGCACCTTCCTCCACCAGGTTGCCGTTCGACAGCAGCACCGGGCACTTCGCCCTCTCGGCGCGGATGGTGGTGCGGTAGACCGCCAGCACGTCGGGCCGGTCGAGGAAGAAGGTGATGCGGCGAAAGCCCTCGGCCTCGCACTGGGTGCAGAACACGCCCTTCGACACGTAGAGCCCGGAAAGCTTGGTGTTGGCGGCGGGACAGACCGCCGTCTCGATGTCGAGCGTGAACGCCTCGGGAGGTTCCGGGATGGTGAGGCTGCTGTCGTCCAGGCGGTACTCGCCTTCTCCCAGCCGCCGGCCGTCGAGGGCCAGCGCCACCAGTTCGACCTCGTCCCCGTCCAGCACCAGCGGCCGCACCTCGTCGCCGTTCCTGCGCACGCGCAGCCGCGCCTTCACGCGGGTGACGTCCTCGGCGAGATCGAACTCCAGTTCGACCGTCTCGATGCGGTAGTCGGGCGCGCGGTAGTCCTCGCGGCGGATGGTCTTCGGCGTTTCGCTGCTCATTTGTCCCTCTTGTCGTCCGGCAACCGCAGATATCGAGCAGTCTTGGGCTGGGAGCAAGCCCTTCCGGAAAAAGGGGGAGATGAGGCTGAACCACTCAGCCCTTCTCACCGACCCGGCCCAGGGTGTCCACGATCTCCAGCACCTGGACGCCCGCCGGCAGCTCGATCAGGAACTCGGCGTCCCGCTCCAGGTGGTGGATGCGGCGCGGGTCGGGGCCGGCGAAGCGCGACATCGCCTCGACGCTCTCCCAGTACGAGATGGTCATGAACTCGGTCTCGCCGTCGCGGTCTTCGCGCAGCATCTGCACGCCCAGGGCCTTCTCGGCCAGCGGCTTGACCCCGACCTCGAACAGGTAGCGGGCGTACTCCTCCGCCCTGGCGGCGGCGGTCCGGCCTCGCCAGATGCGGGCGATCCTCGGCTGTGTCACGACGTCCTCCTTTGCCCCGGCTGGTATCTTCGAGATGGCGAGGCGCGGCGGCCGCACCAAGCGGGTCGGGCTCCCCATATCGAGAGCTGGGACGGCAGCGGCACGAGGTCATGCATGCGGGTCGTGGTCTGCGGCGGAGGCGTGATCGGTGCTGCGGTCGCCTGGTCCCTGAGCCGCCGTGGCATCGGGGTGGAGGTCGTCGAGAGAACGGGCACGGCCTGCGCGGCGTCCGGCAAGTCCGGTGGCTTCCTGGCGCTCGACTGGTGCGACGGCACGCCGCTGCAGGCACTGGCGCGCCGCAGCTTCGCCCTCCATGCCGAGCTGGCGGAGACGCTGGGCGGAGAGGCGTGGGGATACCGCCGCATGACCACCTATGGCGGGTTCTCCGGCCTGCGCCTGAGCGGCGGCATCCGCCGCCCCGACTGGCTGGGGAAGCGGGTGACCATCAGCCGGCTTCTCGGCGGCCCCGATACCACCGCCCAGGTCCTTCCCGGCGCCTTCACCGGCGCCTTGATGGAGGCTGGCCGGAAGGGTGGAGCGAGCCTGCGCCGGGGTGAGATCACAGGCATTGTCGTCAAGGGAGGGAAGGTGATCGGCGTCGGCGTCGACGGGGCCCCGCTGGAGGCGGACGCACTTGTCGTCGCGATGGGGCCGTGGTCGGTGCTGGCTTCCGGCTGGCTTCCCGTGCCGGCCGTGTTCGGCCTCAAGGGTCACAGCATGGTGTTCGAGGCCAACCTGCCGGCCGAGGCCGTGTTCCTGGAGGAACGCGACGTCGACGGTTCGGGCTACGCCCCGGAAATCTTCCCGCGGCCGGACGGCACCACCTATGTCTGCGCCATCTCGAGCCGGAGCACGGTGCCGCTCGACCCGGCCGAGGTCGGCCCGGACCCCGGCGCGCTGGAACGCCTGCACGCGATGTGCACCGGCTTCTCCCCGGTGCTTGGCCGGGCGAAGGTGGTGGCCGCCCAGGCCTGCTTCCGGCCGGTGACGGCGGACGGCTTGCCGCTGATCGGCAGGGTGCCGGGGGTGGAAGGCGCCTACCTCGCCACCGGCCACAGCGTATGGGGCATCCTGAACGCCCCCGCGACCGGCGAGGCGCTCGCGGAGTTGATCGTCGACGGCGCCGCCGCCTCCGTCGACCTGGCGCCATTCGATCCCGGCCGTCTTCCGGCGGCGAGGCCGGTCGGCCTCGGCTGAGCACGCAGGAGAGCCGGTCTTGCAGGAGCGTTAGGGAACCGTCGGCGCCTGCCGCCGCAGGGCGCTGCCCGACGAGGCCGATTCCTGCAGCAGCTCCTCCGCCTCGCTTTGGGCGGCGGCGGCGCTGGCCGCCGGGTCGGCCCCGTCGAGGACGCGGACGACCATCCGGGACACCAGGCCGTCGGCGTAGGCGGTCCCGGCTTCGGGCACCACTCTGCCGCCCCAGTGCGAGAACGCGCCGGGCAGAGCGAGCGCCTCGGCCAGCGCCTTGATACGGGCGCGGCCGAAACGTTGCAGGACTCCTGCCGGATCGCGCAGGAAGGCATCGGATTCCGCCACCCCCTGCAGCACCGGCAACATGCCCCCGGGCGACATGTGCAGCCAGACGATGTAGGCGTCGGGGCGGAACAGGAACTCGATGAAACGGACCGCGGCGGCGCTGCGCGCAGGGTCCAGGGCGGTCACGCCGAGCCCGTTGATGGCGGCGTACACGCCTTCCGCGACGCCGGCGACATTGGTGACCTGGCCGGTACCGGCAACCAGCCCGGGATCGAAGGGAGCGGGGTCGAGGCCGGGGAAGCTCGCGCCCCGCAGCGAGCCTGCTGCCACCGAGGACAGCGCCAGGTCGTCCATGATCAGGGTCGAGTAGACCATGACCGCGGCGCGACCCCGGAGATACCAGTCGCGCGCCCGCCAGTTGTGCTGGCCGGGCGGACCGAAGGCGGCCAGTCGGGCATAGCAGGCGAGCGCCTCGCGCACCTCCGGCGTATCGAGATGGGGCGTGCCATCGGCGAGGAACAGGCGGGCTCCATGGGTCCGCGCGAGCTGGGCGAAGAACTGTTGGGTGTAATGACCGTCGTCGGTGCCGAGCACGATGCCGACCCGGCCCCGGTCGGGGCGGTGAAGGACAGCGACGGCGCGCTCCAGCGCGGCGATGGTGTCAGGAGGCGAAAGCCCTGCATCTTCGAACCAATGGCGCCGGTACCACAGCACCTGCGGCCAGCCGTGGAAGGGGATGGCGGCGATTGCCCCGTCGGCAAGGCGGAAGCCGGCGAGGACGCCCGGGAAGAACCGCAAGGCGCCCACCCGGGACACCACCTCGGCCTGGGCGCTCTGGTCGGCGAGGCCAAGCCGGTCGAGCGACAGCAGCAGATCGCCCGCCGTGTTGACGATGTCGGGACGCTGATGCGGCGGAGCCTGCAGCACGGCCCCGACGATCCGGTGCTCGTCGATGCTGCGGATGACGATCCGCGGGCCGTCCGCCCATGCCCGATAGGCGGCGGCAAGATAGTTCATGGTGGCGAGCCGTACCGGCTCGGTCTCGCTGGTCCACAGTTCGAGAGTTCCGTCGTCGGCTCGCGCTGCGGCACTGCGGCAGGCGAGCGCCGCGCCCATCGAGACCTCCAGCAGGCGACGCCGGGTTATCACTGATCGGCCTTGCGTCTTGCTGCGGTCAAAGATTCTCTTGCGTCGGCAAGCGCTTCGGCAAGCATGTTGATCTCCTTGACGAAGGACTGAACGACGATGTCCTCCCGGCCGGGTTGCGGCAGACAGCGGATCTGACCGGCCACATCAAGCAGGGCGCGCGACATGCGGCGCGCCACCACGTAGACGAGGGGCAGGCCGATCAGCAGGAACAGGGCTACAAACGCGAGGCCGCGGTTGCGCATCGTTTCCAGAGGCGCGACGAAGTCGGACACCGGGGCCACCAGGCCCACGTACAGGCGTGCCGCCGGACCGGCATCGATCGCCGCAACGCTCAGCAGATGGCGGCCGTCGGACGACCTGCCGGCGACCCGGGGCGAGCCCTTCTCGGGCACTCCGGCGATCAGCTCGGCCATGACGGGATCGCCGAGTTTGGCGGCCGGCACCACGAGGGTCGCCGGGCTGCCGCGCCTCGCTAGGAGGTCGGCCGAATACCCGGGTGCCGCGACGATGCTTCCTGCCTCATCGAAGATTGCCATCCGTGCCTTGACGGTGGGCAGTACCGACTGCAGGAAATGCGACAGATCGGCCGACGTGACATCGACCCCGAATACCCCGGGAACGTCGCCATCGAACCGCTGCGCCAGGGTGAAGCCGGGCAGGCCGAGGCTGTGGAAGGTGTAGAGGGCGGTCATGACCTGAGCTTCCCGGGCCATCGCGGAGACGTACCAGGGACGCTGGCGGGGATCGAAGTCGGCTTCGGCGTCGACCCAGGAATCCAGCAGCCGCCGGTCCTCGCCGAGGAAGCTCCAGAGCTGCATTCGCTTGCCGTCGGCGCGGGGCAGGATGGTACGTTGCAGGAAGCGCGCCGCGGCAGGCGCGTCGTGCGCCGTTCGGGCCTGCCCCCCGGCCGCGTCGAGCGAGATAACCTGATAGAAGCGGCCGTCGGCAAAGCCGATGTAGGCCGAGTAGACGGAGCGGAATTCCGACTCCGCGCGCATCAGCTGCCAAGCGACGGGATGGATCAGAAGGTCGGGCGCCGAGGCAACCGTGGGCAGCGCCGAGGCCATATCGGCGAGGCTGGCCGCCGGAAGCAGATGACGCTCGATCCGGGCCGCGACCGCGGCCGTCGTCCGGTCAAGCAGCTGCTGCGCCATCGCCTCGGTGGCCTCGCTTGCCGCGAAGTGCGTGTACCCGGTCAGCGTCGCCACCACCCCGACCACGGTGGCGGCGAGAATGGCAAAGACGCTGAGGACGAAGGATATCCTCCGACCGCGCACCTGCCCTGGGGCTGGGGAAGCCCTCCCTGAGGGGCTCAACCCTTCGGAGAACTCGTCCGGCGCGTGTTCGCGGGCCACGGGGGCGCCTTCTTGTGAACGATTTCAGACCATTAGCATCAGTGTACGCCGATCCGCCTCCGACGTCGAGCGGCGGCGCTGGTTTGGCCGAGGTGACAAGAAAGTGAGACTCCTATATTGAAACGAGATCGGTGTCTCATTATGTGCCCGCCATCAACGAACCCCAACGGGAGGACCGAGCCATGACCATGAGCCGCGAAGAGATGGATGCACGGATGGACGAGCACTTTGGATTCGAGGCAAGGGACGATATCGAGGGCGTGCTGGCGACCCTGGATCCCGATGCCGAACACGACATCGTCGGCATGCCGGGCGGGCCGACCCACGGCCGCGACGCGGCGCGGCCATTCTACGAGGCTCTTTTCTCCGACCTTTCCGATGGCCAGGTGACGTCGCTGCGCCGCCTTTACGGCGACGGTTTCCTGGTCGATGAGTCGGTGTGGCGGGGCCGGGCGCCGGGACGCCCGTTCGGCATCGAAGGCAGGAACCGTCCGCTCGAATTCCGCCTGCTGCACGTGATCGAGTTCGCCGAGGGCGGCACCATCCGACGCGAGAACGTGTGGATCGACCTTGCCGCCGTGATCCGGCAGTTGCCGCAGGCGGAGCCTGCCTGAAACCTCCCCTTGGGGCGTTGCTTGCCGGCGGGGCGAGCAGCGCACCCTGGGAGGGATGCTAAAGAAAACAGCGAGGAGATCGCAACAATTGGCTGAAACTGCGACGAAAATAAGACCTAACCAAAGGATGAGGACTCGCAAGGATCTGCTCCGGGCGGCAGCGCGGCTGGCCCGACGCGGGCGAACGCCAAGCCTGGAAGAGGTGGCGGAGGAGGCCCTGGTTTCGCGGGCGACCGCCTATCGCTATTTCCCCAGCGTCGAGGCGCTGCTGGTCGAGGCCGCCCTCGATATCGCGGTGCCCGAGCCGGAGGTGCTGTTCGCCGACGGGCCGGCGGAAGACCCGATAGCCCGGCTGGAGAAGGTGGAGGCGGCGCTGCACGCGATGATCCTGGATAACGAGCCGGGTCTGCGGCTGATGCTGGCGCACTCGCTGGAACGGAGCGCCGGAGGGGACGGGGCGTTCCCGATCCGCCAGAATCGCCGCACGCCTCTCATCGAGGCGGCTCTTGCTCCCGCCCACCGGCAATTCACCCCGGCCACCCTGAAGATGCTGAAGCGGGCCCTTGCCCTGGTCATCGGCTCCGAGGCGCGGGTGGTGTTCCGCGACGTCCTCGATCTCGACGACGCCGAGGCCCGCGAGGTGAAGCGATGGACGATCCGTGCCCTGGTCGAGGCCGCCCGCAGACGGTGAAGCCATTGAAAGGTCCGGCGGACGGGAGTAGGTCGGGGATGGTTTCTTGCTTCAAGGGGAGATCGCAGCGTGAAAAGGACTGCGCGTGACGTCTCGGGCGCCGTCAGGATCATCAGCGCAGCCGAGGCTGCGGCGCTGGTCGAAGACGGCGCCTGCGTCTATTTCGGGGGCTCGGGCGGCGGCCACGCGGTGCCCGAGGCGATCATTGCCGCGATCGCCGAGCGTCACGCCGCGACCGGACATCCGCGCAAGATCTGGGCAGTCTCGACCGTCTGTCTCGGCGACTGGGACAAGCAGGGCTACAACAGGTTCGCCAATCCCGATCTGCTGCGCCGCCTGGTGGCGAGCGGCCTCACCAACTCGCCGGCCGTGGCGAAGCTGGTCTACGAGAACAAGGTCGAGGCCTATACCCTGCCGCAGGGGGCGCTGGCTCAGCTGACCCGCGAGGCGGCCGGCGGCCGCCCCGGCCTGATCACCAAGGTCGGCCTGCACACCTTCGTCGACCCCCGCCACGGCGGCGGCCGGCAAAGCGCCTGCAGCACCGACGACCTGGTCGAGTTGATCGAGATCAAGGGCGAGGAGTACCTGCTCTACAAACCGTTCCCGGTCGACGTCTCGGTCATCCGCGGCAGCGTCGCCGACGAGCGCGGCAACATCACGATGGAGGACGAGGCCTTCGTCGGCGAGAACTTCTCGGTGGCCATGCTGGCGAAACGGCGCGGCGGCATCGTCATCGCCCAGGTGCAGCGCGTCGCCGCCGCCGGATCGCTCAATCCTCGCGCCGTCACCGTGCCGGGGGTGCTGGTCGACTATCTGGTGGTCGATCCCGAGCAGTGGCAGACCTACGCCACCAAGTACAGCGCCGCCTACGCCGGCCGAATGCGGGCGCCGGAGGCCGAGTTCCCGCCGGTCGCCTTCGACATCCGCAAGGCGATCTGTCGCCGCGGCGCCATGGAGCTGACGCCGGGGGCGGTGGTCAACATCGGTTTCGGGATTTCCAACGCGATTCCCTCGATCGCCGCCGAGGAGGGTTTCTGGCGCGAGGTGACGCTGACCGCGGAGCAGGGGGTGATCGGCGGCCTGCCGGCGCCGGGCGGCGACGCCGGGGCCGGCATCAACTACGACATGCTGAACGCCCAGCCCGACCAGTTCGACTTCTACGACGGCGGCGGCCTCGACATCGCGTTCCTGTCGTTTGCCGAGGTCGACCGCCACGGCAACGTCAACGTGTCGCGGTTCGGCAAGAACCTGATCGGCGTCGGCGGCTTCGTCAACATCACCCAGGGCGCCCGCAAGGTCGTCTTTTCGGGAACCTTGACCGCCGGCGGCCTCGACATCCGTCCCGACGGCGACACGGGCGTGGTGCTGGCGCGGGACGGCAAGGTGCGGAAGTGGGTCGACGACGTCGAGCAGATCTCGTTCAGCGGGCCTTATGCGCGCAGCCTCGGTCAGGAGGTGATGTTCGTCACCGATCGCGCCGTGTTCCGGCTTGCCGACGACGGGTTCGTGATGACCGAGATCGCCCGCGGGGTTTCGCTCGAGCGCGACGTCCTCGGCCGCATCGCCTTCCCGGTCCGGGTCGCGCCCGATCTGAAAGCGATGGACCCCCGCCTCTTCCGCGACCGGCCGATGGGGATCGCGGAAGAATTCAGAGCAAAAGCAACAGCATGAAAGACGTTCCTATGAGCATGGTGGAAATATCCAGAAGAGGGGACGTCGCCGTCGCGGCGATCAGCCGCCCCGACCGCCGCAATGCCCTGGGGACCGAGGTTCTGGATGTCCTCGTTGCCGCCTTCGCCGGTTTCGAGGCGGACGCTGAGGTGCATGCCGTGGTGCTGACGGCTGTCGCCCCCGGCTTCTGTGCCGGTGCCGACCTCAAGGAGTTCGCGGGAGCCGATGAGGAAAGCGTGTCGCGGTTGAACTTGCGCATCGCCGCCTTCTGCCGCTCGATCGCCCTGATGGCGAAGCCGGTGGTGGCGGGGGTCGACGGCTTCGCGATGGGCGGCGGCCTCGTCGTGGCCGCCTCGTGCGACCTCGTCATCAGCGCCCCCGACGCCCGCTGGCGTTTGCCCGAGGTGTCGCTGGGGTGGCTGCCCGGGTTCGGCCTGCAAACCCTCGCCAACCGGATCGGCCCGGTGGCGGCGCGGCGCCTGGCCTGGGGCGCCGAGACGCTGAACGGGGTCGAAGCCCAGGCGTTGGCGCTGGTTGACCTGCTGGCACCCTCCGGTACGCCGGCGCGCGAGGCGGCGATCGAGCATGCGCAGAGGCTGGCGGCGCTGCCGCCGCATGCGGTGGCCTCTGCCAAGCGGTTTTTCGCGCCCCTCGTGGCCGCCGGCTGCGAGGCGATGGATGCCGAGGCCAACCGCGCCTACGCCGAAGACGCCCGCCACCCCGCCGCCCAGGCGACGATGCGACGGTTCCAGGGGCGGTAGTCGCGCCCGCTGCGGCGCGCAGGCTTCAGCCTATGCTGGCGTAGCCGCTCGGCGTGCGATAGCCGTGCTCGACGGCGCGCGCCTGCCGCATCGCTTCGACCGCGGTGTCGGTCGACAGCAGTGTCGAGGTCCTGATGCGGCCCGCACCGGTGGCTGCGGCGGCCAGGATGCAGGCGGCGCAGGCGGTGTCGTCGGGGAACTCGGCGATGGCGACCCCGTCGAAGTCACCGAACGCGAAGTAGTAGCACACCAGCCTGCCGTCGAACGCTTCGACCAGCTTCCTGAACTCGGCCGAGCGTTCGTGCGGCTTCTCGACCAGCGCCTTGACCTGCTCGCTCGCGTACGACCATTGGATCATGTAGGGAATCATATCGGCCTCCCAGCCTACGGAGGGCGGGGCCGTGCCATCCGGCCCTGATGAATCGTACCGCGGTGCGCCGTTCGCGGACAATGGCTCGGGAGGGAGGCTTACGGAAGAGACGGGCTTTAGAAATGTTACTCTATTGACATTCTCCCGTTGCATTTGCTCCAAATTACTACTACTACTACGCACAGACATATTAAGGTATTCCCCGGCAAGGCGGTCGCCCTGCGCGGCAAGGAATACAACCTGCGCGACGGCAACTATCGGAGCTACAGCCCATGTCGTTGGAACGGTTCAAGATCGGCGCTCGGCTTTTGGTGATCGTCCTGGTCAGCATCGTTGGCGGCGCCGTTCTCGCCGCTATTCAGCTCAATACCCTGCGTGACACGATGATGGAAGATCGCAAGGCGCAGCTTCGTAACATTGTCGAGGCGGCCGTGAGCGTGCTGGGCGATTATGCGGCCAAGGAGAAGTCGGGGGCGATGACCCGCCAGGCGGCCGAGGAGGCCGCCAAGGCGGCGATTGGAGGCATGATCTACGGCCAGAAGGACTACCTTTACGTCCTCGACCTCAAGGGCGACATGGTGATGCATCCGATCACCAAGAACGTGATCGGCCAGAACCGCCTTGCCATCAAGGACAAGGCCGGCAAGCTGTTCAACAAGGAGATGGTCGACAGCGCCACCCGCAACGGCGAAGCGTTCGTCGACTACCTGTGGCCGCGCCCCGGCTCCGAGATCCCGGTCGAGAAGCTGAGCTACGGGAAGAAATTCGAAGGCTGGGGCTGGATCGTCATCACCGGCCTCTACATCGACGATCTCGACAGCGCCTATGCGAGGAACCTCTATTTCATCCTGGCGATGGGAGCCGTCGTGCTGCTGGTCGTCGGCGCCGTGTCGTACGTCATTGCGCGCGGCATGTCGCGCCGGATCGGTCAGCTCGCCCAGGATATGCTGCGGCTGGCCGAGGGGGACAAATCGGTCAAGGTGGAGGCGACCACCGCCAGGACGGAGATCGGCGACCTGATGCGGGCGATGGCCACGTTCCTCGAGAAGACGATCGAGATGGATCGCCTGCGCGAGCAGCAGGCGGAAGCCGAGAAGCGTGCCGAGGCGGAGAAGAAGGAGATGCTGCGCCAGCTCGCCGACCAATTCGAATCATCGGTCGGCAAGGTGGTCGAAAAGGTGTCGGCGGCGTCCTCCGAGCTCGACACATCGGCGGTCAAGATGGCGGCAACGGCCGAGGAAGGGACGCGGCAGTCGACCGCCGTCGCCGCCGCTTCCGAGCAGGCGTCGACCAACGTCGAGACGGTCGCCAGTGCTGCCGAGGAGCTTTCCAGCTCGGTCGCCGAGATCAGCCGCCAGGTGTCGCAGGCCTCGATGGTCGCCTCCGGCGCAGTCCGTCAGGCGGAAGAGACCAATGTCAAGATCCAGGGCCTTGCCGAGGCGGCGCAGAAGATCGGCGAGGTGGTCGGCCTGATCACCGACATTGCCGAGCAGACCAACCTCCTGGCCCTGAACGCCACCATCGAGGCGGCGCGGGCCGGAGAGGCGGGCAAGGGCTTCGCCGTGGTGGCATCCGAGGTCAAGAACCTCGCCAACCAGACCGCCAAGGCGACCGACGAGATCGCCGCCCAGATCTCGGGCGTTCAGGGCTCGACTCAGGAGGCGGTGTCGGCGATCAAGGCGATCACGACCACCATCCAGGAGGTCGACAAGATCGCCTCGGCCATCGCGGCCGCGGTCGAGGAGCAGGGGGCGGCGACCAAGGAGATCGCGCGCAACGCCGAGCAGGCCTCGGCGGGCACCCACGAGGTTTCGGCCAACATCAGCGGCGTCAGCCAGGCCGCCACCGAGACCGGGGTTGCGGCCGAGATGATCCGCACCGCGGCATCCCAGCTCTCCCAGCAGTCGGAGGCGCTGCGCGGCGAGGTCGCCAGCTTCCTCGGTCGGGTGCGCTCCGCCTGAGCGGGGCAGGGCTCGGGACGGACGGGAGACCCCCGGGCGCCGGGGACCGGAAGAGGGGCGGCGGGCATCGCCGCCCCTCTTCACGTTTCCTGGGAGAGGTTGGACCTGCACTGAAGCCCTGCAGGGCTGGGCCGGCTGCTCGTCTGCGTTGTTCTATTCCGACTCTTCGCCTGAAAAGAAGATGCAAAATGAAGACACTTCCGATGCAAAGAATTCGGTGCCGAGGTTTCTTGCGTGACCTGGAATTTTTCTAAGACTTTTGTTAGGTTTGGTGCGGTTTCAACGGAGGTCATTTCGACATGAATCTTGTGATTGAGTTCTCCCCCGACATGATCGAAATCCTGAAAAATCGGCAAGAAAACTGCACCACCACCCTCGATGCGGACAACAATCCTCGCGCGCCCGGCCTGCGGGGGGCCGACCGGGACGACGACGAGTCGCAGGAAGAGCCTCTGCTGGCGATCGAGCACGAGGCGCCGACCAAGATCACCCACCTAACGGTGGGCTTCCGGGCGATGAACAAGGCCTGGATTGCAAACGTGTGCCGTCTGATTGAGGCGGGTCTCCAGATGGACCGCGAGGTCAAGCCCTTCAAGAAGGTGGGGGACAGGGCCAGCTTCGCGATCCGTCAGGAGAAGAACCTCAGCCCGGTCGCCTTCGCGGATCTCCTGAAGACGATCAGGACCGCCCGCGGGGTCACCTTCGCCTACTTGTGGGGTAACGACCGCAAGGGCCCGTTCTGTTACGAGTTCGACGGCCACACCAAGGTCGTCTTCACCCGAAACCAGACCTGACCCGCGCCCGCAACCCGCCGCGCGACAGAACGCCGCCGCGGCGGGGCCTGTCTGACCGAATCACTCGCGATAGCCGGCGATGAACCGCTCGTAGACTGCGGCAGCCTCCTGCAAGCCCTCCGCCGAGCGCGCACTGATCGCGAACAGCAGAAAGAATTCGTCTTCCTCGCCGTAGCACACGCGCTCCCAGTTCCCGGTCCCGCTCCTGGGGAAGAAGGTAAAGGTGGGCAGGCTCTTGCCGTCGGCGGTCGACAGCGGGGCCTCCTCGCGGACCACCACGTCCGGGCTCTGCTCGAGGAAGGTCTTCTGCTCATGAACGATGTATTCGTCGAGCGTGCGGACCTCCGGCAGGCGCGGCTTGAACGAGGCTTTGGCGTACATGACGGCCTCGGCATCCTCGAAGGTGAAGCCGTCCGGGGCGAAGGCTTTGACGGAATAGTGGAAGCTGTAAGGTTCGTCCTGGTGCCAGCCCTGGACGGCGTTGATCCTCGGCCACCAGTAGAGCTGAAGCCCGGGCCCGCCGGGGATTGCGTGCTTCTCGATTTCCGCCCGGGCGCCGGAGAAGGTGATGAGGAATGCGGCGAGCATGATCCGGATGCCGCGCATCAATCGTCCCTCCGCTGATTGCAGATCCATTTCAGGATGACAACCATAACGGTACGATGCAATCCAGGAACACGCAATGATGAACGTCAGCCGCCCAGGGCCAGGTCAGCTAGCGGGCGACTGGCGCGGCCGGTCCGGCGCTGCCGAAGAACGCCGCGATTTCCTCCTTGGTCACCCGGCCGTTGCCGTCGGCGTCGACGTGCCTGAAGATGCGGGCGTGGATGTCCTGGACCTCCTGGAGCGCGAGCGCGCCGTCGCCGTCCGCATCCATGATCGCGAACATGAGCGGCAGCATGCCGCGATGGGCCATCATGCCGGCGCCCGTGGGGCCGTGCTGGCCGCCCATCCTGCGCTGCATCATCTGCATCATGCCCGGCCCCATGCCCATGCCGGCCGCCCCCTGCTGGGCGGGCGGCGGCGCAGCGGGCTGCTCCCCCGGTTCATGATGCTGGGCATGCGCCATGCCGCCGACAAGGACGAGAGCGGATGTGGCCAGGGCGAGAAGCGGTCGTGCCATCAAAACCTCCTTTGCGCTGCTTGGAGCGCCGGCGCCTCGGCGGGCGGACGCCGGCCGCTCCTACCTGCATATGGGTCGCCGCTCCGCTGGATCGGCGGCGGCTACTGCGCCGTGTAGCCGCCGTCGACCGGGTAGACTCCGCCGGTCGAGAAGCCGCTGTCGTCCGACAGCAGGAAGGAGATCAGGCGGGCGACCTCCTCGCGGCTCGCCAGCCGGCCCATCGGATGGGCGGCGGCGAAGCGGGAGAGAAGCTCGGGCGGGGTCTCGCGCATGCGCGGGGTGTCGACATAGCCGGGACCGACCGCGTTGATCCGCAATCCGCGGTCGGCGTACTCGAGTGCCGCCGAGCGGGTCAGCCCGACGATGCCGTGCTTGGCCGCGGTGTAGGCGGCCATCCCCGGCAGCCCGACCATCCCGTTGGCCGAGGACATGTTGACGATGGCTCCGCCGCCGCTCCTGAGAATCGCCGGGATCTCGAACTTGAGCCCGTAGAAGACGCCGGAAAGATCGGTGGCGATGACGTCCTCCCAGGCCTCGACCGGGCAGTCGGGGAGGGCCAGCCCGGCCGGCCCGGTGATGCCGGCGTTGTTGACCGCCAGCTGCAGGGCGCCGAAGCGGGCGAGCGTCGTCTCGACCAGGCCCTGCACCGAACGCCAGTCGCGGACGTCGCAGCGGCAGGGAACCGCCCGCTCGCCGGTGGGGTCGAGGCCGAGGGCGACGGCATGCGCCTTCCCCTCGTCGCGGCCGGCGATGACCACCGCGGCGCCGCGCAGGAACAGCTCGCCCGCGACCGCCTCGCCGATCCCCGCCGTCGCCCCGGTTACGATCGCGACCTTGCCGGTGAAGTCTGGCATCGTGTGTCCTTCTGGCTATTCCTCGGCTTGCCGCACGTCGTGCAGCAGGGGATCCATGCGTTCATGGAGAATGCGCAGCACGACGATGCCGTTGCTTCCATCCTCCAGCCTGTCCCGCATGTAGTAAACGGCATGGGACGCTGCCCCGCGGCGGCCAGCGGCGAGCTCGATGTGGAACGACCGCACGCCCGGCCCGAGCTCCTCGCGAGCGCGCGACGCGGGCCATTCGGGCTCGCCGGCGATCATCTCGACGGCCTCCTCGATGAGGCGGGCGTAGGCGTCCCGCTGCTGCGGCCCGAACACTCGCGCGCTCTCGCCGAGGATCTCCACGATATCGCCGTCGGCCGCCTCGGTGAGGCGGTAGCGGCGCATCATTCGCCGTCGCGGCGGCGGACGGCTGCGGCGACGTCGGCCACCGAGCGCTGCGACAGCCGCCCCGCCCTGGCCTGCTCGATCCCGACCCCGACCTCGCGGCGCAGGATTGCCAGCCGCTCCTCCCGCGCCGCCTTCTCGCGGCGCAGCAGACGCAAGGCGTCGCGCACCACCTCGCTCGCGGTGGCGTACTCGCCGGACGCCGTCTCGCGCTCAACAAATTCGATGAACTCATGCGAGAGGCTGACGTTCATGGTGGGCATGCCGCGGTTCCCTCCGGCCGTATGGCGTGCACTGGGAATCTGGAGATTTTGGCAAAAATTGTCAATCGTGGCCGCGGCTGTCGCGGAGGAATTTGATGTCTCGATCTTAACCTGTTGGAGGCTATCTCCACCCCCCGATATCCCTCAGCGCCCTTTTCGCCAGCGCCTGCTTCCGCTCCTTGCCCTTGAGCGGGCGGCCGCGCTCATTGCGGGCGTCGATCGGGGGGAAGAGGCCGAAGTTGACGTTCATCGGCTGGTAGGTGGCGGCGTCGGCGCCGCCGGTGATGTGGCGCAGGATGGCGCCCAGCGCGGTCGTCTCGGGCGGCGGGACGGGGGGCTGGCCCAGGCGCTCGGCGGCGGCGAAGCGACCGGCCATCAGCCCGACGGCGGCGCTCTCGACGTAGCCCTCGCAGCCGGTGATCTGGCCGGCGAATCGCAGCCGAGGTTCCACCCTAACTCGAAGAGTGCCGTCCAGTACCTTGGGGCCGTTGAGAAAAGTATTGCGGTGAAGGCCGCCCAAGCGCGCGAACTCCGCCCGCTCCAGGCCGGGAATGGTGCGGAAGATGCGGACCTGCTCGCCGTGCTTCAGCTTGGTCTGGAAGCCGACCATGTTGTAAAGGGTGCCCAAGGCGTTGTCCTGGCGCAGCTGCACCACCGCGAACGGGCGCCGGCCGGGGTTGCGCGGGTCGGTCAGGCCGACCGGCTTCATCGGCCCGAAGGCCAGGGTGTCGCGGCCGCGCTCGGCCATCACCTCGATCGGCAGGCAGCCGTCGAAATAGGGTGTGTCCTTCTCCCACTCGTGGAAGGCGATCTTGTCGGCCGCCAGCAGGGCGTCGACGAACGCCTCGTACTGGTCGCGCTCCATGGCGCAATTGATGTAGTCGGCGCCGTCGCCCTTGTCGTAGCGCGACTGGAACCAGGCCTTGTCGAAGTCGATCGTCTCCTTGTGCACGATCGGCGCGATGGCGTCGAAGAAGGCCAGCGAATCCTCCCCGGTCAGGGAGCGCACCGCCTCGGCCAGCGGCGCCGAGGTGAGGGGCCCGGTGGCGACGATCACGGAATCCCAGGCAGGATTCGGGAGTCCGGCAATCTCCTCGCGCACAACTTCAACAAAGGGATGGCCCGCCAGCGCCTCCTGGACGCCGCGGCTGAAGGCCTCGCGGTCGACCGCCAGCGCGCCGCCGGCCGGCACCCTGTGGGCATCCCCCATGGCCAGGATCAGGGAATCGCAGCGCCGCATCTCGGCGTGCAGCACGCCGACCGCGTTGTAGTCGGCGTCGTCGGAACGGAACGAGTTGGAACATACCAATTCCGCGAGCCCGGCGGTGACGTGGGCCGGGGTGGCGCGCAATGGCCTCATCTCGTGCAGGACGACCGGCACCCCGCGGCGTGCGAGTTGCCACGCCGCTTCGCACCCGGCGAGGCCGCCGCCGACGACGTGGACGGGCGATAGCGTGGGATCGTTCATCGGCCATCACATAGCCCCAAACTGTGCAGGCGCCAAGGCCGTCGCACTTCACCTTCGCGACAGGGGTGTGACGGCCGTCAATGCGTTCTTCATCAAACGGCTCTAAGCTGGATCCGACTCTTGGGGAGCAGATGGGTATGGCGCGCCACGGGCTGGGCGACACCGACGGGATGTGGAAGACGATCTCGCGGCGCGAGCTCGAGGATATCGTCGAGCGCCATGAGGCGTTCGTCGCCGGTGACGGCAAGGGCGCGCGGGCCAACCTGACGCTGTACGACCTGTCGCACCAGGATCTGGGCGGGCGCAACCTGGCGCAGGCCAACCTGACCGGCGCCAAGCTGGCCAACGCCAAGCTGTCCGGGATCAATCTCTCGTGCGCCAACTTGTTCGCCTGCGACCTCCGCGCTACCGAGATGACGGGGGCCAACCTGTACCGGGCCGACATGCGCGGCTCGTGCCTGCGCGGCTCGAACCTCGGCGGCGCCAACATGGTCGAGGTCGACCTCCGCGAAGGCATGCTGCTGAAGTCGGCCAAGCGCGGGGACCTGGTGCCGCTGTCGTTCGAGGAGATCTCGGCTTCGCTCGACCGCGCTAGCCTCCGATCGGCGGACCTGTCGCGGGCCAAGGTGTCGGACGCCTTCGTGGTGCAGACCGACCTCTCCGACTGCGTCCTGCGCGACACCAAGTTCGTCCGTGCCGATCTCAGCCTTGCGAACTTCACCGGCTGCGTGCTCGACGGCACCGACTTCACCGAAGCCAAGCTGAAGGGCGCGATCTTCCACGGCGCCAACTTCACGCGCACCATCCTCGACCGCGCCGACCTTACCGGCGCCGACCTGGTGGGTGCGGTGTTCGACTGCGTCGACTTCAGCAAGGTCGACCTCTCGGACGCGCGCATGGCCCGCCGGCTCGAGCGGCTCGACCGTTCGCTGCGCCAGATCCTGATCGACCACGCGCGCTGGATCTCGACCAACGGCAAGCAGGGGCAGCGGGCCGACCTCTCGAAGGTGGACCTCAGCGGCCAGGACCTCAGTGGCGTCAACCTCTCGGCGGCGGACCTGTCGTACGCGGTCCTGCGCGGAGCCAACCTGTCGCGGGCCGAGCTGCTGATGGCGGATCTCACCTGCGCAGATCTCCGCCAGGCCGACCTCGCGCGGGCGGATTTGCGGGGGGCCAGGATGGCGCGTGCCGTCCTCAACGAGGCGGTGCTGGTCGGGGCCCGCCTTCAGGAGGTGATGATCAGCAGCCTCGCCGAGGCGGGCGCCCTGTGGCGCACCAATCTCGAGTATGCCCGGCTGATCAGGACCTGCCTCGACGGGGCCGACCTCGGCAACGTCGACCTCGAGGGCGCCGACCTCAGCGGCGCCTCGCTGCGGGACGCCAACCTGAGCGGGGCGATTCTGGTCGATGCCCGCTGCGGCGATGCCGATCTTCGCGGCGCCCGCCTCGCCGGCGCCGACCTCCGCGGGGCCAAGGATCTGAGAACCGATTGACAGCAGCCCCGGTGTGGCTATAGCTGGCGCTGGACCTGACAGGGGGCTGCAGCCGTGGATCAGCAATTCAGCGACATCTTCACCATCGTCCTGGCGGTGCTTGCGGTGATGGCGTGGAAGTTCGCGCCGCGCCTGATCGCCGGGGTGCCGTTCCTCGACGCGGGCGACATCAAGCGCAGGCTCGATCTCGGCGATATCGAGGTGGTGATCGACCTCCGCGGTCAGCACGAATACCTGATCAAGGACGGCCACATTCCCGGCGCGATCAACGTGCCGCTTGCCGAGCTTTCGGCGCGGGTGAAGCAGCTGGCGGCCGATCTCGAGCCGTACAAGGAACTGCCCGTGATCCTGGCCGGTGCCGGCGAGCAGCCGGCGGCGCATGCGGCGCGAGCGCTGAGGCGGGCAGGCTTCCGCAACATCGCGGTGCTGAAAGGCGGCATGCGGGCGTGGAAGCGTGCCGGACTGCCGCTGGAGAAGGGACTTCCCGACGCCAACGGCGAGCCCGCCCCGGGACCCGAGACAGCGGCCGCTGCCGAGCCCGCGGCGGAAGCCGAGACAGCGGTCGCCGGCGAGCCGGCCGCGGAAACGCCGCCGCAGCCGGCCGAACGCGCCGAGCCGGCCCCGAGCCCCGAGCCGGCGCCTGAGGACGCCGCGTCCGAGCCGAACCCGGATCGCCGCTGACCGGCCGCGGCAGGTTTTCCATCCGCGACCCTTCGGCTGTTCGGGCCACATCAAGAGGCCGAGCATGCGCTCGGCGTTGTGGCTGCGGTGCTCGAAGAGAAGGGGGCGACGGGCTTCCTCGTCGTGCTCACTGATCGCCGCGCGCGAACCGAAATGCCTTTGAATCGCCAAAAGCTGGGACTATTCCATAGGCGGCTGGGATTTCGGGGCTTCTCGATGACGAGTGTCAGTGCAGAGAGCGTCATCCTCGAGGCAGGCAAGAGCGCCGAGCTGGTTGCGGCGTTCCGTCTGGTTGCCGATGCCGAGTACCTGGGAGAGCCGCGCTACCCGGCGCAGGTCTGCCGCGACTTGGCTCGCGCGGTCTCCTGCCGCTCGTATGCCACCGCACTGCTCGAGCTTTGCCACCTGGGTACCGCCGCCGAGTTGCTAGGCCCCGGGTGGGAAGGCTTTTTCTGGGCTGACGGTCTGGCCCGCGGGAGAATCTTCCGCGCCCGGGTGCAGCAGGGCCTGCGTCGTGCCGGGACCCGTCCGCTCCGTGCCACCGAGACGGGACTGGAGATCCGCTACCCCGACGGTATCTTCACCGTTTCTTACGCACGCATGCCGTTCCTGGCGGCGTTGGTCGAGTTTCTCGTCACCGCTCTTGGCTACGCCGACGTCGACGATATCCTCGGTGGAGTTGGCAAGTCGCCGACCCGCGCCTCGGTCTCGGCGGCTGCCGCCGCCCTGGCCCGCCGGCTCTATGATTACCTGAAGGACCACCTGCCGACGGCGCAGAATCAGCGTAAGTTCCGCCGCCTGATCGCCTTCCTCGAGGAACGTTTCGGCCCGTCGTTCGACGCCGGCGCCATCGACGACACCGCGGTGCTTGCGTTCTGGATTTCGGATTCCGGGCAGGCGGCCGAGGACGGGCTCGACTTCAAGACCTTCGTCTCGGTGTTCCGGGCCTTTTTGCGGCTCCGCCAGTCGCTCGAGCAGGCCACGGCCAAGCTGGCGATCGACGGTGCGCTGCCGATCGGTTCGGATCGCGAGGCCGGTGAGGTCGACCCCGAAGCGGTGCTGGAGGCGGTGGAGACCGTCGACGAATACCGCAGCCCGCTGACCGTTCTGGATTCGCCGCCGACCGCCGGCGTCAAGTTCCTCAACAAACGCGAACAGCAGGACCTCGCGTTGCTGATGGAGAGCGGCGACGGCGCCCTGGCGTTGCCGCTGTCGGTGCTTCGCTGCGAAGTTTTCGGAGCCGCCCAGGCGCAGATCACCCAGGCGGTGCGCCGCAAGGCTTCGGCCGGTGAGCTCGCGCGATTGATGCACCAGCCGGCCGAGACCTACGAGGCCCGCCAGACCGTGCTTCGCGAACTGGAGGAGCATGTCGGGCGAGTGCTGCTGGCGTCCTTCCACGCCCTGGCACGCTGCCGCAGCCGCGAGGCGCTGGGGCTCCTGGTGGCGCTGCGGCCGGATCTCGACATGGCGCCGCTCGCCGAGATCCTCGGCGTCGACCGCAGCTACGCCGAAAATGTTGTCCTGCTCAGGGCGGATTCCGTCTCTGATCGTTTCCTAATCCTGCTCGAGGACCCGACGCGGGCAGGTCCCGAGTTGTCCGCCTGGCTGGCGGAGACGCGCAAAGCGTTCCGCACCGTGTCACGCCAGGGGTTCCGGGCGGAGGATCTCGACCGGCCGGAGATCGAAGAAGGCCACGCCGCGGGGTCGAAGGCGATGCTCGATCTTCGGCAGCGCCTGGCCGCCTTCCTCGAACGGCTGGACTCGCTGCCGCTGCCGGAGTCCGACTGGGAGCGGCAGTTCGCCGCCGACCGCGCGGCGTTCGCGCGGCAGTTCGAGATTCTGTACGGAGGAGACCGGTAATGGTCGCGTGGAAGGACATGACGAGGACGCAGCGCCGCACGGCGGAAGCGACCTTTGCCGCCTTGTCCTCGGTGGATTCCCTTCTCGACCGGGACGAAAGCGACGGCGGGGCGATCGGCTTCGCCGACCTGCGCGCCTTCGTTTCGGCGGCGCCCGGTCTGCGCGATCAGGACGTACGCCTCGCCTTGATGCGGGACCCCCGCCTTCGCCGCGACCTCGACCGCCTGTTGGCCAAGACCGCCGTCGTCCATTTCCCGCGCGCCGCCGCCGCCAGTTCGGGTGACGTCGAGGTCCGGGAAGGCGAGGGGTTTCGGCTGCGCATCCGGCGTTCCCAGGCGGTAAGCGGGCAGTGCTACGTCATCATCGAGATGGAGCCCGAAGGGTTACCGATGCCGACCGCGCTGTTCGTCAAGACCGCGGCCGGAGCTCTCGACAAGCATTTGCTTCCCGATGCCCAGGACCGCGTCATCCAGCTTCTCGTGGACGAAGAGTCTGATCTGGTGGCCGGACTGCGCGATCCGCATACGGAGGTTTACCTTCGTTGAGCGGCGTCCGCGTCTTCATCGCCACCACGACGGGGCCCTCGGAGATCCAGCGCGTCCTGCCCGAGGACCCGGAAGTCCGTTCCGTCATCTGCCTCAACGGCACCGCGACGGCGCTGCCGATCAGCGGCGCCTATGACGCCTTCGTCCGCCGCCCGACCGGCGTGATCGCCCGTCACTACGGGCACCCCGTGTACCGGCTCGACGTCTCGCATGCGATCACCAGCGGCCATAGCTGGCAGCTCGGCGTGTTTCTCGCCCATGCGTTGCTCGCGGAAGGCCGGCTGGGGCGGCGCGGTGCGCCCGAGGCGTATCTGACCACGGGGACCGTCAGTCACGAGCTGGAAGTCGGTGCGGTCTCCAACGTCGTCGACAAGCTGGAGCAGGCGCGCCCGCTCTTGCAGAGGCTGAAGGGCGAGGGCGTGCGCACCACCGTCGTGCTGCCGGCCGCCAACGCTTCCGACGACGGGTTCGAGGCGCTGGCAGGGGAGCTCGAGGCCGCCGGCCTGTGCCGGTTCGTCCACGGCGAGGGGATCGAGGAGATCTGCCGCACCTTGCAGATTGGGGTTCCCGCGCCGGCAGGAAGACCCACCCGGCCGCCGGCCCGCTCCGAAACCGGGACACGCCGGCGGGGCAGGATCGTCATCGCGGCAGTGCTGGGCCTGATGGTCGCGGGCGCCGCCTACGCGGCGAGCAGCGTGTGGAATGCCGGGTTCGAGGAGTGGATGGCCCTTGCCGGCCAGGGGCGCTATCGGGAGGTTGCGGAAGGATTGTCAGCAGCCGAGGCGAAGGGCTGTGCGTCCTGCGTGGCGGCGCGCCAGGCGTTCCTGCTTTATGCGCGCCTGCGCCGGCCGGAGACGAAGGATTTCGAGCTTTCGGCTTCCGAGCTGCGGGCGCCGGACGGCGCCACCTGCACGACCATCGATTTCGGTTATGCCAAGCCGCAGATCGAGCCGGTTTCGGCAGCCCTGCCCGAGGCTTCGGGCAGGGGGCTGTGCTCGATCGAGTACCGGCTGCGGAATGCGGGCGGGGAGGCGGCCTATGCTTGGCTGGCAGTGGCCCGCACCGTGCCCGGCGGCGGCGAGCCGGAAAGCGTGGTGATCCAGAAGGGCGCATTGGCGCCGGGCGCCGAGCTGACCGCGACGACCAGGGTTCCGCGCTGGCTGCGCGGGCCCGCCAGCAACCACGTCGTGGCGATCGTCGGGCGCAATCCATCGCAGGACATCGACGCGTGGCTGCCTCAGCTACTCGAGGCCAACGAGCGCCGCGCCGGCCGCTCCGTCACGCGGCTGGAGCAGATGGGGTTGGCCGCTGCCAGCCGCCGCCAGGTCCTGACGCCGTGAGGCCGCTCAGGCGGGTCTGCGCTCGGCATCACGCGGGATCAGGACGACGATGACGTTGGCGATCAGGATGCTCGCCGCCAGCATGTAGAACACGGCGCCGAGTCCCCAATGATCGGCGATCACGCCGCCGATCAGCGGAGCCAGCGTTCCCATCGCCGACTGGGTGCCGAACAGCAGGCTGGTCCCGGTGCCGCCCATGCCCGCCGGCACGGTTTCCATCATCCAGCTCTGCATCACCGCGCGGACGCCGAACAGGGCGAAGCCGAGCAGCGATACTCCGGCGATCAGGAACAGGCCTTCGCCCGCCAGGATCATGCCGACGATGGCGACGGTGGTCAGGGTCACGCCTGCCATCAGCACCCGACGCCGGCCGATGCGGTCCGACCAGGCGCCGGCGATCGGCGAGGAGACGATGCCGCCCGCCTGCATCAAGGTCAGCGTCAGCCCCATCCACAGCGGCTCCATGTGGATCACATTGCTGAGATAGAGGGGCAGGAAGGTGAAGACGCCGACCAGGGTCACCGACCGGAAGCCGGCGGTCGCGCACAGCGCCAGCACCAGCCGGTTCTTCAACACCACGCGCAGCGACTGCACATAGGTGCCGAGGGAGATCTGTTGCCTGCCGGCGGCGGCGCGGCGTTCCGAGGCGAGGAGGGTGACGGCGAGGGCCACCGCGATCAGCATCGTCGGCGCTGCCGAGATCATCGCAGTCGAGCGCCACGACAGAATGCCCAGGAGGGCGCCTGCGACCAGCGGCGACAGGGCGTCCCCCAGATTGGCGCCGAGCACGTGCACCGACATGGCATAGCCCTTGGCGGCGGGGTAGCGCTGGGACAGGAACGAGATCGCCGCCGGATGCCAGACGTTGACCGCGGTTCCCATCACCGCCACCCAGGCTGCAAGGCCGAGGAAGCTGCCCGAGGCGCCGATCGCGAACATGGCGACCGCATTGGCGGCGAGCGCCGCCGTCTGCACGGCGACCCTCCGTCCCAGCACGTCGACCACGGCGCCGCTGAAGGAATTGGCCAGAAACGAGCTGACGTTCAGCACCGCGACCAGCTGCCCCACCTCGGAGTACGAGAGGTCGAGTTCGCGCGCCAGGAACGGCAGCAGGATGTAGAACGCTGCCTGCGCCCAGTGGGTGCCGGCATGCCCGGTCATCATCAGGAACGCGGGCCCTTGGCCCGCCAGCGGCACGCCGGTCAGGCGTTCGACGGTCGACGACACGGCAATGGCACCTCGCGGAATGAGCAGCGCGGCGCAGACTATCAATACACGTGCCGGCTGGCCAGGGGCCGCAGCGTCGACATGCCTTTGATGGAGGCGGAGGGGCGCTCCGCGGCTGGCGGCCGCGGAGCGATCTTTGCGAGAAACTACCGGCCGAGCTGCTTTTCGAGCATCGAGTTGCGGACCGACTTCTGGATCTTCTCGAAGGCGCGGACCTCGATCTGCCGCACCCGCTCGCGCGAGATGCCGTAATGCTGACTCAGATGCTCGAGCGTCGCCGGCGCCTCCTTGAGTCGCCGCTCGCTGAGGATGTGGCGTTCGCGCTCGCTCAGCGTCGTCAGCGCCCCGGCCAGCAACCTGCGGCGGACGCGGAACTCCTGATCGTCGGCGAGCCGCTCTTCCTGGTCCTGTCCTTCGTCGAGCAGCCAGTCCTGCCACTCGCCTTCGCCTTCCTCGCGCACCGGCGCGTTGAGCGAATGGTCGGGGCCGGCGAGGCGGCGGTTCATGCTGACCACGTCCTCTTCCGAAACCCGCAGCTTCTGGGCGATGCGGACAACATGGTCCTCGGACATATCGCCTTCCTCGAGCGCCTGCATCTCGCCCTTCAGCTTGCGCAGGTTGAAGAAC
>JAHDSF010000055.1 GCA_018432935.1 Rhodospirillales bacterium | reverse complement strand
CCGGTACAGCCGGCCGCCCGGCGCTCCGCCGAAGCGGTCGGGGACGAACTTCTCCGCCGTCAGCTCCGGCCGGTTCAGGTACCCCCGGGCCAGGCCGGCGCCCCCGATGTACAGCTCGCCCGCGACCCCGACCGGAACCGGTTCGCCGTGGGGGTCGAGCACATAGAGCCGGGTGTTGGCGATCGGCCGGCCGATCGGGATGCCGCCAAGGGCGGCGTCTTCTCGCGTGCAGGGAAACCATGTCACGTCGACGGCGGCCTCGGTCGGACCGTAAAGGTTGTGGATCTCGCAACCGGGAAGGACGTCGAAGAAGCGGGGCAGGACGCTGGCCGGCAGCTCCTGGCCGCTGCAGATGACCCTACGCAGGCTCGTGCACCGCCGGGCTTCCGCGGTGTCGAGGAAGGCCTGCAGCATCGGCGGCACGAAATGGATCGTGGTGATTCGTTCGCGGACGATGAGATCGGCGAGATAGGCGTTGTCGCGGTGGCCGCCGGGGCGGGCGAACACGAGGCGCGCGCCGTACATGAGCGGCCAGAAGAATTCCCAGACCGAGACGTCGAAGCTCGACGGGGTCTTCTGCAGCACGTGATCGTCGTGGCGAAGCGCAAAAGCGTCCTGCATCCACAGCAGGCGGTTGAAGATCGCGCCATGGGTGTTCATCGCCCCCTTGGGGGTGCCGGTGGATCCCGAGGTGTAGATGACGTAGGCGAGGTCGCCGGGGGCGACGAGGCGGCCGGGGCCGGTTTCGGGGAAGCCGGCCAGGGCCGCGGCATCGAGGCACAGGGTCTCGGCCTCGCCGTCGGGCAGCCGGGAGCGCAGGCGCTGCTCGGTGATCAGGACCCGGGCGCCGCTGTCCTTCAGCATGAAGGCAAGGCGCTCCGGCGGATAATCGGGATCGAGCGGGACGTACGCGCCGCCCGCCTTGAGCACCGCCAGGAGGGCGACGATCATCCCGACCGAACGCTCGAGGGCGACCGCCACCAGCCGGTCGGGCCCGATCCTGCGGGCGATCAGGGCATGGGCCAGCCGGTTGGCCCGGGCGTCGAGCTCGCGGTAGCTGACGGCCTCCTCGCCGCACACTACCGCCACCGCCTCCGGACTGTGCCGGGCCTGCGCCTCGAACCGCTCGTGGATGCAGCCCTCGGGCACCGGACGCGCGGTGGCGTTCCAGTCCTCCAGCAGCAGCCGCCGCTCCGCCGGCGGCAGGATATCAAGCGACCGCAGCGGCGTGTCGGGGCTTGCCAGGACCCCGCCGATCAGGTGGCGGAAGCGGTCCCGGACCCGAGCGATTTCGCCAGCGTCGAAGTAGGCGAGGTTGTAGGAGAAGTCGATCTGCACGTCGCGGCCTGCGGCATAGTCGCGGACGAACACGGCCAGCGGGGTCTGTTCGTAGCCGTTGATCAGGCCCGTGGTCCCGCACGGGGGAGCATCGCCGAAGCGCGCCGCGTAGTCGTGCTTCTCGAACGACAGCGAGAGATCGAACAGCCGGCTCCGGCCTGCCCCGCCGGGGTCGGCCAGCCGCTTGATGTCGCTGACCGGAAGCCGCTGCGCCCGGTAGCTCTCGCGGAGGGCGGCGGCGATCGCCTGGACCAGCCCGCTGAACGTGATCTCGCGACCGAATCCAAGGCGCACCGGGACCATGCCGGCAAACAGGCCGATGGTCCGCTTGAACGCCGGAGTATGGCGGTTGAGAACCGGCACCCCGATCACGCATTCGTCGCGGTCCCGGACCCGAACGAAATAGGTATAGAGGAGGGCCAGAAGAACGGGGAACAACGATACCGAACGGGACCGGCCCAAGGCTTCCAGCCGATCGCATTCGGCGCGCGGCAGGTGCCACGTGAGGGCCTCCCCCGGCACCGCCTCCGCATGGGCGGCCAAGCCGGCCCTGGGCGACAGCAGAGGTTCGGGCAGGTCCGCGAACCTGCGGCGCCAGAACTGCCGGTGCTGCTCGCACGACGGTCCGTTCAGATAGGCGATGTCGCCCGCGATGAAATCGAGGTAGCGGCCGCCGGACTGGGCCGGCATCGCCTCACGCCGGAGGAGCGCTGTGTAAAGGGCGGCGACCCGCTGGGTGATCAGGGAGGACGCCCATCCGTCCGTCACCAGGTGGTGGTATGTGTGCGACCACACGTGGCAGGTGTCCGAGAGCCGGAAAAGTGTGTAGCGGAACAATGGCTCGTCGAACAGGCGGAACGGTCTCCGTATCGCCTCCTGCATGAAGGCCAATGCCGCCCCGAACGGGTCGGCTTCGGCCGAGAGGTCACGGAACCCGACATCAACTGCCAGCATCTCGGGAAACGATTGGAAGGGAACGCCGTCGCGCTCGCTCAACACCAGGCGGAGGACGTCGGTCTCCGCGACGAGATGGGCGATGGCCTGCCGGAACAGGGCGGGATCGATAGCGCCGTCGATTCGGTTGTAGCCGCCGACGTTGTAGAGAGGAGCGTCAGGGTAGAGCGCCTGCTCGAACCAGATCTCCCGCTGAACCGAGCTTAGGGGGTAGCGCGCGGTCACGGTGCCGGGGAAGGCATTCATGCCGAGGCCCGCCGGCCCGTCCGCCCGGTCGACGGAGGAAGCCTATCGGAACGAAAGGGAATCGGGAACGCAACAGGACGCAAGGCGGACAACACCGACGGAAATCAGCTTACGAACGACCAACCTCGGGCAGGATGGAGGGGCTTGTCCGTCATGTCAAACCTGATCGTGTCGGGCGGCGCCGAAGGGGGAGCCACTATCCCTCTCGATCAAGCGTTTGCCTGGGCCCGCCTGGTTCGCCAAGCGACGTTGGCGAAGGCGGCCATGAAGGCCAGGGTCATCAGCAGCACGATGGTCGGCGCCGGTGCGCTGTCGATGAAGAACGAGGCGTAGACGCCGCCGAAGGATGTGCCGACGGCGATCGCGACCGCGACGAGCAGCATGGTTCCGAACCGCCGCGTCACGAGGTAGGCGATGGCGCCCGGGGCGATCAGCAGGCCGATGGCGAGGATGATGCCGACCGCCTTGAGCGCGCCGACCACGGTCAGCGAGATCACCGACAGCAGGCCGTAGTGCAGCAGCCGCACCGGCAGCCCGACGGCCCTGGCCTGGGCGGGGTCGAAGGCGTGCAGCAGCAGGTCGCGCCACTTCAGGATCAGGAAGGTGGTCGCCGCCAGGGCGATGATGCCGCTTTCCAGGATGTCGCCCCAGCCGACGCCCAGCATGTCGCCGAACAGGATGTGGTCGAGATGCACGTCCGACTGGATCTTGGTGTAAAGCACGATGCCCAGGCCGAACATGCCGGAGAACACGATGCCCATGATGGTGTCCTGCTTGACCCGGCTGTTCTCCTTCAGGTAGCCGGTGGCCAGCGCGCAAGTCATGCCGGCGGCGAAGGCGCCGATCGCCAGCGGGATGCTGACGATGTACGCAAGCACCACACCGGGCAGGATGGCGTGCGAGATGGCGTCGCCCATCAGCGACCAGCCCTTGAGCACCAGGAAGCACGACAGCAGCGCCGCCGGCACGGCGACCAGCACCGAGATGACCAGCGCGGTCTGCATGAACTCGAGCTGGAAGGGCATCAGCATGAATGCGAGCGTTTGATTCATCGCGCCGCCTCCAGGGCCTCGGCCGCGCGCCGCCGGGTTGCCCGCAAGCCGTGCTTGGGCGCCCAGGTGAACGCAACGAGGAAAAGCAGGGTCTGCAGGACGATGATGATTCCGCCGGTCGCGCCGTCGAGGAAATAGCTGAAGTAGGCGCCGACCAAGCTCGTCACCGATCCGATCGCCACGCTGAGCGCCAGCAGGCGCGGGAAGCGGTCGGTCAGAAGGTAGGCGGTGGCGCCCGGCGTCACCACCAGGGCGATCACCAGGAAGGCGCCGACCGTCTGCAACGCGGCCACCGTGCAGGCCGAGAGCAGGGTGAAGAAGACGACCTTCAGCAGGCCCGGGTTCAAGCCGATCGAGCGGGCGTGGTTCTCGTCGAAGAAGACGACCATCAGATCCTTCCACTTGGCGAGCAGAACGGTCAGCGAGACGAAACCGATGATGGCGAGCTGCAGCGTGTCCTGCGGCGTGATGGCCAGGATGTTCCCAAGCACGATGGTCTGGATGTTCACCGCCGCCGGCGACAGCGACACCATGAACAGGCCGAGCCCGAAGAAGGAGGTGAAGATCAGGCCGATGATGGCGTCCTCCTTCAGCCGGGTGCGCTGGTTGAGGAACAGCATGGCGGCCGCGGCGAGCCCGCCGGAGATGAAGGCGCCGATCGAGAACGGCAGGCCCAGCATGTAGGCCCCGGCGACACCCGGCACGATCGAATGGGAAAGCGCGTCGCCGATCAGCGACCAGCCCTTGAGCATCAGGTAGGCCGAGAGGAATGCACAAACGCCGCCAACCAGAGCGCTCACCCACATCGCATTGCGCATGTAGCCGTAGGCGAACGGTTCGATCAGCGTCTCGATCATCAAATGCCGCCTCCGTTGGCGATCTTCTCCAGGACCTCTTTGGGAGCCCGGCTGCCGTAAAGGACCAGCGCCCGTTCGTCGTCGGTCAGCACGCCGATCGGCCGCGGCTCTCCGACCGCCGGCTTGCCGAGGTCGAGATGCCGCAAGGCGCCGCCAAAGGTCTTCTCCAGGTTGGCCCTGGTGAAGGTCGTTTCGGTCGGGCCGTAGGCGAGGACGGTACCGTTCAGCAGCACCGCCTGGTCGCAGTATTCGGGAATGCTGCCGAGGTCGTGGGTGGACACCAGCATCACCCGGCCCTCGTCGCGCAGCGAGCGCAAGAGCGCGATGATCGCCTCCTCGGTCGTGATGTCGACACCGGTGAACGGCTCGTCGAGCAGGATGACACGGCTCTCCTGGGCCAGCGCCCGGGCCAGGAAGACGCGCTTCCTCTGGCCCCCGGAAAGCTCGCCGATTTGCCGTTTGCTGTAATCGGCCATGCCGACCCTCGCCAGGGCGTCGGCGACCGCCCGATGGTCCGCGGCCTTGGGGATGCGCAGGAAGCCCATGTGGCCGTAGCGGCCCATCATGACGACGTCCTCGACCAGGACGGGGAAGTTCCAGTCCACGTCCTCGCTTTGCGGGACATAGGCCACCAGATTGCGGCGCAGGGCTTGGTCGACCGGGAGCCCGAGGATCGAGATCTCTCCCTTGGCGGTGCGCAGGAACCCCATGATCGCCTTGAACAGGGTCGACTTGCCGCTGCCGTTGACCCCGACCAGCGCCGCAATGGTGTTGGCCGGAAGCTCGAAGGTGGCGTTGCGCAGGGCCGTGTGGCCGTTGCGGTAGGTCACCGTGGCGTCACGGACGGACAAGCCCGCCGCCGCGGCTTCCGGGGCGGAAGCGGAGGCGGCGCGCATTTTCGGATTCGCATTCATGCCCAGTCCCCACCAGTGATCGTTCAGGACGACGAAGACGCCAGGCCTTTGGCGATGGTGTCGACCGTGACCTTGAGGAGGTCGATGTAGGTCGGCACATTGCCGTCGGCCTCGCTGAGCGAGTCGACGTACAGCACGCCGCCGTATTTGGCGCCGGTCTCGCGCGCCACCTGCTGGGCCGGCTTGGCCGAAACCGTGCTTTCGCTGAAGACGACGCCGATGTCGTTGGCGCGTACGGCGTCGATCACCTTGCGGACCTGCTGCGGCGTGCCCTGCTGGTCGGCGTTGATCGGCCACAGGTACAGTTCCTTGAGTCCGAAATCGCGAGCCAGATAGCTGAAGGCGCCCTCGCTCGATACCAGCCAGCGCCTGCCTTCGGGGATTGCTGCCAGCTCGGCGCGCAACGGGTCGATCACCGCGGATATCTTGGCTTTGTAGGCTGCGGCGTTCGCCTTGTAGGTCGCGGCGTTGGCGGGGTCGTGCTTGACGAAGGCGTCGCGGATGTTGTCGACGTAGATCAGCGCCGCCGTGGGCGACATCCAGGCATGTGGGTTGGGCTTGCCGGTGTAGGGGCCCTCCGAGATGCCCATCGGCTCGACCCCTTCCGAGACGACCACCCCGGGTACGTCGCGCAGGTTCTGGAAGAACTTCTCGAACCACAGCTCCAGGTTCAGCCCGTTCCACAGGATGAGCTTGGCTCCCTGGGCTTTCATGATGTCGCGCGGCGTCGGCGCGTAGTTGTGGATCTCGGCGCCGGGCTTGGTGATCGATTCGACGATCGCCGCCTCTCCGGCGACGTTCTGCGCCATGTCGGCGATGACGGTGAAGGTGGTGACCGCCTTGAATTTCTCCGCCGCCTGCGCTTGCCCGGCGAGCAGGCCGAGCGCTCCGATCGTCGCGGCGACGACGAAACGCCTGAGAACACCAAACATCGTCATCCCCCTTCTTTCTTTCCGGATATGCGAGTGATAATTAATCGCAATATGAACAGGACGGATATAAGCCTTGGCTAACTTTTTGACAAGAGGCAAATGGGATCGTATCTAGGGAGGCGGAAGCGACCCGCATCGCATGGCAAGGGAGAGTTGGGATTGACGGAAGAAACCGGCCGTCACACGGACCTCGCCAAGCGTTTCAGCAAGGTCCGCGACGACCATCGCAGCGAAACGGCGGAAGACTACGTTGAACTGATCGCCGATCTGGTCGAGCGGCACGGAGAAGCCCGGGTCGTCGATATCGCCGCTTGCCTCGGCGTGTCCTCTCCCACCGTCAACAAGATCCTGTTCCGATTGCGCGAGGAGGGGCTGGTGACGGGCCGCCGCTATCGCGGCGTCTTCCTGACCGAGAAGGGGCAGGCGCTGGCGCAACGGGTGCGGACCCGCCACGGCATCGTAGTCCGTTTCCTGCAAGCCCTCGGTGTCGCGGAGCAGATCGCCGAGGCCGACGCCGAGGGGATCGAGCATCACGTCAGCGACGAGACCCTGGCCGCCTTCTGCAAGATTGTTGCGGCGGCGGAGGCCGACAGTTCCGTGTAGGCGGCGGGCAGGTGGGACTGCACCGCAGGGCATCCTCTATCCACGCTCGGGGATCTGTGCGCCCGCGGCGTCGCGTTCCGTCCGGGGCAAGACGATGGACAGCGGGGAGATACTGTTCTATCTAGCTTAAACGTTTAATCAGGCTGGCCTTGAGGGAGGCAGTTGGCCCACCCCCGTCCCGGACCGAATCTGAACAAGATCGCGGCCGAAATCGGCGTGTCGGTCGCGACGGTGTCGAATGCGCTGTCCGGCAAGGGACGGGTATCGGCCAAGCTGATCACGCGAATCCGCGACAAGGCGGACGAGCTCGGCTACGTGCCGAGCCTGGCGGGCTATGCGCTCAGGACCGGCCGGACGGGCGTGATCGGCCTGGTGCTTCCCGACATCTCCAACCCGCTTTTTCCGCAGATCGCCCAGGCGATCGAGTTTGCGGCGAGCGCCATCGGGTACGGCGTGCTGCTTGCCGATTCGCGCGGCGATGTCGCGATGCAGACCGAAGCCGTCAACCGGCTGATCGAGAAGGACGTCGACGGCATCGTGATCGTGCCCCGGCGCGGCACCCGGATTGTCGACATCGGCTGCCCGGTCGCCGTGATCGACAGCCCGTCCACGCCCGGCAACACGGTTGCCGCAGATCACTGGCAGGGCGGACAGGCCGTCGTCGAGCATCTGATCGGTCTGGGACACCGCAAACTGGTGCTGATCGGGAACAATCCCTCGTCGACCGTCCAGAACGATCGTATCGGCGGCATGAGGTCGCGGGTGCGGTCGGATGGGCAGGCCGAGGTCCTTTGGATCGAGCGGCTGGAGCGGGAGCGGGGCCAGGGCTGTCCGCTCGGCCTGGCGGACCGCATCGCGAGAGGCTTCACCGCCATTGCCGCCGTTTCCGACCTGCATGCCCTGAGGGCGCTGACCGAGCTGCACCGCGCGGGGATCACCGTCCCCGAGGACGTGAGCCTGACCGGCTTCGACGATCTGACCTGGGCATCTGTGGTGACGCCCGGGTTGACGACGGTGCGCATGGACATGCCCCGCATCGCCGAGATTGCGGTTCGCGCGCTGGCAAGCGCGATCGAGGGCGACCGCGGCAACACCTCACCCCGCGCCACGATCGCCACGTCGGCCGAAGTGGCGAAAGTGCCCATGCAATTGATGGTTCGGCAGACAACCGCCCCGGTTGCGAGCCCCTCCCGCACAACGGACCCCTACACCCTGGAAGGAAAAAGCCTATGCTGAGCAGGACCATGCTGGTGTCGGCCACGGCTCTGATGCTGACGATGGGCATCGCCCGGGCCGAGGACAAAACGCTGACGATTTCCGTCTATGCATTCGCACAGGACGAATTCAAGGAGATCGTCTACAAGCCGTTCGAGGCCAAGTGCGGCTGCAAGCTGGTCGTCGAGACCGGCAACAGCGTCGAACGTCTGGCCAAGATGGAAGCCAACAAGGCCAACCCGGTTATCGACATGGCGGTGATGTCCATGGCCGATGCCTTGGCTGCGGCGCGGGGCGGCCTGATCGACAAGATCGACACCGCCAGGCTCTCCAACCACGGCAAGCTCTACGATATCGCAAAGGATCCGAACGGCGACGGCATGAGCGTCGGCTACACCTTCTACGCCACCTCGATCATCTACCGTACCGACAAGATGAAGATCACCTCGTGGGGCGATCTCCTGAAGGACGATATCGTCTCCCACATCGCTTTCCCGAACGTGACGACCAACCAGGGGCCGCCGGCTCTCTACATGCTCGGCAAGGCGCTCGGTTCCGATACGCCGGACCTCAAGGCGCCGATCCAGGCGGTCGGCAAGAAGGCGGACAAGATCGTGACCTTCTACGTGAAATCCTCCCAGCTCGTTCAGTTGATGCAACAGGAGGAGATCTGGGCGACGCCGATCGGCCGTTTCTCGTGGGCGCCGTTCACCAAACTCGGACTGCCGCTCGCCTGGGCGACGCCGAAGGAAGGTCAGACCGGCGGCCTGAACGTGATGGTCCTGGCCAAGGGCTCGAAGAAGCAGGACCTGGCGCTGCTGTTGATGGACTTCTGGCTTTCGACCGAGATCCAGACCAAGCTGGCCGAGAAGCTGGTCGACAGCCCGGTCAACGCCGAGGTCAAGGTTTCCGACGAGGTTGCGAACAACATCACCTACGGCGAAGAAACCGCCAAGAGCCTGAAACTCATTCCGTCCGCCGTCGCGCTCGACTACCGCGAATCCTGGCTTTCTGAATGGAACGCCAAGGTCGCGCAGTAGCGCCGCAATCCACGACGGAGACGCGGCCGCGGGCGTCGTCCTGCGGTCGCGTCCCGGCCGACCGTTCCGAGGGCTGAAGGCGAGAGCACATGTTTCACAATCGGGCCGAGGCGTTGGCGCTCGCCCTGCCGGCGGCGGTTTTCGCCGCCGTGGTGTTTCTGGTGCCGGTCGGCATCCTGTTGTCGGAAGGCTTCCGGTCGGCCGGCAGCTGGACGCTGTCGGCCTATGCCGATTTCTTCAGCCATCCGATCAACCGCACGGTGTTCTTCCGCACGCTTCGGCTCGGCGCGACCGTGACCGTGGTCGCCGCCGTGATCGGCTATCTTGCGGCTTATGCGATCGTCTCCCAATCCGCTTCGAGCAAGGGGCGGATGATCGGGCTTGTCGCGCTTCCGCTGATGATCTCGCCGGTGGCGCGAACCTACGCCTGGATCGTCATTCTCGGCCGCACCGGCATCGTCAATCAGACCCTGATATCCCTCGGCCTGAGCGATGGCCCGGTCCGCCTGCTGTTCACGGAGACCGCCGTCTTCATCGGATTGCTGCAGCTGTTCATGCCGCTGATGATCATCTCGCTGGTCAGTGCGCTCGAGAACCTGCCGCGCGACGCGGTTCCTGCTGCCCGCGTGCTTGGCGCCAACTGGTTCCAGGTGTTCTGGAAGATCATTCTGCCGCTGACCAAGGAAGGTCTGGTGATCGGCGGGACGCTGGTGTTCACGGGGTCGATGACCGCCTACATCACGCCGGCGATCCTGGGCGGCTCCAAGGTGCTGATGCTGGAAACGCTGCTCTACCAGCGCGTCACCGTTGCCAGCGATTTCGTCTCTGCCAGCGTCATCGCGTTCATTCTGATTTCCATGAGTTTCGCCGCCAACCTTCTGCTGAAGCGTCTGGCGACCGCCAGGAGCCGCAGATGATCCAGCGCCTTTTCGCACCGGTGACCCTGGGCCTCGTGCTTCTGTTCCTGATCGGCCCGTTCGTCATCATCGTCGCGGCCTCGTTTTCGGCCGGCGAGACGCTGGCGTTTCCGCCGCAGGGGTTCTCGTTCCGGTGGATCGTCAAGGTCTTCACCGTCGAGAGCTTCCGCGAGAGCTTCGCGATGTCGATGTTCCTGGCGATCGGCGGCACCCTCTCCGCGCTGGTGCTCGGGGTTCCCGCTTCCTACGCCATGTCGCGCTACGATTTGCCGTTTTCCGAAACCGTGCGGACGATGGTTTCGATGCCGATCATCGTGCCCGGCATCATCGTCGGCCTTGCCCTGCTGCGCTTCTTCGTAGTGCCGTTCCAGCTCAAGATCACGCTGGCGCTGTTCCTCGCCCACACGGCGCTGGTGCTGCCCTACGCGGTGCGGGTGGTGTCGGCCAGCCTGAACAACCTGCGCTCCGACGTCGAGGAGGCCGCGGTGCTGCTGGGCTCGTCGCGACTGGGAGCCTTCTTCCGGGTCGTCCTGCCGAACATCCGCGGCGGCATCCTGTCGGCCTTCATCCTGGGCTTCGTCACCAGCTTCAACCAGGTGCCGGTGTCGCTGTTCCTGTCCGGTCCCGGGGTCAGGACCCTGCCGATCGACATGCTGGGCTACATGGAGATCGTGTTCGACCCGTCCATCGCGGCGCTGTCCTCGCTGCTTGCCTTCATGTCGGTCGGCATCGTCTTTGCCGCCGAACGTTTTCTGGGGTTCTCCCGCTATGTCTGATCAGACCTTTCTGACCCTCGACAAGTTGACGCTGGCCTACGGAAAGACGGTCGCGGTCCAGGACCTGGACCTGGAGATCCGCAAGGGCGAGCTGCTGGCCCTGCTGGGCCCCTCGGGATGCGGCAAGACCACCACCATGAGGGCGATCGCCGGTCTGCTGGCGCCGGTGGGCGGCCGGATCATCCTTGACGGGGTCGACATCACCCGCGTCGCCGCCAACAAGCGCGCCGTCGGGATGGTCTTCCAGTCCTATGCCCTGTTCCCGCATCTGTCGGTGTTCGAGAACGTCGCCTTCGGCCTGAAGCTCAAGGGCATGAAGGGCGAGGAGCTCGAGGCCAGGGTCGAAGCCGGGCTGAAATCGGTTGATCTGTCGGACTTCAGCAGCCGCAAACCGCCGGAGCTTTCCGGCGGGCAGCAGCAGCGCGTGGCTCTGGTTCGCGCCATGGTGATGGAGCCCAAGCTGCTGCTGCTCGACGAGCCGCTGTCCAACCTGGATGCGCGGCTGCGGCTCGAGATGCGGACCGAGCTGCAGCGGGTCCAGCAGGAAACCGGGGTGACGATGATCTTCGTCACCCACGACCAGGGCGAAGCGCTTGCGCTGGCCAATCGGATCGTGGTGATGAAGGAAGGCGCGATCGAGCAGATCGGGACGCCCGAAGAGATCTACAACCATCCGGATTCCCGCTTCGTCGCCGACTTCGTCGGCTTCGAGAACATCTTCCAGGTTCGCCATGGCGCCTTTGTCGGCGAACGCGGGGCCGTCCCGATCTCGGATCCGTTGCCCGATACGGCGGGACTGGCGTGGCGCCCTCGGATGCTGACCCTCGGCTCGGGACCCTACCGCGGGATCGTGCGCGGCATCTCCTTTGCGGGCGGAACCCGCGAGTACGTCATCGACACGCCATTCGGGCCCCTGAAGGCGGAAGTCGACGCGGCCCTGCCCAGTCACCGGCTGGGTGCCGAGGTCGACTTCGACCTTCCGGTGGGCAACGCGGCGCAGCTCAGACGCTTCGAGTAGCCGATGGGCATCTGGATCGACACCGACCTCGGTTTCGACGACATTGCCGCCATTCTCACGGTCGTTCATGGCGGGCTGCCGATCGACGGCGTGTCGCTGGTCTTCGGCAACGCCGAGCTTGACCAGGTGCGCCGCAACGCGGCGGCGGCCCGAAGGGCGTTTGACTGGTCGTTTCCCGTTTTCATCGGTCGCGCGTCGTCGGTTCTCGGGACCGTCGAGACGGCCGAGCGGATCCTCGGCCCCACCGGGATGCCGACGCTGGGACGCGCGCTTCCCTCCGTCGAGCCGGAGGAGGGCGAGCCCACGTTCGCCGCGCTTGTCCGCTGGCTCGAGGCCGCGCCTTCGCCACGCCGCATCCTGGCGCTGGGGCCTCTGACCAACATCGCCGCACTGGTGCTGGCGCGTCCGGACCTTGCCGGGCGGATCGACGAGCTGACCTGGATGGGCGGCAGCGCGGGCGCGGGAAACCATACGGCATCCGCCGAATTCAACGCCTATGCCGACCCCGAGGCGGTCGCGATCGTCCTGGCCCACGACCTGCCGCTGCGCATGGTCGACCTCGACTTCTGCCGCCGGATCCTGTGCCGGCCGGAAGAAGCCGAACGCCTGCGGGCACTGGGCGGGAGGAACGCCGATCTGCTGGCCGACCTGTTCGGCGGCTTCGTTGCGATCGCGACCCGGCGCGGCCGTCCGGCGATGGCGTTCTACGATCCGGCGGCGGCAGCCGCCTTCATCCGCCCCGATCTGGTCACCTTCCGCCCCGTCGGCCTCGCGATCGAACTCGCGGGGGGGCTGACCCGCGGTCGCACCGTGGTCGAAACGCGCCAGAGTCATGCCGTTTTCAACGCCAGGCTGGCAGTCGATTCCGACCATGACCAGCTGAAGGGCATCATCCTGGAGGCGCTTTCGTCCGAGGCGGCGCGATGACGAAAGAGAACGAGCCGGCGGACCTGAATCGGGACGATCTGCGCAGCCGCGCGGTCGCCGCCGCCCGCGGCGATGCGCCGTTCGACGTTCTGATCGCGGGCGGCACGCTGATCGACATGGTGACCGGCGAGTTCCGCCCCGCCGACATCGGCCTGTCGGGCGCGCTGATCGCGTCCGTCCATGCGCCGGGCGCGCGCACGGACGCGGCGGAGGTCATCGACGCATCAGGCCGCTTCGTCTCGCCCGGACTCATCGACATCCACATGCATGTGGAAAGCTCGATGGTGACGCCCGACACCTACGCCTGCGCGGTGCTGCCGCGCGGGGTGACGACGATCGTCTGGGACCCGCACGAGCTCGGCAACGTGGTGGGTCGCGACGGCGTACGGTGGGCGGCCGATGCCGTCCGCAACGGAGTGCTCAGGGTGATCGTGCTGGCACCTTCCTGCGTGCCCTCGGCGCCGGGGCTGGAACTGGCAGGCGCCGATTTCGATGCCGATGCCATCGCCGAGATCCTGTCCTGGCCGCAGGTCGGCGGCATCGCCGAGGTCATGGACATGCGGGGGGTGATCGGCGGCTCGCCGCGGATCAGCGCGATCGTGCAGGCGGGCCTTGCCTCGGGCAAGTTGGTCTTCGGCCACGCCCGCAATCTGGCGGGAGGCGATCTGGCCGCCTTCGCGGCCGCGGGCGTCAGTTCCGACCACGAGCTGACCTCGGCCGGCGATCTGATGGAGAAGCTGCGCGCCGGCCTCGCCATCGAGCTGCGCGGGTCCCACGATCACCTGCTGCCGGAATTCGTTGCGGCCCTGAACGCGCTGGGGCATTTGCCGCAGACGGTGGCGTTGTGTACCGACGACGTGTTCGCTGACGACTTGGCCGCGGGCGGCGGCCTCGACGACGTCGTGCGCCGCGTGATCCGCTACGGGCTGCGGCCGGAATGGGCGCTTCGCGCCGCCACCCTCAATGCGGCGCAGCGTCTCGGCCGCCCCGATCTTGGCCTGATTGCGCCCGGGCGCCGCGCCGATATCGCGATCTTCGACAGTCCCGTCGGGTTGCGCGCGGAAACGGTTCTGGCGAACGGGGCCGTGATTGCCCGGGGCGGCATGATGACGATTCCCTCCGTCCCGGCGGAGGCAGCCGGCCTGCGCGGTACGGTAAAGCTTCAGCTGTTGACCGGGACGGACTTCCGCATTCCGGCCCAGGGCCGGCGCGCACGCGTCGCCACCATCGACGTGCCGCGTTTCACCCGCTGGGGCGAGCGCGTTGCAGAGATCCGCGATGGGTTCGTCGAAACGCCGCCGGACGCAACGCTGATTGCCGTTGTCCACCGCCACGGCCGTGCCGATACCCGCCCCCGCGTCGGCCTTCTGACCGGCTGGGGGAACTGGCGCGGCGCCTTCGCCACGACAGTGTCCCACGACAGCCACAACCTGACCGTGTTCGGCGGCAACCCGCACGACATGGCGGTCGCGGCCAACGCGGTGATTGCGATGGGCGGCGGCATGGCCGTGGCCTCGGGCGGCCAGATCGACGCCCGGCTGCCGCTGCCGCTGGCCGGCCTTCTCTCCGACGCGCCGCTCGACGTCGTCGCCAACGGTTTCAAGGCGGTTCGCGACGCTGTCGGCAGGATCGTCGACTGGCAGCCGCCCTATCTGGTGTTCAAGGCCTGCTTCGGCGCGACGCTCGCCTGCAACGCCGGCCCGCACATGACCGACCGCGGCATCGCCGACGTCGCGTCGGGAACGGTTCTGGAAAGCCCCGTGCTGGAGATCCTCTAGCCCCTAGGCAATTCTCCCTCGACCAGCGCTGACCAGAAGGCGACGCCATAGGGGATGGCGGCATCGTTGAAGTCGTAGGCCGGATTGTGATGGAGCGCACCGTCGGCGGCTGGGCCGTTGCCGAGCCAGACGAAGCACGCCGGCGCCTGCTGTCCGAAAAAGGCGAAGTCGTCCCCGGCCGTCGAGGGCGGGAAGTCGGTGCGGACGCGTTCTCCAACCACGCTGGCGGCGGCGGCGTAAGCCCGCCGCGTGGCGTCGGCATCGTTGATGACGGGAGGAATCCGGCGCTCGAACCGGTAGTCGGCCCGAACCCCGAACATCTCGGCGGTTCCCCGCGCCAGGCGGCCCACCTCCGCCTCAAGCTGGTCCCGCACGGCCGCCGAGTAGGCGCGCGCCGTCCCGCCGATGACGACGGAATCGGGGATGACGTTGAGCGCCTTGGGATCGCCGGCCTGCACCGAACAGGCGCTGACGACCGCGGGCTGCAATGGATCGACAACGCGGCCGACGATCGTCTGCAAGGCGGACAGGAAGGTCGCCATGGCGGTGATTGCATCGCGGCCGAGGTGAGGTTTGGCGCCGTGGGTGCCGGTGCCGTGAAAGGTGACGTGCCAGCTGTCCGACGAGGCGAGCTGAGGTCCTTCGACCACTGCGATCTCGTCGACGCCAAGCCCCGGCATGTTGTGCAGTCCGTAGACCGCATCGCAGGGGAACAGATGGAACAGGCCGTCTTCCACCATCTTCCGCGCCCCGCCCCGCCCTTCCTCGGCGGGCTGGAAGATGAAGTTCACGGTGCCCGAGAATGCCCGCGTCCGGGCCAGATGGCGCGCCGCCCCCAGCAGCATCACCGTGTGTCCGTCGTGGCCGCAGGCGTGCATCCTGCCCGGTAGGGTGGACTTGTGGGGCCGGTCCGCGGTTTCCGGCATGGCCAGCGCATCCAGATCGGCCCGCAATCCGATGGCTCGCGGACCGTCGCCGATTCGCAGGGTTCCGACCACGCCGGTGCCGCCCAGGCCGCGATGAACCCGGATTTCCGCCTCCTCGAGATGGCGGGCGACGATGGCGGCGGTTCGCGTCTCCTCGAATCCGAGTTCCGGATGGGCGTGCAGATCGTGGCGCAACGCGGTGAGAAACGGCAGGTCGTCGGAAATCGCCTCGGGAACGTTCATCAGGCTGGCCGTACCTTTCGTGACGATGGAAAAACAGGCGAGAGTGGGCTATTGCCGCACCAGGCGCGCCGAGCTGTCCGATCCATTCAAGAATATGAACCGCCGCGTCCGGCGACAATGAAAAGGACCGTACCCCAATGCAACCGCATGACTTCTGGCAGGACATCCATCCGCCTGCGACCTTCGCGTCGGCCGACGGCCACAGCGAGTTCTTTCCGGCGGAACTGGACGACGGGCGTCAGATCAAGCTGCCCATCCGGCCGCTTCCGGACGGCGAGTGTGCGTTGGCCTCGCTGATCATCAATCAGGCCAGCTTTGCCGTGCAGGACGCGCTCGCCCAGGTGCTTGCCGAGAAGCTCGTGCCTCTGCGGCCCGAGATCGTCGTCGGCCTGCCCACGCTCGGCCTGACGCTGGCCAGCCAAGTGGCTCGGAATCTCGGCCATCGCCGCTACGTCCCGTTGGGGACGTCGCGGAAATTCTGGTACACGGAGGAGTACTCCGTCTCGCTGTCTTCGATCACCACCCCCGAGCAACGCAAACGTCTCTACATCGACCCCCGCATGCTGCCGCTTCTCGCCGGGCGGCGGGTGGCGCTGGTCGACGACGTGATTTCGAGCGGCGCGTCGATGCTTGCGGGTCTGCAGCTCTTGTCGACCTGCGGGATCGATCCGGTCGTTCTCGGCGTCGCGATGATCCAGACCCGCCGCTGGCATCCAGGGCTTGAGACATTCGCCCTTGGTACACCCGACAAGGTCGTCGGCGTCTTCTCCACGCCGATCCTCAGGCGGATCGGGACCGGTCGTTGGGTCGAGATTGATTAGCCGACCGCGAGCGACAGGGTCGGCAAACGGACGGGCAGGGAGCATCGAGGTCGAAACTCGACCGCAAGCTCTCCTGCCTCCCCGAACCGTTCAGCCGGATCTGGTTACAGGAAGTCCTTGACCAACGGCACCTTGCCGACCCTCGTGCGGTGGATCTCGGCCGAGCCTTCGCCGACCAGCTTGATGCCGAATTCATAGGGGCTGGATTTCAGTGCCGTGGTGCGCGCGTCGTTACGGTCGAAGAACGGTAGGCCGGCCGTCAGGGCGGTAACGAAAAAAGTCCGAATTTGTTCCGGGGAGACGTCCCGGTTCAGCTGCGCCGTCCATCGCTCGGGGTGATTGACGGAGAGCACCAGATATAGGCCTCTCCGATCGCGGTAATTCTGGAACTGGACCTCGTGCGACTCCTGGTCGATGTCGATGAAGCCGGCAGCCAGCAGCTGCTCTCTGATCTGCGCATAGACGATCCGTGCGGCGTGGTGGCTCTCCCCGATATGGAGGATGTCCGAGCTTCTGCCGGCGAAGTCGAACCGCTGCGCGACAAGCGCGTCGCTGACGAGGTCGTCGCGGCGGATCATGCGGTCGCCGAGCTGCATGCGGATGATCGGCGCCTCGGTCGCGTGCAGGCGGGTGACCAGAAGCTCTCCCTCCTCGCCGATCTTGACCCATTTGCCCTCCGGGTCGACGATCTCGATGAGATGCAGGCCGGGCACGCTTGTCAGATGGCCGTCCGGGCTCAGTTGCAGGCCGATCGCTTCCGCCTGGTTGGACGCGAAATAGCTGGTGACCTCGAGATTGGGGAACAGCGCCTTGAGTTCCTCGATCTTCTTCCTCTGAATGATGCCGCTGCCGTAGATGGCGAGCCGGAAGGTCTCGCGGTCGGCAAGCGGCAGGGTTCGTCCCAGGGGAATCAGCGCCTCGATCTCCCGCGACATTCCCATGATGGCCTTCTGGCCATCGAAAGACATGATGTGGCGGAAGACGTTCTCCGACAATGTCCCGGCCGCCACGTAGTTGACTCCCGGGGTGCGCTGGAGGACACCGCCGATCATCGTGCCGCTGCTCCACATATCGGAATCTGTCAGCGTCATGATGATCCACTTGACACCATCGCCGGTCAGGAAACGGGGCAGCAGGTGGGTCCCCATGAACTGGCCGGCAATCTCGTAGGTGTCGTGCAACTCGCGCTGCGAGTAGACGGTCTCCGTCGGCCTTCCGTTGCTGGTGCCGCCGCTGGCGATGACCTCGAACCCGCTGCGCGAGAGTGGTACGACCATGCCCTCCCGCCTGCCCATGAAGAAGCCGTGGAGCGTATCCCGGTCGGTGGTCGGCAGCTTCTGCCATTCCTCGAGGTTCTCGGGCGCGCGCGAAAAGCCCGCCTGGCCGAGGCGTTCACGCCAGAGTGGGTTCAGCAGCAGCGAGTTCACCATCTGCTGCAGTCGACGGAAAGCGATTGCGTTCTGGGTTTCGATGTCAAGTTGGTGAAAGGGTTTTCCGAACAAAGATTGACATTGCCGAAGCTTGTCGGCGAACGTTGTCTGCAGGGCGACATCATCGATACTGTTTGGGACCAGTTCGTGTTCGCCAATAAGCTCATTAATGCTTGAAGTTGTGCTCAATTTAATCGCCCCCATACGCACGTGTCCGATGCTCACTTGCGAAAGTCCATGTCGCGGGTTGCGGCGGAGTGCCCCAGCACATCTTCGATCAGCCGCGCCAGTGCGGCGACGTCAGGCGTGACGAGCATGGACAGATGCGTGCCGGGCAGTGTCCGCACGCCGATGTCCGCCGCGACGAAGGCTTGCCACCCCCAGTCCCGGGCTTCGTGCCCGCTCGCGCTGCCGGTCGCCTTGATCAGGGTGACCGGGCAGCACAGCGCACCCGAAGGGGCATATCGGCCCAGGTTGTGGCTCATCGCCTGATACGCGGTGACCATCCGTTCCACGCTTTGCGGAACGAAATCGCTGTTCCGTGCCTTCAGGCGATCGGAGATCAAGGCATAGCGCGCGCCATCGCTCGGCTGCGCTGCGAGCGTGTCGGCATCGATGCCGAGAGAGACACCGGCAATGGCCTCGATCGTGGCGATGACATCGCGCAGCACGGCGGCGTGGTCCAGCCCTGGGCGGGTTGTCCGCGCAGGGGCTGGCGCGTCCAGGATCAGCAGGTGGTCGACGGTCCCTCCGGATGCCTCGATCTGGCGGGCCAACTCGAAGGCCACCGCCGCACCGGCGGAATGGCCGCCGAGGCGGCAGCGTCCCGGGCTGCCGTTCGCACGGATGCTCTCCATGAGACGCTGCGCGTGGGCCTCGATCGAAGCTGGGACGGCGGGCCCGTCATTGAGGCCCGGCATTTCGAGCCCGATGACAGGCTGCTCCGGCCCCAGGCACAGGGAAAGGGGATGGAAGCACATGGCGTGGCCGCCGGCCCCCGGCACCAGATACAGGGGGATACGGGAGCCCTTGGGCTGGATCGGAACCAGCAGGGACTCCTCCCCGGCGTCCGACGCACTCTGGAGAAACGGCACCAGTTCGGCGATCGTCGGGTGCTTGATCAACGTGGCCAGCGGCAGCGGCCGCTTGTGCTCCTGTTGCAGCCGGCTGATCAGACGCACCGCCAGGAGCGAGTGGCCGCCCAAGGCGAAGAAATCGCTGTTCACTCCGATCGGGGAAACTCCCAGAACGTCTTCCCAGATCCGGGCTAGAGCCAATTCGCGGGCGTTGCGAGGGCCGATGAAACCGGCGTCGCTGGGCGCGACGGTCGGCAGCCTGGTCGCATCGACCTTTCCGTTCACGGTAAGGGGCATGCGGTCGAGAACGACGACGGCGGCCGGTACCATGTATTCTGGCAGGCGGGCGCGGAGGGAGTCGCGAAGCTCCGCCGACTCGAGGCCACGACCGGCGACATAGGCCACCAGCCGCTGCTCGGCCCCCTCGCCGGCGGTGATCACGGCGCTTTCCGCCACCCCCGGCAGGGCGGCGAGCGCGGTCTCGATCTCGCCCAGCTCGATGCGGAAGCCGCGCAGCTTGACCTGACGGTCCAGCCGACCGAGGAACTCCAGGTTCCCGTCAGCCCGCCAGCGCGCCTTGTCGCCGGTGCGGTAAATCCGCTCGCGGCGGCCGAACAGCTCGACCTCGACGAACTTCTCGGCGGTCAGCTCGGGACGGTTCCAGTAGCCGCGGGCCAGACGCTCGCCGGCGAT
>JAHDSF010000013.1 GCA_018432935.1 Rhodospirillales bacterium | reverse complement strand
GCCGCCCGATCGGGATCCGCTCCGCCTCGTCCGCGGTGCGGCGGATGCGGTAGCTGGTGGCGCCGATCGTCGCCTCGGTCGGACCGTAGCCGTTGACCAGCGGCAGGTCCTCGGAAATCCCGGCATAGTGGGCCGTCTTGAGCGCCTCGCCGCCGCTGAAGACCAGGCGCAGGTCGGGCAGGGTCCGGCGGTCCAGTTTGAGCTGGGCCAGCATCAACGGCGAGGAGCCGAACAGGCTGATCCGCTCGCGCCCCAGAAGCGCGGTCAGCCGTGCCGGGTCGAGAAGGTCGTCGCGGTCGACGATCACGAGGGTCGCCCCTGCGCACAAGGTCGGGAAGATCTCGCTGACCGAGACGTCGAATCCGAACGAGGCCATCTGGGCCACGCGGTCCCGCGGCCCCAGCACGTAGGTCCGGTTGAAGACGGTGATCATGTCGACCAGCGAGTGCTGCTCGATCATCACCCCCTTGGGCTGGCCGGTGGAGCCGGACGTGAAGATGAGATAGGCGAGATGCTCCGGTCCGCAGCGCGGCGGCGGATCGGCTTCGGGCCATGCGGCAAGGTCCTCGCGGTCGAGCCGGATGGTCGGGCACGTAGTCGGGCCTTCGGCATCGAGGACGTCTCCGGCGGTCAGCAGCACCGCCGGCCGGGTGTCGTCGAGGATGAAGGCGCGGCGGGCGGGCGGCAAGTCGGCGGCGATCGGCACGTAGGCGCCGCCCGCCTTCATCACCGCCAGCGCTGCCACCACCATCGCCGCCGAGCGTTCGAGGCAGATCGCGACCAGGCTGTCGGCGCCGACCCCGGCGGCGATCAGGCGGTGGGCCAGCCGGTTGGCCTGCGCGTTGAGCTCGCGGTAGGTCAGGCGCACCCCGCCGTGCACTACCGCGGGGGCGTCCGGCGCCGCCGCAGCCAGCGCCTCGAACAGCCGCGGCACCGTCAGCCCCCGCGGCACGTCCACCTCCGTCGCGTTCCAGGAGCGGAGAAGCGCGGGCTCTCGTTCCGTCATTACCGGGAGCCGGCCGACCGCCGTCTGGTCGGAGTCGAGCACGAGTTCGAGGATGCGCATCAGCCGGGCGTGCAGCGCCTCGACCTCGGACGCCGCCAGATAAGCCAGATTGTGGGCGTAGTCGAAGACCATCCCCGAGCGATCACTGTACTCGCGGACGAACAGCATCAGCGGCGTGGCTTCCCGTCCGTGCAGGAGCGTCGAGACTGTAGCGGGCGAACCGCCGAAGTTGAGGTCGAAATCGAAGCGCTCGTAGGAAAGGCTGACGTCGAACAGGCGCTCGTTCGAGCGTCCGTGGCCAAGCCCGCGGACCAGTTCGCCGACGGGAAAGCGTTGATGGCGGTAGTTCGCACGCAGGGTGCTTCTGATTCGATCCAGCAGCTGCGAGAAATCTCGAGCGTGATCGAAGCGAAAGACGGACGCGTTGACCCCCGCGAACAGCCCCGCGGTCTTCTTGAACCGATCGGTGGCGCGATTGAGGACCGGTAATCCGATGACGAAGTCGCTGCGCTGTCCGATCCGTGTGAAGTAGACGTAGAGCGCGCCGACCAGGACATGGAGCATCGTCGTCTTGCGGTCCTGGATATAGGCGCGCAGGCGATGCTCCAGCCCGCTGTCGAGGGCGAACTGGAGCCGGCCGCTGCGGGGCGAGCCGGACTGCGCCGTCGCGTCCTGCACGGCGAACAGCGGTTCGACGGGGGCCTCATGCTGCGCCACCCAATGAGCGCGATCGTCCGCGAATCGGGGAGACGCGAGGTAGCGGCGGTCGTCCTCGACATAGTCGAGGTAGGTTGGCGCTTCGACATCGGGGGCGGCACCCTCGGCGAGGCGGCTGTAGATGTCCGATATCGATCTGTTGAAGATGGATGTGGCCCAGCCGTCGGCGATCAGATGGTGGTACACCTGCAGCCAGCAGTGCCGGTTCTCCGCGATCTTGACCAGGGCGAAGCGGAACAGGGGCTGGCCGATCAGCGCGAACGGCTCCTCGAAATGCTTCTGCATCCAGGCCATCGCCGCTTCCTGCGGATTCGACTCCCGCGAGAAGTCGATCACAGGGAGGTCGATTTCGAACGGCTCGCGAATCGTCTGCAGCGCCACCCCGTCCTGATCGGTGGAATCCAGCAGGATGATGCGCAACGCATCGTGCTTCTCGATCGTGCGGATTGCCGCCTGCCGGAAAAGAACGGGGTCGAGCGCTCCCTCGATCGCGGTGAGACCGCCGATGTTGTACAGCGGCACCTCCGGATGGCGCTGCTGAAACAGCCAGATTTCGCGCTGGGGGGATGTCAGGGGATAGGCGGGCATTGCATACAAGCGAGGAGCGGCACGTGTGCTGGTGAACGCCCGGCGGGGCGGAGGGGAGCGAATTATTGCATGATCTTCATACGTTTGGCGACCACGCCTTTCGCTTGATTTTCATCCAAAGATGTGGCGGATGGCGATGGCTGCCAGAGATCGTGGAACGTGCGGCCGCGAGCGGATGGGAGTCGGCGCTGTCCTCGATCGGGGCCGCCGGCGCTTTGCTCGTCAGACGTAATCGCGTATGTTGACCTGCCGCCCGCGTTCGAGGCGCGGGTCGGCGTGACGGGGGTGTTGCCCTGTCCGTTGGATTGATCTGGGGGGATCACCATGGGGGATCGTAAGTTCTTCGAAACGCGCCGCGATTTCATCGCTTTGGCTGCGGCGTTCACGGCAGGCGCCTTTCTTCCCCGAGAAGTCGCCGCGGCGGTGAGGGCAGAATCCGATGGCTTGCCCAGGGCGATCAGCATCATCGGCGTGATCGACGTCACCCAGTCACTGGCGGATGGCTCGTTGGCGAACAACGCCTATTGGTTCGACAACAACGCCCGCGGCGGATCCTCCAACCTCGGGACCGGGAACCTGGTCTCCGTGATCGCGCCGGGTGCTGCGATCAGTTGGTGCGTCTGGAGTATGGAGGTCGAGACCAGCGTCGACATGGCGGGGGTTTCCGGCCCCGGGGCGATCGTGAGCAACGCCGCGAAGATGTCGCTCTACGACGGTACTTTCATCTATTGGACAGGCCGGGTCGATGCGTCGGCGGCCGGGCGCTACACGTATGACATCGCACTCGACGTCAGCGGGCAGACCATGATTGGCCCCTCCTCGCTGTCGCTCGATGTTCGGTGAGCCGATCGCGTTCATTTTCCCAAGGATGCCATGATTCCGCAGCTGAACATTCTGAGTGTGGTCGATGTCATCGGCGCACTCAGGTCGGGGTCGCTCGACGGCAAGTTGTTCATGGTGGACAACAGCCCCGCCAATCACGCCGGTTCCGGAGTTGGAGGATGCGTCCCCAGCTCGGGCCTGGGCACGGACACCCTAGCGACCGGGGTGCGGTTCGCCCAGGTGCTGAATTGGCACGTCCTGGGAATCGACTTCCAGACCGATGTGCAGATCCAGAAGATCTCGTTCTTTCAGGGCGGGCAGCCGATCACGGCGGCCGGCACCCCGTGCGTCCGGCTCGGGCGATATGGTGCGCCATCGGGAGAATACTGGGCGGGCGTCGTCAACTTCGGCAAGGTGATCAGGCCGGGTGAGTACCAGTATCTGATCGAGTTCAACGTCAACGGAAGGCGGATGACGATGGAAAAATATGCCAGACTCATCGTCAGCGCCTGACGAGCGGACTTCTGTAGGAGTAAAGTTATGAATAGCCAACTCGCCATTGTTGCTGTGGTCGATGTCGAGGCCGCGCTGGAAACGGGAAGTCTTGCGGGGAACGTCTATTCCGTCGACAACAATCGCGTCAACGGTTCATCCGGCCAGGGAACGGGGTGCCTGACGACCGTGGTCGTGGGATGCCAAGTCATGAATTGGCTGGTGGGCCCCATCGACTGGACCAAGCCCGAGATGAGCGTCTCGGTCAAGGGCGTGGGGGGCGAAGCGGTCGAGAAAGGCATCCTGATCCCACAGCTCTTCGATTCCCCGGAACTGGGCGGCGGGTTCGGCTACTGGTGGGGCGCCAACGCGGAGGCCACCGTCCCGGGCGTGTACGGATACACACTGACCCTGAATATAGCGAACCAGCTGAACCTGGACTGGGAATTGCGTCTCGACGTTCGGCCGGGATTCACGATGGAGCCTGCCGCCAAGGCGGCCGCCGGTCTTGCCGTGGCCAATTCCTTGATGAAGCGGGCGGTGGCGGACGGCACGATCAACGACAGCAGGAATTTCCTCCAGGCCTTCCGACGCCGATTGGGCTGACGCGCGGCCGCGTCGGCGCGAGGGGTTTTCGAGTCTCGGAGCGGGTGTAATGGGATCTGGATTGCCGGGAGAAGATCTGTCGGGCTTCGCGCCGTCGCCATTTGGCGAGAAGGACTACCGAGAGGCGGTGGAACTGCTGACGGAGAGCTTCTGCAGCCATGACCCGATCGAGATCGCCTTGTCGATCACCCCCGACGAATTTCGAACGATGATCAGCCTCGAACTCGAAGCGGTTCAGCGCAATGGCCTGAGCCTGGTGGTGCGTGAACCCGGCGGGCGGATGGTCGCGGCTGCGATCGCCATGGACGCGCTTGCTCCGCCGGTCGACAGTTGTGGCCCGGCATCGCCGAAGTTCGCGCCGATTGCCGAGATTGCGCGGCGCTTCCACGATTCCTATTTCTCGACGCGGACGGTCGCCGCGGGATCGACGGTCTATCTGTTTGCCATCGGCGTGCTGCCCGGCTGCCTGGGCAGGGGCCTGGGACGGCTGATCTGCCGCGCGAGCTTGCGGAACGCGAGGGAGAAGGGCTACCGGTCAGCCTTCGCGCTGACCACTAACACTGCCTCGGGACGGATGTTGCTTTCCTCGGGATTCGACGTCATCGACCGTGTCCTCTACCAGGATTACCGATACGACAACCGCGCCGTCTTCGCGTCCGTCACGGATCATCCGAGCATAGACCTGATGGAGTGTCGGGACCTCGGCAAGGTACCCGGCGTCTGAGCGTCGACGCCGGCCGACATGGGCGCCGGCTATCGCCTTGGGGGACCAGCCGGCCGTCAGACGGACGTTCGAAGCCGTTCGGGTTGCCGGCATGCGCCGAAGGCCCATTCATTTTCCGATGCGGCGGCCGCCCACTCCTTCAGGATGCTCTGCCCCACCGTCCGGATTTCCCGCAGCAGCGCCTGGAAGTGGCCGATGTGGATGCGGTGGTTCATCATCACGACGCGCAGGGCAGCCAAGCCCTCGATGTCGACTTTCGAGATGAAGAACCGGCCCTCCTTACGGATGCGGTTGCGGATGGCTACCTGGAAGTCGCCCAGGCGGTGGTGGGGCAGGTTGGAGGGGACGTAGCGGAAGCAGAGGATGTTGGCCTCCGGCTCGTGAAGAGCGGCGAACTCCGGCTCGTCCTCCAGCACTGCATGGGCCTTGCCGGTAAGTTGGCAGAGGTACTCGATCTTCTCGGCGAACAGCCGCGGCCCGTACAGCGCCCATAGGACCCACAGGCCCATGATCATCGGCCGCTTGGTGCACTCGAAGTTCTGCTCGGCGGAATCGAATTCGGTAACGACGTCGGGCGCCTTCTCGAAGACGTAGGAAGCTTCCTGCACGAAGGCGCCGTAGCTCTTCTCCTTGTTCTTGTAGAAGAGCAGGGTGCACATCGCGGGGACGAACATCATCTTGTGGGCGTCCCAGGCCAGGGAATCGACGTCTTCTATCCCCTCCAGCTTGTGGCGCAGCGCGTCCGAAACCAGCAGACTGGCACCGTGCGTTCCGTCGACGTGGAGCCAGATGTCCCGTGCGTGGGCGATCGCCGCCAGCTCGCCGAGGGAGTCGAAGGCGCCGATCGAAGTGGTCCCGGCCGAGGCGACCAGGCAGAAGACCTTGAGCCCCCGATCCTCTGCGGCCTGGAGAGTCGGTTGCACGGCGGCGATGTCGATCTGGCGCCGGCCGTTGCAGGGGAGGACGACGATCTGGTCGTCGCCGATGCCCAGAATTCCGGCCGCCCTATGAACGCTGTAGTGAGCGTCCTCGCCGACCGCGATCGCGGGGCGCGGTTGGCCGGACAGCGCAAAAGCCCCTTCGGACCAGAATCGCGGCAGCTTGTCGTTGCGTGCCGCCAGCATCGCGGTGAGGTTGGCCAGCGAGCCGCCCGAGGTGGTGATCATGGCGAAGCGACCCTGCGGCCAACCGATGAAACGATTGAGCTCGTCGGCCATGAGGCATTCGGCCACCCGGGGCAACTGGCCTGCTTCGTAGAACGACGACGGCTGGTTGACGACCGAGCTGACGAAGTCGACGACCCCGGCAAGCGGAACCACGCCGGAGAACTGCCGGCCCATGTACCCGGGGGAATGGACCTGAATGCCCGTCCGTATGTAGAGGTCAAGGATCTCGCCGAGTCTGTGCTCGTCGAGTCCGCCAAGCCGGCCCTCCGGTTCCGCCATGAGGGCCCGTGCCTTCTCGAGCAGGATTTCCGGATCGGTAAGCGTCAGTCCTCGGATCGACGAGTCGGCTAGATACCGCTCCAGCTTGGAGACCGCGATCTCGGCGTTTGTCCGGAAGGCCTTGGGGTCGAACGCATCAAGCCTGAGACCGCCCCACTGTTCGACTCGCTCACTCTCCGACGCGTCGGTACCAGAGACCGCGCGCAGTCCATCGGCACTCACACTGTTCATCTACGACACCACTCGGATCCGACTCGACACGCCTTGCTGCCTCACGGGAACGCAGGCGACCTTCCCGCCCCTCCGGTCCTTCCCACGACACGTCGGCCGCGCGAGGGAAACGCGCCGGAGTATCGGGCATTGTGCCCGAGACGGGAAGGAAATGTTTGTAGCAATTGTGAGAAAAGCGCGCGGGCATCGCTCAATGAGGCTGGATCGCCCGGGACTCCGAGCTCGACGCCGGCGGTGACTTGGCGCATGTCTTCGCCGTTCCGAATCGCGAACCGCCTCCTCGCCGAAGCGGAACAGGGACGAATCGGCGGCCACCTGCCCGAGCCCGAAGGGTCCCAAACCGGTTGCGGAAGCCTGGAGAATACGAGCGCATGTCGGTTGGCATCGCACCCGTAGGCGCCGTTTCAGTGGCCGCGCCCCTCTCGCGATCCGAGTTCGGAGCTCCGCAAGGGACCCGGCTTCGCCGCGCCCCGAAGGGGCGGAATGCAGTTGAAGCCGTCAGCGGACGCGACGACGTGACAGTCCCTGTCAGTTCAGCGTGCCCCCGGCCCCGAGCCGGGGCTGCGGTTGGATCGCCTCGGATTCGACCTCGAAGCAGCGGATAGCGGAGATGCGGCCGCGCACGGCAACACTGTCCTTGGCGGCCACGTTGAATGCCGGACCGGCCGCGGCGATGGTGGCCTCGCTCGCCAGGACGTAGGTTCCGTAGCTTTTGTTGAGCTGCTCGAGACGAGCCGCGATGTTGACGGCATCGCCGTGCACCGTGAACAGCATGTGATCCCGGCCGCCGAACGCACCTACCACCACGGTGCCGGTATTGATGCCGCAACGGGTCTTCAGCACCAGTCCGTCGCCGAACGTGCGGCCGTTCACCAGTTGCTGGATGGCCAGCGCGGTGCGCAGGGCATTGGCCGCATGATCGGGGTCGTCGTCGAGGGTGTTGAAGGCCACCAGCATGGCATCGCCGTGATATTGGTGGATCACTCCATGGTGCCGCTCGAGAACCTGGGCTACGGCGGCGAAATACTCGTTGAGAGCGGTCATCAATGTCTGCGGCGTGATGCGTTCGGAGATGCCCGAGAAGCCTTCGATATCGGTGAACAGAATGGTCCCTTCGCGGACTTCGCTGTATCCCGGCTCGATGGCGCGGTCGGCGCCGGTGATGCGCTGCGCGACCTCGGGAGTGATGAAGCGCGAGAGGTCGCTTGCCCGGGCATTGTCGACGATCGCGTTGTGCATGAGGCGTTTGGCACGCACCAGCGCCAGGGCGAGCACCGCGGTGACCGACAGGATCACCACCATCTTGTCCACCTCGGCGCCGATCAGGACCGTGTTCGACGTCATGTAGAGGACGTAGTCGCGCGTCACCACGAGGTCGATGTCGTCGGCGCTGGCGAGGGCGATCGCCACCAGCGCCAGCCAGCCGAGAGCTCCGGCCGCGCCGCCGACGAGAACGTGAAGCGGATCGAAGCGAAGCGTTCGAAGCGCGATGAAGATGAAGATGTAGAGCATCGTCGGCGCCTTCAGATAGAAGGGCGCCGGCTGCTCGTACTGGATATGGAAGCTCCAGATCAGGGTGAGAAGAAGCGCGATCTCTACGACAACCGAGACGAACGGCAGCCAGGCCGGGATCCGCGGCCGCAACGTCAGGATCAGACGCAATCCGCTGAAGGCGAAATATCCGGCCAGCGTCCAGGGCACCGGCGCGAACATCTCGGACGAAAAGGTCTTGGGCGAGATGGCGTACAGGATCGCGAAGAAGACGATCAGCGGAATCTGGACGAGGACGATCAGGAGTTCGCTGCGGCGCTGCTGGACCTCGATCGCCTCGCGGACGCGTTCCGGAAGGCGCGACCTGGAGGGTTCGCCGAGAACGAAATCCGACACGGTTCGCAGGAACGAGGGCCTCCGCACCATCCTGCTCGGCCTCCAGATGGCGCACGTGCATCGTCAGAGACATGGGGAATCCGTTCCCGGATCACAAATGCGTCGCAGGCAGGAATCAGGCGACCTCGGCGGCCAGCCAGTAGCACCCGCCGCCCCGCCGGTGGCGGTATGACAACGACGGTCTGACAAGGCGGATGCCCTGAGCGACGCCGAAGGCCGTCGCGGTCTCGCTGGCGTTGACCGCCACGTGCCCGTCGACCCTCTGTCCCAGCCGCTGCAGCTCCTTGCGCTCGAGGCCGACGACGAGGCGCCTGCGCGCGGCCCGCAGCAACGGCACGTCTTCGCGGCGGAATTCCCGAGCCGGCGGAGCCGGATCGAGGATGACGAGATCGGCGCTGCCCTCCCCGGGCGCGGTGCCGGCGGGGCGGAAGCGCCAACCCGTCGGATACAGCCTCCGCAACGACGGGAGATCCCCGCCGGATAGAACCGCAACCTCGACCTCCGGGATCGCGGCGTCGGCGATCGGCGGCAGCAGGTCGAGCCCAAGGGCATCAACCCCGGCCGTCACGTGAACCGAGGCCACCCCGTCCAGGACCTCCCTGGGAAAGGCGTTGCTTGCCAGAGCGGCAAGAGCGTCGCGGCCGGGGACCTCGTCGGGATCGAAGGTGAAGCGCAGCAGCCCGGGATCGCGCAACCAGGCCCGCGTCCATCGGCGCACCTGCTCGATCGACGCCCCGCTGCGTCGCATCGCATCGCACAGCGCGGCGCGGTCGCCTGCAACCACAGCCTCGACATGGCGGAGCTTGAGCGGCACGGGGACAGACGCGCGATCATCGCCGAACGACCATGGCCGATCGTCTTCGTAGATGGCCCACCGGGGATCGAACAGGACCTTGCGCTTCCAGTCGAACAGCGTGTCGCCCCGAGGGTTGCGGTACTGGTGATAGATCAAGTGACGCAGACCTGCGGGGCGCGTCTCCAGCAGGTGACGCAGCAACTCGAAATGGAGCAGGTACATGATGCCCTGGCCGAGGTGGTCGCCATGGCCCATGATCTTGTTGTACCAAGCCGTGTTGCCGGAACGGCGCAGCCTTATGTAGCCCACCAGCTTTTCGCCGGTGACGACCGCCCCCTGACGGTAGCCGGGGAGCGGCTGGAAGACGCCCCAGCTTTCCCAGTGGTGATGGGGGCAAGGGGGCGAAGCCTCGTCGACCGGTGCGGTCGGCGCGCCGCCCATCTGGTCCACGGTCTTCAGGTAGTTCGCCGTCATCGGCCGTTGGTTGCGGATCGGCTTCGAATGGTGAATGGCGACGATGTCGGGGATGTGCAGCGCGTACGGGAACGTCCTGACGTAGTAGCCGTTGCGTCGGGCCCGTTCGATCTCGCGGTTGACGCGCCCCCGCTTTTCGGTGCGGACACGGGCCTGCTCCAGCGCATCCTCGATCGAGGAAAGACCGTCCAGGTCGATGGTCGCCAGCGCCTCGAACCCGTTCGCCACGACGTCCGGCGGGATCTCGAGGGCATCCAGCGGGCCATAGCTGAGGAACAGCCGTTTGGTAAGCTCGTAGTTGATGAATCCCTGCCGCAGCGCGAGCACGATGGCGCGGCAACCCGGCAGGTTCGGACAACCGTCGCGGCCCAGTTTGTCGTCAAGGAACAATCCGTGCACCCGCAAGTCCATGCTGCCTTTCTCTTCCTCCGGTGCACGCCCCGGCACCATAGATGGTCGGGCCGGCGCGCCGGAGGAAGAGATCGGCGGCACCATGGTTGAATCGCAGATGCCCGCACCACTTGTCTTGATGGGCGTGGGGGATGGACTGGCATGACTCGCGAAGCCCGGAGGCGCTTCTGGATGGGGTTGGCAACGCTCACAGGCGTGGCGCGTCGTGGCTTCTTCATTCCCTACCGCTATGCAGAGGGTGTTCCCGGACCCGGCAAGCGGCCTCCCTACGCTGGGATTGAAAGCCTGTTCGCCGCGCGTGCCGTCGCCTTTCGCGAGTTGCTCGAGTGCGCGAGCGGCTACGCCGACGAGCTGACCGCGCTCGGCGAGGCGCCGCCGCCGGAGCCGCGGTGGCTGCAGAGCTGGTTTCCGCGGCTGGATGCGGCGATCGCCTATACGCTGATCCGCGAATGCCGGCCGCGCCGCATCGTCGAGGTAGGTTCCGGGCATTCGACCCGCTTCTTGGCGCGGGCGGTTCGTGATGGCGCGCTTGCGACGCGCATCACCGCCATCGACCCGGCGCCGCGAGCCGACATCGCACGGCTCGATCTCGAGTTCGTGCGGGCGACGGTGCAGGAGGCCGGCTTCGAGCCTTTCGCGGCGCTGGCGGAGGGCGACGTCCTGTTCATCGATTCCAGCCATGTCCTCATGCCCGGGAGCGACGTCGATTGCCTCCTCAACGTCGTACTGCCGCAGATGGCCGCAGGGGTTCTCGTGCACATCCACGACGTCTTCCTGCCCGACCACTACCCGGCCACCTGGGATTGGCGCGGCTACAACGAGCAGCAGGCCGTCGCGGCGCTCCTGCAGGGAGGCGGGTTCGAGATCCTGTGGGCCAGCCGCTACGCGGCCGTCCGCATGGAACAGGCGGTCCGCGACTCCGCGCTCGGTCGCTTGCCGATCCTGCCCGAGGTGTTCGAGACCAGTCTGTGGCTGCGCAAGCTGGCAGCACCGGGTTCGTGCTGACGGTGATGGTCGTGCCCGAAGATGAAAGGCAGGGCGGTGGCCCAGACGCGCGGCCGGCTAATCCGTCGCGTATGGGTCGGCCGCGTCGCGCAGCCCGTCGCCCAGGAAGTTGAACGCCAGCACGGTGACGATCACCGGCAGCATCGGCATCATCAGCCAGGGATAGAGGGCCACCGCCTCGATATTCTGGGCTTCCGTCAGCAGTACGCCCCAGCTGGTGACCGGCGGACGCAGCCCGAGGCCGAGGAAGCTGAGCGCGGTCTCCCCCAGGATCATGGAGGGAATCGAGAGCGTTGCCGAGGCGATGAGGTGGCTCATGAAATTGGGCAGCAGGTGGCGTCCGATGATGCGGCTGGGCGGTGCCCCCATGAGGCGGGCGGCGGTGCAGAAGTCCTCCTCCCGGAGGGCCAGGAGTTTCGAGCGGACCGCGCGGGCGAGTCCGGGCCAGTCGAGGAGTCCGAGGATTACGGTAATGGCAAGATAGACGAGGATCGGGCTCCAGTTCACCGGGAGGGCCGCCGAAAGCGCCATCCACAGCGGCAGTTCGGGGAGCGAGCGCAGGATCTCGATCAGCCTCTGAATGACGCTGTCGACCCAGCCTCCGAAGTAGCCTGCGATACCCCCGAACAGGATGCCGAGGCCGAAGCTGATCGCGATACCGATCAACCCCACCGTCAGCGAAATCCGTCCGCCATAGAGCAGCCGCGAAGCCATGTCGCGCCCCAGGCGATCGGTTCCGAACAGAAACATCGTACCGCCTGATGGCGGACAGACCAGGTGCAGATCGCCCCGCCACAGCCCCCAGAACCTGTAGACATCGCCGCGGCACAGGAAGCGGACCGGCTGCGGCCTCGTTGTGTCGGGCACATACTCCCGCTTCAGATTATCCATGTTCAGATTGTAGATCAGCGGGTAGACGAAAGGCCCGAGAAGCGTCCCCTCATGGAACAGCCGGACCCGCTGCGGCGGTGCGTAGATGAAGTCGGGATTGCGGGAATGAAGGCTGTACGGCGCCAGGAATTCGGTCGCCAGGATCGAAGCATAGCCAAGCAGAAGCACGATGCCTGCGGCCAGGGCCACCCGGTGGCGCCGGAACCGCCACCACATCAGCCGCCATTGCCCGGCCGTGTAGTAGCGCATCTGCTCCGGGCTCAGGGCCTCGGCCTCGCCTGGATCGAACGCATCGGGCGAGACGAAATGCGGCAGCCGCTGGGTCATCGGGCGGCCCCTCCGGTCAGTCGGATGCGCGGGTCCAGGACGGCAAGCAGCAGGTCGGAGAGGAACATCCCGACCACCGTCAGGACTGCCAGGAACATGAGGAAGGAGCCGGCGAGATACATGTCCTGGCTGCGCAGAGCCTGAAGCAGCATGGGGCCGGTGGTCGGCAGCGACATGACCGCGGACACGATCACCGACCCCGAGACCACCTGGGGCAGCAGGTTTCCGATGTCGGCGATGAACGGGTTGAGAGCCATGCGCAGGGGGTACTTGAGCAGCAGCCTGCGCCGTGGCAACCCCTTGGCGCGACCGGTCACCACGTACTGCTTGCGCAACTCGTCGAGCAGGTTGGCGCGCAGTCGCCGGATCATCCCCGCGGTGCCGGAGGTCCCGATCACGAACACCGGAACGATCAGATGCTCGACCACGGAAAGGACCTTGCCGATGCTCCACGGGCGGTCGATGTAGGCCGGGTCCATCAGTCCTCCGATGGTCGTTCCGAACCACACGTTGGCGAGATACAGGAGGACCAGGGCAAGGAGGAAGTTCGGGGTGGCCAGGCCGAGAAACCCCAGGAGGGTCAAGCCGTGGTCGCTCCAGCTGTATTGATGGGTTGCCGAATAGACGCCGATCGGAAAGGCGACCACGTAGATGAACGCGATGGTCGCGGCGTTCAGGATCAGCGTCAGGATCAGGCGGTCGCCGATCAGGTCCGCGACCGGAAGCTCATGCTCGAACGAGTAGCCGAGATCGCCCCGCAGAAGCCCGAACGCCCATACCGCGTACTGCTCGACCAGCGGCCGGTCGAGGCCGTAGCGGGCGCTGAGGTAGGCGATCTTCTCGGGCGGGACCATCTCGCCCTGACTCTCGAGCTCCATGATGTAGGTGCTCAGATAGTCGCCGGGCGGCAGCTGGATGATGACGAAAATGAGCGCGCTGATCGCAACCAGCGTCAGCATCATGGTCAGAAGCCGGCGGGCAACGAACGTCAGCATGTGGCGCCTCAGCTCCCACGGCGCTGGGGATCGTCGAACCAGAAGGTGTCCGGCCGGTAGATCCCGAACATCGCACCGGGATCCCAGTTGTAGACGCCCTCCGCCGGGACGTTGCGCAGCGAGCGATGTACGACAACCGGCTGCTTGGTCTCGCCCACGACGCCGATCGAGTACACTTGGTCGGCATGGATCTCCAGAATACGACGCCAGGCTTCCTTCCGCGCTTCAGGTCCGGTTGCGTACCGCCATGCCTTGTTGAGCCGAACCAGCGTCTTCGCCCGATCCATGTCCACCGGTTCGCCCGCCCTGCCGCCGGTCTCGACGTACTGGCCCCACTTCGGCCACTGCGGCTGAAGCTGCGACGTGGGCGCCAGCTCGGCCGGACTGCTTTCGGATGTCGCAAGCCCGTTTTCGAGACCGGACCACGCCGACATGATCGTGCGTCCGGCGAACAGCCGGTTGCGGAACACGTCCCGCTGGAGCGGCTTGACGAACAGCTTGACGCCGATCTTCTCCCAGGAGTCGCCGATCAGCTCCAGGATGTCGGAGTGCTCGGTCATGTCGCTCACCGTGTCGACCACGATCTCCAGGGTGCGGCCGTCGGGAAGCTTGCGGAAACCATCGTCGTCGCGGGCCGTCAGTCCGATGCGGTCGAGCAGCGCATTGGCCCGCACCGGGTCGAAGTCCGCCCAGGCGTGCGCGTACTCGGGCTCGAAGAGGGGGCTGCGCGGCAGCACGGTATTGGCCATTTCGGTGGCCAGTCCGTAGAAAATGACCTGGTTGATCTCGTGGCGGTCGATGCCCATCGACAGGGCGCGCCGGAAGTCTGCCTTGCGCAGCACCTCGCGCCAGACCGGATCGCTGGCGTTCAGATTGGGATAGAGCGCGAAATAGGACCCCCTGGCCGAGGACCAGAGAAGAACCCGGATGGGATTTCGCGCCTCGCCGTTCTTCAGGAACGTGTAGTTGTTGAAGCTGAGATAGCGGGCCTGGAGGTCGGATTCGCCGGCACCGGTTTTGGCCGGGATCAGCTTGGCGTTGGCGATGACCATGGCGATGCGGTCGATGTAGGGAAGCTGCCGGCCGTCGCGGTCGATGCGGTGGAAGTAGGGGTTGCGCTCGAAAACGAAACGCTCGGACGGGGGCGTTGTCCTGGCGATCCATGGCTGCAGCGACGGCAGCTCGGGATTGTCATTGTCGTACGCGTGTGCCTTGCGGGTATGGAGGGCGGCCCAGTTGCGCTGTCGCTCCGCCTCGACCCGCTCCTGCAGCTCTTTCGGATCGGCATAACGGGCGTGGAAGCGTTTGAGATAGTGGGCGGGCGCGTAGATGTAGAGCGGCCGCGCGCCTGCCAGGGCCGGCAGAAAACGAGGGTTTGGATACGGCCATGCATAACGGACCGTCGTCTCGTCCACGATCGCCACCTCCGGACGCGCGCCATCGACGACGAGCTCCACCGGCGGCCCGGCGGGCGAGAGCTGATCGTCGAGTGCGACGTCCATCCACCAGTAGCGGAAATCCTCGCTGGTGAAGGGGTGTCCGTCCGACCAGCGATGACCGCGGCGCAGCCGCAGCGTGAAGACCCGACCGTCTTCCACGTCCACATCGGCCAGAATGTCCGGAACGATCTCCAGGTTGCGGTCGTAGGCGGCCAGTCTTGCATAACCGTAGACCGTGATCAGGCGGGCATCCTTGGAGTACGCCATCAGCGTCCGCAGGGTGCCGCCGTACTGGCCGGACACCCCCCCGACCGCGGCGAGATCGACCACGCTGGGCTCGGCGGGGATCCGTTCCGCCAGCGGCGGCAGTTGCCGTGCCTCGACCAGCGGTGCCAGCATCGGCGGCTCGATCAGACTGCGTGCTGGAGCAGGACCGCTTGCGACCGCAAGGGCCAGGGGCAGCAACGCGGCGGCTTTCCGGATCACTGCAAGGCCTCTTGAGCGGAACCGGAGGTGCGAATGTAATGGTCCTCGCCGATCTCGAGGAGATGATGTCGGCAACCGTCGCGGATCGTGAACGGCTCGGGCCACTCGGCGGGGATCGAGGCGCGGCCCTCCATCAGCGCGCCCAGATCAAGCCGGCGATCGGGATCAGGATACGGCACGGCGGCCATCAGCGCGCGCGTGTAGGGGTGGACGGGGTTTCTGAACAGCACCTCGCGCCGCGCGACCTCGACAAGCCGGCCCGCGCACATGACCGCGATCCGGTCCGCGATGTAATCCACCACCGCCAGGTTGTGGGAGATGAAGATCAGCGTCAGGTCCAGATCCTTCTGGAGATCCTTGAGAAGGTTCAGGACTTGGGCCTGTACCGAGACGTCCAACGCCGAGACCGGCTCGTCGCAAATGATGAGGTCGGGTTTGAGGGCGAGCGAGCGGGCAATTCCGATCCGCTGGCGCTGCCCGCCCGAGAAGCTGTGGGGATAGCGGCACAGCCAGCGCGGATCCAACCCGACCAGGCGCATCAGCTCGGTTGCCATCTCGCGGCGGTACTGGGCGTCACCGATTCCATGGACGACCAGCGGCTCGGTCAGGATCTCCCAGACCGTCATCCGCGGATTGAAGGCGCTGAAGGGGTCCTGGAAGACGTACTGGATGCGCTTGCGGAAGGGCTTCAGCCGCGCCTCGTCGAGGCCCAGAAGGTCGGTCTGCGTCGTGCCGTCGTCGAAGATGATGCGCCCGCTATCGGCCGTCGTCGCGCGCATGATCAGCTTGCTCAGCGTCGTCTTGCCGCAGCCGCTTTCGCCGACCAGGCCCAGGCATTCGCCCCGCCGGACATCGAGGCTGACATCGTCCAGCACCTTGATTGACCAAATCGGTCGACGTCCGAACACGCTTCCCACGGCAAACGACTTCGATACGCCCTTCACCGAGAGCAGCGGGGTGTCGCGGCCGCCGCCGTGGGCTGCGGTTCCGAGCAGCGCCCCGCGCTGGTAGCTGACTTCGCGGATCGGGATCAGGCGGTCCCCGGGCTTCATGTCGAAATGCGGCACGGCCGCCAGCAGGGCGCGCAGATAAGGATGTTGCGGCTGCTCGAACAGGTCGCGCAGCATGCCGCTCTCGACCACCCGCCCCTGGTACACCACGACGACCTCGTCAGCCAGGTTGGCGACGACGCCGAGATCATGCGTGATGATCAGCACCGCCATGCCCAACTCCTTCTGGGCGTCCCGGATCTGCTTCAGGATCTGGGCCTGGATCGTGACGTCGAGCGCGGTGGTCGGCTCGTCAGCGATCAGCAAGGGCGGACGGCAGACCAGCGCCATAGCGATCATCGCGCGCTGGCGCAATCCCCCCGAAAGCTCGAACGGGTAGGCGTCGAACGCCCGCGTCGGCTCGGGAAAGCCGACCAGGCGCAACATGTCCTCGGTCATCTTGCGCCCGGTCCGTCCGTCGACGGACCGGTGCAGAAGCAGGGCTTCGCGCACCTGGTCGCCGATCGTGTGGAGCGGCGACAGAGAGGTCATCGGCTCCTGGAAGATCATCGAGATCCGGCCGCCGCGTATGCGACGATAGTTCTCGCTGTCCGGATCGAGGGCGGCGAGGTCGAGGGGAGGCCCCCCTGGGCTCTCGAAGAGAATGCGACCTCTGTCGATGCGGGCGTTGGCGGGAAGAATGCCCATGATGGCCTGAGCGGTGACCGACTTCCCGGAGCCCGATTCGCCGACGATGGCGACGGTGGATCCCGGTCGCACCCGAAACGACAGCGCATCGACGGCCCGGCTCGTTCCTTCCCTCCCGGTGAAGGTGACGCACAGATCCTCGACGCGGAGGAGGTCGTTCACGGCTCCCCCTCATGAACCGGGATCCCGAGATGGCGGAAGTTCCGAACCGACGCGTGATCGAGGGCGATCGCGTTCTCGCGCACACTCCGGGCCGCGCGCTCGGCAATGGCTTGGAAACCGTCGAGCGCGGATCCGATCCGGATCCGCCCGCGATCGCCGCGCACCGTCAGCACCATCCATCCGGATGCTCCGTCGCGTCGGGTCGAGAAGTAGCGCAGCCTGACGTCGCGGATGTCCCGCCATGGCAGGCGCGCGCCCCATGGGGCTTCGGTTTGAATTGCGCTGTCGTCGAAGGACACGCGGGTCAGGTGACGATGCGCAATGCCGGCCGCATGGGCGGCAAACACCAGGGTGGCGGCGGCGAGCATCCACGCCGCGGCGGGCGCCAGTTCAAGGAACGCCAACGGCATGCCGGCGAGCGCGAGGCCCCCCAGGGCCATCGCATACTCCTTGCAGAGCGCAGCGCGCGAGTAGGCCGCCACCGTCATGCGGGAAACACCTCCCGCGCATCCATCCACCGCACGCCCGCTCGGCTCGTTTGTAGGAAGAGCCGATCGAGGAAATCCCAGCATCCCTGGTCGTGATCGAGGTGGTGGGTCAGCAGGCCGGTCGGCTCGTCGGCGTCCGCTGTTTCGAGCCGCCGCGCTCTCAGATGCCCGACCAGGGCGTCGAGCGCCCGCCGCTCGCCGACAAAGCCGCGGCCGTGACGCCAATCGATAACATCGACGTGTGTGTTGACCTGTGTCGGCGGAGCCGTCTGCGCCGCCCGCGGTCCGAACGCCGACACGCCGCGGAACCCGATCTCGCCCAGAAACGAGCGAACGACGTCCAGCCCCCGGTTCCAGGGCGGCACGAACACCGGCAGGAAGCGCGGCAGGTCGCGAAGCCTCTCCAAGCCCCGCGTAATGTCGGCACGCATGGCGGACTCAGTGCGAACCGGTGCGAATTCCGCCTTGCGTTCGCCTGCCGGCGCATGATCGGCGTGGGAATAGCCATGCTGAAGGGAAACCGCGTGAGGAGCCGCATCGAGCAGTTTGGCGAGACTTGGTCCGAGCGGTGCCGGCACGACGGCGAGGGCGATCGGGATGGCTTGCTCGGCTCCGATCGCCAGGAGGTGGCGCAACGCCCGGGTGTCCCGGCTTGCATCGTCGTCCCGCCACCACAGCGTCGCCGTCCGGCCGGAGCTTCGCCAGATCCCGAGTTCTCGTTCCAGATCGCTCCAACTGCTCATGGTGCCTTACATCTGGTGCGCTTTTTGCCGCTCTTCGAGAAGCTCCCTGATCATCGTGGCGGTTGTGGCGGTTCCCGAGAGATCGATGCCGGACGCCGCCGGGCGGGAAGCTTCGAGGGCTCGCTCGATGGCATGGGCGAGGCTGCCGGCGCTCAGGTCTCGCTCGGACACGACCCCGACCAGGCCCCGGCGCGCCAGCAGCCCGGCCCGGAGTGTCTGTTCGGATTCCTCGCCGCCAGCATAAGGCACGACCACCGCGCGCGCGCCGGCGGCCAGCGTCTCGATGACCGTGTTGTACCCTCCCTGCGAGATCGAGAGGCGGCAGTTGGAGAGCAGGGTGACGAAATCCGGCCGCGCACGTTCCACCGTCACGCCGTCCGGCGCCGCCGCCTGGATCGCCGCGAACGCCGCGCCAGGCAGGGTGTCGCCGGCAAGCAGGCGCCATCGAAGATCGCGAAGCGAGGTCATCGGCCGTGCCGCGATGGCGGCGCGCAGCAAGGGCTCTCCGACACCGCCGCCGCCCGCCGAGACCAGGACCTCGTCCTGACCTGCCGTGCCTTGCCGCCGCTTCAAGCGGTCCTGATCAACCACATAGCCGGTGTAACGGATGCGATCGCGGATGCTCGTCGCGAACGGAAAGGTCGCCTCGAAGGGGATCACGCTGGGGTCGCCGTGGACCAGCACGAGGTCGATGTGAGCGTTCACCGCCTCAACCATCTCGAGATTGCGCTCGGGCTTGTTCTTCTCGACCAGGATGTCGCGGACGGACGTCACGGTCGGCGTGCGTGGGCGGCTCCGGCGTGCCGCCTCGAGCAGGGGCACGAGCTCGAACCGGAACTGACGGCGGCCGAACGGGAACAGCTCGACCATCAGCACGTCCGGGCGTACAGCGGCGAAGATCTCCAGCAGCCGTTCGCGCCGTCGGGCTCGCCAGGCATCGTCGATCTCGCGGCCGCGCTCGTCGAGCAGGACCTTGAACGACTTGTCGGTCGCCCGGCAGGGCGGCAGCTGGGCCACCTCAAGGCCGGAGCCGTCCAGGAGAGGAACCCTCTCGCCGCCACTCACCAGCGTGACGTCGATCCCGTCGTCGGCCATGCGTCGCGCCAACGCCGCCGCCCGCATCAGATGGCCGATGCCCAGCAGATGCTGGACGTAGAACATCACCGATCTCGGCATTCCAGGCTCTCCGGCCAGAGGTTCAGCACGTCCGCCGCGATCCGCCCCTGGCCGTCGACGGCAAACACCTGGAGGGCGCCGTCGCGCAGCTTCACCGGCGGGCGGCCGGTCATGTCCCAGCCTGTCGCCAGGGCATAGAGCGCACGGATGACGCCATTGTGGGTAACGGCGCCGATGTCCCCTCCCGCGCTGCCGATCCGGATCAGCCACGGCTTCAGGCGCCGCTGGACGTCGCGCGGACTTTCCCCGCCCGGCGGGCGGAAGTCGATTCCGCGGGCTTCGTTGCGTCGCATCTCCTCGCCGCCCGCCGCGTCAAGATCGGCAAGACGATGCCCTTCCCACTGGCCCCACGCCATCTCGACCAACAGCGGCTCGATCCCGAATTGGAGGCCCATGAGGGTGGCCGTCTCGACGGCGCGGCGAAGCGGGCTCGACCACCACGCCAAAGTCTTGATGTGCGCCGGCAACCGCATGCGCAGGGCCTGCGCTCGTCCTGTTTCGTCGAGGCCGATGTCCGTGCGACCCTGGAGACGCCCTTCGGCGTTCCAGGCGGTTCTGGCGTGGCGAACCAGGACCAGCTTCACCATGGGCGTCGTTCCCGTGTCAGCCGACGAAGAGCCGAGCCGATGGTCTCGGCGGCCGAGTCCAGGCCGTGGTTGCGCAGGGTCGTGGCCAGGCACTCGCGACGCATGTCGGTCCGGCGGCCAGGATCGGACAGAAGGGCACGGACGGCCCGGCCGAAGGCTGCGGCATCATCTTCGGGGACCAGCATGCCGGTGCGGCCGTCGCCGACGATCGCCGGCACGCCACCGGTCCGTCCGGCGATTACCGGGCAGCCTGCGGCCTGGGCCTCGAGCAGCGCCATCCCGTAAGCTTCTCCGATCGCCGGCCACACCATCACGTCGGCTGCGGCGTAGAACGGCGGTAGCGCCTCCGGGGGAAGGGCGCCGAGGAAGCGTACGCGTGACACCAACGGGCGCAGGGCTTCCTCGACCAGGGGTCGCGCGGGGCCGTCACCGGCGACGATCAGGGTCCAGGGAAGGGTGCCGAGCGGCTCGAGCGCGCGGCCGAGAAGGCGGTAGGACGCAAGCTTCACGTCGGCTCGCATCATGGCCGCGCTCAACAGCCACGGGATTGCCCCGTCGAGCCGGCAGGCTTGCGCGATGGTCCGCCGATGCTCCTGCCGGGCGGCATGGGCGTCGCGGTAAGGCGCGAGTTCCAGGAACGGGGGCAGCGGCACCGCCACATCGGAGCGGCTGAACAGCGGCGCCAGGCATGCGGCATCATGGGGATTGACCACGAACACGATATCGGCCTGGCCGATGGCCTCAGTCGCCCCCCCAAACCCGAGCGCCCAGGGCCCTCGGGCCTGCTTGGGGGCGTGGGAGGCTTCGGCGACCAGGTACGGGATGTCGAAATGCCGAGCCACCCGGGGGCCGATCCAGTCCGGCGCCTTGTGATAGAGGTGGTAGGTGAACCAGGCGAGCGGCGGGTCCTTCTCGAGACGGCGGATGCAGCGTTCCGCCAGCCGCCGACCAAGCTCGCGGAGGCGCGCCTGCCGTTCCGCTGAGCCTGCGCCGTCATAGGAGCGGAAGCGGCTGGCCAGGAAGACCGGATACCCGGCCCGCTCGATCGCCGCCATCATCAGGCGTGCCATGCGGCGGTCTCCGGACGGCACCGCGTGGGTCGGGGGCTTCAAAGGCGCGTAAAAGGCGACCCTCCTCATGCCGACGCCCGCTCCCGTCGGACAGCGGCGTTGCCGATGGCGAATTTCTCGGCCAGCCGGTCGATGCCGGCACCGAAGCCGAAACGACTGCGAACGCGGGCCTCGCCTGCCTTGCCGAGACGCAGCCGCAAGTCGGGATCGCGGATCAGGCGGGCCAGCGCTCCGGTCAGGGCGGCGGGGTCGTCGGGCGGTGCCAGCAGCCCGGTCTGGCCGTCGATGATGAGTTCGGGGATGGCCGAGACGCTGGTCCCAAGGCAGCAGAGCGCCTGGCTTTGCGCCTCCATGAAGACGTTGGGAAGCCCGTCGCGATCGCCGCTGTCGGCGATGCGGGACGGCAGCACGAAAAGATCGGCCTCGCGATAGCGCGTCAGCACCTCGGTCTGGGACAGCGCCCCCAGCCACTGCACTCGTGCGGCGATTCCCAGCCGGTGCGCCAGCATCCGGAGCTGCTTCGACATCTCGCCCCCTCCGACGTGGACGAAGCGCCAGTGGAGGTCGCCGAGGGCTGCCAGGGCCCGCAGGAGGTCCGGATAACCTTTCTTCTCGACCACTCGGCCTACCGACAAGACGACGACGGGGGCGTCCGCCGACGAGCCGTCGCGTCGCGATCGTGGCGGGGCAGGCGGAAACCGCGCGAAGTCGATGCCGTGGTAGAGCAGCTCCACCCGCCCGCGCTCGGAGGTCAATTCCTCGAGATGACGGGCGTTGACGCCGGTGCACGTGACGAGCCAGCGGCAGTCCGCAAGCTTCTCGCGCTTCTCCCACTCCGGGATCGTCCAGATGTCCTTGGCATGGGCCGAGCACGTCCACGGCAGGCCCAGAATCGTCGCCGCGTAGCGGGTGACGGAGGCGGGGGTGTGCAGGAAATGCGCGTGGAGGTGCCGGCAGGACGGGGGCAACTCGTGCGCAAGCACGAGAGCCTGGCCGAAGCGGCGGATGCGGTTCGCCGTGCGGTCGCGCCTCAGGTCACGCCACCATGTCCGGAAGGCTCTCCGGTACTTCGGCAGCGCTCGGACCGCCCACCAGGCCCGCAGCACCCGCAAAGGCTCCTGATACAGGTATTCCGGAAGATAGATGACGCGGGCGGCGATCTCGTCGTGGATCGGGTGGCGCTTCGCACCGGTCGGGTGGCGCAACGATACGATCAGGATGTCGAGGCCGCGCCCTTCCAGGGCCCGGATCTCTTGCGCGATGAATGTCTCCGACAGGCGCGGATAGCCCTTGAGGACGAAGGCGACGGTCACGGCGAATCAGTGGGTCTTGCCGACGACGGACAGGTGCGACGCGCCGGACGCGGCATCAAGCCAGTCGTCCAGCAGGCGCCCGATCGCCGGCAATCCGTCGAGCAGTCCCGGGAGCGACACCTGGGAAGGCTTGGGCTGCGACGGCAGATTGCGGATGGCCTGGGCCATCCGTCGAGGATCTCGCTGTTTGGCATCGCCCAGCATGGTCAGCAGGCCGAGCTCCTGGGCTCGTGCAGCGCGGATGTGCTGCTCCATCCGCGGGACGGCACGCGGCACCACGAGGGCGGGCTTGTCGAACGAGAGGATCTCGCAGAACGTATTGTATCCGCCCATCGAAACAACGCCTTCGGCGCGCTTCATGATGCTCTCCAGGTTGGGCTCGAAGGTGGTCATGGCCACCTTGTCCAGCCGTCTTGCCCTGTCGCGGAACCGGGCTTGCAGGTTGGCCGGCATGAAGGGGCCGAGGACGACGAAGGCCCGCACCGGGATGTCGGGGTCGTGCTCGTAGGCGCCAAGCACCCAGTCGATCAGATCCTCGCCGTCGCCGCCACCGCCTGCGGTCACCAGGACGTACGGGCTTTTGAGACCGGCTGGCCGGGGCTTCGCGACTCCCTGCAGCGTCGAGCGGCGGATATAGCCGGTATAGGCGGTCTTGGCCGTGACGGAAGCGGGGATGGGCAGGCCATCGAGGGGGGCGAAGACTTCTGGCAAGCCGTAGACCCAGACCTGATCGTAGAGGTCGCGCAGGGCGGGAATGGCGCTCTTGCGGTCCCATTCGTCGGCCAGCTGCCCGGGATCGTCCATGACGTCGCGCAGGCCCAGGATGTTGACGGTGCCTTGCGCCTTCAACATCGTCAGAGTGTCGCGAACCTCGCCCTTCATTCCGAGAGGCTCCTTGTCGACGAGAAAGACGTCGGGCCGGAACACCTCTGCCGTGCGGCGGATGATCTCGGCCCGCAGCGTCATGATCTCCTCGATCCCCATATCGAGGCTGTAGGACGCGTAGTCGCCGTGGCGGAGCTTGACCACGCCTGGGATGCGGACGAAATCGATGCGCCCGCAGAACTCGAAGCTGCCAACAACCGGCGAGCCCGAGAGGATGAGAACCGACAAGTCGTCACGGCGGGCGACCAGGGAGTGTGCGATCGCGCGGGTGCGGCGGATGTGGCCGAGCCCGAACGAGTCATGGCTGTAGATCAGCAGCCGGGACAACTTTCTCATGCGTGGGTGCCCCCCGCGGCAATGGTGCGCCAGATCAGGTGGGGTGCTCGCGAGAGATTTCCGATGGCCGGTCTGACAACTCCGCGTGACTAAGACGTTATAGGGGGACAGGTTGACGCGCGCGATCGGCTATTCCCACATAATTACTTCGGACTTCTGTCCTACCCGAGATCCACCACCAACCTGTGCCGAAGGCTACGCCGGATGGAGCCCACGATTTTCCGGTTCATTTTTCGCTACAGCATGCGGGCTCAGATCATCGTCCTCGTGGTGACGGTGATCTCGTTTCCGTTTCTCTACCTGTCGCTCGAGTTGCCGAAGACGATCGTCAACGAGGCGATCGGGGGCTCCGGTTTTCCGAAGACCTGGAGTGACATCGAGCTGGGGCAGGTCGAATACCTGATGCTGCTGTGCGCCGCCTACCTGGTGCTGGTGCTGATCAACGGCGGCTTCAAGTATTGGGTCAACGTCTACAAGGGGCAGCTCGGGGAGCGCATGCTGAGGCGGCTGCGTTATCAGCTGTTCGGCCGCATCCTGCGTTTTCCGATGCCCCGCTTCCGGCGCGTCTCGCCCGGCGAGATGATCGCGATGATCGTGTCGGAAGTGGAGCCGCTCGGAGGTTTCATTGGCGATGCCCTGGCCCTGCCGGCGTTTCAGGGCGGAACCCTGCTGACCATCCTCGTGTTCATGTTCGTGCAGGATCCCGTTCTGGGCATGGCGGCGGTCGCCATGTACCCCCTGCAGGCCTATCTCATCCCCAAGCTGCAGCGCAAGGTGAACGCGCTCGCCAAGGAGCGCGTGCGGACCGCACGCAAGTTGTCGGAGCGGATCGGCGAGGCAGTCCAGGGCATCCAGGAAATCCACGTCCACAACACCTCGGAGCGGGAGCTCGCCGACTTTTCCGCCCGCTCCGGCCAGATCTATGCAATCCGATTCCGGATCTACCGGCTCAAGTTCCTGGTCAAGTTCCTCAACAACTTCCTGGCCAGCGTGACACCCTTCTTCTTCTTTGCGATCGGCGGGTACCTGGTCATTCAGGGCGATCTCAGCTTCGGGGCGCTGGTGGCTGTCCTTGCAGCCCACAAGGATCTGTCGGCGCCGTGGCGGGAACTCCTCAACTACTACCAGACCATGGAGGACGTGCGGATCAAGTACCAGCAGGTCATCGAGCAGTTCGAACCGGCCGGTCTGCTTTCCGAGGAGATCTTCTCCGAGGTGCCGGAAAAGATTCCTCCATTGGACGGCTCTCTTGTCGCCACCAACCTGGTGCTCGAGCAGGACGGCCTGAAGGTGCTCGACGGCGTCACCCTGTCGCTGCCGCTGTCGGAGCGGACGGCCGTGGTCGGCATCGGCGATGCAGGCAGAGCCGGGCTTGCGCAGGTGCTGGCCCGCATCCTCTTTCCCACCGCCGGCTCGGTCAGGATCGGGGAGTATCAGCTCCACCGCCTGCCCGAAGCCGTGACCGGGCGTCGGATCGCCTATCTCGATCAGGCTGCCTACGTGTTCGCGGGAACGATACGCGACAATCTGCTCTACGGCATCAGGCACCGCCCGGTGATGCAACGAGAGCTGAGTGGCAGTGCAAAGACGAGGCACGAACGCTTGGTGGCGGAAGCCGAAGCGGCAGGATCGACGACCGCCGATCTCGCGGCGGAATGGATCGACTACGAGGACGTCGGAATCGACGGTCCGCATGCCCTCGGCGGGCGGGTCCTCGAAGTGCTGCGGACGGTCGAGCTCGAAGAGGACATCTACCGGATCGGCCTGCTCAGCCGGATCGACGGCGCCCGCAACCCCGATCTCGTGGGGCGGCTCCTCGATGCCCGCGAGGAGTTCCACGCCAGGCTCTCCGACGACACGCTTCGGGGGCTGGTCGAGCCCTTCGACGAGAGCGCCTACAACACTAACATGTCGGTTGCCGAGAACCTGTTGTTCGGGGCCCCGGTCGGCGAGACGTTCAATGTTGATCGCTTGGCCGACCATCCCTACGTCCTGGGAACTTTGGAAGAGGTTGGGCTAAAAGACGCCTTTCTCGACATCGGTCAGCGACTGGCCGAGATCATGATCGACCTGTTCCAGGACCTGCCGCGCGACCACGAGTACTTTTCGCGCTTCAGCTTCATCGATGCCGACGACATCCCGGTATTCCGGCAAGTGATCCGGCACGCGAGAAGCGAAGGTCCGGACAAGATCGAGGCAGCGGAACAGCGGTTGCTGATGTCGCTGCCGTTCAAGCTGATCGAGGCCCGCCACCGGCTGGGCCTGATCACCCCGGAGATCCGGGTGCAGATCCTCGAGGCAAGGCGGGCCTTCGCCCGCGGGCTGCCGGAACGGCTTCGCGGCGCGGTCGCCTTCTTCGACCGCGCCAGCATCAATCCGGCGGCTTCCATCCAGGACAACATCCTGTTCGGCAAACCGGCGTACGGGTCGCCGCAGGCCCAGCAGCGGATCAACCGGTCGATCGACGCGATCATCGATGCGATGGGGATCCGGAACGATCTTGTGGAGGTTGGACTGGAGGCACAGACGGGGATCGCCGGGAGCCGGCTGACGGTCGCCCAGCGCCAGAAGATCGGGCTTGCCCGCTGCCTGCTCAAGCGGCCGCACCTGCTCGTGGTCAACATGACGTTGACGGGCGTTTCGTTCTCGGCCCAGGCAGAAATCATGCGCAAGGTGTTCGCGGAAATGGGAGGACGGGGCATCGTCTGGGTGTTGAACTCGGCCGAGCTGGCCCGGTGCTTCGACCGGATCGTGGTCATGGAGGACGGGCGCGTGGTCGAACACGGCAGCGTCGCCGACCTGGCGGGACCCGACACGATCTTCCACCGGATGGCGGCAGCCGAATAGCGAGACCAAGGAGGACGAGCATGGACTACATGTCAGCCTGTGGCGTGCTTCGCGGCATTCCCATCTTCGCCACGCTCGATCCGGCGAAGCTCAAGCTGCTGGCCTTCGCCAGCGAGGCTCTGACGTTCGCGAGCGGCGAGGTCCTCTTCCGCGGCGGCGATCCCGCCGATTGCGCCTACCTGATCGCCGAGGGCGAGGTCGAGATCTGTGTCGAGCGGGAAGGCGAGCCCATCATCGTTGAGCGGCTCGGTCGTCACGCCCTGTTCGGCGAGTTGGCGCTGTTCCGGCACGCGCCGCGGGTGGCCACGGTCAAGGCGCAGACGCCGCTCAAGGTCTTGCGCATCGACGGCGACATGTTCCTTCGCTTCGTGAGCGAGAACCCGGAGACCGCGCTCGGCGTGATGCGGATGCTGAGCGACAAGATCGCCCGAGCGACCGATCACGCCGAGGTCCTGGAGGACCGGCTGCGCGCGCTCCAGCCGAAGCCGTAAGCCCACGCCCCATCGCGGCACGCTGCTGGCGAGGACGGGCCGGCGCAATTCGTACAATGTAACACTCTTGTTCTTGACTTGAGGGCTGCCTTGCCATACGCGGATGCGAGTGAATCGCACTTTCATCCTCTGGCGAGGTCAATCATGAAGATCGCTTGCGTGTCGCTGGCCGCCCTGAGCTTCCTGGCGCTCGGGGGAGTGGCAGTGGCGGACAGCCGGGTTCCGGTCAAGGACATGCTGGGGAAGACCGTTTCCGTTCCCGCGCAACCGACGAGAATCGTCAGCGTCCCGGTCGTCTTGCCGCCGATGCTTTTTGCCGTCGATGGGACGGGGGAGAGAGTTGTCGGCATGCATCCCGTTACCAGAACGGCGGTCGAAAAGTCCGTTCTGGCCAGAATGGCGCCCGAGCTCTTGTCGGTGCCGACCGGCTTCATCGAGGGCGGCTTCAAGGTCAACATCGAGGAGCTGCTGAAGCTCAAGCCGGATCTCGTGTTCCAGATCAGCCCGGAAATCCGGGAGATCGAGAAGATGGAGGCGGTGGGGCTTCCGGTGGTCGCGACCGACAGCGGCGACTTCTACGAGTACTACACCGGATACCTTCGTATTCTGGGCGAGGTTCTCGGCAAGAAGGAGCGTGCCCGACAGATTCGCGATGAATTCGATGCGACCCTCGCGGCGATCCAGGCCAAGGTCCGGGACATCAAGCCCGAGAATCGGCCCAAAGGACTGATTCTGTTCAACGTGGAAAGTCGCATGGCGACGGGAAGCGGCTCGTTCGCCGACTACTGGCTGAGCAATACCGGGGCGACGAACGTCGCCGCCGACATCAAGACGAGCCCGCGCGGTGCCACGGTCGGCATGGAACAGATCCTGCGCTGGAACCCCGACGTGATCTACATCACCAACTTCTGCTCGACCATGCCGGAGGACCTCTACGAAAACCGCGTTCCCGGGCAGGACTGGAGTGCCTTGAAGGCGGTCCAGGAACGGCGGGTCTACAAGATCCCGCTGGGTGAGTACCGCTGGTATCCGCCCAGCGCCGATTCTGCCCTGATGCTGAAGTGGATGGCCTCGACCAACCATCCGTCCTTGTTCGGCGACACGGATATCCGCGCCGAGATCAAGGATCACTTCAAGCGAATCTACGCCTTCGATCTATCGGAGCAGGACGTCGATCGCATCCTGAAGCCGGATCCGACCAGCGACTGGAAATGGAACTAGAATGACTGTCGCCTTTCGGTCGGACAGCGTCGGCCGAAGGATCGCTCTCTGTCTCCTGATCCTTCCGCCGGCCTTCCTGCTGCTTTCCCTCTGTGTCGGCCGCTTTCCGATCCTGGTTGGGGATGTCTTGTCCGCCCTGGTCTACGGGGGGGACCGGGTTGAAGCCGTCGTCGGCTCGGTCATTCTCAACATCCGCCTGCCAAGAGGGGTGGCTGCCCTGTTGGTGGGGGCCGGCATGTCCGTCTCCGGGGCGGCCTTTCAGGGCATGTTCCGCAATCCGCTCGTCGGGCCCAGCATTCTGGGGGTCGCACAAGGGGCGGGGTTCGGCGCCGCGCTCGGTCTGTTGCTGACGGAATCGATCCTGTTGTCGAACCTTCTGGCGTTCGCATTCGGCGTCGTCGCGGTTGTGGCGGCCTGCTTGATCGGGCTCAGGAAATCCGACAACTCGCTGCTGATGCTGGTCCTCTCCGGCCTTGTCATGGGGGCGGTGTTCGCGGCGCTGATCTCGCTGGTGAAGTACGTCGCCGACCCCGAGGAGAAGCTTCCCACCATCGTGTACTGGCTGATGGGGGGGCTGTCCGGTGTCGGGTATGCGGATCTTGCCTTTGCCGCCCCCATCATTCTCGGAGGCTCGGCGATCCTGGTCGCCCTGCGGTGGCGGATCAATGTCCTCAGCCTTGGGGAGGAGTCCGCCCGGGCATTCGGCGAGGACACCAGGCTGCTGCGCTTCGCCATCATCGGCTCGGCGACAGCCGTGACCTCCGCCTGCGTTGCCCTGGCCGGAATCGTCGGCTGGGTCGGGCTGCTGGTGCCCCATATCGGGCGCATGTTCCTGGGGCCCAACCACTCGGTGTTGCTGCCCGCATCGATCTCGATCGGGGCCTGCTACCTGCTGCTGATCGACGTGGTCGCCCGAACGGCGACGAGCGCGGAAATCCCTCTCAGCATTCTGACGGCTCTGCTCGGAGCACCTTTCTTCGCCTGGCTCTTGACCAAGACCGGAGGCAAATGGACATGAGGCTTGCCGTCAGCAACCTCCAGTTCTCCTTCGGGGCGCAACGGGTTTTCGCCGACGTATCCTTCTCGGTGGCCGACGGCGAGATCCTGAGCATCATTGGGCCGAACGGCGCGGGCAAAAGCACGCTGCTGCGTTGCCTGAACGGCCTGTTGCGACCCGATCACGGCAGGATAGCGGTGGACGGCCGCGACATCCTTTCGCTGGGACGCAAAACGCTGGGCAGGATGATCGGCTACGTTCCCCAGAGCGGTGCGGACACCTTCGGGTTTTCCGTGTTCGACATGGTGATGATCGGGCGGGCGGCCCACGTCGACACCTTCTCGACCCCCAGGGAGTCCGACCGCAAAGCGGTCGAGCGTGCGCTGCGGCTTGTCGGGCTGCAAGCTGTTCGGGACAAGAACTTCAACCAGCTCAGCGGCGGACAGGCGCAGTTGGTGGCCATCGCCCGCGCGTTGGCTGCCGAGCCCGACATCATCCTGCTCGACGAACCGACCGCCCACCTCGACATATACAATCAGGCGCAGGTCCTCAGGGTCCTGCGCGATCTGGCGGCCAGCAAGGGCCTGGCCGTGATCATGACCACCCACAGCCCCGATCATGCCTTCCTGTTCTCCAGCAAGGTGCTGCTGATGCAGCCTGGGCGCGAGGGCCTGTTTGGTTCCCCTGTCGAGCTTATGACACCGGAAACCGTCGGCCGCGTCTACGGGATCGGAGTCTCCATCGTCGGTTACGACCCGAAGAATCCGGCGAGTCGAACTGTCGTTCCCGACTGGTTCAGCGTCGCCGGCCCCTCGTGAAAACCCCTCGAAAACCACCCCGAGAAGGACCAAGATGACCCGACTCAAAGTCAATGACCGGCAGGGAAGCAAGACCCTGTCCTACGACGACGCGCTCCGCTATCACGGACGTTTCCATCAGGCGGGCGTAGCCCTGGCGTGGAAGCTTCTCGAAGCCGCCGTCGACGCGCTCGGGATTCCGGCGCTGCCCAGGTTTCGGACGTCGCTCGTCGTCGGGGCCACGCCGCCGGGTGTGACGGACTGCCTGGAATTCGTTACCCGGGCCTTCTCCCGGCGGCGGGCGGTCGTCGATCCAGGGTTCGGAGACGGTCCCTGCCTGTGCAGCGGAGCGCTCAGCTTCGCCATCCGGACGGATGCCGGCACGGTCAATGCGAGCGTTCGCGATGGCGTGATTCCGGGCGACTTCTCCCAGACGGCGATGCGGATCGACGCCGGGCTCTGCACGGCGGAAGAGGAGAACGCCTGGCGCAAACGCAGCGGGGTCTTGGCTGCCGAGTTCATGTCGGCCAAGCCGGAACAGCTTTTCCGGATCGAGCGCTCCGGCGAAGCCAACAGCAGGAAAGGCCAGCCGGAGCCGTTCGCGTTCACGCCGGAGACCGGCGCCCTGAAGCCGCTCCGCATCGCCGACGGAATCGGCGATATCGAGATCCCGTTCGATGCCATGATGGCGTTTCACGACAAGGACCACTTTGCCGGGATCGTTCTGGCTCACAAGCTGTTCTCCTACGTTCTCGGCACCTGCTGGGGCGGGCGGAGCATCCAGCGCGATGAGGTGCATGTCCGCTGCGGCCTGAATCCGCCGGGCCTGATCGACTGCTTCGAATACGTCGCCCGTGCGATTACGCGCCGCCGCTGCAGCGACACCACCTGCGCCTGGGATGCGCCCTTTCGCCCTTCGGCCGGTTCGCCTTCCAGTTCGCAAAAGGAGATGAGGTGGTAAGCCTGCGATTGCGGAACGGATTGCTGCCCGACGATTTCGCGGCCGTCGGCCGGATCGTCGAAGCCGGCGTGGCCGGCAGCGCCGAGAAGGCCAGGTGGGATTCCTACAAACTCGAAGTCGGCAAGGCGATGATTGCGATGGCGCCGGAGGCCGTCCTCGAGCGCATCGACTGACGCGCCGTGGCTTTGAAGGATCCCGCCCGCGTTGGCGGCGGGCGGGATCGCTTCCGCGGGAACCCGTGGCGGCCGCTCCGTCTGCAATCGGTCCATGCTTGTTCTTTGCGGCCGTCCCGTCGATAACGTGGGCATGGACGATCTCACACGTTCTTCGGCCGTCGCGATCATCGGCGGCGGACCCGCGGGGCTGATCGCAGCGGAAATGCTGAGCCGGGCCGGCGTTCCGGTCGTCGTTTACGATCGCATGCCGATGCCGGGCCGCAAGTTCCTCATGGCCGGGCGGGGAGGTCTGAACCTCACCCATTCAGAGCCGCTCGATGCCTTTCTCGACCGTTACGGAACGGCACGCGAGTTCCTTGCCCCGGCCATCGAGGCTTTCCCACCCGCCTGCTTGAGGGATTGGGCTGCCGGATTGGGCCAGCCGACCTTCGTCGGCTCCAGCGGACGCGTCTTCCCGGCGGCCATGAAGTCTTCGCCTTTGCTGCGGGCCTGGCTGGTCCGGTTGCAGACGAGCGGGGTCGAGTTCCGGCTGCGCAGGGATTGGGTGGGGTGGGACGGGCACGGCAGGTTGCAGTTCCGACGCCATGACGGCGCCGTCGAGACGGCCGTTCCCGCGGCAACCGTTCTGGCCCTGGGCGGCGCCAGCTGGCCGCGCCTGGGAGCCAACGGGGCCTGGGTCGACATCCTTTCGGAGCGAGGCGTCGCGGTTGTCCCCCTGCGTCCTGCCAATTGCGGCTTCGAAGTCCGCTGGAGCGACGTCTTCAGGCAGCGTTTCCAGGGGCAACCCTTGAAGAACCTGGCGCTGAGCTTCGACGGGCGAATGGTCCGCGGCGAGGTCCTGGTAACGGCCTATGGCCTCGAAGGCGGCGCCATCTACGCCTTGTCGTCCGGCCTGCGCGATCACATCGCGAGCCACGGCCAAGTGGTGCTCCGGATCGACCTCTGCCCCGACCGGACGGCCGCCGATCTTCGGCGGCGATTGAGCAGGCCGCGCGGAAGACGTTCCCATAGCGACTTTCTGCGCCGGACCCTGGGTCTGCCGCCAATCGCCATCAATCTGATGCGCGAGGCGGTGGGGCCGTCCCTGCCCGAAGATCCCGACGAGATGGTGCATCTCGTCCACGCCGTCCCGATCGAACTTGCGGCGCCGGCCCCCCTGGAACGGGCCATTTCCACCGCGGGAGGCATTGACCTCGCCGAACTGGACGGCAGCTTCATGCTGAGGCGCCTGCCCGGCGTGTTCGCGGCCGGCGAAATGCTGGACTGGGAAGCACCGACCGGAGGCTACCTGCTGCAAGGCGCATTCGCCTCGGGGGTGGCGGCGGCACGGGGAGTCCTGGCCTGGCTGGGGCGGAATCATCCGCCGCCCGCGTCCGACCGCTGATCATCAGGTCGGTCGGCCACGAGGGTCAAAGACCGATGAAACGGCCGCGCCGGTTGACAGAATTCGTTTTCCTGATCTAGACCAGAATGTCGATAATTGACGAGTGCCCGCAAGTGGCGATCCCCGGAAGCACCGAACGCAATTTCCTGACCATTGACCCAGAGGATAACGTCGAGGCGGTGAAGGGCCTGGCTTCGGCTCTTCGAGTGAGGATTCTGCGGCTGCTGCGCATGCGTGGGCCGATGAACGTCAACGAGATCAGCGAGACCCTGGCCCTCCCCCAGTCGACCGTCGCCACCAACATTCACGTCCTGGAACGCTCCGGTCTCATCAAGACCGAGCTGATCAAGGCGACCAAGGGACAGCAGAAGATCTGCTCGGTCCGCTTCGACGATATCATCATCCGTCTCGACGGCTCGCCGCGCGAGCAGCGCGACGATATCGTCGAGGTGGCAATGCCGCTCGGCCTTTACACGGCGTTCCAGGTATTCGCTCCCTGTGGCCTCTGCTCGACCGACGGCATCATCGGCCTGCTCGACGTTCCCGACTATTTCCTCGATCCCAAGCGCATGCAGGCCTCGCTGGTGTGGTTCGGCCGCGGCTATATCGAGTACAAGTTCCCCAACAACGCGAAGATCCTGAACTCCGAGATCGAAGCGCTCGAGTGCAGCATGGAGCTGTCGTCGGAGGTGCCGGGCACCAATGCGGACTGGCCCTCGGACATCAGCCTGTGGGTCAACGACGTGATCGTCGGAACCTGGACCTCGCCCGGCGATTTCGGCGACCATCGTGGGGTCTACACCCCGCGTTGGTGGAAGCTGGAGGGCTCGCAGTACGGCAAGCTGACGACCTGGAAGGTCTCCCGCGACGGCTGCTACGTGAACGATGAAAGCGTTTCCTCGGTCACCATCGGCGAGCTCGACCTCTCCAGCCACCATTCGATCCGCCTCAAGATCGGCATTGCCGACGATGCGCGGCACCCCGGCGGCGTCAACATCTTCGGCCGCGGCTTTGGCGACCACGACCAGGACATCATCATGCGCCTGCACCTGCGGAAGTAGGCATCCGCCGGCCGGCAACCTTCCTCGACTACTTTGCGCCGCCCAGCCGGATCACGTTCCAGGATGCCGGAGCCAGGACCGCGCGCACGTGCTCTCCCTTCACCTCCAGGTCGGTCAGGCGCCTGGGCCGGATGCGGTCGGGATCCGCCTTGGAGTTGATGGCCTTGAGATCGCGGTCGTGCATCTCGAGGGACTCTTCGGCGGTCAGGGTCCCGAACCCCTTGGCCGCCACCTCGACGGCCATCTCGCTGTCGAGGCTGCGGTTGAGGGCGAACAAGGTTAGCCCGCCGGCCGCCGCATCGTGCACGACGGCGAGCTTGAGATAGGGGGTCTTCGGCAGCGGGAAGTACAGGTCCTCGGTCCCGCGCGGGTCGAAATAGCGGGTCGCATAGGTCGGGGATTCGACCTCTGCCCGCAGCACCCGGCCGCGGCCGAAGTTGCTCATGTGGGCGAACGGATGGAAGATCGTCTGCCGCCAGGCCGGTCCGCCGGTCTCGGTCATGATCGGCGCGATTGCGTTGACCAGCTGGGCGAGGCAGGCGCACTTCACGCGGTCGGCGTGGTTGAGCAGCGAGATGCAGGCGCCGCCGAAGGCCAGCGCGTCCTCCATCGTGTAGACCTCCTCGAGGATCTCCGGCGCTACCGGCCAGTTCTCCTTGACCCGCTCCTGGCGGTTGCGCCTGGTGCGGTACCAGACATTCCATTCGTCGAACGACAGCATGATGCGCTTGGCCGAACGCCGTCGCGCGGCGACCGCGTCGCACAGCGCCACCACCTCCTCGATGAAGCTGTCCATCAGATCCGGGCTGGCCAGGAAGCCCGGGGTGTCCTCCGCGTAGTTGTTGAGATAGGTGTGCAGCGAGATGAACTCGACGTGGTCGAAGCAGTGGTCGAGGACGGTCTCCTCCCAGGCGCCGAAGGTCGGCATGTTGCGGCCCGACGAACCGCACGCGGCAAGCTCGATGGTGGGATCGATCCACTTCATCATCTTGGCCGCCTCGACGGCCCGCCGCGCGTACTCGGTCGCCGTCTTGGCCTCCATCTGCCAGGGGCCGTCCATCTCGTTGCCTAGGCACCAGAACTTGACGTCGTGAGGCTTGTCCCAGCCGTGGGCGCGGCGCAGGTCGGAGAGCGTGGTGCCGGCCCGATGGTTGCAGTACTCGACCAGGTTGCGCGCGGCGTCGGCGCCGCGGGTGCCCAGGTTCACCGCCAGCATCGGCTCGATGCCGGTGAGCCGGCACCAGTCCATGAACTCGTTGGTGCCGAAGCTGTTGGGCTCCGTCGACATCCAGGCAAGGTCGAGGCGGCGCGGCCGCTCTTCGATCGGGCCTACCCCATCCTCCCAGTTGTAGCCGGAGACGAAGTTGCCGCCGGGATAGCGCAGGATGGTCGGCGCCAGCTCGCGGACCAGGGCCATCACGTCGCGCCGGAAGCCGTGCTCGTCGGCCTCGGGATGTCCCGGCTCGTAGAGCCCTCCATAGATACAGCGGCCGAGGTGCTCGGCGAAGGCGCCGAACAGCCGACGGTCGGTCTCGCCGATCGCGAAGTCGCGGTGGAGGAGGACATGGGCCTTGTGCATCCTGGATCTCCTGGGTTGGCAACCGGGGTCAGCGGGTTCCGGCAAGGTCCCGCTCGGTGGTCGAGAACTGGGGTTCGAGCAGCTCTCCCTTGGCGTCGGGGGACAGCACCGAGTTTCTCAGCAGGATCGAGTAGGGGTGCTGCGGATCGGCGAGGACGGTCCGTGCCGGGCCGCTTTCGACGACCTCGCCCTTCTTCATGATCATGATGCGGTCGCTGATGTAATAGGCGGTGGCGAGGTCGTGGGTGATGTAGATGATCGAGACGTTGAGGTCGTCGCGCAACGTCTTGAACAGGTTGACGATCGACATCCGGATCGAGGCGTCGACCATCGACACCGGCTCGTCGGCGACAATCAGCGACGGTTCCGAGATCAGCGAGCGCGCGACCGCCACCCGCTGCAGTTGGCCGCCGGACAGCTCGTGCGGGAAACGCTGCTTCACCTCGGCGAGCGACAAGCCGACCTTGCGCAGCGCGAGATCGGCCCGGCTCTCGACCTCGCCGGTCGAGCGGGCATCGGTGAAGCGCCGCGCGGTGGTGAACAGGTAGCGGTCGACCCGCTTCAGCGGGTTGAAGGCCTCGAACGGGTTCTGGAAGATCGGCTGCACATGACCCATGAACGCCAGCCGGTCCGCGGGCCTGCGAATGGTCGCGAGGTCGGTGCCGCGAAAGCGGATGCTGCCCGAGGTCATCGGCACCAGGTTCAGGATCATGCGGGCGAGCGTCGTCTTGCCGCTGCCGGACTCGCCGATGATGGTGAAGATCTCGTGCCGGTCCTGCTCGATCGTGAAGCTGACGTCGTTGACCGCGGCGAAGCGATAGCGGGCGAGCAGGCCGCCCATCCCGAAGGCCTTGCAGACGTTGCGCACCTCGAGCAGCGGCTCGCTCATGACGGCTCTCCCCGGGTGACCGCGAAGCAGGCGACGCGCCGCCCGGGGCCCGAGGGCTCCATGGCCGGATTCTCCCGCCGGCAGATGTCCATCGCCAGCGGGCAGCGGGGGTGGAAGCGGCAGCCGGGAGGAGGTTCCGCCAGGTTGGGCGGCACGCCGTCCAGCCCCTTCTTGGGGGCGGTGTCGCCGATCCGCGGCAGGCTGTGGATGAGGTTGGCCGTGTAGGGGTGCTTGGGGGCCCGGAAGATCTCCGCCGTCGGACCCTCCTCGACGATGCGGCCGGCGTACATGATGCCCAGCCGATCGGTCAGGTTGGCGTGGACCGCAAGGTCGTGGGTGACGAACAGCATCGAGGAGCCGATCTCGCGCTGGATGCCGCGGATCATCGCCAGGACGCCCTTCTGCACCACCACGTCGAGGGCGGTGGTCGGTTCGTCGGCGATGATGAACTCGGGCCGGCAGACGGTGGCAAGCGCGATCGTCACCCGCTGTCGCATCCCGCCCGACAGCTCGTGCGGGTAGGCGTCGAGCACGTTCGCCTGAAGGTGCAGCCGCTCGAGATGGGCGACGATGGTGTCGATGAACTGCGGCATCGGCTGGCCGATGTGCCGGAACGCGAAATCGATGAACGACTGCCGCACCCGGCGGACCGGGTTCAGCACGCTCATCGAGCCCTGCATGATGTACGACAGGTGCCGCCATCGGATCGCGTTGCGGGCTTGCGGAGTGCTGGCATAGACGTCGAGCGGCGCCCCGCCGAAATTGAAGCGCACCGAGCCGCCGACCACGTTGAGCGGCGGCTGGATGGCTCCGGCGATGGTCTTGATCAGGGTCGTTTTGCCGCAGCTCGATTCCCCCGCCAGGCCGTAGATCTCGTCGGGGTTGATGTGCAGCGAGATGTCGTCGACCGCCCGCACCTCGCGGACAATGCCGAAGTAGTGAGTCTGGTAGTAGGCGCGCAGGTCGGAGACGACGAGCACCGGCTCGCGCTGCGGCTTCGCGATCACGTCGCCGGGCGCAGGCGATGCGATGGCCGTCATGTCCGGGTCCCCCTCATGCGGCTGAGGCGGCTGCGGGGGTCGATGTATTCGTTCATCGACACCGCCAGCAGGAACAGCCCGATGAAGGTCATGATGACCAGCGCCACCGGGAAGAAGATCCACCACCAGACCCCTGCCGTCATGGCGGTATGCTGGTTCGCCCAATAGATCATGACGCCGATGGTGGGGGTGTTGATGTTGGTGAAGCCGAGCACCGACAGCGTCACCTCGAGCCCGATCGACCAGTTGATATTGTTCATGGTGGTCGAGAACACGATCGGCATGACGTAGGGCAGATGGTCCTGCGTCACGATCTGGGACGTGCTCATGCCCGAGAAGACGCTCTGCTCGGTGAACTGACGGGTGCGCAGGCTCATCGCGATCGAACGGATCAGGCGGGCGTCGTAGGCCCACCCCAGGCCGGCCATGACGAGGGCCAGGGCCGCCCACGACATGCGGTCCTTCATCACGAAGTAGAACATGACCAGGATCGGGAACAGCGGCATGACGATGAAGGTGTCGTTGATCGACATCAGCACGCGGTCGACGATGCCGCCGAGGTAGCCCGAGACCAGGCCGATGACGAGCGACAGGATGCGGCTGAGAATGGCGACGATGAAGCCGAACAGCAGCGTGTTGCGGATGGCGAACGCGAGCTGCCAGAACACGTCCTGCCCGCGCGACGTGGTGCCCATCGGATAGGCCCACGACGGAGGCACGTCGGGGGGCACGACATAGACGTCTTCGGGCGGCATCGGCGCGAACGCCGACATTGCGGCCAGCGCGACGACGATCGCCAGCAGCACCGCCCCGGCGGCGAACTCCCGGTTGTAGCGCAGGAGGTCTCTGAGGATGCTCAGCATGTTTCACCCGGCCTTCATGCGCGGATCGAGGAGCGGGTAAAGAAGGTCGATGATCAGCACGGCCGCCGAAACGCCGATGATCGAGATCGTTGTGATGCCGAGCACGAGGCTGTAGTCGCCAGCGTGGACGGCGGAGACCAGCAGCGTCCCGACGCCGGGATAGCCGAACACCTGCTCGGTGATGATGGCGCCGTTGAAGATGGCGCCCAGCGACATGGCGAGGCCGGTGATCTGCGGCACCAGTGCGTTGCGCATGACGTAGGAGGTAAGGATGCGGTTGCGCTCGACCCCGGCGAGTTCGGCGTAGGTGACGTAGTCCTCGGTGACGATGTTGGAGACCAGCGCCCGCATCCCCATGAACCATGAGCCCAGGCCCACCAGCACCAGCGACAACGCGGGCAGGAACGAGTGTTTGGCGACGCTGGCGACGAAGGCGAGGTTGAACCCCGGCGCCAGATTCCGCTGATAGCCGCCGCCCAGCGGCATCACCGGCCACAGGTAGCCGAACACGATCAGCAGCACGAAGGCGACGATGTAGTAGGGGATCGGGTGCAGTCCCATGGCGATGACGCCGGCCGCCTTCAGGATGCGGCTTTCGCGATAGTAGCCGGCGAGCCCACCCAGCAGGTTGCCGAGCACCCACGAGATCACGATCGCGGTCAGCAAGAGCCCGATCGTCCATGGGACGGCCCGTCCGATCAGCGTCGAGACCGGGGTCGGAAAGGCCGAAACCGATGGGCCGAAGTCGGCCACGGCGATGCGCTTCCAGAACGTCAGGTACTGGTCCCAGATGCCGCCTTGCAGGCCGTACAGCTCGGTCAGCGATTCCCGCAGCATGTTGATCGCTTCCGGGCTGGTGCTGCCGAACGACGCCGCGGCGGCGATCGAGTACTCGACCGGGTCGATCGGGGTCGCGTGGGTGACGAAGAAGACGATGTTGATGCCGATGAAGACGACCAGAAAAAACTGGCCGAGCCTCTTCACGATGTAGACATTGATCGACTGCATCGTTTTGTCCGTCGCTGGCGGAAAAGAGGAGGCGACCTCTTCGCAACGGCCGCCTCCGCCCGCACGGGGGACCGAGTTCTACTGCCTGGGTTTGAGCTTGACCATCATGTACTTGGTGTTGGCCCAGTTGGGGACCGGATCGGTATAGGGCGCGTCTTCCGCATTGGGGTATCCGGTCCAGTACGTCTCGTCCATCACGGTGAAGACGTTGTAGGCCATCAGCGGGATGGTCGGCATCTCGCGTACCGTCAGCTTGACGAACTCCTGTCCGAGCTCGACGCCCTTGGGATCATCGAAGCCGACCGCACGCACCTGCTCGATGATCTTGTCGAGCTCGGGGCTGGACCAGCGTTGCCAGTTGCGCGGCGGCTGCGGCGTCCCGGCCTTGGCGACGAACTGGGAATGCCAGCTGTCGAGGAAGAACGAGAGATCCGGGTGGCCGCCCCAGGTCTCCACGCTCCAGGTCATGATCGCCTCGTAGTCGCCCGAGTTGCGCTGGACGATCAGGTTGCCGCCCTCCGCCACCACGGTCTTGGCGTCGATGCCGAACTGCCGCCACTGCTGGGCGATCATGGTGCCGGCCCGGGTCATCACCGGGCGGGTCTCGCCCTCGGTGGTGATCCGGATCTGGAACGGCTGCCCCTTGGGCGTGTACCACTGGTCGCCCCGCTTGGTGAAGCCGGCCCGCTCCAGCAGCTCCTTGGCGACCTGCTGGTTGGGCTTCCACCAGCCGCGGCCGAACGCCTTGGCGATGGCTTTCGGGTCGGTGGGGATCTGGTCGCCCATCGACGGCCGCAGCATGTCGGCGATCTGCTTGCCGGCGGTCGGATCGTACGGCTTGTACTTCGTCTTGCCGGTGTCGATCTCGAAGTCCTTCAGCCAGGCTTCCATGGGGTCGTGGTAGTACTGGGGCATCATGCCCGTCGGCGGAACCTGGATCGCCGAGATGGTCGCCGCGCCGCGATAGGACGCCATCGACACCGCCTTGATGTCGATCAGGAGCGCCAGCGCCCAGCGAACGTCCTTGTTCTGGAACAGCTCGTTCTGGTGGTTGAGGACCACCGCGGGCAGGGTCGGGTCGGGATGGGCGTAGGGGAAGCCCTTGAACCAGCCGCGCGAGGTCTTCGACTGCTTGGCCAGCGTGAACATGCCCTCGGGCGCGACGTCATGGATGATGTCGAGTTCGTGGTTCATCTGGGCGATGACGCGCTTGTCGGGCGGGCCCGGATCCACGTAGGTGACGTACTTCGGTCCCGGCTCGCCGAACCGGGCGACGGTGGTCCGCTTCCAGTCTTCGCGCTTCTGCCAGGTGAACCACTTGCCGTTGGGGTCGAAGCTGTGCAGCGTGTAGGGGCCCAGCGAGACCGGCGGGTTGAACGCGAACTTCAAGGGATCGCCCGCCTTCTCGAAGACGTGCTTGGGCATCATCCACATCGCGTTCCAGCGCACCGTGAACAGGGCGTGGAAGCGAGAATTCGGCTTCTTCAGCTTGAAGACGACGGTGTACTTGTCCGGCGCCTCGATCGAGGCGACGTTGAGCTGCACCGGCGCGCTCCAGAACAGGCCGTTGGTTTTGAGGTGGGTGTTGATGGTGTAGAGCACGTCGTCGGCCGTGAACTCGACGCCGTCGCTCCAATGGATGCCGGAGCGCAGCTTGACCGTCATTTCGCTGAAGTCGGCGTTGTAGATGGGCTTCTCCGACGCAAGGGAATTGTCCCAGACGCCGTCGATGCCTTCGTTCGGATCGATGTACCAGAAGGTGTCCATGGCCAGCTGGTGAAGGCCGGTGGAGCGGCCGCCGGCATTGACGGCCCAATAGTTGAACCAGCCTGGATTCTTGATCGTACCTTCCGGGTTCTCGACGATCAGGGTCTGGTTCCGCGGAAGGCTCGTTGACTGGGCGTGTGCCGACAAGGCGAACACACACGCGCTCGCCGCTAGGGCAAGGGTTCGCAGAACGGGCACGGTTTCCTCCTCTCGCTGAACCCCCAGTGTTTTCGTCGGGGGATCATTCGCTTCCACGGTACCGAGGGGCGTTCGTCAAGTCAACTGAACTGATGATCTAAATCAGTAATTCGGATATTGAAGCGGACGGCGCGGAGCTGTCCGCGGTTCCCGACGTCGTACTGACGACGGCGTTCGCGCGATCCCCGGGGCCAATCCAGGCCGCTGGTTGCCGGCTGATGTTGGCGACGACGTTGCTGTGGGGACAGCGATCGAACGTTTCCGGGAGATCAACGCGTGGAACCCCGAGCGTCCTATCAGACAGGAGGGCAGTCGGCTGAGCTGGTCATCGGTGACGACCGGCGGCTTCTCCGGCGTCGGCGTCTGGCTGGAAGACCCCGTTCGCGGGGAGATGGAGCTCTCCACTTCGCTCGTCGTCGCCCGCCTCTGTCTCGCGGATATCGGGGCCGACGAGCGGATCTTCGAGGCCGGCGGGCTGGGCCGCCGGGTGCGCCTGTTCCGCCTTCCTGAGGAGATTTCCGCCCGCGAGATGGCGTTCGCCTTTTCGCTGACCCCCGACGCGGCGGGCGATACCCCCGTGTGGGCCAAGGTGACCCAGGATGACGGTCACATCGCTTGGTCGAGCCCGGTCTACCTTTCGCCGAACGCCTAGGCGGATCCCGCCCGCCACCTATCCGTCCGCCTTGGCGCCTCGCACGTGGTTTCGGTAGATCTGAATCACCGGCGGTACCAGCAGCAGCAGGATCACGGCCCACAGAACCTGGCACGGTCCGCGGGTGAAGAACACGCTGTAGCTGCCATGGCCGACGATGAGCCCCTGGGCAAATCCGGTCTCGGCGATCGGGCCCAGGATCAGGCCCAGGATCAGCGCCCCCAGCGAGAACCCGGCCCTCTCCAACACTAGGGCGGCAACCGCGAAGAACAGCATCACGTAGACGTCGAAGACGCTGTTGTTCATGGCGAACGACCCGAGTGCCGAGAACAGGCATACGGCAGGGATCAGGAGCGCGGTGGGGATGAGCGATATGCGGGCGAAGTACGGGGCGAAATACAGCCCCAGGCCCAGGAAGATCACATTGGCCAGGAACATCGACAGGATGAACCCGTACGTGATGACCCCGTGCTTGGTGAACAGCTCCGGACCGGGGATCAGGCCGTGGATCATCAGGCCGCCCAGCAGCGCAGCGGCAACGCTGTTGCCCGGGATGCCCAGGGTCAGGGTCGGCACCAGCGAGCCGCCGACGCAGCCGTTGTTGCCGCTTTCGGCGGCGGCGATGCCCTCCGGGTTGCCTTTGCCGAACAGCGCGCGGTTCTTCGAGTGCTGCCGCGCGATGTTGTAGGAGAGGAAGGCCGCGATCGTCGCCCCTTCGCCGGGCAGGATGCCGACCAGGGTTCCGACGCCGGAGCCCAATCCGATGAACTTGCCCATTCCCTTGGGCATCGGCTCGCGCTTGATTGGCCGGATCTCGGCCTTTTCATGGATGATTCGGGTGGCGCCGGTCAACTTGAGCATCTCGGTGATGGAGAACATGCCGATCAGCACCGGCATGAACGCCACGCCATCGAACAGGTCGCGGACGCCCATGGTATAGCGCAGGCTGCCCGAGATCGGATCAGTGCCGACGACCGCGATTACCAGGCCGAGGATGCCCGAGATCAGGGCCTTGATCAGGCGCCCTTCATCGGCCAGCGAGACGATGCCGACGAGGCCGAGGATCGCCAGCAGGAAGTACTCCGGCGGTCCGAACTTGAGGGCAAAGATGGCAAGCAGCGGGGCTGTGAGCAGGAGCACCAGAGTGGAGAAGACCCCGCCGATGAAGCTCGAGACCACGGACACCTTGAGCGCCATGCCGCCTCGCCCCTGCTGGGTGAGGGGATAGCCCTCCAGGGCGGTGGCGACTGCCGCCGGAGTACCGGGAGTGTGCAGCAGAATGGCCGGAATCGACCCGCCATACATGGCGCCGCAGTAGACGCCGCCCATCAGCACGAGACCGGTCAACGGATGAAGCGCATAGGTCACCGGAATGAGAAGGGCCACCGCCATGGTCGCGGTGAGGCCGGGCATCCCGCCGACGATCATGCCGGCGACCGTGCCGATGAAGACCGCCAGCAACGCCGACGGCGCGAGGAGGGATTGGACGGCGTCGAAGATCATGTTCGTTCCTTAGAAGAGAGTTCCCTTCGGGAGCTGGACCTCCAGCAGCTTCGTGAAGACGACATGGACCACCGCCAGGATTCCCGCCGTCGTCAAGACGATCGGAAGCGGCCGTCGGGCTCCCATTGCCACCATGGTGGCGGGCAGGAACACCGCCGAGGCCGGGAAAAAGCCGACCGGATCGAGGGCCAGCGCATAGACGACGATCAGGACCAGGAGGGCCCAGAAGCGCCGCGGGTTCTTGCTGCCTTCTTCCGTGGCACCTCCGCTTCCTGCCTTCCGCCGCCACGACAGCAGCAGCTCCGCCGCGCACAGGATGCCCATCGACATGGCGAGAAACCGCACGTAGCTGGCCGTGGACCCCTGGACGAAGGCCGGATAGCTCGCCGTGCTGCGGTAAAGCAGCACGGCGAGCGTCAGAAGCCCGGCCAGAATCAGGATTCCGACGAGACGCTGGCTCATCACCAGGGGTTCTTCTCGAAATAGCGCTGGGTGTCGGCCTGCTCGTCCTTCAGGTACTTCACGTATTCCGGCCCGCTCATGGGCAGGAGGTACATGTTGTTCTTCTTGCAGGCGGCGAGGAACTCGGGGTCGGCCATCACCTTCTGGAACAGGTCGTCCAGCTTGGCCAGGATCGCGGGGTCGACCTTGGCCGGCGCGACGAAGCCGCGGGTGGCGGTCATTTCCACCGGATAGCCCTGCTCGATGCCGGTTGCCACGTCGGGCAGGATCTCGCTGCGCTTCTTGCTGAGGATGGCGATGATGCGCGCCTGCGCCGCCTTGTGCTGGGCGAACATCTGCGAGAGGTTCATGAAGCTCCCGTCGACATGCCCGCCGAGAATGGCCGCCTTTTGCTCGGTCGAGCCCTTGGTCGGCATCAGGTTGAAGGTCACGTCGGCCCGTTCCTCGAACTTCTTGGCCGCGACGAAATCGTCCGACCCGATGCCGTTGACCGCCACCGTCAGGCTTTTCTGCTTGGCCGCCTTGGCAAACTCGTCAAGCGTCTTGATCGGGCTCGTCGCCGGCACGACCACGATCTCGGGATCGTCGGCCACGTTGCCCATGACATGGAAGCTGTCCAGGGTATAGCGGGCCCGCTTGGAGACGACGTGCGCCACCACCTGGGTAGTGAAGACCATGCCGATGGTCTGTCCGTCGGGCTTGGCTTCGGCGATCTCCTCGAAGCCCTTCTGTCCACCCGATCCGCCTACGTTCTTCACCACGAACTCGGCGTTGGGCCAGAACTTCTTCGCGGACAGAATGAACAACCGCGCCGTTGCGTCGGTCGACCCGCCGGCGTTGGACGGGACGATGATCGTCACCGGGCCGGACGGGTATTCGGCCTGCGCGGCGAACGGCAGGGCAAGGCACATGGCGAGTGCCAGGGGCGCGATACGTTTCAGCATCAGGACCTCCATCTTCAATGGATTTTCGAGCAGGCACAGTCTCCGCCCCATAGGAAACGCAAGGCGCGTGCCAGCCGTCCGGGAGCGGCCAGATCTCCGATATCCTGAGGATCGATACGGAAAGCACGTTCGGGCGGGGAGCCGGTGATGGGTCAACATGGACCCACGGCTGCGCCGGCGATGGGTCAGGAACGGAACGTCACGGCGTCGTGGCGGCCGGCGCGAACTCGTCCTTCCGGATCCCCAGCCGTCGCATCCGCAGATAAAGTCTCTTCCTGGGAATCCCCAGGCTCTCCGCGGTCTGGCAAATCCTTCCGCGGTTCCTGCGGAGAGCCGCGACGATCACTTGGCGCTCGAAGGTCTCGAGGTGGACGTCGAGCGAAATCGCCGGATCGCTTTTGCCGGACACTTCGCCGCCGGTTCCGCAGGACTGCATGTCCGAAAGCCCCAGGGCATAGCGCTCCGCCGCGTTGGCCAATTCCCTTACGTTCCCGGGCCACGTCCGGGCCAGCAGGTTCGATCTGTGGGAGGCGGGAAGGTCCGGGACCTCCCGATTGAAGCGCAGGCACGCCTTGCGCAGGAAATGATGGAACAGCAGCAGCACATCCGAGGTGCGCTCGCGCAGCGGCGGAATGACGATCCGCGCCACGTTCAAGCGATAGTAAAGGTCCTTGCGGAAGCGGCCGGCCTCCGCCTCGGCCAGAAGGTCGAGCTTGGTCGCCGCGATCACGCGTACGTCGATGGGGATCGTCCCGTTGCCGCCCAGCCGTTCGATCGTACGTTCCTGAAGCACGCGCAACAGCTTGACCTGAAGGCCGAGCGGCATGGATTCGATCTCGTCGAGGAACACGGTGCCGCCATTGCCGAACTCGAGCTTGCCGATACGGCGCTTGACGGCGCCGGTGAACGCGCCGGCCTCGTGCCCGAACAGCTCGCTTTCGATGATGTGCTCGGGCAGGGCGCCGCAGTTCAGCGCCACGAACTGCCGCTTGGACCGGCTGCTGAAATCGTGCAGGCAACGGGCAACCAGCTCCTTGCCGGTTCCGGTCTCGCCCTCGATCAGTACGTCGATGCCGGTATCGGCGATATTGGCGATGGTCCGGCGGACTTTCTCGATCTCTTCGGAGCGCCCGACCAGGCGGCGGTCCATCTCGGACGGTGAATCCAGCGCGTCGCGCAGGGCGCGGTTTTCGAGGACCAGGTTGCGCTTTTCCAGGGCGCGTTCGACGATGTCGATGAGCTGTTCCGGGGGGGCCGGCTTCTCGATGAAATCGTAGGCGCCGTCGCGCACGGCCCGCAAAGCCATCGGAACGTCGCCGTGGCCGGTGATCAGGATGACCGGCAGTTCGGGGTCGATGTCCCGCGCACGGCGCAGCAGTTCCATGCCGTCCATGCCCGGCATCTTGACGTCCGAGAGCACCACTCCACGCCAGGCCGGCGTCAGGATCTCCAGAGCTTGCTCCGCCTCGCGAAAGGCCTGGACCGAAATGCCCTCGAGTTCGAGCGTTTGGCGCCCGGAATACAGGACGTCCTCTTCGTCGTCGATAAGGGCTACCGTCCCACGCTTGTCCACCATGTCCCTATCCGTTCGATACCCTCTCCTCCACGGCGGGGAACGAGATCGTGAAAACGGCACCCTTACCGGGGGCCCCGCGCGCCCAGATGGTGCCGCCGAAGTCACGGACGATCTTCTGGCTGATCGAAAGTCCGAGGCCGAGTCCGCTTCCGTGTTCCTTGGTCGTGAAGAATGGGTCGAAGATCCGTCCGATGTCCACTTTCTCGATCCCGCATCCGCTGTCGGCGACCTCGACCACGGCCCGGCCGTTGCGGCGCCGGACGACGACATGAAGGGACCGTTCGGAACAGCCGTCCATGGCGTCGAGAGCGTTGGCGACGAGGTTGATGACGACCTGCTCCATGCGGGTCTCTTCGCCGAGCACCATCAGGTCGCGGCGCGGGAACCGCACCTCGACCGTGACCTCCTGCTTGGCGATGCGATCGCGGAACAAGGATAGCGCGTTGCTCACGACCGTGCGCAGGTTCACGACCTCGGCCCCGGCGGACGGACGCCGGGCGAAGCTCTTGAGATGCGTCGTGATTTCGGCCATCCGCTTGGTCATCGCCGAAATCCGCTCGAAGTTGTCGCGGGCCTCGACGGTCCGCTCGCGATCGATCAGAACCGCGCCGTTGTGGGCGTAGGAGCGTATCGCGGCCAGCGGCTGATTGAGTTCATGGACGATGCCGGCGGAAATCTGTCCCAGCGCCGCGAGCTTGCTGGCCTGGATCAGCTCGTCCTGGGCGTTGCGCAGCTCGATTTCAGTCTTGCGGTGTCTGTCGATTTCGCGGCGCAGCCGGCGGTTGGCGGCGCGCAGGTCGCTGGTCTTGGCGAGAACCCGCTGTTCGAGGAGCTCCTGCGCGTGCTTGCGTTCGGTCACGTCGTGGACGGTCACCATGAACCGCACCCGCTGGCGCTGGTGGAACAGGCGAACGGCCAACTCTATGGGGAATGTGGTGCCGTCAGCGTGGAGGCCGGCGGCTTCGAGATAGCCGGAGCCGTCCCAGCCAACCGCGTCCGGCGGCGTTTCGAACAGGCCTTCGACCGCTCGGCGGTGCGGCTCGGCGATCAGGTCGGTCAAGGCGCGGCCGATGATCTCGGGGGACGCATAGCCGAACAGCGCCTCGGCGGACGGGTTGAAGAACTCGATGATGCCGGTCCGTCCGGTGGCAACCATGCCGGCCATGGTGTTGTCGATGATGGCTTCGGCGTTGGCTTCCTCGACCTCGATGGCTGTGTCGCGGAACACGAGGAGCGCCTGCGCCATCTCGGCGATCTCGTCGTTGCCACCGGTCGGCACCGGCGCCGACAGGTCTCCCGCCGCGATGGCGCGCATGCTTCCGCCGAGGGCGGTGATGCGCCCGACGATGTTGCGCCCGACATAGATCCAGCCGGCCAGCACGGCAATGATCAGGCTCGCCGTCGCAATGGCTGCCAGGAAGTACTTGCCGCGCGCGATGGACGCCGAGGAGGTCTGCGTGGCCTGCTTTGTCGCCGCTTCCAGTGCCGAAACGCGCTGCTGGATGATCCGGCTGAGGTTGTCGACGAGTTTCCTGTTGCCGGCGAGCAGAAGTCGGCCTTCCGCAAGCGTCAGGAGCTCGTCGGAGCGGATCCGCACGAGATCGCCGTCGCTGTCGGCGTAGGACAGCATGGAGGAGACGACCTGGCGCAGGGAAACGCTGCTGGCCAGGCCGTGCATCACCGCCAGATCCTTCTCGAGACTTTCGCGAATCTGGGACAGGAGGAACACCGTGAACTGGAGGTCGTCCTCGGATTCCGCATTGGCGAGCCGCATCAGAAGGCCGTTGGCGCGATTCCCCGATGCGTTGATCTTGGCCAGGGCATCCCGTTTGGCCATCTCCCCGCGAAGCCGCTGAACCCCTGCGGGGTCGTCTCTTGAAGGCGGAACGTCGACCGCCGTCAGGGCAGTCTGGATGTTGAACCGGGCCTCCTCCACCATCGGCTCGATCTCGTCCAGGAAGTCGGAGTGCAGCCATTGCAGCCGCGCCGTGAGATCGGCCTTGCCGGCCGCGAGGTCGAACCTTCGATCGACGTTGGTGTCCAGCGCTTTCAGGTTGGCGGCGATTTGCCCCACCAGGTGCTGCAAGGCCGACCGCGAGCCGTCATCGACCAGAGGCGACTTCATCTCGGCGAGCAGCGCCGACATGCGGGTCAGCAGTACCGTGAGGTCCAACCACACCGTCTTTTGCTCTTGTTCGTCGGCGGCTGCGATGAGGGCAGGCGCCGTGGCAATGATCGCGCCGCCGGATTCGGCAAGCTGCGCCGCCGAAGCCATCGCCAGGACGTGGGTGTTCGCCACTCTTTCCAGGCTTTCGCTGAGGTTCGCGAACGATATCCACGCCGCCACGGTGGCGACCACGGTCATCGCCGCCACGGTGCCGAACGCCATGAACAGCCGAGCCCGGATGCCGATCCTGAACCGAGTGGTCACGGCCCGGTTCCCGCTGTGAGGGGACCCTCCAGAAAGGTTGCCTGCGCCTCGGCGATGGCCAGCGCCTGCTGCAGATCGCGCGAAACCGTCTGATCCCATTCCGTTTCCCGGGCAATCTGGCGCTCGGGAACGGAACGGCCCGGCTGCTTGCGCACGAAGATCGAAGTGAAATCGGGGTCGATTGCCTCGTCGGCCGTGACCGGAACGTGGGTGGCGAGTCTCCGGGCGCGAGCTACTGCGGCGTGCGCATCGGCGTGGTCGGTGCGAAGCAGCAACGCCTCGGCCCTGTGAATGGCCGACCACACCGCATTCAGGCGACGGACGCGGAACGTGATCAGGGTATCGAAGAGGGCATTGACGAGGTAGTAGCGCGACTGTGAGAGCTGGCTGTCGAAATCGATCGCCTGGTCGAACAGCGGATCGCGGAACGGGTTCGGGTAGCCCGGCGGTGCCTCGGCATAGGTCGAGGGCACCACGGGCAGGCGCTGCATCTCCGGCTCGACCAGGATCCGCTGCCCCGCCTTCGACAGCAGGAACCGGATGAACTCCCTGGCAAGCTCCGGATTGCGGGCGTCCTTCAGGATCGCCACGTTGGCCGGCAGCACCGGCGTTTTCGGCAGGTAGGCGAAATCGACCGGCAGGCCCGATGCCTTCGGCGCCCGGCCGAGGAAGTCGATGACCAGCCCGATGCCGAAGCGGCCGCTGTTGACTCCCTCGACGACGCTGAAGCTGCGCGCCGTCACCGTCGCAAGGTTGCCGGCCATCTCCATCAGGTAGGCCCATCCGGCATTCCAGCCGCGGTCCTGGAGAATGCTTTCGACGATGACGTGGGTCGTTCCCGACCGGGAAGGCGCGGTGATCCCGATGTGCTGGTGATAGGCGGGCGAGAGGAGGTCCGACCATCCCTTCGGGGGCGGCAGCAGCCTGCGCTCGAAGTACCGGGTGTTCCACATCATCCCATAGCCCGAAACGGCGAACCCGGTGTAGAAGCCGTCGGGATCGTTGATCGGATAGCTTCCCAGCATGGCGGGAACGCCGGGAACCTCGGGGCGGAACGCCTCCAGGTCGCCCGATTCCTTCAGAACCTCCAGGGCGTCCGGCGAGGAAGCCCAGAAGACATCCGGGCGCTGGGGCATCCGCTCCTGGACGTAGGCGATGGCGGCCGGCGTCTTCTTGTTGAGAACGTAGACCTTCACCCCCCGGTTTTCCGCCTCGAACGTCTGCGTCACGCGCTGATAGACGTTCTCCGGGAACGACGAAACGACGAACAACTGGTTCTCGGGCTCGGCGGCCACGGCCACGGTTGCGAGCAACGCAATCGCGGCGGCTCCAACCCTTCCGAGCGCACGGTGGACGGCCGGCATCATGACTGGTTTCGCAAGGATCGCGCCCCGTCTTCGAGACCCGAGACATTCCCGATCCCACAATACCGAACGGCCTGTTCGGGTCAACGCATTCGCGGGAACGGTACGGGCTCGTCGCCAGGGTACGGCTTGGCGGCATTCGCCGGGGCGAAATTGATCCAACTTTGGGGGCGCTTCACAGCTCCCAAAGGCGAGGTTCGCCGTCGTAGTCCATCTGGACCACCACCCGCCCCAGCCGGGGCGGCAGGACCGGCTCGACGATGCGCTGTCCAAAGCGCCGGCGGATGCCGAGAGTGTGGCAGAGCAGCAGGTTGGCGAAAAGGCCCGGGCCGCTGGAGTAGATGCGCCAGCCGCCATCGACGGCAACGCCACCGTCGCGGACCCGCTCCCACTCGGCGCTGGCGCGGTAGCGGTCGGGGAAGGCGGCATCGCTGCTCGAGAAGTAGGCGTTGCGTTGCCGCGGCGAGGCGTTGGCGACGTGCCCGGCGACGGTCACCGGATTGGCCACCTGCAAGGCCTCCCACAGCGCGTCGGCCTCGCCGAGCACCGCCATCGCCTCGCCGTAGCGCAGATGGGCGTGGACGTACATCAGCCCGATTTCGCGGCCGAAGAACGCCGCCGATTCCGCGCGCCGGAAGATCCGTTCCGGACCGCCCCGGTACGCCATCGGCCGGTCCATCAGCCGCACCCCGTCGGGGAACAGCAGGTGCTCTCGGATCAGCCGCAGATGGTGCTGCGCCTGGTCGTCCGTGAACAACCCGCCGATGATGCTCCGGGTCATCGGCAGGAGCGAGTAGCTAAGGCCGGTCCGGGTATCGCCCGGATGGAGCAGGAGCTCGGGCTCCGCTCGGCCCGGATCGAACAGTGCGTAGCCGGCGACCGTGCCGTCGCGTACGAGGTGGCGGCTGAAGTCCGCACGGATGGCGTCCGCGAGGGCGACCAACTCGGCAGCCTCACCGCTGCGGCCCGCGCGGTCCAGTACCGCGCCGTAACGGTTCAGCTGCTGGAACAGCAGTGCAACGGTCCAGCTGCTCACCATCCAGTCGCGCACGCCGGGGTCGGCCGGCTGCAGCGAATCGTTCCAGTCGCCCTCGCCGTAGCGGATCAGGTGCGTGCCGGGGATGAAGCGCTCGCGCACGGTGGCCAGCAGCTTCGTCACGTGCGCCGCCACCGGGTCCTGGTACGCCGTCGCCGCAAAGTCGCCCTCGCGCCGCCACGGGATCGGTTCGCCGAGGAAGGCGAGATCGTCGGTCGCCTCCAGGTAGTCGCAGAGCGCCTTCAAGGGCCAGACGATGACGTCGCCATGGCTGTGGCGGTCGCGAATCTCGGCGTAGGGCTCGAGCATGAACCACTGCGGCCAGTCGCCCTGCGTCTCCTGCTGCTGCGCGAACACGATCTTCAGGATCTCCCTGACCGCGGCGTCGTGCTCCAGCGCAAGCAGGAACTCGACCGGGCCCTGGCAGACGTCCCGGGTGCCCCAGGCGGCGCCGCCGAACTGCTCCAGTCCATGCGGCACCGTCAGGTGCACGATCGCGTTCTGCGCCAGCCACGGGAACAGGGTATCGAGCGCAGCGACGCTCTTCTCCTCGCCGCTCAGGCGCATATTCCGGGTGATGTGCCGCCAATAGCGCTGCGCCGCCGCGAGGCCCGCCGCCTCGTCGACGCCGCCGGCGTATTTCGTCGCGAGCCTTTCGGCCTGCGCCGGGTCGGTCAGCGCGCCGACGACGGCGAAGGCAAACGCATCCGTCGGGTGCGTCCGCAGCGCCACGAACGCGCCGCCGCAGGGCCGGCCGTCCGCGAAGAGAAGCTCGTCGCCGCCGATCGCCTCGATCGCATCCGGCGTACTGGTGACGAGATGGTAGACGGCGTCCGGATACCGCTGGCCCCACAGGGAGGCAGGGTCGGGGCGGAACGCCATCCGACGCCCTGGGGCGTCGATCTCGACCCGCCCGGCGTGCTCGAACTCGCGCTCGCCGAGGACGAGGCCGCCGAACACCAGGAAGCGGCAGGGGGAGCCCTCGACGGCGATCCGCCACTGCATGGCCGGGTCGTCACCCGAAGCGAGCGCACGCACGGTGACCGTCCGCCCCTCCAGGCGGTAGATCCAGCGGCAATCGCTGAGCCCGATCTCGAAGACCGACGGTACGCCCAGGAGCTGCCAGCCTGCGCCGTCGTCGACGAGGATCCTCAAGCCCCCCGAGCGGGTGACGTTGTAGGGATCGCGCGAGGCGGAGAACAGGCGATGGAAGGAGGTGTTGCCGACCGTCAGCAGCGAGGCGAAAACCCCGTGCATCCAGCAGGTCGCGCACATCGTCGTCTCGTCGACCAGCATGCCCTGGCCGGTGCGCAGGATGGCCCCGTGGCGGCGCGGCAGCGTCGCCTCCTTTTCCCGCAGCACGACGTGGCGGTTGTGCGAGCCGTCCGGCACGAAGAACGAAAGCAGGGTGCCGCCCGCCCGTTCCTCGTGCCTGCGCTCGGGGTAGCGTTCGGCGATCGCCGTCTCGTCCAACGGCCCGCCCGGGGCGAGGGCCGCCTCCTGCAACAGGCTTCGCGCCGCTGCGCGAGGTGCCGCCGGAGCCGGTCCGAAGTCGCTGGAGGCCTGCCGAACCTTGTCGACGATCTCGAGGTCGGCCTTGCTCGACGCCTCCGGGTGGTCGGGCTCGAAGGCGCCGAAGAACGTCCATGCCGCCTCTTCGCCCGGTCCGATTTCGGCGGCCGGCGACTGGACGATCGCGCAGGCGACTTCGTGCTGGAGGCGTTCGTTCGGCAGTTCGGGTTCGATGCGTCCCGCATCCCGGTACGGCGGGCCGAACAGCTGCATCGCGTCGGTGGCGAAGGCGGAAGCGCCCTCGAGGCAGCCGTGCGCGACCCAAGGATGCGCGGCACCCTGCGCGAGGTTCTGGCGGCTCATGACCACCGGGCCGCACAGCGGATGCCGGGCGACGTGGTGATCGACGTACTGCGACGCATAGGCCTCGTTGCTCATGACGAAGCCGTCGCCGCCCAGGCCGATATCCTGCGCCAGAATCGCATCGCATCGTGCGGGCCGGGCGCCAGTGTTCGCCAGCTCAATCCGCCACAGCCACAACCGCTGGCGCGGGTGCAGCCAGAGCAGGACGCGGTGCCGTATGCCGCCGGTCTCGCCTTCCCAGACGAAGCGGTCGTCGGCCGCGGCAAAGGCCACGTCCGCGCCCGGTCCGACGGCTTCGGCAATCACCGCTTCCGGCCCCCCGACGCGCAGGTACATCCGGCCGATCCCGCCGTCGAGTGGCGAGCCCTGGGCCTGGTTGATCAAGGTTCGCCCGCCCCGGTCCCGGTACTCGATGGCGAACACGCAGCCGTTCGGCAGAACGGCGATCGACAGCCCGGAGGCGCCGGTGATGCGGCTGAGGTCTAGATTGCTGACGCGGGGTGTCTCGAAGGTGCGGGCGCTGATCGGCGTCATCCCAGGTCTCCCACTCCGGCGAGGCGGCGGGCGGCGGCAACCTCCCGGCGCGCCCATCGCAGGTATTTGGGCTGAAGGACTCGCGGTGCCAACCGTCGCCACGAAAGCCGCGCGGCGGCCTCAGCGCGCCGGTTCCCGTCTGCTCCGATAGATGGCGGCGAGGGTCGCTCCGGCAACAAACGTGGGATAACGCGCAAGGCGTGAGCTCGAAGGGGTATACGGCTGCCGGCCCCGCGGTCGACCTTCGAATAATGTCCCTTCGCGGCGCGATCGGCTATCTCGTAAGGTGCGCCCTGGCGTTCAGGGAGAGCGACGACGAGCCGGAAGCGTGGAGCAGACGATGGGCAGTTGGATCGGTGGCGCGATCAGGGTTTTTCGGATCGCAAAGATCGCGGCGACGCGCCTTGCCCGCGCTCTTCGCTCAAAGATGACCTACCGCCCGGAGGAGCATTACATGCGAGGTGCCAGGGCAGGAAGGATCGGAGGTCGAGGGCAAGCGCTTCCGGGCCTCTAGCGGACGGCGCGTCGCCGGTGGTCACCCGCAGCCGGGGCCGACCAGGCTTGCCTGGCAGAGATGGTCCCCCGATGCCTTGGCATTGTTCTTGAGCGCCGAGATGACGGGTGCGACGTCGTCGAACGACAGCGAGATCGACCAGGGCGGCAGTTCGAGCATGGCGATGGACACCGTCATCAGCGGAAAGCTCCGTTTCGTCCCGTTGCGGTCGACGCCTTCCAGGTGGCCTCGCGCGCGCGATTCCGGGTCGTAGAAGGCGGTGATCTCGCTGCAGAACCTGGCGGTGACCTTGCGCACCAGGTCGAGCGCCTCGTCACGACTGATTCCATGGGCGGCGGCAAAAAAGTCGTCGCCGCCGACATGGCCGAGGAACCAGTTCCGTCCGATCAGCGTCTTGCGCAGGATGTCGGCGAACAGCAGGATGGCCCGGTCGCCCTGGCGAAACCCGAAGATGTCGTTGAACGGCTTGAAGTTGTCGAAATCGAAGTAGAAGAAGACGAACGGGCGGTCGCCACATCCCATGGCCTGCGAGGCATGGCGATAGATGGCGTTGTTGCCCGGCATCTGCGTCAGGGGGTTCTGATCCCTGGCCGCCACGGTGTTCTTCTCGTTCAGCATTTCCAGCAGGGCGAGGCCGTCGAGCAGCCCGACGTAGCGCATGCTGTCGACGACGATCAGTCCGTCGCGGTTCTCGGAGGCGGAGAACGCTTCCAGGATACGCTCGACCGAATCCCAGAGGCTGACCGTCGGACAGCGCCGAATGAATCGTTGGAGCCGGTGATCGACGGAAGGGTTGCGCAGCAGTTCGCGGCCGTAGAGGGAGTAGGCGAACGCCTTGAAATCGGATTCGCGGATGAGGCCGCAAGGCTGGCCGGCATTGTCGACGACCGGAACGAACGGCGTGTCCTGATGTTCGCGGAAGTAGCCGAACGCCTCGGTTAGCGATGCCGTGACGTTGAGGGGTTCCACCGTCTTCAGCCGGGCCGAGACGAGGGCGCTGTCGCTGCCGGTGTGGCGGCGCTCGCGGCTCGAAAGGAGCTCGATCTCGGGGTACCGGGGCAGCAGCGCCGCCAGGTCCTCGCTCGGATGCTGGACCAGAAAGCCCTGGATCAGGTCGCAGCCGAGCCGCTTGCAGACGAAGTACTCGTCTTCCGTCTCCACCCCTTCCGCCACCACCGTCGAGCCCATGAGATGGGCCATGCTGACCAACTGGCCCACCAGCATCTCCTTCTTGCGATCGTGCTGGATCCCGGAGATGAAGAAGCGGTCCATCTTGATGATGTCGGGTTCGCAGTAATAGAGCATTCGGAGCTGCGAGAAGCCGACTCCGTAATCGTCGAGCGCGAGCCGGTAACCCTGCTTGCGGTAGACCGCGAAGATCCTTTCGAGGTTGCGCCCGCCGTCGACGTCGTGACGCTCCGAGACCTCCAGGATGAGAGCGGTCGAAGGCACGCCGTGGTTCTCGAGGACGCGGGCGGTCCCCCCGGGCTGGAAATCGGGCAGCTCGATGAAGCGGTTGTCGAGGTTGTAGAACAGCTTCCGGGATTCGCAGCCGGTAATCCGGGCGAATCGGGCGATCGCCTTGTCGCGCAGCGCCAGTTCGACGGCGTAGAGGACACCATCGCGGAAGGCCTCGTCGAAAACGTCCGCGATCGAGGCGAAGCCGGCGTTCTCCCATCCGCGCAGCAGCGCCTCGTAACCGAAGCAGACCCCGCTGTGGACGTTGACGACCGGCTGGAACGCGTGAGTCATCCGTTCCAGTGCCCGGTCCCAGTCCCGGCGCTGCTGCCATTGGTCATTGCGAGCGAAGACACCCGAAAGCGGAACCACTCCGTCCGCCGACAAGGCGGCAACCCCGGCACCGTACATGACACCCCCCAACTCCAGACGGCCGGTCTAGAGGGTGCCCAGCCCCGTTTCTCCCGGCACACCAGCTACGTCCTCTGACGGCTCCGGAGAGCGCGTCGGGCCCGCATACGATAGCCGCCGCACGTGACAGTCCGATGACTCCGGCAAGGGAATCCGCCAGAAAGTCTCGCGGAAAGCGATTGTCGCGTGGCATGCCAAGGCAGGTGCCGTCATGTTGTGGTCGGCTCAAGCGGCGTCCGAGATCAGCGGATGACTTCCGCATACCATGCATAGCCCCGATACAGGGGTGCGAACGAGAGCCGGCTGCGGTGTGTCGCCGCGAGCGCGGCCAGCGCCGTGCGCAGACCGGCCCTGGGGCTGACGTGAAAGGCGCGCAGCCAAGCGAACAGTCCCGCCTTGAAGATCCGCGGCAGCCTCTCCTGCTGACCGAAGTCGACGACATGCAGGACGCCGCCGTTCCGCAGGGCCCGAAGGCCTATCTCAAGGGCCTGCTGCCAGGCCGGGATCATCGACAGGGAATACGAGAAGTAGACGCTGTCGAACCCCGCCACGCCGAACAGCGCGCGCGGGTCGCACGCGGAGGCGTCCGCCCGGGCGAAGACGATCTGCCCGTCCAGCCCGGCCCGGGCCGCGTTGCGGCGGGCCGTGTTCAGCATCTCGGCCGAGACGTCCAGCCCGAACAGCCGGGTTTCCGGAAGCAGCGCCGCCGCGGCGATGAGGTTCCGCCCGGTCCCGCACCCCAGTTCCAGCACGGTCCCGCCGCGCGGCGGATCGAGCCGCGAGATCAGGTGATCGCGCCCGAGGAGGAAGCACTTCCGCGTCAGGTCGTAGATGTGCCGCTGATGGCGGTAGACCCGGTCCATGAGGATGCCGGCGTCTCCGGCCGCCGTTGCGACCTCATCGGTCGCGGACATAGAGATGGAACCCGCCGTAGATGGAAGAACGGTCCTGTCGGGCAAGCTCAAGGCTCTCCTCCTCCTCATAGTGCCAGCGGGCGAGCGTTTCGGGGTGGGGTCGGCCCGGAAGCGCCGCTCCGGCAGTGCGGAAGACGACTTTGGCGCCCGGCCGGGCCGTCCGCGTGATCTCGCGCCACAGTACGTCCAGCTGGCCGTCCGTCATCCAATCCTGGGCGTCAAGCAGCACGAACGCGTCGAAGGCCTCCGCCGCCTCGGAACGCAGCTGTTCGACGATGCCGCGGTGGACGACCACAACCCGGCCCGCCCGTTGCCGGATCGCTTCGAAGTGCTCGCGCTTCAGGTAGGGCGGCAGCGGACCCGGGACATCGATCGCATAACCGCGGGAGAACGCCTGCCAGGCGAAGTAGTTCTCGTCGAGCGGGAAGCCGCAGGCCAGACGCTCGAGCCGGCTCTTCAGAACCTGAGCCATCGAGCCGCTGTCGCCGACGAGGGCCTCGTACTGCGCGGGCGGAATGCCGAGCCCGTAGAGCGCGACCTTGTTGGAGGTCATCCAGCGCACGACCGGCTTCTCGAAGATCGGCGCCAGCATCCCGTCGAAGTAGCTGCGCTGCTCGGCCAGCGTGCGGGCGCGGACGAAGCGCCTGGGGTCGGTTCCGTGGAGGCGGGCGACAAGGTGGGCGAACCCAATGAAATGGCCGAGCAGCCCCTGCCGGTAAAGATCCCGGGAGAACAGCGAGATCCGGCGCCGGCCCCAGTTGGCGATGGTGCGACGGTCCCAGTACGCCCGGGTTTGCGGATCGAGGTTGTCGCGCAGGAACGTCTCGTAGGCGGCGATGTTGGCGGTCTCGTCGGCCTTGCCGAAGAAGCGGTGGAAGCTGTCGTATTCCGGCAGATGCCGGATCGCCGCCAGCTTGAGGCGGACCAGCGCCACGTGGGTGTGATTGAGATCGACGGCGACGATCTCGCCGGGGTCGGCGGTGAGATAGGAGAGCACGTTGCAGCCGCCGGAGGCGATCGTCAGCAGCCGGGATCCCGGCTGCAGGCGCAGCGCCCGCAGATCGACGTCGGGATCCTCCCAGATCTGGGGATAGACCAGCCCTTTGAAGGCGAATGTGAAGAGACGTTCGAGGATGCCCTCGACAGACGATGCCCGGGAACGGTGAACCGCGGAGCCCAGATGCCGTTTCGATTCCACTGCCGCCGAGTACGCCATCAACTCTCCTCCGGATCGTGTTTCGTCGGCAGGATATGAAGGTTTTCCGATCGATGCCGTGCCGGTGCCGTGAACATTTCGTGACGTCGGGGGAGGGCGCCGACGGATTGACAAAACGATATCGGTCCGATATCGCAATGGGTGCCATTGAAACGGAGGCGGACATGGCGACGCAGCGGGCTCGGGCGAAGGCCCGGCAGCAGACTAAGCCTCGGGATGTGGAACCCTTGTCGTCGGAAAAGCCCAATCGCAAGCGCAAGGCTTCGCCGGAATCGGTTCCGCAGGTGGTGGTCGAGGTCGCAGCCGTTCCGGCGGAGGCGATCGCCGAAAAGAAGACTGCGAAGCCCAAGCCGAAGAAGGTCGCGGCGAAACCGAAGGCCGTTGCCGACGAGAAGAAGTCCAAGGACAAGAAGAAAGACAAGAAGAAGGACAAGGAAAAGAAGAAGAAAAAGAAGGAGGCGGTGGTCATCCGGTTCGAGCGCGACCAGCTCGCCCGGATCGACGAGCGGGCCGAAGCTCTCGGCCTCACCCGCGGCGCGTGGGTGCGAATGACGGTGGCCCAGCGGCTGGAGTCGGACTCGACCGACCCCGCCTGAAGCGGCTGACGGCCAGAGCGACGCACAATCGAACGGAATCGTCATTCCGGCGAAAGCCGGAGGTCGTCCGGCGACGACCTCGATGGGGAATACCGGTTCCCACTGGTCGATACCCGCAACCCCGCCTGGACGTGACATGGCGATGGGATCGAGCAATCGGGCGCGAGTGTGGGGACGTAGTCCGCGTCCGCATGTTCAGGAACACGCCCGTCATTCGCGAAGTCTGGGTCCGCGGCGCTCGGGTCATGTGACTACGCAGAGGTTTCCTCGCGGTCGCCGTTCCGTCGCAAAACCGTCATGAAACTGCAATCGCTCGCCTGCTAACGTCCGCCCCGTTCGGAGGGGAGGAGGTGTCCCCCTTCTGTCGTCGAGGGATTCCTGACCCGAATGAATCCGCGGCCCGATCGATCGTCCATCGAGGCGCTGCTCGAGGCAGTGACGGAGTTGCGCCGGCGGTGCCTCGCCTTCGAGGACGGCCACCGGGCTCTCCTCGCCCCCATTCCGCCTGAGAGCCGGAACAGCGCCCGCAATCTGCTGCACTACCTGGGGCTGCGGGAGAGCGACCTGCGGCCGCTCCAGCAGGACCTCGCCGAGCAGGGGCTTTCCTCGCTCGGCCGTCTCGAGGCTCACGTCCTGGCGACCTTGAACGCGGTGCTGAGGCCGCTGCATCGACTGGCGGCGCGACCCGAGGAGCCGTTCGATCCCGATCTGCTGCCGACCGACTTCCGCTCCGGGCCTCGGCTGCTGAAGAGCCGTGCGGACTGTCTCCTCGGACCGGCGGGCGGAGAGCAGCCGGTCCGCATCATGGTGACGATGCCTTCGGCGGCCGCCCGGGACGAGGCGCTGGTTCTCGCGCTGATCGAGGCGGGAATGTCGGTGATGCGGATCAACTGCGCCCACGACGGACCCGAGGCGTGGCAGGGGATGATCGAGAACCTGCGCCGAGCGGAGGCGAAAAGCGGGCGGAAGTGCCCTGTTCTGGCCGATCTTCCCGGGCCGAAGCTGCGCACCGGGGCGATCACGCCGTCGATGGGGGTGGTCAAGATCGATCCCAGACGTGAAGGAAGCAGCCATCCGGCGGCGCCGGTTGCCGTCTGGCTGACGCCGGCCGGCGCCTCCGAACCGCCACCGGCGGAGGTCGAGGCTGTGCTGCCGATCCTCGGCGATGTCCTCGAGCCGGCCCAGGACGGAGATTATGTGTGGGTCCAGGACCGCCGCGGCCGGCAAGCCCTGCTGGCGGTCACGATGCGCTGCGGCCGTTCCCTGATGGTCTCGACCGCCGAAACGATGTTCATTGCCGAGGGCGCCGGCATCGTCCTTGAGCGGAAGGGAAAGGTGCTTGCGGCCGGCGCCGTCGGCATGCTGCCGCCGGTCACGGTACCGATTCAGCTGCACCGCGGCGACCGGCTTGTCCTGACCCGGGACGACACGCCGGGGCGCCCGGCCCGGATCGCGCCCGATGGCACCATCCTTGAGCCGGCCCGGATCCCGTGCTCGCTGCCGGAAGCCTTCCGGCACGCCAGGCCGGGCGAGGCGATCTGGCTCGACGACGGCAAGATCGGCGGCGTGCTGCGGGAGGTTTCGGCCGACGAGATCGTGATCGAGATCACCTTCGCCGCCACCAAGGGGTCCCGCCTGCGCAACGAGAAAGGGATCAACCTGCCGGATACCATGCTCGACATTCCCGCCCTCAGCCCGCGCGACGTCGAGGCGCTCGACTTCATGGCCGGGCGGGTCGACATGGTGGCCCTGTCGTTCGTCAAGCGGGCCGAGGACGTGGTCCGGCTGCAGGAGCATCTGGCGGCGCGCGGGGCGAAGCATCTGGGAATCGTGCTGAAGATCGAGAACAAGGCCGCGTTCCAGCATCTCCCCGAGTTGCTGCTGGCCGGCCTCCGCTCGCCGCCGGTGGGCGTGATGGTGGCGCGCGGGGACCTGGCCGTCGAGATCGGCTTCGACCGCCTGGCCGAGGTGCAGGAAGAGATCCTGTGCCTGTGCGAGGCGGCCCACGTTCCCGTCGTCTGGGCGACCCAGGTGCTGGAGGGAATGGCGCGCACCGGCATGCCGTCTCGCGCCGAGGTGACCGATGCGGCGATGAGCGGGCGGGCGGAGTGCGTGATGCTCAACAAGGGCCCGCATATCGTCGAGGTGGTGTCGTTCCTCGGCGCCGTGCTGGCGCGGGCCGGCGACCACCAGGCCAAGAAGAAGGCGATGCTGCCGAGGCTGTCCTTGGATCCGCTCGCCGAAACGCTGAAGGACGGCGGACGCCCCTAACGCCGCTGCGGCAGGAGCGGCGCGACAGCGAGGCTTCGCGCCGTCGTCCGGCGGCCCTCCTGTCCCAGCCTTTTCGGATACTCAAGCTGCATGGCGACGACGTGGGCGGTCGGCGCGCCATATCGGGCGGAGATTCGGAGCAGAGTCCGGTCAAGGATCTCGACAGGCCGACCTTCGCCGATCGGGGACAGATCGCGATCTGCGGACCAGGTCGTGGCGACCCGGTCCGGCAGGAGGCGCAAGCCGTTGCGGCTTCGCCGCGCACCGCTGTCGGGGGCAAACGTGAACGCTCGGGAGCGATAGGTTCGCGACCAGGCGTCGGCCACCAAAGCGAGCGATACCTCATCGACGGCAGGCTCGAGCGCAATTCCGAGCCGATCCCGATCCCAGAATTTGAGCACGTTGCCGAGCACGGTGAGGGCGAACGGGCGGGTCAGCTTGAAAGCGCTGCTGTCATGGCGTGCGTCCCAGTGGGCGAGACCCAGTTCGCCGGCGACCGAATCCGCCTTGCTCCGGCCGGCGATGGCCGCGATCAGCGTGATCGCCATCGGCATCGAGGCGGTGATGCCCGTCGTCGTCGCGACGCCGTCGTCGACCACGATCCGGCGATCGGCAACCTGGATCGCGGCCGGGCTCTCCCGGAACAGCTCTTCACGGTAGAACCAGTGGGTGGTCGCCTTCTTCCCGGCGAGAAGCCCGGCGGCGCCGACCACCTTCGCTCCGGCGCAGACGCCGACGATAACGGCCCCTTTGGCAGCCTGATCGCGCAGCCAGAGAAGGACTGCCGGATCGTCGTCGCGGCTCATGGCCGGCACGATGACATAATCAGCGCCTTCCGGGTGTCTGCCATCGAATTCGGCCACCGTCGCGTCCGCCTCGACCCGCAGGGCGGGGTAGAGGGTTACCGGCCCCGGTTCGGTCGACAGGGCCACCACGTCGGCGACATCGGCGCGGCGCAGAATGCCGTAGGGCATGAGGTAGTCCGTCGTCTCGGTCGCGTCGTTGATGCCGATGACGGCAATCAGCGGGCGCTCGCGCTTGGGGGGCTTCAGCCGGGCGAGGGCGGCTTCGAGTTCTGCGGCGGCGGGGACTGCAGGAGCGCCCGCTTCCGGCGTTGCCGGCAAAGAAGCGATCCAGCCAGCGAAGGCGATCGCAGCTACCGCCGCAACCGCAACCACGCTTGTCAAAGCCGCCTTCCGGTTCATGACCTGGTCTGCCTTGCCGCCGACACGGCACGCCCGATCTTCCTGGAATCGGATTTGAGAGAGATGGCGATCGGAGGGCGAGCGGCAACCGAGGGCCTCACGTCAGCGGCGGGCGGCGGCGAAGCGCTTACTCATCATGCGGAGTCGGAAGGCGCCTTCGCTGTCCGTCCTCGGAACATCGCCGGGATTTCCATGCGACATCGAACCAAAAGGAGAACGGCATGCCCAATACGATTCACCTCCACCGGGTCATCGCTGCCAGGCCAGAGAAGGTGTATCGCGCGTTCCTGGAAAGCGATGCCGTGGCGAGTTGGCTCCCCCCTCATGGATATGTCTGCACGGTCCATGAACTGGACGCGAAGGTCGGAGGCAAACACAGAATGTCCTTCCGAAATTTCACGACGGGCAAGGGCCACTCGTTTGGTGGCACCTATCTCGATCTCGTGCCGGGAGAGCGCCTCGTCTACACCGATACGTTCGACGACCGCAATTTGCCGGGCGAGATGCGTATTACCGTGACCCTGAAGGCCGTTTCGGTGGGCACGGAGATCAATATCGAACAGGCAGGCGTGCCGGATCAGATCCCGCCCGAGGCCTGCTACCTGGGATGGCAGGATTCCTTGAACAAGCTTGCTGAGCTCGTCGAGCCCGAGATCGACCAGTAGCCGCGCCTGCTCGCCGAGGCTTCGGCCGCTGTCGGCGACCTCATCCCGGCGCGCACTCCGGGAGCGCCTTCATTTCGCGAAGGCGTTCCAGGCGGAATGGATAAGGATCGACGCAGGGTTTCCGTCCCAGGACCAGATCGACGACCAGGCGGCCAGCTCCCGGGCCGATCCCGAAACCGTGGCCGGAGAAACCGCCTGCGACATACAGGCCCGGAATGCCCTTGATCGGTCCGATCACCGGCACGCCATCGGGGGTGACATCGATCATCCCACCCCAGCTCTGCGTGACCCGGGCGCCGGCGAAGGACGGCAAGGCCGTGCCGAGCCTGGCAGCGCTCTTGGCGATGAGTCCGGCAAACGGGCTGGGCTCGAGAACCCGAATCCGCTCGAACGGTGACACCTCGTCCATGCCCCAGCGCCGCGGGGTGCGCAGCTCCTCGAAAAAGTGGCGCCCGAAGTGCAGCCGGAACTCGCGGTAGTGCTTCAGCAGGTTCGGCAGGAAATCGGCGAAAAGGCGGAAGCTGTCCGGAATGAGGGGGGCGACATTGTGGTTGCGGAGGCCGATCGTGAAGCCGCCGTCGAGGCGTTTGCGGAAGGCGAAATCGCTGCCCCCTACCGGCATGTCGCAGACCCCGTCCAGCGCCTCGACGCGCGCCGCCATGCCCAGAATCTTCAGGCTGGGGAAGTCGATCCCCAGGTTGCCTGCGAACAGCCTCGTCCAGGCTCCGCCTGCGATCACCGCGGCCTGGCAGGCGATGGGGCCGCGTTCGGTGATTACGCCGCAGACACGGCCTCCCCGACGATCGATCCCGCGCACCGCGCATGGTGTCAGCAGGCATGCACCGGCGCGGCGGGCCGCTTCGGCGATCGCCGGCGCGGCCAGTTCCGGCTCGGCGCGGCCGTCCGTGGCGGTATGCAACGCCCCCATCACCGGCCTGGAGAGGCCCGGGACCATGCGGGCGATCTCTTCGCGGCCGAGCCAGCGGGTCGGCAATCCCGACCCCTTGGCCTGAGCGAGCCAGGCGTCCAGATCCGCCATGTCGCGCGCGCGTTCGCATAGATAGGTGATGCCGGTCTGGCGGAACCCGGTTTCCGCCCCGGTGATGCGGTTCATCTCCCGCCACAGGCTGAGGCTCTCGATGGCAAGCGGGATCTCGGCAGGTTCGCGGCCCATCTGCCGGACCCAGCCCCAGTTGCGCCCGGACTGCTCGGCGCCGATCTGACCCTTCTCGCAAAGCGCGACCTGGGTGCCGCCTTGGGCCAGGAACAGGGCCGCACTTGCGCCGATGATGCCGCCGCCGATGACGAGAACGTCGACGCTGGCCGGAACGACGTCATCGCCGGTGACCGGCTGAAGCGGAATCGCGAGTGGCGGGCGGGAATCGCGTGCATCACGGGAGGCGGTCATGGTGTAGTCCCTCTGCTCCGCGCGCCTGCTCTGGGGCGGCGGCTCACTCGCGATCTGGCAGGACGGTGCGGAAGACGACGAGCTTGGGGTTGTTGATCGAGCTCATGTATTCGATCGGCTGCTTGTCCCGGGTCTCGACCAGCAGCTTGAGCGCGAGTACGGCCGTACCGGGGGGCACGTCCAGCAGGCGCCCTTCGAGATCGTTGACCTGGGCGACCGTGATCGTCCGCTCGGCATTGACGGTCTCGATGCCATAACGGGACGAAAGCAACGCATAAAGGGACTGGCCGGCGACGAGATCGTCCGCCGTCAGGCCCGGAATGAGATGGGAGACGAGGTGACTGGTCTCGATGCAGAACGGCGTGCCGTCGATGCTCCAGACCCGGCGCACGATGATGACTTCGTCGCCCTCGTCGATTTTCAGCCGGTCGGCGATCTTGGATCCTGCCGTCCCGATCTGGAAATGGAGCAGCTTGTTGCTCGGCGCGCCGCCGAGGCCGGTGATGACGCGATGGATGCCGACGGATTGGTACACATCGACACGCCGAACCATCTTCGGCGAGGCGACGCGCGTCCCGCTGGTGCCGTTCCCGTCCAGCAGGCCCGCCCGGATCAGATTGTTGACGGCACGACGCACCGTCAGCCGGTTGACGCCGAGAGTACCAGCAAGATCACGTTCCGACGGCAGCCGGTCCCCGGGCGCGTAATCCGTGGACTTCAACAGGTCCCTGATGTGCTCTTCGACTTTCTGGTATCGAAGCATCGTCGCGCCGTTCCTTGGTCTGTTCCAGACGGAGACTTCGGAGGCACCCCCGCGCACTGCCCCACGGGACATGCTTGTGAAAGGAGGCTCCAGCGATGTCAACCCGAATGCGCTTTCTCGGCGGGAGGGAAGTGGACCAGGCACGGAGGAAGTATCCCAGTGACTTGACTTGGGCTATTATCTGGGATATTCCAACGGAATGCAAGGGGGGTGAGGGTGGCGGATCGCGTGCTGCGTGTCGTCCCTCGAACGGGGTGGTGAGATGACGGGATCTTCGGTCCGCCTGCTCGGTCTCGGCGACAACACGGTCGACATCTACGTCGACAGGAACGTCATGTTCCCCGGCGGCAATGCGGTGAATGTCGCCGTCCTCGCAAAGCGTCTGGGCGCCGACACCGGGTATCTTGGGTGTCTTGCCAACGATGTTTTCGGCCGCCTGCTTCATGATTCGATGAGCGCCGAGGGGGTCGATCTTTCCCGATGCCGCTGCGTCGACGGCGAGAACGCTCATGTGCAAGTCAGGCATCGCGACGGCGACCGGGTGTTCGTCAAATCGACGCCCGGCGTGCGGGCCGCATACCGTCTGGACGCGGACGACTTCGCGTACGTCCGCAGCTTCGATGCCGTCCACAGCAGCTATTGCAGCGACAACGAGGAGATGATCCCCGCCATCGCCGAGGCGGCCGGCCTCTTGTCCTACGACTTCTCGTACCGCTGGAGCGGCGATCTCGGTGCCCGGATCGCGCCCCACGTCGACATCGCCTTCCTCTCGTTTCCGGATCATGACGAGGCGGAGTGCCTCGCAGTGCTGCGCCGGTGGTCGTCTGCAGGGCCGCGGGTCGTCGTGATGACGCGCGGCAGCGACGGCGCGCTCGCCTGGGCCGACGGCGCGATGCACCGCCAAAAGATCGTCCCCGCCCCGGTTGTCGACACGCTGGGTGCGGGCGATGCCTTCATTGCCGGATTCCTGATCCGGTACCTTCGCGATCGCGCCATTCGACCGGCATTGCAGAACGGCGCCCAGGCCGCCGCCGCCGCGTGCGGCTGGCTGGGCGGTTTCGGTCACGGGGTACCGATTGCGGGGCTCCCGCCCGAAGACCTGCCAAACCCACATTCGTAGACCAGAAAAGCGGTGGATTATGGACAACGTGTTCGAACGGAACATCCAGGCCGCACTGACGGCCGTCGCCAGGCGCAAGGAACTGGCGAACGTCTTCTTCGTCGCCTGCGGCGGATCCTTCGCACAGATGCACGCCCCGAAGTACGTCCTGGATCGCGAGTCCACCACGTTATCTTCGGAAACCTACAATGCGGCCGAGTTCGTGGTTCGTGACCTGCCGAGACTGGGGCCGTCCAGCGTGGTGTTCCTGTGCTCGAGCTCCGGCAACACTCCCGAGACGGTCGCGGCGGCGCGGTTCGCCCGCAGTCGCGGCGCCTACACGGTGGGACTGACGACGAAGCCGGAATGCGAGCTCGCCCAGGCCGTCGACAGCACCGTCACCTACCTCTCGAGGCCGGCCGAGGCCAACGCCGACAGCGCCGGTGCCGCCCTGCTGCGCCTGGCTTTCGGCCTGTTGCGCGACCGCGAGGGCAACCGCAAACACGACGCGCTGGCCACAAGCCTGGCGGCGCTTCCCGGTCTGGTGGCGCAGGCGCAGGCGGAGCACGCGGAGGCCGCCTTGCGCTGGGCCAATGCCGTGAAGCGCGAGCCGGTCATCTATACGATGGCGAGCGGCCCCAACTACGGCGTCGCCTACGCCTTCGCGATCTGCATTCTGCAGGAAATGCAGTGGATCCACACCCAGGCGATCCATGCCGGCGAGTACTTCCACGGACCGTTCGAGATCACCGACGATGCGGTACCGTTCATCCTGCTGCTGGGCCACGGGGCATGCCGCAAGCTGGACCAGCGGGCCCTGGATTTCACCCGCAAGTTCACCGACAAAATCCTGACGATCGACGTCGAGGCGCTCGGCCTTCCCGGCATCGCGCCGGAGGTCCTGGAGTTCCTGCAGCCGCTTGTCCTGCAGCCGCTCTTGCGCACCTATGCGATCCGGCTTTCGGAATCGCGCGGGCACCCGTTGACGGTGCGCCGCTACATGTGGGCCATGGAATACTGACGGACGGGGCGGCTGCGGCGAGGGAATGATCCGATGAGCTGGATGATCGGCGTCGACGTAGGCGGGACGTTCACGGACTTTTTCGCCTTTGACGGCAGGACCGGCCGGATCCGCTATTGGAAGCGGCCGTCGACGCCGTCCAATCCGACCGACGCGGTGGTCGCGGGCCTGAGGGAACTGAGCGCCGCCCACGAGGTGCCGCTGGGCGACGTGGAACGCCTGTGCCACGGCAGCACCGTGGCCACCAACACGCTTATTCAGCGGCGCGGCGCGCCGGTCTCGATGGTGACAACCAGGGGCTTCCGCGACCTGCTCGAGATCGGGCGCCAGATCCGCCCTGCGATCTACGACTTCCAACTCGACCAGCCCGAGCCCCTGGTGCCCCGGCGCCACCGTTTCGAGATCGGCGAACGCACGATGGCGGACGGCTCGGTCCGCACCCCCGTGGATGGCGAAGATCTGGATCGCGTCGTCGGGCAGATCCGGGAATCCGGAACCGAAGCGGTCGCGGTCTGTTTCCTGTTCTCGTATCTCCGCCCGGACCACGAGCGCGAGGTGGCCGAGGCGTTGCGCCGGGCCCTGCCGGGGGTCGCGGTCTCGCTGTCGTCGGAGGTACAGCCGGAGTTCCGAGAGTTCGAACGCTTCACCACCACGGTGGTCAACGCCTACCTCCAGCCGCGCCTCGAGGTCTACCTGTCGTCGCTGCTCGAGACGGTCAGGCAGACCGTCCCAGGCGCCCTGGTCGGCATCAACCAGTCGAGCGGCGGCCTGATGTCGCCCGACGTCGCCCGCGCCTTCCCCGTGCGGATGGCGCTCTCGGGGCCGGCGGCGGGGGTGGTCGGCGCCATCCAGATCGCCCGCGAGGCCGAGCGGCCGAACGTGATCACGCTGGACATCGGCGGCACGAGCGCCGACGTAGCCCTCATTCGGGACTTCAAGACCGAGCTGACCTACGGCCGCGACGTGGACGGCTTTCCGATCATGCTGCCGATGATCGACATCACGACGGTGGGGGCGGGCGGTGGCTCGATCGCGTGGTTCGACGCAGATGGCCTGTTCAAGGTCGGTCCCCAGAGCGCCGGCGCCGAGCCCGGCCCGGCATGCTACTGCCGCGGCGGCACGTTGCCCACGGTGTCGGACGCCAACCTGGTCCTCGGCCGGCTGAGCGAGACCCTGCTCAGCGGTCACATGCGCCTGGACCCGGAACGCGCCCGTGCCGCCATCGCCACCGTCGCCGAACCGATGGGCAAGACCGTCGAGGAGGCGGCGATCGGCCTTCTCGAGGTCATGGTCGTCAACATGGTCCGCGCCATCCGCATGCTATCGGTGGAACGGGGCCACGACCCCCGCGATTTCACCCTGATGCCATTCGGCGGCGCCGGCGGCCTGCACGCCCGGGACGTGGCGGTGGCGCTCGGCATGAAGGAGATCCTCATTCCCCTGGCTCCCGGCATCGTCTGCGCCCAGGGCCTGGCGGACGCGGATCTGCAGGAGAACTTCGTTCTCAGCAGCGTGTTCCCCTGTACGGCAGAGACGATGGAAAGCCTCCACGAACGGCTTTCGGCCCTGGAACGCCAGGCCGCGGCCTGGTTTGCGGGCGAGAAGACGGACCCGGCCCGGCGGCGGATCGAGTTCTCGCTCGACACCCGCTTCAGGGGCCAGAACTTCGAGCTTGTCGTCGACGTCGGCACCGGCACCGGCAACGGCGAGATCGAGATCGTGCCGCTGCCGGTGCTGCTGGAACGCTTCTTTGCCGCCCACGAGCGTGCCTATGGGTTTGCCGATCGCGAGGCACCGGTCGAGATCGTCAGCTGCCGCGCCACCGCCAGGGCGTCGCTCGGCGCGCCGCGGCCGGCCAGACGCCCGATTGCGGCGGCCAGGACGCCGACGGCGAAGCAGAGGCGTCCGGTCCGGTTCTCCGCGGCGGAGGCGATGGATACCCCCGTTTTCAGCCGCGAGGAGCTGCAGCCCGGCGACGTCATCGGCGGGCCGGCGATCATCGACCAGATGGACGCCACCACCGTCATCTTCCCCGGCGACGTCGCCCGTATCGACGCCTACGGCAACATCCTCGTCACGGTGATGAGCCATGCCTAAGACCGCCGCCCACGACCCCATCACGCTCGAGATCCTTTCCAACGCCCTGCGCTCGGTGGCGGACGAGACGTTCGTCGCCCTCCAGAAAAGCGCCTATTCGACCAACATCAAGGAAAGGTGCGACCACTCCACGGCGCTGTTCGACGCCAAGGCGCGCCTGATCATGCAGGCGAAGCGGTCCTTGCCGCTCCATGTCGGCGCCATTTCCGGCACCGTCACGAGGCTGGTGGAGAAGTTCGGCGACGACATCCACGAGGGCGACGTGTTCGCCGGCAACGACCCGTACGCGGCGTCTGGCAGCCACTTGCCCGACATCTGCATCATTGCGCCGGTGTTTCACAGCGGCAGGCTGGTGGGCTTCAGCGGCTGCACCGCCCATCACGCCGACATCGGCGGCTCCAGCGTCGGCGGCGCCAGTGGCGGCCTGACCGAGATCTTCCAGGAAGGGTTCCGCATCCCGATGATCCGGCTGTTCAGCCGGGGCGCCATCAACCGGGACATCTTCGAGATCATGCTGCTCAACGTGCGCGGTGCCGAAGAGCGGCGGGGCGACTACTACGCCCAGTTCGCGGCGGTGGCGCTGGGCACCAAGCGGCTGGTCGAGATCTGCAACCGCTACGGCGTCGATTTCGTCGAAGCGGCTTTCGAGGAGCTGATCGGCCGGACCCGCGAGCGGATGCGGCGGGCGCTCGAACTGATCCCGGCCGGGGAATACAGTTTCCGCGACGTCCTCGATGACGACGGAATGGCCAACCGCGACCTGCCGGTGGTGGTGACGATCCGCAAGTCCGAGGACCGGCTGACGGTCGATTTCGCCGGCACCGCGCCGCAGACTCCGGGGAATGTCAATTCCCCGTGGGGGGACACGGTCTCGATGGTGATCTATGCCTTCAAGGGCCTGTTCGACCCCGAGATTCCCAACAACCACGGCCTGTTCAGCGCGATCGAGATCATGGCGCCGCAGGGGTCGCTGGTCCGTCCCGACTATCCGGCCGCGGTGACCAACCGCTCCTACACCAGCCAGAGGATCGTCGACGTCATCCTTGGCGCCCTGGCCGATGTTTTGCCGGAGCGCGTGGTGGCCGCGTCCAACGGCTCGAACACCGGCATCTACATCTATGGCACCGACCCCCGGACCAAGCGCTCCTTCTACTTCTTCGAGACGATGGGCGGCGGTTTCGGCGGCCGCGCCACCAAGGACGGAAAGGACGCCGTGCAGGTTCACTGCACCAATACCGCCAACACGCCGATCGAGGCGATCGAACGGGAGTTTCCCCTGCTGGTCGAGGAATACGCCATCGTCGACGACTCCGGCGGAGCCGGGCGCTTCCGTGGTGGCTGCGGGCTGCGGCGGGTGATCAGGCCTTTGGTGCCGGAATGCACGTTCGGCGGCACCGGCGAGCGGTTCACGCACCGGCCATGGGGGCTGTTCGGCGGTTGCGAGGGCGAAAGCGGCCGCTTCGCGATCCGCAAGCCGGACGGCAGCGAAGAGCGGCTGCCGACGAAAGTGCCGGGTGTCAGGGTGAGCTCCGAGGACCGCATCGTCATGCAGACGGCGGGATCGGGCGGGTACGGCGATCCGGCGCAGCGGCCGCCCGCCGCCGTGGAGGCCGACCTGAAGGACGGGAAGTTCTCCGAGAGCTATGTCCGGAGGCACTACCGGAATCCGGACCGGGGGCAGTGATGCCTGTCGTGCTTCGCCAGACTAACCCAGATGCTTGAATTGGGCTAATTAGTGGACTAATGTAGGACTCGAACTCGACGTGCGCTGGGGCAGCGCCGGACTACTTCTTCAGAACGGTTCAGAGGGAGGACTCCCATGCTCGTGACGAGAAGAAACGTCCTTCGGTTGTCGGCCGGGGTTGCGGCGGCCTCCGCGGCTTCCGTCCTGCCGTCGGTATCGTATGCGGCGCCGCAGCGCTGGGGTTTGGCCGACGAATACGATCCGAATTCCCTGACCGGCATGGATTGCCGGTACTTCATCGACGAGGTGAAGAAGCGGATCGGTGACGAGCTTGAGATCACCTACCACGGCGGCGGCGCATTGGGCTACAAGTCGGTGGACCAGTTCAGCGCGGTCGAGGACGGGCTCGTGGAAAGCGCGATCACCCTCACCTCGCAGCTGAGCGGCATCGATCCCTTCTTCGATCTGACGTCATTGCCGTTCCTGGTGCCGACGCTGGCGGACATGCGGAAGGTGTGGAAAATCGCCAAGCCGGAGTTCGCCAAGATCTTCGACGCCCACGGCATGGTCGTGTTGTGGGCGATGCCCAACGCGCCGAGCGGCATCCACGCCAAGAAACGCATCGACGGGGCCGGGGCGCTGAAGGGGCTGCGCATCCGCACCTACGACGCGATCGGCACCAAGACCTTCAAGGCGGCCGGCGCGGCGCCGCTGCAGATTGCCTGGTCCGATCTGGTACCGCAGCTTTCGACCGGCGGGGTCGACGCCGTGTTGACCTCGGCCGACGGTGGCATGCGTCTCAGCGTCTGGGACTACGTGAGCGACTACACGGCGATGAACTATGTGATGGCCCTGTTCATGATGCATGTGAACAAGAAGGCCTACATGAAGCTGTCGCCGAAGGCTCGTCAGGCGCTCGAGGAGATTTCCGAGCAGGCGGACGACTACGCCTGGAAGACCACGGCGGAGTCGGTCGAGAAGGGCTACAAGGCGATGGAGTCGCACGGGATGAAGATCACCCGGGAACCGCCGCCGGAGGCCTTCCAGGTGCTCTCCGAGGCGGCCAGGCCGGTCAAGGAGGAGTGGGTGGCGAAGGTCGGCGACCGCGGCAAGCGGGTTCTCGACGAGATCGCCAAGGCCACCCGCTGATCGAAACGGCTGCCGCCGGGGTCCGCGTGTCGGCGCCGGCGGCCCTCCCCCGGGCGAAGGACACGGTCATGGCAAGGGTCGGAAGCCGGGACGGATCGAAGCCGCCGCCGTGGGTGGGCGCGGTCGCGGCAGTATCGTCCCGACTCAACGCCCTTGCCGCGATCGTCGCTGCGGCGCTGCTGGTGGCGATGACCAGCCTGATCATCCTCGAGATCGGCCTGCGGTTTTTCTCCCGCTCGACCTACATGACCGACGTCCTGGTGGGACACGGGGTGGCGGCGATCACCTTCCTGGCCATGGCCTGGGGCCTGGAAAAGGGAACGATGATCCGGGTCTCGGTCCTGACGCAGCGGCTTCCGCCACGCATGCGTCCCTGGGCCGAGGGCTTCGCAGTGGTTGCTGCCGCAGCGGCGACCGGATTCCTGTTGTCTTACGAATGGCAGGTTCTGGCGCGCGATTTCGCCCGTGGGACCACGACGCAGCACATCCTGCCGATCCCGCTCTGGATTCCCGACGCCATCTTCTTCGTCGGCCTGTCGCTGCTGCTCCTTCAGTTGCTTGTGCGGCTGCTTCTTCTGTTGACGACCCGCTTCGACGACGAGCCCACGCTCGTGCTCTAGGTGGCCGGAAGGTAGGAACTGCCGATGGATACGTTGACGTCGGGTCTGGTCATCCTAGCGCTGATCACGGTGTTCCTCGGCGCCGGCATGTGGATCTTTGCCGGCCTGCTCCTCGCTGCCCTCGGCACGTTCTGGCTGGCGCTGGACTTCTCCGCGACGCGGATCGGCCTGATCGCCGTCAAGGTGATCTCGTCGAAGGCGGTGTCGTGGGAGCAGGCGGCGATCCCGATGTTCATCTGGATGGGCGACATCATCTTCCGCACCGACATCTCGCAGCGGCTGTTTCGCGGCCTCGCGCCGCTGGTCAAGCGGATCCCCGGCAGCCTTCTCCACACCAACATCCTCGGCTGCGCACTGTTCGCAGCGGTCAGCGGCTCCAGCACCGCCACCTGCGCGACGGTCGGCAAGATCACGATTCCCGAGCTCAAGAAACGCGGCTACGACCCCGATCTGGCATCCGGTTCGCTGGCCGGCGCCGGCACCTTCGGTCTGCTCATCCCGCCGTCGATCGCCATGATCATCTACGGCGTCATCGGCGAGGTCTCGATCGCCAAACTGTTCGCCGCGGGCATCCTTCCCGGGCTGATGATGGCGCTTCTTTATTCCGGCTACATCGGTCTGCGCAGCCTGCGCTCGCCCGCGGCAGCGCCGCGCGACGAAGCGGTCGTGACGGCACGCGAGATCCTGGCCAGCATCGGCAATCTGCTGCCGATCGGCATCCTGATGGCCCTCGTGCTCGGCTCCATCTATTCCGGACTCGCCACGCCGTCGGAAGCAGCGGCGGTCGGGGTTCTGACGGCGGTGGTCATCACCGTCGTCACGGGCCAGTTCTCATGGGCCCTGATGCGAGATTCTCTGGGCGCGACAATACGCATCTCGGCGATGCTTGGCATTCTCATCGCGGCGTCCTCGCTGCTGTCGGCGGCGATCGCCTATCTCAGCCTGCCGACGGCGATTTCCGAAGCGATCGCCAACTGGAACCTGTCGCCTTACCTGTTGCTGTTCATGCTGACGCTCATCTACATCCTGCTCGGCATGTTCATCGACGGGACGTCAATGACGGTGATGACGGTGCCTATCGTGTTGCCGCTGGTGACTCATGCCGGGTTCGATCCGGTGTGGTACGGCGTCTACCTGATCATCATGATCGAGATGAGCGCGATCACGCCGCCGGTGGGGCTCAACCTCTACATCCTCCAGGGCCTGACGGGGCAAAGCTTCGAACGCACGGTGCGCGCCACCATCCCCTTCTTCCTGCTGCTGTGCGCCGGAACGGTGATCCTTGCCGCCTTCCCCGAGATCGCCCTGTGGCTTCCCGACAAGTTGTTCGCGAAATAAAAAAAAGGCCGCTGCCGCGCTCGGTTGAGCGACGGCACCGATCCGATCCGTGCTGCGACGATCGTGGGTGCTAGATTCCCAGCGCGCGGGCGATCCGCACCTGGCCGCGCACCGTGACGGTGTCGACGTCGAGCCCGTGGGCCTTGACGCCCCAGGCCGCCAGACCCTCGAGGTAGCGGGCGTTCAACGCCTTGGCGCCGATCACGGCGACTTCGTCAGCCTCGTAGAGCGCGATCATCTCCTTGAGCTCGTTGCCGATCAGGATGCCGGACAGGTAATCGCGCAGTCCTGCCGCGGGTACGGCCGAGAACAGCCCGTCGGCGCGTGCGCTGAACAGATGGTTGAGAACGCCTCCCGGCTCGCGAGCCCTTTCCAGCCCTTCCCGGAATCCGTTGCGGCCCGCCTCGCCGGGGTCGAGCTCCGGGTCGGCCAGCAGCGCACCCAGGATGGTGTGTTTCTCGACCGCCCGGAAGACCTCGCCGGTCACCGCGGTGGCGAAGCGGACGACCCGACCGTCCTCGACCAGGGCCCACTTCGAGTGGGTGCCGGGCAGGCAGAAAACGTGGCGCCCGGAATCGCCTTCGGGCAAAGCGCCGAAGATCTGCACCTCTTCGCCGCGGATGACGTCGTGGCGGCCCCGGGAGGAGCAGTAGTGGATCCCGGGAACGATGCGGACGTTGCCGAACTCGGGCACCGAGGCCAGCCCTTCGGCAAGGTCGCCGGCCGAGGCCGGACATTCGGCGTAGCGCGCCTCGACCCAGCCCTGGCGGCTGCCGATCATGCCGGACATCAGGACCTCGACGCCGGGCCGGTACCACTCGCCGAGCATGGCCAGGAACGCCTTGTCGAAGCGTTTCTCGGGCACGTTCATGATGCCCTGCTGCACCTCGCGGCGCTCCACGACGCTGCCGCCCGCATCGAGCCGGAAGGCGCGGGCATTGGTCGTGCCCCAGTCCACCGCGATCAGATTGCCGAGAGGCATCGGAATTCCCCTTTGCAGACAGGATGGGTCACGTTCGACACCACCCCGGCCGGTGCTGTCAAGAACGGTTTGAGCTGGATTTCGCTTCCGCCTTTGGCGACCATGCGCCCGGGTCATGTTCACTGCACCGGGGGGAGATCATGAAGGTCGTGGCGTTCAACGGCAGCGCGCGCAAGGACGGCAATACCGCAATGCTGGTGCGCAAGGTTTTCGAACCGCTGCAGGCGGAGGGAATCGAGACCGAGCTGGTCCAGTTCGCCGGCCTGACGATTCGCGGCTGCCAGGCGTGCTACGTGTGCCAGAAGAAGCAGAACCGCGAGTGCTCCAACGGCGACGACGTGGTCAACGCCTGCATTGCCAAGATGGTGGAGGCGGACGGCATCATTCTCGCCTCTCCGACCTACTTCACCGACGTCTCGACCGAGCTGAAAGCGTTGATCGACCGCGCCGGCACTGTCTGCCGCACCAACGGCAACCTGCTGGCCCGCAAGGTCGGCGCCGCCGTCGTCGCGGTCAGGCGTGCCGGCGCCATCCACGCCTTCGATACCATCAACCACTTCTTCCTGATCAACGGCATGATGGTGCCCGGCTCGTCCTACTGGAACATCGGCATCGGCCGCGCCAAGGGTGAGGTCGAGGGCGACGCCGAAGGCCTGCAGACGATGGCGCACCTCGGCGAGAACATGGCCTGGCTGCTCAAGCGGCTGAACGCCTGAGTCGCAGAACCTTTCTGCGACCGCCCGGCTACTCGTAGGTGCACAGGTAGGCCGTCTCTTCGGCGACCTCGAGCTGGAATTTGCGATCGGCCTCGACGACGAAGGTCTCGCCGGGGGCGAAGGTCTGCCAGTCGTCGCGGCCGGGCAGCTTGACGGTCAGCGCGCCGCTGACGACGGTGACGGTTTCCTTCTTGCTGGTGCCGAACTCGTACTCGCCGGGCTCCATCACGCCCACGGTCGCGGGCAAGGTCCGCGTCTGGAAGGCGATCGACTTGACCTTGCCTGCGAAATACTCGTTGACGTTCAGCATCACCGTCTCTCCGTTCGGGGTCGGGAGCGGAACTATGCCGACCCGAGGGCGTTAGGACGAGCGGAAACTCGCAGCCGGCTTGCCGGAATGCGAAGGGTCGCCCGGGTTCCCTTGCCGACCTCGCTGTCGAGTTCGAGCGTTCCTTGGTGGAGCCTGATCAGGGACGACACGATCGACAACCCCAGGCCGGTGCCCTCGCTCGCCAGCTGCGGGTTGTCGCGAAGCTGCCCGAACGGCTGCATGATCGCCTCGAGGTCCTCGGAGCGGATGCCGATCCCCGTATCGGTGACCAAGACGAGCAGATCCCCACCGGCGTCGCACGAGGTCGAGACGGCAACGCGGCCGCCCGCGGGGGTGAACTTCACCGCATTGGACACGAGGTTCAGGATGCAACGGGCGAGGGCATCGCTGTCGCCGTACACCGAGGGCTCTGGGACAGGGGCGATTTCGAGCGTGATGCCCTTTTGCTGCGCCTGGTGCCCGATCATGGTCCTGACGGTTTCCAGCACCGGTGCCAGCTCGAACCAGGCTTCCCGCAGCTCGTACTTGCCAGCCTCGATCTTCGAAAGGTCGAGGATCGACGAGATGATGCCGAGCAGGTGGCTTCCGCTCTGTACGATGTGGGACAGGTACTCGCGATAACGCGGGCTGCCGAGCGGTCCGAACGGCTCCTGGGTCATGAAATCGGAGAAGCCGATGATCGCGTTGAGCGGGGTCCGGATTTCGTGGCTCATGTTGGCCAGGAACTCGGACTTGACGCGACTGGCCCGCTCCGCCTGCTCTTTTGCAGCCCGCAACTCCTGCTGCTGGCGGTAACGCGCCGTAAGGTCGCGGAACTCGGTGACACGTACTTTTCTGCCGTCGTACAGCATGTCCCTGCCGCATACCTCGATGGGGATGACCCGTCCATCTTTGGTCAGCGCCTCGATCTCGTAAGGCTCGGAATAGCCCGCCGCTATGTTCGCTTCGACGAGGTCCCGCCACGGCGGCGCGATCAGCCGTGATCCCTCCATGCCCGCGAGTTCCTCCTGGGTGTAACCGTAAAGCTTGGCTAGGCTCGAGTTGGCGACGATGATCCGGCCCTTCGCGTGGAGGGCAATGGCAGTCGACGAGGATTCGTGGAGAAAACGGAACCGGTGCTCGCTGCCGCGCAAGGCATCAATGGCGAGAAAGTGGCGCTCGACCAGGAGCAGGACGAGAAGCAAGAGCAGGATGGCCACGGCATCGGGGACCATCCCGGCGAGAATCCTGCCGTACAGGTCAAGTCGATCGACGTGGTAGATGGCCAGCCACGGCGCGGTGACGAGGGGCGACACCAGAACGTAGTGGTCGTCGTGGCGGCGGAGCCAGCTTCCGCCCAGTACCTCGTAGTGGGGCGCATGGCGGGCGATGGCGGGCGGGAGCAGCCTTGCGGCCTCCTTGACCGTACCGTCCAGCGAACTGACCTTGGTCGGATGGGCGATAAGCTGGCCGCTCTGGCTGACGATCATCAGCTCGCCTTCGCCGATCCTCTGCTTCATGGCCCGGGCGAACGAGCTGAGGACGTCGAGGGTGATGTCCAGCGCAACCGTCCCCCGGAATTCGCCGGTGCCGTCGAAGACGGGATTGGCCACGGTGACCATCAGTCCCTTGCCGTACTCGTCCATGTAGGCGTCGGTCCAGAAGTGGCGGCGGTCGGGGTTGTTCTCCGGTCTGCCGCGCCGGAAGAATTCGTGCTCGAGCATCTCGTCGTTGTAGCGAAGCTCGAGGTCGGAGACCCAGGGATAGACGTTGGTGAAGCGTTGCGCCGAGGTGTAGTAGACCCAGACGGCATCCGGGTTGATGCGTCGGGCCGCCGCGAACAGCGGGTTGAGCCCGTATGCGACCTGGATCTCGCGCTCGAATTCGGGGCCGCGACCCGCCAGGCTGCCGGCCCCGGTGAGGTTGCCGATGTCGCTGCCGGTTTGGGGGGCACGGATGGCGAATCCCGGCCACTCTTCCACCTCGCGGAGCAATCCCCGGAGCGGGGAGGGAGCACGTACGGGTTCCCGGAACAGGCTTTCGGCAAGCGCCCGCATGCCGTCGACCAGGTGCGCCGAGTCCTTGACCATCCCATCCATGTGGACGATGCCGAGGCGGAGCGTCGCCTCGATGCTCGCGATCCGGGCCCGCAGTCGACTGTCGAAATCGGACGCGACCACTCCTGCCAGCAGGACGATGATGACGGCGTAGACCGGATAGCGGACCCTCACCCGCACTCTCCCAGGCGATTGGGCGATACGATATCACTCTCGTGAATAATCTTTCTACACTATAGCATAAGACGCCGGGTTGCCCGGGCCGACGCCGTGATGGCGGCGGGCGGATCGGCGCGTTAAGATGCCGCCGCTTGCGAAGGGAGGGCGGAGGGGACCATGAGTCCGGAGTTCCTGCTGACCGCGTTCGTCGTCGTCGTGATGCCGGGAACCGGCGTGTTGTATACGGTCTCCAACGGTCTGTTCCGAGGAGGCCGGGCCGGCGTCGCGGCGGCGTGCGGCTGCACGCTTGGGATCGTGCCGCACCTGCTGGCCAGCGTGCTGGGGCTGGCTGCGCTGCTGCACGCCTCGGCCGTCGCCTTCGCGACCCTGAAGTACGCAGGCGTTCTCTACCTGCTGTACCTGGCGTGGGGCATGTGGAGGGAAACCGGCAGTTTCGCCGTCGGCACGCCGCAGAGCGCGGCGCGGCTGCGCTCGATCGCGACCAAGGGGATCCTGGTCAACATCCTCAACCCGAAGCTGTCGATCTTCTTTCTCGCCTTCCTGCCGCAGTTCGTCGACGCCGCCGCGCCTACGGCGCTCCGCGACATGCTGCTGTTGAGCGGCGTGTTCATGGTCATGACGCTGGCGGTGTTCATCGTCTACGGCCTGTGCGCTCACGCGTTCAGCGCCAGCGTGGCGCGCGCGCCGCGCCGGGTGTTGTGGGCGCGCCGCAGCTTCGCCGGGCTGTTCGCGTTGCTCGGCATCCGGCTCGCGTTCGCGGAGCGCTGACGAGGGTGGCCAGTCGGTCGATCGTCCTTGCCGGAGACCTCGGCGCCGGCTCGCTGCGCCTTGCCGCGGTGAACGGCCGCGGCGAGGTGCTGGCCGCCGAGTCCGTGCCGCTCTCGGTGCTCGAGCCGCGGCCGGGCTGGGCCGAGCTGCATCCCACCGTCTGGTGGCAGGCGCTGAAGCACGCGGCCGCCAAGGTGCTGGAGGCGTTGCCCAAGGGTGGCTCGCCGGCGGGCCTGTGCCTGACCGGCATGACGCGCTCGCAGGTGCTGCTGGATGCGGACGGTGCGGCGCTGCGGCCGGCGATCCTGTTCCGCGACCGCCGCGCCGCCGAGGAGGGGCGGGAGGCCGCCGCCCACTTCCCGACCGACAATCCGGCCGACGCGATCGGCGCCTTCCACCCGCTGGGGCGGCTTGCCTGGGTCGCCCGTCACGAGCCGGAAGTCTTCGCCCGCATCGGCCGCCTCCTCGACCCCAAAGACTACCTCAATTTCCGCCTGACCGGGGTTCAGGCGGCCGACTTCGTCACCTCCTCGCGATTCGATGCGCTGCAAGCGGAGCCGGGGCCGCTGCCGGGCTGGCTGGCGCGGGCGCTGGAACTGCTGGCAGCGCCGCGGCTGGCGCCTTGGGCGTGCGTCGGCGCCGTGTCGTCGCCGGAGCCGCCGTTCGACCGCCTGGCCGGGCTGCCGGTGTTCGCCGGCGCGATGGACACCTGGGCGGCAGCGGTCGGCTCGGGCGCCGTCGAGGCGGGGCAGGCCTACGACGTGGCCGGGACCTCGGAGGCGGTCGGCCTGATCGTGGCCTCGCGGGTCGAAGTGCCGGCGCTGGTTGCGATCCGCTGGGGCGAGAATGTGTGGCAGATCGGCGGCCCGACCCAGGCCGGAGCCGACTGCGCCCGCTGGGGCCACGACACCTTCCGCGCCGCCGGCAGCCTGCAAGCCGCGGTCGAACGCGCCGGGACACGGACCCCGGCCGAAGAGGCACCCCTCTTCCTGCCCTACCTGGCGGGCGAACGCACCCCCTTGTGGCGGGAGGACGTGCGCGGCGCCCTGGTCGGTCTCGGCCGTGCCGCCGGCCCCGACCTCTGCCTGTGGTCGGTTCTCGAAGGGGTCGCCCACGCCGTGCGCGACATTCTCGGCCTTGCCTGCGCCGGGTCGGGGCAGGCGCTGGTCGAGGTGCTGGCATCCGGCGGCGGGGCTCGCAGCGACGCCTGGTGCCAGCTCAAGGCCGACGTGCTGGGCGTGCCGGTGGCGCGCGCCGCCGACCCCGAGCCGGGTGTGCTGGGCGCCGCCGTGACCGCGCTGGTCGGCATCGGCCGCTATCCCGACCTCGCCGCGGCGGTCCGTACCCTGCCGCTGCGCGGAGCCTGCTTCAAGCCGCGCCAGGAATACCGTAGTGTCTTCGCGCGCCGCGCCGAGATGTATCAGCGTCTCAAGGCGGCGGCGCTGGAGTTGAGCGTGCAGGGGGGCGTGCGATGACCGAATGCCGGCAGCCCCGGCTCCGCCCCGGAGGAGGACGGTGAGATGACCCGCGCCGATGCCGTGTCGCGGTTCGGGACGCTGGCTGCAGGGGTCGCCGTGTTCCTCGGCTTCGCCGTCGCTTCCGAGCACTTCCTGACCGTCGCCAATCAGCTCACCATCCTGCGCCAGGTCAGCTTCCTGCTGATCCTCAGCCTCGGCTTCACCTTCGCCCTGATCGCGGCCGAGCTCGATCTGTCGTTCGCCAACGTCGCCAGCCTAGCCGGCGTGGTGACGGGCGGGCTGGTCCACTTCGGCCACTCTTCCGGGCTCGCCATCGCGGCTGGGCTGACGGTGGCGCTCGCCTTCGGCATCGTCAACGGGCTGCTGGTGACGCGGCTCAAGATCCCATCCCTGATCGCCACTCTGGCAACCGCCGCGGTGGCGCGCGGCCTCGCCTTCATGGCCACCGACGGGGTCTCGTGGGTGGGGCGCTGGGATCCCTCGTTCGTGTGGCTGGGGCGCGGCAAGGTGCTGGGGGTGCCGGTCCTGGTCGTGTGGTCGGCCCTGCTCGCCTTTGGCGCCTGGTTCGCCATCTCGCAGACCCGCTTCGGCGTCTGGCTGACGGCGACCGGCGAGGCCGATGAGGCAGCTCGGCTGGCCGGCATTCCGATCCGCCGCATGAAGGTGTGGGGCCTGACGCTCTCCGGCCTCTTCGCGGGCATCGGCGCGGTCCTGCTGACCGCGTCCCTGAGCTCGGCGGGGCCGACCTCGGCCGGCGATTTCCTGATGTCGGGGATCGCGGCGGTTCTCTTGGGCATGACCATGTTCACGCCCGGCAAGCCGAACATGCCAGGGACCCTGCTCGGCACGCTGTTGATCGGGGTGCTGGCGAACGGGCTGGTGCTGGTCGGCGCGCCGTATTATGCCCAGGATATTGCGCTCGGCATCATCATCCTGGGGTCGGTGGCGATCTCGGCCTCGACCCTGACCAAGGCGGCATTCGGACTCTAGGAGGGAGGGGTTTCCATGTTCAGGCATGCAGTTATGGCGGCGGCGGGTGCCGCCCTTCTGGCGGCTTCGGCCGGCTCGGCCCAGGCCTTCGACCTCGGCGTCATTGCCTTCCAGATGTCGTCCGAGACCCACGCCCGGGTTGCCAACACGGCCCAGGCGGCGGCCAAGGAGAAGGGCTGGAAGGTGACACTGCTCAACTCGGCAGGCTCGATGCCGGACCACACGGCGCAGATCGAGAACCTGATCCAGGCCAAGGTGAACGCCCTCGTCATCGCCATGGGCAAGCCAATCGAGGCCGACGCCCAGATGAAAGCGGCCAAGGACGCCGGCATCCCGGTCATCACCGTGATGGCGGGAGCCAGCCCGCACGCCCTGTTCGACATTCAGGTCAACGAATACCAGGTCGGCGCCCAGGCGGCCCTTTACCTGCTGGGGCAGCTCCGCTACCAGGGCAACATCCTGACCAACCGCTTCGAGGGCAACAACGGCACCCGCATCCGAGGCCGCATCCTCGACGCCGTGCTGGCCGAGAACACCGCGGTCAAGGTGATCGGCAGCCACTCGATGGCCCGTACCGCGAGCTGGCGCGAGGACGTGAAATCGGGGATGGAGGCGCTGCTGCTCAAGAACCAGGGCAAGGTCGACGGCATCTGGGCCTCGTTCGACGGCCAGGCCTATATCATCGACGACATCCTGGCCCGCATGGGCGCCACCAAGGGCAAGCCCGCGCTGGTCTCGATCGACGGCAGCCCGGAAACCTATCGCCGGATTGCCGACCCTGGCTCGATGATCCTGGCCACGGTGGCGATCCCGTTCGAGGAGATGGGCAAGAAGGCGGTCGAGCTGGTCGACGAGATCGTCGTCAAGAAGCAGCCGGCCGAGAAGTTCGTCCAGGGCCCGTACCTGATGATGGACGCGGTGCTGGTCGACCAGAGCAACGTCAAGCAGTTCTTGAAGTGATGCGACTGAAGAGCCCCTCACCCCGTCCCTCTCCCCGCCAAGGCGGGGCGAAGGGGTGCAAGCTTTGCTCCCTCGCCCCCAAAGGGGGAGAGGGGCGGGGTGAGGGGGGCGTACGGGGAGAGAGGTTGTGATGCCGCAGCCCATCCTCGAGCTCTCCGGCCTGACCAAGCGCTACGGCGCGGTCGAAGCGCTGACCGGGTTCGACCTCGCGGTGGCGGCGGGCGAGACGCTGGCCATCTGCGGCGACAACGGGGCGGGCAAGTCGACCGTCATCCGCATCGTCTCGGGGGCGCAGCCGCCGAGCGCCGGCGAGATCCGCATCAAGGGCCGGCCGGTACGTTTCGCCTCGCCGGCCGACGCGCTGTCGCAAGGCATCGCCACCATCTATCAGGACCTCGCGCTGGCGCCGCGGATGGCGATCTACCAGAACGTCTTCATGGGCTCGGAGATCCTGAAGCCGACGCCGGTCCCGGGCTTGCGGGTGCTCGACAAGCAGGCGATGCGCGAAGCGGCGCGGGGCTTCCTCGCCCGCCTGCGGGTCGAGATCGCCGACATGGACAAGCCGGTCGAGGCGCTGTCCGGCGGCCAGCGCCAGGCGGTGGCAATCGCCCGCGCCCTGCGCTGGAAGGCCGACATCGTCATCATGGACGAGCCGACGGCGGCGCTGGGGGTGCGCGAGACCCGCAAGGTCATCGACCTGATCCACGAGATCAAGGCACAGGGGATCACCGTCATCCTGATCAGCCACAACATGCGCGACGTGGTCGCGGTCGCCGACCGTGCCGTGATCCTCAAGGGCGGCCGCAAGGTCGAGGACATCCCGGTCAGCGGCCTCACGCCGAAATCGCTCGCCGGCATGATCATGCGCGATGACGCCGAGATCGCCGCGGATCGAGAGAACCAGGCCCTCCCGCTCGGCGGGCGAAGGGGAGAATGAGGGGGGCCTCTCCCCCCTCACCCTTCCCGCTTGTCGGCAGAACCCGAGCGGATCAGCCGTCGATGTCGAGCCCCAGCGCCATCCTTCCCGCGTAGTGCAACTGCGCGGTGTCGCCGAGGGGATGGAAACGCGCTCCCTGGACGTCGCGGAACAGGCGCTCCAGCTCGTGGGCGCGGTAGAACGACATGCCGCCGGTCACCTCCATAGCCTTCTCGGCGGTCCGTACGCAGGCGGCCCCGGTCAGCGCTCGCGCCGCCATCACCTCGTTGGTCGTCGCGGGGCCGGGCGTGCCGTCGGCGGCGATCTCGATCATGCGACGGTGCGCCAGCCGCGCGGCCAGCAGCTCGCGGTCCATGGCTCCGATCGCGTAGGGAAGTCCCGGATCGTCCTTGCGCCGGGCAGCGAGCGCGAGCGCCCGGTCGCGCGCCGCCTCAGCAACCCCGAGGTAGACGGAGTAGATGAGCGGGATCGCCACCATCGAGATGATGTGGAAAAGCGGATGCCATTTGCCCTGCGGCCGACGGCCGGCGATCGCGCTCTCGGGAACGAAGAAGCCGGCGATCTCGACGTCCTGGGAGCCGGTGCCGCGCATGCCGATGGTCCGCCAGGTGTCGAGCAGGCGCACGTTTTCCGCCTTCAGCGGGACTGCGAAGTGCAGCACCTCGGGGCCGCCCTCGGCGTCCGCGTCGACGGCGCTGGTCAACAGCAGGTCGCCCGCGGGGACCCCGCTGGCGAACGCCTTCCGGGCGTCGATGCGGAAGCCGCCTTCGGTACGGGTGGCGGTGCCGGAGCTCGGCAGCCAGTCCGAGCCGCCGCTGCTGATCAGGACAATGTTCTCCGCGGCGACGCGGCGCAGCAGCGCCTCGACCGGGGCCTTCTGATGGCGCCACCGCCAGGCGGCGACCGCGACCTGGTGGGTGTGCATCGAGAAGGCGAGCGCGGTGGAACCGCAATGGCGGGCCAGCTCCTGGAGCATCGCGGACAGCTCCACCGGGCCGGCGCCGCCGCCGCCGAGCTCCTCCGGCACGCCGGCGGCCAGCAGGCCCGACGCCTTCAGCTCGGCGAAGTTCTCGGCCACGAAGGCGTCCTGTTCGTCCGCTGCGGCCGCGCGCCGGGCGAAGGCAAGCCCGAGGTCGCGGGCCGCCGCCTGCCAATCGGTCTGTTGCGCGTGCAGCCTGATCGCTGTCGACATGACACTCTCTCCCTCCGTCCTGGTTGTTCGGATCGTGCGTGCTTGGCGCTCCGCACGCCGGCATCCTGCCGACTGCTGCGAATTAAAAAAGTTCAAAAAACAGACTGGCGAAGAAAGAAGGCAACCACACTTGACTAGGGATGAAGCCCTACGCCTCGTTCTGCCCGGTGGCAAAGACCGCGGAGGTGTTCGCAGAGCGCTGGACACCGCTTCTGCTGCGCGAGCTGTGCATGGGCGCACGCCGCTTTACCGACCTGCAGAAGGGGCTGCCGCTGATCTCGCGGGCCACCTTGACGCAGCGGCTGGGAGAGCTGGAGGCGGCGGGGGTCGTCGAGCGGGTCTCGGCAGGCGAAGGAGCACGCAGCGAGTACAAGCTGACCGAGGCGGGCGAGGCGTTCCGGCCGATCCTCGAGATGATGTCGGAGTGGGGCCAGACGTACGGCCGCGGTCGCATCTCGGCCGGCGACTTCGATCCGGCCGAGCTGATGTGGGGGATGCGGCGCTATCTCGACGTCAGCCTGCTGCCGCCGGAGAGACTCGTGGTCCAGTTCGAGTTCAGCGGCATGGCCGAGGCCTTCCGCAACGCACGCTACTGGTGGCTGGTGCTGCGCCGCCCCGAGATCGACGTCTGCCTGAAGAACCCGGGCTACGACGTCGACGTGGTGGTGACGGCCAGGCTCCAGGCCCTCAGCCTCGTGTGGCTCGGCTACCGGGGGCTCGTCGAGGCGCGCCGGGCGGGGGAGGTGGCAGTCTCGGGTCCGGCCGCGATCGTGGCCACCGTGCGCGGCATTCTCGGCCTGCACGACCACCCCTGGAACCGCAAGTTCGATCTTTCGATGCGGGATGATCCCTTCGGCCCGCCACCCGGACGGGAGGCTCGGAGCCGAGACGTCCCGGGGACGGAACCGCCCGCTGGCAGCGTGCGACCGTTCTAGGCCGTCCGGAGTCAGATCACCGTCAGCATCGCCGCCACCAGCGGGTGGCGTACGACATCTTCGTCATGGAGCCGGACGACCGCGATGTCTGGCAGCGCCTCGAGCCGGCGCGCGATGTCGGTGAGGCCGGACATTCCCGGCAGAAGATCGGTCTGATCGGGGTCGCCGGTCAACACCATGGTTGAATGCCAGCCGAGCCGCGTCAGCACCATCTTGAGCTGCGGGTAGGTGCAGTTCTGCGCCTCGTCGACGACGATGAAGGCATTGTTGAGGGTGCAGCCGCGCATGTAGGCGACCGGCGCGATCTCGATGCTGCCGTCCTGCATGTACTGCTTCAGGCGGCGGTGCCCGAGGCGATCGCTGAGGGCATCGTAGAGCGGCCGCAGGTAAGGGTGCAGCTTCTCTTTCACGTCGCCGGGAAGGTATCCCAGGTTCTCCCCCGCCTCGACCGCCGGCCGCGTCAGCAGGATGCGGCCGACCCGGCCCTCGTTCAGCGCCTCCACCGCCTTCGAGATCGCGAGGTAGGTCTTGCCGGTGCCGGCCGGCCCCATCGCTAGAACCAGGTTATGCTCGTCGATCTCTTCCAGAAGGCGGCGCTGGTTCTCGCTGCGGGGCCGCACGTTCTTCACGAAGCTGCGGTCGCGCGCCTCGCCGTCGATCGGGTCCCAGCCGTCGGGCTCGGGGCGGAACGCGTGGACCACATTGGCTTCAACGACCGAGGCGCGGCGCATGGAACGCTTACCCATCACCATCTCCTTCTGCGCAAACACGATCCTGAAAACGAATACGCCCCCGGCAGCGGGGGCGTTGTGCGGCGGGACACGGAGGTCTCAGCGGCAGGCTTTGGGCGCTCGACGGCGCGGGGGTTGGGATCGGGGCCGTAGGCGAAGCGGCTCTGCACGCGATGCTGCTCGTTCCTTGTCGACCTCATGCCATCATTATTGGGAACACGAGTCCGCAATTCCAGCGTTATTTCGTGGCTTCAATAAAGTTTCACACTAGATGTGGCGTAAAGGACTCAGGCCTCGGGCGGATTGCCGGCGTGTCCCGTCTTCAGGCGGAAGCGGGTGCAGGCATGGGCAGAAGGGCGGATGAGGGGGCTTCGTGCGTCAAGAAGAGCGCCGTGTGCCAGGCGGACTCCGGTCTCTCTCAGTTCTTGCTGGCGGCGACGGCCGGCTGACCTTCCAGTTCGGGAGTCGTGAACGTGACCTCGAGCTTACGGGCGGTCGGCGCCAGGCGCTCGATCCGGGCCTGGAACGTGAACTGATCGGTGGGCGGCAGGTCGGCCTTGGCCGGCTGCACGATCACCGACTGTACTTCCTCGCCCTCGAAATTGTGGAACATCACCTTGATGAGCGGAACCTTCCGAGGCTGGTCGCTGATGTTGGCGACGACACCGGTGATCATCAGCCCCTGATCGCTGTTGATGCGCGACGAATGGGTGTCGCGGATCTCGAGGCCGGCACCGGGCGGCTCGGCGTACAGGCCGAGGTCGCGGTAAACGTTCGCCGCCTCGGGCACATAGGCGATGACGAAGTCGCGCCCGAAATAGGCGCCGGCCGCGACGGCCAGCAGGAACGCCAGGGGGATGCCCAGGATGAGGCCCCACCGGCGACCTCGCGGCTCGCTCTCGGCGTCGAGCGAGCGATCGGCGCCGGTGCGAAATGGGGTATAGACTTCGGGCACCGGCTCGGCGTCGCGGAGGTCGTCGGGCGGGGCCGCTTCCTCATAGTCCTCCTCCTCGGCGGGAGCGACCACGGGAGCGGTATCCACGTCCTCGCCGAATGCGCGCCGCAGTTCGTCCTGCGGGCTTTCCGACCGGGCGGACGACACTTCGGGCACCGGTTGAGCGGCACGCGCAGGCGGTTCCTCGATCACGGGCGGGGGCGGTGCGGGGGCGGCATAGACCGGTTGCGGAGGCGGGGGCTCGGCGAGTGGCGGCGGCGGATAGGGACGGGCGTAGGCCGGGGCGGCGGCGACTTGCCGCGGCGGCGGCGCGGCCGCTTCCTGTCTGGGCTCGCTCGCGGTCCGCTCCTGATGCCAAGTGGTGCCGCACCGCGAGCACCGTACCTTCCGGCCCTCGGTGCCGATGACGGTAGCGCTCATGGAATAGCGGGCCGCGCACTGGGGACAGGTTATGATCATCGACCGCATACCGACATAACACCTTGTCGTTTATAGGACTTTGGCATCCGCGACGCAAGCAGGCGCGGAACGGGCGAGACTGGACTTTCGCCTGCGGCGCGTGTCATTGTTCCGCGGCATCTGGAGTGGCAATGGCGGTGCAAGACGATAGCGGCGGCGCGGTGGTCCGATTTGAGAACGTCGGGCTGCGGTACGGATTGGGGCCGGAGGTGCTTCGCGACATCTCGTTCAGCCTCATGCCGGGATCGTTCCATTTCCTCACCGGGCCCAGCGGCGCCGGCAAGTCGACCCTGCTGAAGCTGATGTACCTCGCTCTGCGTCCGACGCGGGGCCTGATCTCGCTGTTCGGCAACGACACCTCGCGCGCGCCCCGCTCCGAGCTCCCGCAGATGCGCCGGCGAATTGGCGTCGTCTTCCAGGAATTTCGGCTGCTCGACCATCTCACCGCCTACGACAACGTGGCGTTGCCGCTGCGGATCGGCGGGGTCCGCGAAGACCAGGTCAAGAAGCACGTGATGGAGCTGCTGGCCTGGGTCGGCCTCAAGGACCACATGGACGCGCGGCCGCCGACGATGTCGGGCGGCCAGCAGCAGCGGGTGGCAATCGCTCGCGCGGTGATCGCCGGTCCCGAACTGCTGCTGGCGGACGAGCCGGCGGGCAATGTCGATGATCGCATGGCGGTGCGGCTGCTGCGCCTGTTCGAGGAGCTGCACCGTCTGGGCCGCACGATCGTCATCGCCACTCACAACGAGGCCCTGGTGCGCCGGCTGGGCCATCCCCGCATGTGCATCGAGGACGGCCGGCTGGAGATACGTCCCGGGCTGGCCGATCCTGCCGCCGGGGCGCCGTCGGTGAGGCTGGCGTTCCCGGGCGATTCCGAGGAGTTCGCATGATGTCGTGGCGGCGCTTCGACCTGCCGAACGACCGTGAGGACATCGGGCGCTTCCTGCCGTGGCTGGTCGCCTTCATGGTCTACCTGTCGATCGTCGCCCTGGCCGGGCTGCTCGCTCTCGAGCGCATGACCGCGCGGTGGGACCACGGCGTGGTCGGGACGCTCACCGTCCATATGGCGCCGGCGGCGACTGCCGAACAGAACGCGCGGCGGCTCAAGGATGCGACCGATGTCCTGACGGCGACCCCAGGCGTCGCCCGCGCCGAGCCGGTGCCGGCAGCCCGGGTGGCGGAGCTGCTGGAGCCGTGGCTGGGGCCGTCGGTTCGTGACGCCGACCTTCCCCTGCCGCTGCTGATCGACGTCGAGCTGCGCGACGAGCCGGAGGTCGATCTCGGGCAGCTCGGCCGTTCCCTCGATGCGGTGGTGCCCGGGACCGCGGTCGACGACCATCGCTCGTGGCTGCGCCGCCTCGTCTCGCTGGCCCGCGCGGTCGAGGCCCTGGCGGCGGCCATGCTGGGCCTGGTCGCGCTGGTGACCGTGGTGGCGGTGGTGTTCGCCACCCGCGCCGGGCTGGCGGTCAATCGGGACGTCATCGAGGTTCTTCACCTGATCGGGGCCCACGACGCCTACATCGCGAGCCAGTTCGCTGCCCGCGCCTTCAAGACCGCTTTCAAGGGCGGCCTGTTGGGCTTCCTGCTCGCCGCGCCCACCCTGTTCGCAATCGGGTTTTTTGCAGCCCGGATCGAAGAGGGGCTGTTGCCTCGGATCGAATTCGGCCCCGTCCACTGGGGGATGTTCGCGGCCGTGCCCTTGCTCGCCGCAATGGCGGCGCTGGTGAGCGCGCGCACCACGGTGCTGCGGACGCTCGGACGCATGGTCTGACGCCATGGCCAGGTTCCGTCTGCACGAACGCCGTCATCGGTGGCTGGGGGCTGGGGTGCTCGCCGGGATTCTGATCTGCGCGTGGGTGATCGGGCTGTTCGGATTCGTCAACAAGATCCCGCGCGGCGTCGGTCCGGCCGTCCAGGAGACGGACGCCATCATCGTTCTGACGGGCGGCAGCGGCCGGCTCGCCATGGGTCTCGATCTGCTGTCGCAGCACCGGGCCCGCAAGCTTTTCATCTCGGGCGTCTATCGCGGCGTCGAGGTGCAGAAGCTGGTCGAGATGTCGCAGCGCAGCCCGGGCGAGATCGAATGCTGCATCGCCATCGGCCACGCCGTCGACACCATTGCCAACGCCAGGGAGAGCGTCGCCTGGATGCGCGCGAACGGCTTCAGCAGCGCGCGCGTCGTCACCTCCAACTACCACATGCCGCGCAGCCTGTTGGAGTTTCGCCACGCCATGCCGGAGGCGGATTTCCTTCCGCATCCGGTCTTCCCGTCCCATGTCAAGCGGGAGCGCTGGTGGGCCTGGCCGGGCAGCGCGGCCCTGATCACCGAGGAGTACATGAAGTTCCTGCTGGCGTGGCTGCGCCACCGCCTGACCGACGTATTCGGCGAGATCCCGGCCCTCGAGGAGGATGCGGAGGCGCCAGGATGATGCGTTGGCTGGGGTCCTTGGCCTTCAACGTCTTCTATGTCGCGTGGACGGCGCTGGTGCTGCTCACGCTGTGGGTCCTGCTGCCGTTCCCGCGGGCCGCGATGCAGAGAGGAGTCCGGCTGTGGGGCGAGGGCGCGCGGGTGGCGTTGCGGCTCCTGGTCGGCATCCGGCACGAGGTGCGCGGCGTCGAGAACATGCGGAATGGAGCCGTTCTCTATGCGTGCAAGCATCAGTCGTCATGGGAGACGATGATCTTCCACGCCCTCCTCCAGGATCCTGTCTTCGTTCTCAAGAAGGAACTGACCCAAATCCCGTTCTGGGGCCTCTACGCCCGCAAGTGCGACACCGTGGTGGTCGACCGCAAGGCGGGTGCCGCCGCCGTCAAGGGGCTGGTCCGCGGCGCCAAGGCCGGGTTCGCCCACGGGCGGCCGATGGTCATCTTCCCCGAGGGTACGCGGAGCATGCCCGGGACGCAGCGTCCGTACTTTCCGGGAATCGCTGGCGTCTACGCCCAGTGCGGGGTGCCGGTTGTCCCGGTCGCTGTCAATTCGGGGCTGTTCTGGGGACGGCGCGCCTTCGTCAAGCAGCCGGGCACCATCACCCTCGAGTTCCTGCCGGCGATCGAACCCGGGATGGATCGCCGCGCCTTTCTCGAAGTCCTGCAGGAGCGAGTCGAATCGGCGACGCGGCGGATCGAGGCCAACGCCGCGGGCGGGTGTGCACAGGCTTATCCCCCGCCTGTGGAAAGCGGGGACAAAGCCGGCAAACCCCGCCGAGAAGCGGCTCTCGCAGGCACGCACCCTGGGGACGAATCGGCCGAAACAAAGTAAGAACATCGGCTTGACGCCGCGGTTCTCGGGGCCTAGCTTCGAGGGTCGGGCAGGAAGAGGGGGGGCTCCGCGAGGAAAGCGCGCGGGTGCCGATCACGACGGGCGGCAGGCCTGCCCACCAGCGCTGAGGGCACGATGCAGCAGGTAGCGGCAATTTCACGCCAGATCTGGGACATGAAGTACCGGCTGAAGAACCCCCAGGGTCAGCCGGTCGACAAGGACGTCCCCGACACCTGGCGCCGCGTTGCCCGCGCGCTTGCCGCGCCCGAGGCCGATCCCGCCTTGTGGGAGGAGCGGTTCTTCCAGGCGCTGGAGGGATTCCGGTTCCTGCCCGCCGGCCGGATCCTTTCCGGGGCAGGCACCAGCCGCAACGTCACCCTGTTCAACTGCTTCGTCATGGGCGACGTGCCGGACGACATGGGCGGCATCTTCGAAAGCCTGAAGGAAGCCGCGCTGACCATGCAGCAGGGCGGCGGCATCGGCTACGACTTCTCGACCATCCGGCCCAAGGGCGCACCGGTGAAGGGGGTCGGGGCCGACGCCTCGGGACCGCTGTCGTTCATGGACGTGTGGGACGCCATGTGCCGCACCATCATGAGCGCCGGCTCGCGCCGCGGCGCCATGATGGCCACCATGCGCTGCGACCACCCCGACATCGAGGCCTTCATCGAGGCGAAGCGCGAGCCGGGCCGCTTGCGCATGTTCAACCTTTCGGTCCTGGTCACCGATCCCTTCATGGAGGCGGTGAAGCTCGACGCCGACTGGACGCTGACCTTCAACGGCACCGTCTACAAGAGCCTGCGGGCGCGGGAACTGTGGGACAAGATCATGCGGGCCACCTACGCCTACGCCGAGCCCGGCGTGATCTTCATCGACCGCATCAACAAGATGAACAATCTTTGGTACTGTGAGGCCATCCACAGCACCAACCCTTGCGGGGAACAGCCACTCCCGCCCTACGGCGCGTGCCTGCTGGGGTCGGTCAATCTGGCCATGATGGTGCGGGAACCGTTCACCGAGGCGGCCGCCCTCGACCTCGACGAGCTCGATGCCCTGGTGCGCATCGCCGTGCGGGCCCTCGACAACGCGATCGACGTCTCCCGCTTCCCGCTGCCGCAGCAGAGCCACGAGGCGACGGCGAAGCGGCGCATCGGGCTCGGCGTCACCGGGCTGGCCGACGCCCTGATCCTGTGCGGCGCCCGCTACGGCAGCCGGCAGGCGGTGACGCTGACCGACCGCTGGATGCGCACGCTGCAGCGCTCCGCCTACCTCGCCTCGGTCGAACTGGCGAAGGAGAAGGGCCGGTTCCCCCTCTACGACGCCGAGGGCTACCTGGGCAGCGGCACCATCAAGACCCTCGATGCCGAGGTGCGCAAGGCGATCGCCGATCACGGCATTCGCAACGCGCTGCTGACCTCGATCGCGCCGACCGGAACGATCTCGCTGTTCGCCGACAACGTCTCATCGGGGCTCGAGCCGGTGTTCAGCTTCAAGTACAACCGCTTCGTCCTGATGCCCGACGGTACGCGCAAGGAGGAGGAGGTCAGCGACTTCGCCTACCGGTTGTTCCGCCGCCTGAAGGGCGAGAACGCGCCGCTGACCGATGCGTTCGTCGACGCCCAGAACCTGGCGCCCGAGGACCACCTGGTCATGCAGGCGGCGGTGCAGAAGCATGTCGACAGCTCGATCTCGAAGACCATCAACTGCCCCGAGGACATCGCGTTCGACGCCTTCAAGGATATCTACGCCCGGGCCTACGAGCTCGGCTGCAAGGGCTGCACCACCTACCGTCCGAACGAGGTGACCGGATCCGTGCTGTCGGTCAAGGCCGAGGACAAGAAGCCGGCTGCCCAAGCCGAACTGCCGCTGCAGGACAAACCCCGGCTGCTCCCCCGCGACGAAGGCGATTCCGGAGCCGTGGTGCGGCTGACCAGGCCGCTCGACCGGCCCGAGGTGCTTCCCGGCAAGACCTACAAGATCCGCTGGCCGGAGAGCGACCACGCCATCTACATCACGGTCAACGACATCATCGACGACAGCGGCCGCCGCCGGCCGTTCGAGGTGTTCATCAACTCCAAGAACATGGAGCACTATGCCTGGACGGTGGCGCTGACGCGCATGATCTCGGCCGTGTTCCGGCGCGGTGGCGACGTCTCGTTCGTCGTCGAGGAGTTGAAGGCGGTGTTCGATCCCCGCGGCGGTCACTGGGTGGGCGGGCGTTACGTCCCGTCGCTGCTGGCGGCGATCGGCGACGTCATCGAGACCCACATGGTCGACATCGGCTTTCTGCCTGCGCCGGGCGCCGCAGCGGAGCGCGAGGCCCAGGTCAAGGTGGTCGGGCTTGCGACCCAGGGCGGCGAGGGGGGCCGCTTCCGCAGCTGTCCGCGGTGCGGCCAGCCCAGCTTGGTCCGCCAGGAGGGCTGCGACACCTGTACGTCGTGCGGCTACTCGCGGTGCGGCTGACGTTGTTTCGTGCGTAATGCCCCGAGGAGACCATCACATCCTGAGGCGGGGAGGGGCGTGAACGAATACATCGAACGAGACCTGAGGCCGCTGTGGCAGTTTCCGGTCTCTTCCCGGGCCGATCTCGTCGTCGATTGCGGGACGGCACGGGACCATCCGGGGGTATGCGAGTTCCTGGCGGTATGCGACGAGCGTCGGGGGCGGGGCTTGCTGTCCTTCGAAATGCTCCAGCAGAAAGCCTTCATGCCGTTCTGGAAATTCCTGAGCATCCTGCGCTGGGACGAGGCGAGGGAGGATTTCGCATTCGTCTTCTTCGGCACCGGCCTGACCGTCACCCACGGCTGCGATTTCACCGGCTCCAGCCTGGCCGACGGCGGTGACGACGGGATTGCCGACATCACGCGACGGGCCAACGCGCGCGCCCTGTTCGCGCGCGAGACGGTGTTCGTCAGCGGCTCCCTGGCATGGCGCGACCGCAGCCTGCTGCGCTACAGCGGGGTTATCATGCCGCTGCGGCGCAAGGAGGTCGTCCGCGAGACCGTGAACTGGGTCTGCTATCTCTGATCCGGAGGCCGCACCGGCTCCGGCTTGCGGAAAGGACTCGCCGCGCCTTCGACGGACGCATATGATGGAATGCGTCGATCCCCAGCAGGATTTTGTCACGTCGATGGTGCCGCAGCCTGCGCAAAAGGCGCTCTTCGGCCTTGCGGCCGATATGGACATTCCCGAGGAGGACGTCGTCCTCGACAGCGCGGACGCGAAGCGGGACGCCCTCGTGCGCGAGTTCGTCGGCCTCTGCGACGCTGCCCACGGCCAGGGCGTGCTCGACCTCGAGATGCTGCAGCAGCGGTCGATGATGCGGTTCTGGAGCGCGCTGGTGATCCTCAGGTGGGAGCCGGCAGCCGGGGATTTCCTGTGCGTGTTGTTCGGAACCATGCTGCGGGACCACTACGGCGGCGATTGCACGGGGAAGATGATCTTCGCCGAAAACCCGTTCGGCGGCCTGTTTCGCAAGGTCAATAGGCATGTGCTGTGCGAGCGCGAGACCGTCTATTTCAGCGGTACGCTGGGGTGGCGGCAGCGAGGGTTCGTCCGCTACCACGCGGTGATCCTGCCGCTGCAGCGCAGGGGCGTCGTCGCCGAGACGGTAACGCTGGTGAGCCGCTGCTGAAAGGCGCTCAGCCGATCTTTCTGGTCATCGAAGGCGAAGGGTGGAACCCGTACCCCAGCCGTTCGTAAAACGGGATCGCCTCCTTCCGGGCGTCGAGGAAGAGGGCGCCCATGCCGCGCGCACGGGCGTCAGACTCGGCGTATTCGATCAACGCCCGGCCGGTGCCGCTGCCACGAACCGAGGCGTCGACCACCAGATCGTCGACATGCAGATAAGCTCCGCGTGCCAGGGTATGCACCGGCCGTATCCCGAGCACGCCCACCAGCACTTCCGCACGGAAGGCGCCGACCAGCTCGTATCCCGCCTGGCTTTGGCGCCTCACCCGGTCGAGGAACGATGCCGGGTCGAGATGCGGCCGAAGCTGGACCATGATCGGATAGGCAACTCCCCATTCGCGGGGCTCAAGGCGGCGGACCCGGATTTCGCCTGGGTTTATCGGCTGCGCGTTCATGCTGGCTCCTGCCGCTTGAGGTCCGCTCGTTGTGCGTGCCGATGCCGCCCTCCGTCAAGGGGGCGATGCTCCGACTGGAATTGTGACAGTACCGTGGCTATCGTCTGAGCCGTAGAGTATGTCGATCTCCAGTTGCCTAGATGCAGGCTGGGAGAGGTTGCCTGTGTGCAGGCGTCAGGAGGGGCAATGGGTATCTCGGAGACCGAAGAGGATCTCGTGGTCGACGACGGGGCGGCGGCCCACCCGGCTGTCTGCGCCTTCATGGAGCTTTGCAGCACCGCTCGTGGCGAAGGGGTGCTCAGGTTCGAATCGCTTCATGACCGCGCCTTCATGGTCCACTGGCCGAGACTCATGATCCAGCGCTGGGATGCCAGCCACGACGATTTCCTGTGCGTGTTCTTCGGCACTGCACTGGTGGGCGCCTGGGGACGCGACCTGACCGGCAGGTACCTGGCCGACACTCACGGCAAGAGTTCCCACGTCGCCCGCAAGATCGCCCTCCGCGTGCTGAACGGCGGCGAGACCGTCTTCTACAGCGGGACTCTGGGCTGGGAGGACCGCAGCTTCTTCAAGTTCGTCGGAGTCGCCATGCCGATGCAGCGCAACGGTGTGGTCGCGGAGGTGTTGAGCTGGGGTTCCCGCGCCTGAGCGAAGCGGTGACTGCAGAGAGCCCGGGTCAGCTCCACGAGAAGACGTTTTGCGTCACGGTGCGGGCGGGGGCGAGGAGGGGGGCGATGCGGTTCACCTCGGGGATGTCGCAGAAGCACGGCATGACGACCTCGGCCCCGGTCGAGCGCACGAGATCGACATTCTCCGACAGACGGGCGTGGACGTTCCAACAGCAATAGCCTGCACGTCCGGCAGCGACCAGGGTTGCGGCGGGCGTTCCCTTCGAGACGTAGCCGGTGAACAGGATGGCGGGAGAGCCATCGCCGGCGATCGCACCCCGGGCCAGGCGCGCTGACGCTCCCTTCTCGCACTGGGCCGCGGCGGCCAGCACCAGGCCATCGGCCTCGTCGCCGGCCGGAGGCGCCAGATTTGCCACCTCCAGGAGTTCGCGCGCCGTATCGCCGCAGAGCCAGTCCGCAGCGGTGTCTGCCATCCAGCGCAGGGCTGCACGGATACTCTCGCAGACCCGGAACTGCCGCCCCGACCGGGCGAGGTGGAGCGCCACCTCGGCGGCCCTGCCGTATGCCGGCAGGGGCAAGAGCAGCGGCCGGGAGGACAGCGCCGCCTCGAACTCGGCAATCCGCTGCTCCTGGGGCGTATCGTCGGTGCCGTACGAAGCGTCGAGAATGACGCACCGGGACCGCGGCGGAGCGTCATAGGCGAACAGGCAGGACTCCCGGCAGTGGTCACCCATGTAAAGGAGGCCGCCGCCAATGCCGAAGCGCAACCAGAACGCCCCCGGCGCATGACCGGGCCGGCCGGTGACAAGAGGGATCCCCGCGATCTCGTTGGCGCCCGGAGACAGCGGCCGTCCTTGCACCCCCTTGGGCAGCCGTGGAAGCAGCGGCTCCGCCGCGTAGACAGGCGGGTCGCCGACCTGGGGAAGCAGGCGAAGGGCGCCGGCATGGTCGCCGTGGCCGTGGCTGAGCACCAGGGCGTCGACCCGGCCGACGCCCGAGACGTCGGCAACCACCCCCTCGTCCGGTCCCTCGCCAAGATCGATGAGAATGCGCGATCCGCGCCCCTCAAGCAGAAAGCAGGCCGGCAGCTTGGTTCCGCCGAAGCCCGAAACCGCCGTCAGGCGAGCGTCCTCCGTCTTCACTGACATGCCGGCACGGCTTCCATGCGAGCGCAACCTCCAGAGTCAACCTTCGCCGCGGGTTCGTGGACCGACCCGGCTTTCCGGCGTCTCCCGAACCAATTCTTCGAGGGCACGCGCCGTCCGGAACTCGGACGACGCGGCCAGGATCTCGAGAAAGACATGAGCGGCCAGGCTGGGTGTGGTTCCCCCGAACAGGTACAAGCTGTACTCCATCTCGGAGGTCAGATCGAGAGCGGGCAGCGAGACCAGTTGTCCGGACGGGGCGGCGATTCGAATCGCACCCTCCGGGACGAACGCGAGGCAGCCCTGCAGAGCGAACTGGATTGCAGCCTCGATTCGGCCAACCTCGATCAGGTTCTCGGGAAGGGGGCAGCTTCCGAACCAGGCGTCGACGCAACGGCGCGTGTAGGTGCCTTGTTCGCGGACCGCCAGCACGTGGCCGCAAAGGTCCGCAGGCAAGACCCGCGGGCTGCCGACCAGAGGATGGGCAGGCGGAGCGACGAGGGAAAGCCGCTCGGTGTGGACCGGCACGACGCGAAGGCCGCTCGCCCCGGTGCCGATGCGGCCGGCAAAGCCGAGATCCACCGCCCCGTTCGCAACGAGGCGCAGGACTTCCGCGCTGTTGTGGAACCACACCGTCACCTGAACCAACGGGTGCCGGCGCTTGAACTCGGCCACCACGGGGGGCAGCAGATAGGCCATGTAGCTGGTGGCGCCGATCCGCAGGCGACCGCGCTTGAGGGCGCTCATCTCGGTGATCGCGAACTCCGCTTCCTCGACCGTCCGCATGATCGCCTTGGCGTAGCGGCGCAGCTCCTCGCCCTCGCTGGTCAGCTGGATGCTCTGCCCGTTGCGGACGAAGAGCTTCACGCCAAGCTTATCCTCCAGGGCGCGGATATGGTGGCTGATGGCGGGCTGGGTGACGAACGTTTCGCGCGCAGCCTGGGTGAAGCTGCCGGTCTCGGCGACGGTGAGAAAGGTCGTCAGCAGGCTCAGGTTCATCGCGCACCCATTATAAGAAGCTAATAAGCTCAATTATAAATTGTAATTTGGCTTATGGGAAGACCTTCACTATCGTAGCCAAGTGACCGGCCCCTTAGGCCGGGGCTTGCGGGGAGAGACGATGCCGAAAGAGATCGAGCGTAAGTTCCTTGTCGCGGGGGACGCCTGGCGCGCCCTGGCCCAGGGGACGTTGTACCGGCAGGGCTATCTGAACAGCGCCAAGGAGCGGACCGTGCGGGTCCGGACCGTCGGCGGCAAGGGGTTCCTGACGGTGAAAGGGATCACGGTCGGCGCCACGCGCGTCGAGTACGAATACGAGATCCCGCGCGATCAGGCCGACGCCATGCTCGACGGCCTGTGCGAGAAGCCGATCATCGAGAAGAAGCGCTACAAGATCGCGCACGGCGGCCTGCATTGGGAGGTCGACGAGTTCTTCGGCGACAACGCCGGGCTGATCGTCGCCGAGGTCGAGCTCAGCTCGGAGGACCAGGCCTTCGAAAAGCCCGCATGGATTGCCGAGGAGGTCACCGCCGATCCCCGGTACTTCAACTCGAACCTGATTTCCCATCCTTATTCGGCCTGGAAGTGAGCGCCGCCATGAGCGAGGGTCATTCGAAGAACGTCGCCACGTCCGCCGCCGAGGCATCGAAGATCGTTCCCCGCGCCGAGTTCCGGGTTTTCGGCCACGGCATCATCGAGATCGTGCAGGCGAAGATGTGGGACGCCTCCGCGGTCCTGTCCAAGGCCCGTAGAATGCCGGCCGAGACGTACTTCCTGTCGCGGCGCACCGACGAGGCGAACGTCAAGGTTCGCGATGGGCTCTTGGACATCAAGACGAAAGTCGGCGAGACCCCGGACGGGTACGAGATCTTCCAGCCGCGGGGGAAGTTCCAGTTCCCCGTCAAGGCGGCGGACCTCACGAGCATCGTCGGCCACCTGAATGTCGAGATGCCCCTCGACAAGGATTCCTACGCCTTCGACGACTTCGTCGCGATGGCTCGCGCGCACCCGGAGATCGTGCCCGTAGCGGTCGAGAAGATGCGCTACGGCTTCACCGTCGACGGGATCATCTGCGAGTACGCGCAGGTCTGGTTCAACGGGGCACTGCTCGAATCGGCGTGCTGCGAAAGCGAGGATCACGGCGGCATGAAAAAAGTCATCGCCGCGCTCGGCATCGCACACCTGCCGAACACCAACTACCTGCGGGCGGCCAAGAGGGTGGTCGGCCTGTAGGCGGCGCGCTTCCGCGGCATCTGCGCGGAAGGCGTGTCAGCACAAAGGGGGGGGAACTGCCATGTCACCTGCTACAGGCTCCTCGGCCGCCGTTGCCGGGGCGTTCGATCCGCTGGATCTCCGCAACTACTCGCTGGAGCGCTTCAAGGAGATCAAGCCGGGCCGGCTGATGGCCGCGGTTAAGGCCTACGGCGTACCGATCGCCATCGCCGTATTCTTCTTCTTTCACCTGAAATGGTGCGGCGAGATCGACGTCTTCGAGGCGCAGAAGGCGCCGCAGCTCTGCTACAGCGCGCTCGGCATCTTCATCGCCTCGCTGATCCTCTGGCTCAGCGAATCGATCCCCAATTTCCTGACCTCGTTCATCGTCATCGTCGTCGCCGTTGTAACCGGCACGATGAAGATGCGTCCGGCGTTCGCGATGCTCGGCGAGCCGGTGATGATCCTGAACATCGCCAGTTTCATCATGGCAAGCGCGCTGGTGGCCACCGGTCTTGCAAAACGGGTATCGCTCTACCTCGTGTTGAGGATGAGGGGCAACATCGCCCTGTTGTTCTGGAGCTTCATTCTTCTCAACGTGCTGTTCGGCGCCTTCATCAGCGCCACGTCGGCGAAGACGGCGCTGCTCTTGCCGCTGTTCATGGTCATCTCGGCGATCTTCGGGGCGACCGGCGGCGACAGGCGCAACAACGTCGGCCGCAACATGGTGCTGCAGAACCTGCTCGCCAACAACGTGTCGGCAAGCGCCTTCATGACGGGGTCCGCCGCCAACCTGGTGGCCATCGCTCTTCTCGAGAAGGCGGGCGCCGTGGTCACCTACGACAAGTGGCTGATCGCGCTCCTGCCGCTCTGCCTGATTCAGTGTGCAGTGTCCTGGTGGACCGGCACCCGGTACATCTTTCCGATCTCGCAGGAGGATGCACAGCCGAAGTTCGAAGGCGGATTCCGGCGGCTGGGGCAGGAGTACCTGGCCCTGGGGCCGGTGAGCATCGAGGAGATCAAGGCCGCCGTCGTGTTCGTGTCGGTCCTGCTCTTGTGGTCGACCGGCCAGCTGCACGGCATCAAGGCCGAGGTGATCGCATTGGCCGGGGCGTGCGTCGTGCTTCTGCCCGAGATCCTCGGCCTGCGCATTGGTGTCATGAAGTGGAACGACGCCGATATCCCGTGGCACATGCTGATGTTCAGCTGGGGCGCCTACGTGCTGGGCGGCGTGGTCGAGCAGTCGAAGATCGTGGACCTGTGAATCCACGGCATGCTCGACGCTTGGCAGATCGACGGCAATGCTCCCGGCATGAAGCTGTTCGTGTTCGCTGTCCTCAGCGGGCTGTTCGGCATCACCACGCTGATCAGCGAGAGCAAGACCGCGCGCACCATCATCATGTTCCCGATCATGATCACCGTCGCCAAGAAGTTCGGTTGGGACGTGGTCGGCTTCTGCCTGCCGATGGCGTTCATGATCAACCAGGTGTACGTCCTCTACTTCAACTCCAAGCCGGCCAACATCAGCTACCTGCTCGACCACTATTCGAGCGGCGAATCCTTCAAGTTCGGCATCGTCCAGTTGTTCCTCATCTGGATCATGCTGATCCTGTGGACCCAGTACGTCATGCCGTTGATGGGCTTCAACAGTCAGCTCTGGTGAGCATCGCTTGTGCAAAAGGACCGGCCCGAACCCTCGAGCCGGTCCTTTCTTTTCATGCGTGGTCGGCCGCACCGCGGACGGTTTCGGCTCCCGCTACCTCGGCGGGGCAGGGACCCTCGCACCGAATTGCCACCATTTCGTCACTCCGGCGTATCGATATGCGCCCGCGGAATCGCGACCTGCGGGACACCGGGCTCTCGTCCCTGGCGCCCAGCCTTCCGCGGCCGTCGCCGCCCAGTGCCGCGGTTCCGGATGGGCCGCCTTGCGACAAGGCGGGCGTTCCGTCGGTGCAGGACGCGCGAGAGCACGTGCGCCCCGGGGGCAGCAGGCCATCCGGTCGAGGAAAAGCGTGCCCTTCGTCACGCCGTTCGGCATAATCCCCTACGACAGAATGGGTGCAGCAGGTTTGGCGTGATTGCGGGGGTCGGAGTTGCCCGCACGAAGCGGTCTTGCTGCTGCGCTCTCGCTTGCCAGACGGGTGCGACATGCCCAGGAAGAACAGCGGCTCGACGGAGGGGGATCAAAGGGTGCGCGAAGTGATCGCGAACGCGCCGGCGTTCGATCTGCACAGCCACCTGGGCCGGTTCTTCACCGAAGAGGGGGATGCCGCGAAAGCCGTCGAGGCCATGCGCGCGGGAGGGCTCTCGGGGTGCGTGGCCTCGGCGATCGGCGACCTGCCGGTGCTGGAGATGACGGAACGCGGGCTGCACGCTCACCGGCCGCCTCGCAAGGGCGAGCTGTTTGCGGCGACCTCTCGGCAGCTCGATCGCCTCGACGAGGCGGCGCATCGCGGCGGGCTCGAGATCGCGCGCTCGGCGCGGGCGATTCGCGAGGCAGTGACCGGGGGACGGATGGTCCTCGTCGCCGGTATCGAGGGCGGCGATTTCCTCGACAACAATATCGGCGGCGTCGAATGGGCTCACGGGCGCGGCGTGAGGCTGATCCAGCTTGTCCATTATCGCATCAATGCCCTCGGCGATATCCAGACCGAGGAGCCGCGTTATCGCGGCCTGACCCGGTTCGGGGCCGAAGTGGTCGCCGAGATGGACCGGCTGGGCATGGTGATCGACGTCGCGCACGCCACCTTCGAGGTGACGAAGGGAGTGGCCGAGACGTCGCGCAACCCGATCCTGCTCTCACACAGTCTGATCGGCGATGCTCATCCCCGGATGATCAGCGCCGATCACGCCAAGGTGGTCGCCGACACGGGCGGGGTGGTGGGAGCCTGGCCGTCCGGGCTGGTGACGCCCAGCTTCGAGAGCTTCGTCGACGGGATCGTCCGTTTGGTCGAGACCGTGGGGGTCGACCACGTCGGCATCGGTACCGACCAGGGAGCCGTTCGCACGACCGTGTTCGGCGACTACGCGCGCTTCGACCTGCTGGTGGAATCGCTGATGGCGCGTGGACTGTCCGCCGAGGACACCGGGAAGGTGATCGGCGGCAACTTCCTCAGGCTGTTCGAGCGCGTGACCGGTTCGAGCTTCCTGCGCGCCTTCGAGGAGATCGTCGCCGGCTGACGGAGCCGGAGCGGCGCTCAGCTCAGGAGTGCTTCCGGACGTAAGCGCAGATCCCGCCGATCAGACGATCGACGTCGGCCGCGAGGCGGGCGAAGCCGGCGGCCTTCTCCCGCGTCTCCTCATCAAGGTAGAGGCCGCGGTTGATCTCGATCTGCAGGCTATGCCGCCCCTCGCCGGGGCGCCCGTGCCTGCGGACCAGCTCGACCCCCTTGTAGGGGTCGTTGACGGTAACGCGATACCCCATGTCGCCGATCATCTCGTGCACGAAGCGTACGAACCGGGGATCGGCGGTCGTCCCGTCGCGATCGCCGAGGCAGAAGTGCGGTCGCTGCCGCCCCGGGCCCTCGGGCGAGCGACGGTCGCTCGTCGACGGCATCGAGTGGCAGTTGACGTGCCACACTGCGCCGAACTTCCGGTGGGTATCGGCGATCACGTCGTCGAGGGCCTGATGGTAGGGGCGGTGGTAGGTGGCAATGCGGTGGCGCACCTCGGCGAGGCTCAGGCGCCGGTCGTAGATCGGCTGAGTCTCGGACGCGACGCGCCAGATCAGACCGATGCCGGAACGGGTCTTGGCGCCGGGGCTGAGCGGCCCTGGCCAGGGTTCCTCGAGCAGGCGCTGGTCAAGGTCGTCCTCCGGGCGGTTGGTATCGATGTAGGTGCGCGGGAAATGGGCTTCGAGCAGGAACGCGCCGTACCGGGGCGCGCTCGCGAACAGCTCGTCGACGAAAGTATCCTCGCCGAAGCGCAGGATCCTTCTCGCCACCGCATGGCCGAAGTCGGCAGGATATTCGCGGCCGCTGTGGGGCGAGTCGAAGACCGCCGGCACCGACAAGCCCTCGGGGGCATGCAGGGTCAGCACGCCCGGAATGTGCCTGTTCATGCGACCGGCCCTTTCGTCAGCCCGGCTAGCTCTTGTCGTTCAGGTGGCACGCTGACGTATGACCGGGCGCGATCTCCTTCAAGGCCGGCGATTCCTGTTTGCATCGGTCGAAGGCGAACGGACACCGAGGGTGGAAGTAGCAGCCGGAGGGAGGATCGAGCGGCGAGGGGATCTCACCCTCGACCGGCTTGAAGGCGTGGTGGCGGTCGCCCAGCCGTGGCACCTCGCGCAGCAGCACCTGGGTATAGGGGTGGTTCGGCTTGGCGAACAACTCCTCGGTCTTCGACGTCTCGACGATCCGCCCCAGATACATGATGACGATGCGGTCCGAGATGTGCTCGACCACCCCGATGTCGTGGCTGATGAAAAGGTACGTCAGCCCGAGGTCGCGGCGCAGGTTCATGAACAGGTTCAGGATCTGCGCCTGGATCGAAACGTCGAGGGCGGCTACCGATTCGTCGCAGACGATGAACTCCGGGTTCACGGCGAGGGCCCGGGCGATGCCGATGCGCTGCCGCTGGCCTCCGGAGAACTGGTGCGGATAGCGCCGCTTGAACTCGGGGTCCAGGCCGACCCGTTGCAGAACATCGTTGACGTACGGCTCGAACTCCCTGCGGGCAACGATGCCGTGCACCAGAGGAGCCTCGCCGACGATGTCCTGCATGCGCATGCGCGGGTTCAGCGAGGCGAACGGGTCCTGGAAGATCATCTGTGTCTTCAGGGCGACCTTCTGGGCCTCCTCGCCCTTGAGGGCGTAGATATCCTTGCTGCGGTAGCGGACGGTGCCCTCGGTCGGACGCATGATGCCGGCGACCATGCGGCCCAGGGTCGACTTGCCGCAGCCGGATTCCCCAACCAGCCCCACCACCTCGCCGTCGTAAACGCTGAAGGTGGCGTCGTCGACCGCACGGACGACTTCCTCGCGGATCGTCGATCCCATCCGCTGGGCCATCCGCCCGGCGAAATCGAGGTGCTTCACGAAGCGTTTTGAGACGTGGTCGATCTCGATCAGGGGCAAGGCGGTCATTGGACGGCTCCGGGCCGCGAGCAACGGCAGCAGCGCACCGCGCGGCCGGGTGCGGGGTGGACGATGGGCTGGGGCTCGCCGCACGCCTCGACGGCCTCGCGGCAGCGCTCGCGGAAGGCGCATCCCCTTGGCAGCCGGATCAGCGACGGCGTCATGCCGGGGATCTGGTAAAGCGGGGAGCCCCGCTTGTTGCGTCCCGGCACGCTGCCGATCAGGCCGCGCGTGTAGGGGTGCAGCGGATTGTCGAGCACCTCGTCGACCGAACCCTCCTCGACGATCCTGCCGGCGTACATGACGCAGATGCGGTCGGCTAGACCGGCCACGACGGTAAGGTCGTGAGTGATCCAGATCAGCGCGGTGCCGGTCTCCCGGGTCAGCTTCTGGGCCTCGTACAGGATCTGCGCCTGGATGGTGACGTCCAGCGCGGTGGTAGGCTCGTCGGCGATGATGAGGTCCGGCTTGTTGAGCAGCGCGATCGCGATCGCCACCCGCTGTCGCATGCCGCCCGAAAACTGGTGCGGATAGGCGCGCAGCCGCTCCTCGGGCGAGGGAATCCCGACCTGGCCCAGGGCCGCGATGCAGCGGCGGTGCGCCTCGGCACGCTCGATCCTCGGCTCGTGGGCGCGGATCGCCTCGACCATCTGCGTGTCGATGCGCAGGACCGGGTTCAGCGTCATCATCGGGTCCTGGAAGATCATGGCGATCTTGGCGCCGCGGATATCGCGCCACTGCCGTTCCGCGATGCCGACCAGTTCGCGGCCGGCGAAGCGGATCGAGCCCTCGACGATGCGTCCCGGCGGGTCGACCAGGCCGAGGACCGAGAACCCGGTCACCGACTTGCCGGACCCCGACTCGCCCACCAACCCCAGCACCTCGCCGCGGCCGACCCGGAACGAGACGTCGTCGACCGCCTTCACCACACCGGCCTTGGTGAAGAAGTGAGTGCGCAGGCCCTTGACCTCGAGCGTCGGCATTGCCGCGTCCATCGCCGGCTCCTATCGCTGCAGGCGCGGGTTCAGGATGTCCCGCATATGGTCGCCGACAAGGTTGATGCTGACGATCGTGACCAGCAGCGCGACGCCCGGGAAGAAGCTGATCCAGTAGTAGCCGCTCAACATGTACTCGAACCCTGTGGCGATGAGGAGCCCCAGCGAGGGCTCGGTGATCGGCAGGCCGATGCCGAGGAACGACAGCGTCGCCTCCAGCATGATCGCATACGCGATGCGCATGGTGACGACGACGATCAAGGGCGGCAGGCAGTTCGGAAACAGATGGCGGAAGATGATCCGTCGTGTTCCCAACGCCAGGCAGTGGGCGGCCTCGATGTATTCCTTGCCGCGTTCGACCAGGGCCGAGCCGCGCACCGTGCGGGCGTAATACGCCCACTGGGTGACGACCAGGGCGACGATCACCTTGTCGATGCCCTGGCCCAGGACGGCCAGCAGGATGAGCGCGATCAGGATCGCCGGGAAGCTGAGCTGCAGGTCGACGACGCGCATCAAAAACGAGTCCCAGCGTCCTCCAGCGTAGGCGGAGAACAGGCCCAGCGCGCCACCGATCAACAGCGAGATGAAGGCGCTGGCGACGCCGACGAAAAGGCTGATGCGCAGGCCGTAGAAGATGCCGCTGAGAAGGTCGCGTCCCTGGTCGTCGGTGCCGAGCAGGAACGTCATCGTCTCGTCCATGTCCATGGCGCCGGGCGGCAGCTTGCCGTTCATGATGTCGAGCTGCTGCAGGTCGTACGGGTTCTGCGGCGAGATCCATGGCGCCAGGACGGCGATCACCAGGGTGATCGCGAACACGATCAGGCCCAGAACCGCCAGCTTGCTTTCGAGGAAATCCGAAACGAAGCGGCGGAACGGGGTCTGCGGCGGCGGAATCGGCTCGTCCGCGATGACGGGAGCGTTGGGAAGCGCGGTTTCGACGGTCGAGCTCATGACTTCACGTCCGCGATGCGGACCCTGGGATCCAGCACCGAATACAGGATGTCGACGATGAGGTTGATGAGAATGAACATCAACACTGTGATCATCAGGTAGGCGACCACGATCGGGCGATCGAGGCGGTAGATCGAATCGATCAGCAGCTTGCCCATGCCGGGCCAGGCGAAGATCGATTCAGTGACCACCGCGAACGCGATGACATTGCCCAGCTCCAGGCCGACCACGGTGACGATCGGCACCAGGATGTTCTTGAGCACGTGCACGAAGATGACCCGGCCGTGCGACAGGCCCTTGGCGTAGGCGAACTTGACGTAGTCCATCAGCATGTTCTCGCGCATGCCGGCGCGCGTCAGCCGGATCACGAGCGAGACCTTGAACAGGGCCAGGTTGATGGCCGGCAGCAGCAGGTGCCGAAGGCCGTCCTCGCTAAGGAAGCTGACGGGGACCCCGAGCAGGTCGACGGTCTCGCCCCGGCCGGAGGCCGGCAGCCAGCCCAGCATGACGGCAAACAGCATGATCATCATCAGGCCGACCCAGAAGGTGGGCAGGCTGAAGCCGAGGATGGACACGCTCATGATCATCCGCGAGTACCAGGCGTGCGGCCTCAATCCCGCGACCATGCCCAGCGGGATGCCGATGACGATGGCGATGATGACGGCGGCGAAGGCAAGCTCGAGCGTCGCCGGCATCCGTTCCAGGATGAGCTGGAGGGCCGGCTGGTTGAAGACGAACGAGTTGCCGAGGTCGCCCTTGAGCGACTGCAGGAGGAAGACCCCGTACTGCTCCCACAACGGACGATCGAGACCGAGATCGCGGATGACGCGGGCTCGTTCGAACTGGTCGGCGTCCGGGCTGACGAGGAGTTCGACCGGGTCGCCGATGGCGAACACCCCGACGAACACCAGGAACGACATCACCAGCAGCACAACCAGGCTCTGGGACAGGCGGCGGATCAGGAATACCAGCAACGGCGGAGCCCTCCCTCGGGCGCTTCCGGAAACGGCCGCCGCGCGTTCCCGCCTTGGACAAGGCTGGCGGGGAAACGCGCGGCGGGAGCCATGGAGGTCTTCTACTTCTTCGACCGGATGTCCTGGATCTGCGTGTACTCATCCGCCCTGGCCACGTAGTCCAGGCCCTTGCGCATGGCCCAGACGTTGACCTGGAAGTAGAGCGGGATGATGCCGTAGTCGGCCATCGCGACCTTGGTCGCCTCCTGGGACAGCCGGACCCATTCCTCACGGCTCGGGGCCTTCAGCGAATCCGCGATCGTCTTGTCGAGCGCCGGGTTCGAGTAGCGGCCGCGGTTGGTCGCCCCGAGACCGGTCTCCTTGTTGTAGGTCGAGACCAGGGCGCGCAGCGGGTCCGACGGCTCGCCTGTGCCCGAAGACCAGCCGACCAGCAGCAGGCTGAACTCGAGCGCGGACCCTTTCGAGAAGAAGGGGCCGGACGGCATGGTGACAACGTCGGTCTGGATGCCGGCGCGGGTCAGCATCTGCGCCACAGCCTGCGTCACCTTCTCGTCGTTGATGTAGCGGTTGTTGGGGCCGTGGATCGTGATCTTGAAGCCGTCACCCCAGCCCGCGTCCTTCAGCAGCTTCTTGGCCCGGTTGAGGTCGAACGGATCCGGCTTCAGGTCGGGCACCGCGCCCAGCACCTCGGGCGGCATGAGCTGCCCGGAGGGGACCGCCAGGCCTTCCATGATGCGCTCGGCGATCGCCTTGCGATTGATCGACAAGGACATCGCCTTGCGGACGTTGACGTCCTTGAGCGGGTTCTTCTCGAGCTGCTTGCCCGACTTGTCGAAGATGAACGGGCTCTTGTCCCGGTTGGTGTCGTAGTGCAGGTAGATCAGCCGGTTGGACTGCACCTGCGCAAGCGAGATGTTGGCGTTCTTCTTCAGATTCGGGATGTCGGACGGCGACGGGAAGTCGATCAGGTCGACGTCGCCCGCCAGCAGCGCGGCGACGCGCGCGGCGTTGTCGGCGACCGGCTTCACGGTGACCTTGTCCCATTCCGGCTTGGGGCCCCAGTAATCCGGATTCTTGGTGTAGACCATGCGGTCGCCCTTGACCCATTCGACGAACTTGAACGGGCCGGTGCCGATCATGGCCTTGCCGGAGTTGTAGTCGTTGGTGGTCGCGCCCTCGCCGTGCTTCTTCGAGACGATGATGATCACGCTCATGTAGTCGGGCATGAGCGGGAAGGCATCCTTGGTCTTCATCCGCACGGTGTGGTCGTCGACGACCTCGACCTCGGACAGCACGCCGGTGAACAGCTTGAACGAGGACGGGCTGTTCGGCACGTTGCCCGCGCGCTCCATGGTGAACTTGACGTCGGCCGCCGTGAACGGCGAGCCGTCGTGCCACTTGACGCCCTTGCGAAGCTTGAACTCCCAGACATTGGGGGCGAGTTGGGTCCAGGACTCCGCGAGTCCCGGCTTCTTGTTCTGCTTCTCGTCCTGCGCGACAAGGCGGTCGAACACCGCCGTCGACAGCATGTTGTTGGGGCCGATGTTGTGGTAGTGCGGGTCCATGGCCGTCGGTTCGGACGACAGCCCCACTTTCACTTCCGCGGACCATGCGGTAGCGGCAAACGCGGCCGCCGCGGCGGCGGTTGCCAGCAAACCAACCAGTTTTTTCATCGATTCTTCTCCCTGCCAAAGCCCGTGACGGCTCGGGGAATTGTTCTGTCGCCCTGTCGGGAATTCCCCGCCGCCCGCGACTGCAGCAGGCGGCGGGACCACATTCGGGGAAAACCTCAGTAACGTCAAAGCTGATCAAAAAAAGGCCACAAGGATACTGCTGCCTTAGAATTGATCACAGATCCTCACTTCGCCGTACGCACGCTCTGAATGAGCGTGTACTCATCCGCCCGCGCGGCGTAGGTCAGGCCTTTGCGCATGGCCCACACGTTGACCTGGAAATGAAGCGGGACGATCGCCGTGTCGGCGACCGCGATGCGGGTCGCCTCCTGGGTCAGCTTGGCCCACTCCTCGCGGGTCGGCGCGTTGAGGGCGGCATCGATCTTCGCATCCAGGGCCGGGTTGGAGTAGCGGCCGCGGTTGGTGGCGCCGGCGCCGGTCGCCTTGTTGTAGGTTTGCAGGAGCGCCCGCAGCGGGTTCGAGGGATCCGCGTAGCCCACCGCCCAGCCCAGCAGCATGACGCTGTACTCGAGGGCGGAGGACTTCTGGAAGAACGTGGCCGACGGCATCGTCACCACGTCGGCCTTGATGCCGGCGCGGGTCAGCATCTGCGCCACCGCCTGGGTGACCTTCTCGTCGTTGACGTAGCGGTCGTTGGGACCATGGACGGTCACCGCGAAGCCGTTCGGATAGCCGGCCTCGGCCAGCAGCTCCTTGGCCTTTTTGACATCGAACGGATCCGGCTTCAGGTCCGGAGCGGTGCCGTAGACGTTGCTGGGCATGTACTGGCCCGCCGGAACCGACAGACCTTCCATCGTCCGCTCGGCGATCGCCTGGCGGTTGATGGCAAGCGACAGCGCCTTGCGGACCCGCGCGTCCTTGAGAGGGTTCTTGTCGAGCGGCTGGCCGTTGAGGTCGAAGACGAACGGGCTTTTGTCCCGGTTCGAATCGAGGTGCAGGTAGATCATGCGGGTCGACTGGACCTGCGACAGGTTGATCTTGGGGTTCTTCCGCAGGCTGGCGATGTCCACCGTCGAGGGAAAATCGATGAAATCGACGTCGCCCGCCAGCAGCGCCGCGACCCGAGCCGAATCGTTGGTGATCGGGCGGACCGTAACCTTGTCCCATTCCGGCTTGTTGCCGTGGAAGTCCGCGTTCTTCGCATAGGCGATGTGGTTGCCGGGCACCCACTCGACGAACTTGTAGGGGCCGGTGCCGACCATCGCCTTGCCCGAGTTGTAGTCCTGGGTCGTCGCGCCCTCACCGTTCTTCTTCGAGATGACAAAGATCTGGCTCGCATAGTCGGGCATCAGCGGGAACGGTCCCGCGGTCTTGAAGCGGATCGTGTGGTCGTCGACGACCTCGAACTCCTTCACCACCTTGGTATAGAGGCCGTACGACGACGGGCTGTTCGGGACGTTGCCGGCGCGGCCGTAGGTGAACACCACGTCCGCGGCGGTGAACGGCGAGCCGTCGTGCCACTTCACCCCCTTGCGGAGTTTGAACTCCCAGACGTTGGGAGCGAGCTGCTTCCACGATTCGGCCAGACCCGGAATCTTGTTCTGGGTCTCGTCGTGCTCGACCAGGCGTTCGAACACGGCTGCCGCCATCGAGATGTTCGGCGTCAGCGTATGGTAATGGGGGTCCATCGAGTTCGGTTCCGCCATGACCCCCACCTTGAGCTCTGCCGACCAGCCGGCAGTAGCGAAGGCCCCGGCCGCAAACGCCGCCGCGATCAGCCCTGTAGCAAACCTCATTGCTCGCCTCCCTGTGTAGTATCTGTACGAGGATCTTCCACCAGGACTCTCCGGCAAATATCGCGCAACGTCAACGGGGGCTCTCGGGGCGGGCGTTGCCATCGCGACGCGCCGCGGTATAGTGCGTGCAGCAACGGCCGGACGAGGAACCCATGACGGCGGCAGTCAATACGGGGGAAAGCCCCTATGCGGTCGAGCTGACCGCGATCGACATTACCCCCTATCGCAAGGGCAACACAGGGGTCGACTACATCACCACCTTCGACAGCGGCCGATCCGGTCCGCACGTCATGGTCGCAGCCATCGTCCACGGCAACGAGCTGTGCGGGCCCCTGGCCCTCGACTTCCTGTTCCGTCGCGAGGTCCGGCCGCGGCAGGGGAAGCTGTCGCTGGCCTTCATGAACGTTGCCGCCTTCGAGACATTCGATCCGGCGCGGCCCGAGAGTTCGCGCTATGTCGACGAAGACTTCAACCGGGTCTGGGGCGTGCTCGACGGCGACCGCGACAGCGTCGAGCTTCGCCGCGCCCGCGAGGTGCGGCCGGTCGTCGACACCGTGGATTATCTGCTCGACCTCCACTCGATGCAGCATCCGACGGTGCCTTTGGCATTGTGCGGGCCGACCGCCAAGGGGCGCGCCTTCGCGCGGCGACTCGGCTTCCCGCAGCACGTGATGGCCGATCAAGGGCACGCCGCCGGCCGGCGCCTGCGCGACTACGGAATGTTCGCCGACGAGGCGAGCCCCCGCAACGCGGTCCTGGTGGAATGTGGCCAGCACTGGGAAGCCTCCAGCAGGAAAGTGGCCTGCGAGAGCGCCGTCCGATTTCTCCGGATGCTCGACGTGATCGCCACCGACGATGTGCAGCGTCTGCTTCCCGATGCGCCGCCGCCGCCAGCCCAGAAGGTGATCGAGGTGACCGGGCCGGTGACGATCAAGACCGACAGCTTCCGCTTCGCTGCCGATTACGTCGGCATGGAGGTGGTCGCCGCGGCGGGAACGCTGATCGGCTGGGACGGCGACGAGGAGGTCAGGACCCCGTACGACGAATGCGTCCTCGTGATGCCGTCGCGAGGCTGCCGCAAGGGGACCACGGCCGTGCGGTTCGGCCGCTACGTCTGAGGAGGGCCCATCGACGGGGACGACCGCCATGGGAACGCTGCTTGACGTGCGGACGACGGCGCCTCGGCTCAAGGAGCCGCTGGCCGCCGCTGTCCGCGTCATCGAAGAAGACATCATCTTCGGGCGTCTCAAGCCGCGCCAGCGTTTGATCGAGGACGCCCTGATGGAGCGCTTCGACTTCAAGCGTCACGTCGCTCGGCAGGCGTTGGCGGCGCTGGAGCAGATCGGGGTGGTGACGCGCGAGCCCAACAAGGGTGCCCGCGTTCGCTCGTTCTCTCCGCAGGAAATCGCCGCGATCTACGACGTTCGCTTCCTGCTCCACGGCCATGCCGCCCGCACCATGCCGCTGCCGGCGCCGCCCGAGCTTCTGGACCGCCTGGGCGAGTTGCGGGAGCGCCATGCCAAGGCGGTCGAGGCCGGCGACCTGTCGGCCGTCCATCGCTACGACAACGAGTTTCACGACACCCTCTTTGCCGCCTGCGGCAATCCCTATCTGTTCGACACCATCAAGGCCTACGCGGCCATCGCCCATGTCGTGCGCTACCACAGCATCGGCCAGCCGCGGCGCCTCGGCCGCTCGCAGGTCGAGCACCTCCAGATGATCGAGGCGTTGCGCGACGACGACCGCGAGCGGCTGGCGAGACTGTGCGTCGATCACATCAAGCCGTCGATGGAAGCCTACCTCGCCGCCGGACGGGACGAGGACTGACAGCCGAAGGGAGCGCGCGTGGACGACGATCTCCGCCAGCCGATGGACCCTCAGATGGCGCAGGCGCTGGAGCGCGTCGCCGCGATCACCGCCGGCGCTCCGCGGCCGTCGGATCCGCGCATGATGCGCCGGCTGGTCGAGGAACAGAGGCGACCATGGAACGCCAACCCGCTGCCGCTGCCGGCCATCGAGGAGAGCATGCTGCCGGGACCTTTCGGCGACGTGCCGGTGCGGATCTACCGTCCCGACCAGCACCGGCCGGCGCCCGCGATCGTCTACCTGCATGGCGGCGGATGGGTACATGGCTCGCTCGACACTCACGACAAGGTGATGCGCCTGCTGGCCCTCAAGTCGGGATGGACGGTGCTGGGCATCGACTACGTCCTGGCCCCCGAGCACAAGTTTCCAGACCCGGTGAACGAGACCGCGGCGGCGTTCCGTCACCTCCACGACCGCGCGTCCGAGTTCGGCGTCGACCCCCGCCGCCTGGCCGTGGCGGGCGATTCGGCCGGGGCCAATCTGGCGGTGGCGGCGGCGATGGATCTGCGCGATGCCGGCGGGCCGCTTCCGCGCGCCCTGCTGTGCTTCTACGGCGTCTTCGATACCGACCTCGACACCGCCTCGTACCGGGCGTTCGGCCGCGGCGAGCATGGGCTTACCCGGGATGAAATGGCGTTCTTCTGGGATGCCTACCTGGGCTCGGCGGCGGACCGCGCCAACCCCCGAGCCGCTCTCGTCAAGGGACGGCTCGACGGTCTGCCGCCGCTCCATCTCATGGCTGCCGGGCTCGATCCCTTGCGCGACGACACGCTGCACTTCGCGGCCCGCTGCGCCGAGGCCGGACTCGAGCACGAGCTGTCGGTCGAGGAGGGGGTCTGCCACGGCTTCCTGATCTTCAGCGACATCGTTGACAAGGCGCACCATGCGCTCGACTGCGGCGCCGCCTTCCTGCGCCGTTTCGGCTGAGCCGCCAGGGCGTTGCACGCCGATGGGGGTGGACGTATTTTGTCGGCGGTCGGACGGTTGTCTGCCCGCGGTTCGAGGCGTTCTCGAACACCGCTGCCCAAGGAGGCGATCCTGGAAAAGATTCTCGTCACGCCGCGTTCCCTGACCCAGAAGCCGCACCCGGCGATGAAGAGGCTTCAGGACAAGGGGTTCGAGGTCGTCTATACGACGGCCGGGGCAACCCCCGGCGAAAGCGAGCTGATCGATCGGGTGAAGGGCTGCGTCGGCTGGCTCGCAGGCGTCGAGAAGGTGACGCCGGCCGTGATCGATGCAGCGGACGCCCTCAAGGTGATCAGTCGCAACGGCGTCGGCGTCGACAACCTGCCGCTGGAGCGGGTCAAGGAGCGCGGCATCAAGGTGGTGGTCGCCGAGGGGGCCAACTCGGCGGGGGTCGCCGAATTGACGATTGGCCTGATGTTCGCCAGCCTGCGCCACATCCCGGCTGCCGACGCCGGCATCAAGGCCGGCCAGTGGCCGCGCAAGCAGGGCATCGAGATTCGCAACCGTGCCGTCGGTGTGGTCGGCGCCGGGGCGATCGGCCGCGAGGTGTGCCGGCTGGTCGTGGCGCTGGGCGCCAGCGTGCTCGCCTTCGACCCGATGAAGCCGCAGGGCCTGCCCGCCGAGCGGTTCCGCTGGGCCGAAATCGACGAGGTGATCGGGCAGGCCGACGTCGTCACCCTGCACTGCCCGGCCCCGCGCGACGGCAGCCACCTGGTCGACGCCGCGTTCCTCGGCAAGATGCGCAAGGGCGCGTTCCTCATCAATACCGCGCGCGCTGCGCTGATCGACGAGGCGGCGGTGCTGGCTGCCCTCGAAGACGGGCGCCTCGCCGGCTATGCCACCGACGTCTTCCCCGAGGAGCCGCCAAAGTCGCTTGCCCTGGCGCAGCATCCCAACACCATCGCCACCAGCCATATCGGCGGCTTCACGCAGGAGAGCGTGACCCGCGCCGTCGAGGTCGCGGTCGAGAACCTGCTGGTCGCCCTGGGCAAGGCGTGACGTGGCGTCCCCCTCCGCCCCAGGGGGGAGGAGGGGGGACGGAGCTCTCTACTCGGCGGCCGAATGCAGGTCGTAATAGCGGAGGTAGCTCCGGTAGCGGCGGGCATAATGGCCGTGCAGGGCGGGATCGGGGTCGAACCGCTTGTCGAGCAGCGGCTTGATCGCGGCGACCGATTTCATCTCTCCGCCCACCTTGAGGCCCATGCACGCGGCCCCCAGCGAGGATGCGTGCAGACGACCGTCGGGGTAGACCGGCAGGCCGAAAATCGAGGCCGCCATCGACAGCCAGAACGGCGACTTCTCGATGCCGCCGGAGACGCTGATGTACTTCGGCGGCCGGCCGACGATCGGCACCGTGATGTCGTAGCACTGCTTGAGGTTGAACAGCACGCCCTCGAGGACCGCGTAGTAGAGGTCGTAGATGTCGTGGCTCAGCTTCAGCCCGCACATCTGCGCAGTCTTCGCGTCGTTCCAGCCGGGGCAGCGCTCGCCGGCCGGGAACGGCAGGAAGATCGGCGCGTCGCCCTTGGCCAGGGCGCCCCGGGCCCCCTCGCCGAGCTGGTCGAGCGTGATGCCGCCCTGGGAGCCGAGGATCCGCTTGCCGAACCAGTCGACGCAGTTGCCCGCGCCGGCGGTGGCGCAGCCGACGATCCACTTGTGCTCGGGGCCGACATAGCACCAGGTGGAGGGCTTCTCCGCCAGCACCGGGCGGTTGGTGGTGAGCCGCAGGGCCGCGCTTGTTCCCACCGACAGGGTCATCACGTTGTCGCCGAAGCCGCCGGCGGCGACCTGGTTCATCGCGCCGTCGGCGCCGGTGATGACGACGGGCGTGCCTGCCTTGATGCCGAGCGCGTGCGCCGCAGCCGCTGCCAGCGGCGCGGTGAACTCGGATTCGACCAGCCGCGGCAGCATTCCCGCCTCGATGCCGGCCACCTTGAGCGCCAGCTCGTCCCAGTCCAGCGAGTGGGTGTTGAGGAAGGCGCCGCCGCATGCGGTGCTCGGAGCGGCGGCGAACTCGCCGGTCAGGCTCAGGAACAGGTAGTCGGGCATCGAGGCGATGAAGGCCGCCTTCGAAACGTCGCCGTGCTCCTTCGCGTGGACGTACTTCCACAGGGTGTAGGTGCTGTGGATCGGGCAGCCGGTGCGCTGGTAGAGCTCGTGATAGAGCGGGCGGTCGCGCCGGTACTTCTCGGTGGTGACGGCGGGGGTGGTGTCGGCCCAGGTGGAAAGCTTGGAGACCGGCCGCCGGTCGCGGTCCAGCAGCACTAGGCTATGGCTCCAGATGCTGCAGGTCGCAACCACGTCGACCCTGTCGATTCCCTTCTCAGCCAGCAGCTCCCGCCCGACCGCCAGGGTCTCGCCGACGATGCGGTCGGCATCCAGGGTGACGGTATCGCCGGCCTCGGCCGAGTAGTTGCGCGAGAGAATGCCGGCGACGCCTTCGCCGCTTCTATACAGCATCGCCTTCGCCGAAGCCGTCGACGCCTCGAGAACGAGAATCAGCATGATGCACGGACCTGTCTGTTCAACCGGCCCTCGCGGGCCATCTGGGGAGGGGGATCCTAGCAGATTGCGGGGGGTTCTCGACCGGCGCCGTCAGTTCCCGATGACACCTTTCTTCAGGTCTTCGAGAAACTGGCGGCGGGCATCCTTGTCCTTGAGCAGCTTGTCCGGGATCCGAATCGAGAAATTCCTGAGGTTCTCGGGCGGAGAGATCTTGACGTCGGGCGCGTCGAGGGGGCCGGAAACCGAGAACGGAATCGCATCGACCCCGGCTTCGGTGAGGCGGGCCCGACCTTCCGATCGGACCTGCCAGCGAGGCAGGTCTACGTCGGCCTTGGCTGTCGCCTCGTAAGCGGAGGATGCAAGCTTGAGGTCGTCGGACCGGGCGATCCCGGTGTCGATTGCAAAGGTGCCGGTCAGGTCGGCGGGGGCCGAGGCCCCGCCGACCAGGGAGCCGAGGGCATTGAGGCCGCGCAGGATCTCCAGCGCGGGTGCGAGGGCCGCCCCGGCGCCCGACTTGCGGACATCGATCTGCTTCATCGCGAACGCCCCCTTGCCGGCCAGCGAGGCGACGATTTGCGCTTCGCTGCCGCCGCTTCCGGCAACTGTCGCATCGAGGTCCAGCGACCCCCCGGCCGCCTCGGCGCCGGTCAGCGCCTTCAGCCCGGCCGCGAGGCTGCTCTCCTTGAGGGAGAGCGACACGGCGAGCCGTGGCTTGGACGCCGCCTCGAGGGTCGCCTGCCCTGCCAACGCGCCGCCGAACAGCCGGCCGGTGAGCTGCTCGAGGTTCAGCATGCCCTGGGCCAGACGTGCCGTGACGTCCGCCTGCTCGATCCGATAGGGGCCATACGCCAGGGTCTTGGAGGACAGCTTGACGTCGGCGTCGAAGCTGTGCAGGACCGACAGGTCGAGCGTCTCGTGCGACCACCGATCGGGGCTGGTCCTGACGGGTGTCGCGCTTTGTGTCCGCGGCCGGGGAGCGCTCGGGTACGCGGCGGGCACGATAGCGCGCTGTCTGGGTGGGAGCGTCGCATTCCGTCTGGGCGGCAGGAACTTGTCGAGCTCCAGGGTGTCGGTGCGCAGGTCTGCGGTCAGCTTCGGCCTCGCGCCGGTGGTCGCCAGCGCCAGCGAGCCTTCGGCGCGGACCGGCCCGAACTGACCGTTCATCTCCTCGAAAGTGATCCGCTCCGGGGTCAGCCGGACGCGGCCGGACGCATCGACGCCACCGAGGGGGCCCAGCGGCCGGTATTCGAAGCCGAAGATCCGCACCAGGCGCGCCACGTCCTTGTGGCGGACCCGGGTCTTGAGATCGAGGCCGGGTGCCGGCAGCCAGGCGAACTCGCCGTCCGCCGTCACCTCCATGTCGCGCGCCTGCAGGGCCGCCTGGAGGCGCGGGGCGACCACCCGGCCGTCGAGGGTCGCGGTGGTCGAGACGGCACCCAGCTCGCGCGCCGTCGCCGAGGTCGGCAGGTCGAAGAAGCGGAACAGGCGGTCGAGATCCTGGGTCCGCACCGAGAGGCTCAGCTCCTTGAACTCCGGAATCGCCGGGCCGGCGTCGAAGCCGCCCTTCACGGCGATCGCGGCTCCGGCCATGTCGGCGGCCGAGAACTCGCGCACCGTAAGCGCGCCCTTGAGCAGGCTGGCATCGAGCCTGAGGTCGTGGATGGGGGCATCGCGCACGGTCAGGTGCTTGATGCCGAGGCGCAGGTTGCAGTCGAAGGCGCTGAAGGTCCGCAGCGGATTGAGGACGATATCGGGCTGCACGAGGTCCGTCGGCGCCTGCGGCGCACGCTCCTGATCAGCCGGCTGGGCGATCGATCCCTGGTCCCCGGGCGCGGGACGGGGCATGTAGGCGTCGAGGTTGAGGCGGTCGATCTCGAGGGCGGCCCCGAACGAAGGCCGGGCGGTCATGGCGATCGCGATCCCGCCGGTGATCTGGGTGGTGTCCAGTCTGGCGGCGATGTTGCCGAGTTGCACCTGGTGGGGTTCGACGATGACCTGCGCGGACCGCAGAGTCAGGCTGCGCAGGCGCTCCGCGTCGACCGGCGGCTCTGCCACGCCGGCCCACCTCAGGATGCGGCGGAGGTCGTTGATCTTGAGGTCGAGCTCGCCCTCGAACCGGGGCGTGCCGCCGTTCAGGTTGGCAACCCCGAAGATCGCGGCCTCGGACCCTCCGGGAAGCTGGGCCGAGAGCTGGTTCACGACCACCTCGTTGCCTGTCATCTCCAGGCTCGCCCTGAACTGTCCGATGATGCCGTCGCGATAGGTGATCGCATCGGCCGTCACCTCGGCGACACCGTGGACGTTTTCCGGCAGTCGCAACGGGCCGGGGTCAGGAGCGGCTGCAGGCGCGGCAACGTTCGGCGCCAGGGCACGAGGGCCGTCCGGCGCCGGATTTCCGGGTGCAGGAGCCGCCTTCCCTGCTGGCGGCGGCGGGGGTGCCAGCAGCGCGTCGAGATCGAGCCGCGGCACGTCCACACCGACCGTGAAGTCGATGTCGTCTGCATAGGCCACCTCCAGGCGCAGCGCGGCCCTGGTGTCGCCGAGGCGGATCGAGGAGCGCTCGGCCGTCAGCTTCTCGGTCGAGGCGACCACTTCCGCTTCAACCGCGAAGGATTGTGCCAGCGGCGCGGGCGCCGGTCTGCCGGACAGCGTGGCCACCAGCGCGCCCAGGCTCTGTCCCTCGGACTTGACCTCCCCCTTGAAGCGCGGATTCTCGCCTACGCCGAGAATCGCTCCCGACAGCGACGCCCGCGCCTGGGCAAGCTGCAGGACCACGTTCAGCGGCACCGTGCGTCCCTGGATGAGCTGCCCGAGGGCGACGTCGAACTGCACCGGCACGCCGCGGTAGACGAGGGTTCCCTCGCCATCAAGCGGCCCCTCCAGCGAGGTGGCGCCAAACTGGGCGTCGATGCCGTCGATGCGGGCAGTGGTGCCGGAGCGGGCGTCGCGGTACAGAACGGTCCCGTTCTCGACCACGACGTTGTCGAATCGGACCGCCGATCCATCGTCCTCCCCGCCGGGCTGCCCGGATGACGGCTCGGAGCGGACGGCCTCGGGTGTCCCGAAGTCCCAATTGCGGCGGCCGTCGGAGGCGACCTCAAGCGAGAGCACCGGCTCGACGAGGCGCATCGACGGGAAGTGGAGGCGGCCGGTCAACAGGGGGGCGGCCGCGATGCGCAACTCGAGCGTCCGCAGCGAGAGCATCTGCGGCGATTCGCCGCCTTCGATATTCGACAGGCGAACGTCCTTGGCGACCAGAGCGGGCGTCGGCAGGAGCGTGACGCCCAGGTCGCCGCCGAACGTGACCTTGCGCCCGGTCTGCCGTTCGATCTGCGCTGCGAGGGTGCCCCGGTAGGCGTTCCAGTCGATGAATTCCGGGGCCACCGTGACGGCCGCCGCCACGATCACGAGCAGAATCGCGAACAGTATGAGGAGCTTCTTCAACAACCGTCTCCCGGTCTGCGGAGCCTGCGGCCGTCCGGCAGGGACGGCAGTGTAGAGGCTCGCCCCTTCGGTTTCAAACCGAACCGGGCCCAAGCTTGCTGTGCGCGCGAGCGGCCCCTCTCATCTCATCATCCGCGGCGGGATTCCCAAGGGGGGACCCTCCAACGGCGGGGCTATGGAAGGCTACGGCGGGCCGAATCAGCAAATCGCCGGCATCACGCCGGCGACCAGCCTGGAATTCGCGAATCGGGACCGATCAGCCCTGGCGCGCCTTGTAGCGCGGCTGGCGCTTGTTGATGATGTAGACGCGGCCCTTGCGGCGCACCAGGACGCAGCCCTTCTCGCGCAGCTTCGCCGACTTCAGAGAATTGCGGATCTTCATGGTACTTTCCCCAACTCGCGGGTTGCGCAACAAACGGGCGCGGTTTTTTAGGAGCGCGGAAGATAGGAACTTCCGCCGGGGCTGTCAAGGCGAGCTCAATCCGCCTGTAGTTAGCTCGTCATCTGTCCGGATTTTGTAGCGCGTGATTTGTCCGGTTTCAGAATCGCTCAAAAAGGGGGGCGAGGATGGGCCGGGCGAGAGCGCTACAGGAGATCCGAATGATGCGGTTTGAGGCCTTGCTGGAT
>JAHDSF010000027.1 GCA_018432935.1 Rhodospirillales bacterium | reverse complement strand
GGAGGTGAAGAACCTGGCCAACCAGACGGCCAAGGCGACCGGCGACATCGAGACCCGGGTGACGGCGATCCAGACGGCGACCGCCGATGTGGTGAAGGGGATCGAGACGATCGGCGCGGTGATCGGCAAGATCTCGGAGATCGCCACCTCGGTGGCGAGCGCGGTCGAGGAGCAGGGCGCCGCCACCCAGGAGATCTCGCGCAACGTGCTGGAAGCCTCGAAAGGCGCCCAGACGGTGGCCGAGAGCGTTGCCGGCATGAACGCCGACGCCACCCAGGCGGGCCACGCCGCCCGGGACGTGCACGGCGCTTCGGCCAAGCTGTCGAGTCAGGCCGACGCGCTGCGCACCGACGTCGACCGCTTCATCCGCCACATTCGCAGCGATCAGACCTAAAGGGTTGCTCCTCTCCACCCCAGGGGCGGAGAGGAGCGTTCCCCGTTACCGGTACGAGCTCGACTGCGCCCAGCGGTTCACGCCCTCGACGTCGGCCGCCAGCCGGTCGATGCGATCCAGCTCCTCGGGCCTGAAATCCCGGTTCGAAAGAGCGGCAACGTTCTCGTCCAGCTGTTCGGGCCGACTGGCGCCGATCAGCGCCGAGGTGACGCGCGAATCGCGCAACGCCCAGGCGAGCGCCAGCTGCGCCAGCGACTGGCCGCGTTCGCGTGCGATCTCGTTCAGGCCGCGCACCCGTTCCAGGTTCTTTTCGTTGACATAGGCGGGATCGAAGAAGGCGACCTTGCGGCCAAGGCGGGACTCCTGCGGCACGCCTTGCAGGTACTTGGTGGTCAGCAGTCCCTGGGCGAGTGGCGAGAAGGCGATGCAGCCGATCCCCTCCTGACTGAGCACATCGAGGAGGCCGCGCTCGATCCAGCGGTTGAACATCGAATAGGACGGCTGGTGGATGGTGCAGGGCGTGCCCATCTGGCGCAGGATGCGTGCCGCCTCGACGGTCTTCTCGGGCGAGTAGGACGAAATCCCCGCATACAGAGCCTTGCCCTGCCGGACGGCGGTGTCCAGCGCCCCCATCGTCTCCTCGAGCGGCGTTTCGGGGTCGAAGCGGTGGGAATAGAAGATGTCGACATAGTCCAGGCGCAGGCGGCGCAGACTCTGGTCGAGACTGGACAAGAGGTGCTTGCGCGAGCCCCACTGGCCGTAAGGACCCTTCCACATCGGATAGGCCGCCTTGGTCGAGATCACCAGCTCGTCACGCAGGCTCGCGAAATCGTCCTTCAGGATGCGCCCGAAATTCTCCTCGGCGGAGCCCGGAGGGGGTCCGTAGTTGTTGGCGAGGTCGAAATGGGTGATGCCGAGATCGAACGCGCGCCGCGCCAGGGCGCGCGCGTTCTCGAAATCGGCGCTGCCGCCGAAATAGTTCCACAACCCGAGCGAAAGCGCCGGAAGCTTGAGCCCGCTCCGTCCGCAACGGTTGTAGGGCATCGATTCGTAACGCTTCTCGGCCGGTGTGTAGGTCATGGTTTCTCGTCCTCGGTTTTCGATGAGCGCTCCACACTTAGGGAAGTCGCAAGCGCCCGTCCAGGGACTTCAGCGGGAAACCCCGCGCGAAATGTGTTGTTTCTTCGCGCGATTTGCGGGAACTTTCTCTGATGAGCGAACCAGGGGGCGACGCCATTTCGGGGCTTTCCCGGGCCGCTGCGGCGGAACGGGGTTCTGCGCCCCTCCGAGTGGTGTGGGACGCCCTGCTCATCGCTGCCGGTCTGTTCGCGGCCGCCAGCGCCGCCTTCGCCCTGATCGTCCGTGCCGGGCTGTCCTTCCAGGATTCGCTGTTGGTGGGCGCGGCGACCTGCGGGCTGGTCGCGCTCCTGGTCGGCATTGCGGTCGCCGCCTCGCGGTCCGCGGCGGCGCGTGCGGAGACGTTGCACGAAGTCGCCGAAGGACGCCTCGAAGCGCTCAGCCTGGCGTCGCCCGACGCAGTCATCCTGTGGCGTCGTGATTCGCGCCGCAACGTGCTGGCGGCAACTGAGCGGCTGGAGGCGGTCAGCGGCTATCCCCGCGACCGATTCCTCGACGGTTCGATGGGCCTTGCGGATCTCGTGGAAGAAAGCGACGCGGAGGCCCTCGGAGAGCGCATCGCCGCCGCGCTGGCTCGCGGTCCCCACTATCGCGTCACCTACGGGCTCCGCCATCTGGCGGGCGGCGTGCGGCAGGTCGAGGAGAGCGGCAGGCTGGTATCGCCGGATGGCCATGAGGTGGTCGCCGTGCTGCGCGAGGCCGGAGAGCGGGCGGGCACCGCACGGGCGGCGCGGCAGATGCAGCGCGAGCTGCGCGTCCTGCGCGAGCGGAGCCCGTTCGGCATCGTCTATTTCGACGGGCGGGGCGTCATCCGCGGCATGAACGCCGTCTCGGCCCGGCTGCTCGGCGTCACCGCCGAGGACCGGGATTCGCGTTCGCTGTTCGCCCTGCTGGGCGCCGAATCCGAGGCGTTGACGACGGAAACCCTGCCCCGCTTCGTGACTCCCGGCGGTGTGATCCTTACCGCGGCCCGGACCGGGACCCGCCTGCGGTCATGGCTGGTGCCGGCCGGCGGCGATCCCGCGGCGCGTGCTTTCGTCGGATATCTGCTTGCCGCGCCGGCGGAACCGGCCGTCGCAGCGCCGCCCGCAGCCGAGCCACCGCCGCCGCCGGAACGAGAGCCGACGCGGCCGGATTTCTCGACTGCGTTGGCAAAGGAGTTCGAACGGGCGAGACGGTTCGGCGGGGTATTCTCGGTGGTGGTGGTCGCCGCCGCCTGGCAGGACGAGACCGGCCGGCCGGCCGGTTCGGACGCTCCGCTCATCGAAGCCCTGGAAGACCGCTGCCGCAGCCGGGTGCGAGCGGTCGATACCATCGCGGATCTCGGCGGCGGCGTATTCGCCGTCCTTCTGCCGGAGGCCGGAAGCCGCACGGCGCGGATGGTCGGCGAGCGCCTCAGGCGTTCGGTGCTGGAGATGGTCGTCACCCGCGAGAGCACGCTCGTCCACCCCCTGCCCTCGGTCGGGGCCACCCGCCTCAAGCCCGAGGATGCGACCGCCGAGGCCGTCCTTCGCCGCGCCCTCGAATCGGTAGCCCGCGCCGGCGAGCGCGGCGGGAACCAGGTGGTGGTGGCCTGAGGCCGGCCGGCGGCCTGGATTGACGCTCTGCTGCCCTTGCCATAGTTTGAGAGCGAGGACGATGCGCGCCCGTTGCGCGCGTCGGCAGAGGTCGTGTAATCGATGTTCGATTCGCTGTTCCGCCGCGGACGCCGAGCCACTCCCGCCAAGCGTGTCGCCCGTATCCCGCCGCCGCCACGCGAGGCGAGGATCGCCCCCCAGACCGCTCCGACACTGCGAGACGTTGCCCCCGGCGGCCGCTGCCGGGTCGTCCGCGTGCGAGCAAGGGGCGCGGTGCGCCAGCGGTTGATGGATCTGGGACTGGTGCCGTCCACCGTGGTGATCGTGGTGCGGCGGAATCCCCTCAATGACGCTCTGGAGATCCAACTCGGCGGCCAGCTGGTTTCGCTGCGGCACCAGGAGGCCGGCCAGGTCGAGATCGCCTTCGAAGCGTAAGGCCCGCAAGCCCGGCCGACGACGCCGCCACCAGGGCGATGGCTACGACGCTACCCCTGCCGGTCGATCGCGCGCCAACCGATGTCGCGGCGGCAGAAACCCTGCGGCCACTGGATGCGGTCGACCGCCTCGTAGGCCCGCCGCTGCGCTTCCCTGACAGTGGAGCCGCGGGCAGCCACCCCGAGCACCCGACCGCCGGCCGCCAGCACCCTGCCTTCGCTGGCCACCGTGCCGGCATGGAAGACGACGGCGCACTCGTCGCGGCCGGCCTCGGCAAGGCCGCCGATCACCGATCCCTTCTCGTAGGCGCCGGGGTAGCCCTGGGCGGCCAAGACGACGACCAGCGCGGCTTCGTCCCGCCACTGCAGGTCGATCTGGTCGAGACGCCCTTCGGCGCAAGCCAGCAGCGCCTCCAGGAGGTCCGACTTGAGCCGCAGCACCAGCGCCTGGCATTCCGGGTCGCCGAAGCGGACGTTGAACTCGAGCACCCGCGGGACGCCGTTCTCGATCATCAGACCGACGAACAGCACCCCCTTGAACGGCGCGCCCTCGGCCGCCATGCCCTTGATAGTCGGCCGCACGATCTCGTCCATGACCCGCTGCGCCATCGCCGGGGTGACGATCGGCGCCGGCGTATAGGCGCCCATGCCGCCGGTATTCGGGCCAGTATCCCCGTCGCAGGCCGCCTTGTGGTCCTGCGCAGCGCCCAACGGCACCGCCCGCTCGCCGTCGACCAGGGCGAAGAAGCTCGCCTCCTCGCCCTTCAGGAACTCCTCGACCACGACCTCGTCGCCGGCCTCGCCGAAGGCGCGCTCGACCATGATGCGGTCGACGGCGGCGTAGGCCTCCTGCTCGGAACGGCAAAGGATGACGCCCTTGCCCGCCGCCAGGCCGTCGGCCTTGACGACGATCGGCGCCCCGTGGATACGGATGAACTCCTTGGCCGCGACGGGCTCGTCGAAGCGGCCGAAAGTGCCGCTGGGGATGCCGTACTTCTCGCACAGATCTTTCATGAAGCCCTTGGACCCCTCCAGCCGCGCTGCCGCGGCGGACGGTCCGAACGCCTTGATGCCGGATGCCTCGAGCGCGTCGACCAGGCCTGCGACCAGCGGCCCCTCCGGCCCCACGACCACGAGGTCGATCCTGGCCTCGCCGGCGAACGCAACCAGCCCCGCGACGTCGGAAGAGTCGATCGGCACACACTTGGCAATACCGGCGATGCCTGCGTTGCCGGGCGCGCAGAACAGCTTGGTGCAGCGGGGAGAGCGCGCAATGGCCCAGCACAGCGCGTGTTCGCGTCCACCCCCGCCTACGACCAGGACCTTCATGGCTCCGGCCTCCCCGCTTGTTTTCACACTGGATAGGACGCCATAAATAACCGTCTCCCGCTATGCAGTGTGAAGGATGAGCAATACCCCGTCAATCGACAGCGCGCCCGGCAGCAACATGCCGGTCCTCACGGTTTCCGAGCTCTCGACCGCCCTGCGAAGCGTGGTCGAGGACCGCTTTGCCCTGGTCCGGGTGAGGGGCGAGGTTTCGGGATTCAAGCGGGCCGGATCGGGCCACTGCTACTTCTCTCTGAAGGACGCCGAGGCGGTCCTGGATGCGGTGTGCTGGCGCACCGCGGCGCTGCGCCTCGGCATGGCGCCGGAGGATGGGATGGACGTGGTGGTGACCGGACGCCTCACCACCTTCCCCGGACGCTCGCGCTACCAGATCGTGGTCGAAGCGATGGAGCTGGCCGGCGAAGGCGCGCTTCTGAAGCTGCTCGATGACCGCAAGCGCAGGCTCGCCGACGAGGGATTGTTCGATGCCGCGCGCAAGCGGCCGCTGCCGTTCCTGCCCGAGGTCATCGGCGTCGTCACCTCCCCCAGCGGCGCCGTCATCCGCGACATCCTGCACCGCCTGCGCGAGCGCTTTCCGCGCCGGGTCCTGCTGTGGCCGGTGCGCGTCCAGGGCGAGGGCGCGGCGGACGAGATTGCCACCGCCATCCGCGGCTTCGGCGCCCTCGCCCCCGACGGCCCGGTGCCGCGCCCCGATGTCCTCATCATCGCCCGCGGCGGCGGCAGTCTCGAGGACCTGTGGGCGTTCAACGAGGAGGCCGTGGCGCGGGCCGCGGCCGCCAGTCCGATCCCCCTGATATCGGCAGTAGGGCACGAGACCGACACCACCCTGATCGACTACGCCGCCGACCTTCGCGCCCCGACTCCGACCGCGGCGGCCGAGCTGGCGGTTCCGGTGCGGGCAACGCTGGCGACCCGGGTCATCGAGCTTGGCAACCGTCTGTACGGCTGCACCGTCCGCCAGCTCGATCGCCGCGGCGAAAACCTGCAGGGGCTGGCGCGCGGCCTGCCCGACCTGCCGCGCCTGCTGGAGATCGCTGCGCAGCGGCTCGACGACCGTGCGGAACGACTGGGCAACGCCTTGGTGGTCGGCCTCGACCGCAAGGCGGGACGGCTGGACCGGGCGCGGCTTCGTCCTCCGCGTGAACGGATCCTCCGCGATGCCGCCCGGGTGGCCGGCGAGGCCCGCGCCCTCGACAGCCTCGGCCGCGGCCTGCTCGACGCCCGCGCCAGCCGCCTCGAGCGCGCCGGCGCCCTGCTCGAAAGCTTCTCCTATCAGCGGGTGCTGGAGCGCGGCTTCGCGCTGGTGCGCGACCGCGACGACATGCCCCTGGTCAGCGCCCGCGAGGTCAAGCCGGGCGAGGTTCTCACCCTTACCTTCAAGGACGGCGACGCCGCCGTACTGGCCACCGGAACGCCGCCGCAACGGCGCAGGCGTCGCCGCGCCGACGGTCGCCAGGGGACACTGCTGTGAGGGACCGATCGCGCATCTTCCCGCCCTCCCCCCTCCGCCGGCTTGGAGCGGCGGTGCTGGCCCTGCTCCTGGGCCTGACGATCGCAGCCGCCGGCGCCTCTGGCGCCGACCGTGTCAGGCTGGAGGGCCATCTCGCCCAGGGCGGGCTGGTGATCGGCAGCACGGAGCCAGGAACAAGAGTGCATATCGACGGCCGCGCGGTCCGCGTGTCGCCGGAGGGCAAGTTCCTGCTCGCCTTCGACCGCGACGCCCCGGCCACGGCCGAGCTGCGCCTCGAACCGCCGGAAGGCGGCGGCGAGACCCGGACGCTCACCATCGCCCGCCGCGACTGGATCGTGCAACGGATCGACGGCCTGCCGCAGCAGCAGGTGACGCCGGATCCCGAGGCCATGAAGCGCATCCGGAGCGAGAACGCTCTGCTCGCCAAGGCGCGCACGCTGGACACCGCGGCCCCGCTCTTCCTGTCCGGCTTCGCTTGGCCGGTGCCGGGCCGGGTCTCGGGCGTGTTCGGCAGCCAACGGATTCTCAACGGCGAACCGCGCAGCCCGCATCGGGGCATCGACATCGCAGCCGCCGCGGGGGCTCCCGTCTCCGCCTTCGCCGACGGGGTGGCAGTACTGGTTCATCCAGACCTGTTCTTCACCGGCCAGACGGTGGTGCTTGATCACGGCCACGGCCTGAAGTCGGTCTATGCGCATCTCAGCGCGATCACGGTCCAACAGGGACAGCAGGTCCGCAAGGGCGAGCTCGTCGGCCGCGTCGGCGCCAGCGGGCGCGCCACCGGGCCCCACCTCCATTTCGGCGTCACCGTCTTCGACACCTACGTCGACCCGGAGCTCCTCGCCCCCGCTCCCGCAGGGCCTTGACGACAACAGCGGCGAAAAGCAACGTAGCCTTCACCAGATACAAGAGCTGGGCCAGGCTGCACGGGTCTGCGCATGAAGATCGTCATGGTGACCAATACGTACCTGCCGCACGTCGGCGGCGTGGCCCGCTCGGTCGAGGTGTTCAGCGCCGAGTACCGGCGCCGTGGTCACCGGGTGCTGGTGGTCTGCCCCGAGTTCGAGGGGGCGCCGGAAGGCGAGCGCGACGTCATCCGCATTCCCGCCCTGCAGCACTTCAACGGCAGCGACTTCTCGGTGGTGCTGGCGGCGCCGCCGTCGCTGCGGGCGGAGGTCGAGCGGTTCGGGCCCGACATCATTCATTCCCACCATCCGTTCCTGCTTGGGGCGAGCGCAGTGCGGCTGGCGCGCGTACTCGACGTGCCGCTCGTCTTCACCCACCACACGATGTACGAGCGCTACACGCACTACGTTCCCGGGGACTCCGAAGCGATGCGACGCTTCGCCGTCAACATGTCGACCAACTACGCGAACCTCAGCGACGCCGTCTTTGCACCCAGCGAAACCGTGGCCGGGGTTCTGCGGGAGCGCGGCGTCCACGCGCCGATCCACGTGGTGCCGACGGGGATCCGTCTCGATCGTTTCGCGGAGGGCAGCGGCGAAGGCATGCGCGCGGTCCTCGACATCCCGCCCGGCGCCCTGGTGATCGGCCATGTCGGCCGCTTCGCCCCCGAGAAGAACCTGAGCTTCCTGGCCACCGCGGTGGCGCGCTTCCTTGCCGAGTGCCCGCATGCCCACGCCCTGTTCGTCGGCGGCGGGCCGTCGCTCGGCATGCTGAAGGAGACGCTCGCCAGCGTTGTCGACCGCGTTCATTTCACCGGCGTGCTCGAAGGGCGGTTCCTGATCAGCGCCTACAAGGCGATGGACGTGTTCGCCTTCTCGTCCCTCAGCGAGACGCAGGGCATCGTGCTGGTCGAGGCGATGGCGGCGGGGGTGCCCGTGGTGGCGCTGGCCGCGGCCGGAGTCAATGACGTGGTGCGGGATGGCGAGAACGGGCGCGTCCTCGACGCCGGCGTCGAGAACGCGTTCGTCGCCGCCCTGCGCTGGACCGCAGAGCGTTCCACTCCCCAGCGGGCCGCCTTGCGGGCGGCGGCGTTGCAGACGGCGCACGCCTTCTCGATGGAGACTGCGGCGGACACGGCACTCGGCGTCTATGATGCGCAGCTTCGCCAGCCGCGGCGCAGCCGGGAGGCAGCCGAGGAGGCCTGGGGCAGGACCATGCGGCTCTTGCGTACCGAATGGGACCTGATCGTCAATATGGCCGACGCCGCGGTTTCGCGGCCGGATTCGCCGAAGAAGCGGCGGCAGCGGGTCCAGGAATCACCACCCTGACGCGGCCGGGGGCGATGCCCGCCTCCAGCGGCAGCCGGGCGATGATGTCGCCGTCGCCCTGCACGGGCTCGCCGTCGCGCCCGGCGATGATGACCCGGGTGGCGGGGATGATCGCGATGCCTTTCATGCGCGGCAGGGTGCCGAGCAGCAGCCCGGCCATGTAGCGGACTGCGGCAGCGCGGCCGGACTGCTCGAACAGGCAGACGTGCAGGCGCGGATCATCCAGCCGGGCCTCGGGAGCGCAACTGAAGCGGCCGCCGTAGAAGCGTCCCTTGGCAAGGACGACCGCGGCGGCGCTGCGGGAGCGGCCGTCGACGGTTACGGTGTAGGCATCGCCCGGCCGGCGGCCCAGCTCCCGCAGCACCGCAACCACGTAGGCGGCACGGCCGATCCAACGCTTCAGCCGGAGGTCGACCGCAGCCACTACCCGGGCATCGAAGCCGACTCCGGCCATGGCGATGAAGCGGCGGCCGTTGGCGGTGCCGACGAACACCTCGGCGACCGGCCCGCGGGCGATCACCCGGGCAATGTCGGCCGGACGCCGCGGCATGCCGATCTCGCAGGCCGCGACGCTGGCGGTGCCGAGCGGCACGATGGCCAGCGGCGGGGCGTCGTCGCCGAGGCCGTTGAGCACCTCGTTGATGGTGCCGTCGCCGCCGGCCACCGCCACCACGTCCCAGTCGCCGACGCGAGCCTGATGGGCGAACGCCTCGGCATCGCCGCGCGAGGCCGTCCTCAGCACCTCGACCAAGCAACCCTCCGCCACCAGGGCGTTCAGGACGCGGCCGAACCGGGCCTCGCGGCGCCGGCCCGCGGTCGGGTTGTGGATGACCAGGATGCGACGGTGCGGCGGAACGGGGTTCATGGCTTTGCGGAGATCCCCTCGGGGTGCGTCGGCGGCACTCTACGCGGCGATATTGCGATCGTATGACCTGGACGTGAATATTTCGTGACCGCAACGAATTCGGCTTCACCTCTGCTGCGCAACAGGTTAAATCAACGCCAGTGAAGACCACAAGGCTTCCTGCCGTGCATGGTACAATCATCCAGGACAGCAAGCTCCACTTCCGCAGCATCTGGATTTCCGACATTCATCTCGGCACGCGTGGCTGCAAAGCCGAGATGCTTCTCGATTTCTTGAGGCGTACCGAGTCCGACTACCTGTACCTCGTCGGCGACCTCTTCGATGCCTGGCGCATGCGCAAGAGGTGGTACTGGCGCCAGACCCACAACGACGTGATCCAGAAGCTGCTGCGCAAGGCCCGCAAGGGGACGCGGGTCTTCTACATCCCCGGCAACCACGACGAGATCTTCCGCGATTTCGCCCGCCACCGCTTCGGCCGGGTGGCGGTGCTCAACGATGCCATCCACACCGGCGCCGACGGGCGGCGCTATCTGGTGCTGCACGGAGACCAGTACGACGGCGTCGTCAAATACGCCAAGTGGCTGGCGTCCGCCGGCGACACCGCCTATCACGTCGCGCTCGTGGTCAACACCTGGTTCAACGCCGGGCGCCGCCGGCTCGGCTTCTCGTACTGGTCGCTTTCGGCCTTCCTCAAGCACAAGGTCAAGAACGCGGTCGAGTACATCAGCCGCTTCGAGCACGCCGTGGTCGCCGATGCCCGCCGACGCCACGTCGACGGCGTCATCTGCGGCCACATCCACTCGGCCGAGATCCGGGACATCGGCGGCTTCCTGTACATGAACGACGGCGACTGGGTGGAAAGCTGCACCGCCCTTGTCGAGCACGCCGACGGCCGTTTCGAGATCATCGCGTGGGCCGAGACGTCCGGCCCCGCAGTCGCGCGAGAGGCGGAATGCGCATCCTCATCGTCTCCGATGCCTGGGCTCCTCAGGTCAATGGCGTCGTTCGCACGCTCGAGACTCTTCAACGTCACCTGAACACGCGGGGCCACGAGGTGATCGTCCTCGGGCCCGATCGGTTCCGCACCATCCGCTGCCCTAGCTATCCCGAGATCCGCCTCGCGGTGACCAGCCCGCGGCGGCTTGGACGGATGATCGACGCCTGCATGCCCGCGGCGATTCATCTCGCCACCGAGGGCCCGTTAGGGGTGGCGGCGCGGTTCCACTGCCGGCGGCGCGGCCATCCGTTCACCACCGCCTACCACACCCGCTTCCCCGAGTACGTACGCGCCCGCTGGCGGGTGCCGATCGCACTCCCCTACGCCTTCGTGCGCTGGTTCCACAGCGGCGCGACGCGAACGATGGTCGCAACCCCGTCGATCGAGGCGGCCTTGCGCGAGCGCGGCATTGCCCGCACCGTGCGCTGGTCGCGCGGCGTCGATCTCGAGCTGTTCCGGCCCCGTGCCGAACCGTTCCTGAAGGACCTGCCGCGTCCGCTTGCGCTCTACGTCGGGCGGGTGGCGGTCGAGAAGAACATCGAGGCCTTCCTCGCCATGCCGTTCCCGGGCTCCAAGGTGGTCGTCGGCGACGGTCCCCAGCTGGCGGCGCTGAAAGCGGGCCGCCCCGAGGTCCGCTTCCTCGGCGCGAAGCACGGCGAGGAGCTTGCCCGCCACTACGCCGCCGCCGACGTCTTCGTGTTCCCGAGCCGGACCGACACCTTCGGCCTGGTGATGCTCGAGGCGCTCGCCTGCGGCACCCCGGTCGCAGGCTTCCCGGTTCCCGGCCCCCTCGACGTGATCGGCGATTCGGGCGCCGGCATCCTGGCCGACGACCTCGGCGAGGCCACGCGGCAGGCCTTGGCGATCCCTCGCGATCGCTGCCGCGCCCATGCCGAGACCTTCTCGTGGGAGGCCAGCGCCGAGCAGTTCCTCGGCAACCTGCAGCCGTTCCGGTAGCAGGCGTCAAATCCCTTGCCGAAGACGCGGCCGCTGCAGGAAGATCCGCGCTTCTCGGCAACGGCCGGAGACGGCGTTTGACCCTCATCGTCTATCACCGCGGCGGCGGCAAGTCCCTGGGGTTGCCGCCGAACTGCCTACGCACCTTCCGCTGGGCTTTGGAGCGCAACGCGCCCGCCATCGAGTACGACACCTGCGTCTGCCTGGACGCGGACCAGCCGTTGATGGCGGTGGTCGAACCCGCCTTGCTGACGGACCGGGACCTCGACATAGACCGGTTGACGTGGAGGGAGGTACGGTCGATCAATGCCGGCGACGCTCGGCACGGGCTGGTCGCCACCCTTGCGGAAGTCTTGCGGACCTTGGCAGGGCGCACCCACCAGCAGATTCACCTCAAAGGTGCCAATCCGTTGACGGTGCCGACCCTGTTGCAGGAGGTAGGAGAAGGAGCGGACTGCCTCGTCACCTCGTTCTCGCTCGCGGTCCTGACCCAGGTGAAGGCGGGCCGGCCCGGGCTGCGGATCGGCTGGCTGATCAAGCCCGACGGCTCGAGCGGAAGCGAGGGATCGCGGGATCTGACCGCCCGGATGGCCGGCGCGCGGCCGCCGCCGTACGCAGCCCATGAGGTCGACGAGATCCTGGAGCGGGCGAAGGCCGCAGGCGTCGATTGCGTCATTCCGTGCGCTTCCAGGCTGGCAGGGGCGGACGTCGTGGAGAGAATCCGGCGGGCCGGGTTCGAGGTCGGCTGCTGGGGGGTGGGGTGCAACCTCGGGCTGGCGGCGCGGCTGATCGCGTTCGGCGTCGACCGCTTCACGATCGACAACCCCGAGCAGCTTCCGCCACAGCCATGACGGCTGCGGTGAACCAGCGCAGCGGGTCGCCCATGCGCATTTCACGGATGCCCGCCGAGCCCGGTTCGTGCTTTTCTGCGCCCGTCAACGGCCAAGGAACCATCATGACCCGAGACCTTGCCATTCGCATCCGGCGCGCCGAGGCGGCCCGGGACGCTAAGGCGCTGTGGCCGATCTTCCACGCCGTGGTGGCGGCGGGGGAGACCTATTCCTACGATCCGGCCACCGACTTCGCCGGCTTCGTGCGCCTGTGGTTCGAGGCCGCGAAGGCGACCTTCCTGGCGGCGGACAAGGACGCGATGCCGCTCGGCACCTATTACTTGAAGGAGAACCAGCCCGGCCTCGGCAACCACGTTGCCAACGCCGGCTTCATGGTCGGCGAGGCGGCGCGCGGCATCGGGCTCGGGCGGGCGATGGGGGAGCACGCTCTGGACGAGGCGCGACGGATGGGTTTCGCGGCCATGCAGTTCAACTTCGTCGTCTCGACCAACGCCCGTGCCGTACGGCTGTGGGAGTCGCTCGGCTTCCACGTCGTCGGCACCGTCCCCGGTGCCTTCCGCCACGCTCGCCTTGGCCTTGTCGACACCTACGTCATGCACAGGACGCTGTAGGACCGCTCACGCCGGCTCGGCGACCGCACCGAACTGCAGGGCGTGCAGGCGCGCGTAGAGGCCGTTCTTCGCCAGCAGGGCAGCGTGGGTGCCGGACTCCGCGACCTTGCCGCGGTCGAAGACGTGGATCACGTCGGCGTGCTGGATGGTCGACAGCCGGTGCGCGATGACGATCGTCGTGCGGCCCTTCATCAGGCCGTCGAGAGCCGACTGGATGTGGCGCTCGGATTCGGTATCGAGCGCGCTGGTCGCCTCGTCGAGCAACAGGATCGGCGCATTCTTGAGGATCGCCCGGGCGATGGCGATACGCTGGCGCTGCCCGCCCGACAGCTTCAAACCCTGCTCCCCCACCTGCGCCTGGTAGCCGCCCGGCAGGGCCCGGATGAACTCGTCCGCCGCGGCGGCCCTGGCGGCGGCGTACACCTCGTCGTCGGAGGCATCCCAGCGGCCGTAGCGGACGTTGTTCAGCACCGTGTCGTCGAACAGCACCACCTCCTGCCCGACGATGGCCAGCGCGCCGCGCAGGGACGCGAACGAGACCTCGCGGGCATCGAGGTCGTTGACCAGGACACGGCCGGCATCGGGATCGTAGAAGCGCGGGATCAGGTTGAAGACCGTGCTCTTGCCGGCCCCCGAGGGCCCGACCAGGGCGGTCACCTTCCCCGCCGGCGCCTCGAAGCCGACGCCGTCGAGGGCGAAGCTGTCGCCGTCGTAGGTGAAGCGCACGTCCTCGAAGCGGACCGCGCCCGCGGTGCGCGGCAGCGCCTTCGGGTTTGCCGTCTCCTGGATCGCGGGGGCACGGTCGAGCAGGTCGAACACCCGCTGCGCCGCCGCAAATCCCTCCTGGAGGGCGACGTTGACCTTGCCCAGCGCGCGCAGCGGCTGGTAGGCCATCAGCACCGCGGCGATGAACGAGAAGAAGGCGCCGGCCGAGGTGGTGCCCTCGATCACCCGGGCGCCGCCGTAGGCGATCACCGCGGCGACTGCGAAACCGCCCAGGGCGTCGATCACCGGCTGCACCGCCGCGCGCACCTTCACTGCCCTGTAGGTGAGGCCGAACAGGGCGGCCACCGTGGCCGCGATCTTGGACCGCTCGTGGTCCTCCATCCCGAACGCCTTGATGATGCGGATGCCCTGGAAGCTCTGCGCCAGCGTGGTGGTGAGCGCCCCCATCTCGTCCTGGGTCTGCCGCGACACCCGCCGCATCTTCCGCCCCAGCCGCTGCACCGGGTAGACGCTGAGGGGCGCCGCCACCAGGGTTATGATGGCGAGCAGCCAGTCCTGGTAGAACATCACGGCGATCAGGAAGACCACCGACAGCGTCTCGCGCCCCAGCCCTACCAGGGCGTTCGCCACCGCGTTGCGCATGGCGTTGATGTCGTACGTGAAATGCGAGATCAGGGTGCCGGAATGGCGGTCCTGGAACATGCCGACGTCCTGACGCACCAGATGGGAGAACAGCCGGTTCTGGGTGTCGGCGATGATCCTCTGGCCGACATAGCCGACCAGGATCTCCTGCAGGTAGTTGGCAGCGCAGCGGACCAGATAGACAGCCACCACGGCACACGCCACCAGCCACAGCATGCTCTTGTCGCGCTGGATGAAAACCTTGTTGACGACGGGATCGAGCAGCCACGCCGAGACGGCGGTCATCCCCGCGACCACCGCCATCGCGACCACGGCCGCCACCAGCCGGCCGATGTAGGGCCGCACCGATTCCCGCACCAGACGCTTCATCAGCGCCAGGCTGCGCTCGTCCTTGAGGTCGATCCTGGGGCGCTGAGGGCTCATTCACATGCCTCCTGCGCCGATCCGATGGCGGATGTCATGACCGGCACCATAGACCACATCCGGACGCACGCGGCAAGCGACGGCGGCATCACTTCTGCTGGAGCTCCCGGGCCGTCTTGCGGGCGGCCTCCAGCTCCTCGGCGGACATTTCCTGCTCCAGCGAAGCAAGCCGCTCTGCGGCCATCTTGCGGACGTCGGGGCGATCGCTGCGCGCCACCGCCAGGGTCAGCCAGAGGTGGGCCGCGACCAGATCCTTCTGCACCCCGAGCCCGCGCGCATAGAAGCCGCCCAGGTGGGCGGGGGCATCGCCGTGACCCTGCTTGGCGGCCCGCTGGAACCAGTCGGCGGCCTGGGCGAAATCGCGCCGTACGCCGCTGCCTGCCGTATAGGCGACGCCCAGGTTGTACTGCGCTTCCGGGTCGCCCGCCTCGGCGGCACGGCGGAACCATTCCGCCGCCTTGGCGAAATCGCGGGGCGTGCCGCGCCCTTCGGAGTACATGAAGCCGAGGTCGGTCTGGGCTTCGACATGGCCCTGCTCGGCGGCCAGGGTGAACCATTTGAGGGCTTCCTTGTCGTTCTGCGGCACCCCCACCCCCTCGGCGTACATGACGCCGAGATTGCGTTGCGCCGCGGCGTTCTTCCTGCCCGCCGCCTGACGCCACCACTTGACCGCCTCGTCGTAGTTCTGGGGCACGCCCCTGCCCTCGGCGTACATGAACCCGAGGGCGGCCTCGGCGTCGGCATTGCCCTGGGCGGCAGCCTTCCGCCACCAGGCGAGCGCCTGCTCGGCGCTCTCCGCCACGCCCCGGCCTTCGACGTAGAGGGTACCGAGAAGGTACTGCGCCTCGGCATTGCCGGCCTCGGCCAGCGGCCGCGCCAGACGCTCCGCGGCCGCATAGTCCTTCGTGGTCAGGGCCGCCTGGGCCTTGGCCACGGCGGGGTCACGCGAGACGCTGCGGGGAGCGGCCGTGGGGCCTTTCTCAGCCAGCAACTCGCCCAGCACGTAGCCCTCCTTGCCGGTGGGCAGCACTACCTTGTACCAGGTCGCTCCGCCGGCCGTGGTCTGGCCAGTCACCTTCACCGTCGCCCCCGCCGCGATGCGGCCAAGCACCGCCGCCGAGGTGCCGGGCTCGGCCCTGACGTTCGCGGTCTTGGCCGCGACCAGGGTCCTGCCGGGCGCCGCGCCCTGCGCCGGCGCTTCCCCGCCGACCAGGGCGAAGGCGAGAATCCCCGCCAGCACCACCATCGTGTACCGAAGCATGCAGCCCCCGCTTCCCCGATCCTCGTCGGGCCAGACTATGGGACGGTCGGGCCGCCGTGACAACCTCGGCTTTGTGGCCCGTAACGATCCGTGCTAAAGGCGTCGCCGCGACCTATATTCGGTGCCCATGACAGAGCTTGCCCACTCCCTCGCCCCGGCGCCCGTGCTTTCGAGGCGCGAGCGCGTCCGTTCGTGGCTGGACATGCTGTTCAAGGACCATGGCTTCGTCCGCTTCGCCTACTGGAACCTGCACCGGCTGTCGCCGGTCGCATGGCGGGCGGCGCAGCCGGCGCCGCACCATTTGCGGCGCGCCAAGGCGATGGGCGTACGCACCGTCATCAACCTGCGCGGCCGGCGCGACACCTGCGGCTCCTACATCCTCGAACGCGAGGCGTGCGAGAAGCTGGGGCTCACGCTGCTCGACTTCCCCATCCGCTCGCGCAAGGCGCTTGACCGCGATACCCTGCGGACGGCGGCACGGCTTTTTTCGGACGCGGAGCACCCGGTCTTGATCCACTGCAAGTCGGGCTGCGACCGTGCCAGCTTCATGTCGGTCCTCTACCTGTTCCTGCACGAGAAGCGGCCGCTGAAGGAAGCGACCCGGCAGCTGTCGATCTGGTACGGCCACTATCGCTACGCCCGCACCGGTATCGTCGACCACCTGTTCGAGCGATTCGCGGCGGAAACGGACGGCCGGCCGGAGAGCTTTCTGCCGTGGGTCGAAACCGCGTACGATCCCGCCGCCCTCGAAGCTTCGTTTCGCGAGACCTGGTTCGGTCGCGTCCTGGTTGACCGCATCCTGCGGCGAGAGTAGCCCAGCGATCGGAGCGCCGGGGGCTGTTGACAGAAGCGGCCGCGAAGCGGAGTAATAAAAGATCGATCAAAAGCCGCGACCGTCCTTGGCCAGATATCCGTCCCCTTCCCGCCCGCCGAAACGCCAGCGCGTCACCCTGGTCGACATCGCCGCCGCCGCTGGCGTCTCGCGCGGCACGGTCTCGCTGGTGTTACGCAAGAGTCCGCTGGTGCGCTCCGCCACCCGCGAGCGCGTCGAGGCCGCCCTTCAGGAACTCGGCTACGTGTACGACCGCGGCGCCGCCTCCCTGCGCTCGGGACGGACCAGCACCGTCGGCGTCGTCATCTGCAACATCACCAACCCCTTCTACGCCGACTTCGCCTCCCAGGTGGACCTCGCGCTCGAACACGCGGGGTGGAGCTCGATCATCGCTAATTCGGGCGAATCGCCGGAGCGCCAAGACCGCATCCTGACCCGGATGCGAGAGCACGGGGTCGAAGGCGTCATCCTGGTGCCGACGGCCGACACCGCCGAGGAGACCATCCGTGCCCTGATCAGGTCGGGGTTACCGTTCCTCCAGGCAACGCGCCATGTCCTCGGCGCGCGAACCGACTTCGTAGGGCAGGACCATTTCAACGGCGTGCGCCTGGGCGTCGATCACCTGGTCGCGCTGGGCCACCGGCATATCGCGTTCGTCGGCGGCGGCGAACGCCACTCGGCTTCCGCGGAGCGCCAGGCGGGCTATCGTGCGGCGATGATTGCCCATGGCCTGGCCGAACGCGAGCAGCTCGTCGTCCCCTGCGTCGTCGATCCGGTCGACGCCTCGCGGGCGATCCTTGAGGTGCTCGCTCACCGACCGCGACCGACCGCCGCCGTCTGCTTCAACGATCACGTCGCCTACGGCGTGGTCGGCACCCTGATCGACCAGGGAATCCGGCCCGGACGCGATTTCGCGGTGGTCGGCTTCGACGACCGCCGTGACATCGCCTTCCTCCGCCCCGCGCTGACCACCGTGTCGATCAAGCCGCAGCGCGTCGCCGAGGCCGCCGTCGATCTCATCCTGCGCCGCATCGCCGCCCCCGACGAAGGGCCGGAGAGGACGATCATCTCGCCGCGCCTCGTGGTCCGCGAGTCCTGCGGCGCTCCCCATCCGACTGCTCCATCGCGGGAATCCGCCGGCTGACGGGACCCCGTCGTCATCGCCGCGCGGCAAAGGGTTGACAGTTTAGATCGATCAAATTACCGTATATCAAAACCGGATGTAGCGGCATCACAGGGCGGGAATTGACGCCACCTCGATGCTCTCATCGATCCGTGTAACAAAAGTGCGCCTAGGCGCCTGCGGACTCTTGCTGTTCCGCCTTGGGTGAGAGTCCGAGGCGCAGTCTGGTGTTCCCGAGCGGCTCGTGCTGAGTCAGGAAATAGCCGCATGCAGAATTTTTGATCGTGCTAATCGACCGCTCCCCTCAACCAGACAAGCCCGACAAAATTCGACATGGAGGAAAGCAATGCGTCGTATCACATCAATGATCACCGTGGCGGGCGTGCTGACGCTGCTGGCCGCCACCGCCGGGGCCGCCGAGGTCGTTCTTCACGGAGCGTCCCAGTTCGATGACGAGCACGTCTTCAATCGGACCATGAAGCGGTTCACCGATCTGGTTTCCGAGTACTACAAGGGGCCGGTTCGCTTCGAGATGCACAATAATTCGCAGGTCGGCCTCGAGAAGGACTACGTCACGTACATGAACCAGGGCATTTCGGTGGACTATGCCATCGTCGCCCCGTCGCATATGGCCACCTTCTCCAAGATGGCGACCATCATGGACATGCCGTTCCTGTTTCGGGACCTGGATCACTGGAACAAGGTCCTTTCCGACGAACGGGTGATGGAACCGCTGTTCGAGAACGTCAAGAAACAGGCCGATATCGTCATGGTCGGCTACGCCGGGGGCGGCATCCGTCAGCTCATCGCCAAGCGCCCGATCCGCAACATGGCCGAGTTGAAGAACCTGAAGATCCGGGTCATGGGAGCACCCATTCAGACCCGCATGTTCGAGGCCGTAACGACGGCCCCCACGTTGGTCGCCTTCGGCTCACCAGGCACGCGATCACGATCCGGCCCCTCTGCGTGTCGGGCAAGACCTTCCGCAAGCTGCCCTCTGACTTGCAGAAGGCGATCATGAAGGCCGGGAGGGAAGCCGGCGCGTTCGGGCGCGAAACGGAATCCCGCGAGGATGCCGCCATGCTTGCGGAGATGGAGAAGAAGGGCTGGCTGAAGACATACGCATTCACGGAGAGCGGCAAACTGCTCGCACTCGCCGACCCGGTCCGCAAGGGATTTGCGCAGGAAGTCGGCGCGGCGGAGTTCCTGGACAAGGTTGATGCGGTGAAATAGGGCCTCTGCCTCGGGGGGCTCCGTCGGAGCCCCTTTTCTTGGCGACGTCGTGAGCGCTGGATCACCGCGCCTCCCCCGGTATAGAGTTTCGGCCCACACAGGATTAGGACGAGGAAGAGCATCGTGGCAAAGAAGGTTGCCATCTACTGGCCCGGCGAGTACGTGGAGACGCCCAACGAGCTGGCCCGGCCGCAGGCCGAGGAGGCTACGCAGCAACTCGAGAAGGCGCTGCAGCGGCTGGGGCGGCAGCCGTACCGGGTCGACGGCTTCATCGACCGGCCGTTCAAGAGCATCGAGAAGCTGGGGCCGATCGAGGATCCGATGATCGGCGTCCACTGCCACTGGGTGTGGGGCTCGCACACGGTCGACGGGGTGGTGGGCAAGGACAACCCGCTGCTGCTCGCCAGCAACTACAAGCGGCAGTGGCCGGGGCTGGTCGGCACCCTGAACACCAGCGCCTGCCTGGCCGCGGTCGGGCGCGGCCATAGCCGGATCTGGACCGAGGCCGCCGACTGGTCGGCCGACCCGGTGTTCATGGAGCGGCTCGAGGAGTGGTGCACGACCGGGCGCATCGTCTACCCGATGGACGGGGTCTCGACGGCGGCGCCGATCGACGCGCAGGCGATCCGGCTGGCCAGGGAGGTCGCCGCCGGCATCCGCCGCCGCCGCATCCTGATGATGATGCTGGGCGACACCTCGCAGGGGATGATCAACGCCTACTTCGGTCCCAAGCTGCTGATGCGCCACGGCTTCACCGAATACAAGGTCGACCAGGCGTGGCTGCTCGAGCGCGGCCCCGCGGTATCGCAGGACAGGATCGACGAGGCCTTCCGCTTCGTCGTCGACAAGGGCGTCACCTTCCACTGGCGCGAGGCCGCCTCCGACAGCGCCGACTTCACCGAAAAGCACACCCGCGAGCAGCTGCGCGACTATCTGGCCGTGCTCGACATGGTGCGCGAGTTCAAGGCCGACTGCCTGGGCTGGCAGTTCCAGATCGGACTTCTCAACCTGCGCCCCGCCTCGGACTTCGCCGAAGGGCTGCTCAACACCGCGTGCCGGCCGGAGTCCGACGGCGAGACGGTGCCCTGCGCCACCGAGGCCGACCAGGGCAACGTGCTGCCGGCCGAGCTGATGAAGCGCCTGCTGAAGGCCAAGGGCCTGCACCACGCCGTGTTCATGCACGACATGCGCTGGGGCGGCCAG
>JAHDSF010000037.1 GCA_018432935.1 Rhodospirillales bacterium | reverse complement strand
TGCGAAGCTCCTCCTGCTCCTCGCGCATCCGAGCCCGTTCCTTCCCGTTCTCCTTGAACACCTGAACCGCCCGCGACATCTGCCCGATCTCGTCACCCCGATCCCGGGCCGGAACCTCAACCGTAAGGTCACCAGACGCCAACCTCTCCATCGCCGACGTCATCGCCCCAACCGGCCGGCTGATCCCGCGACCGATCAGGAATGCCATCAGGGATCCCATCAGCAGGGCCGCCGCCGCGCCCACGGCCAGCATCTGCTCGGCCCACCCCTTCTGCGCGACCATCTCCGCCGCGATCGCGTTGCGGATTTCGGCCACGCTGGCGTCCAGGTCGGCCGCCGCGGTCTTCATGCCCTCCCCGGCAAGGCGGCCGATCGAGGTGTTGCCTTCGACCGCATTGAAGTTCTGCATGTACTTCATGATCGCGGCTTCGGCCTTCTGGCTCGTTTCGTCAAAGCCGAGGCCATCCGCGCTCTCGGAAAACGCGTTGACGAGGTCGAGAGCGCCGATGATGCGCGTGCGAACCGCGGTGATCGGGACCGTGCTCCCGGCCCGGAAGTAGCGGTGATCATCGACGATCAGACGGGAGAGGCCGGACGCCATGCGATTTGCCGATTCGAACGCCTCCTGGACCCTCGCCAGCTCTTGGCTGCTCTTGAGCGCGGCTTCCTTCAGCGCCGCATCCTGGCCTTCTGCGGCTTTGCCACGGATCGACGCGTCCTCCTCACGCATCGTCTGGACCTTGGCGCCAAGGGCCTCGACCGCCGCCTCGACGGCTTTCTCCATCTCGGCCGAGGCCTCATCCAGCGCTTTCCGGGTGTCCGCCTTCCTGCTCAGCACGCCGTCGTACGACTGCAAGGCGGAACGATAGGCCTCGACTTTGGCCAGCATGTCTTCGGCCATCGTCCTCTCTTCCGGACGCACCAGGGTGTCCTTCAGGACCCCGATACTGCGGCTCAGGCCGTCCAGCCCGCCGGTGATCTCGGCCACCAGCTTGCGGTCCTCGCTGGCCCGGTATGCCGCCTCCTGGTGGCGGATCCCGTTCAGCTCGCGCGTAATGGCATTGGCCTGTTCGGTCACCGCAACCTGATGCGCATAAGTCTGCAGAGCGTTCCAGCCGACGAAGGCGACGCCGCCGGTCAGGACCAGAACCGCGACAAAGCCAAGCGCGACTCGGACGGCAATGCGCAGGTTGGCGAACCAGCGGAAGACGGCCCTCGCCGCCGACCGGACCACCGAAACCTTGACCCACAGAACCGAGAAATTCCGCTTGAACATTCCCTGGAAATCCTCTCTTGGCGCGCACGCCGGAGGGCGGCATATGGTGATTGTTGCTCGCGTGTTACCAATATGATCCAAGCACCCGCTCTTGTCGAACCATTTTCGAGTCGCAGGCGCACCCTTGCTTGACTCGCCGCGGGGCAAGAACGGAAACTGGCGCGCCGATTTCCCGCCAGCTCAGGAACTCCCTTGACCTCGATGTCCAGTTCGACACCCGCCCTCGAAGTCGTTGATGTTCACAAGCGGTTCGGACCGCTCGACGTCCTCAAGGGCGTCTCGTTGAAGGCGTTCGACGGCGACGTCATCTCGATCATCGGCGCGAGCGGATCGGGCAAGAGCACGTTCCTGCGTTGCGTCAACCTGCTGGAGCGTCCGGACCAGGGCCGGATCGTCGTGGGCGGCGAGGAGCTTCGTTTGAAGCGACGGGGCGACGGCACCCTGGGCGCCGCCGACGCGAAGCAGATCACCAGGATCCGCGCAAGCATCGGCTTCGTCTTCCAGAACTTCAATCTTTGGGCGCATATGACGGTGATCGAAAACGTCATCGAGGCCCCCATCCACGTCCTCTCGCTGCCGCCCCGCGAGGCCCGCGAACGGGCCGAGGCGCTGCTCGAAAAAGTCGGAATCTGGGACAAGCGGGACCACTATCCGGCCCACCTGTCGGGCGGCCAGCAGCAGCGGGCCGCAATCGCCCGCGCCCTGGCCATGCAGCCCAGGCTGGTTCTGTTCGACGAACCGACGTCGGCCCTCGATCCCGAGCTGGTCGGCGAGGTGCTGGGCGTGATGCGGAAGCTCGCCGAGGAAGGCACGACGATGCTTGCGGTGACGCACGAGATCGGATTTTGCAGGGAAGTGTCGACCAGGGTCGTCTTCCTGCACGAGGGCCGGATCGAGGAGGAGGGCCCGCCCGAGCAGGTGTTCACCCATCCCTCTTCCGACCGCTGCCGCCGCTTTCTTGCCAGCCATCTGCAACGCAATCCGTCACACAACGCATCGTGAAAGGACGTTTCATGAGGAAGATCGCAATCGCACTTGCGGCGTCCCTGGCCCTGGCCGGACCGGCCCTCGCGGCAGACAAAGTCCGTATCGGCACCGAGGGCGCCTATCCCCCGTTCAACCAGATCGACGCCAGCGGCAAGCTGATCGGCTTCGACATCGACATCGCCAACGCCCTGTGTGCCGAGATGAAGGTCACCTGCGAATTCGTGACCCAGGATTGGGACGGCATCATTCCCGGACTGCTGGCCAAGAAGTACGACGCCATCATCGCCTCGATGTCGATCACCGACGAACGCAAGCAGAAGGTCGACTTCACCGACCGCTATTACTCCAACTCCCTCAGCTTCATCCGCAAGAAGGGCGCCAGCATCGAGCAGGCCAATCTCAAGGGCAAGACACTGGGCGCGCAACGGGCCACCATCGCGGCCGAGCACATCGAGAAGATGTACGGCAAGAACGTCGACGTGAAGCTGTACGACACCCAGGAGAACGCCTTCCTCGACCTCGAGGCGGGCCGCATCGACGTCATGGTGGTCGACTTCGGGGTCGGCTACAACTGGCTCAACTCCGACGCCGGCAAGGGCTTCGAGTTCTTCGGCAAGAACGCCGACGTCGGCGACCACATCGGCATCGCCATCCGCAAGGGCGACAAGGAGCTTGCCGACAAGTTCAACGCCGCCATCAAGGCGATCCGCGCCAGCGGCGTCTACAGCAAGATCAACGCCAAGTACTTCCCGTTCGACATCTACTGACCGGTCATCCGGCGCGCCGTCCGCACGGGCGGCGCGCCGGAGCTGCGGAACGCGCCATGTTCGATCTCAAAGGCTTCGGCGACCAGCTCCTCCTGGGCGCCCTCATGACGGTAGGGCTCGCCCTTTCCGTCCTGTGCGTGGGCACCATTCTGGGATTGGCCGGGGCGATCGCCAAGCTGTCGAAATCGGCTCCGGCGCGCTTCGCCGCGGAAACCTACACGGCCGTCCTGCGCGGGATTCCCGAGCTGCTGATCGTGCTGGTGATCTACTTCGGTTCTTCCGGTCTCCTCACCGCGGCCGCCGAAGCGATGGGACACGACGGCTTCGTCGAGCTGAGCCCCTTCGCCGCCGGCGTCACCGCGCTGAGCCTGGTGTTCGGCGCCTACGCGACGGAGGTCTTCCGGGGCGCGATCCTGGCCATCCCCAAAGGCCAGATCGAGGCTGCCCGCGCGATCGGCATGAACCGCCGCCTAGTGTTCCTGCGCGTCACCCTGCCCCAGCTGTGGCGCGTCGCCCTGCCCGGACTGGGCAACCTGTTCCTGGTATCCCAGAAGGACACCGCGCTGGTCTCGGTGATCGGACTCGAGGAGCTGACCCGCAAGGCCGCCTTCGCCACCGGCTTCACCAAGGCACCGTTCACCTTCTACATGGCCGCCGCCGTCCTCTACCTGACCATCACCTCGGTGACCATGGTCGGCCTCCATCTCGCCGAGCGGCGGGCCTCGCGCGGCATGCCGGGGATGCGCGGATGAGCTTCGACCTGGGCCTTGTCATCGAGTACTTCCCGCGCCTGCTCTCCGGCGCCGGCCTCACCGTCGAGCTGATCGCGATTTCGTCGCTCGTCGGCATCTGCATCGCGGTTCCCGTCGGCCTGATGCGGGTGTCCGCATCGCCGACGTTGCGGAACCTGTCGCTTGCGTACGTCTTCTTCTTCCGCGGCACACCGCTGCTGATCCAGATCTTCCTCGTCTACTATGGCCTGTCGCAGTTCGAGGCGGTGCGCAACAGCGTCCTGTGGCCGTTCCTGCGTCAGCCCTACTGGTGCGCGATCGTCGCCTTCGCTCTCAACACCGGGGCCTACACGGCCGAGATCCTGCGCGGCGCGATGCAGGCGGTGCCGCGCGGAGAGATCGAGGCCGCGCGCGCGTTCGGTATGTCGACGGCACTCTTGTTCCGCCGGGTCATCCTCCCGCGAGCGGTCAGGATCGGCTGGCCGGCCTACGGCAACGAGGTCATCTTCATGATCAAGGGCAGCGCGCTCGCCAGCACCATCACGCTGCTCGACCTTACCGGCATGGCCAGGACCATCATCGCCAAGACCTATGCGCCGGTGGAGATCTTCCTCGCCGCCGGCCTGATCTACCTCGCCATCGTCTTCGTCCTCACGCGCGCTTTCCGCCGCATCGAGGCACGGCTCAACCGGTATCTGTTGCACGAATCGGCCTGACGACCGATCGGTCGCTGTTCGGTTCGGCAACCCGCTTGTTGCCGCCCTTGCCGCCCCCATATCGCTAACCGGAACGAATCGCGACAGATGCTGCGCGATGCTCCACCACTACGAGGAGGACATGATGACGCTGCGGTTGGGCGACACGGCTCCCGATTTCGAGGCCGAGACGTCGCAAGGGCGGATCCGGTTTCACGAATGGATCGGCGACAGCTGGTGCATTCTGTTTTCGCACCCTAAGGACTACACCCCGGTCTGCACGACCGAACTGGGCTACATGGCCCGCATCAAGCCCGAGTTCGACAAGCGCAACGTGAAGATCATCGGGGTCTCGATCGATCCGGTCGACTCGCACCGGGGCTGGCTCGCCGACATCGAGGAGACGCAGAACGCCAGGGTCACCTACCCGATCATCGCCGATGCCGACCGCAAGGTGGCCGATCTCTACGGGATGATCCATCCCGCCCACGACGAGGTCTTCACCGTACGGACGGTGTTCGTGGTGGACCCCAAGAAGAAGATCCGGTTGATGATCACCTACCCGATGACCACGGGCCGCAACTTCGACGAAATCCTTCGGGTCATCGATTCTTTGCAGATGTTCGACAAGCACACGGTGGCGACCCCGGTCAACTGGCGCCCGGGCGACGACGTCATCATCCCGCCGTCGATCACCGACGAGGTGGCGAAGGGCAAGTTCCCCAAGGGCTGGCGGGCATTGCGGCCGTACCTGCGGCTGACGCCGGATCCGAGCGGATCGTAGCGCTTGGAGAGGCGAGGATGCGGGGCCTAATGGCTCCGCTCCTCGACCCGCCCGGGCGGAGCGAGGGGAAACTCCGCCACCATCCCCATGCGGTCCGCGGCAAGGAACACCCGGCCCGCCAGATAGCGGCCGCTGAAGAGCTGAATCGAATAGGCACCCAGGCTGTCGGGTTCCGCCTCCGACAATGGTACGCCGGCACCGCGCACCAGGAAGCGCAGGACTCCCTCGCCGCAACCGGCTCCCAACCGCACCTCGCCGTCCGGCGGCGTCTCTTCCAGTACCCTTTCGACGATCCTGAGCAGGACGTGACCAAGAATTCTCCTGTCGATGACGACAGCCTGCTCGGCGCAGGAATCCTCCGCAAAACGGCGACCCCGGGCACGCGGCAACGATTCAGCCCGCCGCATGATCTCGTGCAGAAAGGTCGGCATCCAGGTCTCTTGAAACTCGGGCTCGAGTTCGTTCCTTTCCGCGGCCGCCAGCATCTGGAAGCCGGAGATTTCATCGAGCAGCCACTGCACGCCGTTGCCGACCTCGTTCAGGACGTCGCCGCGGCCGATCGATTGCCCCCAGTCAGAGAGGTCGGCCATGCCCTTCAAGGCCGCCGCCGTATTGAGGATGTCGTGAAAGAAGAGACCTTCCATCTGGGCCCACCGCCAAGCCGCGGTGGTATCGGCAAACGCGGCGATGAAATATGGCTCGCCCGCGATCATGATGGGAGAAACCCGGACGCGCAGGCGTGCAGCCGCTCCTTGCGCCTTCGCCAGCATCACCTCACGAGCCGCGACCCGCGGCTGATCCAACGCAGCGAGCACGCCGCAGCCCGAACACGCCGGTGCGCCCCCGCATGGGGCGTCGGACATCCCGTGGATACAGCCCAAGGCGGCACCGAGGCTCGGGCCGGCGTCGAGTCGCACATCGGGACTGTTGGCGTAGACCACGCGCCGATCCCGGTTGAGGATGAGCACCCTTTCGCCGACCATGCTCAAGGCCTCGGAAAGCAAGGGCGTGCGCGCCAGCATCACGGTCTGGCGGCGGATCTCATCATCTTGCGGAACGCCGGGCACGGGTCGACCCTGGAAGCGCGGTTCCCCTAGACTGTAGAATGAGACGCCGCCAATCTCAAGCAGGCGAGGCGAAACCGTACAAACAGGCCGCGCACAGCTCCGGGTCCTCGAACATCATGAGATGCCCCTTGCCGGGCAGCTCCCGTTGCCGCATCGCAGCGATGCGGTCGCGGATCGTCGGCACCATGGCGCACAGCCACCCCGCGCCGGGGTGGGCGCCGTCGGCGCTCACCACCGACAGGCTTCCCCGATGGGCCGAGAGCCGCTCCAGCGTCGTCGCGTCCTGGACCGTGTCATAGAGAGCCGCCTCCACCGCCGGAGGGCAGCGCAGCACCCAATCGCCACCCTCTTCCTTCAACGCACCATGGACGTAGGCCGCCAGCATCGCCTTGTCCCAGCCGTCGAAGGGCGGTCGCGCTTCGAGGGAAGCGTAGAAGGATTCCGGCGAATCCCAACGCGCGCGGCGGCGGCGCGCCCCTTCCGCCAGCATTGCATTGTAGGCGAGCGCACGGTCGTGGAGCGGATGGCCGGGCGTCGGGAAGACCGGAGGATCGAAGGCAACCAGCTCGTCCCAGGGCAGCCATCCGAGTTGCCAGGCGGCGCGAAGCGCCGGCGCGCCGGCCAACGAGTGGGTCGCCATCACGAAGCGGTTTCCGGCAGCAGCCTCACGCACCGCCGTGGCGACGGCGCCGAGGTCCTCGGTAAGGACGCTCATCGTCAGAGTGCGATCGTACGGCTCCGGGGGCACCTCCGAGCGGCCGTGGCCGCGAACGTCGCAGGCGAAGACGCGGAACCGACCGGTCAGGCGCGCAAGGAAGGGGGCGTAGGCCTCGGCGGCGAAGCCGATCGCGTGGCTCCACAGCAGGGCCGGCTTGTCGACGTCCTCGGGGTTGAGCTGGTACACGGCGAGAGCCAACCCGTCGCGGCTCGGAACGAACCGCGGCTGCGCGAACGGAGATGACATGCCGTCACCCCGCGAAGCGCGCCACCGGCACCCCCGGGACGTCCACCTCCGCCGCGAACAGGCTGCCGGTCATCGGAGTGGCCGCCAGGACCTCGGGCGCCACATTCTGGCGCAACGAGGTAATGAACAGCGTCTTCATGTCCGGCCCGCCGAAGCAGCAGCAGGTCGGGGTCGGGATCGGGACCGGGATCGACTGCACCAGGGTACCGTCGGGCGCAAACCGGTTGACGCGGCCGGCGGAGACGCCGGCACTCCAGTAGAAGCCGTCCATGTCGACGGCGCCGCCATCCGGCCGCCCGACGTCATGGTCCGGCTCCGCCAGTAGGCGCGGGTTGGCGATGTCGCCGGTGATCAGGTCGTAGTCGTAGGCCCTCACCCATGGGCCGCGGGAGTCGGCCAGGTACATGATGCGGCCGTCCGGGCTCCACGCCAGGCCGTTCGAACAGCTCAGGCCGTCGACCATGCGCCGGCATGCCCCGCCGGGATCGAGGCAGTAGAGGGCGGCGACCTTCGCCCGCGCCGGCGTGTCGTCCATGCTGCCGAACCAGAAGCGGCCGTCGGGCCCCACCTTGCCGTCGTTGTAGCGGTTGCCGGTCACCCCTTCCTCGGGATGCACGACAAAGGTCAGGCTGCCGGTCGCGAACGAGAACCGGTGCACCCCCGTCTTGAGAGCGACCAGCGCCGCATCCCCGGAACGGCAGAGGCCGAGGCAGCCGATCGGCGCCGGCATGGGCCAAGCGCGATCGGCACCGGTCGCGGGATCGAAGCGGTGCAGCGCCGGACCCAGGATGTCCACCCAGTAAAGCGCCTGCTCCTGGGGCGACCAGACCGGCCCCTCGCCGACGATCGCCCTCGCGTCGAGAACGCAGCGCCATTCCATAACCGCTTCTCCCTTACTGATCTTGCGCCGGAGCCGGCACCCCGGCTCGCTCGCTGCCTGCCGGGGCGATCGGGTACTCGGCGATGAAGGTGGTGCCCTCGCCGGCTGACGAACGAAAGCTGACCCGCCCCTCGAGATACTTCTCGCTGAACAGCTTCATGCTGTAGGTTCCGAGGCCGCGCCCCCGCCCCTTGGTCGAGAACGAGCGCCGGAAGACCTGTAGCGCGACCAGCCTGGGCATGGCGACCGGATTGTGGACCGAGAACCGAACCCCGTCGCCCTTCCGTGCGCAGTGGACCGTCAGCCGGCCGCCCTCGGGCGTCGCCTCCAGGCCGTTCTTGATCATGTTCACCAGCACCCGCTTGAGGATGCCTTGATCGGTGACAAACGTGACCTCCTCCGAGTCTTCCCGGACAACGATCTCGAGATGTCGCGAGGCCGCCAGCCCTTCCATCAGGGACACCACCTCGCGCACGACCGCAAGTGTCGAAGTGTCCCGGAACGTGGGCGCAAGCTCGTTGCGCTCGGCTGCGGTCACCATGCGGAAGCTGGTAATCTCGTCGACCAGCTGCTGGGCGCCGCGGCGGACATCCCTGAAGATCTCGTCCCGCTTCTCGGGCAGATAGTCCCAGGCCTCGGCCAGTCCCTTGACCGCCGAGGCGACGTTGAGGATGTCGTGGAAGAACACGCCCTCCAGCTCGGCGCGCCGGGATGCGGCGCTGGTGTCCTCGATGGCGAAGACCGTGAACGGCTCGCCCTCGAGCTCGAGCGCGGAGGCGCGGATCCGGACGTTGAGCGCCTCGCCGTTTTCGCGCAGCGAGATGCTGCCCTCACGCACCGAGGTGCCCCTGAACAGGCTCTCCTTGAACGCCTCCGGTGCTTCGCAGGTGAGACAGAACTCGGTGCTACCGCATCCGTCCGCCGCATACGGCGCGCCGGCATGGACGCAGCCGAGGGCCTCTCCCGGCCGCAGTCCGATCAACGCCTCGGCCGGTCCCTTGGCCGCAGCCAGCGCGCGGTTGACGAAGACGATCTGCCGGTGCGTGTTGAGAATGACAACGTATTCACCCACACAGTCGAACGCAGCACGAAGATACGGCGCCGCGGCCACGATGGCGACCTGACGCCGTAAATCGTCTGCGCTGGCGCGTTCGGGCGCGGGTTCCGCTCGGTCGGGCATCTATCGTCCTGTCGCTCGTCGCGGCGATGCTAAGCCAACCGCCGCAGGGGGAGAAGAGCGAATATGGCGATACTCATGCAACCCAATCGAGAACCACCTTGCACGCGCGGCCGGTGTTCATGACCTCGAAAGCCTCCCGGTAGCCATCCACGGGGTAGCGGTGCGTGATCACCGGAGCGATATCGAGGCCGCTCTGCAGCATGCTCGTCATCTTGTACCAGGTCTCGAACATCTCGCGGCCGTAGATGCCCTTGATGAAGAGGCCCTTGAAGATGATCTCGTGCAGGTTGATCGCCGTCATCGGCTCCGACGGGATGCCCAGCAGGGCGAGACGGGCGCCGAAATTGAGGGTCCGAAGCATGTCGGCGAAGGCGCCGATGCTGCCGGACATCTCAAGCCCGACATCGAACCCCTCGACCATCCCGAGCTCGCCCATCACCCGATCGACCTTGTCGCGGCCGACGTTGACGGCCCGGGTCGCGCCCAGCCTCGTCGCCAGTTCGAGCCGGTAGTCGTTGACGTCGGTGATCACCACATGGCGAGCGCCGACGTGGCGGGCGATCGCCACCGCCATCAGGCCGATCGGACCGGCACCGGTGATCAGCACGTCCTCGCCGACCAGGTCGAACGACAGGGCAGTATGCACCGCATTGCCGAGGGGATCGAGGATGGCGGCCTGCTCGTCCGGAACGGTGTCGGGAAGCCTGAAGACATTGAAGGCGGGAATGCTCAAGTACTCGGCGAAGCAGCCGGGCCGGTTGACGCCGACTCCCTTGGTGTTGCGGCACAGATGCCGCCGCCCGGCGCGGCAGTTGCGGCAGTAGCCGCAGGTGACATGACCCTCGCCCGAGACGCGGTCGCCGGGCTTGATGCCCTGGACCTCGGCGCCGACCTCGGCTACCTCGCCGTAGAATTCGTGACCGATCGTCATCGGCACCGGGATCGTGCGCTGCGACCAGGCGTCCCAGTTGAAGATGTGGAGATCGGTACCGCAGATCGCGGTCTTGCGGATGCGGACCAGCACGTCGTTCGGACCGACGCCGGGAGCCGCCACGTCCTCCATCCACAGGCCGCGCTCGGCCTTGCGCTTGACCAGCGCCTTCATGACCTCGCCTCCTTCGGCAGCAGACCCAACTCGCGGCCGACGCGGGCGAAGGCGGCGGCGGCCTGTTCGAGCTGGTCGCGGGTGTGGGCCGCCGAAAGCTGGACGCGGATCCGCGCCTGTCCCTTCGGCACCACCGGATAGGAAAACGCGATTACGTAAACGCCCTCCTCGAGCAGCCGCTCTGCCATGCGGCCTGCGGCGTGAGCATCGCCGATCATGACCGGAACGATGGGATGCCCGGCGCCGGCCAGGGTGAAACCTAGTTCCTCCAGGCGCGCCCGGAACCAGGCGGCATTCCCGTGCAGCCGTCGCCGCGCCTCGCCGCCCGCCGCCAGCCGGTCGAGAACGGCCACCGAGGCGGCGGCAATCGCCGGCGCCAGCGAGTTCGAGAACAAGTACGGCCGCGAACGCTGGCGCAGCCAGGCGACGATCTCCCGCCGCCCGGCGGTGTAGCCGCCGGACGCGCCGCCGAGCGCCTTGCCCAGGGTGCCGGTCAGGATGTCGACCCGGCCCTCGACACCGCAGTACTCGGCAGTGCCGCGGCCGCCCGGACCGAGCACCCCGACGGCATGGGAATCGTCCACCATCACCAGCGCGCGGTGCCTTTCGGCGAGGCCGCAGATACCGCGCAGGTCGGCGATCACGCCGTCCATCGAGAACACGCCGTCAGTGACCACCAGCCGGAAGCGACTGTCCGCCGCCTCCCGCAGGCAGCGATCGAGGTCGGCCATGTCGTTGTTGGCGTAACGCAAGCGCCTCGCCTTGCACAGTCGTATCCCGTCGATGATGCTGGCATGGTTGAGGGCATCGCTGATCACCGCGTCGCGTTCATCGAACAGCGTCTCGAAGAGACCGCCGTTGGCATCGAAGCACGACGAATAGAGAATCGCGTCGTCGACCCCGAGGAAGGCGGCCAAGCCGTTTTCCAACTGGCGGTGCGGCGTCTGGGTGCCGCAGATGAAACGCACCGAGGCCATGCCGAAGCCGTGCTCGTCGAGCGCCCGCCTGGCGACGCGGCGCAACGCCTCATCGTTGGCCAGGCCGAGATAATTGTTGGCGCAGAAGTTGATCACCTGGCGGCCGTCGTCGAGAAGCACGGCCGCATCCTGCGGCGAGGCGAGGACGCGCTCCCGCTTCAGGAAACCGGCGGCCTCGAGTTCGCGGCTCTGCTCGCGCAGGTGGGCGAGGAAGGTGTCATCCATGGCGATGGCTTTCTCTCAGAAATCGCATTATACTGTACGATGTTCATTTTAATGTCGTCAACTCCATTATAATGCGCACGAGGTTGCCGTGAACTCTCCCTCCACTCCGCCCGACGTCGGCCGTTGGGTCCGCGACCTTCGCCGTCAGCGCAACCTGACGGTCGAAGAACTGGCGATGCGCTCGGGGGTTTCCAAGTCGCTGGTTTCGCAGATCGAACGCAACCGGACCAATCCGACGCTCGGCACCCTCTGGCGCCTGTGCGGGGCCCTCGGGGTCGGCATTCAGGAGGTTCTCGGCGGCGCCGGCGAGGCTCCGGCCGCTGCGGTGGTCGGGGCGCACGCGACGCCGGCGATCCGTTCCCAGGATGGCAAGTGCGGGCTTCGCATCCTCGGCCCGGTCGACCTCGGCGGCCTCGTCGAGTGGTACGACTTCTCGGCTTTGCCGGGGGGCGAGCTGGTTTCGGCCGCCCACGATCCCGGTACGGTCGAGCACCTGAGCGTTCTCGAAGGCTCGCTGCAGGTGGAAAGCGCAGGCACCCAGGTGGCAGCATGCGCCGAGGAGACCGCCCGTTACCGCGCCGACTGCCCGCACGCGATCCGCAATCGCGGTTCCACACCCGCCCGCGCCCTGCTGGTGGTCGTCCTGCGCCGGCCGGCCTGACCCTCCGTCGAGCCCGCCGGATACCTTGCCCCGTCGTCCTAGTACCGCTACTTATTGTGTCTGGACGCGCCTGACCAACCAATATCTTGGGGAGGCATCGATGGCGGCACGGGTAAGGAACCTTCAAGGTTCCGCAGGCACACTGCCGCCCCAGACGCGGGAGAGAATCGCATGGACCGGGAGTTGAGGGCCAAGCTGCGCAAAGTCGAGACGCTGCTCGCCGGCGCCGCCACCTTGGGCGAAAGGGCGGCCGCAGGCGCTGCCGCCGAGCGCATCCGTCAACGCCTGAACGGGCGGCCGGCGGAGCCGCCGCCTGAGCATTTCAAGTTCACCGTGGCCGATCCCTGGTCCCGTCACCTGTTCGTCGCCCTCTGCCGTCGTCACGGTCTGCGACCGTTCCGGCAACGCCGGATGCACAGCCAGACCGTGCTCGTCGAGGCGCCGGCGCGGCTGGTCGAAGAGGTTCTGTGGCCCGAGTTCGAGAGCCTCAACGCGGCACTGATGTCCTGCCTGGCCGATGTCACCGCCCGACTGATCGAAGAGGAAATCGACGCCGCCGGGACAGAGGAACCAGCACGGCGGATCGCCGGGCTCCGCTGACGGGCGATCGTCAGAACAAGGTCGGCTTGCGCGGCTTGTCGCGGCTCAGCACATCGTGAAAGGCCGCCACGTGGGTCGGCTCGTGGTCGGCCTTTCCCATCACCAGGTGCAGCGATCTGACCTGGATGTGGCTGAAATCGGCGATCTCCTGCGAACGCTCCCAGACGTCGATACCCCTGAGCTTCCAGAGCTTGCGGAAGGCCCGCCGGAAGACCGCCGTTCCTCCCTTTCCCGGCGTGCAGCTCTCGGAGAACCGGCAGCCGGTCATGTCGCGCCCGGCCCACGTCGCAAGCTCGCTGCCATGCAGCTCGAAGACAACGTCCTCGCAACGTGGAGTCAGCACGCGGCCCAGGTACATGAGCCCGTACCAGCCGCGGAAATCCGGGATGTCAAAGTCGGCCCAGCGGGGGAACTCGTGCCCGCCCCGCTTCCGCTGCCAGAGCGCGACGAGCGAGCTGAACGCACCGAACTCTTCAGGAGCCGAGTCCCGCGCATAGGTGTCGGCGCGCAAAAGGTTGTCTGCAAGGGAAGCCAACAGCATTGATCATCCCCGCCGGAAGAGGGGGATTCTACATCCGAACGCGACTTCGGGCAAATTCGGGCACACCGAATCGGCGAGCCTCACCCGTTCTGCCGCGCTTCCCCGGCCGCAGGTGCCCCATCCGCTCTCCCGGCCAGGACGATGCGGCTGCGCGGCAGCACCAAAGGATGCCGCTGGTTCAGGCACGCCAGCAGCGACTCGCGCACCTGGCAGCGCAGATCCCAGCCGGCGCCCGCGTTGGCACAGCTGACCAGGATCCGGAGCTCGACCGTGTGCTCCTTGAGGTCGGTGACCTGCAGGTTCCAGAACCGGCCGTCCCACAGCGGGTTGCTCTCGATGATCTCGGCAAGTCGGCCGCGGATCTCCTCCACCGGCACCGTGTAGTCGAGATAGACCATGATCGGCTGCAGAAGCTGGGGGCTGTCATGGGTCCAGTTCTGAAACGGCTTCTGCAGGAAGTACGACAACGGCAAGATCAGCTCGCGCTGATCCCACAGGGCAATCACCACGTAGCTCGAGCGGATCTCCCGGATCTGGCCGAACTCGTTCTCGACGATCACCTGATCGCCGATGCGGATCGGCTGGGTGACGGCAATCTGGATCCCGGCGATCAGGTTGGCGATGGTCGGTTGGGCGGCGATGCCGATGACGATCCCCGCCACCCCGGCGGAAGCGAACAGGCTGAGCCCGACGTTGCGGACCGTCGGGATCGCCACCAGCACCAGTCCGACGGTCACCACTGCGATTGCCACGATGGCCAGGCGGCGCAAAAGGTTCAGCAGGGTGACACGGCGCCGCGCTTCGAGGCTGCCCGAAGCCTCCGCAGCGGGCCGCTCCAGCAGCGCGTCGAACGCTGCCGTCGCCATGCGGATCAGCGTCCAGCCGAGGGCGAGCACAAGCAGGCTGCCGAGGACCCGGCTGGCGATGGCATCGGGAGCCTGCTCGAGCCGCAGCGCCGGAAGCGTGACCAGCACGCCCAGTGGCAGCAGCGCCACGTAGAGCGGCCGCCGCGTCGCGGCAACCACCCCCTCGAGGACCTGCGCGCCCGCCCTGCGCAGGACGCGCAGCAGCAGCGTCGACAGCAGCCAATGGCCGAGAAGCAGCGCCGCCACCACGGCGAACGGCAAGACCTCCGAAGGGATTCGCGGCAGATCGAGCGTTTCCACGGGGCACCTCCGTCTCGGGACAGCCTTTCCCGGGCGCAGGTGGGGGCCGCAGCGGTGGGCGCAAGGCGCCGGATGGCGACCGCCGCGTCCCGGTCAGGGACGCCACAGGCCGAACGGGACCACCCTGTTGGCAGCGTCGTGGCCGATGTCGGCGCGGCCGAGCCACGGAATCCCGGACCGCTCGCACCAGAACCGAGCCACTTCCTCCTCGGTTTGGGCGAAGTCCGGCTCGTTGGGGGGGATGTCGCTGCAGCGGCCCAGCATGATGCCCTTCACCTGCCGGAGCGCCGGCGCGCTGGTGATGTGGCCGAGCGCGCGGTCGATCCGGTACATCGCCTCGGACACCTCCTCCAGCATCAGCACGTGGCTCGCAAGCTCGGGCATCCAGGGGGTGCCGATCAGGTGGGCCAGGATGGTGATGTTGAAGGCCGCCACCGGCATCCCGGGCCGCACCGAAGGCTCCAGCGCGTCGCTGCTGCCGGCCAGGAAGGCGAGTGCGCGGCGGACCGCAGCCTCGCCGCCGCTGCGGTTGAGGTCGGCGGGCATCGGCCCGTGCGCGAGCCGGCCGATCCCGGCGCCGTAGAGAGCGCCGAGCATCGCCCCGGCATCGCTGTAGCCGAGGAAGATCTTGTTCCGCGCCGCCGGCCCCAGCCGGGGCAGCACCGTCTCGACCAGACGGAACGCGCCGTAGCCCCCGCGGGCGAACCACAGCGCGTCGACCTCGGGGTCGTTGGCGGCATCGAGGAACGCCTGCGCCCGCCGGGCATCGGTCCCCGCGAAGTGGCCGCTGGATTCGAAGCACTGCGGATGAAACGAGATTGTCGTCTGGGGACAGGCTTCCGCCGCCAGTGCGAGAACGCGCTCGCCGATCTCCGGCGACAGCCGGCTGCTCGGCGCCACGACCGCGATTCGGATCGGCAACGTGCTGGCCAAATCCCCTCTCCCCATCGCCGCTTGCCGGAGCGGCGGGCAGATTGTAGCTTCCGGCGATGGCACGAGACAGGCTCTATTTCTTCTGCGGCATCGGCGGCAGCGGGATGCTGCCCCTGGCGCTGATCGTCCAGCAGCGCGGCCATGTCGTGGCGGGGTCGGACCGCTCCCTCGACCAGGGGCGAACTCCCGCCAAGTTCGAATTCCTGCGCTCGCGCGGCATCGCCCTTTTTCCCCAGGACGGCAGCGGCCCGATCGGCCCCGACACGGTGGTCGTCACCTCGGCGGCGGTCGAGGAAACGGTTCCCGACGTCCAGGCCGCACGCCGCAACGGCGCAGTGCTGATGACCCGCGCCGAGCTTCTGGCCCAGATGTTCAACGCCGCGCCGATCTCGGTCGGGGTCGCCGGCACCAGCGGCAAGTCGACCACCACCGGCATGATCGGCTGGCTGCTGCATCAGGCCGGACTGCGGCCAACCGTGATGAATGGCGCGGTGATGCGCAACTTCGTCACTGCCGACGTTCCGTTCGCCAGCGCCCTGGTCGGCGACGGCGACGCGTTCGTCGCCGAGGTCGACGAGAGCGACGGCTCGATCGCCCTCTATGCGCCGCGGGTCGCGGTGCTCAACAATATCGCCCTCGACCACAAGAGCATGGACGAGCTGCGACGGCTGTTCCGCGGCTTCACCGCCAAGGCCGGGCTCGCGGTGCTGAACCTGGACAACGCCGAAACGGCGCTGGTCGCCTGCGGGATCGCGCCGGAGCGCAGGCTCACGTACGCGCTCGCCGGCGCCGACGCCGATCTCTCGGCCGCCGACATCGAGCCGGCCCCCGACGGCATCCGTTTCACCGTGCGCGAGAAAGGCGGCAGGCCGGTACCGGTGACCCTCCAGGTGCCCGGACGTCACAACGTCGCCAACGCCCTGGCCGCCCTCGGCGCGGCTCGCGCGTGCGGCCTCTCCCTCGAGCAGGCGGCCTCTGCGATGGCCGGGTTCGGCGGCATCCGGCGCCGCCTCGAGACGGTGGGCAGCGGGGACGGGGTCACGGTGATCGACGACTTCGCGCACAATCCCGACAAGATCGCCGCCACGCTTGCCACCCTGCACGAGTTTCCGGGGCGGCTGCTGATCCTGTTCCAACCGCACGGATACGGTCCCCTGCGGCTGATGCGCCAAGGCTTCGTCGACGGCTTTGCCGAGCACCTGGGACCGGACGACGTGCTGGTGATGCCCGATCCGGTCTACTACGGCGGCACCACCGACCGCAGCGTCTCGTCCACCGACATCGTCGCCGGCGTCCGCGGTCATGGGCGGCAGGCCCATTTCTTCCCCGATCGCGCGGCCTGCGGCGACCATCTTCTCGGACTCGCCCGCCCCGGCGATCGCATCGTGGTGATGGGGGCCCGTGACGACAGCCTCGCCACCTTCGCCCAGGAGCTGGTCGGGCGGCTCTCCACGCGACCGGCCGGACCTGCCTGAGCGACGGCCGTCAGCCGGCATCCGCCGGTTTGCCGTACCAGACGTCGGGTCCGACCTCGCTCAGCCTCCAGCCAACGCCGCCACCTTCGAGAGCCGCCGCCTGGGCCTCCAGGTCCTCGATCGGAATCCAGCGGCCGCGCTGGGGGATCACCGGAGCCGGCCGCTCGAGGTCGCGGCGCACGACGTAGCGGATGCCGCCGAACTTGTGGCGGATGGCGCGGATCGTCAGCCCCTCCGCCAGCAGGTTGCGCAGGCTGGGCAGGTTGGCCGGCGCCACCGTCGACAACGCGATCGTCCGCCCTGCCGCGAGCGCCCACTGCAGCCGGCAGGCGATCAGGAGCCGATGCAGGCCGTTGCCCCGCCACTCGGGGGCGACGCTGACGCCGTCGATGTTGGCGGCCCGGAGCCGATCCGCCGTCTGCAGGGCCAGCTCGTCCGCGAAGCTGGCATCGCCGGGACCCGGCAACCCGAGCACGCCGTAAGCGATCAGCCTGTTCTCGGCGAACAGGCCGAGAATGCGGCCGATGCCCTCGACGTGCGCCGCAAAGAACGCGTCGGTCTCGTGGGCCAGCGCCTCCCGCGGCACTCCGGAGCGGACGACATGGTGCAGGGCGATCACCTCGACCACCTCGGCCGCCCCGAGCGCCCGGCCAGAAAACGCGACCGGCGAGCATGGCCGCCCCTCGCGGCGGGTCAGCAGGCCTTCGGGAATGGCCGGCATCACCGGATCACCTCGGCGTAGTCGAGCAGCTGCAGGGGCGGGTACAGCTTCAGCCGCAGCGCCACCGGCAGCCGGATGATGTACGAGAATCGCTTCAGGGTCTCGATCGGCACCGCCGACGGCGGATCGCGGTCGATCAGGATACGCTTCGCCTTGACCGCGGCAAGCCGGCCTACCGCCTCGTAGCGGCTGACCAGCCCGATCATCGCCTCGCCCTCCCGAATCTCGAGTTCGGTGGCGGTGAAGCAGGGAATCCCGGCCCCGAGACCAGCCTCTGTCAACAGGTCGCGGTTGGAGCCGATGAAGTTGTCGGGTCCGATGTACAGCACCTGAGCGCCGCGACCGGCGAGATCCTTGACCAGGCGCGGGATCGCCGCCGGGTCAGGCAGGCCGTCGGCCGCTGCCGGGACCCCGGCCTCCAGCAGCCGGAAGCCCGAGGCCGCAGCCTCGTCGCGAAGCGAGCGCACGTTGGCGACCGAGTTCTCCTCCTGAGGGTTGTAGACGATGCCGAGCCGCTCCAGCGGAAGATAGGCGCGGATCGCGTTGATCTGGGCTCGCAGCGGGGCGATGTGCGAGACGCCGGTCAGATTGGGGCGCGGAGGAACGTCCGGCGGCGGCTGCAGGCCCGTCTCCAGCGGCGCCGAGACCATGGTGAAGACGACCGGAAGGTCGGTCAGATGGCGGACCGGGTCGGCATCGTTCCAGCGGCCGACGGTGCCGAGGGTGATGCCGGTACCCCAGGTGTAGACGAGGTCGGGGCCGATCCTCCGCACCTCTTCGAGCACCGCCGGCAAGCGCCTGAGGTCGCGCCCGAGATCGTGGATCTCGCAGGCCGCGGCGACACCCAGCTCGGCAAGCTGGCGGCGGAAGCCGTGCTCGACGCCGGTCTCGCCGCGCCACAGGATCATCAGGATGCGGAACGGTCGCCCTGCCTCGGCGACGGCCCGCCGAGGCAGGGTGGCGACCGCCGCTGCTCCGCCCACCGCTCGCAGGAAAGCCCGGCGCCTCATGGGGCCCCCGTCCGCACCGGTCGCACCGCCACCAGCGCGTACAGCAGTGCGCTCGCCAGGCCGTAGATGCCGAACAGGCCGATCGCCTGAGCGGCGCCGAACTGAGCCGCCAGAGGAGCCGCGATCATCGGCCCGGCGCCGCCGCCGAATCGCTCGATGAAGCGCAGGACCGTCAGCTCGGGCGCCTGACCTTGCCGAACCTCGCGTTCGCTCGCCATGCCCACCACCATCGACACCTGGGCGGGGATCGACATCGCCTGCCCGATCCCCAGGGCGGCCACCGTGAGGATGGCAACCATGGCCGCGGATCCCTCGTCGACGAACGGGATCAGGATCAACAGCACGCTCGACACGGCTCCGCCCGCCGCGACCAGCGCCGCATGGTTCTGCCAGCGATCGGTGAGGCGGGCGAACACCGGTCCTCCCACCAGCATCGCCAGGCCGTAAACCATCACGATGCGACCGACGTCCGCCTCCTGCTGCCCGATTCCGAGCAGCACCACCGGCACCAGGTAGAACAGGAACCCTGTCAACAGCAGCTTGGCCGGCAGCGCCGCCAGGCAGACCTGGATCACCAGGGGCCGGTTGCGCAGCGCGACGGCGAAGTCGCGCAGCGTGACATGCCGGGGCGTCTCGGCCCGGCGAGCGCCGCCGGCCATCAGGCGCGCCACCAGCAGCGCGGCGGCGGCCGCCATCCCGGCGGCGATCAGGAAGGTGGTCGATTGACCGAAGCGCTCGGCCATGACCCCGCCGAAAGCCGGACCGCAGATGTCAGCCAGGGTGATGCCACTGACCATCATCGCCATCCCGGTAGCCCGGTTGTCGCGGCTCGTCGTCTCGATCACGAAGCCCTGACAGGCGACGAAGGTCGTGGCGTATCCGACCGCCGACAGCGCCCGCCATGCCAGCAGATCCCAGTAGCCGGCCGCCAGCGCCGTGCCGGCCAGGCCCGCCGTCGCCAGCAACGCACCCGCCGCATAGAGCCGGACCCTTCCCAGCCGCGAGTAGAGAATCGTCGCGAACGGCATCACCAGCGCGACCACGCTCATGTGCAGGCCGATCAGGAGACCGGTCGCCAGATTGGGGTTCAGTTGCGGCGTGGCGGCCGCGAATTCGGCGACGTAGACCGGCAGGAACGGTCGGCCCAACTCCTCGGCGAACACGAACAGGAACGCCAGCAGGCGGACGCCGACGATCGAGGCCCCAGGCCTCACGGCCGCCGCCGGCTGGCCCGCGGCCGTCGCCGAGAACACGTCGAGGCGGGCGATGAAGCTGCCGAGGGTCCCCGCCGCGGCCGTGCCGGTGACCGGGCCGGGACGGCCCTCGGCGATCGACTTCAGGACCGCGACCGCGGCACGAGCGGGCTGCGCCACGTTGGCGGTGATCACGACCAGCATCACCTCGAAAGCCAGCAGCATGGCGACCAGCACGACGACCGCGATGTCGAACAGGTTGTCGACGAGAGGACGCACCAGCGCCTGCTCGTCGTGCCCGAGGAGCAGCGTTCCGCTGCGCAGCGGCAGCGCCGTGACCAGATAGCCGGCACGCAGGCGCTGGCTTTCGGCCAGGCCTTCGCGCGCCGCAGCCTGCCCGGGAGCTGCAAGCAGGCGCCGGAAGTCCGCTTCCTCCAGGCCGTAGAGGAACAGCGGGCGGTCTCCGGGAGCGTCGCCCGTCAGTGCGAGGAAGGCAATGTCGGCGTCGTTCCTGTGCATGTCGGCGAAAAGAGCGTCGACCCCGACCAGCCGCTCGACGGGGATCCCGAGCTCGATCGCGGCATCGACCCTGCGCCGTGCCTGATCCGCTTCTGCCAGCGCCTTCTGGGCCAGCTCCGGGAACAAGAGCTGGGCACCGCTGCCGATCGCCAGCCAGGAGACGGCGGCAAGGGCCAGGAACAGCGAGAGCCCTGCGATCACAAGGCCCTGGACGGTCGGGCTGGCGAGACGTAGCCGCATCAGGACGCACCGCCCTCCCGGGGCCCGGCGGCGATCGCCGGACGCGCGGCCAGATAGGCGGCGACCAGTTCCCGCTCCCAGCCTTCGGTTGCGTCCTCGGCACTCAGCGAGGCCGGCAGCTCTCCGGCCTTCCCGTCCAGCAGGCGGGCGAAATCGTCGTCGACCGCACCGAGGGCGCGGCGGCGGCGGCCGAACACCCAAGCCGCAACGGCAATCGCAAATCCAGCGGCCCCCGCTGCCGCCATTCCGCCCCAAAGGAAGCGGTGGCGGACGGCGTTCACGGCGTCCAGATAGGCTTCGGCCGACCGGGTGATGGAGACGCCGGCGCCGCAGATTCCGAGCGGCCCGACGATGCCGAGTCCCACGCTCATTCCATCGGCCTCGACCGCAAACCACGAGGCCTCGCCGAGATGCTTGCGCCATGGTTCGGGGGCCGCCGCCCCCCGCTCCACCGCGATCACGGTGCGGCCGTCGCAACCATGGACCGTGACGTTGCGCAGGTCGGGGTCGGCGGCAAGGTGCTGGCGCAGCGTACCGGGGAGATTGTCCTGGGACTCGATCGGCAGCCCGAGATCCAGCCCCAGCGCCACGGCACGGCCGACCGCCTGGGCCGTCACCTCCAACCGCTGCGCGACCAGACGCATGTATGTCTCGTCGAAGCGCAGAAAATTGAGGACACCGGCGAGGATCAGGGCGAGAATCGCGACGATCATCATCGAGCCGCCGACCGTGGCGATCAGGCTGTAGCGCTTTTTCGTAGTCATGCCGGCTTAGTCGACCATGGACCCCCGCCACAGGTGCCCCGGAACGTCGGGCCGCGTCAACAGAAACCGAATTGACGCCCTATCCCGCTGTCCGTATCGTGCCGGGAGACGACGTCCCAGGGGTGGCTGAGTGGGGGCCTTCCGGGCGGCGTCCGTGGGGGATCGCGTTCATGATCGTCATTCTCGTCCTTCTCTACCTTGCCGGCTGTGCGGTCACCGGCTTCATGGGACGCCATACGGTCTTCGGCTTCGTCGGACACTTCTTCCTGTCGATTCTGATCACGCCGCTGATCGACTTCCTCATCCAGGCCATCAGCCGACCGAATCGGGACATCCGCCGCAAACTCGAGAAGGTTGGGGGCTGAGCTGCCGGTTCGCCCGCAGATGCGCTGGGGATCACACGACAGGCCGAAGACGCAGGTGCCATGGCTGATATAACCGTCGTCCCTGCCCTGCCGGAACTCGACTTGCCGCCGCGCCGCTCCTCCCTGCCGATGCGGGCATGGCTGCGGCTGACCGGGCCGCTGCGGCGCCACTCGGTCGGCGTCTACGCCTTCATTCTCGGCTTCATCGTCTTCCTGATGGTGCTGGCGCCGAAGATCTTCATCAACGTGCCGGCCGGCCACGTCGGGGTGCTTTGGCTTCGGTTCTTCGGCGGCACGGTGACCAATGCCTACTATGGCGAAGGCATCCACGCCATCTTCCCCTGGGACGAGGTGTACATCTACGATGTCCGCCTGCAGAACCGGGCGCGGATCTACGACACCATCTCGTCCAACGGCCTCGGCATGCAAGTCGAGATCGCCACGCGCTACCGGATCAACCGGGATACCGTAGGCCTGCTGCACCAGCTTGTCGGCCCCCAGTACGAAGACGTCCTGGTCTATCCCGAGATCGGTTCCCACGCCCGCGAACTGATCTCGCGCTACACGCCGGAACAGCTGTATTCCGAAACCCGCGCCTTCATCCAGGCTCAGATCCTCGAGCGCATGGTGACCCAGCTTGGCGCGTCGCTGAGCAACCAAAGCGTGCGGGGCCAACTGGTCGACGTCGAGGACGTCCTGATCCGCAGCGTCAACCTGCCGCCGCGAGTCCAGGACGCCATCGAACGCAAGGCCGAGCAATATCAGGCGATGCTGGAGTACGACTTCCGCATCGAGCGGGAGAAGAAGGAGCGCGAGCGCAAGAAGATCGAGGCCGAGGGCGTGCGCGACTTCCAGGATACGGTCGCCCGCACCATCACGCCCGAATACCTTCGTCTTCGCGGCATCGAGGCGACGATGACCCTGGCAACCTCGCGCAACAGCAAGGTCATCGTCATTGGCGGCAAGGACGGGCTGCCGCTGATCCTCAACACCGGCGAGGACGGGGCGGCAGCCTCGGCCGCAACGCCGGCCGATTCCGCGGCCGTCGCGGCCGGCCAGACGACCCCCGAGACGGTCGCCACGGCACCCGGTCCCCCGAACGCCCGGATGACGGACGTTGCGCCGCCCAATGCCGCCGTGCCGGTCGACCGGCCGAATGAAACCCCCGAGGCGGAGAGGCCGGCAGCGGCCCCGCCGGTGCAGACCGAGGCCGAGACCAGCCCCGCGTTGCGAGAGCCGAGCGTGTTCGACAGCGTCAACCCTATGGTTTCAGAAGAGTTACCAGGAAAGGCCGCGGAAACTCGTTAGTTTTCTACCTTTCCGGATTTTTCGCGGGGCATCTGCAGTTTCATTCTTTTCGAGGCCCGCGTTCGGTATATAGTCACCCCAGATCGCCGGCCGCGGCGGTCACGAAGAGACCGGGTATGGGCCTTGGCATCAGACGGCGCCGACACAGACCTGCCTTTGGCGGCGCCGCCTCCCCACCCGTTCGACCGCGTCCGCCGGCGGGGCAATCTCCCTGCCGATCCGCCCGCGATCGATAATTCGACGCTCCCGGCAGCCTTGCCGGCCTCGCCCGCCCAGGAGGCGATCTGGCTCGCCCGCCGCGACCGGCCCGCCGATGCGGTCTATACGATTCACGCGCCGATACCGCTCGGCAAGGATTACGAGCCCGACCGTGTCCGCCGCGCCGTCGCCCTGATGGTCGATCGTCACGTGTCCCTGCGCACGGTCTTTCGCGAGCGCGAGGGACACCTGTGGCAGCTGCCGCTGGCCGCCGCGGAGCCCGAGTTCACGGTGTTCGACCTCGCGGGCGCCGCAGCCCCGGAAAAGGCGCTGGGCGCGTTGCTCTCACGCGAGGGCATGCGCCCGTTCGACCTGCAGGGAAGCGAGCCCCTGGCGCGCTTCCTGCTGTGCCGTCACCGCGACCGCGGCGACGTCCTGGTCTGCTGCGTCGACCACATGGTGTTCGACGGGATCTCGGCGGGCATCTTTGGCACCGAGCTGAAGGCCGTGCTGGAGGCGATGTCGGAGGGCCGCGACCCTGCACTGCCGCCGTTGCCGATCACGCCCGCCACATGGGCCGAACGCCGCCGCAAGGCTCTGGAATCCGAGCCCGGCGATGTTTTGAAGGAGTTCTGGCGCGCACGCGCCGCGGGCGACGAGCCCGAGCCCCTGCCCACCGACCCGATCGAGCCGATCGAAGGTCCCGCCGGCCGCCGTCGGGTGTCGACGCTCGATGCAGAGGTCCTGGCGGCGCTGCACCGGCTTTCGAAGCGCTACCGGGCCGCCACACCCACCGCCGTCTGGACCGCAGCGATAGCCGCCCTGCTCGGCCGCTACAAGACAGGCGGCGGTCCTGTGATTCTCGGGGTCCCGTTCGCGGGCCGCTCCGACGCCGATTCCCAAAGGCTGATCGGCTGCTTCGCCACCGTCCTGCCGGTCCGCCTGGAGGTCCTCAGGACGGCGACCTTCGACGCCCTCATCCGGGACGCAGGGCGCGAGCTGCTCGAAGTTCTGGGACACCAGGACTGTCCTCCCGACCGACTTCTCGGCCGGGCCTCCGCCGAAGGTCGCGAGGTCGGCCGGCTCGATGCCGTCGCGATTTTCGAGAACGCACCCACAGCGACGTTGATCGAGTACCCCGACCACGACATCGGGGCCGGCAAGTTCCCGCTGATGTTCACTTTGACGGCGGTCAGCGCCGAACACGCCATTCTGGCAATCGAGCACGACGCCGTGCGCTTCCGACCCGCTCGGGTGCAGCGGATGGCGGAACACCTGAAGGCCCTGATCCTCGACGCCGACCGCCGTCCTGACGCCCCGATCGCCGGCCTGCGCCTGGTCCCGGAGGACGAGGCGTCCCGATTGGAGGCGTTTGCCGGCAAAGCCCGTCCCTATCCGCGCGACGAATCGCTGGCGGCGCTGTTCCGCGCCGCGGCCGCCCGGCATGCCGAGCGGCCGGCCGTGGTGGCCGCCGGCGAGGTTCTGACCTATGCCGATCTGGACCGCCACTCCGATGCCCTGGCAGCCGGGCTGGCGGTGCACGGTACCGCTCCGGGCGAGGTGGTCGGCCTTGCCCTCGGACGCGGACCGGCCGCGGTGATCGCCACCCTGGCGGTGGTCAAGGCGGGCGCCGCCTACCTGCCGCTCGACCCCGGACTGCCGCCGGCACTGGCGGCACGGCTGCTCGAGGATGCCGGGGCACGGCGGGTCATCGCCGATGCGGCCGCGCGGCGCCGCCTGGCCGGGCTGTCCCTGCCGCTGCTCGATCCGAACGCCGTTGTCGAAGCCGGGTGCGGCTCCCCGTCCCCGGGCGACAACCGCGGCGGCTGCGACCCCGTTTACGTCATGTTCACCTCGGGCACCACCGGCGATCCCAAGGGGGTGGTGGTGCCCCACCGGGCGGTCACCCGGCTGGTCGTCAACGCCGACTTCCTGACCCTCGCCCCCGAGGACGGCATGGCCCAGGTGGCGCCGCTCGGTTTCGACGCCGCTACCCTGGAAATCTGGGCGCCTCTGCTTGCCGGCGCCCGCCTCGTCTTCGTCGATGACGAAGCGGTGCTGGACCCGGTCCGGCTGGAGCAGGCGTTGGAAAGCGGCCGCATCACCGCGATGTGGCTGACGGCGAGCCTGTTCAACCAGGTGGCGGACCAGCGCCCGCAGGCGTTCCGGCCGCTGCGCCAACTGATGACCGGCGGCGAGGCGCTCAGCCCCGCGCACGTGCGCCGCGTGATGGACGCCTGTCCCGATCTGCGCCTGGTCAACGGCTACGGCCCGACCGAGAACACCACCTTCACCACCACCCACGCCATTTCGCGGCCCGAGGCGGACCTTCCGGCGTTGCCGATCGGTCGCCCCATCGCCAACACCCGCGTCCTGGTGCTGGACGCGACCGGCCAGCAGGTCCCTATCGGAGTATGGGGTGAGCTGTGCGCCGCCGGCGACGGCCTGGCGCTCGGCTATGCGGGCGGCCGAATGGGGCGCTTCGCCACCCGCAACGGCGAACGGATCTACCGCACCGGCGATATCGCGCGCTGGCGCGAAGATGGCGTGCTGGAGTTCGGCGGACGCCGCGACGGCCAGATCAAGATCCGCGGCCACCGCATCGAGACGGCG
>JAHDSF010000012.1 GCA_018432935.1 Rhodospirillales bacterium | reverse complement strand
CTGGCAAAACCGAACAGGGCCGGGATACACTCTGTGGGCATCGGGGAACTCCTCTGATCCGAGTTAAGTTGTTGCGGCACAACAATTTTCTCAGAATCAGAGCCCCGATGCACCTACATTGTTTGAGAGATTCGGGCTAGCATGTTTCGTCGCATGACAATTTGCGCCCGCCTGATCCTGGTCCTGGCAGGCAGCGTCGTCATCGCGGTTGTCACGACTACCGTGAGCAATCTCTGGCTCAGCGATCAGCTGGTCCGCCACGCTGCCGACCGGCAGCTCGGCACGTTCCGCGAGTTCCTCGATGCGCGGCTGCACAGCGAGGCGCAGCGGGCCCTTTCGCTGGCTCAGAGCCTGGCTCTCAATGCGGAGATCCAGGAAGCCTTCGCCGCCCAGGACCGCGAGCGTCTGGCGCGGATGCTGGTTCCGGGGTTCGCGGAGCTCAAGCGGAACCACGGCCTCGTGCAGATGCACTTCCATACCCCTGCATCCGCATCCTTCCTGCGTGTGCAGAGCCCGGACAAGTTCGGCGACGATCTGTCGTCGTTCCGCGCCACCGTGGTCGCCGTGAACCGCACGCGAGAGCCGGTGGCGGGGCTGGAGAACGGGGTCGATGGCCTGGGCATCCGCGGGGTCGTGCCCGTGTCCCATGGCGGAAGGCACGTCGGGTCCGTCGAGGTCGGGGTATCGTTCGGCAAGCCGTTCTTCGAGGCCTTCAAGAAGGCGACCGGCGCGGAAACCGCCTTCTTCGTCAGGAAGGGGCAGGAGTTCAAGATTTTCGCCTCGACGTTCGCCGAGCAGCCGCCGGTCTCCTCGGCCGTTCTTGCGGCTGCGCTGGATGGTGCCCAGATCGTCGAGACCGTGGACGTGGGAGACCTGCGCCATGCCATGATGCTGGTCCCTGTCCGCGACTACAACGGCCAGGCGTTCGGGACCTACGTCCTGGCGATGGACCGCAGCAGCTTCGATGCGGCGATCGACGAAGCCCACAGCTGGTCCCTCATCATCGGTCTTGCCGCCCTCGTCGTCACCCTGGCGGTCGGGTGGCTGGTCAGCCGCGGCATCTCGAATCCGATCCGCGCGATAACCGCCTCGATGGGCGATCTGGCGTCCGGCAACACGGCAGCCCGCATCCCCGGGCAGGGCCGCACCGACGAAGTCGGCGCCATGGCCAAGGCGCTCGAGGTCTTCCGGCAGAATCTGGTCGAGACCGAGCGCCTGCGAAACGAGCAGGAGACGATGAGGCGCCAGGCCGATGAGAAATCCCGGCGGGCCATGCTGGAAGTCCTCTCCAGCCTCGTCGGGACGGCGGTGGAAACGAACGAAGGCATCATCCTGCTGGGCCGCATGAAGCGCGAGATCGCCCGAACCAATGCCCAGACGCAATCGATTGCGGCGGCACTCGAGGAGATGGGCTCCTCGATCCGCGAGATCACCTCGCACGGCGAGGTCGCCAGCACCGATGTGACGGCCGCCGAGAGCGCTGCGGTGGCCGGCGTCGGGACCTCCAGCCAGGCGGTCCGGGTGATGGAGGACACCGTGCAGTCGGTGGCCAAGGCGGCGGCCGAGGTGGATCGTCTCGCCGAGGCCTCGGCCGCGATCGGGACCATCGTCTCCCAGATCGAGGACATTGCCGACCAGACCAATCTGCTGGCTCTCAATGCGACTATCGAGGCGGCGCGGGCCGGCGAGGCCGGCAAGGGGTTCGCGGTTGTCGCCTCCGAGGTCAAGAACCTGGCCAATCAGACCGCGAAGGCAACCGAGGACATCCGCGCCCGGATCGGCAGCCTGCGGTCCGAGATGGAAGGAATCGTGACTTCCATGCGCAATGGCGCGGCGGCGGTCGAGAACGGCCGCTCGGTCGTCAACGGTCTTGGCGAACACCTCCAGGGCGTCGCCTCGGAGATCAAGGGGGCCAGCGTCAGGATCGGCGAGATCTCGGCGATCCTCACCCAGCAGGACGCCGCCACCCAGAACATCGCGCGCGATGCCAGCGACATCGCCGAAGCCAGCGAGCGCAACGAGAACGGCATCAGCGCCGCCCTGGACGCCCTGGATGCGGTCAACGAGGCGATCGGCAACCAGGTCGGCTCGTTCACCCAGTACGGCGATCGCGCCATCGTCGAAATCGCGAAGTGCGACCATATCGCCTTCAAGAAGCGCGTCTTCGACGGGGTGCTGGGCCGAGCCCGGGTGCTGGCGGAGGACCTTCCGGACGAGCACAGTTGCCGGTTCGGCCAGTGGTACGACACGGTGCAGGATCGCGAGCTTCGCGCCCATCCGGCGTTCCTGGCCATTGTCAAGCCGCACCGCCTCGTCCACGAGCTGGGCAAGGAGGCCCTGCAGCTGGCTGCCGACGGCGAGTTCGGGCCGGCTCTGGCCGCTGCCGAACGGCTGCACGACGCCTCCCGGGAGGTGCTTGGCCGCATCGACGAGCTCGGCTTGGTGCTGGATCGCCGCGAGGCCGGAGGCCGCGAGGCGATGAAGCTGGCAGCAGAGTGACGGTGCCGGTTTGCGAAGGGGTTGAACGGCGTCACGGGACCTGGAACACTCCATCCTTCCTGGACAAGGCAAGGAGAGGGGTGTCCGTATGGGTACGTTGGCGGTCCCGCCGGTCATCGGCGTCATCGGGGGCAGCGGCGTCTATGCCATCGAGGGCCTGACAAACACACGTTGGCAGCGCATCGGTTCGCCGTTCGGGGAACCTTCCGACGATCTGTTCACGGGTGAGCTCGATGGCGTCAAGGTCGTCTTCCTTCCCCGCCACGGCCGCGGCCACCGCGTCCCTCCGTCCGAGGTCAACTACCGGGCCAACATCGACGCCCTCAAGCGGGTCGGCGTCACCGACATCGTCTCGCTCAGCGCATGCGGATCATTCCGCGAGGATCTGCCGCCCGGCACGTTCGTGATCGTCGACCAGTTCATCGACCGCACCTTCAAGCGCGAGAAATCGTTCTTCGGGACCGGGCTGGTCGCCCACGTCGGCCTGGGTCACCCCGTGTGCGGCCGCATCGGCGACGCTCTCGAGCAGGGCGTGCAGTCGCTGGGTATCCCGTACCGGCGGGGCGGCGTCTATCTGGCCATGGAGGGACCGCAGTTTTCGACCCTGGCCGAATCCAACCTCTATCGGACGTGGGGTTGCGACGTCATCGGCATGACCAACATGCCGGAGGCCAAGCTCGCCCGCGAAGCCGAGATCTGCTACGCGACGGTGGCGATGGTCACCGACTTCGACTGCTGGCATCCCGGCCACGACCATGTCACGGTAGAGGCCATCGTCCGCGTGCTGCTCGACAACGCGGACAAGGCGCGCAGTCTGGTGAAGACGGTGGTCCCGCTGCTCGGGGCGCGCACCGGCCCCTGTCCCCAGGGCTGCCACGAGGCGCTCTCGACCGCCATCATCACCGCGCGCGAGGCCCGCGATCCGGCGATGATCGAAAGGCTGTCGGCGGTCGCGGGGAGGGTGCTCAACACCTGAGGTGAAGCGGGGGGCTGAGAGGGAGAAGCGACATGAAGCACAGTGCTCTGCGCCGCGACCTCGTCGAGACCGCGCGCGCCATCAATACGCTGGGCATCAACCAGGGCACGTCGGGGAACCTCAGCGTGCGGGTGGAGGGCGGGTTCCTGATCACCCCCTCCGGCGTGCCCTACGACGAGTGCGGCCTCGAGGACATCGTCGAGATGGACATGGAGGGCTGCTACAGCTCGGTTCGCCTGCCCTCGACCGAATGGCGGTTCCACCGCGATATCCTGGCCGCCCGTCCCGAGGTGGGGGCGATCATTCACACCCATTCGACTTTCGCCACCACCCTGGCCTGTCTGCACCGCGATATCCCGGCCTTCCACTACATGGTGGCGGTCGCCGGTGGCAAGAGCATCCGTTGCGCCCCCTACGCGACCTTCGGCACCCAGGAGTTGTCGCACGCGGCGGTCAAGGCGCTCGAGGGCAGGCGCGCCTGCCTGCTCGCCAACCATGGCATGGTGTGCATCGAGGATACGCTGAAGCGGACGCTGGCGCTGGCGGTCGAGGTCGAGACGCTGGCCGAGCAGTACTGGCGGGCGCTGCAGGTCGGGGAACCGTTCCTGCTCGAAGATGCCGAGATGGACCTGATCCTGGATCGGATCAAGACCTACGGCCAGATCCGTCCGATCACCCCCGCCAAGGGGGACGGCGATTAGGCTGGGTCACGCCCGTCGGAGCCGGGTTCGGGCACGAATGGCCCCTCGCCGCGGCGACGCGCGGCGAGGGGCCGATCCTTAGCGCTTCACTTCGAGAAGGCGGCCACGGCCTGCCTGACAAGCTGCGCCTGCTCGTCCGAAAGCGGCGGCACGGGCCGGCGGCAGAGGCCGACTTTCCGCCCCGTCAGCTCGCTCGCGAGCTTGGCGACCGGATTGAACGGCAGCGTCCACAAAAGGCGGCTGAGCGGGAACAGGGTCTTCCACAGCGCGGTCGCTTCGGCCAGCGCGTTCCTCGCCACGAGGTCGCGCAGGCGCGCGAGCTGCGCCGGGGCTGCGTTGCCGGACCCCGAGAAGATCCCGGTCGCTCCGTTCAGAAGGCTGTAGTAGTTCAGGAAATCGCAGCCGTTGAAGACTTTTGAGCCCTGGGCGATCAGCTGGTCGATGCGCATCGCGTTGGCGGTGCTGTCCTTGATGTACTCGACCGTGTCGATCTCGGAGAACCGTGCGAACACTTCGGGCGTGATGTCGAACTGAGTGAACACCGGGATGTTGTAGACCATGATCGGCGTCTTCACGGCCGCGGCGATCCGCTCGTAGTGCCAGCGCACGCCGTCCTCCCCCGGTCCCTCGAAATAGGGCGGCAGGATCAGCAGCGCGTCGGCGCCGACGCCCTCGGCATGCTTGGAGTTCTCGATCACATCCTCGGTTCGCAGGGCGGATGTCTGGACCACCAGCCGCACCCGGCCGCCGATGCGTTTGGCGGCAAGCTCGGCAATCCGTCGCTTCTCGGCCTCGGACAGGAACGGGAACTCGCCCGTCCCGCCGTTCACGCAGATGATGTCGACGCCGTTCTCGATCAGCGAGTCGATATTGCCTTCCAGCGCGCGCTCGTCGAGCGCCGCGCCATCGTCCTTGAACGGCGTGCAGATCGGCACGCAAACGCCTTTGAGTTCAGCCATCTCGTTCTCCCGTGAGGCTTCGAAGCGCAGAGTTTGTCATCGGCCACATAACAGCGTGTTCGCGTCCGCTTGGCAACACCGAGCGAAGCGATCCTCTGGCGACTGGCGAACTGCCGATGTCCGGGGCGGCGCCTCCCGTTCGCCCCCCTCAGGTAGAGGTGGCGGCGATCCAGTCTTCCTGGCTGGGCAGGCTTGCGATCCGCGTCGGCGGAAAGACGATGGTCACCGTCGTGCCGGTCCCGAGCACGCTGGCCAGACGGAGCGTGCCGCCGTGCCGCTCGACCAGGCGCTGGGCCAGCGACAGACCGAGGCCGACGCCGTCGATGCCGCGCTTGGCGGATTCGCTGGAGCGACCGAAAGGCATCAGCACGGTCGCCATCTCGTCGGCGGCAATGCCGATCCCGGTGTCCGCCACTTCGAACACGTAGCCGTTCTCGCTGACGAACGCCCTGACCGCGACCTGGCCTCCGGGCGGGGTGAACTTGACCGCATTGGACACCAGGTTGAGCAGGACCTGCCGGATGCGGCGTTCGTCGCCGAACAGGGGCGGCAGGTCGGGCGGCGCCTCGAAGACGAGCGCGATCGCCCCGTCCGACGCCTTCTTCTGGAACAGCGTCTCGCAGAACTGAAGCAGCCTGGCAACCGAGATGCTGGTTTCTTCAAGCTCCACCCCGCCGGCCTCGATGCGCGAGATGTCGAGGATGTCCTTCAGCAGCTCGAGCAGGTTCTGTCCGGCGGTGTAAATGTCGTTGATATAGCCCGAATAGGTCTGGTTGCCGATCGGACCGAACATCTCGAGGCGCATGATTTCGGAGAAGCCGATGATGGCGTTCAGCGGCGTGCGCAACTCGTGGCTGGTCTGGGCCAGGAACTCCGATTTGACGCGGCTCGCCTTCTCGGCCTCGTCCTTGGCCTGGTTAAGGGCAACCTCGACCAGCTTGCGCTCTTCGATCTCGCCGCGCAGCTGGCGGTTGGCCTGCTTCAGTTCCTCGGTGCGCTTCGCGACCTCCCGCTCGAGATTGTTGACCGATTCGTGCAGCGCAAGCGTCAGGTCGTCGATCTGCCCCAGCGCCCGGTTGATGACACGTAACGGCAGCCGCTTCAGGCTCCAGTAGGCGGCGGCGGCCAGCACGGCACCGAGCAGGAGGACGATGGCGAACGACGCCCAGGAGCCTCGCAGCGTTCCTTCGACGAGGACGCGTCCGACCGGCTCCTCGCCATCGACGACCTCGCTCGCCCCCTGGACGCACAGCCCGCGGCAGGGCTGGCCGGAGCTGGCTATCGGCTGACCGCCCGAGGTCGTGACTTCCTGGCGGACGATGATGGCGCTTGCAGGGCGGCGGTCGAGGATCTCGACGATGCGCTCGCCCATGAACAGCCAGGTATCGGGGTGCATGGTGACGAGCTTGGAGAGTTCGCGGCCCGAGTGCTGGGCAAGCCCTGCGACCTCGGCCTCGGCCGTCGAACGTTCATGCACATAGAACAGCGCCGGCGCCACGCCGCCCACCAGGAGGGCGGCCGCGACCGGGAAGAATCGGAAGACGCGCCGAACCCGGGCGGCTTCCGCAGCAAGCAGCTCGCGAGGGGTCTTTCCGGGGTGGGCAGCAAGCATGGTGGACATCGGCAAATGACGGGGTTATTCCGAGGACAACACGGCACCGTTGAATTGCAGGATGACGCCTGCAGCCGGAGAGCGCAAGAATTCCTCGAATGCGCGTGCCTCGGACGGCGCGGCGGCCCTGCGGACCAGCCACAGCGTCGCGGCCATCGGGTAGAGCCCCGACTGCATGGTGTCGATGGAGGGCGCGACGCCGTTGAGGGAGACGGGGCTCAGCGACTTGTGCTCGCTGCGAACCGCAAGCAGGCTGGTTGAGATCAGGACCCCCGGCACTTGCTCCGCCATCTCGAGGGCCTCGCGGTCGGACAGCGCGACCAGGGTCCCCCTGGCCTGCAGCGCCCGGCTGATCAGGGATTCAAGTCGCGGGAAGCGCGCGACGAGGATCTGCGTCGCGACCTCTCGCAGGGGGCGCAGCACCGGCCGGATGCGGACGCCGTTCGGCCAGCGGATCTCGTGGCCGCTGTATGCCGCGATCACGTCGTCGGTCGACATATCGACGCGGGCGGCAATGCCGGTCGCCGCGGCGAGCACGAACGGGGTTCGCACCCACGGTTCGGCAATCAGTCCCCGGTTGCGCTCCGATTCGAGCAGTGGCCGCGCCGAGACGGCGAGGCCGAAGGCGCCTGCAGCGACCGCATTGATGCCGCCGCCGCTGCCGATACTTGAAGGCGCCACCACCGAGCGGCCGGGATGGTCGGCGACGAACGCCGTGGCGAGCAGGCGCACGGCACCGATGCCGAGGCCGGATCCCCCGACGACCAGTTCGCTCGCCAGGCAGCCCTCGCCAAACAGAACCGCGACGGCGGCGAACGATATCGCTCGGTAGGTGGACGCCAGCACGGCAGTACCCCCCGGGATTTCCGATACTATAACACTGTCGTGGGCGGGAGATGGATGGAATCCGCCGGTTTGCGGCCCTCGCCGCCAGACAGGAGCGCTCCTCGGTGGAACGCCGTGCGGACGCCGCAACCGCTGCGGTCGGCGTCGCCCTCGGATGTAACCGTGATTGCACGGGTGCCCGGACCAGGTCCGGGTAAGGCTATTCCTCCAGCCGCTCGACCCGTATCGCGGCACCGGCACGGACGCGGCGCAGTTGCTTCACGTCGTCGAGCGACTTGCCGAAGATGTTGCCGGGCGAGATGAGGCGGCTTTCGTCACCCTGCGAGACCGGCGTGCGGCCGAAGCAGATGGCGATCGAATCACCGCCCAGCCAGAACGCCAGTTCGCCCGGTTCGACCACCGTGCGGGCGTCCTTTTCCTGGCCGCACGATACCGGGGTGGCGAAGTAGACCTCCTCGCCCCACGTGTTGGCGGAGGAAGCGAAGGGGGCCGCGTCCCACAAGGCCTGGGCGGTCGGTGTTTCGAGAAGCTCGGCGCGGATCACGACGTCGCCGATGGTCATCTTCAGCGTCTTCATGGCGTTGTCCTCCGGACCGGCATCACTGGCTCTTCTCCACCAGTATAGCGCGGAAGTCGTTGACGTTGGTACGGGTGGGCCCGGTGACGAGGCGGTCGCCGACCGCTTCGAAAAACCCGTGGCCGTCGTTGTTGGCGAGGCTGTCCTTCGCCTTGATGCCCTTGGCAGCGGCGCGGGCGATGGTGGTCGGGTCCATGAAGGCGCCGGCGACCGGCTCGATGCCGTCGATGCCGTCGGTGTCGCCGGCGACCGCATGGATCCCGGGGTGGCCGTCCAGCGCCACCGCGAGGGCGAGCAGGAACTCGACGTTGCGGCCGCCGCGGCCCGAGCCCCTGACGGTGACGGTTGTCTCGCCGCCGGAGATGATGACGCAGGGCGGCTTCGCAGGCTGGCCGTGATGGAAGGCCTGGCGGGCGATGCCGGCGTGCACCAGGGCGACGTCGCGCGCCTCGCCTTCGATCGTGTGTCCCAGCACCACCGGGGTGACGCCGTGGCGCAGCGCGAATGCGGCAGCCGCGTCCAGGGCCTCCTGCGGGGTGGCGATGATCTTGACCGCGTTGCCGGCAAACAGCGGATCGCCGGGCTTCGGAGTCTCGTCGAGTCCCGCCTCCAGCCGCGCAATGGCGGCGCGGGGCTCGGAAATGCCGTACTTCTTCACGATGGCGAGCGCGTCGGCGTAGGTCGTGGGGTCGGGAACCGTCGGGCCGGAGGCGATCACCGACGGGTCGTCGCCGGGCACATCGGAAACGCACAGCGTCACCACCGTGGCCCTGCTTGCGGCCTGGGCGAGGCGGCCGCCCTTGATGGCCGACAGGTGCTTGCGAACGCAGTTCATCTCGCCGATGTTGGCACCCGACTTGAGCAGCGCCTTGTTCATGGCGCGCTTGTCCTCGAGGGAGATGCCTTCGGCGGGAAGCGCCATCAGTGCCGAGCCGCCGCCCGAGATGACGCACAGCACGAGATCGTCGGGCCCGGCGGTCTTGGCCAGCTTCAGGATGCGTTCGGCCGCCTCCCGCCCGCTGGCGTCGGGGACCGGATGGGCCGCCTCGACGATCTCGATCCGCCGGCAGTCGGCGCCGTGGTGGTAGGGGGTCAGCACGATCCCCTCCAGCGGTCCGGTCCAGTTGTCCTCGACCGCCTTCGCCATCAGAGCCGATCCCTTGCCGGCGCCGAGCACGATGGTGCGGCCCTTGGGCTTCGCGGGCAGGAACGGCGGCAGGATCTTGTCGGGCGAGACCGCGGCCACCGCCGTCTCGAACATCTCCTTCAGGAACCGGCGCGGATCGTCGACCATTCTCGGACTCCCTCCATCGCAATTCGTAGTCGTCATTCCGGCGCAAGCCGGACTCCAGGCGGCGGCGCCGTCCGGAACCCGGCTTTCCGCGGGGTGACGACGGGTGGGGGGCCCGCTGACGCGTCCCCCCACCGACCGTGTCAGCCCTTGGCCACCTCGTGGTTGGCCATCATCTCCAGCGCCTTGACCATGCCGGAGTGGTCCCAGGCGGAGCCGCCATTGGCGGCGCAGCAGTTGAACAGCTCCTGCGCGGTCGCGGTGTTGGGCAGGCTGATCCCCATCTTGCGCGCGTTCGACAGCGCCAGGTTGAGATCCTTCTGGTGCAGCTCGATGCGGAAGCCGGGATTGAAGGTCCGTTTGATCATCCGCTCGCCGTGGATCTCGAGGATCTTCGAGGAGGCGAAGCCGCCCATCAGCGCCTGCCGGACCTTGGCCGGGTCGGCACCCGCCTTGGAGGCGAACAGCAGCGCCTCGCCGACCGCCTCGATGGTCAGCGCGACGATGATCTGGTTGGCCACCTTGCAGGTCTGGCCGTCGCCGTTGCCGCCGACCAGGGTGATGTTCTTGCCCATCAGATCGAACAGCGGCTTCACCTTATCGAAGGTCGCCTGCTCGCCGCCGACCATGATGGTGAGGGTGGCGTTCTTGGCGCCGACCTCGCCGCCGGACACGGGCGCGTCCAGGTACTGGCAGCCGAGTGCGTTGATCTTCTTGGCGAACTCCTTGGTGTCGACGGGCGAGATCGAGCTCATATCGACGACGATCTTGCCCTTCGACAGGCCCTCCGCGACGCCGCCCTTGCCGAACAGCACGGCCTCGACGTGCGGCGTGTCGGGAACCATGACGATCACGATCTCGGCGGTCTGGGCGACCTCCTTGCCACTTCCGCACACCTTGGCGCCCTTGTCGGTGAGCTCCTTCGGTGCCGGGGCGACGTCGTGGATGAACAGCTCGTGGCCGCCATCGATGAGATGGTCCGCCATGGGCTTGCCCATGATGCCGGTGCCGATGAAACCAATCTTCATTCCGCTAACTCCTATCCTGAATATGAAATCCGCGCCTGTGCCCCCTCACCCCAGCCCTCTCCCCCATTCCATGGGGGCGAGCGAGGTCCGCCTTACCCCCCTCGCCCGCCTTGGCGGGGAGAGGGTCGGGGTGAGGGGTTCTATTACTTGTACGGCTGCAACCAGCCGAGGCCCGCCTCGGTGCCGTTGGCCGGGACGTACTCGCAGCCGATCCAGCCCTGATAGCCGATGTCGTCCAGGAACTTGAACAGAAAGGCGTAATTGATCTCGCCGGTGCCGGGCTCGTGGCGGCCGGGCAGGTCGGCCAGCTGCATGTGCGGAATCCGCGCCAGGTTGGCCTTGATGGTGTTGGCGAGCTCACCTTCCATCCGCTGCATGTGGTAGATGTCGTACTGGAAGCCGACGTCCTCGCCGACCGCCTCGATCAGCTCGAGGGCCTGCTTGCTGGTGTTGACGTGGTAGCCGGGCATGTCCCTGTTGTTGATCGCCTCGATCATGACCTGGATGCCGGCGGCCTTGAACTTCTGGGCGGCGAACTTGAAGTTGCCGACGATCGTCTTCTGGACCTTGTCCGGCGCCACCCCGGCCGGGGTCTTGCCGGCCATGCAGTTGATCAGCTTGCAGTCCAGCGCCTTGGCGTAGTCGATCGCCTTGGCGACGGCGTCCTGGAACTCGCCGACCCGGTCGGGGAGGCAGGCGAGGCCGCGTTCCCCGGCGGCCCAGTTCCCCGGCGGCATGTTGAACAGCACCTGCTTGAGGCCGTTCTTGTTCAGCTTCTCGGCCAGCAGGTTCTTGTCGTAGTCGTAGGGGAACAGGTACTCGACGCCCTTGAAGCCGGCCTTCGCCGCCCGTTCGAATCGGTCGAGAAAATCGACCTCGGTGAACAGCATCGAAAGGTTGGCGTTGAACTTGGGCATGGGGATCCTCCTCACACGGTTTCCGGTAGGGATGCGTCGTCGCCCTGCATGAGGGCGATCAGGTCTTCCTTGGCGACCGCCTTGTGGGCGCGGGCGATACTGCCGGCCGCCTCTGCGTCGCCGGCCAGCACCGCGGCCAGGAGCCGCTCGTGCTCGCGCACGGTTTCCTCGACCCGGCCGGGGCCGAAACCGTAGCGGCGCCGCAGCGCCAGGATGATGTTCGAGTACTTCGAGAAGATCGCGAACGCCTCCTCGTTGTCGGCGTGCGCGTAGATGGTGGCGTGGAAGTCCTGGTCGAGCTCGAAGTTGTAGCGCAGGTCCCCGGCCGCCGCGCGGTCGGCGATGCGTCGGTTGAAGGTGCGGGCGCGGGCGGCGGAGGCCTCGCCGAGGCGGCCGGCGCTGAGGCGGGCCAGCAGTTCCTCGATGGCGCTGCGGATGTCGAAGATGTTGGCGACGTACTTGACGTCGACCGAAAGGACCCTGACGCCCCGGTGCGGCAGGATCCGGACCAAGCCCTCCCCTTGCAGCCACTGGAAGGCCTCGCGCACCGGCATGTGGCTGGTGCCGAAGCGGGACGCCACCTCGTCGATGGTAAGGCGGCTGCCGGGGGCGATGACGCCGCCGATGATCTCGTCGCGGAGCCGTTCGCGGAGCACTTCGTAAGCGGGGGCGATCAGGGACACGGACGGACCGTTTGATATTTGATCAAAGCGGCTCCTGTATGCTCCCGGAGCCGGTGCACGTCAACACGCATTCCTCTTTACATCCCGGCCCGTCGAGGCGCATCAATGCGCTCGCCGCGGCGCTAGGCGCGGTTCCAGGAGAGTCGGTCCAGACCCCGTCCAAATCCCATCCATGACCAGTTCATCCGGCGATCTCCGGGCAGACCGGAGGTTGACGCTCGCTCTGCAGCTCAAGGCGCAGGGCGACGTCGAGGGCGCCATCTCGCTGAGCGAGCAGGCGCTGGAGCTTGCACCGAATTGGGAGGCCGCGCATTTCGCTCTTGCCGAGATGCTGGAAGGCGTAGGCCGGCGCGACGCGGCGGTCGCCCACTACGTCGACCATCTGCGCAACGCCCGGGACGACGCCCGCGGAGCCTCGCTGAAGCTTGCGCTGCTTGGCGCCGCCGCCGTTCCCGGCAAGGCGCCGGAGCCGTACGTAAGGTCGCTGTTCGACGAGTACGCGCCGCGGTTCGATGAAGCCCTGGTCGGCCGGCTGGGCTACTGCGCACCGTTCGAACTTTCGCGGACGCTGGCCCTCATCCGGCCAGTGCGGCCGCGCGCCGAGCGGGTTCTCGACCTCGGCTGCGGCACCGGACTCGCCGGCGAGGCGCTGCGTGCCCGGGCAGCCTGGCTGGAGGGCATCGACCTGTCGCCGGCGATGGTGGCGCAGGCCCGGCGCAAGGGCATCTACGACGCGCTGGAAGTAGCCGAGATCGAGGCCTTCCTCGCTGCCGCCGAACGCCGCTTCGACTTGGTGGTTGCGACCGACGTGCTGATCTACTTCGGCGCCCTGGAGGCGGTCATCGCCGGGATGCGGCGGGTGCTCGCACCGGGAGGTTTGGCGGCCTTCTCGGTGCAGGCGGCGGAGAGCGACGGCTTTCTGCTAGGCGGCGATCACCGCTACAGCCACGGTCGCGGCTACATCGAGGAGTGCGCGCGGACGGCCGGGATGAAGGTGCGGGAGGCGCGGGCGTTTGTGGTGCGCCAGGAGGCCGGACGCGACGTGTCCGGCCTGCTGTTCTGCCTTGCCGCGGAAGCGCCGCTCAGCGAAGCGCCATCAGAGCAGCCGGCATCGTTACCATCGCCAGCACCGTTGTGCCGGTGATGATGCCGGCCATCACCGCGGCGTCGCCACCGAGCTGGCGGGCCAGCACGTAGGACGAGGCGGACACCGGCAGCGCCGCAAAGGCGACCACCACCGCTCGGGCGGCCCCCTCCAGCCCCAGGGCGGCGCACAGCAGCCATGCGACCAGTGGCAGCAGCACGAGCTTGCAGACCGCCGCCACTCCCACTGCCTTGGCGCTGGCCCGTGCCGCGGGGAGGTCGAGTCCGGCACCGACGGCAAGCAGGGCCAGCGGCAGCGAGGCGCTCCCCAGGATGCGCAGCACCGGATCAACAACGGGCGGCAGCCCCAGCCCGGCGGCGTTGAGGGTGCCTCCGGCGAGGCAGGCGAGGATCAGCGGGTTCTTAGCCACCTGCAGCGCCGCCTGGGCGGCACCGCGTCCGGCACCTCCGCCGTAGCGGACGAGGGCCAACACGCTTATCAAGTTGACGAGCGGCACGTTGACGACGATGCAGATCGCCACCAGCGGCAATCCTTCCTGGCCCGCCAGCGCCACCGCGGCGGCGAGGGCGATGTACGTGTTGGGACGAATCGATCCCTGGATCACCGACGAGAACGCCGGCCCGGCAAACCCGAGCGGCCGCCGGCCGAGAACCAGCAGCAGCGGAAGCGCGACCGAGCTGGCCACCATTGCTGCTGCGACGGGCATGACCGGCAGAGCGGCAAACTCGGCCGCCGCCGTCGTCGTCACCAGCAGGGCGGGAAACAGCACGTAGTAGGTCAGCCGCTCGGCCGGCTGCCAGAACGCGTCGGCCACCCAGCGCAGACGCTTGGCCGTCAGGCCGAGGGCGATCACCACGAACACCGGCGCCAGGGCCAGCAACACCCCCTGCATCAGGCGGTGCCCCGGGCGCGCAGGGCGTCGAGCGCACCCTGCAGGATGTAGGCGGCAGCGGCCTTGTCGACGATCTTGGCGCGGCGCTTGCGGCTGAGGTCAGCTTCCGAGATCAGCATCCGCTCGACCGCCGAGGTCGAAAGACGCTCGTCCCAGAATGCGAGCGGGCGCTCGATCACTTCGAGCAGATTGGCGGCAAACTGCCGAACCCCTTGGCAACGCGGCCCCTCGCTGCCGTCCATACTGATCGGCAGGCCGACGACGAAGCCGCCGACCTGGTGGGTGTCGACCAGTTCGGCCAGGCGCACGACATCGCGCGAGAACTTCGTCCGCTGCAGGGTTTCCAGCGGCGTGGCGATCATCAACAGCACGTCCGAGAGCGCGAGGCCGACGGTGCGGGTGCCAACGTCGAGCCCGAGCAGGCGCCGTCCGGGCGCCAGGGCTGCCTTCAACTCGTGGATCTGTGCGATCGCCATGAACTTCCTATAGCGCCACCCGTCAGCCGCTGTCGAGGCATCGCGTAAAACTGGTGGTCGCGCGGATTCGACCGCGTTATGATGCAGAAAAGCACTAAGCGGCTCCAAGGAGAGCGGCATATTCAATGGTCATCGTGCAGTCGAACGCGACGTCCGTGGGGATGCGGCGGACGTGGATTTGGCTTGTCGGGGCGGTTGTGATCGTCTTGGCCGGCCTCGCGGCGGAAACCGGCAGCGCCCAGCAGGCGGACACGGGAAAGTTCAGTCATCGCGGCGTGACGCTGGATCGGGCAAGCGGCCTCTATTACGTCACCCAGGACGTTCAGGCCCGCGAGACGCCGGACAACAACGGCAAGCGGCGCGAGCCGGTGGACGAGGGGGCCAAGGTCCGTGCCTTCGGCAGAAGCGGCTCGTGGCTGGCGGTCAGGGACGAGGAAGGCCGCGACATCGGCTTCCTTCCGTCCAACCTGCTGTACGCTTTGTTCGACGGGGCGCTGGAGTCCGACTTGACCGGCGAGCTGGCGCTCGCGGGCGGACGCAAATGCTCGTACACGGTCCGGTATACCGGCAGCAGCCCGATCGAAGGCGAGCCGTTCGCGACCTCCGATTACGATGTCATCTGGCGCTGCACCATCGGCGACGCCGTGCGCGAATTCGCCGCCTTTGCCTTCGTAACCCTGGCAGCGGAGGGCGGACGCAAGGATCCAGTCTACCAGCTCACCATGGACATCTGGGAGATCGCGGGCGAGGCCCAGGACCAGGTTTTCTCGACGACCATGATGTACGACCAGGGCCGTGCCCGCGTCAGTTTCGACAGCGTCTCGATCGCCAGCTTCGCCGACAAGGCGCCGGCGCCGCAGGCGGCCAGGACAGTACCCGAGGTCCTGCGCAAGGGTCTCGAGATCGCCGTGTCGTCGTGGAACGACGACGCCTGGAAGGCGATCGGCGGCATCGCGAAGAAGGGATCGGCGTCGGTACCATGAACCCGCGCCGGAGGCGCTGCGGGATCAGGCGCCGCCGCCCGGCTTCGCCACGTCCTCGCCCCACTCGTCGATCAGCCGCTTCTGGGTCGCGCGCAGTGACGCGATCCGGCGCTGTGCCATCACGGTGAGGAAGGTGGCGACCACCGGCGGAACGGTGGTGAACAGCAGGTAGCCCAGCGCCGCGCATCCCCACATCACCACATAGGTTATCGGTGATGCCAGGATCGCCTTGGCGCCCGCGAACGAGTTCGGGGCGCTGAAGACGTCGATGACGTACGGGAACACGCCCGACCAGTTGGCCATCCCGACGCAGATGCTCTTGTAGCGCTGCGGGCCGCGGTCGAGCAGGCGCGCGACGAGGCTCGGGATCATGCCGATGGCGACCACGAGCGCGAAACCCGGTACCACCACCGTCGTCGCCCCGATCGCAGCAAGCGTCGCCAACAGGTTGCGCGGCCTCCGGGGAGTAGCCGTTGGCGCTGCCGTTGGCGCTGCTGCCGATTGCGCTGTCCGTCTCGCCATCCCGTCCCGCCTAGAAGAATTCGAACAACACCACCATCGACATCACCAGCATTGTCAGCAGGATCGAGCTCATGGCGGCCGCTTCCTCGCCCTTGGTAAGAGCCAATTGGGAGTCGCTGCCGTCGCTGTGTTCGACATCCTGGATTTCGCGTTCCGTCGCCGCGAAATCTTCCACCGCGTGCAGGAACCCCTGCCGGTCCTCCTCTCGCTTCTCCTGGTTCTCGATAAGATTGTAGAGCTCCGGCAGACTGCCCTGGCGCACCACGCGGGGAATAGCCCGCTCGAGATCGTGGCGGAGCGTGCGGCCGTGGTACGAGTTGATGGTGGGTCCGAGCAGCCCCCCGATCCAGCTTGCCAAGCCCAGAACCTGGTCCGGGCCGTGCTTCCACTGGACGAACGCAAGCAGGCTCAGCATGCCGTTGATCTGCGTGCTGGGCGAGGGTCCGCAGAGAGCCCGCAGGTGCGGCTCGATGTCGGTGCCGAGACGGTGGCCGACGAACGCCGCGATGTGGCGGTCGACCGGCGGCTGCGTCGTGTCGACCCTGCTTGACGCCTGGTCCAGCGCCGGCAGGAGCTGGCGCATATCGACCACGTGGTCCTGGACGATGAACGAGCTCTGACACGGCAGCGCCGGGTTGAACTCGTAGAGGCACCGCTCCATGCCGTAGCCCGGGTCGCGGTTTGCCGCATGGCCGCGAAGCTGGGCGAAGAGCTTTTCAGTGTTCGAGTGGCCGGGCGTGTAGTTGGGCTGGGCGACGAACCACAGGCCGGCGATGTCGTTGGCCAGTACCTCGGCGCAGCGGGGCATGCTGCCCTTCTCGGCGGCTTCCACCGCCATCACGGTGCCGAAGGCCTCGGGCAGGAAGGACAGTCCCTTGTATCGGATCGGGCCGCGCGGATCGAGGATCGCCACGGTCTTGGCCACCAGGTAATCGTCGCTGCCGCGGTGGTCGCGCTCGAATACGCGTGCGAGGTCGGCTGCGGCGGCGACCGCGTCTGCCATCGGCGCGTCCTTGAGGCTGCGCCGCACCCAGGCATCGAGCTGGCCCTTGCGGATCGCCCGCGCCGCCTCCGGGACATGCTTGGTGAAGGCATGAGCCAGCGTGCGCACCGTCGCGTGCTCGCGTCCTGCGAACGAGAACCGCGCGTCGATCTTCTGTGCCGGTTTGCGCTGGATCGGCGTCAGGCGGCGGCCGTTGATCCAGCGCTCCAACTCGTCGAGAGTCCAGCGCTCGTCGGGGTCGTCGCTGAGCATGCCCCGCAACGGCTCGAGCAGTGACATCGGGATCCGCTCGCGGCCACACAGGGTGGCATAGCTGCCCTGCTCGATCTTGGCGTTGAGAAGCTGATCCTCGCTCAGCTTGGCAACCGGATCGCGCCCGACAAGCAGGAAGACGATGGTGACGCCGAGAGCATAGAGGTCGTCGCCGATGCTGCCCCTGCCTCGTCCTTCCGGGGTCGCCATTGCCCGTTCGACCGGCTCGAAGACGGCCGGCTGGTCGTAGCCGGGCGGGGTCATGGCGCCATCGCCGACTACGACCGACTGTCGGTCCTCATCAAGGACGAACAGGTTTTCGGGGCGGATCGCGCGGTGGGATATGTCGTTCGGCGCAAGCTCACGCAGGCCGGCGGCGATCGGCTCGATGATGCGGCGCGGCAGGTCGTGCTCGTTGATCGAAATCCGTCCGGCAGCCACCGCCTCGGTAAGACGTCCCCCGGTCGGCTTCTGATAGACAGCGGCGAAGCAGCGCTGGCTGTAATCGGGCCAATCGACGACGCCGAACTCAACCAGGGGCAGCAGGCCGCGGATCGATTCCCCACGCAGGTGGGTCAGCGAGTTGACCCGCGGCGGCAGTCCCGGCTTGCCGATGAGGGCGAACAGCGGCCGCGTTGCATCGCGGCGATCCTGCACGGCGAAAGCCCGCAACGAAGGCTGCGACAGCGCCGCGAGCTCCTCGGCGGGATCGATGACGTACCGATCGCGCAGAGTCGGCGGGCCGCCCTGTTTTCGTGGATTGGCGTCCGTGGGTTCCCTGGGCGACAGGGCCATCTGGCAACCTTTCCTGGACTATGCGGACCCCTGCCCGTAAGAGCCGCACGTTACGGATCAATGGTTGCCAAAGCTTTAATTGCGCGTCCGGACGTCAGTCGGCGAACGGGTCCCGCACCAGGATCGTGTCCTCGCGTTCCGGGCTGGTCGACAGCATCGCCACCGGGGCCTCGATCAGTTCCTCGATGCGGCGCACGTACTTGACCGCGGTCGCCGGCAGGTCGATCCACGAGCGCGCGCCGCGGGTGCTTTCCTTCCAGCCCTCCATGCTTTCCAGTACCGGCTCGACCTGTGCCTGCAGCACCGGGTTGGCGGGGAAGTGGTGGATCACCTCGCCCCCCAGGCGGTAGCCGACGCAGATCTTGACCTCGTCGAGACCGTCAAGCACGTCCGCCTTGGTCAGGGCGATGCCGTGGATGCCGTTGATCTTGACTGCCTGGCGGACCAGTACGGCGTCGAACCAGCCGCAGCGCCGCGGCCGCCCGGTGACGGTGCCGAACTCGCGGCCCCGTTCGCCGATGCCGCGGCCGATCTCGTCGGTGAGCTCGGTCGGGAAGGGGCCGCTGCCGACCCGCGTCGTGTAGGCCTTGGCGATGCCCAGCACGTAGTTCACCGCCCCCGGGCCCTGGCCGGAACCGACCGCGGCCTGGCCGGCAACGGTGTTGGAGGAGGTGACGAAGGGATAGGTGCCGTGGTCGATGTCCAGCATCGCACCCTGCGCGCCTTCGTAGAGGATGCGTTTGCCGCTGCGGCGGGCCTCGTCGAGGGTCCTCCACACGCAGTCGGCGTAGGGAAGCAGCTTCGGCGCAAGCTCGGAGAGGGCCGCAATCAGCTCCTCGCGATCGACCTCCGGCTGGCCGAAGCCGCGGAGGATGGCGTTGTGGTGGAGGAGCAGGGTATCGACCTTGCCGGCGATCAGGTCGGGATGCGAAAGGTCGCCGACCCGAACGGCGCGGCGCCCGACCTTGTCCTCGTAGGCGGGGCCGATGCCGCGCCCGGTGGTGCCGATACGGGCGCTGCCGGCGGCCTTCTCGCGCGCCTGGTCGAGATTGCGGTGGACCGGGAGGATCAGCGGCGCGTTCTCGGCGATGCGCAGGTTGTCGGGCGAGATCGCGACCCCCTTCTCGCGCATGCCTTCGATCTCGGCCAGCAGGGCCCACGGGTCGAGCACGACGCCGTTGCCGATCACCGACAGCTTGCCTTGCCGGACCACGCCCGAGGGCAGCATGCTGCACTTGTAGGTGATGCCGTCGATGACCAGGGTGTGACCGGCGTTGTGACCTCCCTGGAAGCGGACCACGACGTCGGCGCGCTCGGACAGCCAGTCGACGATCTTGCCCTTGCCTTCGTCCCCCCACTGGGCTCCGACGACAACAACGTTGGCCATGACAGATCTCCCGTCTCTTCTCGGTGCGCTTCGAGCGGAATGCGGAGGTGCGGGTCGCGCAGCGTACTCCCGCGCCCGGTCTACCTAGCCGCAATCGAAGGAAACGGCAAACGGAAACCGCGGCACCTCAAGGCAGATCGACGCTCTCGCGGCGGACGGTCTGACCGAGGCGCTCGATCAGTGGTCCCACCATGGAGCGGATCAAGGCCAGATCATCCTGGCGGTCCATCCCCGTCTCGATCCAGCCCTGCCACAGGCGGCGGCCACCGTCCCGCTCGTCCAGGGTAGCCTCGAGGCGATGCTTGCCGCGGGTGACGATATTGGTGCCGCGATCGCCTTCGCCGCGGTTGATGATTCCGCCCTGGGCCGAATCGTACAGGTTCAATCGGATCTTCTGGTTGTCGCCGATCGGGGTCTCGCCATGGCTCGACAATTCGAGCACGGTGCGCCGCCCCTCGTCGGACCACGCGCCCTCGACGGTGGTGACTTCGATCGTGAAGATCAGGGGCGCCTTGGGGGCAATGGCGCGGCCGGCTTTGCGGAGTCTGTTCTCGAACTCCTCGCTGGCGGCGGTGTTGATCGCCGAATCATCCAGGGTCTGGAGCGCCACCGCTATGCCGTCAGGGACCGGGCGGAAGGCCACCGCGTTGACGATCGCCTGCGTCGCTTCCTGAGCCCATGCCGACGCCCAGGCGACAACCGACAAGGCCACAACCGCCCCGCCGAGCAGCTTCATGAATGATCTCCCCCTCACGGAACGTCGCATGATGAGACTCCACCCCGCGCAAGTCAACGCGGCCCTGGCTGTGCGGAGATGCTGAACAGCAGGTCGGCGATCGGCTCGCCGTCCGCCGGTGTCGGGCACGGCTCGTCCGCCGGCCATGGCAGGGCGGCGACAACGTCGCGCACCCCCAGGTCGCGAAGCTGGGCCGCGATGCCGTGGCCGAACTCCACGTGCCCGCGGCCGGCTGCGACAACCACCTGACGGCCGCCCTGGCGGAGTTCCTCGACAATCGCTTCGGCCATGGCCCGGTCCCACACCAGCTGCGCCTCGACGAAGCGCTGGAAGCCGGGGTCGTCGCGCCGCAGCGGCGGAGTGCCGGAGGGTCGGTGGAGGGCGTAGGTCTCGAACAGACGATCCTCGTAGGCGGCCACCGCGCTTGCCGGCTCGCCCAGTCCCTCGCGGGCCGTCGCGGGTATCGCGCGCCAGCCGTCCCGGGCCACCTGCCGCACGAGGTCGCGCGGGACGTTGAGGCCGATCACCGGCAGTCGATGCGCGCGGGCGAACTGCAGCAGGGGCATCGAAAGCTGCGGGTCGAAGCCCCAAACCTCGCGCCACCGGGTGGCCGCGAGAAGCTCTTCCTCGCTGAGGTCACCCCGCACCCAGGCTTCGAGAAACGGGCGGGCCGATCGCGGCAGCGCCTCGAGCCCGAGGCTCAGGTCGGGGCGGCGGCCGTGGATGGCGGTCAGGGTCTGCAGCTGCCAGCGATGGTGCTCGACATCGTCATGCCTCTCGCCGAGCAGCACGACGGCTGCTCCGGCAAGGGTTTCGATCGCGACGCCATCGGCTATGGGGCCCCCGCTCGCCGCGTCCAGCCACGCCCCTGAGGCGGGACAGGACGGCTCATCCGGGGTCTGCCCGCCAAATCCGATCACGCCGGCCAACAACACGATCGCCGCCACGAGGAGGGGCTCGGCCACCGTCGTTTCCTCCCGGCTTGCGCCCTGCCATGGACATGGCAACCGGGCGCGAGCCGTGCCATCAGGCATTCGAGATACCGCCAGGACACCGCCGGCTGGCCTTGTCAGGGCAAGGTGGCGCCAGCTATCATTCCGCGCAAAACGCGTGCCGTGCTCCCGAAGCGCTCTGGGGGAGGAGCCAAGTGTCCGATTCTGCCGGGGCGACCCTTACCCGCACAGGTCTTCTGGCCGACCTGACGCCCGAACAGCGGGAACCGATCGAAAAAGCCTGCCGTTGGCGGCGGTTTGCTCCCCACGAGCAGATCATCGACCGTCAAAGTCTGGCGCGCGACGTCTTTTTCGTCGTCGAGGGGCGGGTCCGGGTCGTCAACTATTCGCTGTCGGGCCGGGAGGTGACGCTCGACGACGTCGAGCCGGGCGGGCATTTCGGCGAGCTTGCCGCTCTCGACGGCGAGCCGCGCTCGGCCAGCGTGATGGCGCTCACCGATTCCCTGCTGGCCGAACTGCCCTACGGCCATTTCCTGCGGGCGATGGAGAACCATTGGTCGATCGCCTTCAAGGTCATGCTCAATCTCGCCCACATCGTTCGAGCCTCGAATGCCCGCATCATGGATCTGAGCACGCTGGCCGCCAACAACCGGGTCCATGCAGAGCTGCTGCGCCAGGCGCGGGCGGCGATGACCGGCCCCCGCCAGGCGAGCATCTCGCCGATTCCGGTCCATTCGGATATCGCCGGACGGGTCAGCACGACGCGCGAGACGGTTGCCCGGGTGCTGAGCGATCTCGCCCGTCAGGGGGTCGTCGAGCGGCGGCGAGGCGCCCTCGTCATACCCGATGTCACCCGGCTGTCGATGATGGTCGAGCAGGTCAGGGGCGATTGAGCGGGGCCGCTCCGCCGGCGCGCACGCCTTGCGATTCAAGCCTTTGAGCGGGTTTGACTCGCCTTCAGGAATCCTCCATCATCGCACATAGACTTTGCGAGCGTCGGGGGCGCCAGGCGCAAGGCTTTGTCGCCGTCCTGTACCCAGATGCCTGAGGAAGGATCATGGCGAAGAAAATTCTGATCGTTGAAGATAACGACCTGAACATGAAACTGTTCAACGACCTGCTTCAGGCGCATGGCTACGAGACGGTCCAGACCAAGGACGGAACCGAGGCTCTGCGTCTCGCCCGCGACCACCGGCCCGACCTCATTCTGATGGACATTCAGCTGCCGGAGATCTCGGGCCTCGAGGTCACCAAGATGCTGAAGGAGGACGACGATCTGAAGGCGATCCCGGTGGTCGCAGTCACCGCCTTCGCCATGAAGGGCGACGAGGAGAAGATCCGCGAAGGCGGCTGCGAGGGTTACATCGCCAAGCCGATCTCGGTGCCGAGCTTCCTCGGCACGATCGAGAAGTTCCTCGGCTGACGCCGGGAATGCGGAATGACGGCGAGGATCCTGATCGTCGACGACATGCTGCCGAGCATCAAGGTGCTCGCCGCCAAGCTCTCGGCAGAGTACTACGAGATCCTCGCCTCGCAGGACGGTGAAACCGCGCTGCGGCTGATCGAGGAGCAGAGCCCGGACCTGGTTCTGCTCGACGTCATGATGCCGGGGATGGACGGCTTCGAGGTCTGCAAGCGGATCAAGCAGAACCCCGACACTACGCACATCCCGGTCGTCATGGTGACCGCCCTCAGCGAGAGCTCCGATCGCGTCCGCGGCCTGGAGGCGGGGGCCGACGACTTCCTCACCAAGCCGGTCAGCGACAACACCCTGTTCGCCCGCGTCCGCTCGCTGATCAGGCTGAAGCGCATGCTCGATCAGTGGCGCGTCCGCCAAGAGACCACGCAGCTCCTCGGCATCCGGCGTTCGAGCGACACCATCTGGGCGGTCGAAAGCCGCAACGCCAAGGTGCTGCTGGTCGACGACAGCCCGATCCAGAGCGCCAACATCCGCGACGTGCTGGCGCGCGACCACGACGACGTGGTGGTCCTCAACAGCACGTCCAACGTTGGCAGCATGGTCGAGGACGTCGATCTCGTCATCGTCAGCCTCGGCGACGACGACGATCCGCTTCGCCTGTGCTCGCACCTGCGCTCGCAGGAGGCCTCGCGGCAGCTCCCCATCCTGCTCATCGACGACGAGGAGGACATGGGGCGGCTGGTCAAGGCGCTGGAGCTCGGCGTCAACGATTACGTCGTGCGGCCGATCGACGAGAACGAGCTGCTGGCCCGGGTGCGAACCCAGGTTCGGCGCAAGCGCTACCAGGACCGCCTGCGCAGCATCTTCGTCGAGAGTCTCTCGCTGGCCCTCACGGACACCCTCACCTGCCTCCACAATCGGCGCTATCTCGACGCCCACATGGACGCCGTGATGCGGCGCAGCGTGGAGTCGGAGAAACCGGTCTCGGTGCTGATGGTCGACATCGACCGCTTCAAGGTGATCAACGACACCTACGGCCACGCGGTCGGAGACGTGGTGTTGTGCGAAGTGGCGGAACGCATCGCCCGCAACATTCGCGGATTCGACCTTGCCGCCCGCTACGGCGGCGAGGAGTTCGTCGTGGTGATGCCCGACACCCCGCTGGACGTGGCGATCGGGGTTGCCGACCGCCTGCGCCGCAAGATCGAGGAGGTGCCGGTGAGCGTGAAGGAACCGCGCTTCGAGATCCCCGTCACCGTCAGCGTCGGCGTCGGCAATGCGATGGCGGCCGACACTTCGAGCGCCGCTCTCCTGAAGAAGGCCGACGAAGCGCTCTACGAGGCGAAGCGCAGCGGCCGCAACCGCGTCATCCCGGCGCCGACCCTCGCGTCGCGTCAGATCCGGGAATCCGATTTCCACTGAATCGGCGGGCGTTTTCGGGAAAAGGACAGGCCGGCGTCTCGCCGGATGAGAGATGCGTTGACGAACTCGCGCCTCTTCTGTTTCGGCCTCGGTTTCACCGGCGGCGCGGTCGCACGGCATTTCCTGCGCCTGGGATGGCGGGTGGCGGGGACGTCACGCCGTCCCGAGGAGGCGCGGGCCCTCGCGGCGCAAGGCTGCGAGGTCTTGGCCTTCGACCGCGAGCGGCCGCTGCCGGATCCGGTCGCCGTCCTCGCCGGCATCACCCACGTCCTGTCGACCGTGCCGCCCGATCAGCACGGCGACCCGGTGCTCGACTGCCACGGCGGCACGCTTGCCGGCCTGGATACTCTCGAATGGGCGGGATACCTCTCGACCACCGGCGTTTACGGCGACGCCGCCGGTTCGGTGGTGGACGAGGCGACGCCGCCACGGCCGCAGGCCGAGCGCAGCATGCGCCGACTGGCGGCCGAGCAGGCCTGGCAGGCGAGCGGGCTGCCGCTCCACGTCTTTCGGCTGGCGGGGATCTACGGGCCCGACCGCAGCGTCTTCGACCAGGTCCGCGCCGGCCGCGCCAAGCGCATCGACCGGCCAGGGCACCTGTTCTCGCGCATCCACGTCGAGGACATCGTGGCGGTGCTGGAAGCCTCGATGGGGAGGCCCGATCCCGGGGCCGTCTACAACGTCTGCGACGACGAGCCGGCGCCGCAGGCGGAAGTGGTGGCGCATGCCTGCCGGCTGCTCGGCCTCGCGCCGCCGCCGCTGCAGGACTATGACGAGGTCGCTCCGGCGCTGTCGCCGATGGCCCGCAGCTTCTGGGCGGAAAGCCGTCGCGTCAGCAATGCCAAGATCGGGCGTGAACTCGGTGTCCGTCTGCGCTATCCCGATTACCGCGCCGGACTGGCAGCCGTGCTGGCGGCGGAGACAGAGGAGGGGGCGGACGAGCGATGAAGATGACCGAGATCCCATTCGGGACCACCGAGTGGTCGGCGCTGGAGCCGACCCGGCACGCCGGCGACGCCGGCGAGGCGTTGTGGCGGACGCGCAGCTTCGGACCCGAGGAGAACCAGATCCGCGTCCGCATGGTCGAATACTCCGCCGGCTACATTGCCAACCACTGGTGCGAGAAAGGCCACATCCTGCTGTGCCTCGAAGGCGAACTGGAGACGACGCTCGCCGACGGCCGCACCTTCGTCCTCAAGCCCGGCACGAGCTATCAGGTGGCGGACGGGGCAGAGCCGCACCGCTCACGGACGGCGGTCGGGGCTAGGCTCTTCATCGTCGACTGACCCGGGGACCGCCATGCAGCCGATCCCCGAAACGTTCACGGCGCCCGAGGCGGCGGGTCGCGACTCGTTCCGGGTCCGCATCCTGGAGGCCGCCGAGGACGGCTGCCTCGCCCTGCCGGCGGTGATCGGCTGGCTTCAGGAGGCCGCGACCAAGCATGCGGAAAGCCTCGGCGTCGGACTCGACTGGACCCGGGAGAACGGGCTCGCCTGGGTGCTGGCGCGCCTGTACGTGCGGATGCGACGCTATCCGGCGACCGGCGAGCGGGTCGCTGTCGCCACCTGGCCGCGCCAGCTCGAACTCGGCAAGGCATACCGCGACTTCGCCCTATGGGCGGACGATGGCACCGGACCGCTGATCGGGGTGGCGACGACCGCCTGGGCGATCATCGACCTCGAACGGCGCCGCCCGCGGCCTCTGGGCGCGGTGGCCGAGAAGAGGATCGCGGTGATGGCGCCCGGCGCGCTGGAGTTCGAGGGGGCGTCGGTTCCGGAGCCGGAGGCGGTGGAGCGCACCGGCACCGTGGTGCCGCGGCCTTCGGACCTCGATCTGCAGAGTCACGTCAACAACGCCCGCCTCGCCGCCTGGGTGCTGGATTCGCTTTACGGCGTCGCGCCGCGTCCGTTCCAGCCGGCGGCGCTCGACATCGCCTACCGTGCCGAATGCCGGCTCGGCGATCGCGTCGAGGCTCGCCTGGGCGTCGACGAAAACGGGCGGCGCCGGATCGCGCTCGCCCGCGAGGGGGGCGGCAGCCCCTTCGTCCGCGCGGTGGTGATCGTCTAGGCCTCAGCCGCCGGCGCTGGCGAAGGATGCGGCGCGGCCGCCGAAGCCGCCGCGGGCGAGGGTGGCCGAGCGGGTCGGCGCCTTCGCCACGGCGCTTTTGGCGTCGACCGTCGTCGGGCCGGGCCGGGCCGCCACCGAGGTGCCTCCGGCGGTGCGGAAGGGTCCCCGCGCGCCGCCCTCGTAGGCGCGATAGAGCGGCTGCGGCTGCACCGCGCGGCCGGCCGACGACATCGACCCCATCATGTAGCCGAGCATCAGCGGCATGAACAGCGAGCCGCCGCCGTGGGCGGCCTGTTGCTGCTGTTGCTGCGGAGCCGGTTCGCACTGGCCCGCGCCGAAGTCGGCTTCGCAATCGCTGCGGCTCGCGAAGGTCGGCGCCGCCTGTCGATGGACCGTCGTGGCCGCCTGGAAGTTGGCCTGGCATTCTTCCTGGCTGTACAGCCGGCTCTGGACGCACTGGTCAAGGTTTTCGAACACGGTGGTCTGGGTGGCGTCCTCGCATGCGGTCAGGGCGAGGGTGGCGGTTCCCATCGAGACGAGGGCAATAAAGCGCGAACGGCGCACGTGATCCTCCACTATCGGTGCTTCATTCTGACCTGCCGGGCTTTCGGCGGTCAACAGAATATGGTCATTCCTCAGGGGCAGCGGGCTTCGTTCATGCGCCGCAGGTTGGCGCTGATCTTGCGGGCGATGTTGTCCATAACCCGGTAGCCGACGGCGGGGTTCGCCTCGAGGAACGCGCGCAGCCTCGCTGCATCGATGAGGATCGCTTCGCCGGGCGCGGTCATGACGACCGACGCGCTGAGCGGGCCGCCGTCGGCAAACTCCATCTCGCCCAGGGTGACACCCTTGCCGACGCTGGCGACCGCGCGGCCGTCGGCCAGCCGGACCTCGGCCGTCCCGGCCTCGAGGATATAGATGGCGTCGATGCGCTCGCCGCGCTTCATCAGGGTTGCGCCGGAGGCGAAGGACCGGACCTCCGCCAGCGCGCCGAGCCGTTCGACCTCGGCAGGCGCCAGGGCGGCGAAAAGGTCCGAACCTGCCAGCGCCGCTGCGGTGTCCGCAGCCCGCGCTCCGGACACGCAGGCGGCAACCAGCAGCACCGACATCATCAAGCGACAAGACACGGGAAGTCTCCTCTTCCGCTCAACCTGAGATGAAATGGGGCACGAAGCGCGAGGAGTCCTGTGTCACCGTGGTCGCATCCTCGCGGATGCCCAGCCCCGCCGGCTCGCCGGCAACCACCCACGATCCGATCACCGCGTGGTCGTCGCCGAACGTCGCCAGCGGGTGGTAGGCCTGGATGACGTGGCCCTCCGCGCCGTAGCCGCCCTCGGTCCGGGCCAGCGTGGCGGCGCCGTCGACGATCTCGACGTTGGCGCCTTCGCGCGACAACAGCGGCTTCCTGACCAGCGGTCCCCCGAGCTTCTCCCACGGCCGCGCCGGGTCGTCCGCAAACCACGCCGGCAGCAAATTCGGATGGCCCGGGTTCATCTCCCACAACAGGGCCAGCAGCCCCTTGTTGGAGAGCACCATCTTCCACGCCGGCTCGATGACCCGGGCGCGGTCGGCCAGCAGGTGGCGGCCGAACGGCTCGTGGACCATGAACTCCCATGGGTACAGCTTGAACAGATGGGTGATGACGCGGTCCTCGAGATCGGTGAAGTCGCCTTGGGCGTCGACGCCGATCTCGGCCATGTCGATGAGCTCGGCGTCAACGCCGCCCTGAAGGGCGCAGTCCATCAGGTATTCGACGGTGCCGCGATCCTCGGCGCTCGCCATCACGGCGCCGAGGTGCAGGCGCGCCGGCTTGATGCCGAAGCGCGCGAAGGCGTCGACCAGCCGTTCGTGCAGCGAGTTGAACTGGTCGCAGCCCTCCGGAATGATGCCGCGCTCCATCGCCTGTTCGAGCCACAGCCACTGGAACACCGAGCTCTCGTACAGCGAGGTCGGCGTGTCGGCGTTGTACTCCAGCAGCTTGGCGGGGCCGCCGTCGCGGTAGGCGAAGTCGAAGCGGCCGTAAAGGTTCTTGTCGCCGCGCTGCCAGGTGGTGCGCACCAGCTCGTGGAAGGGTTCGGGAATGGCCAGCCGGTGCAGCAGCCCGGCCTCCGAAACCGCCCGCTCGACCACCTGATAGCATATCCGTTCCAGCTCGGCGGTGGGGTCCTCGATCTCGTTTTCCACTTCCGACAGCGAGAAGCGGTAGGCGTGGGTTTCGTCCCAATAGGGGGCGCCGCCGATGGTGTGGAACACGAATCCGTGCGCCTCGGCCTGCTCCTTCCAGTCGTTGCGTGGGGTGACGGCGATGCGGTCCATGCGGGGCCTCGGATACGGTTGGCGGCCCGACCATACCTTCCCCGGCCCGGAAATCCAACCGGCGGTCAATTCAGTCGGTCGGCGAGTCCCCGGCGCCTCTCACCCGCCAGGCGGGAAAGCACAGGGTCGCGGTCGTGCCGACGCCGATCCTGCTTTCCAGGCGCAGGTTGCCACCGTGCAGCTCGATCTTCGCCTTCACCACCGACAGGCCGAGCCCGGTCCCGCCACCGTTCATGCCCAGCGTCCCGCTGGATTGGCCGAACGGCTCCATCACCTTCTCGATGTCGGCCTCGGCGATACCGATGCCGGTATCCGCTACCGAGACGGCCAGCGTCCCGTCGGCTTCCAGCCGCGCGCCGATTGTGATCCTGCCGCCCAGCGGCGTGAACTTGACTGCATTGGACAGCAGGTTCAGCAGCATCTGCTTGGTCGAGCGTTCGTCGGCCCACAGCTCGGGCAGGGTCGGCGGGATCTCGACGGTCAGCGTCAGCCGGTGATGCGCTGCCCGCTCGCTGAACAGCGGCAAGACCGATACCACCAGGGGGTGGAGGCGGATCGCGGTCTCGTCCAGTTCCATGTGCCCGGCCTCGATCTTGGCGAGGTCGAGGATGTCGCCCACGATGTCGAGGAGGTGCAGGCCGCTGGTATGGATGTGGCCGGCATACTCGAGGTAGCGGGGCACGCCGACGGGACCGAACATCTCGGCCGTGATCATCTCGGAGAAGCCGATGATCGAGTTCAGCGGCGTCCGCAGCTCGTGGCTCATCGAGGCCAGGAACTCGGACTTGGCCCGCGAATCCCGTTCGGCCTGATCCTTCGCCTGACGCAGCTCGTCCTCGGCGCGCTTGCGCTGGGTGACGTCCTCCGCCACCGCAACGCAGTAGAGCGGCTGGCCCTCGGAGTCGCGGACCAGGGCGCAGGAGACGCTGCCCCACACCATGCCCCCATCCTTGCGGACGAAACGCTTCTCCAGCGGGAACGGCGATGGTCGGCCTTCCCAGGCCCAGCGCAGGGTCTGCCGTGCCGCCGGCAGATCCTCGGGATGGTTGGTGTCTTCCATGGAGGCGCCGACCAGCTCCCCCGGATGATACCCAAGCAAGGCGTGGAAGCGGCCGTTGGCGCGCAGGTAATGCCCTTCCTCGTCGACCAGGACGATGCCGACCGCGGCGTTCTCGAAGATGGCCCGGTTCTGCTCCTCGCTGGCCCGCAAGGCCCGTTCGGCGTCCTTGCGCGAGGCGACCTCGATGAACACCCGCAGGCTGCTGGCGGCAACCTCCACCACCTCGGCATCGAACCGGCTTTGGGCATAGAACTCGGAATTGGACCCCAGCACGAAGGCATAGCCGGTAGGCGGGTCGTAGACCCAGATCAGGCACTCCATGCCGATGCTGCGGCGCAACTCGTCGGCGGGCGACCCCGAGGGGGTTGCCGGGTTGACGAGGAAACGCTCGGGCGGGTCATGCAGGAACGGAAACGGTCCGCCGGAGTGCGGTCGCGATCCCAGCGCCTCGAGCACGGCAAAGCGTCCGTCGGCCGTCCGCTGCAGGATCATCGCCAGGTCGAAGGCGGTCGTCCCCAGGACGAGGCTGACCACGTGGCGGCCGATCTCGGCCGTGCTCTTTGCCGTCTCCGCGAACCGGTACGCCTGGCTGATCAGCTTTGCGATCATGTGGTTGCGCCAGGCTTCGCGCTGGGCCTGCCCGCGCTCCACCTGAAGGCGCATGATCCGCTGCCCCATATCCTCGCAGTGGCGGCGATAGAACTCGAGTTCGCGAAGCAGGTCCTGGTCGTTGGCGTCGTTCATGAGCGAGTCATCTCGCGTAGAGGACCGACAGCACGCCGGTCCAATCGAGCGGGCGGCTGCGTCCCATCAGGGGTGCGATCTCCACTCCGGAGTAGAAGCCGAGCAGCGGGATTTCGGGCCGGCAATGGTCGATCAGGACGGCCGCTTCCTCGACCTGGGAGCCGCTGAACGAGCGTGTCCTGCCGGCGCAGTCGATGTAGAGGGCGAGCAGGCAGTCCTCGCCCTCGAGCTCTTCCATGACGGCGCCGACCCGGCGGCGTACCGAGGCCAGCATGTGCTGGTTGTCGCGGGTCATGAACTGGACCCTGGAGCCGACCTTGAAATCGGGCTCGAACAAGACCAGCGCCCGGGTCTCCGCGTCGGCGCGGACGATCAGCCGGCTGACATAGGCGGACTCGTCGTAAGCCGCGAACGGATCGCCCTGCTTCTCGCCCAGCGTGACCTCCAGCGACAGCGCCCCGGCGTTGCCCGCGTCGATGCGGTAGCCCAGGATCTCCTCGAGCACGTCGAGGGCGGGCCGGCCGTTCAGGGCGGTGATCGCGGCGCCCGCGACTCCGGTGACCTCGAGAAAGCCGCTGGACGGCATGCAGCCGTGCAGGATCGTGGTCCGCACCCCGACGAAATCGGGCAGGATGGCGGCCACCGCCACGTGCCGGGCGACGCGGTGGCCATCGAACACGAAGCTTGCATGCAGGTTGAAGTCGCTGATCGTCCCGCCGCCGAACAGATGGACCTCGCTGCCTTCGAGGCCGTCGTACAGGCCGTCGAGGATCTCGCTGCCCGGGTGCAGGGTCGGCGGCGGCGCCGATTTCACGCTGTCGTAGAGGAGCAGCACCGGCGCGGCCTTCCCTCCGGTGGCGGCGCGGACGCGTGCCCCCAGGCGCCGGCCGGTCTCGCGCTCGCCCTCGCGCAGGTCGCCCTCGACGAGGAGAATCGGCTTCGGCGCCGAGTTGGGAAACACGGCGACCGCGCACTCAAACCCGCTGTAAGAGGAGCGCTCGCGGGTGATGGCGCCCACCGCGGCGCCGCCGATCACCGGGACCCCGCCCAGCGCCTGGCGGAGGGCGGCAAAGGTTACAGCCGGCTCGAGGCGGCCGCCGCAGAAGGCGATCGCCCACCCCGGGCGGACTCCCGCGGGCAGGCCTTGGCGGGCCCGCAGGGCGCAGCCCCGGCCCGTCTCGGCCGAATTGGTGCCCTCGCACCACCCGATGTATCCGCGCATGCAGAAGTCCGGTTTTTGTGCACTGAAAACGATAGCATCCCAGGGTCGGAACTACAACTTTTGCAAAAACTTTTGCAAAAACGACAGTTGCGCCAAAGGGCAAAACCTCTGGCGCGGCGCCGCCAAAGTCGCTACATCCCCGCAGGCGAAACGCTCCGGCATCACGGAAGAGACATGCGTGCACCGACCGACGCCATCACCAGGCGGCGAACCTTTGCCATCATCTCGCACCCCGACGCGGGCAAGACGACGCTGACCGAGAAGCTCCTGCTGTTCGGGGGAGCGATCCAGATGGCCGGCGCCGTCAAGGCACGCGGCGAGCAGCGGCGGGCCCATTCCGACTGGATGAAGGTGGAGCGCGAGCGCGGCATCTCGGTCGCATCGTCGGTGATGTCGTTCGAGTACGCGGACTGTCAGTTCAACCTCTTGGACACCCCCGGCCACCAGGACTTCAGCGAGGACACCTATCGCACGCTGACCGCGGTCGATTCCGCGATCATGGTGATCGACGCCGCCAAGGGCATCGAGGAGCAGACCCGCAAGCTGTTCGAGGTCTGCCGCATGCGCGACGTGCCGATCATGACCTTCATCAACAAGATGGACCGCGAGGCGCGCGACCCGTTCGACCTGATGGACGAGATCGAGCGCGACCTGCAGCTCGACGTCACCCCGGCCTCGTGGCCGATCGGCGCCGGGCAGCACTTCCTCGGCTGCTACGACCTGTTCCGGGACCGCCTGGTGCTGATGGAGCGCTCGCGCTCGGCGCTGCCGAAGGAGGGCGAGGAATGCCGCGGCGTCGACGATCCCAAGCTCGACGCGCTGCTGCCCGACTACGCGGTCGCCGAGCTGCGCGACCAGGTCGAGATGGCGCGCGGACTGTGCCCCGCCTTCGATCCCGCGGCCTACCTGGAAGGCAACCTGACGCCGGTGTTCTTCGGCAGCGCGCTGAACTCGTTCGGCGTGCGCGAGCTGATGACCGGCATCGTCGACCATGCTCCCAGCCCGCGCCGGCAGCCGGCCCAGCCTCGCGCGGTGGCGCCCGACGAGGACAAGGTCTCGGCGTTCGTGTTCAAGATCCAGGCCAACATGGATCCCAACCACCGCGACCGCATCGCCTTCGTGCGCATGGCCTCGGGGCACTTCAAGCGCGGCATGAAGCTGAAGCACGCCCGCTCGGGCAAGATGCTGACCATCCACAACCCGGTCATGTTCCTCGCCCGCGATCGCGAGCTGGCCGAGGAGGCGTGGGCCGGCGACATCATCGGCATCCCCAACCACGGCAACCTGTCGATCGGCGACGCGCTGACCGAGGGCGAGGAGATCCGCTTCACCGGGATCCCCAGCTTCGCCCCCGAGCTCTTGCAGAAGGTGCGCCCCGATGACCCGCTGCGCGCCAAGCACCTGGGCCGGGCGCTGACCCAGCTCGCCGAGGAGGGCGCCGCGCGGGTCTTCAAGCCGCGCATCGGCGCCGACTGGATCGTCGGCGTGGTCGGCGCGCTGCAGTTCGAGGTGATGGGCGACCGCATCCGCACCGAGTACGACCTCCCCGTCCGCTTCGAGCCGACCGAGCTGATGACTGCGCGCTGGATCGAGTGCGACGATTCGCGGGTGCTGAAGAAGTTCATCGACGCCAACGGCACCGCGATCGCCGACGACCACCAGCAGGCCCCGGTCTTCCTCGCCCGCAACAACTGGCACCTGAACCGCGCCGCCGAGGACTGGCCGGACATCCGGTTCCTGAAGACGCGGGAACAGGCGGGGTAGTTCCCGGATTTGAGAAAGCGTGTGATGCGACGGCCGGGCCCTCGTGCTTCGACGGGCTCAGCATGAGGGCCTCGTCCTGAGCTTGTCGAAGGGCTGGCCGAATCAGGATGGTCTGACTTCGGCAATGATTGGGGATGGCATGAAACTATCGAGATTCGAGGGATCTGCCGGAACCTGTCTCACCCTTAGGTGCCACGCCTGCCCGGTTGTACGTCCACGGCCAGGGGACCTAATCTGTTAAACCGTACTCGGAAATTCACCCCCTGCCCGATTGCCAACTCATTCCAGTTACCTCCACCAAAACTCGAATAATGGCAGAATATGTTGTTTGGGTAACACCCGCTTCTTATGAAGCAGAATCTATCTTTCATCGTATCGATGGTTCCAGAGAATCGTTCAAGCCGGGATGTAATTGCGTCATCCTGCTTCGGAGCTACCGTCCTATATTCCCTTGGAGCCCTCCTATCGAGGTCGGCAAAAACTTCAACACACCCCTGAAGATCTCCCGCCAAAAATAAAAATTCCCCAAACGAAAATCTGGCGTCAAAGTTGCGGTCTTCACGAGAATAACTCTTCCCAAAGTGGTACCTTACAATCTCTCTGTCATATTCGCTTTCCCTGAGAAGGTGCATAGCCATCGCATAATGCGTCGCCTTGTCATCTGGTTCTCGATTCAAGGCGTCGCCCAGGATCTTGAATGCGCGAGAGGCTTGGCCCCGGGAGTCGTATATCCTCGCAATCCTTATCGCCGTGCTCGTCCCGCGCGGCCTGGCCGCCCAGGCCTTCTCTAGAGCCCGAAGCGCCGGATCCCCCATGTTTAGAATTCCGAGTAGACGCGCCTCCACCTGGAACGCTTCCGGATCGTCTGGAAACAGTTGCTGCGCCTTCTCAAGCGCTTTCTCGGCGTCCGTCAGTTTGTCAGCGAAAAATCTCGCATCATGCTCCTTTGCATCGTCCCCCAGCTTCGCGCTCAATTCGTCGATCTCGTCTACGAGAAGTTTGCATCGACTGCCGATAGCGAACCGATCATCAGAGGGCATCTTGCCGAGCCTTTCCCTGGCCCTCCGCCTTAACGACTCTTTGAGTAGCGGCGACTCCTCTACGTTCGCGCGCTTACGATCAACCTCGGCCTGCGTATGAATGATCGTGCGGTTGTGCGGGTCCAACTCCGCCGCCTTTGCAGCGCACGCCTCCGCTGCAGCCAATGATCCATCTCCGTGATTAAGTTCGAAAATTGCCCGTTGCTGCAAAATGAAGGCCGCATTAGGCGCCGCCTGCGATGCGGCATCGTAGACGGCCCGGGGCCAGTCAGCTGCCCCAAAATTGTCCGCTACCGCCCTTCCCCGGGTAATCTGCTCAAGAGCTGTCCGGTCAGACGTATATCCGACATCGAAGCCCTGGATAATTCTAATTAGCTGCTTTGCCTTTTGCTCGTCATCCCCGCAAACCTGCCGAAATACCAGAGATGCCACTCTGGAATGTCGCGTCTTATAGAGGACGTCCCTTGTGTACGGATCCGTTTCCGCACGGACGACGTTTTTCAAAGGTTCAAAAAACTCCTGTTCGAAATCTGCAAACTCTATACCAGAAATTCGTGACAGCGTACCAGCTCTCATCGGGACGGTGAATTGGTGCATTGTAGCAACATCCAAATACAACTGTCTCGCCTTCTCTGGATATATGCGCTGATGCTCCTCAAGGATGATATCTTCGAACGGCTTTCCCTGAGTCAGCTCGTGCAGCGCAACGAGAAGCTGGCGGTCTGCCTTCCTTTCATCCATAAACGCCGCAACTCGTTGCTCTCTAGTCATGTACTTCATTGCACCAAGGCAGTCATGCATCTCAAGGAGATCAAGTAACCCATCCACCTCTACATTGTTGAGATGCCCGACGGGCAGCAATATCGGAGCGAACTCGTTGTCAAGAGCCATACAATATGTATTCCATTCAGACTCTCTCTCGCCAGCAATAACGATTAACGGTATCCTATCTTTTTTCGCCGCACTAAGCAGGTTAAACACTTTATCAACGTGTATAGCCACATGATCAACGAAGAGGTAGACTGGCCTCTGACAAAGCTCCCATAGTTCGGAAAACACCGTCTTTCGAAGAGCTCCCCCGAAATTCAGCCATAGAACGAGTCCGTCGAGGACCGTAGCCGTTTCAACGGCAGTTCTCTTCAGCGCTATGGTCTTTCCGGATCCTGCTGGCCCATAGGCCAAAAACATCATCGGGCCGTTTGCCTTGTCGTTCTCTATGACAGCCCGCAACATCAGGTCCTCTTCGACCTTTCTCCGAACATCAAGATGGCGAAATATGGCTCCCCAGTCCGTATCGTACCCAGAGTAGAAACGCTTCGGATCCTCTGCCGTGTATGACATGCCTTGGTGGACAAAAGTGAGGTCCGTGCCAATCGCATCTCTTATGATTTGCTCTTCCATTACGTTTGTTACATAGAACTTGCGTAGTGGAAACTCGGCGACGTCAGTATGGAACTGTAGACGACGGGCCGTATCGGGAACTTGTCTGTCTAGCGCCGCCATAAAATTGCCAAATGTGCCTTTGATCACGCCAACGTTCTTTGTTCCCCAGAAATCGACGTCATGGCCGTCACAATCAGGTGAAACAATATACCACCTTGGGCGCTTCTTTGCATCGAGCCTGTATATTAGATCTCTAATGTGTCCGTCGTTTAGTTTGTACCCAACGAATACGATTGCTGACTCTTGAGATACGTCGCTAATGCGAGAGAACAGCCGTGTACGATGTTCGGAAAACCTACCGTACTGCTCTGCTGAAAGTACAATCGGGATATCCCTATCGTGTATATGTTCTATGCACCCATGAAGCTTTAGGAGTTGGACGGGGTTCCGCGCTGCCTGAAGCCGTTCTTCGATAGGTTCATCGTCCTTAACGAAGCGTATGAGATCTTGGGCTTTCTCCGTACAATGATCGTATGCTCGCTCTACGATAACGTCATAGTTCGTGGTGGCGATCATGCGCCACTGAAACATTGGTATTATATAATGTGCTTCTGACGGCATAAAAGGTTCGAATATGGTCTTTATGTACTCGAATACTACATTTTGCCCAGAGCTTGCGGAAATGGCCATCTCTGCCACGGCGGCAAGATCTCTGTTCGTCATGTCCTTCTTAAAGAACCTTGCTGCAAGTAGGTCGCGAAGCTCATCTTTGTTCGGTGGAGGGTTGCCTTTCGCATCCCGGGCCTCTTTGGAGGCGCCGGCACCAAGGAACAGGACAGCACGCCGGCTCTTTACCGCCTCGACAAGCGTGGAAGGGAGATCAGGTAGAGATGCTTCGTTGATCATGGACTCCGATCTCCCGGCGACAATTGCTTTCTTGCGCACGCTGGTGGAAATTCTACGCACCACCGCTCTTGCTCTGGATGGTACATGTCCCTTCCACTGGTCACAACCCTTTAGGTTGTCTACAAGCAGACTCTCTCACGGCCCGCATTTGATCGGCTTTGGCTGCGCCGAGGCCCTTGAGTCGATGGCTGCTGTCGCGTACTGCGATTACACCCCTGAACGGCTGCAACGGGCGCTGAGCTGCCGTCCATCGCCGGGTGGACAGGGGTCGCAACCGAATGGCACGTCTTTGGGTCCACTCAAGGAAGACGTGGATGGCCGTGACGAGCACCGCCATCCACGTCTGCTTGTTCCTGCACCTTACCCATTGCGCGCCGCGAGGTGCCGGATCAGCGCCAGCGCCTCGGGCGGGGGCTGGCGTTCCAGGCGGCGGTACTCGCGGCCGTCGGGGGTGCGGGTCGCAAGGCCGTAGTCGACCAGCTCGCGGCGCAACAGCGCGTGGTCCTCGAACAGGTGCCAGGTTCCCAACAGCTCGCTGATCGCGCGCTCGTCGAGGGTTCCCCCGGCCGGCAGGCGCGACCACAGCACCCACAGGCAGGGCTCGCGGTGGCTGTGCTTGCCGGGCCAGCGGATCAGCCGGCCCGCCGCGTCGAAGTAGCGGGCGATGCGCTGCACCTTGGCGAAGTCGACTTCCGGCGCGGGGGGCGGCGGCGGGGCGGGGTTCTCGACCGCCTCGCGGGCGGCCGCCTGGGCACGGAAGTGCTGGAAGTTGCGAAAACCCGCGGCCCTGGCCAGCATGTTCAACAGCTCGAGGTGACCGGGGATGCCCTCGCGCTTCGCCAGCTCGGCATGCAGCGAGCGGGCGAGGGCGGACATGTCGGGGGCGGAAAACGGCAAAACGGTTCTGGACATCGCTCATCTCCAAGCGTGCCGCCTTGATCGAGGGATCGGTGGTCGCCGGCTTCCGACGCGGCACGGGGATAAACGGTGTCGGGTCGAAGGGTGGAGTGTGGCAGGTTTAGCTCCCCTCTCGGGGCGGCGACGCCTGGGTGAACTGCCGACCGGGCAGGGGTTATACCCTCCCGACGGCCCCCTCCGCAAGGGCAGCTTCCGGGGCCTTTCCGCGAGGAGTAGAATGGTTCCATCGCGAGCGGTCCGGAGCGCCCGCTGCGATGTGCGGGTGTCCGACCGACGCTTTCGCCGAGGAGGACATGCCATGGCAACCGCTCTCACGCTCGAGCAATACCTGAAGCGACACGGCACGCCCTACGACCTCGTGCCCCACGCGCCGACGATGTCGTCGATGTGGACGGCGCAGGAATGCCACGTCCCGGCCGAACGGGTGGCCAAGGGCGTGGTGCTGAACGACGGCAGCCGCTACGTGCTGGCGGTGATCCCGGCTTCCAACCGGCTCGAGGTAAAGGACCTGGAGACGCAGCTCGAGCGCCACGTCGAGCTCGCCACCGAGGGCGAGATCAAGGAGCTGTTCGCCGACTGCGAGCTGGGCGCGATCCCGCCGGTGGGGTTCGCCTACGGGCTCGACACCATCGTCGACGACAGCATCGCCGACCAGCCCGAGGTCTACTTCGAGGGCGGCGACCACAAAACGCTGGTCCACATGGCCGGCCGCGACTTCAGCCGGCTGCTGGGCGGCGCATCCCACGGGCGCTTCAGCATGCACTCGTGAGGGGAAGACAGCGTCCTGAGCGGGCGCCCCTCACTCCTTGTGGCCGATCACCAGGGCCAGGCGTGCGTCGGCGCCGTCGCAGGTGACGCGGGCGCAGCCGGCGTCGGTCAGCCAGGCGCGCATCTCGGCCTCGGTGAAGGTGTCGCCCTCGCCGGTGTTGACCAGCATGTTGAGGGCGAACAGGGCGCCGTCCGCAGGCGCGGTGCGGTCGTCGCCCATCACGAAGTCCTGGATGACGATGCGCCCGCCCGGGTTCAGGGCGGCGAACGCCTTCCCCATCAGGCGGCGGTTCACTTCCGCGCCGTTCATATGGACGATGGCCGAGAACAGCACCAGGTCGAAGCCGTCTCCGAACGGCGCGTCGTGGAAATCGCCGGCAACCGTCGAGACCCGGTTCTGCATGCCGGCGGCAGCGACGTAGCGGGCGGTCAGGGGCACCACCTCGGGCAGGTCGAGGACGGTCGCCTTCAGGCCTTCGCGGGCACGGCAGAAGGCGATCGAGAACGCGCCCGAGCCGCCGCCGACGTCGAGCACCTTGTCGACCCCGGCGAGATCGATGCGGGCCGCCAGCGCATTCGCCGTGTCGCGGGCGCGGCGGTCCATCGCCTCGATGAAGGCCTCCAGGCTGGAGCCGTCGCGCCGCCTTTCGCGCACCGAGCCGCCGGCCTTCACCGCATCGGTCAACGTCGCCCAGGCGGCATAGAGCTGTGACTGGTGGCCGAGGCTGGACAGGCAGTCGGGCGAGGCGGCATCGAGCCAGCGGGCTGCGGCCGCGCCGTTGCGGAAGCGCCCGGCGGTCTTCTCCAGCACGCCGATCGCGACCAACGCATTGAGCAGGCGGTCGATGCCCCGCTCGTCCGCCCCCACTTTCTGCGCGACCTCCGCCGCGGTCGGCGAGCCGCCGCCGATCGCGGTGAAGACGCCGAGGTCGTATCCGGACAAAAGCACGCGGCTCTGCCGGAAGGCGGCGGCAATGGCCATGAGGTCGGCGGCGGACTGCGGGGCGGGCATGGGTTCTCCTCGTGCGGGGTTCCGATGGCGATCCGAGGTCCCTACCTAAGCCATACCATGCAACGCAGCACAAGCCTGAGCCGACGCGCCTTCCTGGCGGGGGCTGCCGCCCTCGGGGCGGCGGCCTTCGGCCCTGTCGCCGCGGCGGCGGGAGTGCTGACGCGGGCGATCCCCCGGACCGGCGAGCCGGTTCCCGCGGTCGGCATGGGCACCTGGATCACCTTCAACGTGGGCGGCGACGCCGCGCTCCGCGAACAGCGGGCGAAAGTGCTGGCCACCTTCTTCGAGCGGGGCGGCGTCGTCGTCGATTCGTCGCCGATGTACGGCTCCTCCGAGGAGGTGATCGGCTATTGCCTGAACCGGATCGGCAACGACGGCGGCCTGTTCTCGGCGACCAAGGTGTGGACCTGGCTGCAGGCGTCGGGACGCCGGCAGATCGAGGATTCGCGGAGGCTGTGGGGAGTCGACCGCTTCGACCTGATGCAGGTGCACAACCTGCTGAACTGGGAAAGCCACCTCGAGACGTTGTCGGAGCAGAAAGCCGAAGGCCGGATCCGCTACGTCGGCGTCACCACCTCTCACGGGAGGCGTCACGACGAGCTGGAACGCGTCATCGCTACGCAGCGTATCGATTTCGTGCAGTTGACCTACAACGTGCTCGACCGCGAGGCGGAACGGCGGTTGCTGCCGCTGGCGGCCGACCGCGGGACGGCCGTGCTCGTCAACCGGCCTTTCCGGCAGGGGGAGCTGACCGAACGCCTGAAGGGATTGCCGCTGCCGCCGTGGGCGGCCGAGATCGAGTGCGTCTCGTGGGCGCAGTTCCTGCTCAAGTTCATCGTTTCGCACCCGGCAGTGACGTGCGTGATCCCCGCCACCTCGCGAGTCGATCACATGCGCGAGAACATGGCCGTGCTGCAGGGCCCGCTGCCGGACCCGAAGATGCGCGCCGAGATGGTCCGATACGTGGAGGCGCTTTGAGCCCTCCGCTCCATCCACGGGAATGACGCCGTGCTGCCGTTCACCCGCGAAGCCTTCCTGTCGTTCCTCGCCCATTACAACGCGGGCCTGTGGCCGGTCCATGTGCCGGCCCTGCTCTTGGGTCTGGCGGCGCTGCTGGCGGCGGTGCGGCCGCACCGCGGCGGCGACCGGGTGATCGGCGCAGTCCTCGCCGCCGCCTGGATCTGCACGGGTTGGCTCTTCCACATCGTGCATTTCGCGGGGCTGCATTTCGCGGCCGAGGCGTTCGGCGTGCTGTCGATCCTGCAGGGCCTGTGGCTGGGCTGGGCGGCGGGGGTGCGGGGCACGATCCGTTTCCGGTTCGTCCCGGGGACGCCCGGCTGGACGGGGATCGCGATGGCAGTCGCCGGACTGGCCGGTTTGCCGCTGACCGGCATTGCCGCGGGCCACGGCTGGGCGGCGACCCCGACGTTCGCGCTGACACCCGGGCCGACGGCACTGTTCACTCTCGGGATGCTGCTGCTGGCGGTGCCGCGGGTGCCGCTCGCCCTGATGGTGATCCCGGTGCTGTGGGCGCTGTCGGCGGGGGCGGCCGGGCGCCTCCTGGAGCTGCCGGAGCAGCTGTTCCTTGCCCCTGCCGCGCTGCTGGCGCTGGTCGCCGCTTTCTGGAAGAATCGCGCCGGGACCGGGTGAAGGAAGACCGCCGATGAAGATTGCCGAGCTGCGCGCCGATCTGTTCAGGATTCCGTTGGGCCAGACCCTTTCGGATTCGACCCATGGCGACATCCCCGCCTTCGAACTGGTGACGGTGCGGGTGCGGGACGAGGACGGGGCCGAGGGGCTCGGCTACACCTACACGGTCGGGCGCGGCGGCGCCGCCATCCTCAGCCTGGTGGCCAAGGAGCTGACGCCGATCCTGCTCGGCGAGGACGCGGATCGCACCGAGCAGATCTGGAAACGCATGTGGTGGGCGCTTCACTACGCCGGGCGCGGCGGCCAGGCTTCGTTCGCCATCTCGGCGATCGACATCGCCCTGTGGGACCTGAAGGCGAAGCGGGCGCGGCTGCCGCTGTGGGTGCTGCTGGGCGGCCACGATCCCAGGGTGCCCGCCTACGCCGGCGGAATCGACCTGTGGTTCCCGCTCGATCGGCTGTTCGCCCAGACCGAGGAGAACCTCGAGCGCGGCTTCCGTGCCATCAAGATGAAGGTGGGCCGCCCCGACCTGCGCGAGGACTTGGCCCGCGTCAAGGCGATGCGCGAGCGGCTGGGCGACGGCTTCCCGCTGATGGTCGACGCCAACATGCAGTGGAGCGTCGACCAGGCCTTGCGGGCCTCGCGAGCGATGGCCGAGTTCGACGTGTTCTGGCTGGAAGAACCTACCATCCCGGACGACTACGCCGGCCATGCCCGCATCGCCAGGGAGGCGCCGCTGCCGGTGGCCACCGGAGAGAACTTCCACACCCTCTACGAGTTCCGCACCATGATCGCGGCCGGCGGCGTCGATTTCCCCGAGCCCGACTGCTCGAACTGCGGCGGCGTCACCGGCTGGATGAAGGTCGCCCACCTCGCCGAGGCCAACAACCTGCCGGTCACCACCCACGGCATCCACGACATCCACGTCCATCTGCTGGCGGCGGTGCCCAACGCCTCGTACCTCGAGGCGCACGGCTTCGGATTGGAGCGCTACATGGCCGAGCCGATGCGCATCGTCGAGGGATTCGCCACCGCGCCCGGCCGCCCCGGCCACGGGGTGGAACTGGACTGGGCGGCGCTCGAAGCATTGCGCGCTTGAGGCTTGCCGCGCTGATCCCGCACGGGCATTGTGGACATCGAGCGGACGGTCCGCCGCGTTCTTTGTCCAGGGGAACTCATGAAGACGAAAGAGAATCTGAAGGCCGCGTTTGCCGGCGAAAGCCAGGCGAATCGCAAGTACCTCGCCTACGCCGAGAAGGCGCACAAGGACGGCTACGCCCAGGTGGCGAAGCTGTTCCGGGCGGTCGCAGCGGCCGAGACCATCCACGCCCACGCCCACCTCAAGGCGATGGACGGGGTCGCCTCGACGGTCGACAACCTCGTCGACGCTGCCGCCGGCGAGCAGTACGAGTTCGACGAGATGTACCCGCCCTTCGTGGCGACGGCAGAGGCCGAGGGTGACAAGCGCGCGGCGCTCTCGATGCGCTACGCCATGGAAGTCGAGAAGATCCACCACGGCCTGTTCAACGACGCCCTCAAGGCGGTCAAGACGGGCGGCGACCTTGCCCAGGCCCCGGTGTACGTGTGCGAGGTGTGCGGCCACCCGGTGCTCGGCGAGCCGCCGGACGCCTGTCCGGTCTGCAACGCCCGCAAGAAGCGGTACGTCGAAGTCGCCTGATTCCCGGCGGCGGGTGCTGCCGGCCTCAGCGCGGGGATTTGTCCCCGCAGACGGCCTTCAGCATCCGCCACTGCGCCGCGTCCAGCGCCTCGCCGGTTCCCGAGGAGGCGCGCATCGCCTCCGCCCTTTCGCGCGAGGGCGGGTGGGTGTCCGCAAAGGCCAGCGCCTGGCCGAGGTCCGGCATCGCGCCTTCACCCTTCGCCAGCCGCTCGAAGAAGGCGGCAAACGGCGCCGCATCCAGGTCGGCAGCTTGCATCGTCGCCAGAGCCCGCGCGTCGGCGGCGCGTTCGGCTTCGCGCGAATAGGCGCTCGACAGCAGCGTCTGGGCGGCAATGCCGAACCCGGAGCCGCCGAACACATCGCCCACCAGCAGGCTGACGACCAGGGCGCCGCCGACCCGCTCGATCGCCACCTCGGTGGGATGGCGGAGATCGGCGTGCGCCATTTCGTGAGCCAGCACGCCTGCGACCTCGTTGGGATGCTCGGCCTCATCGATCAGCCCGCGGAACACCACGATGCGGCCGCCCGGCAGCGCGAGTGCGTTGACGACAGGGGAATCCACCACCGTCACCGTCACCGGCAGGCGCGGCGGACTGGCAGCGGCCAGCCGCTCCACGACCGTATCGAGGGCTTCGCGGCCCTCGGTACCGGCGCAGACCCGATCGTCGCCGAAAAAGCGGACCACCTGCTTTTCCATCCAGGAGCCGCTTTGTTGTTCCCACGCCGGCGGCACCGCCCGGGCGACCTGCCCGGCGATGAGGGGAAGGCCGATCCAGAAGAACATCACGACCGCCGCGACCGCCGAGCCGGCGATCGCAAAGCCGCGCCACAGGCCGCGCCGCGACGGTCGCGGCAGCGAGCGCCGCAGGGCCTTCGCGACCTCGCGGTCGGCCAGCGCAAGACGTTCGTCGCCGCGGGCGAACCGCGTTTTGCCAAGCCAGCGCACCTCCGACAGCGGCCAGCGCGCGATGGTCAGCTCGTCGGCGTCGCGGATCGCGATCACGTCCCGGCCCAAGGCTACAGTCACGCGATGTGCCGTCGCCCGCCGTCCGTCGTTGTAGCGGCCCTCTCTCACGGCTCACCCGAAACCGACGTCGAAAGCATCCGCCAGCCCCTCGCCGGATGTTGACACCGCCAGCGACGACTGGGCGGTGTCGGCCAGCACGTCGAGGCGGTCGACGGCCAGGGTGGCACAGACGTGGCGGAAGATGGGAATGTAGAAGAGCGGCCAGATCAGCAGGGATTGCAGGACGAGGAACAGGATGGCGAGGACGGCCGTGCTGGCAAGCATCCACGCCACTGCGTTGATCGAGCCGGTTAAGGCAATCTCTTCGAACAATCCTGCGGAAACCCCAAACCACAGCCCGACCGCGATGGGCAGGAAGACCAGGGCGAACAGCAGCCCACGGCCGTAAACCACGCGCGCTCGCATCGTGGAGGCGAACGACGCCGCGCCCAGCCTAGTGTGGGCGGCGACATGCCGGGCCTCGCGGACGCGGTACCAAACGTAGCCGAGGCCGAGGGTGACGAGGACCACCAGCCAGTACTTGAACATCGGCCCGCCGCGGGCGTCGCATTCGAACCGGCGGTCGCCGAACAGGGTCGCGTTCATCAGCAGTCGCTGCTCCCACATCCGCCACCACGGCAGGGCGAGGGACAGCGTGAGCGCGGTTGCCAGGGCCCACAGGCAGGAGCCGACGATGTAGCGGCCGGCCGAGCCGTCCTGGCCGAAACGGATGCCGCGCCACATCGTTCGCGACAGGCGGTAGCGGCGGGCCCGGAACACGGCGACCAGGAAGAGAATTCCGAGCACGCCGTAGAACAGGGCGGAGCGGACGGCGATCGAGACCTCGTCCTGGGGCAGCACCGCCTCGGCGATGCCGTAGAGGGTGAACAGCGGCAGCAGCACCGCCAGCGCGATCAGGAAGCCCTTGAACAGCTCGCCGCCGGTGCCGGTGTACTCGAGAGGATCGCCGGCGACCTCAATTCGTCCCCAGATGTGGCGCCGCAGATGGGTCCTGGCCCAGAAGCGGTAGAAGCCGAGCGTGACCACGTTGAGCGCCAGATTCCTGAGCAGAAGCCGCATCAGGCCCGGCGCGTCGGCAAACCGGAACACCCCCGGCTGCGCCGCCGTCGCCATGTCCATGGAAATCCCCCCAAGCGTCGGAAAACGCGAACACTGCCCCCACAGCAAGCGTGAAGGTTAAGGCGGCCGGTGTCAACGAGAAGACGGGCGGACGACTGCTCCTAATGCGGGAAAGCGAGGACTTTGGTGTCCTTCGGCGTCCTGTCGTGGTAGGCGCGAGCGCCGGCGGCGAGCAGCTTGGGCAGGTGGGTGTAGGTGTACAGGATGCCCCGCTCCAGGGTGTCGGCCAGCGCCTCGGCGGTCGCCGGCAGCCCGGCCACCTTGCCGGCGGCCAGGGTCGCCGCCACCACGTCGTCGATCGCGTCGCGCACGACCTGGGTCGCCGGCCGGCCCGGATAGCCCATCGACTGCGACAGGTCGGACGGTCCCACGAACACGACGTCGATGCCGTTCACCGCGGCAATTCCTTCGGCGTGGGGGACGGCATCCTCGTCCTCGATCTGCACGCAGACCAGGGTTTCGTCGTTGGCCTCGTGCACGAAGGCGTCGAGGTCGCCCTTGTAGTCGTAGCGGGCGGCTCGGGTGCCGGCGGCAAGGCCGCGCTGGCCCAGCGGATGGAACTTGACCGCCTCCACCGCGTCGCGGGCGTCCGCCGGGTTCATGACGTGGGGCACCTGGACACCCATGGCGCCGCGGTCCATGACGCGGACGATGCTCGACGGCTCCTTGTTCGCCGGCCGTACGATCGGGGTGATGCCGGCGGCTTCGGCGGCCATGATCATCAGTTCGAGCGATTCGAGGGCGATGGTGCCGTGCTCGCAGTCGAGCAGCACCCAGTCGAAGCCGAGGCCGCCGATCATCTCGACGATCTGCGGCGAGGGAATCATCACCGAGACCCCGAACGCGGGCTGCCCTGCCAGCAGCTTCTGCTTCATCCGGTTACGCACCTCGACCTCCGTCGCCCTGGCCGCCGAACTCGAGGCGGTTGCGCATGAAGGCCAGGCAGGCCTCGCGCGACGCCTCGAAGTCCCCCGCTATCCACCATTGCTCGGTTTCCCGCAACAGCTTTCCCACTTGCGGCCCCGGAGGCACGCCCAGGCCGCGAATGTCGTCGCCCTTGACGGGAAGCCGCTTGGGGCTCCACCCGTCGGCGGCGGCGAGGATCTCCATCCATGCCTCGGAGCGCGCGTGCGGCGCCCGGGGTCCGGTCGCCCGCTCGCCCGCCCAGGCGAGCAGCGCCACGTCGCGCACCGCCTGCGGCCCATGGCAGTGCAGCAGCACCGATACCTCGTGCCGGCTCATCTCGGGGGCGACCGTGAAGGGGGGCGCCGCCATCACTGCCAGCCGCTCGCGCTCGTGGTTCGACAGGCGCAGACGGTCGGCCAGGGCCTTGGCATCGAGGCCGTCGCCGCGCAGCGCGGCGGCGAAACGCCGCAACGCATCGGGAGCGATACCGGCGATCCGCATCGCGTCGGATTCGAGCCAGGCGGCGACCCGCAGCCGCCCGACATCGGCGACCTCGGGCAACAGGTGGCGGAAGATGCCGGTGCCGATCATCAGCTGCACCGAATCGGCAGGACCGGGCGCAAGCAGGATCTTGAACAGCTCGGCCCGCACCCGCTCGCCCGACAGGGTCGGCAGCAGGTGGGCCAAGGTGCGACAGGCCTCCAGCGCATCGACGTCGGCGGGCGGTTGTCCGTAACGTGCCTGGAACCGGAAGAAGCGCAGGATCCGCAGCACATCCTCTTCGATGCGGCGGCGCGGCTCGCCGACGAAGCGCACCCGTCCTTCGGCCAGATCGGCGATGCCGCCGAACGGGTCGAAAACGTCGCCGTCGGCCGAGCACGACATTGCGTTGATGGTGAAGTCGCGTCTCGCCGCATCGGCCGTCCAGTCGTCGGTGAAGGCCACCTTGGCGTGGCGGCCGTCGGTCTCGACGTCGACCCGCAGGGTGGTGATCTCGAACGGGCGCCGCTGCACCACCGCCGTCACAGTGCCGTGCTTGAGGCCGGTCGGCACCGTCTTGATGCCGGCCTCCGCCAGCAGCTCCATGACCCGCTCGGGCGGCTCCGGCGTTGCGATGTCGACGTCCCCGACTGGTTGCCGCGCCAGGGCATCGCGGACACAGCCGCCGACGAATCGGGCAGGCTTGCCGCCGGCGGCCAGGGCCGTCATCACGGCGACGGTCGCCGGTGCGGCCATCCAGGGCTGTGGCGCGATCTTCCCCGTCGGTTCGGGGCGCGGCTCCAGGCGAAGCGGGCTCATCGCTACTCGAAATACCCGGGGATGATGACGCCGTCCCGGTACTGGGGCGGGTGGTATGTCGATCCCGGGGCGCTGCCTTCGATGAAGGTCGTCACCGCCATCACCGTCACCATCAGGACAAAACCCGAGACGGCAAGCCAGAACCAGGGGTAGGTGCGCCGCGCCGCCGCAGCCGTTCCGCTCGACTTGTCGGCCCGCGAGTTGGCGAACCAGGCCCAGGCGAAGTAGATCGCGGTGGGCAGCAGGAGCGGCAGGACGTAGCTGAGGAGAACCCTGCTCATGGGTCACCGCGGACCAGTTCATACAGGCATTTCAGCATGCCGGCCGTGGCACCCCAGATGTAGTGCTCGCCGTACGGCATCGCGTAGTACGCCCGCTCGCGGCCGCCGATCAGCCGGGTGTGCCGCTGGTGGTTGGCAGAATCGAGCAGGAAATCGAGCGGCACCTCGAACACCTCCGCCACTTCCACCGGATCGGGCCGGAGGGCGAACGGCGGCTTGACCACGGCCACGATCGGCGTGATGCGGAATCCGGTCCGGGTGACGTAGTCCTCGAGCTGGCCGATGATCTCGATTCTGTCGCGGGTCAGCCCGATCTCCTCTTCGGTCTCGCGCAGGGCGGTCTCGCGCGGGGTGCCGTCCCCCGGCTCCATGCGGCCGCCGGGAAAGCTGATCTGGCCGGCATGGTTGAGGAGGTGCGGCGCCCGCAGAGTGAACAGCACCGTCAACCCGGCCTCCCGTTCCACGATCGGCACCAGCACCGCGGCGGGAACCAGAGGTGCATCGGGGAACAGGTCGGGGTTTAGTGTGTGATCGCCCCGCAACGGCAGATTGCCGGCTGAAAGCGCGGCGGCCGCCGGGACGGCGAAGGCGCGGACGAGGCGGTCGACGTTCAGCGCGACGCTTCCCCGTCCTCCATTTTGCCGATCGGGAAGAACCGGCCGCTGCTCCAGAGTCCGTAGATTCTGCCGCATTCAGTCTCTTCTTCCTGTCCCAGTCCGACGAGGTCGTAAAAGGTCGATCGCGTAAGCTTGGCTTCCAGCCCGGTGCGAACCGTAACGTACGGTGCCGGTTCTCCAGTCACGGGATCGGTGACCACGCGCAATGGATGATCATCGTCGATCGCCACGATTTCGTCCATATTGGTGCGCAGGCTGACCGTCCGACCCGCGCCGCCGTGCGAGGTATACAGCTCGACCCCCAGGAATGGGGCGTCATCGACCTCGATCCGGCCGCGTTCGGTCGGCAGGTCGATGATGTAGCTGCCATCGGGCTCGCGGCGGAGGGCGGAGGCAAGCAGATGCAACAGGCTTTCGCGCCGGATCGGCATTCCCTCGTGCAGCCATACGCCTTGGCTATCGATCCTGATCCCGAGATCGGGACAGGGTTCGTCGACGACCAAGGTCACGAGCCCGGGAGGTCCGGACCTCGAGTCGTTGGAATTGTGCAGTGCCCGATCCATCTTTACCGAAACCCCGCCCTGACGTGGAGATGCCGCAGTGTCCGCACGACCTAACGATGCTGATTTGGTGGCCGCCGACCCGGTTTTCGACACCTTTGAAAGAGTTTCGTCCCGAGTCAAGGAGGCACGCGCGGCGGTGGGCCGGGTGATCCTCGGCCAGGAGGCGGTCGTTGATGAAACGATGACAGGGATTCTTGCTGGCGGCCACGTGCTTCTGCTGGGCGTTCCCGGCCTCGGCAAGACCAGGCTGGTGGAGACGCTGGGGATGGTGCTGGGGCTTGACACCCGCCGCGTCCAGTTCACGCCCGACCTCATGCCGGCCGACATTCTGGGCTCGGAAGTGCTGGAGGAAGGCGACTCGGGGCGGCGCGGGTTCCGCTTCATCGAGGGTCCGGTGTTCTGTCAGCTCCTGATGGCGGACGAGATCAACCGCGCCAGTCCGCGTACCCAGTCGGCCCTGCTGCAGGCGATGCAGGAGCGGCGCGTCACCGTGGCCGGCCGCGACCGCGCCCTGCCGCAGCCGTTCCACGTCCTGGCCACCCAGAATCCGCTGGAGCAGGAGGGCACATATCCGCTGCCCGAGGCCCAGCTCGATCGCTTCGTGATGGAGGTGGTGGTCCCCCATCCCGGCCGCGATGACGAGCGCCGGATCATCATTGCCACCACCGGTGCCGCCGAAGCGCCGCCGCAGCGGGTGCTTGACGGGGAGACGCTGCTCGAGGTGCAGAAGCTGGTGCGACGGATGCCGGTCGGCGACAGCGTGATCGATGCCATTCTGGCGCTTATCCGCAGCGGTCGCCCGGAAAGCACCGAGATCGACGAGATCAAGCGCGTGGTCGCCTGGGGACCGGGACCGCGCGCCGGTCAGGCGCTGATGCTGGGGGTGCGCGCGCGGGCGTTGATCGACGGCCGCCCGGCGCCGAGCGTCGAAGACGTCATGGCGCTCGCCCATCCGGTGCTGCGGCATCGCATGGCGCTGCACTTCGCCGCCCACGCGGAGGGGATTCGCGTCGAGGATGTCATCGAACGCATGTGCAAGGCGATCGGCTGAGGGGGCGATGGCGACACCGGCGACCTCCGTCCGTCACCGCGCGGAAGAGCTGGCGGCCCGCTTCCCGCCGCTGCTGGTTGCGGCAGAGCGCGTAGCGATGTCGGTCTCGCAAGGGGTGCACGGCCGGCGTCGCGTCGGCATCGGCGAGACCTTCTGGCAGTTCCGGCGCTATCAGCCCGGCGACGCCGTCACCCAGGTCGACTGGCGGCAGACCGCGAAGGGCGACGCCGTGTTCGTGCGGGAGACCGAATGGGAGGCGGCGCAGACCGTGTGGCTGTGGCGCGCCGGCTCGCCTTCGATGGACTACCGCTCGGACCAGGTCCTCGACAGCAAGCGGTCGCGGGCCGACCTGCTCCTGCTCGCGCTCGCCTTCCTGTTGTCGCGGGCCGGAGAAAGGGCGGCCCTGCTGGGGGTTTCGCGGGCGCCGATGGGGGGCCGGGCGATGCCGGCCCGGCTCGCCGCCCTGGTCGGCAGCGGCGAGGCGGCGGCCGGCGAGCTGCCGGTGCGGACGCGGCTGCCGCGTCACGCCCGGGCCGTGCTGTTTGGCGATTTCCTGGCGCCGCCGGAAGAGGCGGCGAGCCTGTTCGCTCATTACGCCGGACAGGGTGTGAAGGGGCAGGTCGTGCGGATCATCGATCCAGCCGAGGCCGAGTTTCCGTTCGCGGGACGGGTTCGCTTCCAGGATGCCGATGCCCGGGCGCAGACCCTGATCGGCCGCGCTGAGACGGTGCGGGAGGAATACCTGACCCGCGCGGAATCCCACGATCGGGCCCTGGCCGCGGCGGCCCGGGCCTGGGGTTGGAACTACCTGGTGCACCGTACCGACCGTCCGCCGCAGATGGCGCTGCTGGCCCTGCACCAGGCTCTTGGAGGGCGTTGAGTCGATGTCGCTGCTAGGCCCGCTCGTGTTCCTGTCTCCGTGGGCGCTGGCCGCCTTGGCGGCCCTGCCCGCGTTATGGTGGCTGCTGCGGGCGACGCCGCCCGCGCCGAAGCGGATCTGGTTCCCCCCGCTGCGGCTCCTGCTGGGCTTGACCTCGCGCCAGGAGACGCCGTCGCGGACGCCGTGGTGGCTGGTCGCCCTCCGGCTTCTGATCTGCACGCTGGTGATCTTGGCGCTGGCCCGGCCGGTGTGGAACGCAATCGCGCTGGCTCCGGGCGGCGGGCCGGTCGCACTCCTGCTCGACAACGGCTGGGCCGCGGGGCGCAACTGGACCGCCTCGACCCAGGAGGCGGCGGCGCTGGTGGAGGCCGCCGAGCGGGCGGACCGCGCCGTCGCGGTCATGACCACGGCCGATCCTCTGACGGAGCCCGAACTGCTGGCGCCGCGCGAGGCGCGCGAGCGGCTGGGAGTGCTGCGGCCCAGGCCGTGGCCGGCGGATGCCACGCAGGCGGCGGTGACGCTGGGGCGATCGCTTCAGGGTGCCACTGTTTTCTGGCTCACCGACGGCCTCGATAAGCCCGAGGTCCAGCCGACCATGGCGGCCCTGCGCGAGGCCGGACCGCTGACCGTGCTGACGCCGACGCCGGAGAACCTGCCCCTGGTCCTGCAACAGCCCGAGCGCATGGCCGACGCCATGGCTGTCCGGGTCTCCCGTCCGGTTGCCGCGGGAACGCAGCAGGTGGGCCTGCTGGCGCGGGACGAGCAGGGGCGCCCGCTGGCGCGCGGCCAGGCCACGTTCGCCGCCGATGCGCGCGAAGCCAATGCGCGCCTGGCATTGCCGCCCGAGCTGCTGGAGCGGGTCGCCCGCATCGAGATCGAGGGTGGCGAAACCGCGGCGTCGGTAGCCCTGCTTGATGAGCGCTGGCGCCGTCGGCCGGTGGGGATCGCCGATTCCGGCGGCTCCACCGTGCAGCAGCCGCTGCTCGATCCCCGCCATTATGCGCGGCGTGCGATCTCCCCCTTCGCCGATGTGCGGACCGGTGGCGTCCGCGAGCTGCTGGAGCAGCCGCTTTCGCTGATGATCCTGGCCGATCCGCCGGGATTCGATGCCGACTCCGTGCAGCGGCTGACCGCGTGGATCGAGCAGGGCGGGGTGCTGGTGCGGTTCGCCGGTCCCAATCTCGCCCGCATGGCGTCCGAAAACAGCGAGCCGCCGCTGCTGCCGGTGCGGTTGCGGCCGGGCACCCGAAACCTGGGCGGGGCGCTGTCATGGGCGCGGCCCGAGCCGCTGGCGCCGTTCCCGCCCGACTCCCCGCTCGGCGGCCTCGACGTGCCCAGGGACGTGACGATCGCCACCCAGGTGCTCGCCGAGCCGGCCATCGACCTTTCCACCAAGACCTGGGCGAGGCTCGCCGACGGCACCCCGGTCGTGACCGGGGAGCGCCGGGGCGAGGGCTGGCTGGTGCTGGTCCATACGGCGACCGTGCCGGGCTGGTCCAACCTGACGGTCTCCAGCCTGTTCGTGGACATGCTGCGTCGCTTCGTCGGCATCAGCAAGGGCGTGACCTCGGCCAGCGGCGGCGTGCCGATGCCCCCGCTCGACCTGCTCGACGGCTTCGGTCGGGGTGGTGCCGAGCATGCCGAGGCACGGGCGCTGCCGCCCGATGCGGCGGACGTGCGGCCGGGGCCTCAGCACCCTCCCGGTCTCTACGGTCAGGGTGACGTGCGCCGGGCGCTCAATCTGTCGCCGTTCGTCGCCACCATGGCGCCGTTCCAGACCGCCGAGGCGGAAGCGCGGGCCTTCGGCGCCCAGCGCGAGCACCATCTGGCGCCCTATCTGTGGACAATGGCCCTGCTGCTTTTTCTCTGCGACATGATCATCGCCCTGCTGTTGCGGGGGCTGCTGCCGCGGTTCGCGCGGCCGGCCGCAGCGGCGCTCGCCGCGCTGGCGCTGCTCGGAGCTGCCGACGGCCACGCCGCCGACGAGGTGGCGGCGCTCGAGGCTGCCAACTCGACGCGGCTCGCCTACGTCCTCAGCGGCGACTCCGAGGTCGACGAGATCAGCCGCGCCGGGCTGTGGGGGTTGAGCGTGGTGGTCAACCGCCGCACCGCGGTCGAGCTCGGCGACCCCGTGGGGGTCGATCCGGCGCGCGACGATCTGGCCCTTTATCCGCTGCTGTACTGGCCGGTGACGGCCGACACCCAGCCGGACGAGCTGGCGGCGGAGCACGTCAACGCCTTCATGCGCAATGGCGGCACCGTGCTGTTCGACACCCGTGACGGCGGCGGCGGCGAGGCGTCGGCGGCTCTGGCGGGCCTCGGCGGCTCGCTCCAGCTTCCTGTTCTGCGCCCGGTGCCGCAAGGACATGTGCTGAGCCGCACCTTCTACCTGCTGGAGCAGGACCAGGAGCGGTTCCCCGGCCGTTGGGCGGGCGGCACCGTGTGGGTGCAGGCCAACCCCGAGGCCGATAACGACGGCGTCTCCCCGGTCATCGTCGGCAGCCACGACTGGGCGGCGGCGTGGGCGCTCAACCCGGCGCACATGCCGATGTTCGCGGTCGTGCCAGACGGCGAGCGACAACGCGAGCGGGCGCTCAGGTTCGGCGTCAACCTCGTGATGTACGTGCTGACAGGCAACTACAAGGCCGACCAGGTCCACGCCCCGGCGATCATGCAGAGGCTGTCGCGATGACTACGATCCAGTTCTCGCCGGAAGTCCCGCTTTGGCTGTTGATCGGCTTCGCCGTCGTCGGCCTTGCCCTGGCCGGGCTTGCCGCCTGGCATGGCGGTCGCGGGGGACTGGCGCGCGCCCTCGGCGTGCTGCTGCTGGCGTTCGCCGCGGCCGGGCCCATGATCGTGCGCGAGACCCGGCTTCCCAAACCCGACATCGCGGTGGTGGTGGCAGACCGTTCGGAGAGCCAGACCATCGGCGAACGCGGCCAGCGTACCGCGGCGGCGGCGGCGGAGCTGCGCCAGCGCCTGAGTGAGCTGCCGAATCTGGAGCTGCGCGAGGCCGCCCTCGAGCCCGATCCGAAGGGCGACGGCACGCGGCTGGTCGGCGCCGCCGAGCGGGCCTTGGCCGACGTGCCGCGAGACCGCTTGGCCGGCGTGGTGCTGCTGACCGACGGCCGCGTCCACGACGTCGAGTCGGCGTCGCGTCTGGGCGGCCCCGTCCACGTGCTGCTGAGTGGCGAGCACGACGAGAAGGACCGGCGGATCGTGCTGGAGGCGGCGCCCGAGTACGGGATCTCCGGCAGCAGCGCGCGGGTGGCGTTCCGCATCGAAGACCGCCCCGGGCAGGAGGCGTTCGCCGAAGTCACCGTCCGCCTCGATGGCGAGATTCTCGAATCCCGCCGGCTCGCGGTCGGCCGCCGCCACGAGGTGGAAATCCCGCTGCGGAGACCCGGCGAGGCGGTGGTCGAGATCGGCGTCGCCGCCCTTTCCGGCGAGATCACCGAGCGCAACAACCGCGTCGTCGCCCACATCCAGTCGGTGCGCGACCGTCTGCGCGTGCTGCTGGTTTCGGGACGGCCGCACGGCGGCGAGCGGGTGTGGCGAAACCTGCTGAAGTCGGACCCCTCGGTCGACCTCATCCATTTCACGATCCTGCGCACGATGGCGAGCCAGGATCCGACGCCGACCAACGAGCTGTCGCTGATCTTCTTCCCGGTCCAGGAGCTGTTCGAGGAGAAGCTCGACGAGTTCGACCTTATCGTCTTCGACCGCTACCAGCTGCGCGACATCGTCTCCAACAGCTATCTCGAGAACGTGCGCCGCTACGTGCGCAAAGGCGGCGCCCTGCTGCTGGCGGTGGGGCCCGAGTTCGCGGGCTACGAAAGCCTCTATAACTCGGCACTGGGCGAGATCATTCCGGCCGCCCCCACCGGGGGCGTCGAGGAGACCGGCTTCTATCCCCGCGTCACCGACCTCGGCCGCCGCCATCCGGTTACCACGGCAATCGCCGGGCCGCGCCAGGGGCCGCCGCCCTGGGGCCGCTGGTTCCGCCAGGTCGACGTCCGCGGGAACACGGGCGAGACACTGATGGAGGGCGTTGGCGGACAGCCGCTGCTGATCACCTCTCGGGTCGATGAGGGCAGGGTTGCCCTGCTCGCCAGCGACCACGTCTGGCTGTGGTCGCGCGGTCTCGAAGGCGGCGGACCGCACGGCGAGTTCATGCGCCGGCTCGTCCACTGGCTGCTCAAGGAGCCGGAGCTGGAAGAGGAGGCGCTGCGGGCGTCGGTGGTCAACGGTCGGCTGGCGGTCGAGCGCCGCAGCCTGTCGGAGCAGCCGGCCCAGGTCGAGGTCGTAGCCCCTTCGGGCGCCCGGGAGACGGTCACCGTCACCCCGGCAGCCAACGGCGTCGGCCGCGTCGAGCTCTCTCTAGGCGAGACCGGGCTCTACCGCATCGGCGACGGGCGTCGCCAGGCGTTCGCCGCCGTAGGGCCCGCCAATCCCCAGGAATGGGCCGATCCGCGAACGACGCCCGAGGTGCTGGCCCCCGCGGTGCAGGCGGCAGGCGGCGGCATCAACTGGATCGTCGATGGCCTGCCGGGCCTGCGACGGGTCGACGCCGACCGCGACGTGGCGGGGCCGGGGTGGATCGGCTTCAAGCGCAACGACCGCTACGTCGTCACCGGGCTGTCGCGGCTTCCTCTCGCGCCGGGCCTGCTGGCAAGCGGCCTGATCCTGATGGTGATGGGAGCCGGATGGTGGCGGGAAGGGCGCTGAGGCCCGGCCGTGCCGTTCCTTACCCTCTCGGATGGGGACCTCCGGCGAGGTAGTGGAATTGCGAAGGGTCGGGCAGCGCCCAAGTCAGGGTCCTGCCGGGGTGCGGCGGCGGGGTGTCTTTGCTTGTGACGGCGGCCGGGAGGTCTTGCGGAACATCGGAAGGACGGATGCGACGGGTTCTGGTGCTCTTCTACACGGCTGCCGGCAACATCGAGGCGCTGGCGCGGGTCATCGCTGCGGCGGCGGGGGAGGTCGCCGGAGTCGAGGCGGTGTTGCGGCGTGTTCCCGACCTCGATCCGGTGCGCGAGAGGCGCCAGCGCAGCGACGTCCCGATTGCGCTTCCCGAGGAGCTCGCGCTCTATGACGCGCTTCTGATCGGTACCCCCAGCCATTTCGGCAACATGGCGGCCTCGATGCGGGCGTTCCTCGATCTCACCACCGGGCTGTGGAAGACCGGCGCGATGATCGGCAAGGTGGGAGGGGCCTTCGTCAGCACCTCGACTCAGCATGGCGGGCAGGAATCCACCATCGCCAGCATCCACACCACGCTGCTGCACTACGGCATGGTGATCGCCGGCGTGCCCTACGACTGTCCCGAGCTGCTGGACCTTGGCGAGGTGCATGGCGGCTCGCCGTACGGGGCAGGCACCATCGTCGGTGTGCGGGGTCGCCAGGGCCCGAGCGAGGTTGAGCGGGCCATCGCCCGGCGACAGGGCCGCTACGTCGCCGAACTGCTGGCCGGCGCCTACGCGATGACGCCCTCGCGCGGCGGCCCGAACGCTTCCGCACGTTAGTCCCAGGTCGACGTTTCTCCGTACGGACCGTCTTGTGTCCGACCCGGCGATTGTCGAACCGGGCCGCCTTCCCAGATGTTCCTGCAGGGACAGAAGAGCAAGGAGCATGCATGATGACGAGGTTTCGCTGCTGCGGGTTGATCGTGGGAGAGGCGCCGGGCGCACAGGTCCCCGGCCGGAACCGCCGCGTCACCCCGATTCCGGCCACGCGGGGAGCCTGAGATGGGCGTGCTCGTCGACGGCGAATGGCAGGACCGCTGGTACGATACCGCGTCCAGCGGCGGCCGGTTCCGGCGCGAGGAAAGCCGGTTCCGCAACTGGATCACGGCCGACGGCAGCTCGGGCTTCAAGGCCGAGCCGGGGCGCTACCACCTTTACGTTTCGTATGCCTGCCCATGGGCTCACCGGACGCTGATCTTCCGCGTCCTCAAGGGCCTCGAAGCCATGATCCCGGTCACCGCCGTCGAACCGCTGATGCTGGAGGAGGGCTGGACGATCGCCGAGGGGGCCGACCCCGTCAACGGGGCGCGGCGGCTTTACGAAGTCTACCGCAAGGCCGACCCGCAGGTCAGCGGCCGGGCCAGCACGCCGGTACTGTGGGACATCCGGCGCCAGACCATAGTCAGCAACGAATCGGCCGACATCATCCGCATGTTCAACGCGGCGTTCGACGGGGTCGGCGCCAGGTCCGGGGATTACTGTCCCAAGCCCCTGCAACGCGATATCGACGCGATGAACGAGCGCATCTACGAGCCGGTCAACAACGGGGTCTACAAGGCGGGATTCGCCACCACCCAGGAGGCATACGAGGAGGCGGTCCGGGCGCTGTTCGACACCCTCGACGGCCTCGAGGAGCACCTGCGGCGCCACCGCTGGCTGGTCGGCGGCCGTCTGACGGAGGCGGACTGGCGGCTGTTCACGACCCTGATTCGCTTCGATGCCGTCTATCACGGCCACTTCAAGTGCAACGTCCGCCGGCTGGTCGACTATCCCAACCTGTGGGCCTACACGCGGGATCTGTACCAGCAGCCAGGCGTCGCAGAGACCGTGAAGCTCGACCAGATCAAGCGCCACTACTACGGCAGCCATCGCACCATCAACCCGACCGCCATCGTGCCGGTCGGCCCGGAGATCGACCCCTCGGCCCCGCATGACCGCGAGCGGATTCAGGAGTGAGCCGGGCGCCCGAGAGCAGTTCACAGCCGCTGGATCAGCTTGTCATCCATCGAGCCCCAGGCCCGTCCGATCGCTGGCGGGCGTAACAGTCGCATCTCTTGTAAAAACAAGGGGAGAGATGTATCGTTTGTTCCGTTCGTTACGGCAGTTGGGCGAGCTGGGCCATGGTCATTGCGGTGGTCGCTGATTAAGATCGTTGCGGGGGGCCGGTGGGCTCCCTTGCCTTCGCTGCAGGATAAAAAGGAACCATCATGACCGCCGAGCCGTGTTTCGATACCGCCGCCATCCTGGAGGGGCTGAGGCCCTGGATCGAGATCGAATCGCCGTCCAGCGACCCCGAGGCCGTCAACCGGATGATGACCCGGGTGCAGTCCGAATTCGCGGCCGAGGGTGCGATCACCGAGCGCATTCCGGGACCCACCGGCTACGGCGACTGCCTGAAGGTGCGCTCGCCGTGGGGTGGTGACGGTCCGGGCATCCTGGTGCTGAGCCATCTCGACACCGTGCACCCGATCGGCATGCTGGAGCGCCTGCCCTTCCGCATCGAGGGCGACAAGGCCTACGGGCCCGGCATCTTCGACATGAAAGGCGGCGCCTATCTCGCCTTCCACGCCTACCGCGAGCTGCACCGGACGGGCCGTACCACGCCGTTGCCGATCACCTTCTTCTTCAATCCCGACGAGGAAATCTCGAGCGTGACCTCGCGGCCGCTGATCGAGGCCGAGGCCCGCAAGCAGAAGTACGTACTGCTCGCCGAGCCCTCGACGCAGCTCGGCAAGGTGGTCATCGCCCGCAAGGGCACGGCGCGGTTCACCATTACCCTGCGTGGCGTGGCCGCCCATTCCGGCGCCAACCACCGGGACGGACACAGCGCCGTCAAGGAAATGGCGCACCAGATCCTGAAACTGGAAAGCATGACCGACTACGGACTCGACCTGACCGTCAATGTCGGGGTGGTGGCCGGCGGCACGCGGGCCAACGTGGTTCCCGAGGAGGCGCGCATGCTGGTCGACATGAGGGTGCCGACCAAGGCCATTGCCGACGAGTACATCGCCAAGGTGCGGGGACTGACGGCCCACGATTCCGAGGTCGCTATTACCGTCGAGGGCGGTGCCATGCGGCCCCCGTTCGAGACCACCCTGGCCACGCTGGCGCTCGCCGAGCAAATCCGCACCCTGGCCGAGGAGATCGGCTTCGCGCTCGAACCGGGGAAGGGCGGCGGTGCCTCGGACGGCAACTTCACGGCTCCCATCGTTGCCACCGTCGACGGCCTCGGCGTCGTCGGCGAGGGCGCCCACACCGACCACGAGCACATCGATCTGACAAGCGTCACCCCGCGTGCCAGGCTCATGTACCGCCTGCTCGAGACGCTCGCCTGACCATTCCGGCGGGGCGGATGGTATCCGCCCCGCCGCGACCGCAGCGAGGACCATGGCAATCCGACGAAAGGTGCGTAGACCTGTATCAGCTGTCCTCCTGATCGGAGCCCTTCTGGGCTTCGCACCGATGGCCATTGCGGCGGACCCGCCGACCTATACGGTCGTCAGCAACGCTACCTCGCCATTCATCTTCCTCGACCACTCCGGAGGCCCGCGCGGGCTGGTCGTCGACCTGATGGAGGAGATGGCCGACGCCAGCGGGCTCAGATTCCGTTACCGGGTGATGCCTTGGCGGGAGATCCGCAGCCCTGGCGATGCTGAGGGCGCCGACATCGTGGCGGGCCTCGTCCCGACTCCCGAGCGGCGGCGCGGCTTCGACTTCACGGCGCCGTTCGCCGTCTTCCCCTTTGCCGTGTTCGTACGCAGCGATTCCGGCATCACGGGGCAGGCAGATCTCAAGGCCCGGCGGGTCGCGGTCCTCGATGGGAGCCTCGCCCACACCTACATCCGCGATACCTGGCCGCACGTTCACGTGCAGGCCACCGGCAGCGTCGCCGATGCCCTGCGGGGGGTAGCCTCCTCGCGCTTCGACGCGGCCGTGCTGCCGCGCCTGATCGCGACGCATGTGGCCCGCGACGAGGACATAACCACGGTGGCGTCGCTAGGGCAGGACGCGTTCGTGAGCTCGATGGCCTTCGCCGTCCCGCGCGGGAGGGGCGATTTGGCCAGGCGCCTCGACGATGCGCTTGCCTCGATCAAGGCAAGCGGCGCCTACGATGCCATTCAGAACCGGTGGAACCACACCGCCTTGCAGGAGGAACCGGTCCGGCACCGTCCGCTGGTGATGTCGGCGTTCGGGGCGCTGCTGCTGCTGCTGATCGCCGGGGCCGCCTGGTCGTGGGGGCTGCGGCGCCAGGTGGGCCGCAAAACCCGCGAGCTGGCCGCGGAGGCCGAGCAGACGAAGCTGCTGGAGGATATGATCAACCGCAGCCCCGTGATCGCCTGTCTGCATCGGTTCGAACCGGGCTTCCCTTGCGAGTACATTTCGCGGACCGCCGAACGGCTGGGAATCGACCGCCAGGCGGTGCTCGACGGCAGGGTTTCGCTGCCCGACCTGCTGAACCCCGTCGACGGCGCGCGGGTGGTCGCAACCCTCGAGAGGCACGCAGTCGAAGGGCCCGACGACTTCCATCTCGAGTTCCGTCTCGGCGACGCCTACGGCAGCCGGATCATGGGAAGCAGCGTTCACATTCAGCGCGCTCCGGACGGCAGCGCCTCGCGCTTCGAATGCCTGGTGACGGACGTGACCGAGCAGCGCAACTCGGAGCGCGCGTTGCATGAGAGCACCGAGCGGGCCCGGGCATCCTTCGATCTCAGCCCCGACGGCATCCTTCTGGTCAGGGCGCGGGACGGCGTGATCGTCGACGCCAATCCGGGGTTCCAGGCGCTCTCCGGCTGGTCGGCGGGAGAATGCATCGGCCGCGCCATTGGCGAGCTCGGGTTATGGTGTGACCCCCACGAATGGGAGGCGCTGGAGCGCTATCTGCATGGCAACGGGGCGGCGCGGAACCGCGAGCTCGGCCTGCTGACCCGCGCCGGCGCGGCCCGCACCGGCCTGCTTCATGCCGCGGTCGCCGACATCGACAACCAGCCCCACTACCTTGTCATCATCCGCGACATCACCGAGCTTCGGCATGCCAGGGACGCCTTGCGCAACGCCCACGACGAGCTGGAGGTCAGGGTCTCGGAACGGACCCGGGAGATGGAGAGCGAGATCCTCGAGCGCGAGTACGCGGAAAAGGCGCTGCAGGAGGCCAACGAGCTCCTCGAGCAACGGGTCGCGCAGCGCACCCGCGAGCTCCAGGCCGAAGTGGCCGAACGCCGCCGGGCCGAGGAGGTGGCCGCCTGCGCCAACCAGGCGAAGACGGAATTCCTCGCCAACGTCAGCCACGAGCTGCGCACGCCGCTGAACTCGATCATCGGCTTCTCCGATATCCTGGCGGCACAGCTGTTCGGACCGATCGGGCACAGCAGCTATCTCGAGTACGCGCGCGACATCAACGACGCCGGCAAGCACCTGCTGGCCATCATCAACGATATCCTCGATGTCTCGCGGCTGGAGACCGGCAGCACGTCGCTCGAGGAGACCAGGCTCGACGTCCGCCACATGCTGCGCTCGTGTCGCCGGCTGGCGGAAGGCCGGGCCGGCGACAAAGAGATCGCGTTCGAGATCGACGCCGCCTCGACGCTGCCGGCGCTGCGCGCCGACGAAAGGCGGGTCAAGCAGATCCTCCTCAACCTGCTTTCCAATGCCGTCAAGTTCACTCCGGAAGGCGGCCGGGTGACGCTGTCGGCGAGCCTCAGCGCCGAGGGAGGGTTTATCTTCGAGGTGAGCGACACCGGGATCGGCATTGCCGCGGAGAAGATGAAGCTGGTGATGAGCGCGTTCGGCCAGGCCGACGGCTCGTTGTCGCGCAAGTTCAACGGGGTCGGGCTCGGGCTGCCGCTTAGCGCCCGCCTCGCCCGGGCGCACGGGGGCTCGCTGACGCTGGCCAGCGCTCCCGGCAAGGGCACGACGGTCCGCGTTCTCTTCCCGCCCGAGCGCAGCGTCTGGATCGAGGCGAAGACTGACGCGGTGGCTTGAAGGCCGTGCGCGAACGCACCATCATAGCGGGCAGCAAACTGGTGGGGGGTTCCATGACGATCGTTCGCGTTCTCGCCGCGGCGGTGACGGTCTTCGGTTTGGCCGCATGCGAAGTCGGGCCGATGAAGCCGGCCGCATCGGACATCCCGGCCTACACCTTCACGACCAAGCTGGACGTTGCCAACGTGGCTCCGGTGCAGGGCTTTGACAGCGCGACCCTGACGCCGGCGGAACGGAGCTTTGCCGACCGGCTGGTGAGCGCGGTCGGCGCCTGGGCCAACTCACGCCTGAAGCCGGTGGGCAAGGCCGGGACGGCGAAGGTGGTGGTCCGGAACGCAAGCATCGCCGAGCAGGTGCAGGGCCAGCAGGGTCGGCTTTACGAAAGCGTCCTCGATGTACGGGTCGAGGCGGTGGACCCGCGCAGCAACCAGCCGGTTGCCGCCGAGGCGAGGGTGACGAGCCGGCGTTCCGCCCCCGGCACCGTGACGCCGGAACAGCGCGAGCAGCTATGGGCCGAAATGGCCCGCGACATGGTGAACGATCTCGATGCCAAGCTGCCGCCGCAGGTCCGCAGCAAGCTGGGCAACCTCGTCGTGCCCTGAGCAGGCGACTGCCTTCCGGTCGGCTTCTGCGGATGCTATCAAGGAAGACAACCTGAGGCGGAGAAGAGCCGATGCGTTGGGGCGCCCTGATCCTCAAGCTGGCGGTGCTGTCGGTGGTCGTCGGCTTCGTGCTGCACCTGGTGGGCTGGACACCCGAGCAGGTGCTGCGCGGCTTCATCGACTGGGTCGGAGACACCTTCGCCTGGGCCGCGCGCAATGCCAGGGACCTCGGCGTCTATCTGGTCTCCGGCGCCATGATCGTGGTGCCGGTGTGGGGGGTGTTCGCCGTGATCCGCTACGTCAAGAATCGGCGCTCCTGAGCGGGTCCGCCTCCGCCTGGCTGTCGTAGGACTGGATCGTGTCCTCGACCACCTCCAGGGCCACGCCGACATCGTGGAACATCTGCCGGGTGTCGGCGCCCGCGTGATAGCGCCGGCGTGCCACCACGCGCTTGATCCCGACGGCGATGATCAGCATCGCGCAGACCCGGCACGGCTCCATCGTGCAGTAAAGGGTCGCGCCGTCCAGCGCGACGCCATAGCGGGCCGCCTGGCAGATCGCGTTCTGCTCGGCATGGATGGTGCGCACGCAGTGGGTGCGGATCTGGCCGTCCTCATCGACCGCCTTGCGGAACAGGTGGCCGACGTCGTCGCAGTGCGGCAGCCCGGGCGGCGAGCCGACATAGCCGGTGGCGATGATACGGTTGGCCTTGGTGATCACACAGGCGCTGCGCCCGCGGTCGCAGGTGGCACGCTTGGCGACCGCCTCGATGAGGTCGAGGAAGTATTCGTCCCACGACGGACGCTTCCGCTTCGGCTCTTCCGCCACGGCGCTGTCTCCCCGTTGTCCCTGGTGCAACTGGGATCTTGGTGGCATCGTCGGCACCATGCAATCGCGAAAATCGCGCAACCGGCGCGGCCGATGTACAATGCGCGCAAGGCTGCCCGGCGGGACGGTGGATGATGGGAACCCTTACTCCGGATGACGTGAAGGCGCTTCTCGAAGACCGCTCGGCCCAGGGTCGCGCGGCGGTCGGCGGCAAGATCGCGGCGGCGTTTGCCGCAGAGACCCTGGGGGACAACGAACGCGCGATCGCCGAATCGATCTTCCGCCTGCTCGCCCGGGACGTCGAGGTGGTGGTCCGCCGGACCTTGTCGGAGAAGCTCCACGCCTGCGCCAACCTGCCGCACGATGTTGCCTGCACGCTGGCGCAGGACGTCATCGAGGTCGCCGGCCCGGTGCTCCATGATGCCGTCGTCCTCAGCGACGCCGACCTGCTCGACATCATCCATACCCGGGGCGAGGAACACCAGGTGGCGATCGCCCGGCGGGCGCGGGTTTCGGAGTTCGTGGCCGACGTCCTGGCCGGGACCAGAAGCACGGCCGTCGTCTCCAGCCTGGTCGCCAATCCCGGGGCCAGCATCGCCGAGCGCACCTACGAACGCATCATCAACGACCTCGGCGACAGCCCGCCGGTCCAGGAAGGGCTGGTGGACCGCGCCTACCTGCCGCCGCGCATCGTGCGGTGCCTGGTCGAGGTGGTGTCCGACAGCCTGAAGGGCCGGCTGGCGGCCAACCACGATCTGCCGCCCGAACTCACCGAATCGCTGATCCTGGAAACCCGCGAGAAGGCGGTCGAGCAGCTGCTGGGAACGCGGCCGCGCGACCGTGACGTCGTGCGCCTCGTGCGGGCCCTGGCCCGCCGCCAGCGCCTGACGCCGGCGCTTGTCCTCCGGTCGCTGGAGGTCGGCGACCACGAGTTCTTCGAGCACGCCGTTGCCGTGCGCGCCGGCATCCCGCCCGAGAACGCCGGCCGCCTGCTGCGCGAAGGCGGCGAGGACGGCATCCTAGCCCTGTACAAGCAGGCTCGGTTGCCGGAGGAGCAGTACGCGGTCAGCCATCTGCGCATCGTCGCCGCCTATGGCCCGCAACGGGCGCCGGGTCGGCCCCTGGTCGACGACGACTTCATCGCCTTCTACGACCGCGGCTGGGTGGAGGGCACCGACAGGGACTGACGGTGCTGGGATTCCTTGGCCGCCTTTCCAATATGACGAGCGGAGTGGGAGGAGGCGTTTTCCGTGACGACTGCGACCCTGATCCTGCGCGCCGTGGGTGCGCTGCTTCTGCTTGCCGGATGCGCCTACCAGGGCGCGACCGACCCCTTGTCGCGCAAGCTGTCCTGGTACGACTATCTGGGCGGCGGCGACATCAAAAGCGCCTGCGTCGAGGGCGCTCCGGACCGTTACCGGTTTGTCTACAACGCCATCTACAGCGAGCAGGTCCGCACCTACGACGTCCAGACGGGTGTCGGCCGGCCCGGCGAGACCCTGCTGACCGCGCGGGTCATCGGCCCTCCGCAACTGGGCAGCGTGCCCATCGGCGAGGCGGCGGACGTGCTCGGCCCCTGGAGGGGAAAGATCGCCCAGACCTGGCTGCGCGACGCCGACGTTGCCGCCCTTTCGGCAACCGCCCGCGAGGCGGGCCTGTTCGCACCTCCGCCGGAGGGCCTGCGGCTGCATTCCGACCGCTTCTACTGGACGGCGGCGGCGTGCGAGAAGGGGAAATTCGCCTTCAACGCCTACCTGTGGCCGTCGGAGCGCTTCGACCGCCTGCAGGTTCCCAAGCTGCTGTTCGCCTGGGACCAGACCGGGGTGCGGGTCAATCCGCCGCGCAAGGCCACTGCCCTGGAAATCCATGGCCGGGTAACGCCGGAACGAGGCGAGGGACGGCTCGAATTCGAGGTCGAAGTCGGCGACAACGGCCTGAAGGGAACCAGGCCGCTGTTCTGAAGGAGAGGCACGCGATGAGCGACGAATTCGCCCGCTACAATATCGACACCTCGATCCGCTACGGCTTCCTCAAGCACATCGATGTCGACCGCATCCGCGGCGAAACGACGGAGGACTGGTCGAACCAGACCTTGTGCCGGATCAACGAGTGCGTGGTCCGTCTCGGCGTCGTCAAGGGCGAGTTCCACTGGCACAAGCACGACAACGAGGACGAGTTCTTCTACGTCGTCGATGGCCGGCTGCTGATCGACCTCGAGGGCGGCGAGACTGTCGAGCTTGGGCCCAACCAGGGCGTCGCCGTGCCCAAAGGCAAGCTCCACCGCACCCGCGCCCCCGTGCGGACCGCCATGCTGATGTTCGAAGGCGCCACCGTCACGCCGACGGGGGATGCGTAGGGCAAGCCACGCACCGCTTGATGGATGCCGTCATGCCCGGACGCCTCCGGCCCGCCGTCCTCAGACCGACCACTTCTCGACCGCCCGCCGGTCGACCGCCTCGGGCACCACGCCGCGTTCGGCGGGTGACACGTGGTCGAGCACGCTGCAGGCGGCGACCTGCAGCAGGCGCTTCTCCATGCGGGCGCGGCGCTCGGCGAGGAGCGAGGCGCGCGCTTCCAGGGGCGGTGCAGCAAGGGGACGCTTCGCGCCCTCGAGGAAGGCCGCGCCGTCCAGCAGGTCGATGCGGCGCTCGCCCAGCCGCACCCAGACGACGTCGCCGTTGACCAGGGCACCGATGCCGCCGCCCTCGAACGCCTCGGGGGTGACGTGGCCGATGCAGGCCCCCTTGGTGACGCCCGAGTAACGGCCGTCGGTCATCAGGATCGAGGTCCGCTCCAGCACCCCGTGGTGGCGCAGGTACTGGCTGGGGGCGAACATCTCGGGCATGCCGAAGGCTTTCGGTCCCTGGCCGGCGATGACGAAGGCGAAGGCCAGCGTGCCCTCCTCGACCATCGCCTTGAAGTCGCCCGGCCCGGAGCCGCCGTTGGCCTTCCGCACCGCCGCGAGCAAGGGCTCGCTCAGTCCGTCCATCTGCGACAGCGTGGCGACCAGATCGGCAGCCTGCATCTCGTCCGAGCAGACGTGCTCGTTCTCGTAGTAGCGGACGATGAAGCAGCGGCCGTCGAAGCGGGTGTACTGCTCGGTCGACATGCCGGCGACCTTGACCACGCCGGTCGAGAAGAAGTTGCCGCGCAGCACGGTCGTGCCCGAGATGTCGCGCACCGGCCTGACCCGGATCACGGCCTCCTTCTCGGGCAGGTCGGGATCGACCGCATGGCGCAGGTTGGCGATCCGCTGCCGCCACGTCTTGCCGGCCATGGTCGGGGCATCGAGGTCCATCGGCACCCCGAGGTCGGCCAGCACCTTGTACAGGCTCTCCATGCCGTGGTGGCGACCGGCCTGGGCCTGCATCGCCAGTGCAAACGTGTCGCGGCCCTCGGTCAGGCTGTGGGCGAAGACGTCGGGCACGGGGTGGGACTCCTGGACCCGCTCGTAGTCGAACACGGTGACGTCGAAGCCGGCGTGGCGCATTACCGCCGGCATATGCAGCATCAGGTTGGTCGACGAGCCGGTCGCGTTGTGGATGCGGATGGCGTTCGCGTAATTGCGGGCGAGCACGTTGATGACGCTGAACTCGGGCCGGTTGAGGACGCGGAAAAGCTGGTCCACCGTGTAGCTGACGATCAGGGTCTCGGGCTCGTCGACCAGCAGCTCGACCTGGCGCGGTGCGAAGCCGAGGGCGGCGATCAGGGTGCGTGACGAGTTGCCGGTGCCGTTGAAGGCGCACACCCCGCCCTTGTCGTGGCAGGTGGCGGCGGCGAGCTCGTCGAGGATGCGGTCGGCCTCGTCGCGCGTGCAGAAGCCCTGCTTGACCGCGCGGTTGAGCTGGCCGAGGAACGCCTCGTCCGACGAGCACTGCAGGATGTAGTGGAAGTTCTCCTCGATGTCGGCGGCGAGCTGGGGGTCCCCGCCGGCCTTTGCGGCGGCCTGGATCTCCTGCAGCCTGGCCTTGGTGGCGGCCGGGATCTCGCCGCCGCGCAGGACGTGGGAAGGCGCGAAAATCGCCCACACCGGGGCCTGGCCGCGTTCCGGCTGGCGGCGCGCGCGGTCGGCCGCGGCCAGCCCCGACAGGATGCCGGTCGGCGACTTGTCGCACCCCGACAGCACGTAGGCGGCGTGGTAGCAGTGGCCCTCGAAGGTGATGTTGACGGCCATCGCGGTGTGGTTGCGCGAGGCCAGCGAATAGCTTTGCCCGATGTTGCTCTGTGCGGTGCCGTCGCAGATCACCGGCACGCCGAAGGTGAACGGCACGCCGCCGTTCTGCCAGATCCGCGCCGCCGCCCGCAGCATATGCTCGTGGTCGTAGAGGTGCGCGGGGTGGTCGGCCGAACCCTGGATGATCGCCACCCGCGGCCGGTTCGAGGCCAGGCGGCCGACAATCGCCGGCTGGCCGTAGTCGCCGAGTCCCTCGAAGCCGGGCTCGCCCTGCAGCAGCCGCTCGGCCCGGCGCAGGATTTCCTGCACGCAGACCGGTTCGTTGGCGAGGCCCTGGATACAGGTCCGGTAGGGGTTGTAGCTCTCGTCGATCACGAGATCGGCGAACTCGCCGTTGATGACGGCGGAGGAACGGGAAGGCATGGGGAATCTCTCGAAACCGAAGATGATGTCGCAGCGACCTTCATGGAACCCGACGGCGCCGGCGGTCAAGCAAAAGGCGCCGGGAGAACGGGGTCAGCCCGTCAGGTTGCCGTCGCCGTCGAACCGGAACGGCTGCGCGTCGCCCTTGACGACGACGTCGTCGCGGCCCCGGATCTCGGGCAGGTACGATTCGGAAAGCCAGATGCTATAGAGCTTCTTGGTGTTCTTCACCCGCACGACCTTGATCGTCTCGGGGGTCACCATGTTGCAGCTCATCATCGCCACCGCCAGGCATTCGCGGTCGTTGTTCAGCACCATCGGCAGCCGCGTCCCGGCCAGATTGGTGGCGGTGATCCCGTTGATGTAGGTGACGTCGAAGTCGATGCGGTCGGCGCAGCGCATCGGTATCAGGTCGGCGTTGCCGATCCCGGCGGCGTTGCCGTGCGAACCGTCGGTGAGGTTGCGCACGACGATCCGCTGCACCCCCGTCGCAGGGAAGCCGGGCAGGCCCGAGGTGGCGCGGCCGGTGACGTTGGGGTCCATCCCCTGGCCCGAGTATTCCTTGCCGATCTCGTCGACGATCAGGACGTCGAATCGCGGCACCAGGATCTTGCCCATGATGCGTTTCGATTCCGCCAGCAGCTCCTTCTCGCGGGCGAGGATGCGGTCGGTCGGGATCGCCTCGACGATGGCGAGGTCGTCGGTCGCGTTCTCGACGATGCCGACCGCGAACACGACGTTCTTCGCCTTCATGAAAGCGCGGGCGACGTCGGGGACCAGCGCATGGAAGCGGGCGAAGCCATGGTGATGGTAATGGACGGCGCCGAGGTGCTTGCCGAGCCCGATCGCCATCATCTTGGCGAGTCCGCTTTCGTAGTCGGCCTTGTAGTTGGAATGCGCCTTGATCTTGTTGACCACCACGATACCGTCCGCTTCGTGGGCGTGGCGGTCGCAGTAGACCGGGGTGCCGTCGTCCAGGGTGGCGACCTGGACGGTGTCCATGCTGGCGAGGATGGGGGCGCCCAGCGCCTGCTCGGTGAGGCCGAAGCCCTCGATCAGGCCGCGCTGCCCCTCGGCGGTGGCGCCGCCGTGGCTGCCCATGGCGGTGACGATGAACGGCTTGGCGCCCATCGCCTTCAGCCCGTCGAGCACGGCGCGGTAGATCGCCACCACCTGCGGGATGCCGCGGCTGCCGGCCGTCACCGCGATACGCTTGCCGGCCACCGGCAACGGCCCGAGCGCCTGCAGCGAGGCCTTCACCGTCGCCGCGACGTCGGTCACCCGCATCTCCGGGAAGCGCTGCTCGACCGAAATCATGCGCGGGAACGGATAGTCGAACCCGGTGGGAAGCTTGATGCTGACCTTCTCGAGTCTCACGGCCTTCTACCTCTTATGCCAGCCGGTGCGGCGGGGGCGTCATCTTAGCGCAAGTTCCGGAAGGCGCACGGGAACATTTGGCGCCTTCCCACGCGGCGTGGCAGACTGCCGCCGAGGAGTTCGCGATGGATGATACCGGAAGCCTGAAGGTCCATCTCACCTGGCACTCGCCGCTCGACCGCATCATGGGCGAGACCGGCGAGGAGACGATCGCCGGCGAGACCACGGTCGAGAGCTTCCTGGTCGTGCTGCGCGAGCGCGAGCCGCGGCTTCAGCCCTACGCGCGTTGGGAGCCGCAGGACATCAAGCCGCTGGGGCTGCTGGTCCTGCGCGGCGCCGACATCCTCGCGCTTGCTGATTTCATCCGGCCCGGCGACCGGCTCGACATGCTGGTCATGCTCGAAGGCGGCTGATCCCGCGGCCGCAAAAAAGACGGGTGGCAGCGGTTCCAGAAGGCGTCCGCATGCCTACATTGCAGATTGGCCGGTTGCGGTGCGGTACTCGCGCTGCTAAGTAAACCGCGCAGATTTCACGCGAAAACAGCAGAATTTGACCAAGGAAGGCGGTTGGTTATGAATCTCAAGGACCAGTCCCTGTTCCGGCAACAGGCCTACATCGACGGCGCCTGGGTCGATGCGGATTCCGGTGCGAGCACGCCAGTCAAGAACCCGGCTACCGGCGAGACCATCGGCACCGTTCCGAAGCTCGGCGCCGCCGAGACGCGGCGCGCCATCGAGGCGGCCGAACGGGCCCTGCCGGCATGGCGCGCCATGCTCGCCAAAGAGCGCGCGGACATTCTCCGCCGCTGGTACGAGTTGATGATGGCGAACCAGGAAGATCTCGCCGTCCTGATGACCACCGAGCAGGGCAAGCCGCTTGCGGAATCGCGCGGTGAGGTCGCCTTCGGCGCCAGCTTCATCGAGTGGTTCGCCGAAGAGGGCAAGCGCATCTACGGCGACGTCATCCCGACCTGGAAGAAGGGTGCCCGCGCCGTCGTCATCAAGCAGCCGGTCGGCGTCGTCGCCGCCATCACGCCGTGGAACTTCCCGAACGCGATGATCGGACGCAAGGCCGGGCCGGCCCTCGCGGCGGGTTGCACCATGATCGTCAGGCCCGCCAGCCAGACCCCGTATTCCGCCCTCGCCCTGGCCGAACTCGCCGAGATCGCCGGAGTGCCGAAGGGTGTCTTCAACGTCGTCACCGGTCCGGCCCGCGAGGTCGGCGGCGAGCTGACCTCGAACCCGATCGTGCGCAAGCTGACCTTCACCGGCTCGACCGAGGTCGGCAAGATCCTGATCAAGCAGTGCTCCGAGACGGTCAAGAAGGTGTCGATGGAGCTGGGCGGCAACGCGCCGTTCATCGTCTTCGACGATGCCGACCTCGATGCCGCTGTCGAGGGCGCGCTGGTCTCGAAGTACCGCAACACCGGCCAGACCTGCATCTGCAGCAATCGCCTGCTGGTCCAGGAGAAGGTGTATGACGCCTTCGTCGAGAAGCTGGTCGCCAAGGTGGGCGAGCTGAAGGTCGGCAACGGCCTTGAGAAGGGCGTAGATCAGGGGCCACTGATCGACACCGCGGCCGTCGAGAAGGTCGAGGCCCACATCGCCGACGCCGTCGGGAAAGGCGCCAAGGTGGCGGCCGGCGGCCGTCGTCATGCCCTTGGCGGCACCTTCTTCGAGCCGACCGTTCTCACCGAGGTGACGCCGGCGATGGCAGTGGCGCGCGAGGAGACCTTCGGGCCTCTCGCCCCGATCTTCCGCTTCAAGACCGAGGAAGAGGCGATCCGGCTGGCCAACGACACCGAGTTCGGCCTGGCGGCCTACTTCTACAGCCGCGACGTCGGCCGCGTATTCCGGGTCATGGAAGCCCTTGAATACGGTCTTGTTGGCATCAACGAGGGCCTGCTTTCGAACGCGGCGGTGCCGTTTGGCGGCTTCAAGGAGTCGGGCATGGGCCGCGAGGGGTCGAAGTACGGCATCCAGGACTACATCGAGATCAAGTACGCCCTGATCGGCGGCATCGGTACCTGAGGCGGTTGCAGGGCCCCGTCCCTCCATCGAAACGATGGAAGGACTGGGCCGCACCGTCGGCGGGACGATCGTTGATCTGGCTCCCGTTTCGCGACGCTGCTATGTTCGCCTCCTTACCGGAGGTGGAGCAGGAAGATGGCGGACGCCGCGCGTCTCAAGATCATCGGTGTGCTCGGCGGCATGGGGCCTGCCGCGACGGCGCGCTTTTACAGCCGCCTGATCGAGGTGGGCGGGGGGAGTCGCGACCAGGACCACGTCCCCGTCATCATCCAGAGCCTGCCGCAGGTTCCGGACCGCGACGATGCGATCGCCGGCAAGGGCCCCTCGCCGCGCCATGCGCTCGCCGCCATGGCGAAGAGCCTGGAGCGCGCCGGGGCCGGCTTTTTGGTCATGACGTGCGCGTCGGCCCATGTCTACGAGCCGGCGATCCGCGAAGCGGTGAAGCTGCCCTTCGTCAGCCTGATCGAGGAGGCCTGCGAGGAGATCCTGCGCCGCGATACCGGCGCCAGGAAGGTGGGCGTGCTGGCGGAGCAGGGAACCCTCGACGCCAAGCTCTATGACGTCGCCCTGAGCCGTCGCAACCTGGAGCCGCTGCCTCTCGGCTTCAAGGAGCGGGCGATCCTGCAGAAGGTGGTGCAGGCGATCAAGGCGGGGCAGCGGGACGACAAGGTGAAGGCGGCGGTCGCGAAGTTCTGCAACACCCTGGTCGAGGCCGGCGCCGAGGTCGTCATCGTCGGCAGCGCCGAGCTTTCGCTGGTCGTCAGCCACCAAGAAGTCCGGAGGCCGATGATCGATGCCCTCGACGTGCTGGCCGAGCGGTGCGTCCTCTACGCCCGCGACCAGGTGATCCTGCCGCGCAGCGCCATGCCGGCGTGACGAGCCGGCCGGGGGGCAGCCGCAGTCGTCAGCCGCCGCCCTTCATCGCCGCCTCGGCGCGGCGGCGCATCTCGTCCTCGGGAACGTCCTCGACATGGGTGGCGATGTTCCAGACGTGGCCGTACGGGTCCTCCAGCATGCCCGAGCGGTCGCCGTAGAACTGGTCCTTCACCGGTCTCGTGATCCTGGCTCCCGCGGCTTCTGCCGCGGCGGCGGTTCGGTCGACGTCATCGACATAGAGGTGGATCGTCACCGGGCTGCCGCCGATCGAGCGGGGGCTCCGGTTGCCCATGTCGGGGAACTCGTCCGCCAGCATGATGACCGAATCGCCGATCTGCAGCTCGGCGTGTCCGATCTTGCCGTCCGGCGCCTCGATGCGCATCCGCTCGCGAGCACCGAACGCATTCTTGTAGAAGGTGATCGCTCCCGAGGCCCCGGCCACCATCAGGTACGGGGTGACCGCGTGATAGCCGTGCGGTATTGGCTTCGTCGCGCTTGCCATGGGTTCGCTCCGCCGATTGTCGTGGGTGCGGCAACCGCCGCTGCGGCTCGATGTGGGAAGCTCCCGGGGATGGTCAACCTGGCCGGCCAGGGGTCCCGCCGCCCCCCGACCGTCCAGGAGACGGATCAATTGGCGGCGAAGCAATAGAGCAGGCCCGCTCCTCCGCTTGCCTTGAGCTGCTCCTGGCTGCAGCCGCGCGAGGGGTGGGACGAGTTCCACGACTTCGACGGCGCGTCGTCGCGCAGGCCGATCCGGTCATGATGACCGACGATCGCCGCGCCGTCGCCGCTGCTGGTCCAATCGTTGCAGGTCTCGGCCGCCGCGGTGCCGTCCGGGTTCGAGCCGGTCAAGATGTCGTGCATGTTGACGTCGTCGCCGCGGCCCTTGACGAGCTCGCCTTTTTCCGACAGCGCCGTCTGCTTGGTGAGGTTGCTGGCGCCGTTGTGGAGGGAGGCAACGTCCCTGGCGACCAGCTCGCCCTTGGCGTTGTGCCAGGGGCCGGCTCCGATGCGGTCTCTGGCATCGACGCTGGACGTGCTGAGATAGGCACGCCAGGTCCTGCCGTTGCCGGGGGCTGCCGCCTCTGCCAACTGCCGGCAGTGGGCGTCCGCGCCCTCAAGCCCGCCAAGGTCGGCTCCCTTGCCGATGCCCTGGCTGGTGACGAAGAAGCTCATCGGCGCCTGTTGCGCATGGGCGGCCGAAAGGGCAGCGACCAGGGCTGCGGCGCACGACAGTCCCGCTGACAGTCTGATCATGGACGTCTCCGTTGCTGGGTTGCGGCACGGCGAGGGTGCCTCGATGGCAGCGCCATCCTGTGTTAAACACCTTGGCAGGGCGATTCATTCCGGGCGGAGGCAGCGATGGGTCCAGCGGCCATGCTTCGGCAGCTCATCGACAGCGGCGAGACGAGCATCGTTCCCGGGGTCTTCGACGGCGCGTCCGCACGGCTTGCCGAGCAGGCCGGATTCCCGGTCCTCTACGCGGGCATCGTCGAGCTCTCCCGCGGCACCGGGCTGGCGGACCCGGGGCTGCTCGGGATGAGCGAGGCCGCCGAGCGGCTGGGGCAGATCGCCGAGACGCTGCCTGTCGTCGCAGACGCCGGCGACGGCTTCGGCGGGGTCGTCCAGGCGGAGCGCGCGGTCCGCCTCTACGAGCGGGCGGGTGTCGCAGCCTTCCAGCTCGGCGATCGCGCCTATGCCGGCCGCAAGGCCCTGGTGACCTTGCCCGAGACGGTGCAGCGAATCCGCGCCGTCCGGACGTTCGCCAGGGATCCCGGCCTGATCCTGGTGGCGCGTACCTCGGCGTTGTCGGAAGAAGGTTTCGAGGCGGCGATCATCCGCGCGGAGTCCTATCGCGAAGCCGGCGCCGACATCGTGGCCCTGGAGGCGCCGCGGCGCGAGGATCAGCTGGTCGAGCTGGCGCGGCGTTTCCCCCACCCGAAGCTCATCGAGATTGCCGACGGAATCGAGACTCCGCCGTTGGAGCGGGACCGGCTGGACGAGCTCGGGTACGTCCTTGTCGTGATTCCCGGCGACGTGCAGCGGGCGGCGCTCCGGGCGACCCGCGAGGCGCTGGAGGCGATCCGCCGTGACGGCGACTGCAGCGCCGTCCGCGACCGTCTTCTCCCCCTCTCGGATATAGACGGGACGATGGGGAGCGCGACCGATCGGAGCGGCGGCCGGCTTTGACGGGTACCCGGCCGTGGGCCGCCGGGGACGACTGGGCATGCTCGAACGCACCGCCTCGTAGCCATCCGACCATTGACCTAACAACTCTCTGAAAAAGAACGGACTTTTCGAACGGGCCGGGACTGTTGCCGGGCCGCATCACCCGTCCGGGTGATGGCGCAGCGGCATGCGCTGGTGACCTGAACGAGGCGGCGGATCATCGCCGCGGATCGGAGGATCGCCGCCATGTCCGTCACCATCCGCATTACCAGCGCTAACGGCGCCAGCCAGACCTTCACGATGAAGGACGGCCAGGCGTTGCCCGCGATCGCGGTCGCGCCGGGCGACCGGATCGAGATCGTCGATGGCGACGGCCGGGGCGTCACGCTGGCGCTTGACGGCGATGACGCCGTGCTCGCCTGGTCCGATGGCGCCGAGGCGGCGCGCTTTCAGAGCCTTGTCCCCGCGCTCGCCGAGGGGGAGGTCGAGATCAGGGTCGTCGATGGGGATTCGGAAACCGTGATCGCGTCCATCGAGGATCTTCTCGCCGGCTTCTCGACTGCCGCCGGTGGAGCTTCGGCCGGCATCGGCCCGGCCTCCGGGTTCGGCAGCGACGGCAGCATCGACGAGCAGGGGCTCGAGGGCGGCGGCGGCGACCCGCTCGGCCTCGGCCCGCCGCTCCCGTTTGGCATCGGCTCGCAGGACCTGGTGACGCCACCGCCGCTGCAGGACGAGGAAAGTCCCGATCCCGTCGCCGGCACGGTTGCCGAGGACGCCAACCAGCGGCCGATGATCGGGGCCTTGAAGGGGCATCGCAGCGTGACCGAGACCGACGACTGCGGCTGCGGCGAGAATGCGGAGCGGCTGACGACCGGCGGCACGATCGCCTTCACCGACCGCGATCTCGGCGACACCCATACCGTCACGGTCCTGCCCGAAGGCTCCGGTTATCTGGGCACGCTTGCCGCGACGCTGGTCGACGAGGCGACCGGCGACGGCACCGGCAGCATCGCGTGGAGCTTCAGCGTCGACGATGCCGCGGTCGACCATCTGGCTGCCGGGGAGACCCTGACCCAGCGTTATGTGGTGCGGGTCTCCGACGGCGAGGGCGGCATCGCCAACAAGCTGGTCGAGATCACGATCGTCGGCAGCAACGACGGTCCGGTGATCGGAGCCCTGGCCGGCGCCCGTACGGTCCACGAGTTGGAGGATGGAGCCCCGGGCGAAGGCGCTGCCGCGCTGACGACCGGCGGCGCCATCGCCTTCAGCGACGCCGATCTTGCCGACGTCCACGCCGTGACGGTGCTGCCGCAGGGGACCGGCTATTTCGGCAACCTGACCGCCATCATCTCCGACCAGGCGACCGGGGACGGGAGCGGCTCGATCGCGTGGGCCTTCAGCGTCGGCGATGGCGACGTCGACCATCTCGCGGCCGGCGAAACCCTGATCCAGCGCTATGTAGTGCGGGTCGAGGACAACCACGGCGGCATCGCCAGCAAGACGGTGGAAATCGCCATCGTCGGCGCCGAGGACGGGGCGCCCCAACTCGCCAGCCTCACGCTCGGCGGCAGCGCCGGTGGCATCTACGGTGGTGCCGGGGACGACATCCTGGCCGGCGGCCCCGGCGCCGACGTCCTGTTCGGCGGCCGCGGCGACGACGTGCTGTCGGGCGGTGCAGGGGACGACGTCTTCGTCATCGGCCGCGACGACCTCGGCGACGGAGTACGCAGTTTCACCGATACGGTTACCGATTTCGCGGCGGGCGACACCCTCGACCTCAGCGACGTCGTCGACTTTTTCGCCGACGATGTCGGGGCGCTGCTGCTGCTCGACAGCGCCGAGGGCGTCGTGGTGCAGGTCGGCGATACCGGCCAGACTGTGGTGGTGATCGAGAACCAGGCGGCGTCGGGCCTGACCCTCGACCAGGACGGCAATATCACCGCGAACGGTTGACGCGGCTCGGCGCGCCTGCGGGGACCTCCCTGTTCTCTTCTCCCGCTTCTCGGCTCGGGGGAGCAGGGATTCCCTGTGAGATTTGACAAGCTGGTGCCGGAGACCCGATCATCGCCGCCCCTCGTTCCTGCCGGCGGTGAACCTTCATGCGCTTTCTGACCGACGAGCCGAGGCCGAGCATCATCTGTCTCGGCATCTCCGTCATGGACTACATCTGGAGCGTGCCCGAGCTGCCGGCCGGCGGCATCAAGGTGCGCGCCGAAGGCTTCATCGAAATGGGCGGCGGGATGGCGGCGACCGCTGCGATGGCGGCGGCCAGGCTGGGCGCGCGCACCGCATTCTGGGGACGGGCCGGCGATGACCCTGCCGGACGGGCGACCCGGGAGGAGTTCGAGCGCTACGGCGTCGGCACGGCGCACTATCGCCTGTTCCCCGGTCGGCGGACGTCGACCTCGGGGATCTTCGTCGACGCGGCGGGCGAGCGCACGATCGTCAATTTCCGCGGCGCCGGGCTGCCGGAAGCGGCCGACTGGCTGCCGCTGGACGAGGTTGCCGCCGCCGACGCGGTGCTTGCCGATCCCCGCTGGGTCGAAGGAACGCTGGCGCTGTTCCAGGCGGCGCGGGCGCGCGGCGTGCCTACCGTTCTCGATGGCGAGGTCGGCGATCCCCAGGCTTTCGAGCGGGTGTTGCCGTACACCGATTATGCGGTGTTCTCGGACGCCGGGTTGGCCTCGTTTGTCCCCGGCAGCTCGCGGGAAGCCGCGTTGCAGGCCGCCGCTGCCCGGGGCGCGCGCGTGGTAGCGGCGACTCTCGGGGCCGAGGGCAGCCTGTGGCTGGTCGACGGCACGTTCCGGCGGTTCCCCGCGTTCGCGGTCGAGGTCGTCGACACCACCGGGGCCGGCGACGTCTTCCACGGGGCATTTGCCTTCGCGATCGGGGCCGGCGCCGAGCTCGATCAGGCGGTGACGTTCTCGGCCGCGGTCTCGGCCCTGAAATGCGCGCAGGCCGGCGGACGGCCGGGCATTCCCGATCTGGCGGCGACGCGGGCCTTCCTGGACAAGGCACGGCAATGACGCGCCGGGCGATGGGCAATACTCACCGCCAACAGCTCAGCCCACGCGAGATGTTCGAATCGGGGAGAGATTTCGGTCCGCCGTGAAGCGGAAGGGGCCCCAGCTCTGCTGGCGCCCCTTTCACTCGTCGTTCGTCAGACCGCCTTGAGGTTGGTCGCCGACGTCTTGCCCTTCCGCGCGTCCATCTCCTCTTCGTAGGAGATCTTCTGGCCTTCGGCCAGCCCGCGCAAACCGGCGCGATCAACGGCGGAAATGTGAACGAACACGTCGGGTCCGCCGCCTTCCGGCTGAATGAACCCGTAACCCTTGGTGCTATTGAACCACTTGACGGTGCCGACAGGCATCTTTGTCCTCCGAGTAGTAATGGGGCGCCGCGTCGATACGGCGCATCGTTCGGCTTTCGGGGAACGGCCCTGGCCGACACCCTGAGCAGAATGATGCACGATTGTAAGGGTCTCTGGGCTTTTCGGCAAAGCCCAAAGAGCATCCTACTTGCCGGAAGGGTGTTGAGATCCGTCGCCGAGACCCGAAATATGAGTCCCATTCACGACAAAGGGTGTCCGCGTGCGACGCGACGAGAGCCGCAGCGCAAGCCGATTCGAGTCCGTCTTGAGCCGCCGTGATCCACGCCGGCTGATCGCGGTCATGGCCTGTGCCGCGCCCCTCGCTTGCGGTCACCTGTTCGGCATGGATGAACCGCCGCTGAGCTGCAGCGCAGCCCGCGGATTCTCGGAGATTGGCAAGGCTTCGTGGTATGGCCCCGACTTCGATGGACTGACCACCGCCAGCGGCGAAACCTTCGATATGACCGGCTATACCGCGGCCCACCGCCGGCTTCCCTTCGGCACCAGAATCCTGGTCACCAACCTCGACAACAACCGCTCGGTCGAGCTCGTCGTCAACGATCGCGGGCCGTTCGTGCCGGGACGGGTGGTCGACGTTTCCCGGAGGGCGGCCGAGGTCCTGGAATTCACCACGGAAGGCCTCGCGCCGGTCCGAATCAAGGCCATCAAGACCTGCTGAGGCCGCGAATCGGGCTCTCGATTCGCGGTTCCGTGAAGGGGGTGCCCGCCTTCGGGAGGGGCAATCCGAGCCAAGACGCGAGGGTCGCACCGACGTCGGCGAATGTCGCCCGGGCGCCGATCGGGCCCGGCCGGGCGCCGCACGCCAGCACCGGCACCTGCTCGCGGGTATGGTCGGTTCCGTCCCAGGTCGGGTCGCAGCCGTGGTCGGCGGTGAGGATCAGGAGATCGTGCCGGCGCAGGCCGGCGGTCAGGGCAGGGATCAGGGCGTCCATCTCCTCGAGGGCGGCGGCATAGCCGGCGACGTCGCGGCGGTGGCCGTAGAGCGAATCGAAGTCGACATAGTTGGCGACCAGGAGGCCTCCGTCCGCCAGCTCCCCTATCCCCTCGACCGTACGCTGGACCAATTCGGCCGTGGTCTTGCCCTTGCGCACGCTGCCGGTGCCGATGTGGGCGAAGATGTCGCCGATCTTGCCGACCGAGATCACCTCCCGCCCCGCCGATTCGGCCACCGCCAGCAGGGTGGGGGCGGGCGGCGGCACGCTGAGGTCGCGACGATTCGCGGTGCGTGCGAATCCATCCCCGGTGCTGCCGATGAAAGGACGTGCAATGACCCGACCGATTCGCAGCGGCTCGACCAGGCGACGGGCGACGGCGCAGACCCGGTACAGCCGCTCCAGGCCGAACGATTCCTCGTGGGCCGCGATCTGGAACACGCTGTCGGCCGAGGTGTAGCAGATCGGCTTGCCGGTTCTCAGGTGCTCCGCGCCGAGTCGGGCTATGATCTCGGTCCCCGAAGCATGACAATCGCCGAGGATGCCGGGCAGCGCCGCCTCGTCGCAGAGGGACTCGATCAGTTCCGCGGGGAAGCACGGCTGCGTCCTCGGGAAATAGCCCCAGTCGAAGTTGACCGGCACCCCGGCCAGCTCCCAATGCCCGGACGGGGTGTCCTTGCCGCACGAGATCTCGCGCGCGCAGCCGAAGGCGGCGCGGGGGGCGGGGCATTCCAGGCCCGGAGGCACTCGGCCGGTCGCCAGTCGGCAGGCCTCGCCGAGGCCGAGGCCCACGAGGTTGGGCAGCTTCAGCGCTCCGGCCCGCAAGCCGGGCACGTCGGCTGTGCCCTGGGCGCAGGCGTCGGCAATATGGCCTACGGTATCGGCCCCGAGGTCGCCGAACGCGGCGGCGTCGGGCGCGCCCCCGATGCCCACCGAGTCGAGAACGACGAGGAACGCACGTGCCATCTCTCAGACCTCCCGATCCGACTGCCCGATCTTGTCCAGGCGATAGATCCGACCGTCCCAGGCGCGCAAGCCCGGTTTTTCCGGCGCCGCCACGACAAGCCCGGCAGCGCCGCCGGCAACGGCTGCTTCGGCGCGGTCGGCCGCTTCGTCGCCCCGGTAGGACCAGTTCATCACCAGCAGCGTTCCTCCGGGTTTCAGCACCCGGGACGACTCGGCGACGTGGGCGGCCGCCAGACCGGCGTCCACCAGATAGGGGAACGAGTCGATACGCCCCGGCTTTCGAAGCGAACGCTTCCCGCCACCGACGAGCCGGCGCAGGTGATCACCAGCGATTCATGGCCGGCGCGGCAGAGGGCGCCATCCAGCATCCGCACCATCTGCTCGGCCCCTCCCGCCGTGTCGGACGCGACGGGGGCCAAGGGATAGGCGACGTTGAGGATGGCGAGGCTCATGTCCGGGCGAGACGGTCACTCCGCGACCGCCATCGAGTGCTTCGCCATCCCGGTCCGGCTTGCGTAGCGGTCCAGCATGGCAGCGCAGAAGTCGCCGAACTCCGCGTTGTCGATCGGCGGGCTGGTGTGGTGGGGCGCGATGCCGCGATGCTCGGGGGTGAAGCAGAAGGTGACGGTGACGTCGAACTCGGCCAGTGCGTCCATCTGGCGGTCGAACCAGTCGATCGCGTTGGGGCGGTAGTAGTCCGCCCACGAAAGGCCGGTGCGCAGATAGCGCACGCCCAGTCGCCGCATCCAGCGGATCGCGTCGTCCAACCGCGGGTCCTCGAAGTGGAACCACTGGCAGATGCCGATCTCCGGGGTGTGGCGCCCGAACCTCTCGAACGCCGGCTTGCGCGAGCCGTCCTCGCGCAGCAGGCCCATGTAGAAGTGGCGGTAGTAGGACGAGCCTTCCGCCTCCTTGTGGCGGGTGGTGGCGCCCCACGACTGCGGCAGGTCGTACAGGCTGTACCAGTGGATCCGCGGCGAGCGGCCCGCGAGCAGCTCGGCGGTGCGGTCGAGTCCCCAGGCCTGGACCTCCTCGGCGCCGAAGCTGGAAACGCCGACCTCGGAAACCCAGATCGGCAACGCGGTCACGGTGCGGATCTCGTCCAGCTTGGCCGGCCACTCCTGGATCTGCCACAGGTTCCAGTCGAGCGGGAAGCCGTGCACCGCCACCACGTCAACGTGGTCGAGCACGCCGCGACCGATCATGTTGGCGACGAACAACGGATCGATCGGAGACATGCCGCCGAGCGCCCGCGGCAGGCCGGGCGCGGCGCTGCCGATCGCCTTGCCGGCCGCAATGCAGGTCTCGGCGAACAGCGCGAACTCGGGATCAAGCTCGAGGTCCCAGTGGGACTTGTTGTTGGGCTCGTTCCAGATCATCGCCGCTTCGATCATGCGGACCTTCCTTTCACGGGATAGACGGCCTCGCCTCCGCCGTGGCCGGCGGCCGGGCGACAGACGTAGACCTCGTCCTCGGGGTGGGTGAGGATCTCGAACCCGGCGCTGCGCAACATCGCCTCGGTGCAGGCGCGGTTCGGGATCCACCAGTTGGTGGGATCGTCGGCGAGCCGGTGCTCGACGAAGTGCAGCTTGGGAAAGCCGGGGCGGTCGAACAGTTCGGTCTGCCAGAAGCCGCAGTCCGGCGGCACCGGCTCCACCTCGGCGGAACCGCGCTGCATCGACTGGAACACGAACAGCTCGCGCACGACGTGCTCGCGGATCAGGTCGAGAGCCAGCAGCGGATGCCGCAGGTGATAGAGCACGCCCATGAACAGGACGATGTCGAAGCGCTCGCCGAGGGCGGCGACGTCGTAGACCGAGAGGTGGCGGAACTCGATCTCCTGGCCGGTGACCTCGGCGGCGAAACGGGCCTGCTCCAGATACGCGTCGTCGAAATCGATGCCCAGCACGCGCGCCGCCCCGCGCCGCTTCATCTCGATCGAGTAGAAGCCGCCGTTGCAGCCGATATCTAGCACCGACTTGCCGGACAGATCGGCCGGGATCGCCTCGCGGAAATGCTGCCACTTCACCGCCGGGTAATCGCCGAGGAAGTGGTCGGGTGCGGTCTTCACCCCGTTCAGGTCGAGGTTGTGGAACCACGGGCCGAGCCGGCGGGCGCGGTCGCGGATGCGCTCGGCCTCGACTATCGCCGGCTCCAGCTGCGGAGCCGGCCGCCGGATCGGTTCGATCGCCGTCGGTTTGGCCTGCTGCAACAGCCCGATCGCGGCGCGGTAGCCGTGCAGGGTGCCGACGTCGACATACGAGTCTCCCGCCTTGATGCCGACCGCCTCGCCCCCGGCCGCGAGGTAGGCATTGACCAGGGTGCCGACGTACTCGTCGCGGCGGTCTCTCTGCAGCCAGAGCTCGTGGAGCTCGCGGAGCACCGGACCCGGCATCTTGAAGGCGCCCCAGATCCAGTTCGAGGAGGCGCCCGGCGTCTTGACCTGGACCTGCGTCACCCGGTCGCCGTCCAGGACCACGGCATCGAACAACTCGGGACGGTCGACCGGGAACAGCAGGAAGGAGAACCGGTCGGGCAGGTCGGCCAGGCCATCCTCGGGAAACCAGACGGTGTCCGGCAGGCCCACCAGAACCGGCTCGTCCCGCGGGATCAGCGGCAGGGCACGGAAGATGGCGTCGCACAGGCCGACCGGCTCGGGCTGCACGACGTAGGCCACCGAGGCGGTGCCGCAGGCGCCGCCGAAGTATTCGACGATGTCCGACTTGCCGGGCGAGATGACGAAGCAGATCTTGTCGGCGCCGCCGCGGATCATCCGCTCGACCAGGTATTCGCTGACCGCACACGGGCGGTCCTGGTCCTCCTCGGTGCGGCTTCCTACCGGCAGCAGCTCTTTCGAAAAGCCGAGGGGCTGGATCCGGCTGCCGCGACCCGCCGCAGGCACGATTCCCCACATCCTCAGGCCTCCGCTCGCTGGTGGGACATGGCCGCGGCGATGAGGGTGACGAGCTCGGCCGCGCGGTGGTGCGAGGTGTGCTCGGCGAGCAGCCGCTCGCGTCCGGCGGCGGCGATGCGCGACAGCTCGGCGTCGTCGCGGTCGAGCGCCGCCAGGACGTCCCCGGTGGTGGCCGCGGTGAGGATTTCCCGCCCCGGCATGAAGAACTGCTCCAGGCCCGGCCACTGGTCGGAGAGGATGGCGGCGCCGCAGGCCGCCGCCTCGAACAGCCGGCCCGAAGGGCACCAGCCCATCGCCGCCATGTCGCGCCGGGTTACGTTCAGGGTCAGCCGGGACGAGGCGTAGAACGGGGCGTGCTCGTCGGGGGGCAGGTGGCGCACGAAGCAGATGTTGGGGGTCCACGGGAAGTCGGTCGGGTACTGGGCGCCGCCGATCAGGAAACGCTGCCGCGGCCGCCGAGCCGCCGGGGCGACGAACAGCTCCTCAAGCCTGCGTTGGCGGTCGGCTGCATAGGTGCCCAGGTACGAAAGGTCGGCCCGGTAACGGTCTACCGGCAGCCCCGGCCGGTACACCTCCGGATCGGCATGGCCGTAGAGCGGGGCAACCTGCCGCGCGCCCAGACGATCACGCAGGGCGGCCAGCGCGGGCCCCCCGGTGTAGCTGAGCACCAGCCCGAAATCGCGCAAGCCGCGTGCGGGCAGGTACGGCAGGCTGCCGCCTTCCGCCAAGCGCGCGAGCGTCACCGGGGTGTCGAGATCATAGAAGACCGGAAAGGTGCGACCGCTCTCGAACAGAAGCTCGGCGGCGGCGGCGCCATCGGGGCAGTAGGAGGTCGTCATTCCGGCGTCGGCGTCGGCAATCTCGGCTGTCGCGCGGTCGCGCACCGCTCCCCATTCGGGGTACAGCACGAGCTCGGCCCCCGGCACTGCAAGGAGATCGCGGGTCTGGGCGTAGTAGGGAACGTCCTTCTCGAAGAACACCACGCGGTGCCCCAATGCGCCGAGGGCCCGGCATAGCCCGCGCCACAGGGTGGCGTGCCCGTTGCCCCAGGACGAGGAAACCGTGAGCCCGAAGACGACGATCTTCACGGGACAATCCGCTCGTTGAGCCCGATCACCTTTCCTCCCCAGGTGCCGAAGACGAGGGTGGTGACGCTGGCCGGATCGATGTCGAAGGTGTGGACGGATTGCAGCGGCGCGCCCAGCACGTGCAGGACCGCGGCCTTGATGAGGTCCCCATGGCTGACCAGCACCACCGGACGTCGGTCGGACGTCTCCGCCTCGCCGGCCAAGCGGGTGACGATGCGGGCCTGTGCCTCGGCCATGGTCTCGCCGCCCGGCGCCCGGGCGCGGCCGCGTTCGGCGTTCCAGGACCGCCACGTCTCGTCGTTCTCCAGTTCCGCGAAGCTGCGACCCGTCCAGGCGCCGAAGTCGATCTCGTCCAGCGCCTCGTCGTCCCGCGGGACGACCCCGAGCGCTTCGGCGATCGGTGCGGCGGTCTCCCGGGTGCGCTCCCGCGGGCTGCTCCATACCGCTCGGGCCTCTGTCGCAGCAAGCCGGCGGGCGAGCCGCGCCGCCTGGTCGCGGCCGCGCGCTCCGAGGCGGACCCCGCCCATGCGCCCCGTCAGCACCTTTCCCAGCAGCTCGTGCTCGGCATGCCGGACCAGCAGCAGGGTAACCGCCATCTCTAGCCCGGCTCGGCGATGAATTGGTTCATGCGGTCGCGGGCCTCGTCGTCGGGAAACTGCTCGGGCGGCGACTTCATCAGGTAGCTGCAGGGCCCGGTCAGCGCGCCGCCGATCTTGCGGTCGAGAGCCAGCTTGGCGCAGCGGACGGCGTCGATCACCACCCCGGCCGAGTTCGGCGAATCCCATACCTCGAGCTTGAGCTCGACGTTGAGGGGCAGTCCGCCGAAGCCGGTCCCCTCCATGCGGATCTGTGCCCACTTGCGGTCGGTCAGCCAGGGCACGAAGTCGCTGGGGCCGATGTGGATGTTCTCAGGCTCCAGCGGCACCGCGAGCTGGCTCGAGACGGCGCGGGTCTTCGAGATCTTCTTCGATTCCAGGCGCTCGCGCTCGAGCATGTTCAGGAAGTCGGTGTTGCCGCCGAAGTTGAGCTGATAGGTGCGGTCGAGCCTGACGCCGCGGTCGCGGAACAGCTTCGTCAGCACGCGGTGCACGATGGTGGCGCCGACCTGGCTCTTGACGTCGTCGCCCACCAGCGGCAGCCCGCGTTCGGCAAATCGCCGCGCCCAGGCCGGGGTCGAGGCGATGAAGACGGGGATGCAGTTGACGAAGGCGCAGCCGGCCTCCAGCGCGCATTCGGCGTAGAACTCGGTAGCCCGCTGCGAGCCGACCGGAAGATAGCAGACCAGCACCTCGGCGCCGGCCTTTCGCAACTCGGCGGCGACGTCGGCGACCGCAGCGTCCGACTCCTCGATCTCGTCCTCCAGGTAGCGGCCGATGCCGTCGAGCGTGGGGCCGCGCTGTACCGCTACCCCGGTCGGCGGCACCTCGGCGAAGCGGTGGGTGTTGTTGGGCCTGGCGAACACCGCCTCGGCGACGTCGCGGCCGACCTTCGCCGCATTGACGTCGAAGGCGGCGACGACGGCGATGTCCGCGGCGCGGCAGCCGCCGATCTCGGGCCGGATCAGCCCCGGGACCGGCTCGTTGGCCGGTGCCTCGCGATAATAGGAGAGGCCCTGTATCAGGGAGGACGCACAGTTCCCGACCCCGGCAATGGCAAGGCGGAGCTTGGCAGGTCGGCCGCCGCTCTGATCAAGCATGTGCCGCGTCCCTCGGTGCCTGTCGTGATGGTGGTAAGCTGCTGCTGACATGGTCGCCGTGGCGCCGCCTGTCAGGGCCACTTGTTGGTAGAATCGGCGGGAAAATTGGCTACCTGCCGCCACCTCCCCGACGCGTACTCTCGTTTTCCGCGGGGGTGACCCGACAATGGGATAGTGCTTCCCGGCAAACGGGGGCATGCCACCCGCGGAGGCGCCGTCCAATTTCCGGGACGCTCAGGTTCTACTCATGCTTGCCGTGGGAACAATCATTCGCCCTTCTGTGGCAATCGGCCAAAGAGTACACATGGTTGAATACGACGAGATCTACAGACCTCCGGTTGGTGATTACTTGCAGGATGCTTCCTATACGGCCATCCTTGTATCCCATCGTAACGCGGGGACCTTGCACCAAGGCCTCATTGCCGATACACAGTTCGAGACCATCAAAGCTCCTGTAGGTAGTCGCCGAAAGTGCCATCGCGGACCGCGTTTCCTGATCATGCAACTACGCCGCCGGACCTGAAGGCGGGAGCGGATCCGGACCCCACGGCCTACCGCGACTTCGTCGAGTGTGCCGCCGACTGGCTCTTCGAGCAGGATGCGGACGGGGTCCTGGCGTACCTCTCCGACGGTTTCGAGCGGGCGGTCGGCCTGGCGGCGACGGCGTGCCTCGGCCGGCCGGTCCTTTCGCTGCTGGCGGCCGACCTCTGCGAAAGCGGCCTCGCCGTGTGCCGGGAGGCGATCGAGCGGCATCTGCCGTTCCGCGACGCGATCACCGCCATGAGGGATTCCGCAGGGGCGGTACGGTGGCTGCGTGTCAGCGCCAATCCCCGCTTCGATGCTGCGGGCAGGTTCATCGGCTACCGGGGGATTTCGACCGACATCACGGAACGCCTCGCGGAGGAGAGCGCCTTGAGCGAGAGGCAGAGCCTGTACGCCAGCCTGGTGGAAACGGCGTCGGTCGGGGTCTGCGTGCTTCAGGGCGGCGCCGTCGCATTTGCCAACGCGAAGGCGGCCAACATCTGCGGCCTTGCCTCTGCAGCCGAGATGATCGGCCGTGACCTCTCCACCGTCCTGACGGCGGAGACCTGGCAGGCCGTGAGGGACGGTATCGAGCGCGGCGGCCGGGGCAGTGCCGAGCGTATCGAGGTCCGGTATCGGCACGGCGACGGCAGGACGATCGCGATCAAGGTCGACAGCCGCTGCTTCTTGTTGGGCGGCAAGCCGGCTCAGCAGGTCATCTTCGAGGACGTCACCGACGACAGCCGGATCCGCTCGGCCCTGGAAGAGAGCGAGGCGCGGCTGCGAGCGATCGTCGAAGCCTCTCCGACCGGCATCTTCCTGAAGGATCCCGAGGGCAGGTTCGTGTTGGCCAATCCGACGCTCTGCCGGTTGTGGGACCTGTCCCCCGACGACGTCATGGGCCGCTCGGCGGAGGATTTGCACCCGCCTCACCTGGGGGAACGCGCGCGCCTCGGCGATGCCGCGATCCGGCAGGGGGCGCCGATGGTGTCCGGCGAGTTCAGGCGGGAAGGTGCCGACGGCGTGCAACGGCACTTTTCGGACGTCAAATTCCCGATTCGCGGCCGCAGCGGCGAGCTTCTCGGAATCGGCGGCGTGATCGCCGATGTGACCGAGACCAGGCGCATCGAGCAGGCGATGCGCGCCAGCGAGACCTTGCTCCGCGCGCTGGTCGACCACATTCCGGCCGCCGTCGATCTCAAGGACCTGTGCGGACGCTATGTCCTGGTCAACCGGACTTTCGAAGCTTGGCACGGGCGGATCGGCGGCAAAACCGGCCTGAAGACCGCTTCTGACATCTATCCGCTGCCCGAGGCGGAGCGGATCGAAAGGGTCGACCGCGAGGTCCTGCTGACGCGAGCCCCTCTCGAGCACGAGCAGGAGGTGCCGCTCAGCGATGGCACCACCATCACCGCCCTGGTCACCAGGTTCCCGATCTTCGATGCTCTGGGCGGAGTGACCATGATCGGTGCCATCGCGACCGATATCAGCGCCCGCAAGCGGTTCGAGCAGGATCTCAGCCTGGCGAAGGAAGCCGCCGAGGTGGCGAGCCGCGCCAAGACCCAGTTTCTCGCCAACATGAGCCACGAGCTGCGAACGCCCCTCAACTCGATCATCGGCTTCACCGAGCTCATGAGGGAGGAGGTCTTCGGTCCGCTCGGCCACGCCAAGTACCGGGAGCATGTCACCGACGTCCTGTCCTCTGGCCGGGCACTGCTCCATCTTCTCAGCGAGATCCTTGACGTCTCGCGCATCGAAGCGGGCCGAATGACGTTGTCGGAAGGATGGTGCGACCCCCTCTCAATCCTCCAGGAGGTGACGGCCGCTCTGGAGCAGCGCGCCCGCGAAGGCGGCATTGCGCTGCGGGTGGATACCCGGCCGGTGCCGGAGCTCTACGCCGATGCGCAGCGGGTGCGGCAGATCCTCGCCAACCTGCTGTCCAACGCGCTCAAGTTCACCCACGCGGGAGGAGAGGTGACGGTGCGCGGCCGTCTCGACCCGTTGGGCCGTATCGTGCTCGAGGTCGTCGATACCGGGATCGGCATCGCCGAGGACAAGCTGGAGCTGGCGATGTCGGTGTTCGGCCAGATCGAGGATCCGTTGACGCGGACCCGGGAGGGGGCCGGCCTCGGACTGCCCCTGAGCAGACGACTGGCGGAACTGCACGGGGCCCGCCTGGAGATCGAAAGCAGGGTCGGCGCGGGCACCCAGGTGCGGGTCGTATTCCCGGCGTACCGGACGCGGACGTCATAAGGGGTGCAGCGTCAGCCTAACTGAATAGGCGTTCGGGTGGCACCCGTCGTCCTGTCAAGGCATTATGAGAGAATAGTATAATATGTTAATCTCATCGGTCCCTTTCGCCTATGCCGGAGCTTGTCATGGAGGAGTACCGATGAAGAAGGCTTTGCTGTACGCCGTTGCCGTCGTGGTTGCCGTGGGCGGGCTGCTCTCCGCGGCGCCAGTGTTCGCCAAGTCCGACAAGGACAAGGCGGCTCTCGCCGAATGCAAAAGCGTGGCGGATCCCAAAGCCAAGGACGAGTGCGTCAAGCAGGCCGGCGCCAAGACGAAATCCGAGAAAGCCCAGCAGGGTGAAAAGGCCGAGAAGGCAAGGGGCAAGGCCGAGCAGGCGAAGGGCAGCAAGGCCGAGCAGGTCGGCAAGGTCAAGGCGGGGCAGGCGAAGCCGTAAGCTGGCCTCGCTGACGGGCGTCAAACTTTGCCGCGCAGCAAGCGGATCGCGACCGCCAGGGCCGGCAGCCCCGCCAGCAGATAGCCCGGCGCATAGCTTTCGGCGCCCGCCAGGATCGCCGCGAACAGCAGCGGATACAGCGTGGCACTGGCCATGATGAAGGCGATCACGCCGCCGGTGGTGGCGCCGACCCGGCCCGCCGGGGCCAGGCGGGCGACCTCGGCCAGCAGCACTCCGTGCCAGCTGTAGGCGGTTGCGGTGTAGACGACCGCCACCGCGGCCACCGCCGCGATCGGCCAGCCGGATCCCGCCAGCGCCATCGTTGCCGCCGCGGCCGCCATCACCAGACCGAGACCGGCAAGCACGAAGCGGGGGGCGACGAACGCCCCTGCGATCCAGCCCCACAGGATGCGGGTGGCGACCGCGACCGCCTGGCTGATCGAGAACACGACGCCGGCGGCGGTGAGCGAATAGCCGAGCCCGTCCACCAGATGGATGACGAAGAACGAATCAAAAATCGCCTGCAGCCCGACGAATGCGAATGCCGCCAGCACCAGGCTGCGCAGGGGCGGCTCGGTGATCGCCGCCCGCAGCGTCTCCCTCGCGTCGGTGAGGAACGAGCGGTGGCTCGGGTGGCGGTCGGCGTCGAACTCGGCCCGGAACGGCTGCAGGAGCAGGGCCAGGCCGACGTAGAGGAGCGCGGTCGCCAGGAAGGCGCCGCGCCAGCCGAACTGCAGCGCCAGGTACGGCACCAGCACGCCGGCGAGCAGGCCCCCGGCGGGCACGCCGGTCTGTTTCAGCGAGAAGAACAGGGGCGCCCGGCTGGGCGGGCAGTGGCGGGCCAGGATGTGCGAGCTGGCGGCGGTCGAGATCCCGGGACCGGGGCTGATGAGGACCGCCGAGAGGGCGAACAGCGCCAGATGGCCGGGGGCGGCCGCCAGCATGGCGACGCCGCCGGCCAGCAGGGCGAACTGGCACATGCGCCACGCCCCGAACCTCTCGATGAACCCGCCGGCGCCGATCGCCAGCACCATGGCGACCGACGACAGGATCCCGGCATAGGCGCCGATCAGCGCCGGATTGAGGCCTAGGTCGGCCGAGATGGCCGGCGCCAGTACCGGCAGGACCAGGCGGCTCAGCACGACGAACGTCTGTTGCGTGAACAGGGCGGCGACGGCGATCAGCAGAAGCCGGCTGGTTGCCGCCGGCAGGCTCGCCGGTTTGTCGTGCGGCGGTGGGGTGACGACCGGGATGTCCAAGTTGGCTCCGCAAGCAGCCGCTGTACGAGCCTTCAGGCTATCGAGAAATTCTGGCGGGCGGAAGCCCGCTGCGCCCGGGGAGGATGGGAACCGCAAGGTGCAATTTGGGTAATCGAGGCTGATGACGTTTCGTTTGCAGTCCGCTACAAACCGATGTCGCTTTTTTCGCGACGGGAGCTCCAAGGGAGATGGAACCATGACCAACAGGCTGACCATCGGCGCCGCCGCGGCGCTGGCGTTGCTGGCCGGGCCCGCGGGCGCGGCCTCGATCCTGATCGGCGTCCAGGCGCCGACCACCGGCACCTATGCCGACGAAGGGCAGGGAATCGAGAAGGCCGTGAAGCTGCTGGCGGAGCAACAGAACGCCAAGGGCGGCCTGCTAGGCCAGAAGATCGAGGTCAAGGTCTGCGACGATGAGGGCAAGGCGCCGCAGGCGGCGATCTGCGCCCGCCAGCTGGTGAACGACAAGGTGATCGCGGTGATCGGCTCGTACACCAGCGGCTGCGCGCTGGCCGCCCAGCCGATCTACGCCGCCGCCAACGTCATCCAGACCTCGGACGGCACCAGCGACAAGCTGCTGGAGAAGGGCTACAAGACCTGGTTCGGCAATGCCGCCCCCAACTCGGCCGAGGCCGAGTTCACCGGCGAGTATCTGGTCAAGGTGCGCGGCTTCAAGAACATCGCCGTGCTCACCGACCACTCCGCCTTCGCCACCGGGCTTGCCGACGCGGTGATCGCCGCGATCAAGGCCAACAACGGCAACGTCATCGAGAAGGCGTTCGTCAACGAGGGCTCGCAGAACTTCACGCCGGTGCTGACCAAGCTGAAGGCGATGAACCCGGACGTCCTCTACTATTCCGGCTACTACTCGGACGGCGGCCTGATCAAGGCCCAGATGCAGCAGCTCGGCATGAACGCCGTGTTCGTCGGCGGCGATGCCAACCAGAACGTCCAGTTCGCCAAGATCGCCGGCCCGGCGGCCGCGGGCTCGATCATCATCAACGTCCCGGCGCCGCAGTACCTGCCGTACCCGGCTGCCAAGCAGTTCGTCACCGACTACGAGAAGAAGTACGGCGCCGTGCCGCCTTCCGTCTTCACGCTGACCAACGCCGACGGCATGCGCGCGGTTCTGGAGGCGATCGAGAAGACCAACAGCACCGATCCCGACAAGCTGATGGACTACATGCACAACCTCAAGGAGTTCCAGGGGCTGACCGGGCCGTTCCGCTGGAGCGGGCGCGGCGAGCGCATCGGCAGCCCGTTCGTCGCTTTCGAAGTGCAGGCGGACGGCAGCGACAAGATCCTCTATCCGAAGCAGAACTAGGCCGGGTCGTTCGACCCGGGTTCACCAACGCAGTTGGAGTTCGGCCTCATCCTGAGCCAGTCGAAGGATGAGGCCGCCGACCTCATGGTTCGACTGCCTTGCCATGAGGTGAGAGAGCAGGGAGAACCCGCCATGGGCACGTTCGTTCAGCAGGTCTTCAACGGCCTCACGGTCGGCGGGATCTATGCCCTGATCGCCCTCGGCTACACCATGGTCTACGGCGTGATGCGGCTGATCAATTTCGCCCACGGGGATCTCTGCATCCTCGGCGCCTTCGTCGGGCTGACGCTGCTGACCGGGACGGCCGCCAGCGGCCAGCCCGGGGCGCTCGTCCTGCTGCTTGCCTTTGCCGTCGCGATCGTGGTGATCGCAGCCGCGGGCGTCGTGCTCGAGCTTGTCGCCTATCGCCCGCTGCGCAAGGCGGACCGCCTGTCCGCCGTGGTTTCGGCCCTCGGCGCGTCGCTCCTGATCGAGAACAGCATCATGCTGATCTGGGGCCCCAATGTTCATGTCTTTCCGGCCGGGCTGCTGCCCGACGTCATCTGGCACGTCGCCGGGGCGACCATCACCTTCGTGCAGGTCATGATCATCTTCGCCTCGGTGGCGCTGATGGCGGCGCTCTACTACTTCGTCCACCACACCCTGTTCGGCACTGCGATCCGTGCCGTCGCGATCGACCAGGATGCCGCCAGGCTGATGGGCATCAACGTCAACCGGATCATCATGACGGTGTTCATCGTCGGCCCGGCGCTGGGCGCCATCGGCGGCCTGTTCATCGGCGTCTACTACCGCCAGGCCTATTTCACGATGGGCTGGACCTATGGTCTGTACGCCTTCATCGCCGCCATTCTCGGCGGCATCGGCAATATCCCGGGGGCGATGATCGGCGGCGTCCTGCTCGGCCTGTTCAATGCCTTTGCCGCCGGATATCTCTCGAGCTCGTGGCAGGACGCCATCACCTTCGGCCTCTTGATCGCGATCCTGCTGGTGCGGCCGACCGGCCTCTTGGGCGAACCCGTGGCGGAGAACGCGTGATGGACGCCGCGAAAAAGCCGGTTACCCGCCGCAACGAAGCGATCGGCATTGCCTTGTGGGCCGCCGGTTTCGCGATCCCCGCGTTCGCCAGCAGCTCGTGGGTCGCGATCGCCGCCATGTTCGCGATCTTCGCGATCACCGCGCTATCCGAGGACGTGATCCTGGGCCGCGGCGGCATGTTCGACATGGGCCATGCGGTCTATTTCGGGATCGGTGCCTACACGACCGCGATCCTCAACACCGAGTTGGGGGTGCCGATCTTCCTCACCGTGCCGGCGGCGGTGCTGCTGGCGGCCGGTACGGGCACCCTGCTGGCGGCGCCGCTGATCCGGCTGCGCGGCGACTATCTGCTGGTGGCGACGATCGGCTTCAACGCGATTTTCGTGCTGGCGATGCAGAACAACCCCGGCGGCATCACCGGCGGCTCCGACGGCATCACCGGGATCGAGGCGCCGTCGCTGTTCGGGATCCCGCTCTTCAGCCAGAGCGCCATGTTCTGGCTCGACTGGGTGGTGCTCGGCCTCGTGCTGTTCCTGATGCGCAACCTCGACCGCTGCGAGTTCGGGCGTGCGCTGCGTTACCTCAAGCAGGACGAGCTGGCGGCGACCACGCTGGGGGTCGACGCGCGCGCGGTGAAGACGCTGGCGTTCGCGGTCGGCGCCGGGCTGGCGGGGCTGGCGGGGACGCTGTTCGCGGTGCAGCTTTCGACCGTCAGCCCGTCATCGTTCGTGTTCACCGAATCGGTGACACTGTTCGCGATCGTCATCGTCGGCGGACCGGGATCGATCCCCGGCGTGCTGCTTGGCACCGCGTTGATGTTCGTGGTGCCCGAGATCTTCCGCGACTTCGCTCAGTACCGCTATTTCGTGTTCGGCATCGCCATGATCGCGGTGATGGTGCTGCGGCCTCAGGGGCTGTGGCCGCGGCGGAGGAACGGACTATGAGCGGGCTGTTGGAACTGCGCGGGCTGGGCATCAGCTTCGGCGGTCTGCGCGCGGTGGACGACCTCAACATGAGTGTCGAGGAAGGGCAGATCGTCGCCCTGATCGGTCCCAACGGGGCCGGCAAGACGACCGTGTTCAACATGATCACCGGGGTCTACAAGCCGACCGACGGTCAGGTCCTCTGGCAGGGACGGGACATCACCGGGGCGTCGCCCCACCGGGTGGCCGCGCTGGGGATCCGGCGCACCTTCCAGAAGATCCGGCTGTTCCCGCAGATGTCGGTGTTCGAGAACGTGCGCGCCGGCTGCCACCTCCAGGCGCGCCAGCACTGGTGGCAGGGGCTGGTCGGCACTCGCGCGCAACGACGCGAGGAGGCGGCTCTGGCCGAGCGCACCCATGCGGTGCTGCGCCGGCTCGGCCTTCACAAGGTGGCGGACGAACGTGCCGTCTCGCTCTCCTACGGGGTGCAGCGGCGGGTCGAGCTGGCGCGGACGCTCGTCGCCGAGCCGAAGCTGGTCATCCTCGACGAGCCGGCGGCAGGCCAGAACGAAGCCGAATCGGCCGAGCTCAACGACACCATCTTCGCGATCCGCGATTCGGGCGTCACCGTGCTGCTGGTCGAGCACGACATGAACGTGGTGATGAACGTCACCGACCACATCGTGGTCATCAACTTCGGTCGCAAGATCGCCGAGGGGAGCGCCGAGGCGGTGCGCACCGACCCTGCGGTGGTGGAAGCCTACCTCGGCCGCGACGACGAGGCGGAGGACGCGGCATGACCCTGCTGGCGATCGACGACCTGAGCGTCGCCTACGGCGAGATCGAGGCCCTGAAGGGGGTCTCGCTGACCGTCGAGAAGGGCGAGGTGGTGGCGATTCTGGGTGCCAACGGAGCGGGCAAGACGACCCTGATGCGCGCCGTCTCGGGCCTGTTGCCGAAACGCCGCGGGCGCATCGTCTTCGACGGCGCCGACATCACGCGGGCCTCCGCCGACCGCATTGTCCATCTCGGCATCGCCCAGTCGCCGGAGGGCCGCCGCGTCTTCGGCACTCTCACGGTGGCCGAGAACCTGGCCTTGGGCGGCTTCACCCGGCCGCCGCGCGAGATCGCCGGCAGCATCGACAACGTCTACGCGATGTTCCCCCGGCTTGCCGAGCGAAGGGCCCAGCTCGCGGGCACCCTTTCGGGGGGCGAGCAGCAGATGCTGGCGATCGGGCGTGCCCTGATCGCCAAGCCGAAGCTGCTGTTGCTCGACGAGCCGAGCCTTGGCCTGGCCCCGATCATCGTCCAGGGCATCTTTCGCACCCTGCGGGAGATCGCCGCCTCGGGCGTCACCATCCTGATCGTCGAGCAGAACGTCCGCTCGGCCCTCAAGCTGGCCGACCGCGGCTATGTCCTGGAGATCGGCCGAATGGTACACGCGGACAGCGCGGCCAACCTGTTGGCTTCGCCCGAGGTACAGCAGGCGTATCTCGGAAAGGCGAAAGCCTGATTTCTCGCAGACGCTCCAGCCTTGCATCGCCGCTTGCGTTCCCTCTCCCCCCACGAGAGAATGGCGGGGTTGCGTAGCGGTACGAGGATGTAGAGTTGGCGGAAGTCCCGTCGGAGACCCGCAGCTGGGCTCGCAGCGCCGGCGAAGGCGCGGCGAATCTGAAACTGCTCCACCAGCCGATGGAATCCGCTTTCCTGGGGATCGGCGAAGGTCTGCGCCGCGCTCACGCGGATGGCCGCGAGCTGGCCGATCTGGCGGCCGAGATCGTCGGTGTGCTGGCGGGCGAGCGGATGACGGAAAGCCTGCGCCTGCTCGACGATTCGGTCGCCGCGGTGCGCTCGCTCCGCGACGCCGATACCGACAGCGGCGAGGACTTGGCGCGGCTCTCCACCGCCGCCGATTCGGTGGTCAAACCTCTGGCGGGTTTGGCGGCGGTGACGTCCGAGATCGAGGTGTTGGGCATCAACGCCAAGGTCGAGGCGGCGCATCTCGATCGCGATACCGCCGAGTTCACCGTCTTCACCCACGAGATCGGGCGCCTGGCGGGGCGCAGCCGCAAGGTCGTGGAGCACCTGAAGGAGGGGCTGGAGACGCTGCGCGCCGCCGCCGCCGCCGCGCTGGAGCAGCACACCGAATCCCACGCCAGCCATCTGCGCGAGTTCGAGGCGCTTGCGGGCCGCCTCGAGGCTTCGGCACGCGGCATCAAGGAGCGGCAGGAGCGCGGCGCGAGAGCAGTCGGCCGGTTGCCGGACGAGGTGGCCGGGGTGGGCACTGCCATCGCCTCGCTGGTGTCGGGGCTCCAGGGCAGCGACATCACGCGGCAGCGGCTGGAACATGTCGAGGAGGCGCTCGAGGAACTGGCGAACGCCCTCGCCGGCGGTCATCACGAGGGTCCGCTGAACGGCGGCCGGGAGAGCCTTTTCGCCGACGCCATGTGCGAACTGCAGCTTCACCATCTCGGCGACGTCCGCCGCGAGTTCGAGGCGCGGGTCGGCGGCATCGGATGCGATCTCGGCAGCCTGCTCGACCGCGCGGCTACCCTTGGCAGCGACGCCGAGGCGGCCTACGCCGGCAGCGGGGCCGGCCGTCACTTCCTGGCCGAGATCGAGAACGATCTGGCGGCGGTCGGCACGGTGCTTGGCCGCTACGCCGAAGCGATGGAGGCTGCCGAGCGCAGCCTGGGAGCGGTCGTCGAGGCCGCCAACGGGATGGCGGCTTCGATGCGGGCGATCTCGGACATCGATGCCGATATGAACCTGCTGGGGCTGAACGCTTCGATCAAGTGCGGCAACCTGGGGACAAAGGGCAGGGCCCTCAACGTGGTCGCCCAGGAACTGCGCGCGTACGCGAGGCGGACCAGGGCGCTGGCCGGCGCGGTCGGCGAAGGCGTCGACCATGTGCGCGGCGCTGCCGAAGGCCTCTCACGCTCGGCCGGGGAGAGGAGCAGCCGCCGCCTGCGCGAGGTCGGCGAGGAGTTGTCGGCCGTTCGCGCGCGGCTTGGCGAGGCCGGCGGCGAGACATCGGGGATCCTCGCCTCGCTTGCGCAGAAACGACGCGGCGTTGCCGTCGGCCTGGAGAAGGCCAAGGACCTGTTGCGGTTCGCGGACGGCTTTCTTGCCGCCGTCGGCGCCACCGAGCAGCGCCTCGAAGCGATCCGGGACCAGGCGCGCCCCGGCCTGGACGCGGCCGATCTGGCGGCGGCCCGCCGGGAACTGCTGTCGTTCCTGCAGTCGCGCTATACCATGGCCAGCGAGCGCGAGCTTCATAGCTTCCTGCTGGAGGGACGGGTCACCGACGCCAAGGTTTCCCAACCTCAGCCCAAACCGGCAGCCGAGGCCGACATCTCGGACCTGCTGTTCTAGAGCCTTTCGCCGGGACCCGCTTCAGACGGCCGCACCGTCGCTGCTATCCCGCCGCGCTCTGCATGTGGGCGTAGGCGTACATGATCTCGGAGGAGATCCGATCCAGGGGCACGATGCGCTGGGCGGCGCCCAGCTTGATCGCTTCCTTGGGCATGCCGAAGACGACGCAGCTGCTCTCGTCCTCGGCAATGGTGCGGGCCCCCGCATTGTGCATCTCGAGCAGTCCGTGCGCCCCGTCGTCGCCCATGCCGGTCATGATGACGCCGATCGCGTTGCCGCCGGCGCAGGCGGCCGCCGAGCGAAACAGCACATCGACCGAGGGACGGTGCCGCGTCACCAGGGGACCATCCTTGACTTCGACCGAATAGCGGGCACCGTTGCGCTTGAGCAGGGTGTGGCGGTTGCCGGGCGCGATCAGGGCGTGGCCTCGCAGCACCGGATCGCCGTTCTGGGCTTCCCGCACCGAAATCGCACACAGGCCATCCAGGCGGCGGGCAAAGGCGGTGGTGAAGTGCTCCGGCATGTGCTGCACGATGACCACACCCGGGCAGTCCATCGGCAGCGCCTGGAGGACGTGGCGCAGCGATTCGGTGCCGCCGGTGGAGGCACCGATGCAGACCACCTTGTCGGTCGTCGTCATCACCAGTTGGCGGCCGCTCGGGGTGGGGATGATGACGTCCGCCGACAGCTTCTTGGCCGGCTCGGCGGCCTGGCCTCGCATGCGGCGGAACCGTCCCATGTCGGCGTGGGCCGCCGCCTTGACCGCGTCGCAGATGCGGATGCTCGATTCCAGCAGGAACTGCCGCGTCCCCACCGTCGGCTTGGCGATCACGTCGACCGCCCCGGCCTCGATCGCCTTGGCCAGGGTGTCGGAACCCTCGGCCGCCAGCGACGAGCAGATGACCACCGGCAGCGGACGCTGATCCATGATCTTCTGGAGAAACGTGATGCCGTCCATGCGCGGCATCTCGATGTCGAGGGTGATGACGTCCGGCAGCTCGCTCTGCAGACGGCGCGCGGCGACAAACGGGTCGCTGGCGGTGGCGATGACCTCGATGGCGGGGTCGGCGGAGAGGATTTCCGACATCGTCTGGCGTACGGTCGCCGAATCATCGACCACGAGAACTTTAATCTTGCCGTCGCGAACAGGCATCCTTACCCCTCAAGTCAAAGGCGGACGTAAGTTGCCGGCGCCACCTGGCGCACCGGCAGGGTCAATCCGTTCAGTGTCTCGGAGTGGCCGACGAAAAGATAGCCGCCCGGCTCCAGGTATTCGAGCAGACCCTCCAGCGCCTTCTGCTGGGTGGCGCGATCGAAGTAGATGAGGACGTTGCGGCAGAAGATGATGTCCATCGGCCGCGACCAGGGATAATCCGGCTCCAGCAGGTTCATGCGCCAGAAGTTGACCGCCGCCCGAAGCTCGGGGACGACGCGCACCCGGCGGTCGTTGGGCGTGCGCGAGCGCATGAAGTAGCGCCGCAACATGTCCGTCGGGACCGGCAGCAGCAATTGCTCGTCGTAGATCGCCCGCAATCCCTCGGCCAGGGCATCGGTGTCGATGTCGCTCGCATACACTTCATAGCGGAAGCCACCGCCCTTGATGCGCCCGAATTCCTCGAGAACCATGGCGATGGTGTAGGGTTCCGGTCCCGTGGAACAGGCAGCGCTCCACGCCGCGAGCGGCCGGTAGCGCCCGGCGCCGCGGCTGGCCAGCAGCCGCGGCAGGGCCTCGCGCTCGAGGAATTCGAAGTGGACCGGCTCGCGGAAGAAGTCGGTCTTGTTGGTGGTCAGCGCATTGACCAGGTGGGGGAATTCTTCCTCCAGGCGGTCAGCCTCGAACAGGGCCGCGCAGTAGGCGCCGACCGATTCCATGCCCAGCTCGCGTGCCCGGCGCTGCAGCCTGCAAGCGACCATGCCGCGCTTGGCCATCGGCAGGCGGATGCCGATGCGGGCTTCGACGAGCTCCGCCAGGCGACGGAAGTGCTCCAGTCTGATCGCGCGGTCTTCTTCCGCGGCCGCCAGACGCAGTGCGCCTTGTGCCGTCATTGCACCGCCGAGCCGAACACTTCCGCCACGTCCTCGGCCGCGAACACGCGTTCGGGGTCGAGAACAATCACGAACTGCTGGTTCCGACGGCCGATGCCCCGGATGAACTCGCAATTCCAACGCACGCCGACGTCGGGCGGCGGCTCGACGCCGTTCCCGTCCAGGGCGGTCACTTCGAATACCCTGTCCATCAAGGCGCCGACCACGACGAGACGGCCGCCGATCGGCACCTCGAGCACCACCACCCGGGTGTGGGCGGTGGGCTCGACCGGCGGCAGACCGAACTTGGCGCGCATGTCGAATACCGGCACGCCGCGCCCGCGCACGTCGATCATGCCGCGCACGAAGCGCGGCATGTTCGGCACCCGGGTGAAGGGCTGCAGGTCGAGGACCTCGCGCACGTGGGAGACGTCGATCGCGAACACCTCGGCATCAACGCCGACGGTGACGTATTGGGCGTCCGCATCGAGAAGCGTAACCCCCGAGGCGGCCGGCGCGACGTGCTGCTCTGGGGTGGCTGATTCGAGGCTCATCTTTCCTCCTGTATCGGCGATCGTCTTGCGGACATTCTCAATAGCGTTCGAACTGCTCGTCGTCGGCGTCGTGTCGCTGCATGTCGAGGGCGACCCCGGCGCCGTTCGACTTGCGCTTGGCCGGCGTTGTCCCGGCCGCTGCCTTTTCGGCGACGACCCGGGCGGGGGCGGAGGAGCGCTGCTGGGGGCTGCGGCGCGGAGCGCCGCCGGATGCGTTTTCGGTGCGGAAGAACGAGATCGTCACTTCGAGCTGCTCGGCCTGGGCGGCCAGCTCCTCCGAGGTCGCCGACATCTCCTCGGCGGCGGCGGCGTTCTGCTGGGTCACCTGGTCGAGCTGACGGATCGCGGTATTGATCTGGTCGGCGCCGCGGTCCTGCTCCTGGGCGGCGGCGCTGATCTCCTCGACCAGCTCCGAAGTCTTGCGGATGTCGGGCACCAGTTTGGCCAGCATCTGCCCCGCCTCAGCGGAGACCTCGACCGTGTCCGACGACAGGGTGATGATCTCGGCCGCCGCCGCCTGGCTGCGTTCGGCCAGCTTGCGCACCTCGGAAGCGACCACCGCGAAGCCCTTGCCGTGCTCGCCGGCGCGAGCCGCCTCGATCGCCGCATTCAGGGCCAACAGGTCGGTCTGGCGGGCGATCTCCTGGACGATGCTGATCTTCTCGGCGATCGTCTTCATCGCCTCGACCGCCTTCGTCACCGCACGGCCGCTGGAGTCGGCATCGGCCGCCGACTGGCTGGCGATCTTCTCGGTCTGGCCGGCATTGTCGGCGCTCTGCTTGATGGTGGAAACCATCTCCTCCATCGAGGACGAAGCTTCCTCGGCTGCCGCCGCCTGCTCTGACGCCCCCTGGGCGAGCTGCTCGGAGGTCGCCGCCAGCTGCTGACTGCCGGACGCCACCTGCTGCACCGCCGCCGACGCCTCGCCGACCACCACCCGGAGCTTCTCCATCATCGCGTCGAGGGCGTCGATGAGATCCTTGACCTCGTCATTGGTGGACGCGGAGATCCGTTGCGTGAGGTCGCCCATCGCCAGGTTGTTGGCGAGTCCGACCGCCTTGGCGAGGCCGCGGCTGACCGAGATCGCAATCCACGAGGCGACGACGATGCTGACCAGGACAACGCCGATCAGCATGCCGATCGTGATCGCTCGCGACGAGTTGTAGTTGGCCGCGCTGGCGGCGACGTCTTCGACCATGAGCTTTTCGTTGAGCGAGAGCAGGGTTTCGAGCTGCTCCTCGATCTTGCGCATGGTCTGCCGGCCCTCGCCGTTCGAGACCTCGGTGCCCCGCTGCCTGTCGCCCGCCTGTACGAGCTGGCGGATGCGGCCATGGATTTCCTGGAGCTGCTTCCAGGACGTGGACAGCAGCTCGATCATCCGCTTGCCTTCGGCGGTGACCAGAAGGGGCCGGATCTTGTTGATCGTGGCCTCCATCTTTGCCGCCGTTTCGTCCGCATCCGCCATCTGTTGGCGCGCATCCTGCTCGGTCGTAGCGAGCAGGAGGTTCTTCTCGTTGCGAATGAAATCGATGACCTGGACCTTCGCCTCCTGCATCAGCCGCAGCTTGACGGCCGAGCCGTTGACGATGCCGACGGTGCGGTCGTTCATCTCGGAGATCGAGTGCAGGGCAAGAAAGGACGACGCCCCAGCGAGAACGATGACCAATGCGAAGGACGCTATCAGCTTCAGCTTTATTGTGAATCTCATTTTATCCCCCTCCTCTGGCTTGTCCCTCTAGAACCGCTCGAAATGGACGTCCTCCGCGTCTTCGCTCTCCAGGCGAATGACATGGCCGCTGCCGTTGCCGTTCGGCTTGGCAGGCTTGGCGGACGCTGATGCCGGCGCTGCCGGCGACTTGGTGTGCTTGGCGGCGGGTTTGGCGGCGGCCGGCCTGCCATGGCTGCGGGTCCCGGATTCGATCCGGAAGAACGACATCGTAGACTCCATCTGCTCGGCCTGGGCGGCCAGCTCCTCGGAGGTCGCCGACATCTCCTCGGCGGCGGCGGCGTTCTGCTGGGTCACCTGGTCGAGCTGGCGGATCGCGGTGTTGATCTGGTCGGCGCCGCGGTCCTGCTCCTGGGCGGCGGCGCTGATCTCCTCGACCAGCTCCGAAGTCTTGCGGATGTCGGGCACCAGCTTGGCCAGCATCTGCCCCGCCTCAGCAGAGACCTCGACCGTGTCCGAGGACAGGGTGATGATCTCGGCTGCCGCCGCCTGGCTGCGCTCGGCCAGCTTGCGCACCTCGGAGGCGACCACCGCGAAGCCCTTGCCGTGCTCGCCGGCGCGGGCCGCCTCGATCGCCGCATTCAGGGCCAACAGGTCGGTCTGGCGGGCGATCTCCTGGACGATGCTGATCTTCTCGGCGATCGTCTTCATCGCCTCGACCGCCTTCGTCACCGCGCGGCCGCTGGAGTCGGCATCGGCCGCCGACTGACTTGCGATCTTCTCGGTCTGGCCGGCGTTGTCGGCGCTCTGCTTGATGGTGGAGACCATCTCCTCCATCGCCGAGGAGGCCTCCTCGGCCGCTGCCGCCTGCTCGGACGCCCCCTGGGCAAGCTGCTCGGAGGTGGCCGAGAGCTGCTGGCTGCCGACCGCCACCTGGCCGACCGCGGCCAGGGCTTCGCTGACCACCCCGCGCAGCCGCTCGACCATGGTCTCGAACGCGGAGCCGAACACGTCCTTGTCCGAGCGCCGCTTGGCGGTGATCGTCAGGTTGCCGTTGGCGATCTCTTCGGCCAGCTTGGCGGTCGTGCGCAAGTTGTCCAGCATCGCCTCCATGGCAATGCCGAGGGCGTCCTTGTCGGAGGCCCGCTTGACCGACACGCTGAGGTCGCCCTTGGAAATCTCGTCGGCAACCGCCGCCGTGGCGCGCAGGTTGGCCGTCATCCGGTTGAGGGCGTCGACCAGGTCCTTGACCTCGTCATCGGTGGAGGCCTGGATCTTCTGGTCGAGGTCGCCGATCGCGACCGCATTGGCCAAGCCAACCGCCTTGCCGAGGCCGCGGCTGATCGAGATCGCAATCCAGGCGGCCACGGCGATGCTGATAAGCAGGGCGGCGGCCATCAGCGCGATCATAGTCATCTGCGCCGATGAATAAGCGGCGTCGCTGGCCGCCACGTCGCCTTCCATAAGGCGCTCGTTCATCTTGACCAGGGCCTGGAGCTGTTCGTCCATCTTGGCCTGGAGCTGGCGGCCCTCGCCGCCGGAGAGGGTGGTCGCACGCGCGTTGCCGTTCTCGATCGTGGCCGTGCGCACCTCGCGGTTTACGGCAAGGAAGGCACGCCAAGCGTCGCGGAAGCGCTGCAGGGTGGCGCGCTCGGCGGCGGGCAGCGACTGCTCCATCCTGGTCAGCTTGGCCTGGAGGTCCTGCTCGACCTGGTCGGCCTGGCGGGCGAAGCGCTGGATTTCCTCATCGGTGGTCTCCAGGATCATGTTCTTTTCCGCGCGATAAATGCGCAGCATGTCCTGGATGACCCGCTCGCCGGTCATCGCCGAGGCGCCGTCGCCCGCCTTCTCGGCGCCCGCGATCACCTCGCGCATCGCCGCTTCGGCGGCGTCATAGGTCTGGACCGACCGTGTCTTGCTGATGGCAAACGCCCGGACGTTGGAGTTCAGCAGCGCGAGCTGCCGGATCTTGCTGTGCACATCGAGATACTGCTTCCACCCCGAGACGAAGGTCTCCGCCGCACGCTTTCCTTCTGCTGTGATCAGCAGCGAACGGATTTTCTCGATCTTGGAGTCGACCAAGCCCACCAGCTGATCTATAGCGGCGGCCTGCAGACGCATCTCCTGCTCGTCGGCGGCGAGGATGATGTTCTTCTCGAAGCGGGCGATGTCGGAGGTGTGGGTTTGGATCTCCTTGCTGAGCGTCAGCTTCACCACCGCGCTGCTCACGATGGTCTGGGTGCGGTCATTCATTTCCGACATCGCGTTCAGTCCGACCGCGGACCCCACTCCGGCGATCACGATGACGCCTGAAAACGCGAGAGCAAGTTTCGCCTTGATGGTGAAGCGCATGGAACCCTCTACTCTGATCGGCACGGCCGTGTTGAAATCGTATTCGTGGGGGGAGAAGGGGGGGCCGAAGCCGGCCCCCGGGCAATCTCAGGGAATACTCGGATGTCCTCTTGGCTCTGGCCCCGACAGGGGTCAGAAGCGCTCGAACTCGGCATCCTCCTTGTCGGCGCTGTCCATGGCCAGATTGATGCCGCCGCCGTTCTTCTTCGCCGGCGCCGCCTTCATGGCGTTGGTCTTGGCCTTCGCCGGCTTCTTCGCGGAAGCCGTTCTGGCGTGCGCCGCCGCTCCCGACTCCTCGGTACGGAAGAACGAGATCGTCACTTCGAGCTGCTCGGCCTGGGCAGCCAGCTCCTCCGAGGTCGCCGACATCTCCTCGGCGGCGGCGGCGTTCTGCTGGGTCACCTGGTCGAGCTGGCGGATCGCGGTGTTGATCTGGCCGGCGCCGGCGTCCTGCTCGCGCGAGGCGGCGCTGATCTCCTCGACCAGCTCCGAGGTCCTGCGGATGTCGGGCACCAGCTTGGCCAGCATCTGCCCGGCGTCGGCCGAAACCTCGACCGTGTCCGACGACAGGGTGATGATCTCGGCCGCCGCCGCCTGGCTGCGCTCGGCGAGTTTGCGCACCTCCGAGGCGACCACCGCGAAACCCTTGCCGTGCTCGCCGGCGCGGGCCGCCTCGATCGCCGCATTCAGGGCCAACAGGTCGGTCTGGCGGGCGATCTCCTGGACGATGCTGATCTTCTCGGCGATCGTCTTCATCGCCTCGACCGCCTTGGCCACCGCCTGACCGCTGGAGTCGGCGTCGACCGCCGACTGGCGGGCGATCTTTTCGGTCTGGCCGGCGTTGTCGGCGCTCTGCTTGATGGTGGAAACCATCTCCTCCATCGCCGACGAAGCCTCTTCGGCCGCCGAGGCCTGCTCGGACGCGCCTTGCGCGAGCTGCTCGGAGGTGGCGGAAAGCTGCTGGCTGCCCGATGCGACCTGCTGCACCGCGGTGACCGCTTCGGTGACCACCGTGCGCAGGCGGTCCAGCATGGTCTCGAGCGCGATTCCGAGGGTATCCTTGTCGGACATCCGCTTCGCCTGCACCGTCAGGTTGCCCTGCGAGATCTCCTCGGCGACGGCGGCCATGCCTTGCAGGTTGGCGGTCATCCCGTTGAGGGCGACCACCAGATCCTTGATCTCGTCGTTCGACTTGACCTCGATCTTCTGGCCGAGGTCGCCGATCGCCACCGCGTTGGCCAGCCCGACCGCCTTGCCCAGGCCGCGGCTGACCGAAATCGCGATCCAGGACGCGACCAGGACGCTGACCAGGACGACGCCGATCAGCATGCTGATGGTCATCGTTCGCGAGGATTCGAAGTTCGCCGCGCTGGCGGCGACGTCGTCGACCATCAGCTTCTCGTTGAGCTTGAGGAGCGTGTCGAGCTGCTCCTCGATCTTGCCCATGGTCTGCCGGCCGTCGCCGTTCGAAAGCTGGATCCCCCGCGGAACATCGCCCTCGGTGACCGCCTGGCGGACGCGGCCGTGGATGTCCAGGAGCTGCTTCCAGGTCGTGGACAGCAGCTCGGTCATGCGCTTGCCTTCGGCGGTGACGAGAAGCGGCCGGATCTTGCCGATGGCATCGTCCATCAGGGCAATCGTCTGGTCCGCGCTCGTCTGCTGGCGCGCCCTCTCCTGCTCGGTCGTGGCGAGCAGGAGGTTCTTCTCCTTGCGGATGAAGTCAACGACCTGGAGCTTCGCCTCCTGCATCAGGCGCAGCTTGACCGCGGAGCCGTTGACGATGCCGACGGTGCGGTCGTTCATCTCGGAAATCGCCTGCAAGGCGAGGAACGACGACACGCCCGCAAGAATGATCACCACGGCGAAGGACGCTACCAGCTTCAGCTTGATCGTGAACCGCATAGTATCCCCTTTCTCGCTTGCCCGTTTCTCGCGGGGCTATGCCTTGCTCAGTTCCTGCTCGCCCGCGGCGAACACTTTTCCGATGTCGATGACGACGATGAATCCGTCGGCACGCTTGCCGATGGCCTTGATGAACTCGGCCCGCCAGTGGATGCCGATGGTGGGCGCTTCCTCAAGGGCGGCGGGCGCGATCTCGACCACCTCGTAGACCTTGTCGGCGAGGACGCCGACCAGGGTCTCCTCGCCCCCGAGCGTGACGGCCATCACGACGATCCGGGAATCCTCGGTGGTTTCGGCGGCGCCTCGGATGCCGAGGCGGACCCGCAGGTCGACCACCGGCACCACCTTGCCGCGGACGTTTATCAGTCCCTTGACGAAGGCGCGGCAGTTCGGGACCTCCGCCACCTCGGCGAGGTCGAGGACCTCGAGCACCGAGTCGGAATCGAGGGCGAACACGTCGCCGGCCAGCGCCATGGTCAGCACCTGCATGGGCTGGAAGGCGCCGGCACCCGGCTTGCCGCGGGCGGCGGGGCTGATGCTGGCAATCTCGGTTGTCGTCATGGTCGTCTCCTTACGATGCCAACCGCCGCGATTCCTGGTCCTGGCCGAGGGCGAGCAGCCTCGGCACGTCCAGGATCAATGCCACCGAACCGTCGCCGAGGATGGTCGCCCCGGAGAACTCGTGGACGTCGTCGAGCAGCTTGCTGAGCGACTTGATGACCGTCTGGTGCTGTCCCACCACCTGGTCGACCACCAGGCCGACCCTGAGAGTGCCGGACGACACCACGACGACCTTCTGGTAGGGGTCCGGTTCCGTGGCCGCATGGAACACCTCGCGCAGCCGCAGGAAGGGCACCAGATCGCCGCGGATGCTGAGGAAGCTGCAGCCGCTGGCGCGAGAGTCCTCTTCGGGCGACAGCTCGACGCATTCCTCGACCGCCGACAGCGGGATCACGTACATGCCGCGGCCGACCCGCACCAGCAGGCCGTCGATGATCGCCAGCGTCAGCGGCAGCTTGAGGGTGACGGTGGAGCCGGCGCCGACGGTGCTGGAGACCTCGATGGTGCCGCGCAGGGAATCGATGGTGCGCTTGACCACGTCCATGCCGACGCCCCGCCCGGACACCGAACTCACCTGGGCCGCGGTCGAGAAGCCGGGATGGAAGATGAAGCTGAGCAGCTCGCTGTCCGCGATCGCCGCATCGGGGGCGATCAGGCCCCGCTCCTCGGCCTTGGCACGGATTGCCGCCCGGTCCATGCCGCGGCCGTCGTCGGTGACGCTGATCAGGACCTGGGCGCCCGAGTGCGCAGCGGCGAGATGGACCCGCCCCCGCTCGGGCTTGCCGGCGGCTCGGCGCCTCTCGACCGGCTCGATGCCATGGTCGATCGAGTTGCGGATCAGGTGAACCAGCGGATCGTTGAGGCGCTCGATCAGCGTCTTGTCGAGCTCCGATTCTTCGCCTTCGACGGTCAGCTCGACATCCTTGCCGAGGGCCTGCGACAGATCGCGCACGACGCGGCGGAAGCGGCCGAACAAGGTGCCGATCGGCAGCATGCGGATGCCCATGGTGGTGTCGCGCAGCTCCGACGACAGGCGCTCGATCTCTTCCGAGATCGCCTTCAGCGCCAGATCGTCGCTGGCCGCGACCAGCTGGCGCAGGCGCGCCTGGGCGATCACCAGCTCGCCCACCTGGTCCATCAGGCCGTCGAGCCGCTCCGCCTGGACGCGGATGCTGCCCTGGCCGGAGGCGTCCCCGACGGCCGACTTGGCGGCTTTCTCGCGCACCTGGTGCTGCTCGGCCAAAGCGGCCGCGACACGCTCGGGCGCGACCTTGCCTTCGCCCACCAGCATCTCGCCGATCGGCCGCTGCTGCGACAGGGCGTCCGAGACCGCCTGTTCGGGGACGTCGCCGCGCCGCACCAGGATCTCGCCCAGCCGCACCTCGGCATCGGCGGGAACCTCCTCGACCGACAGCCGCGCGTCGTCGACGACGAAGATGAAGACCTCGTCGATCGCCGAACGCGGCCGGTCGGTGATCAGCACGATGTCCCACGCCAGGTAGCAGACCGTGGGGTCCATGTCGCCCAGCGGCGGCACCGCTTCGGTGAGTGCCACCACCGTGCACTCGCCAAGCTGGCGCAGCTCGTCCAGGAGCAGGAGCGGGTTGGTCCCGAAGGCCATCGCCTGCGGCCCCAGCGCGAGGCGGATGCGCCAGATCTTCTCGGCCGGCGGCTCATCGGCCGGCTCGGCGGCAGGGGCGGCGACGGGCGGGGGCGCCGCGCCCAGGATGCGCCGAACGTGGGCCAGCAGCAGCTCTTCCTTGGCCGGGTCCCCGGCGCCGTCGAGGAGCGCCCGGATGTGGTCGAGCGACGCCAGCGCCACCCCGACCAACTCGTGACTGGCGGCCAGCTCGCCGTCGCGCACCTTCTGGAACGCGCTTTCGACATGGTGGGTGAAGGCGGCGACCCGCTCGAAGCCGAACATCGCGCCCGAGCCCTTTATCGTGTGCAGAGCGCGGAAGGCGCGGTCGATCTGTTCGCGGTCGTCGGGGTCGCCTTCGAGATCCAGCAGCGCGGCTTCGAGCTCGACGAGCAGGTCTTCGGCCTCGTTGCGGAAGGTTTCCGCAGGAGTGGCGGAGTGTGCGGTCATGGCGCGCGTCCCTCAGCCCAGGAGTTTCTTGACGACCGCGACCAGCTGCTCGCTCTGGAACGGTTTGACGATCCAGCCGGTCGCGCCGGCGGCCTTGGCTTCCCGCTTTTTCGCCTCCTCCGACTCGGTGGTCAGGAAGACGATCGGCACGAACTTGAACTGCGGCAGCGCCCGGATCTCGCGGATCAGCCCCAGGCCGTCCAGGTTCGGCATATTGAGATCGGTGATGACGAGATCGGCCGGCTGCGCCTTGAGGCGCGTCAGGGCATCGCGCCCGTCGGTCGCGGTGGCGACCTTGTAGCCGGCGCTCTCCAGAGTGAAGGCGACCATCTGGCGAATGCTCGCCGAATCGTCGACGGAGAGTATGGTCTTGCTCATGGCCTCAATCCTCTCCCGCCCAGAACGAATCGGTCCAGGCGCCGGGCTGGCCGGGGCGCTCGAACCCGGCGGCCGTCAGTGCCCCGGCCAGGGCCCCGCCGGCCGGCGCGGCCAGGACAAGCCGCCTGCCCGCCGCAGTTGCATCCCGCCTTGCCGCGAGCAGGAGCTGGAGGAAGGCGACGTCCGCCTCTTCGACGGGCGCGCAGTCGACGGCGACGTCGGCCGATTCGCCGAGCGCCTTCGTGAGAGCGGCGTAGGATTCTTCGACCCGGGCGATCGTCTGCGGCCCCGTCATGGTGACCGTCAGCCTGCCCGAATTCCCAGGTGACCCCTTGGTTTGGCGTGCCGGTTTCGCGCGAGCCATGCCTTCCCTCTCTTCGTTGGCCATCCGTGGCGGGTTGTTTTCAGAATTGTTCAAAATCTTACAGACACTCCGAATTGTTTACGAAGCTACCCTTTCGTAAGAACAAGTGCAATAATTGATATCGTATACGCGCGTATAGCGGCAGGAGGAGAGGGCCGGCCCTTGATCGCCTTGCCAGCGTTCGTTCCGGCGTGGGGAAGGCGTCGTACAAACGGCGCCTATCTTATCAATAGGATGCGAGACGAGACGCTGGCATGGGCCGGGAAGATGCGACGCGCGGGGAGTCGTGCACAGGGACACCGCCGGCGGCGGGCAGCCCATCCGGAACATGCAATATTCGCAATTCTGTAACAAATACTCCGGCCTCCGGGCAGCAAGCCCGCCAGCCGCGACGCTGCCGGCCTGCGCTACCTTCGCGGGCGGAATTGATCAGGCCCGGGCACGGGGGGGGGACGCAGCCCATCGCCGGCCTATACATAAGCATAATGTCATGTGATCAGGATGCTATGCCACGGTGCCCGCGCCGATCCCCCGGCGGAAGAACGAAAGCGCGGGCCGAAGCTCCTCATGATTCATCGCCATGGCGATCCTGACCGGAAATGCGGCAATATCCCCGGAGCACTCCGGGACGGTCGCGAATCGCGATGGAGGGCGGTCGAGGGGGCATTCTGGACCGAGCCTCGCCCGGCATTGTCGTCGGGGGCCGGGGTGGGTGACGGGGAGAGGACCACGAGTGTGACCGTGACAGCTTCGGCTCGACGGCTTGTTGTCGTCAGAGGTGGCCGCGGCCGGGAGGAGCGGTGGGAACGCAACCTGCCGACGGTCTTCCTCTGCGCCGGTCAGATCTTCGGCTCGGCCCACCCCACGCTGGCACTTACGGTGCTGGGCTCGTGCGTTTCGACGTGCATCTTCGACCCGATCCGCGGGATCGGCGGGATGAACCACTTCGTGATGCCGAATCAGGCCTCGGGCGGCGGCCAGGTGGGGCACGACGGCGACAGCGCCATCCGCGAGCTTGTAAAGGCTCTGCTGTCGCTTGGCGCCGACCGCCGCAGCCTGCGCGCCAAGGTGCTGGGCGGCGGTAACGTGCTGCTTCCCGGAGAGCGACAGGCCAATTCCGCGTTGGACATCGGCCGCCGTAACGTCGAGGAGGCGTTTCGCGTCCTGGCGACCCTGCGGATCCCGGTGGAAGCTGAATGCGTCGGCCGCTCCTGCGGCCTCGAGATCGAAATGCTGACGTCGACCGGCGAGGTTCAGGTCCGCCGCCTGGGAACACGCTGAATCCCGCCGCTGCGGGCACGGCAATCGTCCCCGGCCGGGTTCCGCGCCCAGGACCTCATCCTCGAGCAGGCAGCAGGATGAGGCCCCTCGGCATCTCCCTCAGGCGATCACGCGCGCGTTCAGTCCTTGGCCCGCTCGACGTAGGCGCCGTCGGCGGTCATGACGACGATCCGCGTGCCGGGCGTGATGTGGGCGGGGACCATGCTCTTGGTGCCGTTCGAAAGCATGGCCGGCTTGTACGAGGATGCCGCGGTCTGGCCCTTCACGGTCGGCTCGGTCTCGACCACCTCCAGCGTCACCTTCTGCGGCAGCTCGATCGAGACGGCGATTCCCTCGTGGATCGAGACCATGCACGCCATCCCCTCCTGGAGATAGACGGCTTGGTCGCCGATGACCTCGCTGGGAACGGTGACCTGCTCGAACGTTTCCGGCTCCATGAAGACGTAGTTCTCGCCGTCCTTGTAAAGGTAGCTGTGCTCGCGGTCCTCGACGTGGGCGCGTTCGACCTGCTCGGTGGTGCGGTAGCGCTGCGACACCTTCACGCCGTCGGACAGACGGCGCATATCGATCTGGGTCGTCGGCGTGCCCTTGCCCGGGAAGAAGCTTTCCGCGGACAGGACGGAATAGAGCTGACCCTCGTGCTCGAGGATGTTGCCCTTGCGGACGGAGCTGGCGATAACCTTGACCATGGTAAAAGTGTCCTTCTGGCGCGCGCGGGATGCTAATCTCTGGGCGCAACATACTCATCCCTGGGAAAAAAGCCAGATCGGAGCGCGCGGGGTGGCCGGGAAATTGCGGGGTCGGCTGCATGACTGAGCCGTGGTGGATGCCGACCCGCCATCAGGATCGGCGCGCCGGCTTGCTGGCGCGCAACGCGGTCAAGGCGGTCCTGCGCGCCTGGCTGGAGGCCCAGGGCTTTGTCGAGGTCGAGGCGGCGGTGCTGCAGGTCTCCCCTGGCAACGAGACGCATCTGCACGCCTTTGCCACCACTGCCGTCGCAACGGACGGGCGATCGCAACGCCCGCTCTACCTCCACACCTCGCCGGAGTTCGCGCTGAAGAAGCTTCTGGCGGCTGGTGAGCGGCGCATCTTCGATTTCGCCCGCGTGTTCCGCAACCGTGAGACCGGGGTTCGCCATGCCAGCGAGTTCGTGATGCTGGAATGGTATCGCGCCGAAGAGGACTACGAGGCGCTGATGTCCGACTGCGCGACAATCCTGCGGCTCGCGGCCGAGGCGGCGGGAACGGCGACGCTGCGCCACGGCGGCCGCACCGCCGATCCGTTCGCCGAGCCCGAGCGGCTGAGCGTGGCCGACGCCTTCCGTCGCCATGCCGGGATCGACCTGCTGGCGACGCTCGCGGATTCGGGGCAGCCTTTGCGTGACCCGCTGGCCCGGGCGGCGAGCAACGCCGGCGTTCGGGTTGCCGGCGACGATTCCTGGTCCGACGTCTTCAGCCGGGTGATGGCCGAGCGCATCGAGCCAAGCATCGGCAACGGGCGGGCGACGATCCTGTGCGAATACCCCCTGCCCGAAGCCGCCCTGGCGCGGCCGAAACCCGGCCAGCCCAAGGTGGCGGAACGCTTCGAGCTGTTCGCCTGCGGGCTCGAACTGGCGAACGCCTTCGGCGAGCTGCGCGACGCGGCCGAGCAGCGGCGGCGCTTCGCCGTCGATATGGACGAGAAGGAGCGGCTCTACGGCGAGCGCTATCCGATCGACGAGGATTTCCTGGCGGCGCTCTCGCTGATGCCGGAATCGTCCGGGTGTGCGCTCGGTTTCGATCGCCTGATCATGCTGTTGCTGGGTGTGCCGCGCATCGAGGACATCCAATGGACTCCGGCGCCGGAACTCGCATGAACGCTTCCAGCCTGCGCAGCCTCGCCGATCTCGTCGCCGCCGGCCTCGTGCGGCCGGGCGAGCGTCCGGCGCTGGAGGCGGTGGCGGCCCGCTATGCAGTGGCACTGACGCCTGGAATGGCGGCCCTGATCGACCCCGCCGATCCGGACGACCCGATCGCGCGGCAGTTCGTGCCCTCTGCGGCCGAGCTGGCGCACCGGCCCGAGGAGCGCGCCGATCCGATCGGCGACCATCCGCACTCGCCGGTGAAGGGCCTTGTCCACCGTTATCCCGACCGCGTTCTTCTGAAGCCGCTGCACACCTGCCCGGTCTACTGCCGCTTCTGCTTCCGCCGCGAAAGCGTGGGGCCGGACGGTGCCGGCACCCTTTCGGAAAGCGAGCTTGCTGCCGCTTTCGCCTACGTCGCGGCGCACCCGGAAGTGTTCGAGCTGATCGTCAGCGGCGGCGACCCGCTCCTGCTGTCGCCGCGCCGGATGGCGGCGATCGCCGAGGCGGCGGCGAAGATTCCGCACCTTCAGGCGATGCGCTGGCATACCCGGGTGCCGCTGGTCGACCCCGGCCGCGTCACCGCCGACCGCATCGCCGCGGTGAAAGGGTTTCCCGGCGCCGTCTTCATCGCCATCCACGCCAACCACCCGCGCGAGTTCACGCCCGCGGGAAGGGCGGCGCTGGCGCGCCTGGCGGACGCCGGCATCGCGCTGCTCAGCCAGAGCGTTCTCCTGAAGGGCGTCAACGACACCGCCGACGTGCTGGAGGCGCTGATGCGCGCGTTTGTCGCCAGCCGGATCAAGCCGTACTACCTGCACCAGGGCGACCTTGCCCCCGGCACCGCCCACTTCCGCACCACGGTCGCCGAAGGCCGGGCGCTGATGCGGGCCCTGCGCGGCCGTCTCTCCGGCATCGCCCAGCCGACCTACGTGGTCGACCTGCCCGGCGGCCACGGCAAGGTGCCGGTGGGGCCTGACTACGTGGACGAGGGCCGGATCGCCGACCCCGACGGGCGGTGGCACGAGTACCCGGCGGCAGAAGGGGCGTCGGATCCGGGACGATCCGCGAGCGCCGACGGGTTCAGCCGGCGCTCCGGCGACCGCAGCAGAGCTTGAACTTCTTGCCGCTGCCGCAGGGGCAGGGGTCGTTGCGGCCGACGGCCGGCCGGGGCTTGGCGCCTTCCCGGCGACGGCGGGCGATCTCCATGATCTCTGCGGGCGCCCGGCCGCCGTGCAGCAGGCCCGCCATCTCCGTCAGGTACGGCGCGGCGTGTTCGAAGAACTGCAGGTAGGACTCGCAGAAATAGTTGAGCCCGGGCTCGCCGTCCGTCGTCTCCAGGAAGCGGTGCTTCGGACAGCCGCCGTTGCAGGCGAAACGGTAGGCGCATTCCCGGCATTGCCGCGGCAGGGTATCCCGCTTGTCGTTTCCGAACTTCTCCTGGAAGGGCAAGGCCGCGAGGGTGGCGATCGGCGTCTCCATGATGTTGCCGAGGCGGTACTCGGGATAGACGTAATGGTCGCAGGCGAAGAGATCGCCGTTGTGCTCCATCGCCAGTCCCTGGCCGCAGGTCTCGGCGAACCAGCACAGCGACGCCGGGCCACCCGCCCACAGCCCGAGCTGGACGTCGAAGAACTGGACGAAGACGCGTCCGACGTCGGCCTTGATCCACTCGTCGAACACCCGGCACAGGAAGTTGCCGTAGTCTCTGGGCAGGACGCTCCACGGGGTCACCCGGTAGCTTGCTCCCTCTTCGTCGGTCTGCGGCGCGGCGGCGAGGGTGGCGCCGTCGGCCGTACGCTCGACGATGGGAATGAACTGCATGAAGGCGGCGCCGATCCCCTTCAGGAAGCGGTAGACCTCGCGCGGCTTGCGGGCGTTCTGTCGGTGCACCACCGTCAGCGCGTTGAAATCGATTGCATGGGTGCGCAGCAGCTCCACCGCCGCCATCACGGCGTCGAAGGTCGGGCGGTTCGCGCGGTCGACGCGGTAGCGGTCGTGCAGCTCGCGCGGGCCGTCGATGCTGAGGCCGACCAGGAAGTCGTGCTGCTTGAGGAAGCGGGCCCATTCCTCGTCGAGCAGGGTGCCGTTGGTCTGCAGCGCGTTGCGCACGGGGATGCCGGAGGGCCGGTATTTCTCCTGGAGCGCGACGGCCTGGCGGAAGAAGTCGACGCCCCGCAGGGTCGGCTCGCCGCCCTGCCAGGAGAACCAGATCTCGGGCGCGCCCATGGCCGTCTGCGCCGCGATGTAGTCGCGGACGTAGGTTTCCAGCACGGCGTCGGGCATCCGGAACTTCTTGGTTCCCGGATAAAGCCGCTCCTTTTCCAGATAATAGCAGTAGGTGCAATCCAGGTTGCAGCGCGGCCCGATCGGCTTGGTCATCACCTGGAAGGGCCGCGCCCGGATCCCTGCTGCGCCGCTCATCGCCGGGCCGTCGATCTAGAGGCCGCGCGGGAAATCCGTACTGCCGTCATCGCGCCGCCGCATGTAGGCCCGCTCCGGATGGTAACGCATCGCCTTGCGGAGATCTCTGAGCCAGCCGGAAACACCATGGAGCGGGTCCTCGAAGGTCGCTTTCCACATCGCCAGGATCCGTTTCACTACACCGCCCGTGCCGATCCTTCCAGCCTTTCCCGGCGAGGGCTTGGGAAGCGTCCTCGCCATGCCTAGTCCGCGTCCACGGAGGGCATGCTCTTGGTGCGCAGGCGGGCCGCCCAGATCAGCGAGGCCACCGAGAGCACCAGGAAGGTCAGGGCGATCGGGCTGGTGACCAGCGGCAGGAGCCCGTCGGCGGCCAGCATCTTGCGGAAATTGGCCTCGAGCAGCGGCCCGAGGACGATGCCAAGCACCATCGGCGGCAGCGGATAGCGCAGGCGTTCCAGCACATAGCCGAGCAGCCCGAAGGCGAACATGACGCCGATGTCGAAGATGCGGTTGTTGAGCGAGAAGACGCCGACCACGCACATGGCGATCAGCACCGGCTGCAGCCAGTAGCGCGGCACGTAGATGACCTTGACCAGGACCCTGACCGACAGGAACAGCACCAGCATCATGACGACGCTGGAGAAGAACAGCGAGAAGTAGATGCCGTAGAGCACTTCCGGGTTGTTGAGGAAGAGCTGCGGCCCCGGCTGCAGGCCGTGGACCATCAGCCCGCCGAGCAGCACGGCCGTGGTCGGGTCGCCCGGGATGCCGAGGGTCAGCGCAATGATCAAGGCGCCGCCGATGGTCGCGTTGTTGGCGGTTTCCGAGGCGATCACGCCCTCCACGGCGCCGTGTCCGAACCGTTCGGGCGTCTTCGAGGCGTTGCGCGCCTGGGCGTAGGCGATCAGGGCCGCCGGGCCGCCGCCGAGGGCCGGCATCACGCCGACCCAGGTGCCGATCAGGCCCGAGCGCAGATAGTTGAAGGCGTTGGCGGCCACATCGCGAATGCTCGGCAGGATGCTGGCCATCGCCGAGACCGGCTGCGGCGTGGCGCCGGCCTGGCGGTCGGATTCCTTCATCATCTGCGAGACCGCGAACAGGCCGATGAGGGCCGGCAGCAGGTCAAAGCCGCCCTCCAGCGCCGCAATGCCGAAGTCGAACCGCGGCAGGCCGTCCACCGGGGTCAGGCCGACGCAGGCCACCAGCATGCCAATGATGGCGGTGACGAAGCCGCGCGACGCCGAGGACCCGGTGATGGCGGCGACCGCGGTCATGGCGAACAGGCACACCGCCGTATACTCGGCGAACGAGAATTCGAGGGCGAAGGCTGCCAGCAGCGGGGCGAAGGTGACAAGGCAGACGGCGCTGATGACGGTCCCGGCGAAGTTGGCGACGATGGCGTTGCCGATCGCCGCGCCGGCACGGCCGGACTGGGCCATCGGAAAGCCGTCGAGCACCGTGGCCATCGAGGCCGGGGTTCCCGGAATCCGGATCAGAACGGCCGTCACGAAGCCGCCCGACATGCCGCCGACGAACACGGCGATCAGGATGCTGAGACCGGCCTCGGGCGGCATCACGTAGGTGACCGGGATCAGAAGCGCGACCGCCATCGTCGGGCCGAGGCCCGGGACAATGCCGATGACGAGCCCGCCGACCACGCCGAGAACCAGGAATGCCAGGTTCCAGGGCTGCAGGACGTTGGACAGGGCGGAGGCGATGACGCCGATCTCGATCGACATGGCCTACCCCAGAATTCCACGCGGCAGGATCACGTCGAGACCGTACTCGAAGATCGCATAGACCAGGCCGGTGCCGAAAAGCGCCGCCAGAGCGCTGGAAGCCGCCGCCCGCGCCGACAGCGGGCGGAGCCAAAGGCTGTAGAGGAACAACGCGGCCGGCGTGAGGATGAAGAAGCCGACGATGTCGAGCAGAAGGACGTAGACCATGCCGCCGCCGAAAACGGCGAAGGCGCGCGACGTGAGCGGCTCCGCAGCGTCGGCGGCGACCCTCCCCTTGACGATGTGCCAGATCGCGACTGCGGCCATCATGCCGAGCAGAACGCGCGGCCAGAAGGCCATGCCGACCGGATCCCAGTCGAAGGTCCGGAAGAAGAAGGTCTCGCCGAACAGCGCCGCTCCCGCCACCAGAAGCACGACGCCGACCCAGCGATCGAAGAGAACTCCCGCACCGCCGCCCATGGCCGCCCCCGCAAGAAAGGGAAGCGCCGCCCCCGGCGCTTCCCGTCCGGATCCGCCGTTCAGAAACCGAGCTCTTTGCCGATTTCCATGGTCGTCTTGTGCTCGGCCGCGATCAGTTTGCGGAATTCGGCGGCCGGCATGAAGTGCCATTCGAAATTGATCTTCTTCAGCTGCTCCTGGCAGTCGGCGTCTCCGCCGAGCTTTTCGACCGCCGCGGCCAGGGTGTCGATGTCCTTCTGCGGCGTCGTCTTGGGCGCGCCGAAACCGTAGAACAGCCCGGCCGTCAGGTCGAAGCCCTGTTCCTTTGCGGTCGGGACGTCGGGAAGGAACGCCAGGCGCTTGTCGCCGAGGACCGCCAGGATGCGCAACTGTCCGGAAGTGTGCTGGCCGACCAGGCTGGACACGGGTTCGATGAGGGCGTCCATGTGGCCGCCGAGGACGCCGGCGATCTTGTCGGCGCCGCCGCCGGCGTTGACCAGCTTCATCTTCGAGCCGATCACCTTTTCGACCTGGGCCGCGACGAACTGGGCCGGGGTGCCGACGCCCATGGCCAGGCTGACCTCGCCCGGTCGCGCCTTGGCCGCGGCAGCGAGGTCCTTCAGGGTCTTGTAGGCGCCGCCGCCCTTGGCGGTGACGGTCAGCGGCACGAAGCCGATGTTGGCGACCGGCGCGAAGTCGCCGATCGTGATGTTGGCCGAGCCGGTCGCCTCGCGGACGATCATGGCGTTGGTGAGCTGGGTGACGGTGTAGCCGTCCGGCGCCGCCTTGGCGGCCTGGGTCCAGCCGACCGCGCCGCCGGCGCCATCGATGTTGACGATCGGCATCTTCTGGCCGAGGTACTTCTCGATGTGCATCGCGGCGATGCGCATGATGACGTCGGAACCGCCGCCCGGCTTGTAGGGAATGATCAGCTTGACCGGCTTCGACGGGTAGTCGGCCGCCTGGGCCGCGATCCCGAGGGCCAAGCCGGCCGCCACCAGCGGCGCCATCAACAGCAGGGTCTTTTTCATCGCTTCCTCCTCTTCAAGTCCGGCGTTCTTGTCGGGCGGGCCTGGCGGCCCACCGAGATGTCGTCGGGAACCGCGAGTCCGAGCCGCCGGAAGGCCTCGGCGGGGGCATCGGCCTCGCGCATCAGGTACGTCAGGAGATCGACCATCCGGGCCTCCACGGCGAGATCGTCGATCGGGCGGGTCTGGCCGGGGTCGGTCTCGAGATCGTAGAGAGCGGTCCGCGCATCCTCGATGGTCTGCCCCTTCATCGGGCTGCCCTCCGAGTTGACGTTGGCCGGAATCCGCATGACCTGCATGCCCTTGGTGAAGCGGAACGGTCCGGCCATGACAGTGCCGTCGAATTCCTTGGGGTCGTAAAGGGTGCGCATGTGGGTCGGCATGACGGTGTACTGGAAGAGGTCGTGCCCTTCCGACGGATAGCGGAAATAGGTGTAGCGGCCGTCGGTGACGTTCACGGCGGCGCCGAACATGCCGTAAAGGCAGGCCTCGCGCACCGGCTTGTCCTCTGCCAGGACCGGGCGCAGGTCGCGGCCCAGCACGTCGGCCGGCGGCGTCACCCCGTGCAGCCCCAGCAGCGTCGGCATCACGTCGATGGTCTGGGTCAGGACCTGGCGGCGGGTGCCGCCCTGATCGGCGAAATCGGGGTGGTAGACCAGCATCGGGATGCGGCAGATCTCGTCGTAGCACGGCATTCGGTTCTTGCCCCACCAGCCGTGCTCGCCGAGCATGAAGCCGTGGTCCGCCGTCAACACGATGGCGGTGTCCTTCCACATGTCCAGGCGGTCCATGGTGTCGAGCAGCTTGCCGAGGTAGTGGTCGACCATGCGCACGCTGGCCAGGTAATTGGCCTGAATCTCGGCCACTTCCTCGGGGCTTTCGCAGACCCGCCGGTAACGCGGCCAGTCGAGCGCCGGGCCCCGGTAGCCGGTCTCCAGGCCCTCGCGGAAGCGGGCCGGGGCGATGAACGGCTCGTGCGGATCGTAGTACTCGACCTGGAGCAGCCAGTTGTCGGCGTCCTTGTTGGTCTCGAGGAACTCGATCGCCAGCTCGGTGTTCTTGACGGTCGGGAATTCCTTCTCGTCGCGGAGGTATTCGCGGTTGACCAGGTTGACGGCATTCAGCTCGACGTCGCGGCGGTCGGCGAAGCGCATCTCGTGGATCGACTTTCGCCACTTGTCGGCCGGCAGGTTCACCAGCCCCTTCCACTTGTCCTTCTCCTGGCCGCGCACGAACTCGAACGAGCTGTAGCGACCGTGGTAGCAGACGCCGCCGTCCTCGAAGTAGTGGTAGTGGTCGGTGACGAGGTGCGAGTAGATGCCGTTCTTCTCGAGGATGCCGGGTGCCGAATCGTCGAACGGCTCCAGCGGCCCCCACTGGTTGTGCAGGAAATTAATGCGGCCGGTGTGCATGTCGCGCCGTGCCGGGATGCACGGCAGGCTGCCGACATAATGGCTGTCAAAGACGACGCACTGCTCGGCCAGACGCCGGAAGTTCGGGGTGGCGACCGCCGTGCCGCCGTAGCACTCGAGAGCCCGCCGGTTCAGCGAGTCGAATAGTAGGAAGACCGTCCGCATTCCTTGCGCATCCCGCATATTGGACTGACCAATTAGAACCTATTATACCAATCGTGGCGAGCCGGCAACCCTCTTGTGGGCGCTCTTGCAGGCCGGATGCGATGAGGGTTGCAATCGCGCGCAGACAAGGTATGTTAATTGGTCTGACCGCATTGGATAGACCAATTAGACCGGAGCTCGCGCCATGCCTCTTCGCACCGAGGAAGCCCCGCGCCTCTACCAGCAGGTCGCCCAGCAGATGGAGGACCGTATCCGCGCCGGCGAGTTCAAGGTCGGGCATCGCCTGCCTGCCGAACGGGCCTTGATCTCGCAGTTCGGGGTCAGCCGGTCGGTGCTGCGCGAGGCGCTGATCGTGCTGGAGCTCAGGGGGCTGGTCGACATCCGCATGGGCGCCGGCACCTTCGTGGTCGAGCCGCGCGACGAATCGGCGGGCGAGAGGAAGGACTGCCTGTCGTTCGACGAGGTCGGCCCGTTCGACATGCTGATGGCCCGCCGCATGATCGAGGCCGAGACGGCGAGGCTGGCCGCGCTGACCGCGGCGCCGGACGACTTGGAGCGGATCAAGGCGGCACTCGACCAGATCGAGCAGGACACCGCCCCCTTCGTGATGCGCCACGTCGCCGACCGCGCCTTCCACATCGCCATCGCCAGGGCGACCCGCAATCCGGCGCTCGTCACCATCGTTTCGGGGCTGTGGGATCGCTATCGTCGGTTCATGATCACCGAGGCCGGCGAGATCGCACGGCGGCCCGAGAACCTTGGTCCGGCGATCGCCGATCACCTGGCGATCTACACCTGCCTGGTCGACCGCGACGGCAGCGGCGCCGCCGCCGCCATGCAGGCCCACCTCGACCGCGTCAGCGAGTTCCTTTCCAGCTTCCGCAAACGGCCTCCGGCCATACTCGACAGGCGGTAGCCTCTCGGTTGCGACGTTCGGAAAATGGCGGTGGCGACGGGCGGGAGGAGTTCACTCCGCCCCTGCCGCCCTGTCGTGAAAGCCCTGATAGATCTCGCGGAAGTCGTAGGTCGGGTAGAACTCGGTCCGGAAGGCGCCCCACGCCATCTTCTCGATCGCAACATTGACCTCGCGCAGGCGGGCCGGCGGAACCCGGAGGGTCACCACCTGTCCGATCCCCATCATCACGTACCATGAGACGATCTCGATCCCCTCGGGCGGGAAGTCCTTCCAGAACCCGGTCGCGGCGAGCTTCGCCTGCTGCTCGGCGAGGTTCATCGTCTGGTCGTGACGGAGGACGATCGTCAACAGAAGGGCATCGCCCCGGTCTTCTTGCGCCATCGTGCCAATCCTTTCGTGCTGGGCGTGGCTGGTCGGACAGTCTGCTCACATGGGCGGGACCTCAGCTCTTGTCGTGGTCCATCTTCCGGAATTCTCCGCCTGCGGCATGTGGCAGCGCATGGGCAGGGGGCGGTTCGGAGGGCGGGAAGGGCCGAACTCGGCGCCAGCAGATGACCGCTCGCCGAGGTCTTCAGCGCGTTACCGCCCGTCCGAGAGGCAACGCCCGGACCGCGGCTTGATCGCGTCACCCGCCGGTCCCAACTGCCAAATCTCGGCTCCAGAAGGGAGAGATGAGATGGATACGAATGACGCAGGCAGCCCGCTTCATGGCAGTCCGAAGAAGGAGCGCGCGGCGCTCCGCTCGCTGCTCGGGCGCGGAAACCGAGACTGGTGGCCCAACCAGATGTCGCTCGACATCCTGCCCCGCCACGGGGTCACCGGCGATCCCCACGGAGACGACTTCGACTACTGCGAGGCGTTCAACGCGCTGGACTACCAGGCGGTCAAGCGGGACCTGAAGGCCCTGATGACCGACAGCCAGCCTTGGTGGCCGGCCGACTACGGCCACTACGGCCCGTTCTTCATCCGCATGGCCTGGCACTCGGCCGGCACCTATCGTACCGGCGACGGGCGCGGCGGCGCCAATTCCGGTCAGCAGCGTTTCGCGCCGCTCAATTCGTGGCCGGACAACGCCAACCTCGACAAGGCGCGGCGCCTGCTCTGGCCGATCAAGCAGAAGTACGGCCGCAACCTCTCCTGGGCCGATCTGCTGATCCTCGCCGGCAATGTCGCCATCGAGGACATGGGCGGACCGATCTTCGGCTTCGCCGGCGGTCGCAAGGATGTCTACGAGCCCGAGCACACCTACTGGGGCACCGAGGAGCAATGGGTCGGCAAGGGCGCGCAGGCCCGCATGGGCGAGGACGCCGGCAAGGCGCTCGACAACCCGCTCGCCGCGGTGCAGATGGGCCTGATCTACGTGAACCCCGAGGGTCCCGGCGGCAATCCCGATCCGCTGCGTTCGGCGAAGGAAATCCGCGAGACCTTCTCGCGCATGGCCATGAACGACGAGGAGACGGTCGCGCTCACCGCCGGCGGCCACACGTTCGGCAAGTGCCACGGCGCGGGCGATGCCTCGAAGATGGGGGCTGAGCCGGAAGGCGCGGATATCGCCCAGCAGGGCCTCGGCTGGAAAAGCGGCCACGAGACCGGCATGGGCGATCACACCATCACCAGCGGTCTCGAGGGGGCGTGGACCCCGACCCCGATCCGTTGGAGCATGAACTATTTCCGCATGCTGCTCGAATACGACTACGAGCTGGTCAAGAGCCCGGCCGGCGCCTGGCAGTGGCAGCCGAAGGACCAGAAGGACGAGGACAAGGCGCCCGGCGCGCACAGTCCCCACCGCAAGGTCCCGACCATGATGACCACCGCCGACATGGCCTTCAAGATGGACCCCGAGTTCCGCAAGATCTCGGAGCGGTTCTACAAGGACCCCGAGGCGTTCGCCGACGCCTTCGCCCGCGCCTGGTTCAAGCTGACCCACCGCGACATGGGGCCGAAAGCCCGCTACCTCGGCCCGGAAGTGCCGGGCGAGGATTTGATCTGGCAGGACCCCCTGCCAAAGGCGGACTACGCCCTGATCGACGAGGACGACGTGGCCAACCTGAAGCAGGCAATCCTGGGTTCGGGACACTCGGTTTCCGAGCTGGTCAAGGCAGCCTGGGCGTCGGCCTCGATCTACCGCCGCTCCGACCATCGCGGCGGTGCCAACGGCGCGCGCATCCGGTTCGAGCCGCAGCGGAGCTGGGACGTCAACGATCCCGACGAGCTCGGCCGGGTTCTCGCCACCTACGAGAAGATCAAGGCCGACTTCGACGGCTCCGCAGCCAGCGGCAAGAAAGTTTCGATCGCCGACTTGATCGTGCTCGGCGGCAGCGCTGCGGTCGAGAAGGCGGCCCGGGACGCCGGCTACGACATCCCGGTACCGTTCACCTCGGGCCGAGTCGACGCGACCGAGGAACAGACCGATGCCCACAGCTTCGAGCCGCTCGAACCGCGCGTCGACGGCTTCCGCAACTACCTCCAGGTACGCTTCAACGTGCCGACCGAGGAACTGCTGGTCGACCGCGCCGAACTGCTCGGCCTCACGGCGCCGGAGATGACGGTGCTGGTTGGCGGAATGCGGGTGCTGGGCGCCAACGCCGGCAATTCGAAGCACGGCGTGCTGACCGACCGGCCGGGCCGGCTCACCAACGATTTCTTCGTCAACCTCCTCGACCTCGGAACGGCCTGGAAGCAGGTCGACGACGAGAGCGACGAGGAGTTCGTCGGCACCTGCCGCGATTCCGGCGAAGAGAAGTGGACCGCGACCCGGACCGACCTCGCGTTCGGCGCCAATTCGCAGCTGCGCGCGCTGTGCGAAGTCTATGCCGGAGCCGATGCCGGCCCGATGTTCGTGGAGCACTTCGTCAAGGCGTGGGCCAAGGTGATGGACGCCGACCGCTTCGACGTGCGCTACGCGAAGTACCACAAGGCGGCCTGACGCCCCGGGGACCCGGGGGCACCATCGGGATGTCGATCGTGGCCGCCTTGAGAATGGCTGCGAGCGGGCGAATGGCGGAGGGGGTGGGATTCGAACCCACGGTACCCGTAGGGTACACCGGTTTTCGAGACCGGCCCAATCGGCCTCTCTGGCACCCCTCCGCTGGCGCCCGGGCGGGGAGGCCCCGCCGGCAAGGCGCGGAGATTAACCGAACCGGTTCCGAAGGGCAACACGCCTTCGCGCCCCTTTCGGAGGCGATGAAGGCGTTGACATCGTGGGCAGGCCGGTTATATTGCCCGCTCTTTCCGGCGGGCCCCACGGTCCCGTGCCGGCCGTGCGTGGCTTTAACCAATGAGACGAACATGTTCGCAGTCATCAAGACGGGCGGGAAGCAGTACCGCGTCACGACCGACGACGTGATCGCGGTCGAGAAGCTGGAAGGCGAAGCCGGCGCGAAGGTCGAGTTGACCGACGTGCTGATGGTCGCCGAGGACGGCAAGGCGCCTGTGGTCGGCGCGCCCGGCGTCGAGGGCGCCGTGGTCGAAGCCGAACTGGTCGAGCAGACCCGCGGCGAGAAGATCATCGTCTTCAAGAAGAAGCGCCGCCAGAACTACCGGCGCAAGAACGGCCACCGCCAGGACCTGACGCTGCTGCGCGTGACGGCCGTCTCGGTCGCCGGCCGCAAGCTGGAGGCGACACCCAAGCCGAAGAAGGCGAAGAAGGAGCCCGCGCCGGAGGCCGAGGCGCAGGCGGAGAGCAAGGAGTAACCCCCCATGGCGCACAAAAAGGCAGGCGGCAGCTCCCGCAACGGCCGCGACTCGGCCGGGCAGCGGCTCGGTGTCAAGAAGTTCGGTGGCGAGCTGGTGATCCCAGGCAACATCCTGGTCCGCCAACGCGGCACCAAGTTCCACCCCGGGGCCAACGTCGGCATGGGCCGCGACCACACCCTGTTCGCCCTGGTCGAGGGGCACGTGCGGTTCCACCGCACCACCGACGAGCGCGCCTACATCACGGTGGAGCCGGTGGCCAAGGCGTAAGCTGCGCGGCCATCCACTTCAGTCGAATCGGAAGGGGAATGGCCGGGCCATTCCCCTTTTTGATTCGGGTCTGATCGTGCGGTTCCGGTAGACCTGGCTGGGAAGACGACATCATGAAGTTCCTCGACGAAGCCAAGATCTACATCCGCAGCGGCGACGGCGGCGACGGCGCGGTCTCGTTCCGGCGCGAGAAGTTCATCGAATTCGGCGGCCCCAACGGCGGCGACGGCGGTCGCGGCGGCGATGTCGTGTTCGAGTGCGTCGAGAGCCTCAACACCCTGATCGACTTCCGTTACCGCCAGCATTTCAAGGCCGAGCGCGGCGGCAACGGCATGGGCCGCGATCGCACCGGGGCCAAGGGTGACGAGCTTGTCGTCAAGGTGCCGGTCGGCACCCAGATCCTCGACGACGACAAGGAGACGCTGCTGGCCGATCTCGTCGCACCCGGTCAGCGCGTGGTGCTGGCGCACGGCGGCGACGGCGGCTTCGGCAACACCCATTACAAGAGCTCGACCAATCAGGCGCCGCGCAAGGCGCTGCCTGGCTGGCCTGGCGAAGAGCGCTGGGTTTGGCTGCGCCTCAAGCTGATCGCCGACGTCGGCCTGGTCGGCCTGCCCAACGCCGGCAAGTCGACTCTGCTGGCGGCCACCTCGCGGGCGCGGCCGAAGATCGCCGACTATCCTTTCACCACATTGCAGCCGCACCTTGGCGTCGCCGCGTTGGACGAGGAGCGCAGCTTCGTCCTCGCCGACATCCCCGGCCTCATCGAGGGCGCGCACGAGGGTGCCGGGCTCGGCACCCGTTTCCTCGGCCACGTCGAGCGCTGCGCCGTGCTGCTGCACCTGGTCGACGGCACGGAACCGGACGTCGCCGGCGCCTACCGCACCATCCGGGGCGAATTGGAGGGGTACGGCGAGGTGCTGGCGGGCAAGCGCGAACTGGTCGCCCTCAGCAAGTGCGACGCGCTGCCGCCCGCCGAGGTGAAGAAGAAGACACGTGCGCTGGCCAAGGCGTCCGGGGCCGAGGTGGCCGCTATCTCGGGCGTCGCAGGCACCGGCCTGCGCCCGCTGCTGGAACGCCTGTGGGCCGTGATCCGCGAGGAACGGGAAGCAGAAAAGGCAGAAAAGGGGTCAGAGTCATTTTTCAAGGAAAAATGACTCTGACCCCTTTTCTGTTTTTCTCATTTCGCCCAGCGCAGCACCGGCTTCCTGGCCGCGGCGGTCTCGTCGAGGCGGCGGCGGGGGCTGTGCACCGGGGCCTGGTGGAAGTAGTCGGCCTCTCCCGCCTTGGCGCGGGCTGCCAGCGCCTTCACCGAGGCGATGTAGGCGTCCAGCGTCCCCTTGCTCTCGGTCTCGGTCGGCTCCATCAGCATCGCCCCGTGGACGACCAGGGGGAAGTACATGGTCATCGGGTGGAAGCCCTCGTCGATCAGGGCCTTCGCGAAGTCGAGCGTAGAAACGCCGGTGTCCTTGAGGAAGCGGTCGTCGAACAGCGCTTCGTGCATGCACGGCCCCTCGAACGAGGGCGTCAGGTCGCCCGAGAGCCGCGCCAGCAGGTAGTTGGCGTTGAGCACCGCATCCTCGGCCACTTGGCGCAGGCCGTCGGCGCCCATGCTCATCATGTAGGCCAGGGCGCGGACGAACACCCCGAACTGGCCGTGGAAGCCTTTGACGCGGCCGAACGGCTTGGCGTCCGACTCGGTGTAGTGCTCGACCAGGCGGAAGCCCTCCGCGCCGTGGACCACGTACGGCAGCGGGGCGAACGGGGCGAGCGGCGCCGACAGCACCACCGGCCCGCTGCCCGGCCCGCCGCCACCATGCGGCGTCGAGAACGTCTTGTGCAGGTTCATGTGCATGCAGTCGATGCCGAGGTCGCCCGGCCGCACCCGGCCGACGATCGCGTTGAGGTTGGCGCCGTCGCAGTAGAAGTAGGCGCCCGCCCCGTGCACCGCCGCGGCGATCTCGAGGATATCGGTCTCGAACAGGCCGCAGGTGTTGGGGTTGGTCAGCATCAAGGCGGCGACGTCGGGCCCCAGCTTGGCCTTCAGCGCCGCCAGATCGACGCGTCCGCGGTCGTTGGCCGGCACCGGATCGACCTCGTAGCCGCAGGCGGCGGCGCTGGCCGGGTTGGTGCCGTGGGCGGATTCCGGGACCAGCACCCGCTTTCTCGCATCGCCGCGGTCCTCGTGGGCGGCGCGGATGGTCATCAGACCGGTCAGCTCGCCGTGCGCCCCGGCGGCGGGGGTCATGGCCACCGCCGGCATTCCGGTCAGGACCTTGAGCCAGTGGGCCAGGGTGTCGATCAATTCCAGGGCGCCCTGCACGGTGGACATCGGCTGCAGCGGATGAAGGTCACCCAGCCCCTTGAGCCGCGCCATCTTCTCGTTGAGGCGCGGGTTGTACTTCATGGTGCACGAGCCGAGCGGATAGAAACCGCCGTCGATCGAGTAGTTGCGCTGCGAGAGCCGCAGGTAGTGGCGCACCACCTCGGGCTCGGCGAGCCCGGGCAGGCCGATCCGCCCCTCGCGCTCGAGCCCGCCCAGGCGGTTCTTCACCGTGGGCGGGGCCGGCAGGTCGACGCCGCTGGTCGCGTCGTCGCCCTGTTCGAAAATCAGCGGCTCCTCGACGAAGAGCGCCTTGTTGCCGGATGCGGTTTCGGCCATCACAACACCTCTTCGAGCGCGTCGGCGAAGGCCGCCGCATCGTCCTCGGTAGTCAGCTCGCTGGCCGCGACCAGCATCAGGTTCCTGACCTCTTCCCGCTCCGGATGGAAGCGGGACACGGGCACTCCGCCGAGGATGCCGCGCTCTGCGAGCGCCTCGACGACTCCGGCCCCGGGCTTCGGCAGCCGGAGCGTGAACTCGTTGAAGTAGGTTTCGTTGAGCACCTCGATTCCCGGCACCTTCGCAAGCCGGTCGGCGAGGCTGACGGCCGTCGCGTGATTGAGCTGGGCGAGCTGGCGGAAACCGTGCTCGCCGAGCAGCGTCAGGTGGATGGTGAAGGCCAGCGCGCACAGGCCGGAGTTGGTGCAGATGTTGCTGGTCGCCTTCTCGCGGCGGATGTGCTGCTCGCGGGTCGACAGGGTCAGCACGTAGCCGCGCCTGCCGTCGACGTCGACGGTCTCGCCAACCAGCCGGCCGGGGAGCTGGCGCACGAACTTGTTGCGGGCCGCCATCAGTCCGACGGTCGGGCCGCCGAAACTGGGGGCGCCGCCCAGCCCCTGGCCCTCGGCGGCGACGATGTCCGCGCCCATCTCGCCGGGCGGCTTCAACAATCCCAGCGACACCGGCTCGGTCACCGTGACGACCAGCAGGGCGCCGGCTTCCTGGCAGCGCTGCGCCAGCGCCGAGTAGTCGTGGACGCGGCCGTAGAAGTCGGGGTTCTGCACCGCGACACAGGCGGTCGCGCCGTCGATGCTGGGGGCGAGGTCCTCGTCGCCGGCCCAGTCGGGCGGCAGATCGACGCAGTCCAGCCCCAGGAAGCGGGCATAGGTGCGGACGACGTCGAGGTAGTGGGGGTGCAGGCCGCCCGAGACGACCACCCGATTGCGGCGGCTGACTCGCGCCGCCATCATCACCGCCTCCGCGCAGACGGTGGCGCCGTCGTACATCGAGGCGTTGGCGACCTCCATGCCGGTGATCATCGCGACCTGGGTCTGGAACTCGAACAGGTACTGCAGCGTGCCTTGCGAGACTTCGGGCTGGTAGGGCGTGTAGGCGGTCAGGAACTCGCCGCGCTGGATCAGGTGGTCGACCGCGGCCGGGACGTGGTGGCGATAGATGCCGGCGCCGAGAAAGCAGGGCACCTCGCTGGGGCTGAGGTTCTTGCGTGCCATCGCGCCCAGCGTGCGCTCGACCGCGCACTCGCCGGCGTGGCGGGGCAGATCGACCGGGGCCGGAAGACGGGCGGCCGCCGGTACGTCGCGGAACAACTCGTCGACCGTGGCGACGCCGATCGCCGCAAGCATCTGGCGGCGATCGTCATCGGTCAGCGGCAGGTAGCGCATCAGGCCAGTCCTTCGCAGTACACGGCGTAGGCGTCCTCGTCCATCAGCCCCTCGGCTTCGTCGGGATCGCGCAGCTTGAGGCGGACGAACCAGCCCTCGCCCAGGGGGTCGGCATTGACTTGCGCCGGGTTGTCGGCGACCGCCTGGTTGGTGGCGGCGACGGTGCCGCTGACGGGCGAGTAGACCTCGCTCGCCGCCTTCACCGACTCGACGACCGCAAGCTGGTCGCCCGCCGCGATCTCGGCCCCGATCTCGGGCAGCTCGATGTAGACGAGGTCGCCCAACTGCTCTTGCGCGTACGACGTGATGCCGACGACGCCCTCGTCGCCTTCGATGCGCACCCACTCGTGTTCCTTGGTGAACCTGGTGATCGCCATGATGTCCTCGTCTCGTGTGCTCAGCCCTTGAAGTAGCGATGCGGAACGAACGGAAGCTTCACGACCTGCGCCGGCTCCGGCTTGCCGCGGACCATCAGCCGGACCGCGGTCCCCGGCTGGGCATGGGCCGTCTGCACATAGCCCATGGCGACCGGGCCGCCGACGGTCGGGCCGTAGCTGCCGCTGGTCACGTGACCGATCTCGTTGCCGCTCTCGTCGGTGATGATTGTGTGGGCGCGGGCCGGCACCCGGCCCGCCGGCTTGAGCCCGACCAGGCGGCGGGTGGCGCCTTCGGCCAGCTGGCGCAGGATGATGTCGGACCCCGGGAAGCCACCTTCCTCGCGGCGCCGCTTGCCGATGATCCACGACAGCCCGGCCTCGACCGGGGTCGTCGTCTCGTCGATGTCATTGCCGTAGAGCGGAAGACCGGCCTCCAGCCGCAAGGTGTCGCGGGCCCCCAACCCGGCCGGGTTCACCTCCGTCTCCTCGATCAGGGCGTGGGCCAGGTTCTTGCAGTCCTCCGGACCGACCGATATTTCGAACCCATCCTCGCCGGTGTAGCCCGAGCGGGCGACGCAGCAGGGGGCATCGGCGACCGTCAGGTTCTCGCAGGTCATGAACATCATGTGCCGCGCAGGAGGCGACAGGCGGCCCATGACCTGGGCGGCCAACGGCCCCTGCAGGGCGAGCAGTGCGTGGTCGGGCAGCAACTCGAGCTGGGCGCGCCCCGCAAGCCGCTCGGCAATGTGCTTGAAGTCGTGCTCCTTGCGCGAGGCGTTGACGACCAGGAACAGGTGCGAGCCGCGATTGCCGACCATCAGGTCGTCGAGGATGCCGCCCTGCTCGTTGGTGAGCACGGTGTAGCGCATCTTTCCGGGCGGCAGATCCTGGATGTCGCCCGGCACCAGGGTTTCGAGAGCGGCCGCCGCGTCGGCGCCGCGCAGGATCGCCTGGCCCATGTGGGAAACGTCGAACAGCGAGACGTGCTCGCGGGTATAGGCGTGCTCGGTGATGATGCCCTCCTCGTAATGGAGCGGCATCTCGTAGCCGGCGAACGGAACGATCTTCGCGTTCAGCCGGAGGTGAAAGCTGCCAAGGGGCGTACGCTTGAGGTCCTGTGCATTCGTCACGGTAACCCTCCCAAACAGTTCAAAGGCACGTCCGGTCGCAAAGCCACGACGACGACCGAGACGTGCCCCCTCTGTCTTCTGACCTGAAAGATTCCCCGGCCCGGCCAGGTTACCTCTTCGGTGAGACGCCGAGTCTCTCGACGCCTGCTTTCCAGAGTCTCATCCCGTTGCGGTTCTTTGGCCTGAGAGTTTCCGGGGCGGTTGCTCCTTCGGCGCCGGCACCGCGATGCAGCCGGTCTCTCCCGCAACGGTCATCTGAGAGGATGTCGCTCTTCCGAAGTCCTTTCGACAGCTGTTCTCGGAGCCGGCGACCCGACGATCTTGCCGAAGTGTTCCACAAGTCCCCGAGAGCGGTCAAGCGCCGCCACGGAAAGCGCTCGGAAGGCGCGGAGCGACGAGGGGACCGGAAAACGGATTCCCTCGCCCCGGGTCTCCTGGACGGGCCACGGCGGCTGCCGCAGTCGGATCAGCGGACCCCTGCCGCGGCGTGCGAGCGGTTGTACTCGACTTCGTCGCGGGCGAGCTGGAAGCCGAGCAGGATCTCGAAGTCGCGTCCGGTCTGGCCGGCCTTGAGCGGCACCTTGAGCGTGACCGACGTGTCGGTGTACTGGATCCGGCCCGCGTTGCCCTCGAACGGCACCCGGACTTCGAACAGGTTCTTCGAGATCGGCTTTCGGGCCGAATCGAGGAGGACAACGAAGTACTCGAACTGGGCCATCCGGCTGCGGTCGGCGGGTCCCCGCTCGAGCGCCAGCACGGGGGCGATCTCCACCGTCATCTCGCCCGCCTTGCTGTCGTCGTCGATGTCATGCTCGCAGGCGCCGACGACATCGACGACACGGCCGCTGAACAGCACGTCCGAGATGTCGCGCCCCGGGCCGGCGCGGAACCTGGTGATCTCGCCGGCCTCGGTCAGCACCCTGGTCTTCGGGCAGGGCGGCAGGGGCCCCTTGTCGGCGAAGGGGTTGAACGACTTCCCGGCGCAGCCGGCAAGCGCAAGCATGGTGGTGGCGATGACGGCGCCGCGCAGCAGCATCGGTCCTCTCACAGCGAAGCGTGGCTGCCGTCGCAGAACGGCCGGTCGGCCGTGCGCTTGCAGCCGCACAGATAGACGGTCTCGGTCGCGGTCGCCTCGAAGCTCACCGGGGTCAGCCCGCTGCCCTTGTGGCTGCCGTCACAGAATGGCTGCCGGCCCGAACGACCGCAGGCGCACCAGAAGTAGGTCCGACCCTCGCGGACCTCGACGGGGTAGGGGCCCTTCTGCGCGACGACAGCTTCCGGCATCGCAACCTCCTCCGATGCAATCCCATCCGAGCGGACTTTAGAGGCTTGGCCGAGTTCCCACAAGCCGGCGGATCAGCGGGCACCGTTCCGGGACGCCTCCTCCATCGCCACCAGGGCGTGGCCGAGGCGGGCCAGCGCGCGGGCCCGCACCCAGGCGTTGCCGACCGGCGCCGCCTGATCGAGGGCCTCGTGCCACAGCTGCCAGGCGTCCTTGCCGGCGCCTTGCCGTGCCCGCGTCTCTGCGGCCTCGCACAACAGCCAGACGCGGGTCAGGGTGACGGGGACGAGGGCGGTCGCCTCCCTGGCCCGGTTGCGGGCCTCGTCGGCGGCCGCGGCGTCGGCCCGCGTCGCCAGGACCGCGGCGACCGCCCACAGGCTTTCGGCCCGTACCTTGGGGTCGGCGATGCGTTCGGCCAGGGCCCAGTCCGGTTGCCGATCGAGGGTCGGGGAAAGCCGGACGATCGTGGCCAGCGTGGCGTCACGGGCGTACGCCGGGGTGGCGGTTTCCAGGGCTCCGATTGCGGCCTCCGCGGCGGCGCGGGCACCGTCCGCATTGCCCTTGCGGGCGAGGATCTCGGCAACGCGGGCCAGGGCCGGGGCGCGAAAGCGCGTCTCGGCGATCGCCTGCGCGGTGTTCAGGGCTTCGGCGGCCTGGCCGGCTTCCGCCTGCGCCGCTGCGATCGCGACCAGCACCGGGGTGCGGTCCTCGGCGGATGCCAGGTGCTCGAGCAGCGCCAGGGCGTCATCGATCCGGCCGATCTCGGCGTAGGCGGCCGCGACCGGGCCCAGGCTTCGCCCCGGCTCGAGACGCTCCTTGGCCGAAGCCAGAATCGCGGCGGCGGCGTCAACGTCGCCGGCTCGTGCCATCGCCAGGGCGGCGCGCGTCATCAAGGCGGCGGCGCGGGCAGGATCCTGCATCGCCGCCGCCGCCACACCCGCCTGGCGGGCGTTGGCGACGGCGTCGCCTGGCGCCGCCGCGGCCTGCAGCAGCGCCATCTCGGCCAAGGTCTCGATCCGCTGCGAGGAATCGGGGATGGTCGCGGCGGCGGCGACCGCGTCGGCGTTGCGCAGGCGCCGTGCCTGGGCCAGCGCGATGTCCTGCAGCGCCACCATGATCAGCCGGGCATCGCTCATCCGGCGGGCGCTTGCCCGCGCCTCGGCGATCAGGCCGGCGCGCGCCTGGGCGACCAGGATCTCGCCGAAAGCCCAGTCTCGTCGCTCCTCCACCGACAGCGCCTTGGCGCTTTCGACAGCCTCGGCCAGGACGCAGACGGGGTTCGGCTGGGCGAAGCAGGCCGTGGGGTTGCGGGTCGGATCGGCCACCTCGCTCCTGCCACCGACCAGGTCGCGCGTGGCCGCGCTGCCGAGCAGGGCTTCGCGGGCGGCAGCGGCGCCTTCCTCGCGGGCCTGCTCGAGGCGGCGCAGGAGCTGCTCCACCGCCACCGCGCTTTCGAGCTGCCGGATCAGCGGCTCGCCGATCGAGGTCGTTTCCGGCAGTCCGGCGCGCCGCAGGTACGAGCGCAATGCCGCGCGCGACTGCGGGCCGTGGACACCATCGGCCGGACCCTGGTACTCGGCCAGCTCAAGCAGCAGCTCCTGGGTCCGCCGCACCATCGGATCGGGCCGCTGCACGCCTTCCGAGCGAGCGCGCCCCGGGACCTCGCGCGGGGCTGCCGCGCCCGACGCCGCCAAGCCGCAGACGGCGATCGCCACCACGACGCCGACAGCGAGCTTGCCAACCGAAGCCGTTGCCGTCATGAAGGGGAGCGCCCGTGAACGGGCGCCGAACCAACCCGGCAGACGTGGGCGAGCGGCCTTCATGGCGGTCTATACCGAAGTCAGCGATGACGACCTGATTGCATTCATCGCAGGTTACTACCTCGGCGATGTGATATCCTGCAAGGGAATCGCCGAGGGGATCGAGAACTCGAATTATCTCCTGCGGACCGAGCAGGGCACGTTCATCCTGACCCTGTACGAGAAGCGGGTCAGCCCCGCGGACCTGCCGTTCTTTATCGGCTTGCTTGAACACCTGGCGGCGCGCGGCGTCTCGTGCCCCACGCCCGTCCGCGACCGCCAGGGCAGGGCGCTTCGCGAGTTGTGTGGCCGCCCCGCCGCGCTGGTCACCTTCCTTGACGGCATGTGGCCGCGCCGCGTCACTCCCGAGCACTGCCTCGAGCTGGGCAGGGCACTGGCGCGCCTGCACCAGGCGGGCGCCGATTTCCCGGGGCGCCGCCGCAACGCCCTCACCGTGGACGCCTGGCGGCCGCTGCTGCAGGCTTCGCGCAGCCGCGCCGACGAGGTGCGCACCGGGCTGGTCGCCGAACTCGACGCCGACCTGGACAGGATCGAGAAGTCTTGGCCGGACGGGCTGCCGGCTGGCGTCATCCATGCCGACCTGTTCCCCGACAATGTCTTCTTCATGGGCGGCCGGCTTACCGGGCTGATCGATTTCTACTTCGCCTGCAACGACTTCCTGGCTTATGACTTGGCAGTCTGCCTGAACGCCTGGTGCTTCGAGAAGGACGGCGAGTTCAACGCCACGAAGGCAAGGCGGCTGACCGCCGGCTACACTTCGGTGCGGCCGCTGACGGACCACGAGTTGCAGCAGTTGCCGCTGCTGGCTCAGGGGGCGGCGATACGCTTCCTGCTGACCCGCCTGTACGACTGGCTGTACACGCCCGAGAACGCGCTGGTGACCCGCAAGGACCCGCTTGAATACCTGACCAAGCTGCGCTTCCACCGCGGCGTACGCAGTCCCGAAGCCTACGGGCTGGGGTGAGCGCGATGACGGCGGACGATGTGGTCGAGGCTTTCACCGACGGCGCCTGCAGCGGCAACCCGGGCCCGGGGGGCTGGGGTGTTGTCCTGCGCTGGCGCGGCCGCGAGAAGGAGCTGTGGGGCGGCGAGCCGATGACCACCAACAACCGGATGGAGCTGACCGCCGCAATTGCGGCGCTGGAGGCACAGAAGCGCCCGGTGCGGCTGCGCGTGTTCACCGACAGCACTTACTTGCGCGACGGCATCACCCGCTGGATCCACAACTGGAAGCGAAACGGCTGGCGTACCTCGGGCAGGGATCCGGTCAAGAACGCCGACCTTTGGCAGCGGCTGGATGCTGCGCTGGCGCGCCACCACTTGGAGTGGGAATGGGTTCGCGGCCACGCCGGCCATCCCGAGAACGAGCGCGCCGACGCCCTGGCGCGCCGCGGCCTCGAGGAGGCACGCGACAGGCAATCACCGATAACCGAAGTGACCAGGAGCACCCCATGAAGGTCGTCAACTACCGCGAGCTTCCGACCAAACCTTACGAAAACGACACCGCCCACAACGCCACAGGCCGCCTGCTGATCGGCCAGGCTGACGGCGCCGCCAACTTCGCCATGCGCATCTTCGAGCTGGCCGAGGGCGGGACCACCATGCACCACGCCCACCCCTACGAGCACGAGATCTTCGTCCACCAGGGCAAGGGCCAGGTGTTCGAGGACGGCAAGTGGGTCGACGTCAAGGCGGGGGACGCCGTGTTCATCCCCGGCGGCCAGGTGCACCAGCTGCGCAATGCCGGCAGCGAGCCATTCCTGTTCGTCTGCGCGGTGCCCAAGGGCGCGCCCGAGCTCTAGGCCGCTTGGCCCTGGGCAGTCCGGGACGGGGCCGCCATCCCGAGGCGCCGCCCCGCGAGACTTCTACCGCATCAGCGAGGGCAGCCAGAGGGACAGCTCGGGGAACAGGATGATGGCCGCCAGAATGGCCAGCATCGTGCAGTAGAAGGGCAGGAAACCCTTCACCGCTTCCTCGATGCCGATTTTGGCGATCGAGCAGCCCACGAAAAGCGACGTCCCGACCGGCGGCGTGCACAGCCCGATGCCCAGGTTCACCATCATGATGATGCAGAAGTGCACGGGGTCGTAGCCGACGTTGGTCACCACCGGCAGCAGGATCGGCGTCATCAGCAGGATGAGGATGCCCATATCCACCAGCATGCCGAGAACCAGCAGCAGCACGTTGACGAGCAGCATGACGACCAGCGGCTCGCTCGAAATGCCGATGAAGAACTCCGACACCATGGTCGGGACTTTCAGCCAGGCGAGCAGGAAAGCGAAGACGGATGACGAGCCGATGATCGCGATGATCATCGACAGCGTCTTGAGCGAGCGCAGGAACACCTTCAGGACGTCGGCGGGCTTCAGGGTTCTGTAGATGACGACGGTGACGACCAGGGCATAGACGGAGGCCGCCGCCGCGGATTCGGTCGCGGTGAAGATGCCCAGCAGAATGCCGCCGATGATGATGAGGATGGCGAAGAGCCCGATCAGGGCGTCGAGCAGGATGGCGACGGCTTCGCGCAGGGAGTAGGTGCGCCCCTTGGGAAACTTGCGGCGCAGCGCGATGACGTAGCTGACCGTCATCAGGCCGCATCCGAACATGATGCCCGGGATGTAGCCGGCGATGAAAAGCTTGCTGATCGACAGTCCGCCTGCCGCCAGGGCGTAATAGATCATGTTCTGACTGGGCGGGATGATGATGCCCTGGACGGAGCCCGACACCGTCACCGCGACCGAGAAGTCGGCGGGGTAGCCCTGCTTCCTCATCAGCGGGATGAGGAACGAACCGATCGAGGAGACGTCCGCCACCGACGAGCCGGAGATGCCTCCGAACAGCATGCTCGCAAGCACGTTCACCATCGCCAGTCCGCCGCGCACCTTGCCGACCACCACGTCGGCGAACTTGATGATCTTGTCCGAAATCCCGCCGTCGCCCATCAGCTCGCCGGCAATGATGAAGAAGGGCACGGCCAGGAAGGTGAAGCTGTTGAGGCCGTTGACCATCTTCTGGATCAGCACGACCATCGGGATGTTCAGGTAGAGCGCGCACGCCACCGAGGACGCCATCAGGCCGACAGCGATCGGAACGCGGATGAAGATGAGGCCGAAGAACGCCGAAAGAAGGATGGAAAGGGCGATCGCATTGGTGCTCATTTCCGCGCCCCCGCAGGCTCGATGACCGAATCGCGCTTGAAGAGGTCGGGCGATACGAGATGGATTGCCGCGTAGAAGATCATGGTCAGCCCGGAAACGACGAGGCTGTAGTACAGCACCGATTTCGAGACCCCCAGTGCCGGCATCACCTGGACCGCAGTCTTCTCGACGAGGATGTCGCCGTAATAGACCATCATCGCGGCGATGATCAGGACGAGCGTGTCGGACATGATCTGGAGGGCGCGCAACGCTGCGGGCGGCCAGTTCCGCGTCAGCGAGTGAAGGCCGATGTGGAAGTCGTGCCCGAACCCGAGCGCCATGCCCATGTAGCCGAACCACACCAGGATCAGCAGGGTCAGCTCCTCCGACCAGCTGGTCGGACTGGCGAAGCCGTAGCGCAGCACCACCTGCGAGAAGACGATGACCAGCATGGCGATCAGCTGCGCCGCGCAGACATAGGTCACCGTTCGATCGACAATTCTGATGATCCGCCTGATCATTCCACATCCTCCGCCGGTACGGCGTGGCCGGGGGCGTGGGCCGTCTTCCGCCGACTTCCCCTTCAGGGTCCGGTCCAGCGTGAGGGCCTCATCCCGAGCGTGTCGCAGGATGAGGCCCGATCACGCGTCGACGAGTCAGGATGCTAGCGGGTTTCTCCGATCCGCTTCAGCACGTCCGTGTACTCGGGGAACTTGGTGTAGATCTCCTTCACCGCTTCGCGGAAGGGCGTGTTGTCGAGGGTGGTGATGACGACGCCCGCCGCGATCGCTTTCTTCTTGGCTTCTTCGTTACCCTTGACCATGAGGTCGCGCTCGAACACGGCGGCTTCCTTGCCGGCCTCTTTGATGGCCGCCTGGTGCTTCGGGCTGAGCGCGGCCAGCTTGTCCTTGTTCATCAGCAGCATCGCGGGCGGGCTGAGGTGGTTGTCCTCGGTATAGAAGGGGGCGACCTCGAAATGGGCGGAGGTGACGTAGCTCACGTAATCGTTCTCGGCTCCGTCGATGACGCCGGATTCCAGTGCCGAGTACACCTCGCCGTAGTTCATCGGCGTCGGCGTGGCGCCCAGCAGCTTGATCATCTGAATCGCGATCGGTGCGGGCTGGACCCGGATCTTCTTGCCCGCCATGTCGGCCAGGCTTTTGATCTGCTTGCCCTTAATCGTATAGAACGACCGGCTGCCGGCCTCCATGTAGCCGAGATTGACCAGACCCTGCTTCTCGAGGGCGGCATCCACTTGGCGCCCGATCTCGCCGTCCAGGACCTTGAACTTGTGGTCGATGTCGCGGAACACGTAGGGCAGGGTGAATACCCCGACCTCCTTGACCACGTTGGCGACGACGACGCTGTTGACGCGGGCGAACTCGATCGCGCCGAGCTGCGCCTGCTCGATGGTTTCGGGCTCCTGCCCGAGCACCGCCGAGGCGTAGACGTCGACCTTGATCTCGCCGTTGGTCTTCTGCTCGACCAGCTTGGCGAACTGGCGCATGGCCACGGTCACCGGGTTCGTCTCCGGCTGGTTCTCCGCCAGGCGCATGACTTGGGGCGCGGCCGCGGCCGGGTAGGATACGCCGAGGGCCGCGGCAACCGCGGCGGCGGCACAAAGGCGAAACATCTTGTCGCGATTCATAATCCCTCTCTCTCCTCTCCAGGACGTTCGAGCAAGGCGGGGTCTGGGGCGCGATGGCGCCCACCTCCGCAGACGCTGTCAGCCGGGGTCAGGGGCGGGGTCGATCCCAGGGACCAGCCGGTCAGCGCCGGCTTGCACGCCACCGGCCGTGTGCGCTGCTCCCGACGTGCGGACATGGATGCTTCCCCGTTCGGCAGTTGATGCCTGCTCCCCTCAGGTGTTTAATAACACAGAGCGGCATTAAATAGCCATTGAGATTTCCGGTGCATCCATGGTGCCAGTCTGGGCGGCTCGGGAAGAGGGAATGATGCTGGCGTCCTTGCGGTACCTTGAGGACCCTCCGGGGGCGAACGCGACCGATCGCAAGAAGGCGCTGATCTTCGCCGCCGTGTGCGCCAGCCCGTCGATCACCCGAAAGCAGCTTGGACAGGAGCTCAGGACTCGCCCTTCCACCGTGTCCGATCTGGTCGCGGAATTGCTGGCCCAGCGGCTGCTCGTCGAGGGCGATCACATTTCGGGAAGCCGCAAGGGACGCCCGGAAATCTCCCTCCACCCCGCGCTCGATCGCTTTGCGGTGATCGTGGTGCATGTGGTCTCGAATGCGATCCGGGGTGTGGTCGTCGATATGGGCGGGCGCGTCCTCGCCGAATCCAAGCCGAGCAGCGAAGTGGGGGAGGATGCCGTCAACGACGGCATGGCGGCGCTCTTTCTCTCGACGACGCGACGGCTCCAGGCGATGGTCCCCCCGCAGACCGAGGTGATCGGGGTCGGGCTTGCGCTTCCAGGCATCGTGGACGAGGTCGGCGGGCGATGGATCTTCTGCTCGCGCTGGCCGCGCATGTCGAACATGACGTTCGAAGGCATCGGCCGCGCGACTGGTCTTCCCGTCCGCCTGATCCGGAACCTCAACGCCGAACTCGGCGGGCATCTGATGAGCCACCCGGAAGAGCGGACGGGCGGGGTCCTGTTCGTCCACTGGGGGTTCGGCATCGGGGCATCCTATGCCCGGGACGGCGTCACCTCGCTGTCGAGCGGCAGTTTCGGCGAATTCGGGCATTGGATCGGATGGACGGGTTCGGACCGCCGCTGCCGATGCGGCAAGCCGGGTTGCCTCGAGACCGAGGCGGCGCTCTGGGCCCTCCTCGGCGACATCCGCCGGGATCATCCAGACGCGCCAGGGGACGAATGGGCGTTCGAGGAGTACATGCGTCGTCACCAACTCGGCGATCGGCCATCGATCCGGGCGGCCACTCGGCACGTCGCGGCGGCGTTGCACAACCTCCACATGGTGTTGTTTCCGCGCCGCATCATCCTGACCGGCCCCTTCGTCCAGGACCCGCAGATCTTCGAGTCCCTCAAGGTGCAGTTCACGACGCGGCTCCCGGACTACGCTCTCGGGGTAAGCATGGCGACGGCGCGCCGCTTCGCTCAGGACGAAATCGCGGGCACCGCCGTATCCTTCTTCGACCGCACCCTGCGCAGATGCCTGGTCAGCGGCGCGAAAGAGCAGCAGGTGCCCTGTCCCCGGACAGCCGAGCCGGTCACCTAGACGACAAGATCCGGTTGCCGGATTTGCCCCCGTCTGCCGTATTATGGACGGGTCTGTTCCCGATCGCCCCACGAGGCGCGACGCGTTGCTGCCCGGGTGTCTTCGCCATGTTCGCGATGCTGGCAAGCCTTGCCGCCTGCCAGAGTGCTCCCAGGCCCGCCCCGCCGGCGGCGCCGTCCGCGCGCCCGGCGGCCGTCTTCCCGGTTCCGGCTCCGCCACCGCGGGCGCCCATGCTGTGCGCCGCCATCCCCGGCCACGACGAGCAGGGCACGGCCTCGTGGTACGGCCGCGCGCATCATGGACGGACGACGGCGAGCGGCGAGCCGTTCGACATGCATGCCCTGACGGCAGCGCACCGCACGCTGCCGTTCGGCACCATGATCCTGGTGACGAATCTGGAGAACGGGCGTTCGGTGGTGCTGACGGTCAACGACCGCGGGCCGTTCGTGCGCGGCCGCATTCTCGACGTATCGTACCGCGCCGCTCTCGAACTGGACTTCCTGGCCGACAGCCTGGCGCGGGTGCGGATCGCGGAGCTCGCGCCCTGCTGACGCGGCCGCGCCGCCCGTCACATCTGCTTCATCATGATTTCGCACGAGGTCTTGTCGAAGCTGCCGGGCGCGTCCTCGACGTTGAGGCTCTTCACCACCCCGTCGTCGACGAACATCGAAAACCTCTGGCAGCGGGTGCCGAGGCCACGGCCGCTGAGGTCGAGCTCGAGCCCGGTCGCCTTGGTGAAGTCGCCGTTGCCGTCGGACAGCATCACGATCTTGTCGCCGGCGCCCTGGTCGCGCGCCCAGGCGTCCATCACGAAGACGTCGTTCACCGCCAGGCAGACGATCTTGTCGACCTGCTTGCCCTTCAGCGCCTCGGCGCCCTGGACGTAGTTGGGCAGGTGCTTCTGCGAGCAGGTCGGCGTGAAGGCCCCCGGCACCCCGAACAGTGCAATCTTGCTGCCCTGGAACAGATCGCCGGTCTTGACCGCCTCCGGCTTGCCGTCGCGCATCGTGTAAAGCGTGACATCGGGAATCCGGTCGCCCACCTGAATGGTCATTGTCGCCTCCTGTCAGGGAAAACCTCGAACCAGACAGCACCGAACGGTGCCGCCCTTAGATGGGAAGCGGGCGACGGGTTTCCAGGGCCTGCTCCCCTTTACGAAGGTCGCCGCGCTGCTTCTTCGAGAGCGTCGCGCACCGCCGCAGGGGTGAGCAGCTCCGGCAGCGGCAGGCCCTGCGGGGCGCCGGGGCCGTAGACGATGTTGAAGGGAATGCCGTAGCGGCCGTAACGCGCCAGGTAGCGGGAGATCTCGGGCACCGGCCGGGTCCAGTCGGCCTGCATCGCCACCACGCCATCCCCGGCCAGGCGGCCGCGGACGTCGTCCGAGAACGCGACCTTCTTGTTGACCCGGCAGGTGATGCACCAGGCAGCGGTGACGTCGACGAACACCACCTTGCCGGAATCGACGAGGCCGGCGATCGCCGATTCCTCGAACGGGCGCCACAAGCCGTCCAGGGCCGCCGGCGCGGTGGCGCCCTGCACGGCGGGGGCGGCGAAGGCGGCCAGCATGCTGGCGGCGACCGCGGCGGAGGCGGCGGCGCGGAAGCGCTCGGCGGCGCGCCGGCGGACCGCGAAGGCCAGTGCCATCAGGCCGACCATCGCCGCCGCGAATGCAGCCACTGCCAGCCCCGACTGCGCCGCCAGCACCGACAGCAGCCACGCCGCGGTGGCGATCAACGCCGCCCCGAGCAGCCGCTGCAGAACGACCATCCACGGCCCGGGCCGGGGCAGGCGGGCAGCCAGCCCAGGCAGTGCCGCCACCGCCAGGTAGGGAGCCGCCAGCCCAAGGCCGAGGGCGGCGAACACGGCGGCGATCTCTCCCGGCCCGCGGGCCAGGGCAAAGCCGACCGCGGTGCCGAGGAAGGGGGCGCTGCACGGCGTCGCCAGCAGGGTGGCGAAGGCGCCGCCGGCGAAATGGCCGGCCAGGCCGTCGCCGCGGGAGGCGCCCAGGGACCCCGCCCAGCCCGGCAGGCGGATGTCGAACAGACCCCACAGGTTGCAGGCGAAGGCGACCACGATCACCGTCATCGCGATCACGAACCACGGCTGCTGGAACTGGATGCCCCAGCCGACCGCCGCCCCCGTCAGCTTGAGGGCGATCAGCACCCCTGCCAGCACCAGGAACGAGAACAGGATGCCGCCCGCCGAAGCGATGAATCCGGCTCGCACTTCGGCCCGCGTGCGGCCGCCCTGGCGGACGACGCCCAGCAGCTTGATCGACAGCACCGGCAACACGCAGGGCATCAGGTTGAGGATCAGGCCGCCCAGCAGCGCCAGTCCGAGGATCGCCGCCAGCGAACGGTCCCCGGCGGCACGCGCAACCCCTGCCGCGACGACAGCCTCGGCTTCGGCGGCGCGGTCGCCGTCGAACAGCGTCAGGGTCACGCGTTCGCCCGCCAACGGCCGTTCCAGGTAGGCAAGGCCGTCGACCGCTACCGAAAGCGTGGCCTGATGGCCGCCATCGCCAAACCTGACCTCGGGACGGGAGAACGCCAACTCGCGCGGGCCTTCGACCAGGAGGTCGGGGGCGCGGAACGGCTCCTCGGCGGTCGCCGTCACCACCAGGCGCGGGCTGGCGCCCTCCTCGAAGGTCAACGATTCGATCGCCATTCCGGATGCCGACGGCGGGCCGGGGACGCGGGCGGCGAAGCGGGCGATGCGATGCGCGTGTTCGCTGGGCGTTGCCGGGCCGGCCGGCAGGCCGAGGGCGACATCGGCATCGAGGGGAACGCAGATCTCCTCGCAGCTCAGGTACTCGACCCGGGCACGAAGCTCGGCCGCCTCGCCGGGGCGGGCGAGGAGGGCTTCGACCGGCAGGATCACTTCGTCCGAATAGCCGACCGTCTCGAAGCCCACCGCGCTGAACCGCTCGGGGCGCGGCCAGCGGACCAGGGCCTCGGCGAGGTTGTCGGAGGCCGACCAGTCGAAGCGGGGCGGAAAGCCGGCGTCGCCCGGTGAGCGCCAGTAGATCTTCCAGCCCTTGGCCATCCGGAACTCGATCCCCAGCCGGACCTGGGAGCCCTTTCCGACGCCCTCGGCGGCGGCGACCAGGCGTACCGCGCCGTACTCGTTCTCGGACCACGGGCCGGTTGCGGCGGCGTTCGCCGCGCCGCTCCACGTCGCGACCAAGGCGAGGGCGCCGAGGAGCCTCTTCGCCGCCCGTCCCAATCCGTGCCGATCCTTGTCCATGCGCCGATTAAATCAGGTCTGCGGGTCCGGACAAAGAACTTCGGGGCTGCCATGCACGATGACAAGCGGCGTCCCTTCCGGAGCGCCGCCCTTGCCCCGAAAGGGACGCGCCTACTTGCGCCAGAACGAAGGGGTCAGCACCACAAGCAGGGTGAAGAACTCGAGCCGGCCCAGCAGCATGCCGGCGGCAAGCACCCACTTCGCGGTGTCGGAGACGGTCGAGTAGTTGCCGACCGGGCCGATCACCTCGCCCAGTCCGGGGCCGACGTTGCCGACTGCCTGGGCCGCACCGCTGAAGCCGGACAGGAAGTCAAGCCCGGTGGCCATCAGGACGACACCGATGAGGGCGACGGTCATGATGTAGGTGAAGACGAAGATGACGACCGAACGGACGACATCTTCGGAAACCTGCTTGCCGTCGTAGCGCGACGGCACGATCGCGTGCGGGTAGACGAGCGACCGCATGTGGCGAAGCACCATCTGCCATGCGATCTGGAAGCGGAAGATCTTGATCGCGCCGCCGGTCGAGCCGGTGCAGCCGCCGACGAAGGTGAGCAGGAAGAAGCCGGCAACGCAGAAGCCGCCCCACTGCCCGTAGTCGGTGCTGACGTAGCCGGTCGTCGTCACCACCGAGACGACGTTGAAGAAGGCATGCCGCAATGCGGACTCGAACGGCATGTCCAGGCTGATCCAGAGGACGGCCCAGTACACCAGCCCGACAACCAGCAGGAACTTGAAGAAGGAGGCGACCTGGCTGTTGCGCCAGACGTCCGAGAGGTGGCCCTGGAAGGCTCGCACGTACAGCACGAAGGGCAGGCCGCCCAGGAACATGAAGACGGTCGCGGTCCACTGGACGAAGGCCGAATCCCAATGCGCCAGGGACGCGTCCGAGGTCGAATAGCCGCCCGTCGACAGCGTCGTCAGGGCATGGCAGATCGCCTCGAACGCGGTCATTCCGCCCAGCCAGTAGAGGAGCGCGCAGATCGCGGTCAGCCCGAGGTACGCCAGGGTGATGGCGGCGGTGATGGCGCTGGCCCGCGGCAGCACCTTGTCGGACCGGTCCGAGGACTCGGTCCGGAACAGCTGCATGCCGCCGATGTTGAGGAACGGCAGCACGGCGACCGCCATCGCGATCATCCCGATGCCGCCCAGGCTCTGCAGAATCGACCGCCACAACAGGACGCCGCGCGGCATCTCGTCCAGCCCCACCATCACGGTCGATCCGGTGGTGGTCAGTCCCGACGCGGTCTCGAAGAAGGCGGCCGCCGGCGACAGCCCGATCATGACGAAGGGCAGGGCTCCGAAGGCGGACAGGCCGACCCATGCGACGGCGGTGAGAAGGAATGCCTGCCTGGGGGTGACGCGGACCTCCGGGCGATGGTTGGCGAACGCAAGGCCGGCTCCGAAGAACAGCGAGATCACTGCCGATACGGCGAAGGCCCGCCACTCGCCGTCGCCGTCGACGACGTCGATGATCGCCGGGGCAGCCATCAGGCCGGCAAGCCCCGTCAGGAGCAGACCGAAGACGTACCAGACCGGAGCGAACTCGTTGGTCCGCTCGGTGCGCGTCGCCGCACGCACGGCCGGATACCGGCCGACAGCCGCAGTGGTGTTGTCCATTGTTGGATCCGAAGGTTGCCGCGCCGTCATGGCCTCGACGCGGAGAAGTAGGCCTCGGTGCGTAAAGTTTCGATGCCCATTTGCCGGGCTCCGCATAAACGGGGCGTAAAATCCCGCGTTCCGGCCAGGAGCGCCGTATTGCATCTGCGAAGAGAGAACCTTACAGACGATCGCCGATTCCGCGCAGTTCGCCAATTCTCCCTTTGGTTACAAGGGAAATTCTGTTTGCTGCACTGCAAAAAAGGTATACAAGCTGCAAATCCCAGCTCCCGATGGACAGCTTGAAATGAAGGTACTTCGCGCCAGCCGGATGGAACGTTGCATCGGCTGCGACTCGTGCGCCCTCGCCTGCGCGCGCACCGTTCACCGCGAGATCTCGTGGCACGCCTCGGGCATCCGCATCGCCTCTTCCGGCGGCATCTCGACCGGCTTCGAAGCCAAGGTCTGCCTGAACTGCGATCCGGCCTCCTGCGTCGCCGCCTGCCCGACCGAGGCGCTGATCCAGCGCGCCGGCGGCGGCGTCAAAATGCGCTACAAGTTCTGCATCAACTGCGGCGAGTGCGCCCGCGCCTGCCCGTACGATGCGATCGCGCTGGCGCCCGAGACCAACCGCCCGTACGTCTGCATCCACTGCGGCGCTTGCGTAGCGTTCTGCCCCCACGAATGCCTCGAGATGGTCGAGATCGCGGGTCCCGCCGAAACCGAGCTGGAGGCTGCGTGATGATCGGCGAATCCTCGTTCCGCGTTCTCGTCTTCGACCTCGGCCGGGGTCAGGGCAAGTTCATCCGCTTCGGCGACAAGACCAAGCTCCTCGGCGGCAGCGGGCTGGCTGCCGCCCTGTTCCAGGAGTACGGGGTGGCCGACGCGCCGGCATTCGACCCGCGCCAGCCGCTGATCTTCGCGATCGGCCCCTTGACCGGCTGCTTCCCGCTGATGAGCAAGGCGGTATGCGCCTTCAAGTCGCCCTATCATGAGCAGTACACCGAATCCCATGCCGGCGGACGGTTGCCGATGGCGATGCGCTTCGCCCACATCGACGGGCTGGTGTTCGTCGGCAGGGCGGAGCGGCCGTCGTGCGTCATCGCCGGCATCCGCCGGCTCGAGATGCACGACGTCCATGCGCTGGCGGGCCAGGACGTGTTCTCGACCGGCAAGCACCTGCGCCGGATGTTCCGGCGCAGCACCGGTCATCGCTCGATCGTGCGGATCGGGCCGGCGGGCGAGAACCTGGTTCCCTATGCCTGCCTCAACGTCGACACCTACCGCCACTTCGGCCGCCTCGGCGCCGGCGCGGTGGCCGGCTCCAAGAACCTGAAGGCGTTCATCATCAACGGCGAGAGCGCGTTCCCGGCGCCCGCCACCAAGACCTATGCCAAGCTGTTCCAGAAGGTCTACTCGCAGGTCGTCGACACCGACATGATGAGCAAGTACCACAGCCTCGGCACCGCCGGGAACGTGGCCGTGCTCAACAAGATCCAGTCGCTGCCGGTACGCAACCTGCAGATGACCGTGCACCCCAAGGTCGACGGCATCACCGGCGAGACCTTCGCCAAGGAGCTGCTGCTGCGCAAGACGGCCTGCGCCGGCTGCCCGGTCGGCTGCATCCATGTCGGGCTGTTGCGCGAGATGTTCGCCAGCGACAACGAGTACCTCTATCGCCAGGTCTCCTACGACCACGAACCGATCTTCGCCTGCGGCGCCATGCTCGGCATGTCCGACGCCTCCGGCGTGCTGGCGATCCTCGACGAGTGCGAGCGCCAGGGCCTTGACGTCATGTCGGCGGGCGTCGCGCTCGCCTGGGCGACCGAGGCCTTCGAGCGGGGCGTCATCAAGGAGAGCGAGACCATCGTTCCCCTCCGCTTCGACGAGGTGAAGGGCTACTGCCAGGCGGTCCGCCATCTGGGAGCCCGCACCAACGACTTCTATCGCCTGCTCGGCCAGGGCACCGCGGTGGCGGCCAAGCACTACGGCGGCGCGGACTATGCCTGCGTGCTGGGCCAGGAGATGGCGGGCTACGCCACCGGGGAGGCGTTCTTCGTCTCCCAGGCGATGGGCTTCCGCCACTCCCACCTCGACACCGGCGGCTACACCCTCGATCAGAAGACGGAAGGCAAGCCCGAGATCGACAAGGCGCTCGCCTTCTTCGTCGACGACGAGCGCAAGCGGGTCACCCTGACCTCGATGGTGAGCTGCCTGTTCGCCCGCAACGTCTACTCGGATGCGATCCTGCAGGAGGCGCTGGCCTCGATGGGGCTGGAGGACGTGGCGGCGAACCTGGTCTCGGCGTCGGAGGAGGTGCAGCGGCTGCGCTGGCAGGTCCGCTTCTCGACCGGGTTCGACCCGGCGAGCGTCAGGATCCCGAAGCGCTTCTCCGAGGTGAAGACCTGGAAAGGTCCGATCGACGGCGCCCACATGGCGGCGATGCAGGCCGCCTACGCCGACGAGATCCGCAAGCTGGGCGCGGCGGCGTAGGGCCCGCGGCCTCGTCCTTCGACAGGCTCAGGACAAGGCCCGCCATTTTTCCTCGTGGTGAGCCTGTCGAACCATGATGCGCGGTGCCGGCATCCGACGCGAAACGCGTGCGCACCTCGTCGTGACGTCCTACCTATGATGCCGTGAAAGACACCTCGCCCCAAACCGCCCGCCCGATCCTGGTGCCGGTCATCGTTGGCTGCGCCCTGTTCATGCAGATGCTGGATTCGACGGTGATCGCCACCGCGCTCCCGGTGATGGCGAGGAGCCTCGGCGAATCCCCGGTGCGGCTGAACCTCGCGATCACCGCCTACATGCTGAGTGCCGCGATCTTCATTCCGGTCAGCGGCTGGGTTGCCGACCGCTTCGGCGCCCGTTCGGTGTTCCGGATCGCGATCGCGCTGTTCGCGGCCAGTTCGGTGCTGTGCGCCGTCGCGCAGAACTTGCCGGAGCTGGTCGCCGCGAGGGCGCTGCAGGGGGCGGCGGGAGCGATGATGGTGCCCGTGGGCCGGATCGTGCTCCTGCGCTCGGTGGCCAAGGCCGACCTCGTGAAGGCGTTGTCGTATCTGACGATCCCGGCCCTGCTGGGCCCCGTCCTCGGGCCGCCGGTGGGCGGCTTCATCGTCACCTACGGAAGCTGGCAGTGGATCTTCCTCATCAACGTGCCGATCGCCGTGCTGGGCATCGTGCTGGTGACGATCTTCATCCCCGACACGGTGCCGGTCGGCCGGCGGCCGTTCGACCTGCGGGGATTCGCGCTGGCCGGCGCGGGGCTGGCGATCCTGATGTTCGGGTTCGAGAGCCTGGGGCGCTCCTCGCTGCCCGCCGCGCTGCTGGTGGCGGCGATCGCGGCCGGCCTCGCCTGCTGCCTGCTGTACGTTCGTCACGCCGTGCGCTCGGCGGCGCCGCTGATCGACGTCCGGCTGTTCCGCCTGCCCAGCTTCTCGGCCTCGATCCTCGGCGGCAGCCTGGTCAGGTTGGGCCTCGGCGCGACACCGTTCCTGCTCACCATGCTGCTGCAGGTGGCTTTCGGGCTGAGCGCCCTGGCGGCGGGACTGCTGACCTTCGCCAGTGCGGCGGGGGCGCTCCTGATGAAGTTCACGGCGCCGCCGATCATTGCCCGCTTCGGGATGCGCCGGGTGCTGGTGGCGACCGGGGCGGTGGCGGCGCTGTCGTCGATGGCCTACGCCCTGTTCACGGCGGCGACTCCGCACGCCGTCATCATCGCCGTGCTGCTGGTCACCGGCTTCTTCCGCTCGCTGCTGATGACCAGCCTCAACGCGCTCGCGTTCGCCGAGGTCCGCGAAGCCGAGATGAGCCACGCCAGCACGCTGTCGAGCATGATGGTGCAGCTTTCCTTCAGCGTCGGGGTAGGGCTGGCGGCGGTGCTGATCCACGTCAGCCAGGCGCTGGCGGGTCGGACCGCCGTCGTCGCCGCGGACGTCTCTCCCGCTTTCATCGTCTTCGGGGTGCTCGGGCTTCTCGCGGTCGTCCTGTTCCTGCGCCTGCCGCCCGAAATCGGATCCTCGCTGGGGGGAGCCCGCTCCGTTCCTGCGGTACGGGAAGCCGCCAACCCGCGGGGAGCCGAGTGAGTCGTGAGCGGATGACCGAGGCGAAGATCTTCCGCCTGCTATGCGACGAAATGCTGGGACGGCTGGCGCGCTGGCTGCGTGCCGCGGGGCACGATGTCGCCGTGGCCGAGCCGGGTTCCAGCGATGCCGCGCTGGTCGAAGTCGCCGGCGCCGAGGACCGGCTGCTGCTGACCCGCGATCGTCGCATCCTCGAGCGCAGGGCGGCTGCCGGCCGGGTCCTGGTGTTGGAGCACGGCACCCTGGCGGCGCAGGCGGGGGAGTTGCGCCGGCGTCTCGGCCTCGACTGGACCGCCGCCCCGTTCACCCGCTGTCTGGTCGACAATGCCTTGCTTGGCGAGGCTGCGGGGTCAGCGCCTCCGTACCGGCACGTTGCACCGCCGCTACGTCGGTGTCCGCAGTGCGGCCGTCTTTACTGGCCGGGCGGCCACGTCAGGCGCATGCGGGCGCGTCTCGACCAGTGGAGCGGGACGGCAGGGGGCCAGCTTGCCAGCGATGCGGATTTGGCGGACAGTAGCGGCTTGCATCGGGGCGGGAACGGCCCCGACGTCCAGGAAGGGGAGGAATCAGGGACATGACGAGGTTCTGCCTGTTCGGCGCCGGGCGCATCGGCCAGATCCACGGCGCCAACGTTGCCGCCAGTCCGCGGGCCGAACTCGCCTACGTGGTAGACGTCGACGCCGCCAGGGCCAAGGCGCTGGCAGCACGGCACGGCGCCAAGGCGGTGGAGGCCGAGGCAGCGTTTGCGGACCCCGGAGTCGACGCCGTCATCATCGCCTCGCCGACCGAGACCCACGCGCCGCTGATCGAGGCAGCCTGCGCGGCCGGCAAGGCGATCTTCTGCGAGAAGCCGGTCGACCTCAGCTCCGCCCGGGTGCAGGCGGTGGTCAAGGTGGTGGAAAGCGCGAAGGCGCTGGTGCTGGTCGCCTTCAACCGCCGCTTCGATCCCAACTTCGCACACCTGCGCGGCGCCATCGACGAGGGCCGCATCGGCAAGGTCGAACTGGTCGCCATCACCAGCCGAGACCCCGGGCTGCCGCCGCTCGATTACCTGCGCGGCTCGGGAGGGCTGTTCCGCGACATGATGATCCACGACCTCGACATGGCGCGCTGGCTGCTGGGCGAAGAGCCGACCGAGGTGTACGCGGTCGGAAGCTGCCTGGTCGATCCCGCCGTAGCCCAGGTCGGCGACGTCGACACCGCGGCCGTCACCCTGAAGACCAGGAGCGGCGCCATCGCCCAGATCAGCAACAGCCGTCGGGCCGTCTACGGCTACGACCAGCGGATCGAGGTGTTCGGCTCGGGCGGCATGCTTCGCGCCGGCAACATGGTCGAGAACACGGTCGAGATCATGAACGGCGACGGCGCCACCACCGCGCGGCCGCTGCACTTCTTCCTCGAGCGCTACATGGCGGCCTACCGCCACGAGCTCGAGCACTTCCTCGACTGCGTGGAGCACAAGAAGAAACCGATCGTCGGCATCCAGGACGGCATGCTGGCGCTGAAGCTCGCCGACGCTTGCGTGGAATCGGTGAAGAGCGGCAAGGCGGTGAAGGTGTGAGCGCCTGAAAGACGCTCACGCTTTCCTTGCGGCGACGATCAGGCCCTCCTGTCGTTGTCCCGCCGGCGCCGTTCGGATCTCGTCGAAGCCCGCCTCGCGAAGCGCGCCGGCAAGCTGCTCCTTCGCGACGACATGGGTGGCGTAGCCTGCCATGCGGGTCACGAGCTCCCTGGCCTGGGTGACAAGCGCGGGGACTTGTCCTTCGCCGCTCATGTGGTGGGAGACGAACCATCCCCCGGAGTTGAGGGCACGATGGAACATGGACAGCAGGCCGGGAAGCCTGTCCATGAACCCGTAGAGCACGTGGGAGGCTAGCAGGAGGTCGTAACGCGCGGGCTCCAGGGCATCGGTCCGCAGATCGCAGGCGAAGGCGCTCATCCTGTCGGCGTAGCCGCGGGCGGCGATGCGCGGCGTCGCCGCGGCGGCCACCTCGGGCAGGTCGGCCAGTTCCGGCCGAAGCTGCGGGTTGCGATCGAGGAGCGCCATGGAGAAGGCGCCATGGTTGCCGCCGACGTCGCACATCCTGCGCATCCCGGCGAACCCCGGCAGGCCGGCGGTGAAGGCGACGACGTCCTGAAGCGAACCTAGTCGGGCCTCCTGCTCGGTACCGTCCAGGGTGTCGTCGACCGCCCAAAGGGTGTCGCTTTCCGACCGCAGATCCGACGAGCCCCGCAGCAGGCTGGTGAAGTCGGCGGCAACCGAGTGCAGGAAGCGCTGGGTGAGCTCCATCCCCTTGCCGACGAAGAACGGCGATGCGTGACAAAGGTACTCCGAACTGGTCGGAGTGGTCGTGTAGCCTCCCGAATCACGGGCGAGCAGGCCCACCGATACGAGAAGGTCGAGTAGCGCCGCCGTCTTCGCCTCCTGGAAGCCGAATTTGCCGGCCACCTCGTGCGCCGAAAGAGGGGATTCCGCAAGGGCATCGAAGATGCCGAGGCGTGTGCTCTCCAAGGCTGCGCGGACGGCGATTTCGGACATCGCCAGCGTCTCGAGCGGGGTGAAGTCGGTCTGGGGGACGGTCATGAGCTGAGGCATCAGCCCTCGTCAGCAAATGTTATGTTGTTTCTATTGTGAGCGATACTGATACGCAATGTCAACAACAGGGCGGAGAAGACGAGCGCTCGGCCACCGCCGAGACCTGCCGCAGCTGCAAGCAGACGTCTCCGGTCAGGGTGTTAAGCGGCGTGCAATTGTGACCCCCGTTGAGGGGTGATCGGCGTCCAAATTTGACCCCTTTGAGGAGAGCGGTTCAGAACCCCGTTTTTGGGCGGACGGGGTTGGGGGGATGTTGGTGGTGGAGACGATCGGTCGGAT
>JAHDSF010000022.1 GCA_018432935.1 Rhodospirillales bacterium | reverse complement strand
GTTCTTCAACCTGCGCAAGCTGAAGGGCGAGATGCAGGCGCTCGAGGAAGGCGATATGTCCGAGGACCATGTTGTCCGCATCGCCCAGAAGCTGCGGGTTTCGGAAGAGGACGTGGTCAGCATGAACCGCCGCCTCGCCGGGCCCGACCATTCGCTCAACGCGCCGGTGCGCGAGGAAGGCGAAGGCGAGTGGCAGGACTGGCTGCTCGACGAAGGTCAGGACCAGGAAGAGCGGCTCGCCGACGATCAGGAGTTCCGCGCCCGGCGCACGCTTCTGGTCGGCGCGATGAAGACCCTGACCGAGCGCGAACGCCACATCCTCAGCGAGCGGCGCCTCAAGGACACGCCGGCGACGCTGGAGCATTTGAGCCGCCAGTACGGCATCTCGCGCGAGCGGGTGCGGCAGATCGAGGTCCGCGCCTTCGAGAAGATCCAGAAGTCGGTTCGCAACACGATGGTCGAGCAGCAGCTGGCGATGTGAGTTCTTGACGCCAAGCATCCGCGACTGAACGCCGGGCCCCTTTGCGGGCCCGGTTCTTCTTGCCACCCCCCCTTTGCTTTTCCGTAAGCTTTTCGTGGTAGCAAGCCTGACGTGAGCGGCCCGCAGGGTCGTTGTTCCGGCGTGCTGGGGGGAGTCTTTCGTGAGATTCGACATTGCAACCATCGCCGGCATCATCGTCGGCGTCGCCGTGGTCACCATGGCGATCGCGATGGGCTCGAGCTTCGACATCTTCATCAACGTCCCGAGCCTGCTGATCGTGTTCGGCGGCACTTTCGCCGCGACTCTCATCAAGTTCCCGCTGTCCGGCGTGTTCGTGGCCCTGCCGCTCGGCCTCAAGGCGGCATTCATGAACGACAAGACAGAGCCGCGCGAGTACATCCGCGCCGCAATCCGCCTCAGCAAGCGGGCGCGCAAGGACGGTGCCCACACCCTCGAGGACAGCAAGGTCGCCAACCCCTTCTTCCGCAAGGGAGTGCAGCTGGTCGCCGACGGTCGCGATCAGGACTACATCCGCAAGATCCTGACCCAAGAGATGGCACGCTCGATCGAGCGGGAGGAGCTTGGTTCGCGCATCTTCGCCGCCATCGGCGACGCGGCCCCCGCCTTCGGCATGTTCGGCACTCTGGTCGGCCTGGTGCAGATGCTGGCCTCGATGGAGGATCCGGCCAAGATCGGCCCCGCGATGGCGGTCGCCCTGATCACGACTCTCTACGGGGTGCTGGTGGCCAATCTGCTGGCAATCCCGATCGCCGACAAACTCGAGGCCAAGAGCCGTCAGGACCGCGAGCTGCGGGCACTGATCATCGAATGCGTGTTCCAGATCCACAACCGGGCCAACCCGACCGAGATGATGGAGGTCCTGGAAAGCTTCCTGCCCGAGAAGCAGCGCCGCCTCGGGGCACCCGATGCCTACACCGGCGGCCGCGAGCGCCGGGATGAGGCGGCCGCGTGACCGAGCTTTCCCCGCCCAGGCGCAACGGCACTCAGCAGCGGCCGCCGCCGCGCTGGATGTTGACGTTTGCCGACATGATGGCGCTCTTGTTCACGCTGTTCGTGATGCTGGTGTCGTTCGCCGACTTCGACAAACGCAAGTTCGAAAGCACGATGGCGCCGATTCGCGACGCCTTCAACCTCTACACCAGCGAAAGCACGATGCGGTCCGTCCTCGATCCCAGCATGGAGGTCGCCCCCCTGCCCGAGCCGGACTCGATGCGGGAGATCGTGCCGATCCCCGATACCCAGGCCGTCGAGCGGATGCGCCGCGACGCGGTGGCCGCCCTCAAGGTGGACCTCCGCAACGAGTTGCGCGAAGGTCTCGTCATCATGGAGGAGACCCGGCACGGGGTCGTTCTCCGCTTCCCCGCCGCCACCGCGTTCGCCCTCGGCGGCACCGAGCTCGTGCCGGCGATGGGGCCGATGCTGGACCGGGTGGCTGGCGTGCTGCGCAGCGTGCCGGGCGCCATCACGGTGTCCGGCCATACCGACGATCTGCCGATCGGGACCGACCGCTTCCGCTCCAACTGGGACCTGTCCTCGGCGCGCGCCGTCTCGGTCGTCCACTACCTGCTGGGTACCGGCATCGAAGCCCACCGCATGTCCGCCGCCGGACATTCCGACACGATGCCCCTGGTGCCCAACGACACCGCCGATCACCGCGCGGTCAATCGCCGGGTCGAGGTCGAGCTGGCGATCACCCTGGACAAGAAGAAGTAGGCCGCTACAGCAGCAGCGGCTGGCGCCGGTCGGCCGCCGGAGGCCGGAATCGCGAGACGTCGAGCTCGGCAAACGCCGTGCGCCGCGTGTCGAGACCCACTTTGCGGCAGGCCAGCACGAATCGCTGTCGCAGGAGTTCGGCCTCGACGCCCGTCCCCTTCATCCGGACCCCGAAGGCGGCGCTGTTGAGGGCACCGCCGCGCACCGCCCGTACCCCGTTGAGGACCTTGTTCATCCGCTCCGGGTAGTGGGCCTCCAGCCAGGCGGTGAAGATCCCTTTCAGCTCGAGCGGCAGCCGCAGCAGCGCCATGCCGGCCGTCACCGCGCCCGCCTCCGCCGCCTCGCCGAGCACCCGCTCGAGGCCGGAATCGGTGAGGCCGGGAATCACAGGCGACACCAGGACGCCGACCGGCACCCCCGCCTCCGCCAGGGCGGCGATCGTCTGCAGCCGGCGGTACGGCGCCGCCGCCCGTGGCTCCAGCCGCCGCGCCAGATCGGCGTCCAGGGTGGTAACCGAGATCGCCGCCATCGCCATCCGGCGCCGCGCCATCGGCGCGATGAGGTCGAGGTCGCGCGTCACCAGGGCCGACTTGGTGACGATCATGAAGGGATGGTTCGCCTCGCACAGGATCTCGAGGGCGGCGCGGGTGATGCGGCGGTCGCGTTCCGCAGGCTGGTAGGGGTCGGTGTTGGCCCCGACCGCCACCGGCCGACAGCGGTAGCTCGGTCGCCGCAACTCGGTGCGGAGGCGGTCGGGAAGCTCCGGCCGGGCGAAGATTCGGGTTTCGAAATCGAGGCCCGGCGACAGGTCGTGGTAGGCGTGGGTCGGCCGTGCGAAGCAGTAGATGCAGCCGTGCTCGCACCCCTGGTAGGGATTGAGCGAGCGGTCGAACGGAACGTCGGGCGAATCGTTGCGGCTGAACGCGCTGCGGCTGGCGACATCGCGCACCTCGGTGGCGACCCGCGGCGCCTCGCGGGGGACCTCGCCGTCCGGGTCGTCGACCCGGACCTGCGTCAGGTAGCGGGGCGGCGGGCTGGTGACCGCGCCGCGTCCCTTGCGGAGCCTGTCCATCGCTCCAAGATAGGGACCGGTTGGGGAAAATCAAGAACGAAAACGGAACTTAGACCCCCAGGTGCTCCTTGAGCCGGGGCATGATCTCGACGAAATTGCAGGGCCGGAAGCGGGCGTCGAACTGATGGACGAGGATGTCGTCCCAGGCATCCTTGCAGGCGCCCGGCGAGCCCGGCAGGGCGAACAGGTAGGTGCCGTTGGCAACCCCGGCACAGGCCCGCGACTGGATCGTCGAGGTGCCGATCTTGGCGAAGCTCAGCCAGCGGAACAGCTCGCCGAAGCCGGGGATCTCCTTTTCGACCACATCGGAAAGCGCTTCGGGCGTGACGTCGCGCCCGGTGAGCCCGGTGCCGCCGGTGCTGATCACCGCGTCGATGGCGGGATCGGAGATCCACGCCCGGTACTGGGCGGCGATGCGGTCGCGCTCGTCCGCGACGATCGCCCGTGCGGCGACGCGATGGCCGGCCCGCTCGATGCGCTCGACCAGCACGTTGCCCGAGGTGTCGTTCTCCGGCGTGCGCGAATCGGAAATCGTCAGGACCGCGATGTTGACGGGATGGAACGCCCGCTCGCCTTCAATCTTTGACATTCCTGGCCATCAGGGTGGACGGAGGATCCTGAGGCATATAGGCGGGCCACGCGCCGGCGGCAACGGACGTGAGCGAAGGCGACTCCTGGCCCAGCCGGTGCTGGTAGATCCAGAAGTTGGCGAGCACGCGCTCGACGAAGATGCGGGTCTCCCGCATCGGTATCGTCTCGATGAACATCAACGGATCGCCGTCGCCGCGGGAGGCCCGCAGCCACTTCTTCAGATTGCCGGGCCCCCCGTTCCAGGCCGCCGCCAGCAGGAACAGATCGCCGTTCACCGGGTCGTCGGCCAGCAGCATCTCCATGTACTTCTGGCCTAGCCTCAGGTTGAGGTCGGGGTCGTGGAGCTGCTTCCGGCCGGAGCGCCGATAGATGCCGTCGCCGGCAACAAAGCTGGCGGTCCCCGGCATCAGCTGCATCAGGCCGGTGGCGCCGGCGTGGCTGAGGGCATTCGGATTGAAGCCCGACTCCTGGCGGATCAATGCGAAAACGAGGGCCCGGTCGACGGTATAACCGCCTTCGGGCTCCCACGACGGCACCGGGAACGCGGCGCCGTCGAAGCCTTCGCCCCGCGGCGCCAGCATGCTGTCGAGCCGCGTCGCCAGGGCCGGCATGTTGACCTGAGCGGCGACCGCGAGGGCGCCCCGCAACAGGGTGCCGTCGGCACTTGCCGCCATGACCCGCAGCTCGCGCTCGGCCCGCTCCTCCTCGCCGACCTGGATCAGGGCCAGGGCGCGCCGGCCAGCCGGCTCCTCGGCCAGGCGGGCGACGTCGTCGGTGTCGCAGCCTGGGGTCTCCCACTTGAACGGCATTGGCAGGTCGAGGATCTGCAGCGCCAGCAGGCCGTAAAACGTGCGGGGGTAGCGGGCGGCGGCCTCGAGATGGCGGTTCACCTGTTCGGGCTGGCGGGCCGCGAGCCGCGCGCGGGCGGCCCAGAACGACCCCGCCGACGCCATCCACGAGGAGGAGTAGCGGTGCGTTGCCACGGCCTCGAAATGGCTGGCCGAATCCGCGTACCTGCCGAGCCGCCAGGCAGCCAGCCCGGCGGTCCAGTGGGCCTCCATGAACAGGTTGCCCGACCGCTTGGCGGCGGCGGTGGCGATCTCGTACGCGGCGGCGTCATCGCCTTCCTGGAACTGAAAGAGGGCGAGCTCGGTGGCCAACGAGTCGCGCTCGTCCCGCGACAGCAGGCGTTCCGCCTCGCTGCTGTCAAGCAGTTTGCGGGCGGTGGCGGTGGAGCCCTGGCGGGCCGCCTGGCGGAATTTCGCCCGCAGCCTGTCGGCCTGCCGCGCCTGCGCCTTCGGCAGGGTCAGACGCTTGATCGTCGGGACCCGCACGTCGCTCGGAATCCAGCCGCTGCCTTGAAGGTACCCCCCTTCGGGCCGGCGCGGGGCCGCAACCCCTTTGGGCTTGAGCTTGCGCGCCTGCTCGTAGATTCGCTTGGCATCCGGGTGGTCGGCGAAGGCATCGAGCCACGTCTTGAGGTCGGCGTAGGCGAGCTTGGACCCTTTCTCGAGATAGCGCTGCGCCAGCACGTGCCCCATCAGGAGGCGATCCTGCAGCCGGCGGGCGGCCTTTTCTGCAGCGGCAAAGTTGCCACGATCCTGGGCAGCGAAGATCTCACGATAGGTCTCAAGGTCGTCCGCCGAGAGCACGGCGGGAAGTCCTTCCGTCGTGTCCGAAAGGAGAGGTCCGATGTTGGCCGTACCCGATACCCCCGCGGCGCCCGCAGGCGCCGCAATCAGGCAGCCGAAGATGAGCATGCAAAGGTACGACCAAAGGCCGGATCGGCGCGGCGCCATTCCCCCCCCGTATTTCCGCGTCGCCTGAACGAAACGGTGCCTCCAAGTAGGTATACCTGACGGAGGGGCGGGGGGCAACCCGCCGTGGAGGAGGAGCGGCTCGGACCTCTCCGGGGGGTCAGTCGGTGAGCCGCAGGGCCAGGGCCATAAGATCGCGCCAGGCTTCGCGCTTCTGTTGCGGGGAGCGCAGGAGGTAGGCGGGGTGGAACATCGCCGTGGCCGCCGCCGGCCGTGCCATGCGCGGTGTCGTATATTCGAACCAGCGGCCCCGCAGCCGGCCCACCGCCTCGTTCTGGCCGAGCAGCGCCTTGGCCGCGGGACCGCCCAGAGCGACCAGGATCTCCGGATTGACCAGCTCGATCAGCCGCTCGACGAACGGCGCGCAGGTGGCGACCTCGGCCGTGGTCGGGCTGCGGTTGCCGGGCGGCCGCCAGAACACCGTGTTGGAGATGCATACCCCGTCGCGGTCGAGCCCGATCGAGGCCAGCATGCGGTCGAGCAGCTTGCCGCTGACGCCGACGAAGGGGATTCCCTGGCGGTCCTCCTCGGCCCCGGGTGCTTCGCCGATGAACAGCACCCGGGCCCGCGGATTGCCGGCAGTGAAGACAAGGTTGGTAGCGGTCCGCCGCAGGGCGCAGCCATCGAATCCGGCCAATGCGTCCTTCAACTCGGCCACCGTCTGGGCGGCCGCCGCCAGAGCCGCCGCCGAGCGAACCGCGCCGTCGGTGCCGAGCGCGAGATCGGGCCGCGCCGGCCGGGCGACCGGCGCCACGGGCATCACGGCTTCCGGGACGGCGGGTTCCGGCGGCGGGGCGAGCGCCGGCACGGCAAGCCGATCAACCGCCTCGGCGCCGACCGCCTCGTCGGCGCCCGCCGTCAGATACCACTCCAGCAGCGCCTTCAGGGACTGCGCATCGGCCATGCGGGGAACCTAGCAGACGCACGGACCGACGCTAAGCCCTTTGAAGCATCTTGAGGCCGCGTGCTATCGTGCAAGCGCTTACTCGAAAGGGGGAGACGGCAAGCATGACCCGAGAATCGATGGAATTCGACGTCGTCATCGTCGGCGGCGGCCCGGCCGGCCTGGCGGCGGCGATCCGGTTGATGCAGCTTTCGCAAGAGGCGGGTTCCTCGGTTTCCGTATGCGTGGTCGAGAAGGGCTCCGAGATCGGCGCCCATATCCTGTCCGGCGCGGTCATGGAGCCGCGGGCGCTCAACGAGCTGATTCCGGACTGGGGGGACAAGGGGGCGCCGTTGAATACGCCGGTCGCCGCCGACCGCTTCCTGCTGCTGACCGAGAAGATGGCCCTCCGCCTGCCGACTCCGCCGCAGATGAACAACCACGGCAATTACGTGGTCAGCCTCGGCAACGTGTGCCGCTGGCTGGCCGCCCAGGCCGAGGCGCTCGGGGTCGAGGTGTTCGCCGGCTTCGCCGCCGCCGACGTCATCTACGGCGATGACGGCGGGGTGCGCGGGGTGGCGATCGGCGACCAGGGCGTGCAGAAGGACGGCTCCCCCGGGCCGAACCACCAGCCGGGCGTCGACCTGCTTGCCAAGTACACCCTGTTCGCCGAGGGTTGCCACGGCCACCTGACGAAGCGGCTGATCGCCCGCTTCGACCTGCGCCAGGGCCGCGACCCCCAGATCTACGGCACCGGAATCAAGGAGCTGTGGGAGGTCGACCCGGCCAAGCACCGGCCCGGCCTGGTCACCCACACCGCCGGCTGGCCGATGGACGCCAAGACCTACGGCGGCTCGTTCATCTACCACCTGGAGAACAACCAGGTCGCCGTCGGCTTCATCGTCGGGCTCGATTACTGGAATCCCTACATGAGCCCGTTCGACGAGATGCAACGCTTCAAGCTGCATCCCAAGATCCGCCCCCTGTTCGAAGGGGCGCGGCGGATCGCCTACGGTGCGCGGGCGATCGACGAAGGCGGCTTCCAGTCGATTCCGAAGCTGGTGTTCCCGGGCGGCGCGCTGATCGGCGCCACCGCCGGATTCACCAACGTGCCCAAGATCAAGGGCAGCCACACCGCGATGAAATCGGGCATGATCGCCGCCGAGTGCGTGTTCGAGGCGCTGGCGGCGGGACGCGGCGGCGACGAGCTGGCGCGATACCCCGAGGCGATGCAGGAGTCGTGGGTGTGGCAGGAGCTGCGCGCGGCGCGCAACATCCGGCCTTCGTTCCGCAACGGTTTCTGGTTCGGCCTCGCCTACTCCGCCGTCGACACCTTCCTGTTCCGCGGCAAGGCGCCGTGGACCTTCCGCCACCACCCCGACCACGCCGCCCTGCGCAAGGCAGCGGACTGCCCGCCGATCGCCTACCCGAAGCCGGATGGCGTGGTGACGTTCGACCGCCTGTCCTCGGTCTATCTGTCCAACACCGTCCACGAGGAAGAACAGCCCTGCCACCTGCGCCTCAAGGACGACACGGTTCCGGTGGCCGTGAACCTGGCGGAGTACGCCGGGCCGGAGACGCGCTTCTGTCCCGCCGGGGTGTACGAGTTCGTCGAGCTGGAGGGGCGCAATCGCCTGCAGATCAATTTCGCCAACTGCGTCCACTGCAAGACCTGCGACATCAAGGACCCGACCCAGAACATCGACTGGGTTGCGCCGGAGGGCGGCGGCGGGCCGAACTACCCGAACATGTAGACGCGGCAGGGTCTTGCACGTTCGCTCTTGGGTCAGCCGCCGCGCATGGGGTATGGTGCGGGGCGGCCTGCCTGCGCATGTGTGTGATATGGGCACTCGCGGCGGCGGCGCTTCTTGAGAGGATGAGGACGAGCATGCGGAACCGGCTGAACCGGCGTGTATTCCTGGGCGCGGCCCTGGCGGTCGCCCTTGTCCGCCCGGCCTTTGCGTCGGGCGAGCAGGCGGCACAGGCCGTCGACCCGACCTCGCCGGCGTTCGATGCAAGTCGGATCGCCGAGCCGCTGGCGATTGGCAGCAGCTTCGCCGGAACCTATCTGGCCGGCCGTCACGCTCAGATCGTGCGCGATGCCGAGGCGGCCAGCCGGTTCTTCAGCTCCGCCCTCAAGAGCGAACCGGAAGACGCTTCACTGCTATCCCGCACCTTCCAGGTCCTGCTCGTCGACGGCCGGGTCGGGGAGGCTTTGCCCCTGGCCGAGCGGGTCGCCGCCCAGGGCGGAGACCCCTTGTTCGCGCTGCTGGCGCTGGCGGCGGAGGACGTCCGGCTCGGCAAATTCGCTGCCGCCGAGGCGCGCGTCGAGGCGATCGGCGACAATGGCTTCACCGATTTCCTGAAGCCGCTGGTCGCGGCCTGGACGCTGGCCGGACAGAACAAGACCGATGATGCCCTGAAGCGGCTCGAGCCGCTCACCGCCAAGCAGGGCTTCGAGTTTTTCGCCCATATCCATGCCGCGTTCGTCAACGACCTTGCCGGCCGCACCAAGGCGGCGCAGGCCGCGTTCGAGAAGGCGGCGGCGCTGCAGAAGGACATGACCTTCCGCTTCGTCAGTCTCTACGGCCGATTCCTGGAACGGAACGGCAAGGCCGCCCAGGCCAAGGCGATGTACCAGGAGTTCGTCGCCAAGACGCCGGGCGCGACCGTCCTCGCCGACGCGTTGCTGAACGGCGGCAAGCGATCCGCCCGCGAAATCGCGACCGCCCAGGATGGCATGGCCGACGCCCTGTTCGACCTCGCGAGCGCGCTGGGACGGGGACGTTCCAACGATCCCGGGCTGCTGCTGGGCTTTCTCTCTCTCCACCTCAAGCCCGATTTCACCAGCGCCCGCGTGCTGGTCGGGGAGCTGCTGGAATCGCAGGGGCGCCTGAAGCGGGCCAACGAGATCTATGGCGCGGTCCCCCAAGGCGATCCCTTCTGGCCGACGGTGCAGCTGCGGATCGCCAACAACCTCGACGAGATGAAGCGCCTCGACGAGGCGGTCGCCCAGCTCCGCGGTCTGGCCGAGGTCCGCCCCCGGGATCCCGAGCCGCTGGTCGAGCTCGGTCGCACCATGCACCGCCACGAGAAATATGCCGACGCAGTGGCCGCCTTCGACGAGGCATTCCAGCGGCTCGACGGCGGCACCTCGAACGACTGGCGCCTCTACTACTCGCGCGCCATGGCTCTGGAACGGGCGGGCCAGTGGCCGCGCGCCGAGCAAGATTTCCTGAAGGCGCTCGAGCTGGAGCCCGAGCAGCCCTTCGTTCTCAACTACCTCGGCTATTCATGGGTCGACCAGGGGCTGCACCTGGAACGAGCGCGCCAGATGATCGAGAAGGCGGTCTCGCTGCGGCCGACCGACGGCTTCATCGTCGACAGCCTGGGCTGGGTCCTCTACATGACCGGCGATTTCGCCAACGCCGTGCGCGAGCTCGAACGGGCGGTCGAGCTCAGGCCCCACGATCCGATCATCAACGATCACCTGGGCGACGCCTACTGGAAGGTCGGTCGGCGCGAGGAAGCGCGTTTCCAGTGGCGGCGTGCCCTCAGCTTCAAGCCGGAAGAGAAGGACCGGGCCAGGATCGAGGAGAAGCTCAAGCACGGGCTGCCGGGCTCGACCGCGGCCAAGAGCGATGGTTGAGGACGTGGCGGACGTGGCGGTGCGCCGCGCGGCACCCGCCAAGATCAACCTCTACCTCCACGTGGTCGGCCGCCGTGACGACGGCTTTCACCTTCTCGACAGCCTGGCCACCTTCGCCGGCATCGCCGACACGATCGAGGTGCGGCCGGCGCGGGATCTGACCCTGAGGCTGGCGGGTCCTTTCGCGCCGCGCCTCCCCGCCGGACCCGAGAACCTGGTGCTGCGGGCCGCCCGGGCGCTGGCCGCGGCGACAGGGGCGACGGCCGGCGCGGCGATTACCCTGACCAAGCGGCTGCCGCCCTCCTCCGGCATGGGCGGCGGCTCGGCCGATGCCGCGGCGACCCTGCGCGCGCTGGCCGAGCTGTGGAATGCGCCCCTGTCCGACGAGGCTGCCCTTGCCGTTGCGTTGACGCTGGGCGCCGACGTGCCGGTGTGCCTGACCGGGCGCTCGGCCTATATGGGAGGCATCGGCGAGGTCGTGACGCCGGTTCCCGAGCTGCCGCCGGCCTGGTTCGTGCTGGTCAACCCCGGGGTGCCCGTGCCGACCGCGGCCGTGTTCAAGGCGCGCCACGGCCCCTTCTCGCCGCCCTCCCCGCCGCTCGAGCTGCCGGTGGACGTCGCCGGGCTGGCGTCGGCGCTACGGGCGCGACGCAACGACCTGGAGCCGGCGGCCTGCGCGCTGGCGCCGAAAGTCGCCGACACGCTGGCCGAGCTGGCGCGCCAGGACGATGTCCTGCTGGCGCGGATGTCGGGCAGCGGCGGCACCTGCTTCGGGCTGTTCGCCGACGCCGCCGCGGCCGGCACCGCGGCGGCGCGGATCTCCGCCGCGCATGGCCGCTGGTGGGTAGCCGTCGCCCCACTGGTTTCCGAGACGGCCGCACTCGACGACTGAGGTCCGCGCCGCCTTGCGATGGGGGCCGTTTCGGCGTAGGTTCTGGGCCGTTTCCAGGGATTGGGGCGTAGCCAAGCGGTAAGGCAGCGGGTTTTGGTCCCGCCATCCCAGGTTCGAATCCTGGCGCCCCAGCCAGCTATGATCGTCAGCGTCCCACCGGGTCGGATGCGCGGGCGATGGCGAGCATCATCACGGCGCCCATCGCCAGCGACCCCAGCCACCAGCTCTGCCACGCTCCATAACTCAGGTTGCCGATCACCAGCGCGCTGCCGAGCATGCCCATCGCCGCCGCCCGCGCCGCCGGATCGGTGGCGCCGTCGAAAATGCGCCGCACCAGCACCACCAGGAAAGCCAGAAAGGCAAAGGCTCCGAGAGCCCCCATCTCGAGCCAGATCTGCAGCACCGCGTTATGGGGATGAAGCGGGATCGGCTCGGACCTGATCGCCCACTGGCGCCCGCTCAGGCGGTACTCCTGCTTGGACTGCGGTCCGTAGAGCTCCCGCGAGCTGTCGAAGCCGTAGCCGAGGAGGGGGCGTTCGGCGATCCGCTCGGCGGTGTTGCGCCAGATCACCAGCCGATGCAGGCCGGAGTTGGACAACTGCGACATCAGAGGATCGTCGACCTGAGGGTCGGGAAGGGCCCCGGGCAGCAGAGGCATGCCGAGCATCATCACGGTCACGGCGACCAAGGCCGCCCCGCGGGCGATCCGCGGCGCGGCGAGAACGGTCGCCGCCACCAATCCTCCCGTGGCGAAGGCCAGCGGCGTGGTATCCGCCGTGCCGAACCAGAGAATGCCCATCACCGCGGCGAAGGCCAACACGGCGGCGGACGCGCCGGCTCGTCTTCTCCAGGCCGCCAGCAACGGCCAGGCCAGCAGCGCGGCCACCGATGCGCCGTTGGCCAGCCCTGCCAGCACGTTGTCGGAGGGATCGAGCCTCACCCCTTTGAATCGGGCGACCAGTGACGTCAGAGGGCCGCCCGAAACGTATTCGGCGCCGAGCAGCAGAATGGACGCGCTGACGGCAACCAGCACCATCCGCTCCAGCCATCGCGCCTCGGCATCGTTCAGAGAGGAGGCGGCGCGGACCAGCACGGCGGCGGCCAGTCCCGTCCCTAGGAAAAGGCCCGCCGCCGCCAGAGAGCGGTAGGGAGCCACCGACCACAGCGGAGAGGCGAGGACCACCGTCCCGATTGCCGCCGCGGACCAGCAGAGCGCCGACCCGCGATGCCAACGGAACCGCCCCTGCCGCCACAGGAGCCCCAGCGCTGCCACGGCCAGCACCGTGAGCAGGGCCGCCTCGCCCTTGGGAGCGACGTAGCCCAGCGGCAGGATGATCCAGGCAGCGGCGGCCAGCAGGTTTGCGATCGAGAGCTTCACGGAGAATAGCCGGACCAGGGACTCGCATGTTGTCGGGGCAACGTAACCTGTCGCATGGCTTCGGCCAAGCCCTCCGGCTGCGGCCGCGACAGTCGTCATCGCGCGGGATTGACGAGACCCCCCTGGCGGCCGCATCAAGGTCGGGTTCGGCTTTCTTTCCTGGACCCCATGCCGTGCTGATCTGGCCGACCCTGCGTACCCTGCGCTTCCTCCGTCCGGAGCAGATGGCCCACCGGCTTTGGCGGCGCGCGAGGACGCCGTGGTTCGCATCCCCGCTCTACCGCCCGCGACGGGCGCCGTGCCTGCCGCGCCAACCGGCGCCCGGATGGTGCCCGGGCGATGCCGAGCACGGTGCCCGGATCGTCGCCGGGACGATCCGGCTGGTCGGGCTGGAGCGGCCGTTCGCGCGGCCATTCGACTGGGACGCGGCGGACATGCCGCTGCTGTGGCGCTTCTCGCTCCATTACTTCGACTGGCTCGACGACCTCGCCGCCCTCGGCACACCGCAGGCTCTGGCCCTGGGACGCGCGGCGGTGGCCGACTGGATCGCCCGGCACCGCCGCATCGGCGGCCCGGCATGGCACCCCTACCCCGTGTCGCTTCGCCTGCACGCGTGGCTGCGCCATGCCGAATGGCTGACGGAGACTCGCGACGACACGGCGAAGCGGGAGTACGCGAGAGCGATCGACCGCCACGCCGCCCACCTGCCGCGCGTCCTCGAGCGCGACGTCGGCGGCAACCACGTGATCAAGAACCTCAAGGCCCTGGTCGCGGCGGGCTGCCTGCGGCGCGGCCACACCGACGACGGAAGGCGCGCCCTGGCCGCCCTCGAAGCCGAAGCGGCGCGTCAGGTCCTCCCTGACGGCGCCCACTACGAGCGCTCGCCCGCCTACCACCTGCAGGTCCTGGGCGACCTGCTGGATATTCGGGCCCTGCTCGCCGAAGCGTCGCCCGCCTGGCTCGACGAGACGATCGCCCGCATGGGACGGGCGCTCGCCTTCTTCCGCATGGGCGACGGGCTGTTGCCGCTGTTCAACGACGGCGAGATCGGCGATCCGCACGCCCTCGCGGCGGCAGCGCGGCAGCTCGGCGACTGGCCGTCGCCGCCGCGGGTCCTCCCGGACGCCGGCTACGCCCGGCTGGCTTCGCGGGACACCATCGTTGTCTTCGACGCCGGGCCCTGCTGTCCCGACGACCTTCCGGCCCACGCCCACGCCGACACCCTGGCCTTCGAGATGTCGTCCGCCGAGCGCCGCATCGTCGTCAACTGCGGCACCTATGCCTATCAGGATGCGCGCCGCAACCTGCTGCGCGGCACGCCCGCCCACTCCACCGCCGACGTCGACGGCAGGGACAGCGCCGAGGTGTACGGAACCTTCCGGCTGGGGCGGCGGCCGCGCCGGGTGAACCTGCAGACCGGGGAGAAGGATGGCCGCACCTTCGCCGAAGGGAGCCACGACGGCTACCGCCATCTCGGCGTCTCCCATACGCGGCGGCTGGAAGTCGCCGGCGACGGCGCGCTTCACGGCACCGACACCTTCGATCTCGCCGCCCGATCGCCCCGTGACGCCCATCTTCATTTCCATCTTCACCCGGACGTCCGCGTCGAGGAGAGGGGCGAGCGCGGCGCCGTGCTGCTGAGCGGAGAGGAGCGCTGGTGCTTCGGCGTCGACAACGGCTCCCTCCGCGTGGCGGAGAGCGTCTACGCGGCCCGCTTCTACGCGCTCGTGCCGACCAGCCAGCTCGTGGTCGACGTCGCGGTCGATGCCCCCTCCGTATCGGTGTCCTGGTTCTTTCGGCGGATGTGACCCCCCGAACGCGCCCGCAATAGCGCTTGATGAACGGCGCCATTCGCAGTATCGCCAGCCAGCACAACACAACCGATCTCCGGCGGAACGCCGTCACGGAAGGAGTCTCATGTCGTCGGTCCTGACCCATCTCCAGCGCCTCGAAGCGGAAAGCATCCACATCATTCGCGAGGTGGCGGCGGAGTTCAGCAAGCCGGTGATGCTGTACTCGATCGGCAAGGACTCCTCGGTGATGCTGCACCTGGCGCGCAAAGCGTTCTTCCCCGGCCGCATCCCGTTCCCGCTATTGCACGTCGACACCACGTGGAAGTTCCGCGAGATGATCGCCTTCCGGCAGCGGATGGCGAAGGAGGTCGGGTTCGAGCTGCTGGTCCACACCAACCAGGAAGGGGTGCGGCAGGGAGTCACCCCGTTCACTCACGGCTCGGCGCTGTACACCGACATCATGAAGACCGAGGCGCTTAAGCAGGCGCTCACCGAGTACGGTTTCGACGCGGCGTTCGGCGGCGCCCGGCGCGACGAGGAGGCCTCGCGCGCCAAGGAGCGGGTGTTCTCGTTCCGCACCGAGGCGCACCGCTGGGACCCGCGCAACCAGCGGCCCGAGCTGTGGAACCTGTACAACGGCCGCGTCCGCAAGGGCGAAAGCATTCGGGCCTTCCCGCTCTCGAACTGGACCGAGCTCGACATCTGGCAATACATCCTGCGCGAGGACATCCCGATCGTGCCGCTGTACTTCGCGGCGATGCGCCCGGTGGTCGAGCGCGACGGCGCGCTGATCATGGTCGACGACGATCGCATGCCGCTGCAGCCGGGCGAGAAGCCGCGGATGCGCATGGTCCGGTTCCGCACCCTCGGATGCTACCCGCTGACCGGCGCCGTCGAGTCGACGGCGGCGACGCTGCCCGAGATCGTCCGCGAGATGTTCCTCGCCCGCACCTCGGAACGCCAGGGCCGGGTGATCGACCACGACGGCACCGGCTCGATGGAACGCAAGAAGCAGGAGGGCTATTTCTGATGCTGCGCGAAGCGGACATCGACGCGGCCGGCATTGCCGCCTTCCTCGAGACCCAGGAACGCAAGGACCTGCTGCGCTTCATCACCTGCGGCAGCGTCGACGACGGCAAGAGCACGCTGATCGGGCGCCTCTTGTGGGACTGCAAGCTGATCTTCGAGGACCAGCTCACCACCCTCGAGATCGACAGCAGGAAAGTCGGCACCCAGGGAGGCGCGATCGACTACGCGCTGCTGCTGGACGGCCTGCAGGCGGAGCGCGAGCAGGGCATCACCATCGACGTCGCCTACCGCTTCTTCGCCACCGATCGCCGCCGTTTCATCGTCGCCGATACCCCCGGCCACGAGCAGTACACGCGCAACATGGCGACCGGCGCCTCGACCGCCGATACGGCGGTGATCCTGGTCGACGCCCGCAAAGGCATCCTGACCCAGACCCGCCGCCACAGCTTCATCGTCTCGCTGCTCGGCATTCGCCACGTCCTGCTGGCGGTCAACAAGATGGACCTGGTCGGTTACGAGCAGGCCACCTTCGAGGCGATCGGCGCCGCCTACCGGGAGCTCGCCGACCGACTCGGCTTCGCCGAGGTGGCATGCGTCCCGGTTTCGGCGCTCAAGGGCGACAACGTGATGGCGCCCTCGGCGACGATGCCGTGGTACGACGGCCCCACCCTTCTGCAGTGGCTGGAGACGGTGCAGGTTGCCGACCTGGCGCGCGGCCGCCCGTTCCGCATGCCGGTGCAATGGGTCAACCGCCCCGACCACACCTTCCGGGGCTTCTCCGGGACGATCGCGTCGGGCGCCGTGCGGCGGGGCGACCCGGTGGCGGTCGCCCACTCCGGCCGTATCTCGCGCGTTTCCCGGATCGCCACTTTCGACGGCGATCTCGAGGAGGCGGTATCCGGCCAGGCGGTGACGCTCGCGCTCGAGGACGAGATCGACATCCGCCGCGGCGATATGCTGGCCGACCCCAAGATGCGCCCGACCGATGCCGACCAGTTCGAGGCCCACCTCGTGTGGATGGCGGACGAGGCCCTGGTCCCCCATCGCACCTACCTGCTGAAAATCGGCACCGCCACTGCCAACGCCCAGGTGACGCTGCTGAAGCACGCCATCAACGTCAACACCATGGAGCACACGGCGGCGCGAACCCTCGGGCTGAACGAGGTCGGCGTCGCCAATCTGTCGGTCGACCGGCCGCTCGCCTTCGACCCTTACGCCGACAACCGCGACACCGGGCGCTTCATCCTGGTCGACCGGTTCAGCAACGCCACCGTCGGCGCCGGCATGATCGACTTCGCTCTGCGCCGCGCCACCAACATCCATTGGCAGAGCCTGGACGTCGACAAGGCCGCCCGCGCCGCGGCCAAGGGACAGAAGGCCTGCGTGCTGTGGTTCACCGGCCTTTCGGGCTCGGGCAAGTCGACCATCGCCAACATCGTCGAGCGCAAGCTGCACGCGATGGGCCGGCACACCTATACGCTCGACGGCGACAACGTCCGCCACGGCCTCAACCGCGACCTCGGGTTCACCGAGGCCGATCGCGCCGAAAACATTCGCCGCGTCACCGAGATGGCGCGGCTGATGGCCGATGCCGGGCTGATCGTGCTGGTCTCGTTCATCTCGCCCTACCGGGCCGAGCGGGTGGCGGCGCGCGAGAGCGTCGCCCCCGATCCCTTCCTTGAGGTGTTCGTCGACACCCCGCTCGAGGTCTGCGAGGCGCGCGATCCGAAGGGGCTGTACGCGAAGGCGCGGCGCGGCGAGCTGGTCCACTTCACCGGCGTCGACAGCCCGTACGAGCGGCCGCAGGCGCCGGAGATCACGCTGCCCGGCGCGGAAGCGGATGCGGATGTCCTGGCCGACCGCGTCGTCGCCCTGATGCGCGAGCGCACGATCATCTGAGCGGAGGGACAGCCCAGCTTCGGTCCTGGCAACGCAGCCGGCATCGAGGCTAAAGTGGGCGGCGGACCTTCGGAGCGCTCTTGATGGGATGGTCACGGGACAGATCGGACGGCGGGCGGCGCAGCTATCATCACGGCAATCTGCGCGAGACCTTGGTCCGCGCCGCACTCGACCTGATCGCCGAGAAGGGGCCGGCCGGTTTCACGTTCGCAGATGCGGCGCGCTGGGCCGGGGTCAGCGCGGCCGCCCCGTACCGCCACTTCCGCGACCGCGACGACCTGCTGGCCGACGTCGCCCGCCGCGGCTTCACCCTGTTCACCGCTCAGCTCGAACAGGCCTGGGACGAGGGGCGGCCCGAGCCTTTCCGCGCGTTCGAGAGCGTCGGACGCGCCTATCTGGCGTTTGCCCGCGACGAGCCCGCCTACTACTCGGCAATGTTCGAGGCCGGGGTGCCGCTCGACGCCGACCCGGCTCTGCTCGAGGCGGCAGACGCCGCCTTCGCCGTGCTGCGCCGGGCGGCGGAAGCGCTGTGCGCCCGCATGCCGCCCGACAAGAGGCCGCCGGCGATGATGATGGCCCTCCACGTCTGGGCACTGTCGCACGGCATCGCCTCGCTGTTCGGGCGCGGCGACGCCGGCCGGCGTCCGCTGCCGATGGAACCAGAAGAGCTGCTGGAAGCCGGCGTTCTCGTCTATCTGCGCGGTCTCGGCATCTGATTCCTTCTCGGGCGCGCTTGACAGGCCGGGCCGATCCGGCCATGTTAATGTTACTTACATTGACATGGGGCAACGCATGGGCATCGCGGCAAGATTGGACGACATCGGCAGGCCGGCCTGGATCGGCCTGATGGTCCTCAGTTTCATCGTGTTCTGGCCGCTCGGCTTGGCGGTCCTGGCTTACCTGATATGGAGTGGACGGATGGGGTGCTGGAGTCATCATCGGCGTTGGCATGAGCGGATGGAGCGGATGCGCGGGTCGTGGGGCGCGCACGCGGAGCCCGCCTCGAGCGGCAATCGCGCCTTCGACGAGTACCGGGCGGAGACGCTCCGCCGCCTGGAGGAGGAGCAGAAGGAGTTCAAGGACTTTCTGGAACGCCTGCGCCACGCCAAGGACAAGGCCGAGTTCGAGCAGTTCATGGGCGAGCGCCGCACGGCGCCACAATCGGAGAGCTGAGCCAGACGGCGGGGGCGGGCGCACCGCACCCCGCCCGCTGCTCCGGTGACGAGCTCAGCCTTTCTCCGCCGGAGGGGGGCCGAACCTCAGGCGATCCTTGATCAGGCCGAAGAAGACCGGCGGCAGGGCCTCGGCTTCGTAGCGCCAGCCGAGATGGACGCCGCAGCCGGCGCACACCGAAACCCGCCACGCATATCCCTTGAACCAGGTGAAGACTTCCGAGGCGTCTCCGAAATCGGCGGCCCCGACCGCCTCACGGTAGCAGGCAACCGTGAATACGACGCCGGCCGGATTGAAAACCGTGTGCTCGTGGCCGCCGTTGATGACGATTCGCCACCGTCCGTAGGTGACGAGTCCGCCGCACGCCGCGCAGAAGACCTTATCGTCCTCGAGACGGGCCGTCACCTGGCCCGCGGGGGCCTCCTGGCCCGGCTGCAGGAAAGCCAGCCCCTCCAACGGAATCCGCTCCTTCAATCGTTCTGCATATTAGGGTAAGGATGCCCGCCGCCGCAATCGGCCCCGTTCCGCACCATAAGGCGCTTTGCCGGCCTTCCGGCGCGCGATATCATCACGGGCAGTCTTCGAAGAGGGAATGGCAGGCGTGAACAGCGACGAGCGCTACGAACGGCTCAAGCAGGAGGTCTACCGCCTCTTCGAATTCGTCCAGCAGATCAAACAGCAAATCGCATCCGTTAAGCATCCCAGATCGCAGATCGATCCCTTCGGGACCGTGGCCGAGCAGCTGAAGGCCATCGTCAAGTCGACCGAGGATGCTTCGGAGACGATCATGTCCTCGACCGAGTCGATCCTCTCCGAGGTGGTGCCGCTGAGCTCGGCAATCCGCTTCTCGGAAGCGCAGGAGCGGTTCGCCAAGATCAACGACGCCTGCAACGGCATCTTCGAGGCCTGCGCTTTCCAGGACCTGACGGGGCAGCGGATCTCGAAGATCGGCCGCACGATGACGAAGATCGAGCATACGCTCGACGACATCGTCAAGCTGGTCGGCGGACCCGAGGGCATGGCCGAGGTTCCCGCGCCGGTCGAGGAGCCGAGGGTGCGGGACGGGGTCGTCCTCGACGGACCGCAGCTCGAAGGCGAGGGCGTCAGCCAGGGCGACATCGACCAGCTCTTCCAGAAAGGAGCGGCGGCGAAGCAGGCATCCGCCAAACCCGACCCCCAGCCCAAGCCGCCGGACGCACCGGCCACAAGCGCGACCGCCAAGCCCGCGACCGTCAAGGCGCCGGCGAAGCCGGCCGCAGCGAAGCCCCCCGCTCCGGTGGCAGAAACCCCGGCCAAGCGGGCGGCGGAACCAGCCAAGCCCGCGCCGGCGGAGGCCAAGCCGGCTCCGGCGGCGGAGCCCGCCAAGCCCGCGCCGGCGGAGCCTGCCGGCAACAGCCAGGCTGACATCGACAAGTTGTTCGACAGCCCCGGCGATGGCGGCGCAACGGTGTCCCAGGCCGATATCGACAAGTTGTTCGGCTGATCACGCGCCCGGTTCGCCGCCCTTCGGATGCGGGGCGTTATCGGCCATACCGCGTTGACTCCCGCTCGTACGCCGGGAAGCCGACCACCTCTTTGAGGTGCTCGAAGCTCGCCAGCCCGCCCGGCGCGCGGCCTTCCTTCAGCGCGGCCAGCGCCCCCTCGATCGCCGGCAGGCAGGCGAGCAGAAGGGTCAGCGGATAGGCGGCCAGCTTGAATCCCATCGCCTGCAACCGGGCCGGCGGCAGGATCGGGGTATCGCCGTGCTCGACCATGTTGGCCATCTTCGGCTGCGGCGCGGCGTCGCAGAAGGCGCGCATCTCGGCCTCGCTGCGCGGCGCTTCGAGGAAGAGCATGTCGGCGCCGATCTCGGCGAACGCGCGGATGCGGCGCAAGCCCTCATCGAGGCCGTCGGTCCCGCGGGCGTCGGTGCGCGCCATGACGAGGATGTCGGCGCCTTCGTCGCGGGCGTCCACCGCCGCCTGAACGCGGGCACACGCCTCGTCGAAACCGACCACCTGCTTGCCGCGGACGTGGCCGCAGCGCTTCGGCGAAACCTGGTCTTCGATCATGATCCCGGCAAACCCCGCGGCGGCGTAGGCGCCGACCGTGCGCTTGGCATTGACCGCGTTGCCGTAGCCGGTGTCGCCGTCGCCGATCACCGGGATCCCCACCGCGGCGCAGATGTTGCGCCCCTGGTCCAGCATCTCGCCGAACGAGATCAGGCCGGTGTCGGGCATGGCGAGGCGGGCCGCCGAGACCGCGAACCCGCTCATGAAGGTGAGCGCGAACCCGGCGCGCTCGATGAGCCGGGCCGACAGCGCGTCGTAGCAGCACGGCATGATGATGATCTCGGGACCCTGCAGCAGCGTGCGCAAGCGGTCCGCGGCGGAAACGGCCATGAACAAGTCCTCACATCTTGAACGGAATGTAGAGCGCCAGGTCGGGTACCCAGTAGATGGCCAGGACGAGAACGAACATCATCACGATGAATGGCCACACCCCCGTCACCACTTCGCTGAGGTTAGCCTTGGCGATCGATTGGATGACGAACAGATTGAGACCGACCGGCGGCGTGATCAGGGCCAGCTCGATCATGATCGTGAAGAAGATGCCGAACCACACGGGGTCGATCCCCAGCCCTGCCAGCGACGGGAACAGCACCGGCATCATGATCAGCAGCATCGACATCGATTCGAGGAAGCAGCCCATGATCAGGAGCACGACGCCGACGGCAATGACGAAAAGACCCGGCTCGCCGATTCCCGAACTGATGATGGTCGAGATCTCCTGCGGGATCTGGTAGAGGGTGATGGCGCGCCCGAAGACGCTGGCGCCGGCGACGATCAGAAAGATCGTCACCGTCGTGGCCATCGATTCCAGCACCGCCTCCTTGAACTTGGCCCACGAGAGCGATCGCTTGGCCAGCACGATCGCGAGCGCGACGGCGAACCCGGCGGCCGCCGATTCGGTCGGGGTGAACACTCCAGCGTAGATGCCGCCGATGATGACGACCGCGAGGCCCGCCGTCGGCAGTGCACGGACCGTCTGGACCAGGCGTTCCTCCCAGGTCGCCTTGGGCGACGGCTGGTACCCCTTGCCGAACCGGGCGTACAGCATGCTGAAGCCAATGAACATCCCGGCCAGGAGGAGCCCCGGCCCGATGCCGGCGAGAAACAAGTCGACGATCGACGAATCGGTGATGACGCCGTAGATGATCATCGGGATCGACGGCGGGATCAGGATCCCCAGGGTTCCGCCGGCGGCAAGCAGGCCCAGCACGAAAGGCCGACTGTAGCCGCGCTCGACCATTTCCGGAATCGCGACCACCGCGATGGTGGCGGCGCAGGCGACCGACGAGCCGGAGATGGCGGCAAAGATCGCGCAGCTGATGACGGTGGCGATCCCCAGCCCGCCCGGCCAGTGGCCGACCCAGCTCTGGACCGCAGCGAACAGGTCGCGGCCGACCCCGCCTTTCAGAAGCACGTTCGACATCAGCAGGAACATCGGCACCGATAGCAGCACGAAGCTGTCGAACGAGCTGTAGATGCCTTGCGGCACCATGATCGTGGAGAGGTCCTTGACGACCAGCAGGGCGAGCCCCAGTCCGCCCAGCGCGAATGCCACCGGAACCCCGAGGAACAACAGCCCGAGCAAGCCGGCCAGGATCACCGCCGTCGTCATCGCCCGACCCCGCCGGGTTTGGTTCCGCCCGCCATCAGCCGGACCGCCTCGGCCAGCGCCTGCAGCAGCAGGAAACCGAATCCGATCGGCACCGCGATCTCCGACAGCCAGAGCGGCACCTCCAGCATGGTGGCGCTCCTGCGGCCCTGGGCGATCGAATCGATGACGATCGGCACCCCCTTGACGACCGCCACCGCGCTGAAGGCGACAATCAGCAGCATGGTCGCGATCTCGACCACGCGACGCATGGCCGGGGGCATGCGTCGCAGCCCCACCTCGATCGCGATCAGATGGCGGTGGCGGAGCACCCATGCCGCAGCCAGGCAGGTGGCCCAGACCTGGGTGAAGCGGGACATCTCCTCAGCCCAGATCGTCGGCGACATGAAGACGTAGCGGGCGGTCACCTCGTAGACCAGCATGCCGCCGATGACGACGAACAGCCAGCCCGCCAGGCGGCCGCACCATTCACTGAGACGATCGACAAAGGCAAGCATCGCTGACCCGGAAAAACGAGGGGCGGCGGGCTCGCCCGCCGCCTCTTGAGAGAAAAAGCAGATCTACTTCAGGTTCCGGGCCGCATCCACGACTTGCTTGCCGAGATCGCCGGCACCGGCGACGAACTTGTCGACGATCGGCTCGGCCAGCTTGCGCCAGGCATCAACCTGCTGCCCATTCAACTCGACCACGTTGACCTTGGTCTTGACGAACTCGGCCGCCTTGGCCTCGAGGTCGGTGAACTTGGTCCGCAGGTCCTTCTCCACCTTGCGGGCGGCTGCGGTGACGACCTGCCGCTCGCTCTCGCTCAGCGACTGGAAGGCCTTGGGGTTGATCAGGACCACGAATTCGACATCGACCAGGTTGGTCATCGTGATCTGGTCCATGACCTGATACATCTTGCGGTCCTGGACAGCGGTGATGCCCGACATGCCAACGTCGACAGTGCCGCGCTGGTACGCAAGGAACTGCTCGGAGCCGGACACCGAGACCGGGGCGCCGCCCGCCAGCGTGACCAGCTCGCCCAACGTCTTGGCGAAGATTCGGACCTTCTTGTCCTTGAGGTCGGACGGCAGCAGGATCGGCGTCTTCTTGGACAGGAACACGGCCCCGCCGTACGCCTGCCACCACAGCACCTCGGCCCCGGTCTTGGCGATCGCCGCATCGAGGGGGGCGCGGACCGGGCTGCCCGGCGCGGTGGCCTTGTTCACCGAATCGACGGTCGGGAACATGAACGGCACGTAGAAGACGTCCACCGCAGGAATCGTGCCGGCGAACTGGGCCAGCGACGCGGTGCCCATCTCGATGGCACCCGAGGCAACCGCCTGCGGCACCTCGCTGTCCTTGTAGAGCTGCGACGCAGGATAGATCTCCACCTTCACGGAGCCCCCGGTGCCCCGCTCCACCTCCTGCTTGAAAAGGGTGACGTTCTCCCCGATCGGATGCTGGATCGGCAGCTGGAGGGTGTAGCGCAGCGTCTTCTCGGCGGAAGCGGGCTGCGCCATGGCGGCTGCAACGGTGGCGGCCGCAACCGCGGCGAACCATCTTTTCATGGAAATCCCCTCTTTCGAAACTTCCCGACGAATCCGGCCCAATAACACTTCCGAATATTGCAGCATGTCAACCGCCAATCGTACGGCACGGCAGCGGCCCGATTGGCGCCGTGCGGGCCCCGCCGGGACCGTGCTATGGTCGGCGGATGCGACAGGCAGCCCTCCAGTTGTCCGCCCTGCTCGCCGGAGTGGCGCTGGTCCTGGCCGGAACCGGCGCGCTTGGCACCATGCTGGGCCTGCAGATGGCGGTTCATGGCTATTCCGCGTGGCTGGCCGGCCTGGTGATGTCGGCCTACTTCCTCGGCATCGTGCTCGGCACGTTCGCCGGCCAGAGGACGATCGCCAGGGTCGGCCACATCCGCGCCTTCGCCGCCCTCGCCGCCACCCTGGCGGCAGCCACCCTCGCCCACCCCTTCCTCATGGGGGCGGCGCCGTGGGCGGCGCTGCGCCTGCTTGAAGGCTATTGCCTGGCCGGGCTCTTCATGTGCACCGAGAGCTGGCTCAACGAACGGAGCGACAACGCCGTCCGCGGCACCGTCTTCGCCGTCTACCAGATCGTCGTCTACCTGGCGCAGGGAGCCGGGCAGGTCGTGCTCAACCTGCCGGACGCGAGCGGCGGCTATCTCGCCTATGCGATTGCCTCGATCCTGATCTCGCTGGCCGTGGTGCCGGTGGCGCTGATGCGGGTGGCGGCACCCGACCCGCCGGCGCTGGTGCGATTCGGGTTCCGGAGGTTGTACGCCATCTCGCCGCTCGGCATCGCCGGCGCATTCTCCTCCGGCCTGCTGCTGGGCGCGATCTACGGACTTGGACCATACTTCGCCAGGCAGGTCGGCCTCGATCTCGGCGGCACCACCGCGTTCATGGGCATGGTGATCGTGGGCGGGCTTGCCCTGCAGTGGCCGATCGGCCGGCTTTCCGACCGTTTCGACCGCCGCGCCGTGCTGTGCTGGCTGTGTTTCGCCATCGCCGTGGTCGGGCTGGCGGCTGCCGTCCTGGGCGGCCTCGGTCGGCCATGGCTGATGGCACTGGCGCCACTGCTGGGAGGGGTCACCTTCACCCTCTATCCGCTCAGCGTCTCGCACGCCAACGACTTCATCGCGCCGTCCGACCTGGTACCGATGTCGGGCGGCCTGCTGGTCGCCTACGGCGTCGGGGCAATGGCGGGCCCGACCGGTGCGGCGGCCGTGATGGCCGGGTTCGGGCCCGAGGGGCTGTTCCTGTTCTGCAGCGCCGTCGGTGTCCTCACGGCCGCCTTCGGACGCTGGCGGATGACGGTTCGCGCCGCTGTTCCGAATGAGGAGCAGGGCGCCTTCCAGCCGGTTCCCAGCACGACCCCGGTCGCCGCCGGGCTCGACCCCCGCGTTCCGCCCGTGCAGCCGACCTTCGATTTCGAGGCAGATCCTCAGCGGTCCTGAGGCCGGCAGGAGCCGAGGGTCAGGTAGTGAAGGCGTTTGTTCTCGCGCCGGCCATGGGTGACGGTGTCGAGGATGAAGCCGGCCGTCAGGCTGAGGAAGGCGAGGATCATCACGCCGGTCGCCAGGATCGCGGTGGGAAAGCGGGGCACCAGCCCCGTTTCCAGGAACGTCACGACGACCGGGGCGCCAAGGGCGAGCGACAGCGCGCCGAGGCCGGCGAACAGCCAACCGAAGAAGAACAGCGGCCGTTCCCGCTTCAGCAGCTCGAGGATGGTGACCAGGATCCGCCATCCGTCGCGGTAGGTCCGCAGCTTCGAGCTCGAACCCTCGGGCCGCGAAAAGTACGGTGTCTCCACCTCCGCCACCGGCATCGCCAGACCGAGGGCGTGGACCGCAAGCTCGGTCTCGGTCTCGAAGCCGACCGACAGCGCCGGGAAAGACTTCACGAAGCGGCGCGAGAAGACCCGGTAGCCCGACAGCATGTCGCGGAAGCGGTTGCCGAACAGCCAGGCGACGAACCCGGTGAGGATGCGGTTGCCGAGATAGTGGCCGCTGCGAAAGGCTCCCCCCTCGCCGGTCTGCAGCCGGGTGCCGACCACCATGTCGAGGTTGTCCTCGACCAGCTTGTCAACCATCGCCGGCGCGCTGGGGGCATGGTAGGTGGCATCGCCGTCGACCATCACGTAGACGTCCGCCTCGATGTCCGAGAACATCCGCCGCACCACGTGACCCTTGCCCTGCAGGGGCTCGCGGCGAACGGTCGCGCCGGCGGCGCGCGCCGCTTTGGCGGTGCCGTCCTGCGAGTTGTTGTCGTAGACGTAGATGGTCGCCTTCGGCAGGGCGGCGCTGAAATCGCGAACCACCTGGGCGATGGACGCTTCCTCGTTGTAGCAGGGGATCAGGACGGCGATCTTCATGCACGAGCGTCCGCTGCTGGCTGCCGCCACCTCTGCCTGCCCCGCGGCGTGGGCTTTGTCAAGCATGTCAGTCCTTTACCGCTGCCGGGTCGGTGTAGCCGGGGAACGGCCACGACTTGACGAGACGCCAGCGGCCGCCCTCGGATGCGAGCAGGTGAGAGGATGTGCCCGGCAGATCGAGGCCGATGATCGCGGCGGTCTGCGGCGTCTGGGTGTGGACCCACATGTAGAAGGCATGTCCGGGGTCGAGCGCTGCGGCAAGCTGGCCCGGGGTGAGCGGCGTAAAGGCGTTGATCGAATCCACCACTTGGCGCCCGAACCCCAGATGATAATCAAGGTAGTTCGCATAGAACCCGGAGCCCCGCGGATCGACCACCACCATGGGCGCGCCGGCGGGCACGATCAGGGGCGCCATTTCGGCGATGACCTGCCGCACGTGGACCTTCACCGGCTGGCGGTCGAAGCGCAGGAACTTGATGGTGAGGAAGGGGACCGCCACGACGGCGACGCAGGCGAACGCCGCCAGGGCCCTGCCGACGCGCGGCCCGGGAGGGCGGCTGCGCCAGAGCGCGCCGGCCAGCGCTGCGGCGGCGAAGAGCTGCAGGATGCCAAGATGGGTGTTGTAGCGCCAGAAGGAAGCGGCGGTCGCGCTCTCCGGCCCGCCCAGGATGGCCAGATAGACGAAGAAGAGGAAGGCATTGTAGCCCACGAAGGCGATCGCAAACACCGCGACCGTCGGGCGTTCCGAAGAGCGCGACCGGAAAAGATCGCGCCCGGCGGCGATCGTCAGCAGCAACCCGAGGCCGAAATACCCGCCCTTGGAGCGGACGACCGACGCCATGCTCCCCAGCATCTCCGGCAGGACGTCCCAGCTCCACGCATCCGGCGGCCGGATCCTCATCTCGCCGACCCCCGCCTCGACCCCCAACCGCCAGGCCAGCGTCACCAGCACCGCCGGCAGCAGGAGGGCCCCGATGCGCGCCAGCCAGCGTGCCAACGGCGCGCCGCGGCTTGCGGCCTCGAACGCCAGCGCCACCAGAAGCAGGGCCATCAGGGCGAAATTGCCCTGCTTGGTCATCGGCAGCAGGGCGAACACGGCCGCGAACTGAAGCATGCGGCCCTTTCCGGCCCCCGTCAGCCGCAAGCCCAGGACCGCGGAAAAGCCGAACGCCACCGCCGTGGCGACGTCGGCGTAGGCGGTCAGGACCAGCTTGGGAACGAAGGTGGGCGAAAGCGCGGTCACGGCCAGCAGCCCCCAGGCCGCCGCCGCCGGCCCGCCTTCGTCGTCATCGCGGAACAGCCGCACCGTCAGCCGGCCGGCGCAGGCCAGCAGCATCACGTTGAACCAGCCCACCACGTTCTCGGCGAAGCCGCCTGTCAGCCGGCTGACCAGATACGGCACCAGCGGAACGGCATGCGGGTAGGCAGGGAAGACGCTGTCGCTCAGCGGCTCGTAGGTTGCCGGAAAAGCCTCGAACTCCACCAGGTAGCGGGCATTGGGCAGCCACTGCGAGAACTCGTCCCATTGCGACGGCTGCATCGAAGCCGTTACCGCAAGCAGCGGGACCAGCCAGGCCAGGGTCCATGCGCCGCCCCGGCCGAGCGGAATCTCGCGCCGCCGCCACAGCACGATTCCGGCGGCGACCGCGAGCAGCGCCGCGACCGCCGCGAGCGCGGCGAGCGGCACCGGCAGGATCCGACCGCCCACCGTGAGCAGCGCCGAGACGACCGCCCAGCCGACCAGGAGATCCGCCTCTGGCAGCCGATCCCTGCCGCCCAGGGCGGCGCCGATCAGGGCAAACCCTCCGGCCACCACCAGCAGCCCCAGCAATGACAGACACTGCGCCGCGCTGGGCGGGATGGCGGACAACAGTTCTAGGGTCGTGGGCTGCATGAGGGGACTCGCGGACGGACGCTGCGTGGCAGGACTTTTACCGGCTGGCCGGCAAGGACGCCACTACCAAATCCGGTGTCGCTTCCGCTATAACGACACGGCTTGAGAGCACGACGATGCGAGGAGGGTGACCGTGACCCTGCAAATCTACAACACGATGTCCCACGCCAAGGAGCCGTTCCGGCCCCTCAACCCGGCCCGGGTCGGGATGTACGTGTGCGGACCCACGGTCTACGACTTCGCCCACATCGGCAACGCCCGCCCGGTAATCGTGTTCGACGTCCTGTTCCGGCTGCTCCGGACCCTCTATCCGGAAGTCGTCTACGTTCGCAACATCACCGACGTCGACGACAAGATCATCAAGGCGTCCGAGACCTCGGGCGAGCCGATCCGCGTCATCACCGAGCGCACCGCCAAGGCGTTCCGCGACGACATGGCCGCCCTGGGCAGCCTGCGGCCGAGCGTCGAGCCGCGCGCCACCGACCACATCGCCGACATGATCGAGCTGATCCGGCGCCTCGTCGACCGGGGCTTCGCCTACGAATCCGAGGGCCACGTGCTGTTCCACGTGCCGGCGATGGCGGACTACGGTCGGCTTTCCAACCTCGACCGCGACGCCATCATCGCCGGCGCCCGGGTCGAGGTGGCGGGCTATAAGAAGGACGCCGCCGACTTCGTGCTGTGGAAGCCCTCGACCGCCGATCAGCCCGGCTGGGACAGCCCGTGGGGCCGCGGCCGCCCCGGCTGGCACATCGAGTGCTCGGCGATGAGCGGCAAATACCTGGGCGTCACCTTCGACATCCACGGCGGCGGCCAGGACCTGATCTTCCCCCACCACGAGAACGAGATCGCCCAGAGCACCTGCGCCCACGGAGCGCCGTTCGTGCGCTACTGGATGCACAACGGCTATCTGATGGTGGAAGGCGAGAAGATGTCGAAGTCGCTCGGCAACTTCATCACCGTGCGCCAGCTCCGCGGCACCGCTCCCGGCGAGGCGATCCGGCTCGCCATGCTGTCGACCCACTACCGCCAGCCGATCGACTGGACGGCAAAGGGGCTGCAGCAGGCCAAGGACGCCCTCGACCGTTTCTACGGGGCGCTGCGCGGCAGCGCGGAGGTGGCGGCCGAGCAGCGGGCGATCCCGGGTCCGGTCATGGATGCGCTGTGCGACGATCTGAACACCCCGGCGGCGATCGCCGCCCTGCACGAACTCGCCGGTCGCCTCAACAAGGCGGCGGACCAGGACGAGAAGGCGCGCGCCAAGGGCGAGCTGCTGGCCGCGGCGGGGGTCCTCGGGCTGCTGCAGCAGGACCCGGAGGCATGGTTCAAGTGGGCGCCCGAGAAGGCGGCCGGCGGCGGGCCTTCCGATGCCGACATCGAGCGCCTGATCGAGGAGCGCAAGGCCGCGCGCAAGGCGAAGAATTTCCAGGAGGCCGACCGCATCCGCGACTCGCTCAAGGCGCAAGGCATCGTGCTCGAGGACGGACCTCAAGGGACAAGCTGGAAGCGGGGCTGACCGGCCTTCCTTTCCGCCAGCGCCTCCCGCACCCCGGCCCAGGACTGGAAGTCGCCGCGAACCCCTTCTCGTTCGTTGCGGCTGCCCGCAGCGTCGCGGCATATCAAAGTATGCTATACGTCTGCAGTAGTGGTCGGATGGACGCCAGCAACGGTAGCATCCCCGTTGCCGCAACAATGCCCGGAGGTCCCCCGTCATGGCCGACTGCGTGTGTGTTCCCGGATGTCCGTTCTTCAACGACCGCATGGCCGGGATGCCCGCTCTTGCGAACCAGATGAAACGGAAATACTGCCAGGGCAATTTCGAGACCTGCGCCCGCTTCACGGTCATGAAGGCGCTCGGACGGGAGCGGGTTCCCGCGGATATGTTCCCCAACCAGGTGGAGCGCGCGGCGGAGATCCTCACGGCGGGGTAGTGGCCGTCTTTCGCTTGGCGGCTATATGAGAAGCGTATAATATGAGCGGTCTCTAACGTAAGGAGAGCCGCCGTGTCGCCAGAAAAGATCGTCTACATCTGCACCTACGGTCCCGACAACCCGGAGAAGGCGACGCTGCCGTTCGTGCTCGCCAACGCCGCCTTGACGATGGATGTCGAGGCCTTCGTCGCCCTCCAGGGGCCGGCGGTCTTCCTGGCCAAGGCGGGCATCGTCGAGCACGCCCGCGCGGCCGGCCTGCCTCCGCTGAAAGATCTCATGAAGAGCTTCATCGAGAACGGCGGCAAGCTGGGAGTCTGCGTTCCCTGCATCCGCGAGCGCGGAATCGAGGAGAGCGACCTGATCGAGGGCGCATACCCGGTTGCCGCCGCCCGTCTGACCGAGGAGATCCTCACCGCCAAGGCGACGCTGGTCTACTGAGGCCGCCGCGGGACGCCGTCACGGCAGCTTCATCAGCAACCGCACCAGCCTGCGGGTGCGCGCGCCGAACAGTTTCGGCGCGTAGAAGCTGCCGGCGGCACGCTTGATGATCTCGCCGCGCGTCGGATAGGGGGAGATCATCTGGGCGAGCCGGCCGATGCGCACGCCGCCGGCCATCGCCACAAGCCAGCCGTGCAGCGTTTCGCCGGCATGGGCGCCGACGATGCCGGCTCCGAGGATACGGCCGTTAGGGGCGACCAGCGCCTTGGTCAGGCCGTCGATGTCGGCCTCGGTGCGGGCGCGGTCGTTCTCGGCAAACCCCCAGCGCAGGATCCTGAACTTGAGCCCTCGGTCGCGGCAGTCGCGCTCGCTCAGGCCCACTTGCGCCAGCTCGGGGTCGCAGTACGTGACCCGCGGCAGGGCGGCGCCGTCGACCTTCGCCGGGACCCGGAACAGGGCATTCTTGAGCACGACCGCGGCATGATGGCCGGCCGCATGGGTGAACATCGGCCCGCCGACGACGTCGCCGACCGCATAGATGCGGCGGTTGGAGGTGCGCAGCCGGGCGTCGACCGCGATGCCAGCGGGTCCGAACTCGACGCCCGCCTTGTCGAGATCGAGTCCGTCGGTGACGGGGCGGCGGCCGGCGGCAACCAGAAGGTGGGTCCCCGACAGCGAGCGGCCGGCGAGGATGGCCGCGAGCCCGTCTCCGGCGGCGGTGATCAGGCTGAGCTCGGCGTGCTCGCACAGCACGATCCCCTCGCTCTCGAGGCGGCGGCGCACCACTGCCACCAGCTCGGGGTCGTCGCGGGGCAGGATCGAGCCGCGGTCGATCACCGCCACTTCGGAGCCGAGCCGGCGGAACGCCTGGGCGAGCTCGATGCCGACCGGCCCGCCGCCCAGAACGATCAGCCGCCGCGGCAGGGCGTCCAGCGAGAACACGGTTTCATTGGTGAGATGCGGCACCGAGGCGAGACCGGGGACGTCGGGGATCACCGGCTCCGATCCGGTTGCGATGACGAAGCGCCTGGCGCGCACGCGCAACTCGCCCGCCGCGATCTCGTCCGGCCCGGTGAACCGGGCGTGGTCGCGGACGACGCGCACCCCCAGCCCCTCGAAGCGTTCGACGGAATCGTTGGGGGCGATGGCGGCGATCGTCCTCCGGACGTGGTCGAAGACCGCGGCGGGGTCGATCTCCGGATCCTTCGACCGCACGCCGAATCGTCCGGCCTCGCGCACCGCCGCAGCGGCGCGGGAGGCAGCAATCAGGGCTTTCGAGGGGACGCAGCCATAGTTCAGGCAGTCGCCACCCATGAGGCGCCGCTCGACCAGCACCACCGACGCGCCAAGCTGGGCGGCGCCCGCGGCGACCGTGAGGCCTCCGGATCCGGCGCCGATGACGCAGATATCGGCCGTGATCCCTGCTGCCATGCCCGCCTCCGCTCCGACTAGCGGTTGCCCCCGCTCCGGCACTTCAGCTTCTTATAGAAGACGGGGACCAGCGCGAGAACCGCCAATCCGAGCAGGGGCGCCAGGACCGCGGGATCGAAGACGATGCCGTAATCCGGCACGCCGCCCCGGCTGAGGACGGCGCCGAGGCCGTTGCCAACCCCGGCGAACACCAGCGTACCCGGGATGATCCCGATCGCGGTGCCGGCGACGAATGTCCGCAACGGGATGCCGAGCAGCGCCGGGACCAGGTTGACGAGCCAGAACGGGAACACCGGGACCAGGCGGAGAAACAGCAGGTACGACAGCGCGTGCTCGCGCAGGCCCTGCTCCATCCTGTGCATGGCGCAGCCGACTTTGGGCCGGAACAGATCGGCGAAGGCGGTGCGGGCAGCCAGGAACAGAGCCACGGCGCCGCCGAGGGCGCCGATCATCGAGTAGACGGCGCCGGCCGCGGTGCCGAACAGGAACCCGCCCGAAACCGTCAGCCAGCTCGCTCCGGGAAGCGAGAGCGCCACGGCAACCGCATAGACGGCAATGAAGCCGACCGCCGCCGTCGCAGCGTTGGCCTCGGTCCAGGCCACGATGGCATCGCGGTTCCGTTGCAGGGTGGCGAGCGACAGATATTCGTCAAAGCCGAGCCCGAGGAACAGCGCGAGGCCGCCGACGATCACGGCGATCGGCACGATGCGCCACGCGTTCCAGCGCTTGCGCCCCGCCAAGCAGGACTCGTCCGGCATCATCATCGAAATGTTCGCTCTATCCCTTGTCCTCCCCTATGGGATATGCCCGGCTCGGACATCTCTGCCAGTCACCTTTGTGTGACGGTGTCGTGACGGCCACCGCGACGGCGCCTCCCGGCCGATGGCGCCGTTGACTCCGGACAAGCGAAACCGTATACAGCGTGGCCTTGTCAGAGGTCGGAGAGGATCGTGAAAAGAACCTATCAACCGAGCAGACTCGTGCGCAAGCGGCGCCACGGCTTCCGTGCCCGGATGGCGACCGTCGGCGGTCGCCGAGTCCTTGCCAGCCGTCGCGCGAAGGGCCGCAAGCGCCTCTCCGCCTAGCTCGGCGATGGCCGCGCGTCTGCAACGTCTTCTTCGTCGGTCCGAGTTCCTTCGGGTCGCGGCGGCCCGACATAAGTGGGTCGCTCCGGGTTTGGTTTTGCAGGCGCGGCGGCGCTCGCCCGAAGAGGCTGAGCGAACCGGGGTCGAGGTGGTGCGGATCGGTTTCACGGCAAGTCGCAAGGTGGGCGGGGCGGTGCAGCGCAATCGCGCGCGTCGTCGGCTGCGCGCCGTCGTGGCCGAGGTCGCGCCCGGCCATGCCGTGCCCGGCTTCGATCTGGTCGTGATCGCCCGCGGGGAAACGCTGGTGCGTCCCTTTCCCGCCCTCGTCGAGGACCTGACGCGCGGCCTCAAGCGGCTGGGGCTGTACCGCACAGCGGCGGAGCAGGCGACATGAACGTCCTGGCTTGGCCGCTGATTTTCCTGGTGCGCGCCTACCAGTGGCTGATCTCGCCGATCCTGCCCGGCGCGTGCCGGTTCGAGCCCTCCTGCTCCGCCTATACCGTGACGGCGCTCCGCCGGTTCGGTCCGCTGGTGGGGAGTCTGCTGGCGGTGCACCGTATTGTGCGCTGCCATCCCTGGGGTGACTGCGGCGAGGATCCGGTTCCGGAGAGACTGGACGGATCGTCTCCGTGGCAGATCTTGAAGAAGTCCCCCCCGCCCGAACGGCGCGGGGCGCTTCGTTGATGGCGCTTTGAGGCGAACGAGATGGTCGACAACAAGAACCTGATCCTGGCGATCGTGCTGTCGGTCGCGATCATGCTGGGATTCGACCTGCTGTACGGCAACAAGCAGCCGCAGCAGCAGCCTCAGCCGCAGCAGACAACGGAGGCGACTCCGGCCCCTGCCGCCCCGGGGAACGTGGCCGTTCCGGCGCCGCCCCAGGCAGGTGCGGTCCAGGCGCCGCAGGCTGCCGACCGCGGGAGCATTCTGGCTCAGACCCCGCGGGTGCAGATCGAATCGCCGCGCCTGCACGGCTCGATCTCGCTGAAGGGCGGCCGCCTCGACGATCTCACTCTGGTCGACTACCACGAGACACCCAATCCGGCGAGCCCGGAGATCGTGCTCCTCAGCCCCTCGGGCACCGAGCACGCCTATTTCACCGAGGTCGGTTGGGTGCCGGCCGGCAACGCGGCAGTGCCGGACCGTGATGCGGTGTGGACAGCCGACCGCACGGTACTGCGGCCCGGCGAGCCGGTGACCCTGTCGCTCGAAACCGGCGGCCTCCTCTTCAAGCGGACCTACACGCTCGACCGCGACTACCTGTTCACCGTCACCCAGACGGTCGAAAACCGCGGCGCCGAGCCGGTGCGCCTGCACCCCTACCAGCTGTCCTCCCGCCTCGGGACTCCCAAGACCGAGGGCTTCTACATCCTTCACGAGGGTTTGGTCGGGGTGTTCGACGGCACCCTGAAAGAGGTCGACTACAAAGACATCAAGGACGAGTCGAAGATCGAGCAGAAGACGACCGGCGGCTGGATCGGCATTACCGACAAGTACTGGCTGGTCGCCATCATCCCCGATCAGAGCATGCCGGTGACGGCCCGCTTCTTCCACCAGACCGAGGGCAGCCTCGACCGCTATCAGGTCGACACCACCGGCGAGGCCGTGGCGATCGCGCCCGGCGCATCGGCCAGCGTCGAATCGCGCGTGTTCGCCGGCGCCAAGGAAGTGAAGCTGCTCGACGCCTACTCCGACAAGCTCGGCATCCAGCGTCTGGATCTGGCGATCGATTTCGGCTGGTTCTTCTACCTGACCAAGCCGATCTTCTACATCCTCGATTTCATCCGCAATCACGTCGGCAACTTCGGCGTCGCCATCCTTCTCCTCACCGTCCTCATCAAGCTCATCATGTTCCCGCTCGCCAACAAGTCGTACCGGGCAATGAGCAAGATGAAGATGCTGCAGCCGGAGATGGTGAAGATCCGCGAGCGCTGCGGCGACGATCGCCAGCGGATGAACCAGGAGATGATGGCGCTCTATAAGCGCGAGAAGGCCAACCCGGCCTCGGGCTGTCTGCCGATCCTGATCCAGATCCCGGTGTTCTTCGCGCTCTACAAGGTGCTGTACGTCACCATCGAGATGCGTCACGCCCCGTTCTTCGGCTGGATCCACGATCTTTCGGCGCCCGATCCGACCACCATCTTCAATTTGTTCGGGCTGATCGACTGGGCGCCGCCCAGCTTCCTGATGATCGGCGCGTGGCCGCTGGTGATGGGCATCACCATGTTCCTGCAGCAGAAGCTGAACCCGGCACCGGCCGATCCGATCCAGGCCAAGGTGTTCATGTTCCTGCCGGTGATCTTCACTGTCATGCTGGCGCAGTTCTCGGCGGGACTGGTGATCTACTGGGCGTGGAACAACACGCTGTCGATCCTGCAGCAGTGGGTGATCATGAAGCGCGCCGGGGCCTTCAACCACAAGAAGTGACGCTGCGGCACGAGGAGGCTCGACCGTGGATCCGGCCTCGCACACCGACGAGGAGACCGCCCTGGCGCTGGAACGGGGACGCAAGCTGTTCGCCCGCGAGTGCAGCTTTGTCCGCGGCGCCGCCCGCTCCGATCAGGTCCCCGCGGCGACCCTGCCCGAGGTCGCCTTCGCCGGCCGCTCCAACGTCGGCAAGTCGAGCCTCGTCAACGCGCTGACCGGCCGCAAGACGCTGGCCCGGACCTCGAACACGCCTGGACGCACCCAGCAGATCAACTTCTTCGACCTCGGCGGTGCGCTGACGCTGGCGGACCTTCCCGGCTACGGCTTCGCCCAGGCCCCCAAGGCGCTGGTCGAGGGCTGGACCCGCCTGGTCATGGCGTATTTGCGCGGACGCACGCCGCTTCGGCGCGTCTGCCTGTTGATCGACGCCCGGCACGGCCTTAAGAAGGCGGACCAGGATGTCATGACCATGCTGGACAAGGCTGCGGTGTCCTATCAGATTGTGCTCACCAAGAGCGACAAGGTGGGGCCGGAGTCCCTGGCGCGCGTGACGGCCGCGGTCGCCCAGGCGATCCCGTCCCATACGGCGGCGCACCCCGATGTCCTCGCGACCAGTTCGGCAACCGGCCAGGGCATTCCCGAGGTGCGCGCCGCGCTGGCCGCACTCACCGAACGTTGGACCTGATGCGAAGGGTGGAGAGATGACCGAGACCGAGAACCGCCAGGCGTATCTGGAAAAGGCGCAGTTGCTCTCGGAGGCGCTGCCGTACATGCGGCGTTACGCCGGCCAGACGATCGTCGTCAAATACGGCGGCCATGCCATGGGCGAAGAGGAACTGGCGAAGGACTTCGCGCGGGACGTCGTGCTGCTGAAGCAGGTGGGCATGAACCCGATCGTGGTCCACGGCGGCGGCCCTCAGATCGGCGCCATGCTGCAGAAGCTCCAGATCAAAAGCGAGTTCGTCGACGGCCTGCGGGTCACCGACAAGGCGACCGTCGAGGTGGTCGAGATGGTGCTGTCGGGCGCCATCAACAAGCAGATCGTCTCCGCCATCAACGAGATGGGGGGTCGCGCCGTCGGCCTCTCCGGCAAGGACTGCAGCATGGTCCGCGCCGAACGGCTACGCCGCACCAAGAAGGACCCCGATTCCAACATCGAGAGGGTGCTCGATCTCGGCCTCGTCGGCGAGCCCAGCGAGGTCGATCCCCATGTGCTCCGCGTGCTCAAGGAATCCGACATCATCCCGGTGATCGCGCCGATCGGCATCGGCCCCGATCACGAGACGCTGAACATCAACGCCGACACGGTGGCCGGCGCGGTGGCCGGCGCGGTGGCCGCCAAGCGGCTGCTGCTGCTGACCGATGTGGTCGGGGTTCTCGACGGCAACGGCACCTTGATCTCTGAGCTGACGCTTGGCGACGCCGAGCGGCTGATCGGCACCGGGGTCATCAAGGGCGGCATGATCCCGAAAGTCCAGACCTGCATGGCGGCGGTGCGCGCCGGCGTCGACGGCGCCGTCATCATCGACGGCCGGGTGCCGCATGCGATTCTGGTCGAGATGTTCACCGGCCACGGCGCGGGAACCCTCATCCGCGGCGCGTGAGGCGGCGGATCAGGTCTTGGTCTAGGCGCCCGCGAGGTCGCTGAAGAAGTCGAGCTGCCACATCATGTCCTCGCGGGAGAGCGGGTACTTTCCCTCGTCGGTCGGGCGCAGGATGTCGAGCGGGCTGATGCTGGCCGCCGAGCTCTGCAGCACCAGGGCGGCCTGGGCCGACAGGCCCGCCTTCCACCCGGCGGCGAGGACGCCCTTCGCGCTGCGGGTTGCGAAGATCTTCGCAACCACGGGGAGCGGCAGGCCGCTCAGGACCGAGATCGCCGCCTGGACGAACGGGATGTCCCGCGACTCGACCGCCCGCAGCACGGCAACCTCGTTCAGCTTGCCCGCCTTGCGAAGGCGATGCGCCCGGCTGAGCGGACCGTCCGGGTCCCGCGCAGCGGCATCGGCTGCCGCCGCGGGTTTCGCCTCGAGGCGACGACGCACCTCGCTGCTGACCGCCTCGACGGTGGCGCGGTCGAGATCCTCCCGGCTCGCCAGCACGTCGAGCAGGTTGTCCGCCACGTAGCGCGCCATGCGCGCCGCGGCGCCCGCCGACAGGTTCGGCCTGCGGGCGAGCGAGGCATGCCAGCTTTCGATGTCGACCGCGCGGTCGACGAGATAATCCAGCGTCTCCTCGCGTACCTGGGCGCTCGGGTTGGCGAGCAGGATGCCGATCGCCTCCTCGTCGGTCGAACGACAGACCCTGTCGGAAACCGCCTCGGAAAGCGAGGCGCGTCTGGCGATCGCGCTCAACGCGCCCCGGACCGGACCGTGAGCGATGATATCGAGGAGGTCCTCGTCGGTCAGTACCGGCGAATGCTCGAGCACCGGAGAGCAGACGACCAGCTCGGCATCGCGCGCCAGCTGGCGGATCACGTGCGGCGGCGCGTTGGCGACGTCCTTGAGCGTCTCGGCTATGATCTGCCGCACCCGGGTGACCTGGTCGCGGGCCAGGATCTCCAGAACCTCGTAGGCCAGCTTCTGCAGCCGGCTATGCTCCTCGCTGCTGAGGGTGGGGGTGAGGGACGCGATCTTGCCGGCGAGGCTGTAGCGGACCGACGGGTCCGTGTCCCGAGCCAGCAAGAGGTCCGCTTGGCGCGGCGCGGTGGTGTTGGTGGCGATCGCCCTCCGCACATCGGGCGAGGGGTCTTCCGCCAGGTAGTAGAGGATCTCGGGCTTGATGTCGGTACGGGCAGCAAGACAGGCGCGAATCTGCGGATCCTCGTTGTTGGCGAGATCACGGGCGCTCTCGTACGTGATGCTCCCGCCCTCGAACAAGCCCTCCCGCAGTCTCCTCCACACCTTGACCACCGCCTCCGTGATCGCGTGCCTGAATCGCATGGCCGGAATGGTGCCCTCTGTTATCGTCTACCTTCGTGATCCCGGCCGGACAAGGTTGCCCTCGGCATCAGCTGGCCGGCTCGGCGGCAATCGCCGCCCCCGGCATCGGCGCCATGCGGAAGCTGCCCTTGCCGCCCCGCTTGGCTTCGTACATCGCCTCGTCCGCCCGTGTCAGCAGATCGTCGACGCTTTCCTCCGAACCAGCCCGGTACATCGCCACGCCGATCGAAACCCCGAGCGGCTTGTCGGGGCTTCCCGAATAAACCCGCAGCGCATCGCAAGCCTTGATCAGCGCCGTGACGCGGCGGATCACCACGTCCTCGGTCACGCCACCCTCCAGCCACAAGGCGAACTCGTCGCCGCCGAGGCGCGAGACTAGGTCCTCCGGCCGCGTGTTCTTCACCAGCACGTTGCGCAGGCACAGGATCGCCTCGTCTCCGGTCTGGTGGCCGTGGACGTCGTTGACCAGCTTGAAGTTGTCCATGTCGATGAACATCAGCGCAGCGGTCCGCTGAGACCGGTTCAGGCGCTTGAGACGGCGCGGCAACTCCTCCTTGTAGAAGGCGCGGCGGTTCAGGAAACCCGTCAGATCGTCGGTGCGCGACAACCGCAGGATCCGCTCGTGGCTCGAGATCTGCTCGTTGATGATGCCGATCTGGTTGGCGACGTCGCTGACGAGAACCCGATCGTCGCCGCTCCAGGCGTCGGGATCGGCGGCCTTCCACACGCAGAACGCCCCGTTGATGGCGTGGCGGTGCGAGGTCGGCACCGCCAGGATGCTCCACGGCTCCCAGATGAAACTGGCCTCGCGCAGCCAGTCCCCGGCCTGACCGACCTTCTCTGCCAGTTCCGCCTCCGGCAGCTCGACGCCCGCGCTGGCGCCGAGGACGATTCCCTCGTCGCCGCGGAAGCGGAACATGCCGCAGCCGGCGACGCCGATCACCTTCACCACCGCGCCCGCCGCCGCCGTCAGCATCCGGGTCGGCTCCAACTCCTCGCGGATGCTCCGCATGATGACGTTCATCACCTGCTCGCGGTGACGGGCGCGGCTGAGCGCCAGCTCTCGTTCGCGCTCTTCGGTGACGTCGCGGCAGACGCCGCGTGCGCCGCGCCAGCTCCCGTCCTCGCCGATCATCGGCAGACTCGAGGCGAGGACACAGGCCAGCGTGCCGTCCGCGCGGCGAAGCCAGATCTCGACGTCCTCCATGCGGCGGGTGGCCTGGAACGGCACCAGCTCGCCGTCCTTGCCGTCGGCCGCCAGCTCCGCGGGGCGGTGTCCGACAAGCTGGTTGGCCTGGTAGCCAAGGGCGCCGCGCGGGGTGACGAAGGCAAACGTTCCGTCAGCCCCGACCTCCCAGGCGAAATCGCTGGAGATCTCGACCAGATCCTTGTAGCGAAGCCGTGAATCGACAAGCGCCGAACGCAGGTTCCGCTCCATCGTCGCGTCGCGGGTGAGGACGACGGCGCCGCCGTCGCGCCACGGGACCACGGTGATCTCGAGCAGCGTGCCGGCGGCGGACCCCGGCAGGCTCACCGTCGCCAGCTCGATCGTCGCCGTCCGCAGCGCCTTGGCGACTACCGCGGCGACATCCCCGGCAAGTTCGCCGGCGCTTTCGCCGAGCAGCGCCCCGACGCTGCCGCTGACGGCGACCACCCTCCCGCGCGCGTCGACGGCGCATGCCGCGCCGGGATAGTCGGCCAGCATCCGATTCGCATCCTCGAGGGGGTCCGCCTGCAGTGAGTCGATGGGCATTTCGATCATGGCATCCTGGAGGTTACACTTGTCCCGAATGGGCTGCTAGCCTCGACGTGCGGCCGGGCGCGCACCCCCGAACAGCTGCCCTTGCGGAAGCGGATCGAAGTCCTCAAGCCGTCTCGACGGCCGACCGAACAGGAACCCCTGGACGTACTGGATGCCGCATTTGCGGACGAAATCCAGCCCCCGGGGGGTATCGATCATCTCGGCGATCGTCTCGACGCCGAGGCTGTTGCACAGCCGGGCCAAAGCGGTCAGGAAGGCCTCGCCCTTGGCGGCTCGCTGCGCATTGCGGACGGCGCTGCCATCGAGCTTGACGACATCGACATCAAGCGCCGACAGGTACTGGAAGCTGGCGGCGCCGGCGCCGAAATCGTCCAGGCAGACCCTGTAGCTTTCGTTGCGCAGGCTGGCAATGAAGCCGTTCGCCGATTCGAGATCCGACATCCGCGCCGATTCGGTAATCTCGAACAGGAGTTGGCCGCGCGTCCACATGTTCTGGCGCAGCAGCTTGTGCAGTTCGTTGGCGTAAGCGAACGTCCCCACCGAATGTCCCGACACGTTGACCGCGATGCCGGTTCGGTTCTTTGCGGTGGCAACCGCCATCCATTCCACCACCTTGCGGACCATGGCGAGGTCGAACTGCCAGATCAGGCCGGTCTCTTCGGCGAAGGCGATGTGGCGGTAGGGCGAGCCCTCTCCCATCTCGCCGCGGAACCGGCACAGGCCTTCGTAGTGATGGATCTCGCCGGAGTTGGCATTGACGATCGGCTGGAAGGCGACGTCGAACTCGCCGCTGGCGACGACCCTGCGGAAGGCGTTGACCGAGTTCACCGCCTCCGACATCAGGGTCGAAATGTTGGTCGACAGCTTCGCCAGAGAGAAACCGCCGCCACTGGTATCGCGGAACCGGTTGAAGGTGTAGAGAAGGCTGTTCGCAAGGTCCTCGTCGCTGACCGACGGATCGTCGACCCCGATGGTTGCCGATTCGACCGTGACGCCCTCGCCGAGGGGATCGGATTGCCGTGCGAAATCGCCGATTTGCTGGGCAAGCTGCCTGATGTCGAGGCTGGCCTCGTGCAGCAGGGAGAACTTGCCGGGGTCGAGGATCGCCGCTGAATCGCCACCGGCCGAACTCGCCCGCAGGGTCGCGGCGACGGTACGGGTCAGGTTGTCCTGGTCGGCCGGAGAGAGACGCTCGTGCAACGCCTCGAAACCATCCAGCGACAGCAGGCTCACCTGCACGTCTTGGCCCGATTTCCTGAACGCGTTGATGCGCGCCGCGACGACGTCGGAGAAGCTGCCGCCCTCGAGCAGCCCGGTCCCCAGATCGCGCCCCGGCCGGTCACCCGAGCGTGTGCGGGAGGGCAGCGAGTGATTGGCGCGGAAGGCCAGGAAGTAGTGACTGCCGAGATCGGCAAGGCAGTAGCCTGCCAGACTCAGCGGCTGGGTCAATCCATGGACGCCCTGCAGCCGCACGGTGACGTTCTCGATGCGGCCCCGCCGCTGGGCCACCAGGAACAGCTGCTCGACCAGGGGGCGGTCGCTTTCGGCGATCATGCTCTGCAGCTCGGTGCCGATCAGCGCCGACGAAGCCACGCCGAGAATCGACTCGGTGGGTCCGGCGGCGAACACGATCCTGCGCTCCGGATCGGCTTCGACCAGGAAGTCGGCCCAGCAGAACGCCAGCGCGACAAAACGATCCCTCTCGTAACGAGCACCGGAGGACTGTGTCCCGTCCGATTCCATTCGAGGGTTCCTTGGATCTGATCTCCCTGTTTGACGTTAACCTACCTTCGCTTAAAAGAAACATAAAACTTGCCGGCCTCGCCCGCAAAAATCCTTGCGCCGAAGGGCCGTTTTGGTCAACGTGCCGCGCGATGGCAGCTTCCCGACAAGGCGGCCTGCCGTTGCCCGAGCTGGCAGCGGCCGAGGCCTGGATCTTCGATCTCGACAACACGCTCTATCCTTCGAGCGCCCGGCTATTCCTTGCAGTCGACCAGCGAATCGCCGGCTACATCGCCGAGCTTCTGGGCGTCGATGCGGTGAGCGCGCGCAAGTTGCAGAAAGAGTACTTCTACACTTACGGCACCACCTTGCGCGGTCTGATGACGCTGCACGGGATCGACCCCACGGCGTACATGGACTATGTGCACGACGTCGACCTGACCCCGGTGACCGCCAATCCCCGCCTCGACGCCGCGCTGGCGGCCCTGCCCGGCCGCAAGATCGTTTTCACCAACGCGTCCGTCCTGCACGCGCGCCGGGTGATGGGACGTCTCGGCGTTCAGGACCGGTTCGAAGACGTCTTCGACATCGTCGCCGCCGACTACTGTCCGAAGCCGCAGATGCAGGCTTATCATGGCATCCTTGCGCGCTACCGCCTTGACCCGGCCCGCTGTGTCATGGTCGAGGACATGGCGCGCAACCTGGAGCCCGCGGCCGCCCTCGGCATGACCACGGTATGGATTCGCAACGACAGCGAATGGGGAAGCGCCGGGGCAACCGGCAGCCACGTCCATCATGTGGCCGACGATCTCGCCGCGTGGCTGGACGACGTCGTCGGCACCGCCCGTTGACATCACCGAAAGGCTTTCGCATGGTGGCGGCTCGCATCGTGCAGGCCGAGCCAGGGCGGGAGAGGGCATGGATACCCAGGAGCTGCAATCCGTCATCGACGGCGCGTGGGAGAACCGCGACGAGATTTCCCTGACCATCGGCGGTCCGGTACGGGACGCCGTCGAGACAGCGCTTGCCCTGCTCGACCAGGGCAAAGCCCGGGTGGCCGAGAAGACCGCCGAGGGCTGGCGCGTCAACCAGTGGCTCAAGAAGGCGGTGCTGCTGTCGTTCCGCCTCAACGACATGGCGGCGATCGCGGGCGGGCCCGGCGGTGCGCCCTGGTTCGACAAGGTGCCATCGAAGTTCGAGGGCTGGGACGACAGCCGCTTCCGCGCCGCCGGCTTCCGCGCCGTGCCCGGATGTTTCGTGCGCCGCTCGGCCTACGTCGCGCCCGGGGTCATCCTGATGCCCTCCTTCGTCAATCTCGGCGCCTACGTCGATGCCGGCACCATGGTCGACACCTGGGTGACGGTGGGCAGCTGCGCCCAGATCGGACGGAACTGCCACATCTCAGGCGGCGTCGGCATCGGCGGCGTGCTCGAGCCTATCCAGGCCGGGCCGGTGATCATCGAGGACAACTGCTTCATCGGCGCCCGCTCGGAGGTCGTCGAAGGCGTGGTGGTCGGCGAGGGCTCGGTGCTGTCGATGGGCGTCTACATCGGCGCCTCGACCAAGATCGTCGACCGCGAGACCGGCGAGGTCTTCTTCGGCCGCGTGCCGCCCTACTCGGTCGTCGTCTCCGGCACCATGCCGGGCAAGCCGCTGCCCGACGGCGCACCGGGACCGAACCTCTACTGCGCGGTGATCGTCAAGCGGGTCGACGCGAAGACGCGGTCCAAGACCTCGATCAACGAGCTGTTACGCGCGTGAAACCGCTCGACCCCGTTGGCCTGGCGCAGGCCCTGATCTGCAGGCCCAGCGTCACGCCTGCCGAAGCCGGCGTTCTCGACCTCGCGCAGGAGGTGCTGGCCGGACTAGGCTTCCGATGCCGACGGCTGCGCTTCGAGGAGGTCGACAACCTCTATGCCCGCCTCGGCGAGCAGGCGCCCAACTTCTGCTTCGCCGGCCATCTCGACGTGGTCCCGGCGGGGGACGAATCGGCGTGGACCCACCCGCCCTTCGCCGCCGAGATTGCCGACGGCCGTTTGTGGGGACGCGGCGCTACCGACATGAAAGGCGGCGTCGCCTGCTTCCTGGCGGCGATTTCGCGGTTCGTGGCCGGTGGTCCGCCGCACGGCTCGATCAGCGTCCTCCTCACCTGCGACGAGGAGGGGCCGGCCCGCAACGGCACCGTCAGGGTCCTGCAATGGCTGCAGGAGAACGGCGAGGTCCTCGATGCCTGCCTGCTCGGCGAGCCCAGCAATCCGGAAATCGTCGGCGAGATGGTCAAGATCGGACGCCGCGGCAGCCTCAACGGCGTCATCACCACCTTCGGGGTCCAGGGTCATACCGCCTACGGCCACTTGGCGGACAACCCGATCCCGCGCCTGATGCGGATACTGCAGGAAGTCGCCGGCGGGCCGCTGGATGACGGCACGCCGCATTTCCAGCCCTCCGTCGCCGAGATCACCTCGATTGACGTCGGTAATCCCGTCACCAATGTGATCCCGGCCAAAGCCAGGGGCGCGTTCAACATCCGCTTCAACGACCGCCACACCGGCGCCGGCCTGGTTGAATGGATCCGTGCCCGCTGCGAAAGCGTCGGCGGCGCCTTCGCGCTGGAAACGACGGTGACCGCCGAATCCTTCCTGGTCGAGCCGGGCCGGTTCAGCGCACTGGTGGTGGCGGCGGTTGAGCGGGAGACCGGGCGCACGCCCCGGCTGGATACCTCGGGCGGCACCTCGGATGCCCGTTTCATCAAGGACTTCTGCCCGGTAGCCGAGTTCGGGCTGACCAGCGCCACCGCCCACAAGGCGGACGAGAACGTGCGGCTTTCCGACCTCGAGAGCGTTACTTCCGTCTACGCTCGCGTTCTCGATCTCTTCTTCGCGGAGAGCGGGAGGTGCTGACCTTCCGCGAGCTTGTCGCGGCGGTTTACGGAGCCAGCCTGCTGGCCCGCTTCGACGCCGCCGGGATGCGCGTGTTCGACATCTCGCTGCGCGGGTTCTGGCGCTCGTTCATGGCGGCGGTCCTGGTCGCCCCGCTTTATGCCGTGCTGCTTGCCGCGCGCCCCGACGCCGAGACCGCCGGCGGGCTGCCCTTCTTCGTGGTCACCGCCAGCGCCTACGTGATCCACTGGGTCGCGTTTCCCCTGCTGATGGTGACGGTGACGCGACTGATCGACCGCGAGCAGCACTACCTCGGCTACATCGTCGCCTACAACTGGTCGGCGCTGCTGCAGAATGCGGTGTTCCTGCCGCTGACCCTGATCGCCCTTGGCGGCGCCCTCGGCGACGCCGGGGCAAGCCTGCTGACGGCGCTGGTGTTCGGCTACATCCTCGCCTACGACTGGTTCGTCACCCGCACGGCGCTCGGGATCGGACGCGCCGGTGCGGCCGCTCTGGTGATGCTGGCGCTTGGCCTCGACATCCTGATCGGCATCACCTCGGAAAGCCTGCTGCGCAACTGATTCAGTACCGCACCCCGACCAGATAGAGCCCCCATGCCGGCGCGGTCGGCCCTGCGGAGGCGCGGTCGCGCGCTTCGAGAGCCGCCCGCACGTCGCCGGCCGACCACTTGCCGTCGCCCACCAGCTTCAGCGTTCCCACCATGTTGCGAACCTGGTGGTGCAGGAACGAGCGCGCCCGGGCAACCACGTGGATTTCCTCTCCCGCCCCCCGCACCGTCAATTCGTCGAGCGTCTTCAGCGGCGACTTCGCCTGGCATTCCGCTGCACGAAAGGACGAGAAGTCGTGCCGCCCGACCAGAACCTGCGCCGCCTCGTGCATCGCCGTCGCGTCGAGCGGCGATGCAACCCACCAGACGCGACCGCGGTCGATCGCCGGCGGTGCCCGGCGGTTGAGGATGCGGTAGAGGTACTGCCGTTCCACCGCCGAGAACCGGGCGTGGAAGTCGGGCGGAGCCACCTCGGCCGCACGCACGACGACCGCTGCCGGCTTCATGTGGAAGTTTAGGGCGTCACGCACCGTCTCGGCGGCGAACGCCCGCTCAAGGTCGAAGTGGCAGACCTGGCCCTTGGCATGCACCCCCGCATCGGTCCGCCCGGCGGCGAAGACGGTCACCGCGGTACCGCACAGGCGGCGAATCGCCTCCTCCACCACCTGCTGGACGGCAAGGCCGTTGTCCTGGCGCTGCCAGCCGGCGAAGGCGCCTCCATCGTACTCGACGACAAGTCTGTAGCGCGGCATCCGCGACACCCGATCGGAACACGTCGCGAAAAAAGGTATCGCCCTTATAGCGGAGCGTCGATAGACTTCTCCACGGGCATGTGTCCGCCCGTATGCGAAAAAAAGGAAACTTCAACCTTGGTCAACGAGCCGACGGCCGATAGCGCGGCGGGAGCAGTCCCGGAGAGCGCCAGCGATCCTTCGTTGGCCGATATCGACCGCGATTCCCTTCATATCCTCCCTCTCTCGATCATCCCGCTCCAGACCAAGGGGCTGCGGCGCGCTCGCATGATCAAGAACGTGCGCCTGCGCTCGGTAGTCGAGCTGTTCCGCGACGAACAGGCGGGCAGCGGCCAACTCGACATCGAAGACCTGGGAGCGGAGTTCGGCTGGCCGCCCGAGGAGATCCACCCCGACTTGGTCGTCCTGCGCAAGCTCGCCGGACTGCCCAGCTACGACGTCTACAGCCTGAGGGTGCTGCTGCGCGACCACGGCATCAAGGTCAACGACCACGACGCCCTGCGCCTGTCGCCGACCAAGAACCGCGAACTCACCCAGTACATGACCCAGTTCACGCGGCCGCTCATTCTGCAGATCTACGGCTCCGGCGACATCGCCATCAAAGATTTCGGCGACGTCATCGCCCTCTTCCGCGACCCGGACGTCAGCCGGGCTCGGGAGAAGCTGCGCATCATGGCCCAGAAGCTGGAGATCCGGGTCGAGGAAGTGCCGAAGTTCCTCGAGGACTACGGCGACATCTTCCTGTCGCTCGCCTACTACCGGCAGTGTCTTGATCAGATCGAAGGCACGATCAGCGAGTTCCTCGAGTCGCTCGGCGATCTGCGCAAGAACTTCCAGCTTCGCACCGACACCAACCTGATGCGCACCTGCGACATGATCGAGGCCACCATCAACGGCCTGATGGCGGCGATCACCGGCCGGTTCGAGAACTTCGACCGCTCCACCAAGGACATGTGGAACGAGATCACGGCCGCCCGCTTCCGCAAGGTCGAGGCGCTGATCACCACCTACCACACCACCATCGGCGGCGTGCTGTGCGCGCTGTCGGTCAAGATGAACGCCTGGAACACCCTGTTCCCGAGCCGCAGCGTCGGCGGTCCGATCCGCCGCTCGGAGTTCATCATGGGCGAGATGAAGCAGGGCATCGAGAACATCAAGCAGGTCGAGGACTCGGCGCCGATGCTCTCGGCGCTGGACTGATCAGCCGAGCCGCGTCCCCGCGGGAACTGGATTGCCGCGCAGGAACGCGGCGGCATCCATCGCCGCCTTGCCGGCTTTCTGGATGCGCAGCAGGCGCAAGGCGCCGGCGCCACAGGCCACCGTCAGGCGGTCGTCGAGCACGGTCCCCGGCTCGCCTCCGCGCTCGACCGCCTCGGCTGCCAGCACCTTGACGCGCTCGCCGGCGTGCTCGAACCAGGCCCCCGGCCAGGGATGGAACGCCCGCACCGCGCGCTCGAGGTGGACGGCCTCGCACCGCCAGTCGAGCCGTCCTTCGCCGCGGTCGAGCTTGGGCGCCAGCGTCACCCCCTCCGTCGGCTGCGGCACCGCCGTCAGGCCGCCGCGGGCAAGCGCCCCCAGCGCCCCTACGATCAGCTTCGCGCCGAGTTCCGCCAGCGCATCGTGAAGGCTGGCCGCGGTGGTCTCGGGGGTGATCGGTACCCGGCCCGACAGCAGCATGGGTCCGGTGTCGAGGCCCTCGTCCATCTGCATGATGGTGACGCCGGTCTCCGCGTCGCCGGCCAGGATCGCGCGCTGGATCGGGGCCGCTCCCCGCCAGCGAGGCAGCAACGAGGCATGGACGTTGAGACAGCCCAACCGCGGCGCCTCCAGCACCTTCCGCGGCAGGATCAGGCCGTAGGCTGCCACCACGGCGGCGTCCGCCCCGAGGGTCGCGAACTCGTCCTGGGCCTCGGCCGTCTTCAGGGTACGCGGGGTGCGCACCGGAAGGCCGCGCGCCTGGGCGAAGGCGTGAACCGGGCACGGCTGCTCCTTCTGGCCGCGGCCGGCCGGCCTGGGCGGCTGGGCATAGACGCAGGCGATGTCATGGCCCGCATCGATCAGCGCACCGAGAACGGAGAGCGCGAAATCCGGGCTGCCCATGAAGACGAGTCGCAGGCCTGACACGGCCGAAACTCCTTGCCGAGGCGCCTCAGGCGGCCTCTTGCTGCTTTTTGATCTTGGTCAGCTTGCGCAGGATGATGTTGCGCTTCAGCGCCGAGATGTGGTCGACGAACAGCACCCCGTCGAGGTGGTCGATCTCGTGCTGCAGACAGGTGGCGAGCAGGCCCTCGGCTTCGATCTCGCGTCTCTCGCCGTTCTCGTCGAGATAGCGAATCCGCACCCGGTCCGGACGGGTGACCTCGGCGTAATGCTCGGGCAGCGAAAGGCAGCCTTCCTCCTGGGTGCGCAGCTCGTCCGAGGTCCACACGACTTCGGGGTTGGCGAGCTTGACCGGATTTGGCGGGTCGTCGCGGCCGGCGACATCGATCACGATCACCCGCTCCTCGCGGCCGACCTGCGGTGCGGCGAGGCCGATCCCATCCTCGGCGTACATCGTCTCCAGCATATCGGCCATCAGCGTGCGGATCCGGTCGTCCACCGCGGCAACGGGACGGCACGCGACCTTGAGACGAGGATCGGGGGCGATGACGAGCGGCAATACGGCCATGGTTTCCGGGCTGTTCTGTCGAGATACCGGAAATATGCAGTTCGTCCGGGCCAGTCAAGCCGCCGTTTGCAGCGCGCCGGCTTGCCTTTTGCCGGAACCGGTTGCACAAAGGTCATCGGCACGGGTCAGCGATGAGGGGCGTCAGACCATGGAATTGACAGCATTTTCCGGGTTCGCCATCGGGCTCCTGGTATTCGCGGTGATCATCGTCGTCCTCGGCGTGAAGACGGTGCCGCAGGGGCTGGAGTTCACGGTCGAGCGGTTCGGCAGATACACGCGCACCCTCTCGCCTGGACTGCACCTGATCGTCCCGTTCGTCGACGCCATCGGAGCCCGGCTCGACATGCGCGAACGGGTCCTCGACGTGCCCTCGCAGGAGGTCATCACCAAGGACAACGCGATGGTGACGGTGGACGGCGTCGTCTATTTCCAGGTTCTCGACGCGGCCAAGGCTGCCTACGAGGTCAACAACCTGGAGTTCGCGATGCTCAACCTTACCGTGACCAACATCCGTACGGTGATGGGCTCGATGGACCTGGACGAGCTCTTGTCGCAGCGCGACAAGATCAACGCCCAGCTGCTCAAGGTGGTCGACGAGGCAACCACACCATGGGGCCTGAAGGTCACCCGGATCGAGATCAAGGACATCACGCCGCCCCGCGACCTCGTCGATTCGATGGCTCGCCAGATGAAGGCCGAGCGTGACAAGAGGGCCGCCATCCTCGAGGCCGAAGGCAAGCGGCAGGCCGCGATCCTGGAGGCCGAGGGCCAGAAGCAGGCCGCCATCCTGCAGGCCGAGGGCCGGCGCGAGTCGGCTTACCGTGATGCCGAGGCGCGCGAGCGCGAGGCCGAGGCCGAGGCCAAGGCGACCACCATGGTCTCGGAGGCGATCGGCAAGGGCGACATCAACGCCATCAATTATTTCGTCGCCCAGAAGTATGTCGAGGCGCTGCAGGCGGTCGCCACCTCGCCCAACGAGAAGGTCATTCTGCTTCCGCTGGAGGCGACCTCGATCCTGGGCTCGCTCGCCGGCATCGGCGAGATCGCGCGCAGCGCCTTCGGCGGCGACGGCCGGGCTGCCCTGCCGGGGCCGTGGAAGCGGCCGGAGTAGCAGAGATGGCGATCCTTCAGGAGATCGTGTTCTGGCACTGGATCGTGCTGGGAATGGTGCTGGCGATCCTGGAGATGCTGGCGCCGGGGGTGTTCTTCCTGTGGCTCGGAACGGCGGCTGTCGCCACCGGCGTCGTCCTGTGGCTGATCCCGGACCTGGACTGGGAATACCAGATCCTCGTCTTCGCCGTTCTGGCGGTGGCGGCGACCGTCGCCGGGCGGCTGTTGTGGAAGCGGGCCTCTGCCGAAGCCAGCGACCATCCCACCCTGAACCGGCGCGGCCACCAGTACATCGGCCGTACCTTCACCCTTGACGAGCCGGTGGTGAACGGGTTCGGAAAGCTCCGCGTCGACGACACCACCTGGAAGGTGGCAGGCGACGACCTTCCGGCGGGCGCGCAGGTCCGCGTAACCGGGGTCGACGGCGTGGTTCTCAAGGTGGAACGGCTGGCGGGCTGACCGCCGTTACTTCAGCGCGTAGGGCGGGAACTGCACAAGTACGGCCGGCCGCCTCTTGACCAGACCGGTTCGCCGCAACACCCGGCGCACTCCGGCGCGGACGCTGTCGGACAGGGTGACCAGGAACTCCATGGCGCCCCTCCTTCGACGGGGAACGTTATCTCAGGCACCTCCGTCATATGGGGAGCCGCTCCGGCGATTTTGAGTCCGCTCACAGCCGCCAGAAGGTGCGCGAGAACAGCACCAGAACGGTGAACAGTTCGAGCCGGCCCAGCATCATGCCGATGATCAGCAGCCATTTGGCGACGTCGGGAAGCGGCTGGAAGGTCCCGGCCGGACCGATGATCGGACCCAGCGCCGGGCCGACGTTGCTGATCGCGGTGGCCGCCCCGGAAAGCGCGGTGATGAAGTCGAGGCCGACCAGGCCGAGGGCGAAGGCGAGGATGCCGAAGCTGAAACCGAAAACGAACACGAAGCTCAGCACCGCGGTGATGATCTCCTCCGACACCGGACGGCCGTTGTAGTAGGGGATGAAGACGCCATGCGGCTGCAGCATCTTGTGGATCTGGGCTCGTGCCGCCGACGCCAGCACCTGCAGACGGAAGATCTTGATGCCGCACGACGTCGATCCGGCGCAGCCGCCCAGGAACATGATGAAGAAGAAGATCGGAGTGGCGAAGTTGCCCCACCGGTAGTAGTCGGCGTTGGCGTAGCCGGTACCGGTGATGATCGAGATGACGTTGAAGCCGGCGTAGCGGAACGCGCGGCCGAAGGCGACGCCGTTGTCCAGCCACAGATAGACCGCCACCACGACGATCAGGGTGGCAACGACTCCCAGGAAGAAGCGGACCTGGCTGTCGCGGAACAACGCCCGCGGGCTGCCCTGGATCGCCCGCAGGTACAGCAGGAACGGCAGGGCGCCTGCCAGCATGCCGGCGATGGCGATGGTATCGATCAGCGTGCTGTCGAAGTGGGCGAACGAGGCGTCGGAGGTCGAGAACCCTCCGGTCGCGATCGTGGTCATGGCGTGAACCACCGCCTCGAACGCGTCCATCCCGGCCGCCCAGTAGGCGGCGAACAGCATCGCGCTGAAGCCCGCGTAGATGGCGCCGATGGCGGTGGCGATCTGAGTCACCCGGGGCAGCGCCTTCTCGCTCTGCCCCGGGGATTCGATGCGGAACAACTGCATGCCGCCAACCCGCAGCATGGGAAGGATGACGATCGCAACGACGACGATGCCGACGCCGCCGATCCACTGCAGCAGCGCCCGCCACAGGAGGATTCCGGGCGGCGCCGAATCGAGGCCGACGATGACCGTCGAGCCGGTGGTGGTGATCCCCGAAGTGGCCTCGAACAGCGCGTTGGTGAAGCTGAGGTCGAGCTCGCTGAAGCGGAACGGCAGGGCGGCGAACACGGTCACCGTCACCCATGACAGGGTGGTGAGCAGAAACGCCTGGCGCAGCGAGATCTTGCCCGCCCCCGACCGGTTGGTCAGGGCCAGGCCGACGCCGAAGAAGCCGGTGACCCCGGCGGTGGTGGCGAACACCTGCCATTCCTGCTGGCCGGCGTACCAGTCGACCAGAGCCGGCAGGCACATGGCCGCCGCCAGCACCGACAGCAGAATGCCGATGACCATCAACACGGGACGCAGGTCGATCATGGACGGGCTCTCATCGCCGCTGCCGGATGCGCAGAGGCAAATACGCTTTCCCTGAAGGGTCAAGGGAAAATGCGCCGCGCCACGGATCCCGCGCGTTCCCGACGCCCGCCTTGCGGCCGGCGCCGGTCCCGGCCGGCCGGAGGCCGTTCGATTCGAAGGGTCCGGCGGGAGACTAGGCGGGCTGGATGCCGCCGCCGCCGGGCGAGTTGATCATCGCCAGGAACTCTCGCCGCGTCGATGCGTTGTCGCGGAAGGCACCCAGCATGCGGCTCGTGACCATGGCTACGCCGGGCTTGTGGACGCCACGCGTCGTCATGCACTGGTGGGTCGCCTCGATCACCACCGCCACCCCTTCCGGCTGCAGGATGTCGTTGATGGCGTTGGCAACCTGCGCCGTCATCTTCTCCTGGATCGTCAGCCTGTGGGCGAACGCCTCGACCACCCGTGCGAGCTTGCTGATGCCGACCACACGATGACGCGGCAGGTAGGCGACGTGGGCCTTGCCGATGATCGGCGCCAGATGGTGCTCGCAATGGGACTCGAAACGGATGTCCCGCAACAGCACCATTTCGTCGTAGCCTTCGACCTCCTCGAACGTCCGCTTGAGGATCTCGACCGGGTCCTCGGCGTACCCGGCGAACCATTCCTCGTACGCCTTGACAACCCGGCGCGGCGTATCCAGCAGCCCCTCGCGCTCGGGATCGTCACCCGCCCAGCGCAGCAGCGTTCGGACAGCCTCCTCGGCGTCCTCCCGGCTCGGCCGCGATGCTCGCGGCGGCTGAACGACGGACAGCGAAGACTTCTTGACGGTCACGGAATAACCCCATCGGCGGCATGTGTTCGGAGCGAATGTATGCCCGGCGGGCAAGGAATCAAGTCAATGGATGCGCATCTTCTGGTGCGGGCTGTCGAGGGAGAATGCAGGGATTTCAACCTCGAACCGCTCGCCGTCGGCGGTGACCATCTGGTAGCGGCCGACCATGAAGCCCGAGGGAGTGCCGAGCGGGGTGCCGCTGGTGTACTCGAAGCTGGCCCCGGGGGTCAGCGTCGGCTGCTCGCCCACCACCCCGGCGCCGCGCACCTCCTGGGTGGTTCCGTTGCCGTCGGTGATCCGCCAGTAGCGGGAGATCAGCTGAACCGTCTGGTCGCCGCCGTTCTCGATCCGGACGTGATAGGCCCACACGAACCGGCTTTCCTCGGGACGCGACTGCTGATCGAGGTACTCGGGTTCCACCCTGATGCGGATGCAGCGCGTGGTAATCTCGTACATGGAACCTCCCGCCCTCGAATCCTGCGCGTATGGAATCTGGGGGGCTGTCCCGCGATGTCCAGCCTCTTCGCGCTCCCGCAAAAGGAAAGGCGGAAGGCCCCGCGGCCCTCCGCCAGGTTCAGGGAGGGATGCGTTCAGGATTCCACGGCTGTGCCGAGGGATATCTCGACCCGGCGGTTCATCGGCTCCTCGGCGCCGTCGGGGGTCGGCACCCGCGGTCTCGACTCGCCGTGCCCGCTGACCGTCAGCATGGTGGCGGGCAGGCCGGCTTCGACAAAGGCGGTCCGCACCGCGTTGGCGCGTCTCCACGACAGCGCGAGGTTGTAGCCGTCGGAGCCGACGCGGTCGGTGTGGCCGCCGAGATGGATTCGCACCGCATCGCCGCCGGCCACCGCCTGGCCCACGAGCTCGCGCACCACCGCCAGAGTGGCCGAATCGAGGCTGGCGCTGTCGAACGGAAAAAACACGACCGCGCTTTGCTCCGGCCCCGCGGCCGATCTGCCGGACGCCAGCACCACCCTGGCGGTCCGGACTCCGGCCTCGGCGTCGCCGATCGCCTGGTAGAAGCCCTTGCGGCAGTGGGCGATGTGGTCGAGCTGCCAGTTCTCCTCCTGCTGCTCGACCCAGCAGTCGAAGCTCGCCTGGGCATGGGCCGCCGCCGCCGGGGCCACACGCGGCGCGCCTTCGGCGATGGCGGCAATCAGCCTCCTCCGGGCAGCCGTCAGCTCCTCCTTGGCCTCGGCCGGCAAGCGCCAGTCCTCAAGCCGCTCGGGCGCCGGCATTTGGCCGTCGCCGGCGCGCAGCGCCTTGTGTCCGAACCGCCCGGCGTCGGGCCAGTCGAACATCTCCCGCGCCTCGAACAGGGCGAGCGCCCGGTACTCTTCGGCCAGCGCCGCCGAGAAGTCCGCGCCCGCAAAGGTCCGCGCCGAAAGGGCGTCATGATCGAAGGTAGTCTCGCACCCGACCAGCAGCGCCTCGAATGCCAGGAAGACTCCCAGGATGACCCGTTGCATGCCCCGCTCCTCATGCTTGCAGTCAACGGGGAAACGCTACCAGTAGACTACGGCCCCTCCGTGGACGGATCGTGGCAAGACCATGGCCTTCGCGGGGTCTTTTCGCGGCGGGCCGGCCGCGTGCGGAGGCTTGCCAGACGGGGCGCCTTCCTCTATAGAACCGTTTGGCTGCGGGCGTAGTTCAGCGGTAGAACGTCAGCTTCCCAAGCTGAATGTCGTGGGTTCGACTCCCATCGCCCGCTCCATTTTCATGTACATCCCGGCGCCGGCCGCGCAGCCGCGTGCCGTGTGCATTGGTGGGTTGCCGCCAATGCGCTTGCAGGGACCGCGCCGTTCAAGGAACCTGCAGCGCTTCGAGAGAACCGGTCGAGCGAGCCGAGGCGCCATGGACGAATCCATCTTCCAGATTCCGGGCATGCATGGCGTCGCGCAGACCGTCCTGATCATCTGTCTGGTGGCGTCGCTCGGGCTGGCGGTCGGCCGCGTACGCATCCGCGGCATGGAGATCGGCATCGGCGGCGTGCTGTTCGCCGGCATCCTGTTCGGCCACTTCGGCGCCAGCCTCGAGGCCGGCGCCTCCGAGTTCATCCGCGAGTTCGGGCTGATCCTGTTCGTCTATACGATCGGCATCCAGGTCGGTCCCGGTTTCTTCTCGGCGCTGAAGAAATCCGGCCTGACGCTCAACCTGCTGGCGGCCGGCATCGTGGTGCTGGGGGTGTTGGTGACGATCGGGCTCTACGCCGCCACCGACCTGCCCCTGCCCGCCGCCCTCGGCCTGTTCTCGGGCGCGGTGACGAACACGCCGTCGCTGGGCGCGGCCCAGGAGATGCTGAAGCAGATGGGGGCCGATGCCGCCACCTCCGAGCTGCCCGGCCTCGGCTATGCGGTCGCCTATCCGTTCGGCATCGCCGGCATTCTGATCGCCATGCTGCTGGTCCGCGCCGTGCTCAGGATCGGCATCCAGAACGAAGCGGCAGCGTTCGAGCGCCAGCAACGGGCCGACACCACGCCGATCCAGGCGGTCAGCGTCGAGGTCCGCAACACCAATATCGACGGCCTTACCGTGCGCGAGCTGCCCGGGCTGGCCGAGCTGAAGATCGTGATCTCGCGCATCTACCACCAGGGCGAGGTCCGGGTGGCCCACCCCGAGGCTCGGGTGACGGTCGGCGACGTGCTGCTGCTGGTGGGGCCTCCCGCCAGGATCAACAAGATGAAGCTGATTCTGGGCGAGGAGTCCAAGGTCAATCCTGCCGCCGCCTCGAGCGACCTGCGGTGGGAGCGGCTGGTGGTGACCAACACCGAGGTGTTGGGCAAGGAGATTCCCGCCCTCGACCTCTTGCGCGCCCACAACGTCGTCGTCTCGCGGGTCACCCGCGCCGGGGTCGAGCTGGTCCCCGCGGCCCCCTTGCGTCTCCAGTTCGGCGACATCCTGTCGGTGATCGGCACCGCCGAGGACATCCAGCATGCGGCCGGCGTGATCGGCAACGAGGAGAAGCGGCTGCGCCAGGCCCAGGTGCTGCCGATCTTCCTCGGCATCGCGCTGGGGGTGGCGCTGGGCAGCCTTCCCCTCAGCCTGCCGGGCATGCCTGCGGCACTCAAGCTGGGACTGGCGGGCGGGCCGCTGATCGCAGCGATCGTGCTGGCCCGCCTCGGCCACGTCGGTCGTCTGGTCTGGTTCATGCCGCCGGCGGCCAACCACGTGCTGCGCGAGATCGGCATCGTCCTGTTCCTGTCGGTGGTCGGCCTGCGCTCGGGCGTCCACTTCGTCGAAACCCTGGTCGAGGGCGACGGCCTGCTGTGGATCCTCTACGGCGCCGTCATCACGCTGCTGCCGCTGCTGGTCTTCGGCTTTCTCGCCCGCGTGGTGTTCCGGCTCAACTACCTCACCGTCTGTGGGCTGCTGGCCGGCAGCATGACCGATCCGCCGGCGCTTGCCTTCGCCAACAACCTGTCTACCTCTGAGGCGCCGGCGCTCGCCTATGCCACCGTCTATCCTCTGGTCATGTTCCTGCGCATCCTGGCGCCGCAGGTGATGGTGCTGCTGCTGTGGAGCGGCGGCGGGTAAAAAGGACGAAAAGGGCAAAAAGGGGTCAGAGTCATTTTTCCTCGAAAAATCACTCTGACCCCTTTTTGCCCTCGGCGCGCGCAGCGGCGAGGAAAGCGCGGATCTTGGCCGCGCTCTTGACGCCCGGCACATCCTCGACGCCGGAAGAGACATCGACCCCCGGCGCCCCCGACGCGGCGATCGCCTCGCCGACGGTTTCGGCGGTCAGGCCGCCGGCCAGGAGCCACGGCACCGGCCACGCGGTGCCCGCCAGCAGATGCCACTCGAAGGCTTCTGCGTTGCCGCCAGGGCGGGCAGCGTCCGGTCCGGGCTTGGCGTCGAACAGCAGCCGGTCGCAGGCGCCCTCATAAGCCCGCGCCGCCGTCACGTCGGCGGCCGAGGCCACGCCCAGCGCCTTCATCACCGGCACCCCGAACCGCCGTCGCACATCGACGCAGCGTTGCGGCGTTTCCGATCCGTGGAGCTGCAAGAGCTCCAACGGCACCTGTTCCACGACGGCAGCGATCTCGGCGTCGGCGGCATCGACGAACAGGGCGGTGCGGATAACGCCCGCCGGCACCGCACCGGCCAGGGCGGCCGCCTCGGCAGCCGTCACGCAGCGCGGCGAGCGGGCGAAGAAGACGAAGCCGACCATGTCCGCCCCCGCCCCGACCGCGGCGGATACCGTCTCGGGCGTCTTCAAGCCGCAGATTTTGACGATGATGGCCATGCTCCGCTACCTAGACCGGAAGCGGCGGCGGGGCAAGGGGACGCCTCATGGACCCAGCATGGCGCGCGCAAGCAGCCGCCCGTTGCCCGGACTCTCGCCGATGCGGCGGATCGCGTACGGCCACCAGTCCCGCCCGAACGGCGTGTAAAGGCGGACCCGGAAACCCTCGGCGATCCGCTGCCGGGCCAAGCTCTCCCTGACCCCCAGCAGCATTTCGAACTCGAACGCGTCTTTCGGCCAGCCGTTGCGCTCGGCGGCGGCGATGGCGTGATCCTGCAGGCGGTCGTCGTGCGTGGCGACGATCGGGTAGAAGCCGTGTTCCCGCGCCTCGGACGAGAACATGCGCTCGACAAGGTGCCGATAGGCCGCCTTGATCTCGCCACCACCGGCAAAGGCGATGGCGCGGCCGGCGACGAAGGCGCCCTTGACCAGCCGCACCGCAGAACCCGCCCGAACCTGCGCATCGAGGTCCTTCTCGGTACGGCGGAGATAGGCCTGCAGGGTGAGGGCGACCGGCAGGCCAGCGGCCTTGAGACGGTCGTGGAGGGCGATGGTGGCACCGACCACGGTGTCGTCCTCCATGTCGATCATCATGACGTTGAGGCCGGGGCGTCCGGTCGCCGCACCGGCCACCGTCGCTGCGATCGCCTGCGCGCGCCCTTCGACGTTCCCGGGATCGACGCACTGGCCGATCTGGGTCGGATCGACCGAGACGTGGACCTCGAGCGAGGTGGCGGCCAGCAGACGCGCTACCGCGTGCTTGGCGGCAACGTTCTCGGCCACCCGCTCAGGCGTGTCGACGTATTCGCCGAGGTAGTAGAGCGAGGCGCGCAAGCCCTCGCGGGCGAACATCGCCTCGGCTCGCGCCACTCCTTCCTCCGCCGTGGTCCCGGCGACAAAGCGGGTCGCCAGCGCCGAGGTGGCGCGCCAGGCCTGGATTCGCGTGCGCAGCCACGCCGGCCGCGCCAGCGCGATCATCGTGGACTGCCATACTCGTTGCAGCATGGCGGGTCAGGCTCCGGCGATCTCCTCCGCGATTCGGCGGGCGGCCTCGGCGGGGTCCGAGGCGCCGGTGATCGGGCGGCCGATGACGAGGTCGTCGGCCCCCTCGGCGAACGCCTCGGCCGGGGTCATGATGCGCTTCTGGTCGCCGGCCGCCGCCCACGACGGGCGGATGCCGGGCACCACCAGGCGGAAAGCGGGCCCGCATTCGGCGCGCAACCGACGGATCTCGCGCGGCGAGCAGACGACGCCGTCGGCGCCGCAGCCTTGCGCCAGGACAGCCAGCCGCACCGCCTGGTCGGCGGCGGACGCGTTCACCCCGACCGCTGCGAGGTCGGCATCGTCGAGCGAGGTCAGCACGGTGACGGCGATCACCAGCGGGCGCTCGTCCTTGGCCCCGGCGGCGGCCGCGACCGCGGCGCGCAGCATCGCCGGCCCGCCCGAGGCGTGGACGTTGAGCATGGCAAGCCGCAGCGGCAGGGCAGCGCGCACCGCGCCGGCCACCGTGTTCGGGATGTCATGCCACTTGAGGTCAAGGAACACCGGCAGGCCGACCGCGGTGATCCGGCGCACCCCCTCTGGCCCGAAGGCGGTGAAGAACTCCTTGCCGAGCTTGAGGCCGCCGACCTGGCCGGCCAGCGCCTGAGCCAGCGCGCCGGCGCGCGCGGCATCGGTGGTATCGAGAGCGGCGAACACCCGCCTCGGAAGCTTCACGCTCATAATAACCCCCTTCAGGATTGCGGCGGGGCGGTGGCCACGGCGGTGCCGGCTTCGGCCACCGCTTGCGTCTTCTCTTCCTCCGCCCTGGCCTTGACGCGAGCCACCGCGCGACGACGTCGGCGCAGCGACGAGGTCCAGGCGACGAAGCCGCCGACCAGGAATCCCGCCAGCATCGCCAGCAGGACAACCAAGTAGACCGGGGCCTCGATCTGGTAGGGCAACGGCCACAGGTCAAGGCCGATCGGCTGGCGATTGGAGACCGCAAAGGCGACCACGACAGCGGCAACCGGGATCATCACGATCCAGATCAGGAGCCCGACCATGCGCCCGGCTAGCGTCATGGCTTGCCGTTCAGGCGGTCGCGCAGCTGCTTGCCGGTCTTGAAGTAGGGGATGTACTTGGCATCGACCGAGACGGAGTCGCCGGTGCGAGGGTTGCGGCCGGTGCGGGCGTTGCGCTCGCGCACCGAGAAGGCGCCGAAGCCGCGCAGTTCGACCCGGTCGCCGTCGGCCAGCGCCGCGGTGATCTCGTCGAAAATGGTGGTGACGATCCGTTCGACGTCGCGGTGGTACAGGTGAGGATTGTCTGCGGCAAGGCGCGCGATGAGTTCCGACTTGGTCATGCTCGTTCCCTCCGACGACCCCAATTGCATGGGACGCCCGTTCCACCCGGAGCGCCGTCCGACCCTGATCCGTTTCTGTGCGGCTTCAACGCAGTCCAGGTTGCCAGAGGGCGAGCAACCCGTCAAGCGTAAGTCTTTCTGAAGACAGTGCTTTTCTCACCCCTCCCAAGACCAGCTCGCGCAGTGAGAAGGTGTCGTCCGGCGGCTCGACCTCGTGCACCGGCAGGGTGAGGGGAATGCTCTTCTCGCGCTCCAGCCAACGGCGCGCGGTGCCTTCGTCGCCCATCTCGTCAACCAGCCCGAGAGCGAGCGCCTGACGGCCGGTGAAGACCCGTCCATCGGCAACCGCCTCGACCGCCGCGCGGTCCATGCGGCGACGCTCGACGACCATGTCGACGAACTGGGCGAAGGTGTCCATGACGGTGTCGCGCAGGGCGGTGCGGGCATCGTCGGTCAAGGGCTCGAAGGGGTTGGGGGTCGCCTTGAGGGGCGCGCTCTTGATCGTCACCGGCTCGACCCCGAGCTTGGCCAGCAACTCGGTGATTTCGGCCGACTGCAGGATGACGCCGATCGAGCCGGTCAGCGTGCCCGGATTGGCGATCATGTGGTCGGCACCGAGCGCGCTCATATAGGCGCCCGAGGTCGCCATTTCGCCCATCACCGCCACCACCGGCTTCTCGGCAGCAACCCGGCGCAGCGCCATCATCATCGTCTGGCCGCCGACGAAGGTTCCGCCGGGGCTGTCGATACGCACCACCAGGGCTCGACAGCGGGCGTCGGAGGCCAGCGTTCGCAACGCCTCCTCGCGCCAGCTCTCGTCGAAGATGATGTCGTCCAGCCGCAGGCGGGCGACGTAGTCACCACTAAGGTCGGTGCGGCCGGCCAGGGCGACGTAAGCTCCCAAGGCGGCAACCGCCAGCACGGCGATCACCCGCCACAGGTTCAGACTACGCTTGAGGCGCCGACGATCGGCGATTCGGTCGGCGTCCAACATGACAAAGTCCTCCCCCGAGACGGAACGGACGGCCGGAAGATCCGGCCGTCCGTTCGATATCTCAGGACTTGCTGTCTTCGTCGGCTTCCTGCTGCTGCTTCTCGCGCTCGCGCAGGGCCGCACCCAGGATATCGCCAAGGCTGGCGCCGGAGTCGGAGGAGCCGTAGTCGGCCATCGCCTGCTTCTCCTCCTCGATCTCCTTGGCCTTGATCGACAGCAGGACGCGACGCGTGTTGCGGTCGATCTGGGAGACCTTGGCGTCGACCCGTTCGTCCTTGGCGAAGCGGTCGGGCCGCTGCTCGCTGCGGTCGCGGGACAGATCGCCCTTGCGGATGAAGCCGTGCAGGCCGCCCGGCACCGCGACCTCGAGCCCGTTCTCCTGCACCGACTCGACCACGCAGGTCACGACGTCGCCGCGCTTGATTGCCGCCAGGCCATGCTCGAAGGGATCGTCGCTGAGCTGCTTGACGCCGAGGCTGATGCGCTCCTTGGCGACGTCGACATCGAGCACCTTGGCCTTGACCATGTCGCCCTTCTTGTAGCCGGCCAGGGCCTCCTCGCCCGACATCTCCCACGACAGATCCGACAGGTGTGCCATGCCGTCGATGTCGCCGGGCAGACCGATGAACAGGCCGAACTCGGTGATGTTCTTGACCTCGCCCTCGACTTCCGTGCCCGCCGGGTGCGACTCGGCGAAGCTCTCCCACGGATTCTGCAGGCACTGCTTGAGGCCGAGCGAGATGCGGCGCTTCTCGGAGTCGACGTCGAGGACCATGACCTCGACTTCCTGGCTGGTGGAGACGATCTTGCCGGGGTGAACGTTCTTCTTGGTCCAGCTCATCTCGGAGACGTGGACCAGACCCTCGACGCCCGGCTCCAGCTCCACGAAGGCGCCGTAGTCGGTGATATTGGTGACCCGGCCGGTGAACTTGGCGCCCTGCGGGTACTTGGCGGCGACGCCTTCCCACGGGTCGGCCTCAAGCTGCTTCATGCCGAGGCTGATGCGCTGAGTGTCGGGGTTGAAGCGGATCACCTGGACCTTGACGGTCTGGCCGATCTGCAGCGCCTCCGACGGATGGTTGATGCGCCGCCACGCGATATCGGTGACGTGCAGCAGGCCGTCGACCCCGCCCAGGTCGACGAAGGCGCCGTAGTCGGTGATGTTCTTGACCACCCCTTCGAGCACCTGGCCTTCCTTCAGGTTGGCGACCAGCTCGGCGCGGGCCTCGGCGCGGGCCTCCTCGAGGACGGCACGGCGGGACACCACGATGTTCGAGCGGTTGCGCTCCATCTTCAGAATCTGGAACGGCTGCGGCGTGCCCATCAGGGGCGTGACGTCGCGCACCGGCCGGATGTCGACCTGGCTGCCGGGCAGGAACGCCACCGCGCCGTTGAGGTCGACGGTGAAGCCGCCCTTGACGCGGCGGAAGATGACGCCGGTGACGCGCTGGCCGGCCTGGAACAGCTTCTCCAGCTCGGTCCACGCCTCTTCGCGGCGGGCCTTCTCGCGCGACAGGCGCACGACGCCGTCGCGATCCTCGTAGCGCTCGACGAAGACGTCGACCGTGTCACCGGCTTTGAGCGCCAGCTCCTGGCCGGCGCTGACGAATTCCCGGACCGGGATGCGGCCTTCCGACTTCAATCCAACGTCGATCACGACGTGGTCGTTCTCGACTCCGACCACGCGGCCGGCGATCACGCGGCCTTCGAAACCGTCGCCGGCGCCCATCGTCTCGTTGAGCAGGTCGGCGAAATTCTCCATGCCGGCGGGGTTGGCGTCGGCTGGAGTGCTGGTGGTATCTGCCATGTTCCGTCCTTGTCCTTTGCCTCGCGATCCTTGCTGGCCGGCCGGTTGTCTCCGGCGGTCTTGCAGGGTCCGTCTCCACACGCCGGGCGCGGCCCGGCAACAACAAAGCACCGGCCGCCCCTTCAGGCTCCGGTCGGGTTCCGCAGTGCGACGTATTGCAGCGCCGCAGCGAAGACACCATCGGCGTCGAGGCTGCTTGTGTCCAGAACGAAAGCGTCGGCCGCCGCCACCAGCGGCGCTATGGACCGCGACGAGTCACGAGCGTCGCGTTCCTTCATGTCCTGCAGAACGGCGCTAGGTATAACGTCCAAGCCTCTTTCCCGCAACTCCTTAACACGACGCTCGGCGCGCACCTCGACGCTGGCGGTGACGAAGATCTTGGCGTCGGCGTTCGGACAGACATGGGTGCCGATGTCGCGCCCGTCGAGCACCGCCCCTCTCTTGCCGTCCGGAGGATGCGCCGCAAAACCGCGCTGAAAGTCGAGCAGCGCGGCCCGGACCTCGGGAATAGCCGCCACTTTCGAGGCGGCGCCAGCGGCCTCGTCCAGCCGCAGCCGGGGATCGTCGAGGTTCTCGGGGCGAAGCGCACGCGCGGCGGCGCCCGCCGCCAGGGGATCGGACGGGTTGCCGCCGCGGTCCAAAACGCGGCGGCCGACGGCGCGGTACAGCAGACCGGTATCCAAGAGGGCATAGCCGAAATGGTCGGCCAGCCGACGCGCCAGGGTTCCCTTGCCGGCCGCCGCGGGGCCGTCGATGGCAATGACGAAGGACCTGCCGGTCATGAATTCTCCTCGATTCGCGCCCCCAGTCCGTTCATCAGCGCGACGAAGCCGGGAAAGCTGGTGTCGATCGGTGTGCCGTCGTCGACGGCCACCGGCTCGGGGGTCGCCGTCCCCAGGGTCAGAAACGCCATGGCAATGCGGTGGTCGAGGTCGACCGCGATAGTCGCCCCGCCGCGCGGCGGCCGGCCGGTGCCGTGGATGACGAGACTGTCCTCGCCCTCCTCCAGCGCCACTCCGCAGGCGGCAAGCCCGCGGGCAATCGCCGACAGCCGGTCGCTCTCCTTGACCCGCAGCTCGGCCAGCCCCTCCATCCGGGTGTCGCCGTCGGCGCAGGCCGCCGCCACCGCCAGAACCGGGAACTCGTCGATGGTCGACGGCACCCTGTCGGGCGGCACCGCGACCCCGTGCAGGCGCGAGCCGCGGACCACCAGGTCGGCCACCGGCTCGCCGGCGGCGGTGCGCTCGCCCTCGACACCGATTTCGGCTCCCATCCCGCGCAGGATCTCGATCAGCCCGGCGCGCAGGGGATTGAGGCCGACGTTGCGGATGCGGACCTCGGAGCCCGGGCCGAGAATCGCAGCCACCAGCGGGAAAGCGGCGGACGAGACGTCGCCCGGCACCACCAGGTCGCGGCCCGCGAACTCGACTTCGCCCTGCACCGAGACGATTCGCCCGCCGCTGCCGTCATCTTCCACCGTTACCGGAACCCCGAAGTGGGCCAGCATGCGCTCGGTATGATCGCGGCTGGGGGTCGGCTCGACCACGGTGGTCAGTCCCGGTGCGTTGAGACCCGCCAGCAGCACCGCCGACTTCACCTGCGCCGAGGCGACCGGAAGCCGGTAGCGGACCGGCAATGCCTCGGCCGCGCCCTCGATCGCAATCGGCAGGCGGCCGCCCTCGCGGCCGACGAACCGGGCGCCGAACCCTTCGAGCGGCGCGGTGACGCGGCGCATCGGGCGTCGCCGCAACGAGGCGTCCCCGGTCATGAAGGCGGTGAAGCCATGGGTCGCGAGCACCCCCATCAGAAGCCGGGCGGCGGTGCCCGAGTTGCCCATATCGAGGACGTCGGCCGGCTCGGCCAGCCCGCCGACGCCGCAGCCGGCGACCCGCCAGCAGCCGGGGCCCTCGCGCTCGACGAGGGCGCCGAGCGCCCGCATCGCGGCGGCCGTGCGCAGCACGTCCTCGCCCTCGAGCAGACCGTCGATGCGGCTCTCGCCGACCGCGAGCGCCGCCAGCATCAGCGCGCGGTGCGAGATCGACTTGTCGCCGGGGACCCGGACCTCTCCGCAAAGCCCTGCGGCGGATCGCGCAAGCAGCGGCCTCGGCACGCGCAGACCTCCTTTTTCGCCACGGTCACGAGGCAGGCTCCATAGCATGAATCCGGAGCCCCGCGGTAGCCCCGCCCGGCGGGGCTGGGTGAGGCGCCGGGGAGCGCCGATTTTGCTCTTGACACAGGCAGGCGGTTCGTCGCAAACGGCTGCCTCTGGTTTCACGAATGGGAGTGGCCCGTGGCAAAAGCCGAATGGGGGACCAAGCGGACGTGCCATGCCTGCGGCACCCGCTTTTACGACCTGATGCACAGCCCCGCGACCTGCCCCAAGTGCGGTACCGTTTTCGAGATCGGCAAGCCGGCCCGGCCGCGCCGCAAGGCGGCGGTGGTCGAGGTCCTGACCCCGGCCAAGGCGCCCAAGGAAGCCCCGATCGTGCCGGGAGCCGAGCTCGGCGGTTTCGAGGACGACGAGGTCGATGACGTCGAGGTCGAGGAGCAGGACGAGGAGCTGATCGAGGACACGTCGGACCTCGGCGAGGACGAGGACGACGTCTCGGAGATCATGGAGCACATCGACGACGACGAGGAGCACCTCTAGCGGCGCGAGCGGCACTTTTTCCGCTTGCCTTTTCGCGCCCGCGCGCTATTTTTCGGCCCCTCCCCTCCGCCGCCGGGCGGAGGCGGGGCCGACGGGGCCATAGCTCAGTTGGGAGAGCGCTTGAATGGCATTCAAGAGGTCAGGGGTTCGACTCCCCTTGGCTCCACCAGTTCGGAAAGGCCGCTAGGTTCGTGAACCTAGCGGCCTTTTTCTTGCCGGACAACGCCGGCCTAGCCTCGAGAAATTCGGCTACCGCGCGTTCGGCGTCCCCTGCATGGTCTTCTCATCCTCAGCGGCCGTCCGGCTTGGCGCCAGGCGTCCTGCCGACATCCGGCAGGTAGCGGGCGGCGAGGCGCATCTGGATGTCGATCCCTTCCCCGCGGCGGTTGGCGACCGCCGCCGCCAGGCCGTCGACCAAAGCGAACGCCGCGGCCCCGGAATTGGGCAGGAGATGGCGCTCGGTCTGCGCGTAGAGGACCACGTCGGCGGGGCCGGCGAGCGGCGAGGCCGGGCGATCGGTGATGCACAGGATCCGCGTTCCCCTTTCCTTGGCCACGCCCAGCAGCTCGACCGTCTCGGTGGCGTAGCGCGGGAAGGAGACCAGGATGACGAGATCGTTCCCGCCGGCGTGGACAAGGCGGCGAAGCGCGGCGTTCTCGCCGCCGGTCGCCCCGATCATGCTGACATTGCCGCGGCAGAAGGGCTCCAGCCCGTGGGTCAGGATGCCCGCGACGTGATAGCTGATGCCGGCGCCATAGGTGAAGATGCGCTCGGCTTCCAGGATCAGTGCGACCGCCTTCTCGCAGCGTTCCTGGGTCAGCATCTCGAGCGTCTTCTCGAGGTTGGTGACGTCCTGGCGCAGTCCGCTGGTGATGATGTCGAAGCCGGTGACGGAGCCATCCCGCCCCGCCTTCAGCTTCTCCACCGGGGCGAGCGCCAGTCGCACTGCCTCGGTCTGGTGGGCGCGGAACTCGGCGAACCCCTCGAACCCGAGCGCCTTGGCGAAGCGGTTGGCGGTGGCGATGGAAACCCGGCAGGCATTCGCCAGCTCTTCGATTGTCATCATCGCCGACTCGGCGGGCGAGCCGAGGACGAAATCGGCAATCCGCTTGTGCGAGGTGCTGAGCCCCGAATACGTCCGCGCGATGCGTTTGGCAATTTCCGAATAGAAATCCATTGGTGGCGCACCCGGCCTTGACGGCCCCTGGTTTCCATGCTTTTCATTTCCGTAAAAATAAGTTTTCATATTTGCCCGCGCAAAGCAAGACGAGCGTGCCCGCGGAGGAAGCGCTCGCCGGAGAGGAGGTTCTTCATGAACGCCAGACTTCTGGGTACCCTCGGCCTCGCAATTCTGCCGGCCATCGTGCCCGTCTCGGCCGGGGCGGAGGCGTTGCGGATCGCACTCGCCTCGGAGCCCACCGCCGCCGATCCGCACTACCACAACGTCTCCCCCAACAACGCGCTGGGGAAGTACATCTTCGATGCCCTGGCGGCGACGAACGCCGACCAGAAGGCGGTGCCGGGGCTGGCGAGTTCGTGGCAGGCGGTCGATGACACCACCTGGGTCTTCAAGCTCCGCAGCGGCGTCAAGTTCACCAACGGCGATCCCTTCGACGTCAACGACGTGATCTTCACCTTCTGCCGGGTGATGAACAACCCGCAGAGCGTCGCCGGCTCCTTCACCCCTTATGTGACCGCTTTCGCGAAGGTGGAGACCCCGGACAACCTGACCCTCAAGATCACCACCAAGACCCCGGACCCGCTGATCCCCGAAAAGCTGGCCGAGATCGCCATCCTCTCCGACAGCATCGTCCCTCACGGCGAGATCACCTTCGACCTCGAGAAGAAGTGCGGCGTGACCGGGGAATGGCCGACCCTTGCCCAGCTCAACAGCGGCGAGGCGACGATCGGGACCGGGCCGTTCAAGCTGGTGAAGTACGTCAAGGGCGCCGGCGTCGAGCTGGTCCGCAACGACGGCTACTGGGGCGAGAAGCCCGCCTGGGACAAGGTCTCGCTGCTGCCGGTTCCCAATGCCGGCCCGCGTCTGGCCGGCCTGCTCGCCGGCGACTACGACCTGATCGAAAGCCCATCGGCCCGCGACGCCAACAACCTGAAGAAGGACCCCAAGTTCTCGATCACCACCAAGCCGTCGAACCGCGTCATCTTCCTGCAGTTCGACATCGAGCGCGACAAGAGCCCCTTCGTCGAGACCGCCGACGGCAAGAACCCGTTCAAGGACGAGCGGGTGCGGCGGGCGGTTTCGCTGGCGATCGACCGCAACGTCATCGTGAAGCGGATCATGGACGATGCTGCGGCGCCGGCCAGCCAGTTCGTGCCCGAGACCATGTTCGGCGCCCAGCCGAAGCCGGAGCCGCTGGTTTACGATCCCAAGAAGGCCAAGGAGCTGCTGGCCGAAGCCGGCTACCCGAACGGCTTCAAGCTCACCCTGCACGCCACCAACGACCGCTATATCAACGACGGCCAGGTGGCCCAGGCGATCGCCCAGTTCCTGAACCGGGTCGGCATCCAGACCGAGGTCGATGCGATGACCAGCTCGATCTTCTTCTCCCGCCGCAGCAAGCGCGAGTTCAGCCTGTCGCAGGGCGGCTGGGGTTCGAGCTTCGGCGGCGCCAGCAACTTCCTCACCCAGTTCGTCGCCACCAACAACAAGAACCTCGGCACCGGACGCTCCAACTACGGCGGCTGGTCCGATCCCGAGTTCGACGCCGTGATCAGCCAGGCAAACGCCACCATCGACGAGAAGAAGCGCTCCGAGCTGCTCCAGCAGGCCGCCAGGATGGCACTCAAGAGCCTGCCGGACATCCCGATCCATTTCGAGAGCACGATCTGGGCTTTCCGCAAGGGCCTCTCGTACGAAGGCCGGATGGACCAGTACACGTTGGCGGCAGCCGTCAAGCCGGCCCGCTGACAAGAACGACAGACGGCCAAGGCTGACCCTCATCCCGTCCCTCGCCCCTGTGAAAAGGGGTGAGGGCTGGGTGAAGGAGCCGCGGTTCAGCCGGTATCGCAGTCCAGGGAAGCGTGCGTGGGAACCTTCGTCCTCCAACGTCTGTTGCAGAGCATCGGCGTCCTGCTGGCTGTGTCTCTCGTCGTGTTCCTCGCCGTCTACGCGATCGGCGACCCGGTCGAGCTGCTGGTGAGCCAGGAGGCGACCGAGCTCGAGCGCGACCGGATGATCCAGATCCTCGGCCTCGACCGACCGATCTGGGAGCAGTACCTGACCTTCCTCGGCAACGCTCTGCGCGGCGACCTCGGCCAGTCGTTCGTCCACGGCGAGCCGGCGATCCAGCTTATCGTCAGCCGCATGCCGGCCACTTTCGAGCTGGTGTTCTTCGCCCTTCTGCTGGCCTGCCTGGTCGGCATTCCGCTGGGCCTTGTCGCGGGGCTGCACAGCGATTCGCGGACCTCCAGGATCATCATGACCGGCTCCATCCTCGGCTACTCTCTGCCGAATTTCTGGAAAGGCATGATGCTGATCCTGCTGTTGTCGGTGTGGGTCCACTGGCTGCCGACCTCGGGGCGCGGCGAGACGGTGACGGTGCTGGGGGTGCCGCTCAGCTTCCTCACGCTCGACGGCATTCGCCATCTGGTCATGCCGGTGCTCAACCTTTCGATCCCGAACATGGCGCTGATGACGCGACTGACCGCATCGGGCGCCGCCGAGGCGCGTCTGCAGGATTACGTCAGGTTCGCCCGTGCCAAGGGGGTGCGGCCGCAAGGCATCGTGCGCCGCCACATCCTGCGCAACATCCTGATCCCGATCGTCACCGTGGTCGGGGTCGAGTTCGGGCAGCTGATCGCCTTCTCGACCATCACCGAGACGGTGTTCGCCTGGCCGGGGATGGGCAAGCTCCTGATCACCAGCATCTACCGGCTCGACCGCCCGGTGGTGGTCGCCTACATCATGATGATCACCTTCCTGTTCGTGATCATCAACCTGACCGTCGATCTCATCTACGCCGCTCTCGACCCGCGGGTGAAGCTGATGGAGCGCGCGTCGTGAGCCGCCCCGAGCGCCCCGTCGATCCGATGTTCGTGCCGCCGCTGGTCAAGACGCCGCGCCGCTCCTTCAACCTGCAGCGCCTGAAGCGCCGGCCGAGCATGCGGAGCGCCGTCATCGCCCTCGCGGTCGTCATTGCCGCCGGCCTGCTGCTGCCCCTGCTTGCCCCGCAAGATCCCTACGATCTCAACAGCTTCAGCGTGATGGACAACCGCCTCCCTCCGGGCGAACGGAGCATGGACGGGCTGACGTTCTGGCTCGGCACCGACTCCCAGGGGCGCGACATGGTGTCGGCGATCCTGTTCGGCCTGCGGGTGAGCCTCCTGGTCGGCCTGACCGCCACCGCGATCGCCTTGACCATCGGCGTCACCGTCGGCCTGTTCGCAGTCAACTTCGGTGGCAAGATCGACGCCTTGCTGATGCGGCTGGTCGACTTCATTCTCGGTTTTCCGTCCATCCTGGTGGCCCTGGTGCTGCTGGCGGTGATGGGACGGGGCGTCGACAAGGTGGTGTTCGCGATCGTCGCCGTGCAGTGGGCCATCTACGCCCGCATCATGCGCGCCGCCGCCTTGGTGGAGCGCCGCAAGGAGTACGTCGAGGCGGCCCAGAACCTTGGCTATTCGAACGGCCGCATCATGTTCCGCCACCTGCTGCCCAACAGCATCGGCGCCGTGCTGGTGGTCGCCACCATTCAGGTCGCCCACGCCATCACCCTGGAGGCCACGCTGTCCTTCCTGGGCGTCGGCGTGCCGGTGACGCGGCCTTCGCTCGGGCTGCTGGTCGCCAATGGGTTCGAGTTCCTGTTGAGCGGCGAGTACTGGATCAGCGTGTTTCCCGGGCTGGCCCTGGTGGTCCTCATCTTCTCTCTCAATCTGGTCGGCGACCGCATGCGCCGCGCCTTCGAGGCGAGGCGCGCATGACCTCTCCGCTCCTCGACGTCCGTGGCCTGCGTACGGTCTTCCACTTCCTCGACGGCGCCTACACCGCGGTCGACGGCGTCAGCTTCGCGATCCGGCCCGGCGAGGTCCTGGGACTGGTCGGAGAATCCGGTTCGGGCAAATCGGTGGCCGGGTCGTCGCTGATCGGGCTGGTCGACCCTCCGGGCGAGGTGATCGCCGGCGAAGTGCTGTTCAAGGGACGCGACCTCAGGCGCCTGACCGAGCGCGAGCTGCGCCAGCTCCGCGGCAAGGAGATCGCCATGATCTTCCAGGACTCGCTGGCCGCGCTCAACCCGGTGCTGACGATCGGCGAGCAGATGGCGGAAGCGGTCACCGAGCACGCCGAGGTGCCACCGGCGGCGGCGCGCGAACGTGCCATCGCCGCCCTGCGCCAAGTCGGCATCACTTCACCCGAGACCCGAATCGACCAGTACCCGCACGAGTTCTCGGGCGGGATGCGGCAGCGGGTGGCGATTGCCACCGCTCTTCTCAATGCCCCCGACCTCATCATCGCGGACGAGCCGACCACCGCGCTCGACGTCACCATCCAGGGCCAGATCCTGGCCGAGATGCAGGCGCTGGCCCGGACCACCGGAACCGCCGTCATGTGGATCACCCACGACCTCGGCGTGGTGTCGGAGCTGGCGGACCGGGTGGCGGTGATGTACGCCGGCCGCATCGTCGAGATCGGCGACACCGACGACGTGCTGGACCGGCCGCGACACCCCTACACGCGTGGGCTGCTCGACTCGATCCCCGCCGAGAACGCGCCCGGGTCCCGGCTGCGCCAGATCGAGGGCGCCGCGCCGACCCTGGCCCGCCGTCCGGCCGGCTGCCCGTTCCACCCGCGCTGCAGCCGCGCCCTGCCGGTCTGTCAGGAGCAGGAACCCGGGTTGAGCGAAGGCGAGCGTGGCCAGGCTTGGCGCTGCCACAACCCGCAGGAGCCGCTGCCATGAGCGTCGGGACGGGCGCACCCATCATCGCTCTCGAGGGGCTTTCTCGCACCTTCCAGCGCCAACCGGTCCTGGCGGAGCGCCTGCTGGCGCTTGTCGGGCGCAGGGCGATGCCGGCGGCGCTCCAGGCGGTCAGCGACGTCGACCTCACGATCCATCGCGGCGAGGTGATGGGGCTGGTGGGCGAATCGGGATGCGGCAAGTCGACCCTGGGCCGCATGGTATCCGGGATCCTGCCGCCAACCCGCGGTACCGTGACGTTCGACGGCCGCCAGGTCGGGGACCTCTCCGGCCGCGACAGGCTGGCTTACGTGCTCGGCGTCCAGATGATCTTCCAGGATCCCTACGCCTCGCTGAACCCGCGTCAGAAGGTGGGCGACATCGTCGCCGAGCCGCTCCGCGTCCACGGCATGGCGAAGGGCCGCGGCGAGGTCACCGCGCGGGTCGACCAGGTGTTGGCCGAGGTCGGGCTCGACCCCGCCTACAAGGAGCGCTATCCGCACCAGTTCTCGGGCGGCCAGCGCCAGCGCATCGGCATCGCCCGTGCTCTTGCGGTCCGTCCCCGCTTCCTCGTCTGCGACGAGCCGATCGCGGCGCTGGACGTCTCGATCCAGGCCCAGGTCATCAACCTCTTTCTCGACCTGCGCGACCAGCACGAGCTCACCTACCTGTTCGTCAGCCACGATCTTTCGGTGGTGCGCCACGTCGCCGATCGCGTGGCCATCATGTATCTCGGCCGGATCGTCGAGCTGGCGCCGGCCGCCGAGTTGTTCGCCGCGCCCGCCCACCCCTACACCCGCGCCCTGCTTGCCGAGATCCCTTCGGTCAAGCGGCGCCGTCGCCGCTTCGAGGCGGTCAAGGGGGAGTTGCCCTCGCCGCTCGACCCACCCTCCGGCTGCACCTTCCACCCCCGCTGCCCGTTCGCGCTCCCACGCTGCGCCGAGGCAGCGCCTGCACTGCAGGAAATCTCTCCCGGCCGGCTCTCCGCCTGCCATCGCAACGGAACCATCTGAGGATCGTTCATGTCCCTGAAATGCCTTCTCGACGGCCATGGCCGCAGCGCCATTCCGTTCGTCGACCCGATGAATCCCGACCGTCCCGTCACCCTCAACACCTACCGGCCGCTGGGCCACAAGCCGGAGAACCCGGTCGTGTTCGTCCAGCACGGGATGTACCGCAACGGCGACGAATACCGCGATTTCTGGATCGCGGCGGCCGACCGCCACGGCTTCCTGGTGGTCGCCCCGACCTTTCCGAACGCCCATTTCCCCGAGACCGAGCACTACAACAACGGCCTCGTCTTCGACGACGAAGGACGGGTCCGGCCCTACGACGCCTGGGTTTTCGCCACTCCGGCACGGATCGTGGCGGAGCTGCGCCGATCCGGCGTCATGGCGCGGGAGAAGGCGCGCATCTACGGCCATTCGGCCGGGGCGCAGTTCGTCCACCGCATGATCTCGACCCATGGCGGCGACTGCTTCGAGGCCGCGGTGGCGGCCAATGCCGGCTGGTATTCGTTGCCGACCCTGGACAAGCCGTTCCCGGAGGGGCTCGGCGGCCTCGGCTTCGGCGAGAAGGAACTGCGTCGGCTGTTCGCTTATCCGCTGCACATCCTGGCCGGCCTGAACGACTGCGAGAGCAACGCGCCCAATCTGCCGAGCCAGCCCGAGGCGCTGGCCCAGGGACCGGCCCGGCTCGACCGCGCCCGCTACTACTTCGATTTCGGCAAGCAGGCGGCCGCCAGCCTCGGCGTGCCGTTCCTCTGGCGGTTCACCGAGGTCCCCAATGTCGCCCACGACGGCAATGCCATGTCCCAGGCCACCGCCGGCCTGTGGTTCGAGGGCCGCATCCCGTCGGGCCTCGGCACCGCCGCCGAGGCCGCGGCATAGAAGAGCTACCGGGCTTCTTCCTCGGCCGGGACGTCAAGCGCAGCGCGGAGGGCGGCGGTCAGGGCTTCGTGCTCGCTTGCGGCTGCCGCCATCAGCCGTCCGATGTCGGCGCTCCGCCGCTCCGTGATCGCCTGCTCGAGATCGCCGGCCGCCCGCCTCACCACCTCCGCGCCCAGGATCGCAGCGGCGCCCTTGAGGGAGTGAGCCAGCCGCCGCGCCTCGTCGAACTCGCGGGCTTCGAGGCAGCGACGCAGACGCGGGAAGTCCGAACCGTGGGCGTTGACATACGCGCAGGCCAGGCGTCGGTACCCGGCTTCGCGGCCGCCGATATGACGCAGCCCCGCCGCCACGTCGAGCCCTGGAATCGCCGCGAGCCTCTCGGCCTCGCCCGGGCGCGACGGAACTGCATTCGTCACCGGACCGGGCAGCCAGGAGCGCAGAACGGCGAACAGCCGGTCGGGAGGCACCGGCTTGGCGATGAAGTCGGTCATGCCGGCGGCGCGGCATCGTTCCCGATCCTCATCGAGGACGTTGGCCGTCAGCGCCACAATCGGCCGTGATTCCCAGCCCGGCAGACGGCGGATCGCGCGGGTCGCCTCAAGGCCGTCCATTTCCGGCATCTGGACGTCCATCAGGATGAGGTCGTAGGGCGCGGCCTGCGCGAGTGCCACCGCCTGCAGGCCATTTCCGGCGACGTCAACCTTGATCCCGGCCTCGGCGAGAAGCTCGACCACGACATCCTGGTTGATCTCGTTGTCCTCGGCCAGCAGGACCCGCCGCCCCGCCGGGATTCCGTCGGTCCCCGGACTGCGTGCGGGGCGGGCGTCGCCGGACGGCCCGGCCGCCCGCCGCAACCGCACCGTCAGCCAGAAGGTGCTGCCCGACCCGAGCCGGCTGTCGACCCCGACCTCCCCTCCCATCAGCTGCGCAAGGCGGCGGGTGATGGCCAGCCCGAGGCCGGTGCCGCCATAGCGCCGGGTCGTCGAGCCATCCGCCTGCTCGAAGTCGGCGAACAGGCGCTCGTGCGCCTCTGCGGCAATCCCGGTTCCGGTATCCTCCACCTCGAAACGGACCATCAGGTCGTCGCCGCTCTCCTCGACCACCCGGCCGCGCAGCGCGATCGCGCCCGCTTCGGTGAACTTCACCGCGTTGCTGAGATAGTTGATCAACGCCTGCGAAAGCTTGGTGGAATCGCCACGCAGGAACCGGGGCACGCCCTCGACGTCGATCGCAAGCGCCAGCCCCTTGCTGCGGGCCCTGTCGGCGAACATCGAGCGGATATTGCCCACCACGGCCACGAGATCGAAGGCGGCGTCCTCGACGACCAGCTTGCCGGACTCGATCTTGGCCAGGTCGAGAATGTCGTTGACCAGCGCCAGCAGGTGCTGGGCCGATTCCGAGATCATGGTGAGCTTTGCCTGCTGGTCGGTGTCCGCCACCCGCCTCTTCAGGAGTTCGCTGAGGCCGAGAATGGCGTTCATCGGAGTGCGGATCTCGTGGCTCATGTTGGCAAGGAATTCCCGGCGCACGCCGGCCAGCCGCTCGGCTTCGCGCAGGGCGGCCTCCCGCGCCGCCTCCGCGGCCTTCCGGCGGGTGACGTCGGTGAAGCCGACGACGGCGCCGACGATCGCCTCGCCCTCGCTCATCGGATGGACGGAAAAGCTGACCGGGATCGCCCGACCGTCGGCGCGCCAGAAGACGTCGTCCTCGACGCGTCGTATCCGTCCCGTCTGCAATGTCTCCTCGATCGGGCACTCGGCGGCCGGATATGGACTGCCGTCGGGGCGCGAATGGTGCAGCAGGTCGTGGGCGTCCTGTCCCTGAAGCTGCTCGTTCGTGTAGCCGAGCATGGCGCAGCCGCTGGGGTTGACGAAGGTTATGCGGCTTTGAGAATCGATGCCGTAAAGACCGTCTGCCGTGGATTCCAGGATCAGGCGCAGCCGGGCCTCGGCCGCCTGCAGCTCAGCAGTGCGCGCGGCAACCAGCTGTTCCAGGTGATTGCGGTACTCGTTGAGGGACGCATTCGCCGCCTCCGCCTGGGCCCGGGCGGCCAGGGCATCCTCCATCAGGTTCAAGGCGGCCAGGCGGGCCTTCCGCTGCTCATCGAGGGCGATGGACTGGGTCTCCCGCAAGACGAGCTGGGCCCGTTCCCGTTCGGTGATGTCGAAAAAGGCGGCAAGAACGTCGTCGCCGAGGGCAATCCCCGAGACCAGGACGGTGCGGATCGTGCCGTCCTTGCAGGTCACCCGGCGCTCGACGGGATCGATATCGGCGCCGCTGGCCGATGCGAGGCGCACCGAGGCGGCCCAAGAGGACTGTTGCCGGTGCCGCCGGTCCGGATCGGAGGCCTGCCACCAGTCGCCGAGGTTCGGCATCTCGTGAGGCTCGAAACCGAAGACATGGTGGAATCGGGCGTTGGCGTTCGCCAGCCGCCCCTCCGCATCGACGAAGCAGAGCGGCACCGGCGCGAGGTCGAACAGCTGGTGGAACCGCCGCTCGCTGGCCTGTTGCTCCGCCAGCGCAGCTTCGCGGGCCCGGGCAGCGTCCGCCAGCCTGGCGCGTACCCTCTCGATCTCGATGATATCGGGGGAAGGGGATACGGCTTCCGTACTGGTCAGCGAGGAGAGGACCTGTGCCAGGCGCCGGCTGGCAAAGCGGCCGCCGAGGAAGATCACCAGGATGGCGCCCGCCAGCAAGGACCCGAATTCGGCGACGGCGCGCCGCGTCGCGACGTCCGCGAGCTGCGCCGGCACGTCGACCCTGACGCTCCACGGCGCAACCGCGGAGCGGACGGCGAAGCGCCTTGCGTCCTCCGCCGCCGCGTCGGCGGCCCCGCGTTGCGCGATGGCGGCGTCGTTGCCGTCCAGCAGGGTCAGCGTCCACCCGCCGGGCAGCGCGATCTGGTCCAGCTGCGCCTGGAACTGCCGGACCTCGATCACCGACAGGACGAGACCCGCGGGGCGACCCTCGCGCAGCACGGGCACCGCCAGGGCGACCAGCTTTTCGCCGGCAACCGGTCCCATGAACTGGTCACCGACGGCGGGCTTCCCCGTGCTCAGGGCGGTAGGGGCGGCCGCGTGACCCTCCACTTTGGGCAGCCTGGGCAACGGGTTGCCGAGGGGAACCCGGGTGTTAAACAGCATGCGCCCTTCGAGATCGGCCAGAAGGACATGGCTGCCGAAATGGCGGAGGAACCCCTGCGCCAGCTCGTAAAGGTCGGCCCGGCGCTCCGCATCGTCCGCCATGGGCGCTGCCGCCAGCATCTGCAGCCCCGAAATCCGGGCGGCGAGGTCGCGATCGATCACCGTGACGATGTTTTGGGCCAGCGCATCGGCTTCGCGCGCCCGGCCGTCTTCGATCTGCCGCAGATAACCGAGGCCGAAGTATGCCGCTAGCAGGATCGGCGGCAGCATGCAGAGCCAGATGAGCCGGGTCAGGAAGGCTTGAATCGTCATCGTTTCGGACGCTCCGGCACGTCCGCTTCGAGATGCTCCAGCGGGAATGGCGGCGGCCGTCCGAGCTGGTGCGACAGCTCGTTGACCTGCCGCTTGAGCGCGATCATGTCGAGCTCGCGTCCGACGCTGGCCCGGTTGAATCGCTCGAGCTCCTCGTTGCGTTGCCGCAGCTCCTCCTCCTGGCGCTGCCGCTCCTGCTCCGCCCCCAGGCGCTCGGTGATGTCGTGGGAGATGCCGAACAAGCCGACCACCCGTCCCTCCAGATCGAGGAGCGGCCCCTTGGTCACCAGGAACGTCATCCGCTGGCCATCCAGGGTGAGGAGCGCCTCCTCGTGCGTCTGGACCTTCCCCCGGTCCATGAGATCGCGATCGAGAGCAATGATGGAAGCGGCCACGTCGGGCGGGAAGATGTGCCTGTCGTCTTTCCCTATCACCTCGGCAGCCGGCTTGCCGACGATGCGGGCTGCGGCTTCGTTGAAGAGAAGGTAACGGCCGTCCTTGTCCTTGACGAAGACGGCGTCGGGCGAGCCCTCGACCACGGCACGCGTCAGCTGCTCCGAGCGCTTGACGGTTTCCTCCGCCCGGAGGCGCTCGCTGACGTCGATGGCGACGCCGATCACCGCTGGCCGCCCTTCATGCTCGAACGACCGCCCGTGGATCTCGACCTCGAACGTGCTTCCGTCCAGCCTGCGGCCGGAAAAGGCGAATCGCAGTTCGGGGGTCGCAGCTTCGACGCACTGGCGCATCCTGTCCGACACCATGGCGCGATCCGCGGCGTCGACCACGGTTTCCACGGCCACATCGAGGATCGCGTCCGGCGCATGGCCGAACATCCCGGCGAAGGCGGGATTGGCATAGCGGAACCGGCCGTCCTGGACGATGTAGATGCCGGCCAGGGACTGATCGACCAAGGCGCGGAATTTGGCGTCCGCGGCCCGCCTCTCGACCTGCTGCAGCCGGCGGTGAGTAAGCGAGAACAGCACCCCCATCGCGAAGAAAATGGCGATCGACAGCGCCGAGCCGGTCTCCTCGATCGCGAACGAATACCGCGGCTGAATCAACCCGAACCACACCAGCAGCACCGACAACACCGTCGATACCAAGCCGCCGGCGAGGCCGCCGGCCCAGGAGCTCAAGAAGACCGCCGGATAGAACAGGACCCACGGGAAATGCGTGTCGTCTTGCCACAATGCCCGGTGCAGGACGAACGCCAGCAGAGGGATCGCCAGCGACAGCACCACCCTGACCCAGGCGGGGGGCCGCCCCGGCTGACCGAGGGCTACCTCGCCCTCCGCAGGTACCGTCAGCATCGCCGCCCACAGGAGCATGGTCGTCGCGGCCACGAACAGGAGCCCCTTGGCAGTCCCGAACTCCGCCGCCTGCGCCGGCTCGGCAAACAGCCCGAGCAGTCGGTCCGAGAGCAGGATCCAAAGGGTGGCGAGGGCCCCGTACGAGACGGTGACCTTGGCGATGTATCGGTTGCGCTCGGTCCACTTCATGGCGTCGGCAATCGCGCTGGCCGCAAGTCGGAAACCCTACCGGTTTCTGCCACCCTGTCCGCCCGACCCGAGGCACGATGAAACCGCCTCCACAAGGTCCTCGGCCACGACGGGTTTGATCAGCACCCTGCACGCCCCGAACTTTTCGGCGAACTGCAGATAGTCGAGGTTCTTCATGCTGCCGCCCCCCGAGACGGCGATGATCGGCAGTCCTGGAAACGCCTTGCGGAGCTCGACAATGGTTTCCACGCCATCCTTGCGGGGCATGAAGATGTCGGTGACCACGAGATCGGCCGGCCGCGACCTCTGGAGAGTCATGCCCTCCACGCCGTCCTTCGCCTCGATCACCCGATGTCCCTCTGCGGTCAGGACCTCGCACATGGAGAGCCGCGCCAGCTCTTCGTCTTCGATGATCAATATCGTCGCCATGGCGCTTCGTCCTCTGACTGCGCTGAAATACCATACCAAACTATTCGGTGCGGGGAAATGCAGGCGATCAAGATTACCAAGACGTGCATGAGTAACGCCAAGTGCGATGACTTTCGCATGATCTTCAACTTGAAGGCGCAACCCTCTCTCGACTCTCGTCATGAAGTGGTGAGCGACCCCGGCAATTGAACGAAGGCCGGAGAGGAACAGACCGTTCCTTGTGGCGGTGAACGCTATCAGGACAAGCGGTGCTGCAGCTTCCCTGCCTTGCCATCTTGACGAACGCCGCCGACCGGACGATATCCTTGAGCGGTTCGGGCGGGGCCGGATGCCCCGGCCGCACGGGCGCCTTCGAAAGGGCCCAGGAGTAACGGACTTGCTCTGCAACGAGGAGGACGCACATCATGTCCCGCGTATCCATGTTCAACAGCCCGCTGATGCTGGGATTCGACCACTTCGAGCGGGTTCTCGACCGGGTCTCGAAGACGGCGGCCGAGGGCTATCCCCCCTACAACATCGAGCAGACCGGCGAGAACGCGCTCCGCATCACGCTGGCGGTCGCCGGATTCTCGATGGAGGATTTGTCGGTGGCGATCGAGGACAACCAGCTGACCGTGCGCGGGCGCAGCGCCGAGGACGACTCCGAGCGGGTGTTCCTGCATCGCGGCATCGCCGCCCGCCAGTTCCAGCGCAGCTTCGTGCTGGCGGAGGGAATCGAGGTGACCGGAGCGGCCCTCGACAACGGCCTGCTGCACATCGACCTATCGCGCCGCGTTCCCGAGCCGGAAGTCAAGACCATCGAGATCAAGGTAGGAGGCGCGCGCAAGAGCGTTCGCAAGGCCACCATCGACGCCGAGTGACGGCGCCTGATCGCGCAAGGGCGGGCTCGCTGCGAGACGCCCGGGCATAGGAGTTCCCATGGCACATTCGCCCACCAAGAACCACGACCTGGCCAACCTGTCGCACCAGGACATGGCAGCGCTCGGCCTGGACACCCTGGCCTTCATCAAGCCGGTGATGATCGGGCGCACCGCCGCCTACGCCATCTTCTCCGCCGACGGCGAGCAGCTGGCGATCGCCGCCGATCGCTCGTCGGCCATCGCCACCGTGCGCCAGAACGACATGGAGCCGGCCAGCGTTCACTGACCGGCTCCGCCGCAAGTCGGACTGCGCCCCTTAGCCCTAGGCCGCCCGCGAGGTCGACGGCTCCGTGAGCAGCGCATAGAGCGCGTCGCGGTTGTCGGTCGCCCTCAGCTTTTCGCACACCGACTTGTCCCGCAACAGGCGGGACACCCGGGCCAAAGCCTTGAGATGGTCGGCACCCGCCGATTCGGGCGCCAACAGGAGGAAGATGAGATCGACCGGCTGCTCGTCGATCGAATCGAAATCGATCGGCTCCTCGAGGCGGGCGAACAAGCCGTAAAGCCGGTCCAGGTTCGGCAGCTTGCCGTGGGGGATGGCGATGCCGTTGCCGACCCCCGTGGTGCCGAGCCGCTCCCTCTCGAGCAGCACGTCGAAAATGGCCCGTTCGTGGACGTCCGTCACTTGGGCCGCTTGGCGCGCCAAGTCCTGCAGGGCCTGCTTCTTGCTGGTCGCCCGCAGGTTGGCGATCACGCGGTCTGCGGTGATCAAGTCCGCAATCTCCATAATGGCTTGCCTCACTCCGCCGAGGCTCGGCTCCCCTTGGGATCGATCCAGCCGATGTTGCCGTCGTTGCGGCGATAGACGACGTTGAGGCCGCCATGGCCGCGGTTGCGGAACATGAGAACGGACTGGTCGGCGAGGTCCATGCGCATGACCGCCTCGCCGACGGTCAGGGTGGCGATCTCGGCCGTCATCTCGGCCACGACCACCGGCTGCCCGTTCTCCGGAACCTCGACGTCCTCCTGCTCGGGCGCCAGCACGTACTGGCTGGCCTGGATCAACTCGTCAGCCGAATGCCCCTTGTGGTGATCCTCCTTCAACCGTCTTTTGTAGCGCCGCAGCTGCTTGGCGATGTGCTCGAGCGCCAAATCGAACGCGGCGCGCATCTCATCCGCCTTGGCCCGGCCCTGCATGACGATGCCACGGCCGGCGTGGACCGAGATGTCGACCCGGTACATATGGGCTTCCCGCGAGAACACCACATTGGCTTCGATCGCGCGGGCGAAATATTTCTTTACGTCGGCCTCCAGCTTCTGTCTGACGTGTTCGCGCAACGCATTCGTGACGTCTGCGTTCTTGCCATTGATGAGAAGCTTCATTGGGAGTCCACCGGTTCTTGGGTCGAAGGGAGCGGAGACGCGGGTGGTCCCCGCATTTCACGAGCGGCTCCCGGCATACGCCGGAGAGGCGCCCTCAGCCCCGCCCGCAATTCGAGGGCGGGACCATAGTTCCGACGTTCTCGGAAGTCAACCACGCAGCCAGATCATGGGTCTGCCCCCTTGTGCCGCTTCAGAATGCGCTGCTCTTGAGGCGCTTCCTCTGCACGGAGGATGGAATTCCCATCCCCTCGCGGTATTTGGCGACTGTGCGCCTCGCAATGCCGATGCCCTCGGCCCGCAGCGTGGCCACCAGGCTGTCGTCGGACAGCACCTGGTCGGGCGTCTCGGCGTCGATCAGCGCCTTCAGGCGGTGTCGCACGGACTCGGCCGAATGGGCCTCGCCGCCCGAAGTGCTGGCGATCGCGGTGGTGAAGAAGTACTTGAGCTCGTAGATACCGCGCGGCGTGGCGATGAACTTGTTGGAGGTGACGCGGCTGACCGTGCTCTCGTGCATCTCGACCGCGCCTGCAATGTCGCGCAGGACCAGCGGCCGCAGGTGCTCGACGCCATGCAGGAAGAACGCCTGCTGCTGGAGCACGATCTCGCCCGCCACCTTCAGGATCGTCGTCGCCCTCTGGTGCAGCGACCGCACCAGCCAGTTGGCCGACTGCAGGCAATCGGCCAGGTAGATTCTCTCCTCGCGGGTGCGCGCCCCGCGGGCGACGGTCGAGTAATAGCGGTTGTTGACGAGGACCCTCGGCAGGGTGTCGGCGTTCAGCTCGACCGTCCAGCCGCCGCCGGGGCCCGGCCGCATCAGGATATCGGGGGTGACGGGCTGCGCCACCTCGTGGTCGAACGCGTGCGCCGGCTTGGGATTGAGCTGGCGGATCTCGTTCAGCATGTCGACGATGTCGTCGGCGTCGACGCCGCAGATCTTCTGCAGGGCGGCGACATCGCGCCTGCCCAGCAGGTCGAGATGGGCGAGCAGTGCCTCCATCGCCGGGTCGAGCCGGTCGCGCTCGCGCAGCTGGATCGCCAGGCATTCGCTGAGGCTGCGCGCGAAGATGCCGGTCGGATCGAACTGCTGCAGGCGGCGCAGGACCTCGGCGACCCGGGCCTCCTCGCACTCCAGCGTCGCGGCCACCTGGGCGATTTCCCCTGCCAGGTAGCCGGCCTCGTCGAGCATATCGATCAGGTGCAGCCCGATCAGCCGGTCGGCGGGAGCGGGGAATTCGACGTTCAGCTGCTGGATCAGGTGATCGCGCAAGGAGACCGCGCCGGAATACGATTCCTCGAGGTCAGGCTCGCGGTCGTCGAAGCTGCCGCCGCGTCCCCATTCCGAGGCGGGCCCGTCGGAGGTCCACACGTTGTCGTAGTCGACGTCGATCGCGCTTTCCGCCTGCGGGGTCACCTGCTCGTCGGCAAGCTCGATGCGACGGAACTCCTCGGCAGTCCCGGAGGGGGCCTCCAACTCGGCCAGGGCGGAGGCGCCCCCGTCTAGATCTGCCGCCTCGCCGTCGCCATCTTCGCGCTCGAGCAACGGATTGCGCTGCAGTTCCTGCTCGACGTACTGCGTCAGCTCCAGGTTGGATAGCTGCAGCAGCTTGATCGCCTGCTGCAGTTGCGGCGTCATGACGAGAGTCTGGGTCTGACGCAGCTCCAGCCGGGGAGTCAAAGCCATGGCGCCAACCATTCGGGCGCGCGACCCCGATATCGATGCCCTGTACGTCCCAACAACACTGGCAAGCCTCAGAGACTGAACCGCTCGCCCAGATAGACCCTGCGAACGTCTTCGTTGCCCACGATGTCGGAAGGCGCCCCTTCCATCAGAACCATCCCATCATGGATGATATAGGCACGATCGATGACATCCAGAGTCTCGCGCACGTTGTGATCCGTGATCAGAACCCCGATTCCCCGGTCCTTGAGGTGCACCACGAGGTCGCGCAGGTCGCCGACGGCGATCGGGTCGATGCCCGCGAACGGCTCGTCCAGCAGGATGAAGTGTGGATTGGAGGCCAGCGCGCGGGCGATTTCGACCCGCCGCCGCTCGCCGCCCGACAGCGCCAGCGCCGGGGTACGCCGCAGGTGGGTGATCGAGAACTCGGCCAGCAGGGCATCGAGGATCGCCTCGCGGCGCTCGCGCGAGCGGTCCACCACCTCGAGCACGGCGCGGATGTTCTCCTCGACCGACAGGCCGCGGAAGATCGAGGCCTCCTGCGGCAGGTAGCCCAGCCCGAGACGGGCACGGCGGTACATCGGCAGATCGCTGATATCCTGGTCGTCCAGGTAGACCTTGCCGTGGTCGGGCGCGATGAGACCCATGATCATGTAGAAGCAGGTGGTCTTGCCGGCGCCGTTGGGGCCGAGCAAGCCGACGATCTCGCCGCGCTGCATCCTGAGGCTGGCGCCGCGCACCACCGGACGCCGCTTGAACCGCTTGCCCAGGTTGTGAGCTACCAGCCCTCCCTGCTGGCCGGCGATCAGCCGCGGCCGCGTCCGCTCCTTTTCCGTATTCCCTACGTGCCTGGCATCATTCATTTCGCGGGCCGGGCTGCTATTTCGTATCCACGTTACGCTGAACCTTCTGGGGTTGCAACGTGCCGCTGACTCGGGCCCCGCTCCCCCCCTCGCAGCCAAACAGGCGGCTGACGCTGGTGTTGAGGTTGACCTCGGCCCGGCAGCCGTTCAGCACGTTCTTGTCGCGCTGGATCTTGACCCGGCCGGAAACGGTGGCGATGCCGCTCTTCACGTTGTAGACGCCGCGATCGGCGTCGACGCGATCTTTCGGCGTCTCGATGCGCACGCTGTCGAACGCCTCGATCCGGTAGACCTCGCTGCGGCCCGCCTTGTCCTTGCGGAAGTGGGCGACCAGGACGTCAGCCCACAGGTCCTTGTCGTCGCGGTGGGCGCGGGCCGAGCCGCGGGCGACGGCCATGTCCTTCTTGTCCCAGTACTCGAGCTGCTTCTTGGCCGTGACGACGTCGTCGCCGGCCTGGAAGCGGACGCCGTTCTTGCCGGTCAACACCAGCACGCCTTTCTCGACCTCGTAGACGGCAAGGTCGCCGCTCGCCTTCTCGCCGGGCGATTCGATGCGCACGTTGCCCTCGGCATCGAGGCGCCAGATATCGGTGCCGCCGTCGGGCTTCTCCCGGTAGTAGGCACGCAGGGTGTCGGCAAGCACCGTGACCTCGCCTCGAATGGCCTTGGCGTTGCCGCGGGCGAGGAAGATCTTGTCCTGCTGGTGCCATTCGATGCCGTTCTCGGCCTCGATGACCACGTCCTGCCCCTGACCCCGGAGGTCGAGGCCCTGCGCGCCCGCCTGCCCCGCAAGAAGGACGGCGGCAAGCAGCCCGGCCAGACGGGAAATGGCGGACCGTCTCATCGATAGGCCTGGCCGGCGCTGGGATAGAGCACGACCTGGGAGCGGCCGGTGAAAATCACGACCTCTCCCTTGTCGATGACCTCGATGCCTTCCGACCGGGTGCGCCCGAACGGGCCCTGGCCCTGAACCGGATGGGTGCTGGTGATCGAACGCTCCTTGAGGTGGACGGTAGCCTTCTCGGTGGTGAACTCGTAACCCTTGTCGTGATAGACGGTCACCCGGTCGATCAGGTCCAGGGTCTCCTTCGGGCGGTCGACGACGCCGGCATCGGCCGTCACCACCAGCCACGACCCATCCTCGAGCAGGATGTCCGCCTTGGGCATTTCGAGATCGATCACGGTCGCGTCCTGGACCAGGTTCTTGGCGAGGTCGGCGGTCACCGAATAGATCTGATTCTTGCTGTCCGTGCCGACGAAGCGGGGATTGACGGCGCTGGGGTCGCCGGTATCCATCATCGACAGCTTCGAATAGCCGATGCGGAACCGGGACTCGTCCGGCTCCAGGTACGGCCAGACGGCGACCAGGAACACAAGCAGCACCGCCAGCGACGGCAGCACGACCTTCATCGCGCCGACGAACCGGCTGTACCAGGCGGTCGGCATGCTGCGCAGCCGCGCCGGCGGCGACAGCTCGGGCCTTCCGCGCCACAGCAGGTCGGGGCGGACGATCTGTTGCGTGCGAACCTTGGCGGGTGCCAGCTCCTGCATCAACTCCTTCGGTCCTAGGCCACGCCGGCGCGCAGGCAGTCGTGGATGTGGAGCAGCCCGACCGGCCGCTCGCCGTCGACCACGAACAGCGAGGTGATCGCACGCGCGTTCATCAGATGGAGGGCCTCGCTCGCCACCGCGTCGGCCCGGATCGTCTTCGGCCGCGGCGTCATCACGTCGCGGACCGCCTGCTGCAGCAGGTCGGCGCGCATGTGACGGCGCAAATCGCCGTCGGTGACGACGCCGATCAGCCGTCCCTGCCCGTCGACCGCGCCGATGCAGCCGAAGCTCTTGGCGGTCATCACGATCAGTGCCTCGGCCATGCGGTCGCCGTCGCGCACCAGCGGAACGTCGTCGCCCGTGTGCATGAGGTCGCCGACCTTGAGCAGGCGGCGACCGAGCTTGCCGCCGGGATGCAGGGTGCGGAACTGCTCCGGCGTGAATCCCTTGCGTTCCAGCAGCGCCACCGACAACGCGTCGCCGAGGGCCAGCATCATCGTCGTCGAAGTGGTCGGAGCCAGGCCCAGCGGACAGGCCTCGGCGACGTCCGGCAGCACCAGCGATACCGTCGCCGCCCGCGCCAGCTCGCTGTCGGCGTGGCTGGTGATCGCCACCAACGGGATCTCGAACCGCTTGGCATAGGTCACCATGTCGGCGAGTTCGGCCGTCTCGCCGGAGTTCGACAGCGCGACGATGACGTCGCCGGGGGCAATCATGCCGAGATCGCCGTGGCTGGCCTCGCCCGGGTGGACATAAATCGCCGGAGTGCCGGTCGAGGCCAGGGTCGCCGCCATCTTGCGGCCGACGTGCCCGCTCTTGCCCATGCCGGTGACGACGACGCGAGCCCGGTCCTTGATACCCGCAAGCAGAGCGATCGTCTCGGAAAACGGCCCGTCCAGCCCGTCGGCCAGCCGGCGCAGTGCGGCCGCCTCGATGGCCAGCACGCGGCGTGCCGTCGCCAGCACCGAATCGCGCGAATGCTTGCTCACTGCGGCCGCTGTCTCAGGCGTCGCATCCGTGGTGGTGGTATCCGTGAGTGCCTCCGTCGGGCCGGCCAAAACGCCGCAGTCCCGCGTCATGCGGGGCGGCTTGTCGAGCTCGGCGCAAGTATGCGCTGGGCCCCCTGCATCGTCAACCGGAGGCGGTCGCCGGCAGCGCCGGCATCCGGCTGACCTAGTGGTTGAATATATCCGCTTCCGCCTCCCATCCAAGGAGGTCGAGCCGGGCCCGTGCCGGCAGGAAGTCGAAGCACGCCTGGGCGAGCTCGGTCCGTCCCTCCCGCGCCAGCAGGCCGTCGAGGATGCCCCGCAAGGCATGCAGATAGAGCACGTCGGCAGCGGCGTAGCGGATCTGCGCCTCGCTCAGGCTCTCGGCGCCCCAGTCGGAGGTCTGCTGCTCCTTGCACAGTTCGACGCCCAGGAGGTCCTTGCAGAGGACCTTGAGGCCGTGGCGGTCGGTGAACGTCCGGGTCAGCTTGGCGGCGATCTTGGTGCAGTAAACCGGACGGCACACGACACCGAGATACCGGTTGATGGCGGCGACGTCGAAGCGGGCGAAATGGAACAGCTTGGTGACGCCGGGATCGGCCAGCAGCGCCTTCAGGTTGGGGGCATCGTAGTCGGGGGTCGGGAAGTGCACGAGGTGGCACGTTCCGTCGCCTGCCGAAAGCTGGACCAGGCACAGACGGTCGCGGCGCAGATCGAGCCCCATGGTCTCGGTATCGACGGCGACGACATCGCCCAGGCGCAAACCCGCCGGAAGGTCGCGGCGATGTACTTCGACCTTCGCGTCCTCCGGTTTCACGCGGCTGAACCTTTCGGAAAGAAGACCCATGCGCGATGGTGCCCAGGAGAAGACTCGAACTTCCACGACCTTTCGGCCACAGGTACCTGAAACCTGCGCGTCTACCAATTCCGCCACCTGGGCATCGGCGCGGACCGGCGGCTTACGTCGCCGGGGCATGTTCGTTACAATCCATCGGCGCCGATGTCAATGGCTTTCCGGAGCCGCCCGTACGGCGCGTATGGCCGTCCGGCCGCACTCGCCGTATATTGCGGATTCGGTGACGGCAGCGGAGTGGCGACATGATTGGGCAGCGCGTAGTCACGGTGTTCGGCGGATCCGGATTTCTCGGCCGCCATCTGGTCCGGCGGCTGGCGGCGGACGGCTGGATCGTGCGCGTCGCGGTCCGCGACACTCCGGCGGCCATGTTCCTGATGACCGCCGGCGACGCCGGCCAGGTCGCTCCGGTCGGCGCCCGGGTGTACGATCCCGCCCTGGTCGAGCGGGCCGTGCAGGGCGCCTCCGCCGTCGTCAACCTGGTCGGCATCATGGCCGAGAAGGGGCGCCAGACCTTCCAGCGGGCCCACGTCGAGGGCCCGCGCGTGGTGGCTGAGGCCTGTCGCGCCGCCGGCGTAGAGCGCCTGGTCCAGATCTCCGCCCTCGGCGCCGATCCGGCCTCGAAGTCCGAGTACGCGCGCACAAAGGCGTTGGGGGAGCAGGCGTCGAGCGAAGCCTTCCCCGACGCAACCATCGTCAGGCCGAGCCTGGTCGTCGGTCCCGAGGACAAGTTTTTCAACCTGTTCGGCCAGATGGCCCGGGTCTCCCCCGTGCTGCCTCTGATCGGCGGCGGCCGCACCCGGTTCCAGCCGATCTACGTTCTCGACGTGGCGAAGGCGATCGCCCGCATCCTGGTCGACCCGGCGACCGTCGGGCGCACCTACGCCCTGGGCGGACCCCGCATCTACACCTTCCGCGAGCTGATGGAGCTGATGCTGTCGGAAATCCGGCGCCGCCGCTCGCTGGTCAGCATCCCGTTCGAGCTGGCGCGGTTCCAGGCCTGGTTCCTCGAGAAGGCGCCGAAGCCGCTGCTGACGCGCGACCAGGTTCGCCTGCTCGAGGCCGACGCGGTGGTGCCGGAAGACGGGCTGACGATTCGCGACCTCGGGATCGAGCCGACCGCCATCGAGATCGTCCTCGACTATCTCCACCGCTACCGCCCGCAGGCCCTGCAGCAGGAACGCTCGACGGTCTGAGCGCGGCCGCTCAGAGGCGGGAGCCGACCCGCTCCGGCTCGGCGATCGAGCGGCCGGCGGCGACGATCAGTTCTCCGAACTCGCGCAGGAACACCGAACCGCGGACCGTCCGCTGGATGAGCACGCTGCGACGGTCCGATTCGTCCTGTTTGCGGCGCACCAGATCCAGCTCGCCCAGCCGATCGAGGGCGCGGGTGATGGCCGGCTTGGAAACCCGCAGGGTTTCAGCCATGCCGCGCACCGTATGGGGCGGCGGCGTGAGGTAGACGGTCAGGAGCAAGGCCATCTGGCGCGCCGAAAGATCGGGCGCGTCGCGCCGCACGCTGCTGACCATGGCCCGGCGCCAGAGATCGAGGGCCTGCAGTTCCGTCAACTCGACCGGCATCTTGTTGTCTCGAAGGGTTGGCACGAAAATTTGTTTCGGTATCGGAATTTTTAGCCGAGGAGCGTCCTCGCCCGCAACAGGAATCTGCGCCCCGGTCGGCTCAGCCACCGTAGCGGCCGCGCAGGAGGGCAAAGAAGGCGCGCATCGCCATCGCCTCGCCGCCCTCCGGACGGCCCGGGCGCGACACCAGGTTCCACGCCATCATGTCGACGTGGGCCCACGGGCGCAGCGGGGTGACGAAGGTCTGCAGGAACAGGGCCGCGGTGATGGCGCCGGCATAGCCGCTGCCGACCGCGCCACCCTCGGGGGCATTGGTGACGTCGGCCAATCGGCCTTCCACCGCCTTGCGGTAGGGTTCCCACAGCGGCAGCCGCCACAGCGGGTCGTCGGCCCGCCTGGCCGCCGCCAGGACGGTCTCGGCAAGTGCCTCGTCGTTGCAGAAAAGAGCCGGAACGTCCGGCCCCAGGGCGACCCGGGCGGCGCCGGTGAGGGTGGCGAAGTCGACGATCAGGTCGGGCTGCTCGGAGGCGGCCTCGAACAGGGCGTCGGCGAGGATCACCCGCCCCTCGGCGTCGGTGTGGCCGATCTCGATGGTGCGGCCGCTGCGCGTGCGCACGATGTCGAGCGGCCGCAGCGCCCCTTCCGAAACCGCGTTCTCGACCGCCGGGATCAGTACCCGCAATCGCACCGGCAGGCCGGCCGACATCACCATGCGGGCGAGGCCCAGCACCGCAGCCGCGCCGCCCATGTCCTTCTTCATCAGCTTCATGGCTGATGCCGGCTTGATGTCGAGGCCGCCGGTGTCGAACGCCACGCCCTTGCCGACCAGGGTGACCTTGGGCCCCCGCGCCTCGCCCCAGCGGACGTCGATCAGACGCGGCGCCCGCTCGGCGGCGGCCCCGGCTCCCACCGCGAACACGGCAGGGTAGTTCTCCTCCAGCAGCTCGCGGCCGACCAGGATTCGTGCCTCGGCGCCGAATTCGGCGGCGAGGTCGACCGCGCTGGCGGCCAACTCGGCCGGCCCGCACAGGTTGGCCGGGGTGTTGATGAGGGTGCGCACCAGCTCGGTCGCCTCCGCGGCGCGGACCACTGCCGCCCGATCGCACCGAGTAGGCCAGCACAGGACGCGCCGTACCGGCGGCGTCTCGGACGCACGGAAACGGTCGTCGCGGAAGGCGTTGAGCGCCCACGCCAGCGCTGCCCGTTCCGCAGTCTCGGCGTCCGGCGGCTCGGGTTCGAGGCGGTAGGTTCCACCGGGCACAGCATCGGCGACCGCCGCCCAATCCCACAACGACGCCGCCTCGCCGAGCACCGCCACAACGAACGCGAGCCTGCCGTCATCGCTCGGCACCGGGCAGGCGCTGCCGGGCGAGCCGCGGAAGCCCTGCGCCGCCAGCCAGTGCCGTACCGCGTTCGGCTGGTCGGCGCTCCACGCATCCCAGCCGCCCTTGTCCACGACGATGAGGCGGGTTGCGCTCGGATCGGGTTCGCAGAAGGGTTCGGGCATCGCTCAGACCTCGGATTCGCGTGCCGCCGCCTGCAGCGTGGTCTCGGCGTCGAGGGCGTCGAGTACCCTCTCGACCGCGAGGCGGCTCAGATTGCGGGTAATGAAAACGATCCGCGTACGGTGGTCGCCGTCGGGCCAGCATTCCAGCCACTGCACGGGGTGGAACGCATGCTGCACGCCGTGCACCACCGCAGGGGTATCGGGGAACTCGGCCACGTTGAGGATTCCCTTGACGCGTAGCAGGTCCTCGCCGCGTTGCGCCGCCAGCATCTCCAGCATGGCATTGAAAGCGGTGCCGCTGATCGGGCCGTCGCGCACCACACAAAATGTACGCAGCTCGGTGCCGTGGTGGTGATGCCGATGGTCGGCGTCCTCGACCGCCTCGGCATTGAGCCAGCCGGCGACCGCCTCGGCGCGGGCTGCGCCGTCGTAGACGCCGCAGCCGAACAAGGCCGACGGCGCAATGGCGCCCATCGTCGCAGCGATCACGGGCGCTGCCGGATTCAGCTCGCTCAGGCGCCGGCGCAATGCGGTTGCGGCTCCGGCCAGATCGCATTTGGCGAGCACGAGGCGGTCGGCCACCGCCACCTGCTTGGCGGCTTCCGGATGGGCCCGTAACGTGGAGGCGCCATTGACCGCATCGACCACCGTCACCACGCCGTCCAGGGTGTAGCGTTCGAAGATGACGGGATCGCGCATCAGGGTGTGCAGGATCGGCGCCGGATCGGCCAGCCCGCTGGTCTCGATGACCAGGCGCGCGAACTCCGGGATCTCGCCCTTGACCCGCCGCAGGAACAAGTCGTTCAGCGTGTTGGCGAGATCGCCGCGCAACGCGCAGCAGAGGCAGCCGTTCTCCAGCAGCACCGTGGTCTCGCTCGACGATTCGACCAGCAGATGGTCGATGCCGATCTCGCCGAACTCGTTGACCACCACTGCCGTCTCGCCCATCTCGGGGTGTTTCAGCAGGGCGTTCAGCAGCGTCGTCTTGCCGCTGCCGAGAAAGCCCGTGAGCACGGTGACCGGGAGCCTGGCCATGCCGAACCTTTCCCATCTCGATCGCGGGCGTCGCCGACCGGCCGCAACCGGCCCGGCGCGCCGGGGGCGAACCGTAATCCTTCAACGCCGGCTCGCCAAGCGCCTTGCCTGGACGCTGCCGGCCCTGCCATAACATCGCGGCTGGCGCAGGCATCGACAATGGCAAGTCCCTCTCCGCGCGCGGTCGCGGTCCAGATCCTTTCGCTCGTGCTCGACGAAAAGAGGGCTTTCGATGCCCAATTGTCGCGGCATGGCCCGTTCCTGCGCCTGAGTCGGCGCGACCGCGCCTTCGTCCATCGCCTGGTGGCAACCGCCTTGCGCCGCCTGGGCCAGCTCGACGACGCGCTCGGCAATTTCGTCGCCAAGCCGCCGTCCTCGCGACCGGTGCGCCACGTGCTCAGGCTCGGCGCCTGCCAGCTCATGTTCCTCGGCACCCCCGCCCATGCCGCCGTCTCGACATCGCTGGCGCTGCTGGACGAGCTGCGGCTGGCCTCGCTCAAGGGGCTCGCGAATGCGGTGCTGCGCCGCCTTGCCGAGGCGGCGCCGAACCTTGTCGCCGGCCAGGATGCCGCCCGCCTCAATACGCCCGACCGGCTGTGGAGATCGTGGGAGACGGCCTACGGCGCCGAGACCTGCCGCGGCATCGCCGAAGCGCATCTGGCGGAGCCGCCCCTCGACCTCAGCGTGCGCGGCGACCCCACTGCCCTCGCCACCCTGGTGGGCGGCCGGATGCTGCCGTCGGGAACCGTGCGGCTCACCCCTTCCGGTCCGGTGAACGAGATTGCGGGGTACGCCGAAGGACGCTGGTGGGTGCAGGACGCGGCGGCCGCCTTGCCGGTACGGCTGCTGGGCGACGTCGCGGGCCGCCGCGTCATCGATTTGTGCGCGGCGCCGGGCGGCAAGACGGCGCAGCTGGCGGCAGCGGGCGCGCAGGTCGCCGCCGTCGACCGGGCGGCGCCGCGGCTTCGCCTGGTGCGGGACAACCTCGACCGCCTCGGTCTCGCGGCGGAACTCGTGCTGGCCGACGCCACGGCGTGGCAGCCCGGGGAGCCGGCGGATCTCGTCCTGCTCGATGCGCCGTGCTCGGCAACCGGCACCATCCGCCGCAACCCGGACATTCCGTGGACCCAGGACGAATCCCGGGTCCCCGTGCTGGCGGCGCTGCAGGAGCAGCTGCTCGGCCGCGCCATCACGATGGTGAAGCCGGGAGGCCGGATCGTGTACTGCGTCTGTTCCCTTGAGGACGAGGAATCCCGACGGGTGGTGGAGCGCGTGCTCGAGAGCCATGGCAACGCCAGGCCTTGCGATCCGCCTGCCGACGCGGTATTGGAGCCGTACCTGGACCCCCGGCGGGCCCCGTTCGGCTGCTTGCGGACCCTGCCCTCGATGCAGCGGGAAGAAGGCGGCATGGATGGGTTTTTCGCCGCGGTCCTCGAGAGGGTTTGAAGGCGGGGACGGTTGCCCCTAAATCGTGTACCTCCGGAATCGGGAGCCTGGGAGGCGAGGAATGGCCGGCCGGATCTCATTGCATGAAGACCTGAACCGGCACCAGGAGGTGCGGCCCGGCTCCGAGCGCGGGTTCGGCATCACCTTCGCGGTGGTGTTCGCGATCATCGGCATCTTCCCGGCTCTGTTCGGCGACGGCGGTGTGCGTTGGTGGGCGCTGGCTCTGGCGGTGGCATTCCTGGCCGTCGCCCTGATCCGGCCCGGAATTCTCGGGCCCCTCAACCTGGCATGGTTCCGCTTCGGCATGCTGCTCGGCCGGGTAGTGACGCCGGTGGTGATGGGCGGCTTGTACTTTCTCACCGTCACCCCGGTAGGGCTGCTGATGCGCCTGTTCGGCAAGAAGCCCCTGCCGTTGTCGTTCGATCCCCAGGCGCCGACCTACTGGATCCCGCGAGACCCGCCCGGCCCCGAGCCGGAGACCATGCGCAAGCAGTTCTAGGAGAACCGACGTGAGCTTCCTGGCCGAATTCTGGGACTTCCTCAAGGTGCGGAAGAAGTTCTGGCTGTTGCCCGTTCTCGTCATGATGCTGGTGTTCGGCGGTCTCGTGGTGCTCAGCCAAGGCTCGGCGGTGGCACCCTTCATCTACACCATCTTCTAGGCCGACCGGCGCGAAGGGGGCACGCGTGAAGATTCTCGGCCTTTCGGCCTATTATCACGACAGCGCGGCGGCGCTGGTCGATGACGGGCGCATCGTCGCCGCGGCCCAGGAAGAGCGCTTCACGCGCAAGAAGCACGACCCGCGCTTCCCCCGGGAGGCGGTGCGCTACTGCCTGGAGGAGGGCGGAGTCGGTCTGGAGGACGTCGACCACGTCGTCTTCTACGACAAGCCGTTCCTCAAGTTCGAACGCCTGCTCGAGACCTACCTCGCCTTCGCCCCACACGGCTTCACCTCGTTCCGCATGGCGCTGCCGGTGTGGCTGCGCGAGAAGCTGTTCCAGAAGGATCTGCTGCGCCGCGAGCTGGGCATGTTCGCCAGCGGCTATCCGGTCGACCGCATCCTGTTCGCCGAGCATCACCTCAGCCACGCCGCGTCGGCCTTCTTCCCGTCGCCATTCGAGGAGGCGGTGGTGCTGACCATGGACGGGGTCGGCGAGTGGACGACCACGTCGGTGGCGATCGGTCGCGGCCACGACCTGAAGGTGGTCAAGGAGGTGCATTTCCCGCACTCCCTGGGCCTGCTCTACTCGGCCTTTACCTACTACACCGGCTTCAGGGTCAACTCGGGCGAGTACAAGGTGATGGGGCTCGCCCCCTACGGCGAGCCGAAGTACGCCAAGCTCATCCTCGAGCGTCTGATGGACCTCAAGGACGACGGCTCGTTCCGCCTCGACCAGAGCTACTTCGACTACTGCACCGGCCTGACCATGACCAACGGCCGCTTCGCCGAGCTGTTCGGCGGACCGGCTCGCAAGCCCGACGAGCCGCTTACCCAGAAGCACATGGACCTCGCCGCGTCGATCCAGGCGGTGACCGAGGAGGCGGTGCTGCGGATGACCCGGGCCCTGGCCAGGGAGACCGGGCTGCCCAACCTCTGCCTCGCCGGCGGCGTTGCCCTCAACTGCGTCGCAAACGGCAAGGTGCTGCGCGACGGCGCCTTCAGGAACATCTGGATCCAGCCCGCGGCGGGCGATGCCGGCGGCGCGGTCGGCGCGGCGCTGGCTGCCCATCACCTCATGCTGGGGAAGCCCCGGGCGGTCAACGGCGGCGACGCCATGCAGGGGGCCTACCTGGGGCCGCAGTTCACGCAGGCCGACGTCGAGAAGCGTCTTGCCGCGGCGGGCGCACGGTTCACGGTGATGGACGAGTCGGCGATCATCGAGACGGCGGCCCAGGCTTTGGCCGAGGGCAAGGCGGTGGGATGGCACCAGGGCCGGATGGAGTTCGGGCCCCGCGCCCTGGGCGGCCGCTCGATCGTCGGCGATGCGCGCTCGCCCACCATGCAGAAGATCCTGAACCTCAAGGTGAAGTACCGCGAATCGTTCCGCCCCTTCGCGCCTTCGGTGCTGCGCGAGGACGTCGCCGACTGGTTCGAGATGGATTGCGACAGCCCCTACATGCTGCTGGTCGCCGACGTCGTGAAAAGCCGTCGCCGCGACATGACGGCCGAGGAAAAAGCGCTGTTCGGCATCGACAAGCTCAACACGGTGCGCTCGGAGATTCCGGCGGTGACCCACGTCGACTACTCGGCGCGGGTGCAGACCGTGCACAAGGAGACCAACCCGCGCTACCATGCCCTGATCTCGCGCTTCAAGGAGAAGACGGGCTGCGCGGTAATCGTCAACACCAGCTTCAACGTCCGCGGCGAGCCGATCGTCTGCACGCCGGAGGACGCGTTCCACTGCTTCATGGGCACCGAGATCGAGCTGCTTGCCGTCGGCAACTGCTGTCTCCGCAAGGAGGAGCAGGATCCGACCCTGAAGAAGAACTACAAGGACGCCTTCGAGCTCGATTAAGCCGCCCGCGCCTTGCGGGGACTTCCCCGAACTGCTACCACAGGCGCGGGAGGCTCCCCGGAATCCTGCCGGATTCCTTGTGCCGCGGCGGAACCGATGGGGTCAACGCTGGTCAAGAGCGGACACAAGCGCAAGCGAGACGGGTGGTCCCGCCGCGCCCGTGCGCTCGTGTTCGCCAATCCCCTGTACCGGCTGACGCTGCGCGGCGGCCGCACGGCCCGTCTGCGGGCGCGCCCCACCACCCCGTGGCCTGGCGACCCGGTGACCGGCGAGCAGGTCATGGAGGGCACCTTCGCCTTCGGCGGACAGATGCTGGCGATCGACGACATCGCCACATTGCCGGCCACGGCTGGTGAGCGCTGGCTCGCCGAGTTCCACGGCTTCGGCTGGCTCGACCACTTGCGGGCGGTGGGCGGCGAGGCGGCGCGGCTGAGGGCCGCGACGTCCATCCAACGCTGGCTCGACGCCTACGGGACATGGAGCGCTTCCGCCTGGCGCGCCGACATAGTGGCCGGACGCCTTTGCCATTGGCTCGAGAACCTCTCGTTCGTCGAGGCCAACCTCGATCAGGAGCGTCTGCTTGCGGCGATTGCCGTCCAGGCCCGGCATCTGCGGCGGACCCTGCGCGGCGACGTCGCCGACCACCGCCGCATCCGCGCCCTCAAGGGGCTGGTGGTGTGCGGGGTCTGCCTGGAGGGCTGGGCCGCCGAGCGGGAAGCCGCCCTTGCCGCCCTCGAGCAGGAGCTGGAACGTCAGGTCAACCCCGACGGCGGGCACGTTGCGCGGAACCCGGCTCTCCAGGTAGAGGTGCTGCGGGACCTGCTCGACATCCGCGGCGTGCTGGCGGGGCAGAAGCTCGCGGTGCCCGACTGGCTCCAGGCGGCGATCGATCGCATGGTCCCGATGCTGCGCGGCTTCCGCCACGGCGACGGGCGCCTCGCCCTCTTCAACGGCTCGCAGGAGGGCCGCCGTGAGGACGTCGATCTGACGCTGACCCAGGCCGCCGCCAAGAGCAGGGCGCTGGCCAACGCGCCGCACACCGGTTTCCAGCGCGTCGGCGCCGGGCGCATGCTGGTGATCGTCGACACCGGGCCGCCGCCGATGAGCGGCTTCGATTCGCAGGGCCATGCAGGCGCGCTCAGTTTCGAGATGAGCGTCGGCCGCGAGCGCCTGATCGTCAACTGCGGCGCACCGCCGCGGATCGAGGGCCCGTGGACGCCCGCCCTGCGCTCGACTGCCGCCCATTCGACCGTCACGGTCGAGGACGTCAACTCGTCCGAGATCCTCGCCGACGGCAGCATCGGACGCCGCCCGCTCGAGGTGCTGGCGACCCGGCGCGAAGCCGACGGCAACACCCTGGTTGAAGCCTCGCATGACGGCTATCGCCAGCCGTTCGGTATCGTCCACAAGCGAAGCCTGTACGTGTCCGGCGGCGGCGAGGACCTGCGCGGCGAGGACACGCTGGTCGGGCCGGGCAGCCGCGTGTTCGCCGCCCGCTTCCACCTTCACCCGGCGGTCCAGGCTTCGATCATCCAATCGGGGACCGCCGTGCTGCTGCGGCTGCCCGGCGGACAGGGCTGGCAGTTCCGCGCCTCGGGCGGCACCCTGCGGCTCGACGAGAGCGTCTATTTCGGCCAGGGCGAGCCGCGCCGTACCGAGCAGATCGTCGTCCTCGGACGACTCGACGGCCAGGGCGCCGTCGTCAAATGGCGCCTGGCGCCGGTCGAACGGTAGCCGTCCCTTTCGTCACAGGCTCAGCGTCTCGCCCGGCTGGATCGCCGCCACCCGGCCGCGCTTCACCTCGCGGGCGAACGACTGCGCGTCTTCCGCCAGGACCGGGAAGGTCGCGTAATGCATGGGGACGATCACCTCGCAGTCGAGGAATTCGTTGCAGGCGATCGCGGCGGCGCGGGCGTCCATGGTGTAGTGGCCGCCGATCGGCACCAGGGCGACCCGCGGCCGGTGCAGCCGCTGCACCAGGGCGAGGTCCGAGAACAGCTCGGTGTCGCCCAGATGGTAGACGGCGCCCTCCTTGGTGTGGACGACGAACCCGGCGCAGTCGCCCATGTAGACCGGCTTGCCGTCGATCATCAGAGACGAGCTGTGCCGGGCGTGGACCATGCTGAAGGCGAGTTCGCCCGCCTTCACCGTACCGCCCTTGTTCATGCCGACGCAGTTCTGCACGCCCTGGGCGCCGAGCCAGCCGGCGAGATCGGCGATTGCCACCACCTGGGCGCCGCTCGTCTTGGCCAGTTCGACTGTATCGCCGACGTGGTCGCCGTGGCCATGGGTGACCAGGATGTGGTCGATGCTGCCCAGGCTGCCGGGGACGCCCGGCGGGCACTGCGGGTTGCCGGAGAAGAACGGATCGATGACCACCGTCCTGCCGCCGGCCGAAATCCTGAACGCCGAATGGCCGAGCCACTGGATCTCCATGGTTCCCTCCTGTGCGGCTTGGTTGCAGGTACCCGATCCCTCAACAATTAGGCCGCTTGGCCGCCTGGCGCAAATGGCGTCCGGGCCGCCCCGAATGGGGTTGCGTCGCCGGCTTGCCGAGGCTAAACGCAGGGCCGGGCCGCCGGCCCTCGTCTTCGTCCACTGCTGGGAAGAGAGCACTATGGGATCACTCGTCGGCAAGCGCGCGCTCGTCACCGGAGCCGAGCAGGGCATCGGCAAGGCCGTCGCGGAAGGCCTGCTCAGGGCCGGCTGCGACCTCGCCTTACATTATTACATGGGCGAGGAGGGGCCGCGTGAACTCGCCGCGCTGGCCCAGAGCCTCGGCCGCCGCGCCGCCGCCTTCCAGGCCGACCTCACCGACGAGGCGGCGGCGGTCGCCATGGTGGCAGGGGCGGCGAAGTTCCTGGGCGGCCTCGACGTCCTGGTCAACAACGTCGGCGGGCTGGTCGAGCGGCGCACCCTCGACAAGATCGACGTCGCCTTCTGGCAGCGGGTCATCGATCTCAACCTCACCACCATGATGCTGATCACCCGCGAGGCGACGCCGCACCTGGCGGCCGCCGGCGCCTCCTCGATCGTCAACCTGGCATCGCTCGCCGGCCGCAAGGGCGGCCATCCCGGCTCGCTTGTCTACTCGATGACCAAGGGGGCGGTGCTGACCTTCACCCGCGCGCTGGCGACCGAACTCGCACCCCAGGGCATCCGGGTCAACGCGGTGGCCCCCGGCCTGATCCTGGGCACGCGGTTCCACAACACCTTCACGACCAAGGAATCGGCCGACGAGACGATCCGCGGCATTCCCCTCAGGCGCGCCGGCGACGTCGACGACGTGGCCCGTCCGATCGTCTTCCTGGCCTCGGAATACGACGGCTTCATCACCGGCGAGACGATCGACATCAACGGCGGCGTCTACTGCGCCTGAGCGGTTGCCACGGCGGCGGAACGGCCTCATCCTTCGACAGGCTCAGATGAGGCTGGAACCAGTCCTCATGGTGAGCCTGTCGAACCATGAGGAATTCGCCCATGCTCGCCGACGACGCCAGGTTCATGGAAGAGGCCTACGCCCAGGCGAAAAAGAGCTACGACGAGGGCGGGCTGCCGATCGGCGCGGTGCTGGTCGAAGACGGCAAGCTGGTCGCCCGCGGCCACAACCAGCGGATCCAGCAGGGCGACCCGATCGCCCACGGCGAGATGGACTGCCTGCGCAACGCCGGGCGGCGCGCCAGCTACCGCAACGCCACCCTCTACACCTCGCTGTCCCCCTGCATGATGTGCTCGGGCACGATCGTCCAGTTCGGCATCCCGCGGGTGGTGATCGGCGAGAACCGGAACTTCGGCGGCAACGAGGATTTCCTGCGAAGCCGCGGCGTCGAGGTCGTGATCCTCGACCATCCCGACTGCATCGCGCTGATGGGTCGCTTCATCGCCGAGAAGCCGGAGATCTGGAACGAGGACATCGCCCGCTAGGAGGAGGAGCCTCATGCGCTGGGAGAAGACCGTCACCGTCATCGGCTGCCAGGTCGGCGGCGAGGACAACCACGTCATCACCGGCGGGGTGCTGCCGCCGCCCGGCGAAACGATGTTCGAGCGCAAACGCTGGCTGGAAACCGAGGGCGACGAGCTGCGCAAGGCGCTCCTGTTCGAGCCGCGCGGCAAGGTCACCCTGTGCGTCAACCTGGTGACGCCGCCGTGCGATCCCCGCGCCGACGCCGGCATGATCATCATGGAATCGACCGACTATCCGCCGATGTCGGGGTCGAACACCATCTGCACCACCACGGTGCTCCTGGAAACCGGCATGCTGCCGATGCGAGAGCCGGAGACCCGGATCACCCTCGACACCCCTGCCGGCCTGGTGCCGGTGGTCGCGACCTGCCGCGACGGCAAGGTGACGGCGGTCGAGTTCACCAACGTGCCCTCCTTCGTGACCCACCTGGACGCGATGCTCGAGGTCGAAGGGCTCGGCGCGGTCAAGGCGGACGTCGCCTATGGCGGCGCCTTCTTCGCCATCGTCGATGCCCATGCGCTGGGCTTTTCGGTGGCGCCGCACGAGGCGCGCGACCTGGTCGACGTCGGCACCCGCATCAAGCAGGCGGCGGCCGAGCAGCTGAAGGCCGTCCACCCCGAGAACCCGGACATCCACACCGTCACCTTCACCGAGTTCGCCTGCCCGTTCACGGGCGCCGGCAGCCACAGCCGCAACGCGGTCATCGTATCGCCCGGCCGCATCGACCGCAGCCCCTGCGGGACCGGGACCTCGGCGCGGCTGGCCGTGCTGCACGCGCGCGGCCTGTTGCGCGAGGGCGAGGGCTACGTCTCGGATTCGATCATCGGCTCGGAGTTCGGCGGGCGCATCGTCGGCACCTGCACGGTAGGCGACATCCCGGCGGTCCGGCCGGCGATCTCGGGTCAGGCGTGGGTCACCGGCATCTTCCAGCACGGCTTCGACCCCTCGGACCCGTTTCGCGGCGGCTACACCCTCCCCGACACTTGGTTCGCCTGAGCGGAGGCGCCGCCGATGTTCGACTTCGCTGGCAGGAAGGTGGTGGTGATCGGCGGCTCCTACGGCATGGGGTACGCGACCGCCCGGATGGCGCTCGAGGCCGGTGCCGAGGTGGCGATCGCGGCGCGGACCCCGGAAAAGCTCGCCGCCGCCGCCGAGGCCCTGCAGGCGGGCGGAGGCCGGCCCGTGCAGTGGCGGGCGCTCAGCATCGAGGACCGGGCGGCGGTGGCCTCCTTCCTCGCCGAGTGCGCTCCGTTCGACCATCTCGTGCTGCCCGGCTCTACGGTCCGTCCCGTCCTCTATGCTGACCTCGACGAAGCGGAGGCCGCGGCCGCCTTCGCCAGCAAGTTCTGGGGGCCGTTCTGGGCCGCCTTCGACGGCCGCGCCCACATGCGGCGGGGCGGCAGCGTCGTCTTCTTCACCGGGGTGGCGGCGCGGCGGCCGGTCAAGGGCTACGTCATGGGCGCCTGCATCAACGGGGCGCTCAACGCGGCCACGCGGTCGCTGGCGCTGGAGTTCGCGCCGCTCGGCCTGAGGGTCAACACCATCGCCCCCGGCCTCACCGATACTCCCCTGCAGGACATCCTGCACGGCCACGACAAGTACGAACGCTATGCCGCCTATTCGGCAAGGCTGCCGGTCGGCCGCATCGGCACCGCCGAGGAGTGCGCATTGGGCGCCATGTTCCTGATGGCCAACGGCTTCGTCACCGGCCAGGTGGTCGGCATCGACGGCGGGCACGAGTGCATGCCGTGAGGCCGCCTCTCAGCCGAGCCTCTCCGTGATCCGCCGCTGCAGGCCCTGGGCGTCGACCGGCGCCCGGACTTTGGCATCGTTGTCGAAATAGACGAACACGTCGCGGGCGTTGCGCGGCGGCGCCGGCTTGTCGGCGACGCGTTTCGCGTCGGCCGGTTCCCGTCCCCTCGCCCACGCCTCGACCCGCCCCGCCCAGGCGTCGAGCGCGGCCTCGTCGTAGCCGCTGACGTAGAGCTCCTCCGAGCCGTGCAGGCGGCAGTAGACGAAGTCGGCGGCGGTGACGTCCATCAGGCACGGCCAGTCGACCGTGTCGGCAACCACCACGGCCACGTCGTAGGCGCGCAACAGCTCGATGAACTCGGGGCTGCGGAAGCTCTCGTTGCGGATCTCCATGGCATGCCGCAGCGGCCGGCGCGGCTGCTCGGGGATGGCGCTGCGCCCCTCGACCTTGGCGTCGTGGCCGCGGGCGATCGCCGCCGCCGCATCGGTGTCGTGGGGCAGCAGGCGGAAGAAGGCCTCGATGCGGGCGGCGTCGAACTTGAAGAAGGGCGGGAACTGCCACAGGAACGGCCCCAATCTTTCCTTCAACTCGAGCACGCCGCTGGCCAGGAAGTTGGCGAGCGGCTTCTCGACCTCCTTGAGCCGGCGGATGTGGGTGATGTAGCGCGGCGCCTTGACCGCGAAGACGAAGTCCTCCGGCGTCTCGCCCGCCCAATCGCGGAAGTATTCCGGCCGCTGCAGCGAGTAGAAGGTGCCGTTGATCTCGATCGAGTTGAGGATCGAGGAGGCGTACTTGAGCTCGTCCGCCTGCCGCAGCCCTTCGGGATAGAAGCTGCCGCGCCACGGCTCGTAGCGCCAGCCCGAGATCCCTATCCGCACGTCGCCGCAATGGTCCATCGCGTTGCTTCCCGCCGAAAACGCCCATGCCTCGAGACTCGGTTTCGCGGCCCGGGGCCTAGAAGAGATGGCGAAGCCGGAGGCTTGCGTCGACTCCCGCCCAGTTCGCCACCGCCATGCGCTGTTTTGCCTCGCCGCCGCAGCCGCTAGAATGTGGCCGGTCCGGAGCGGAGGGGTGATATGTCCAAAGAAGAGATCGGGGTGATCGGCATCGGTCTGGTCGGCGGCGCAGTGGCGGAACGGCTGGTCGCCGCCGGGTTCGGCGTCGTCGGGTACGACATCGATGCCGCGCGCCGGCAGCACCTGGAGAGCCTCGGCGGCATGGCGGTGGAAAGCCCCCGCGCGGTGGCCGAGCGGTGCCGGCGCGTCGTCCTTGCCCTGATGACCACGGACATCGTGCGTAAGGTGACGGAGGGCGCCGACGGCCTGATGACGGCGGCACGGCCGCCCGCGCTCGTGATCGACACCACGACCGGCTCTCCGGAGGATTCGGCCGCCCTGGCCGGCCGCCTCGCGGCTCGCAGCACCTCTTACCTCGATGCCACCATCTCCGGCTCCAGCCAGCAGATCCGGGAGGGGAGCGCCGTCTTCATGGTGGGCGGGTCCGACGAGGCCTTCGCAACCTGCCGGGACGTGTTCGCGGCCATCTCCGCCCAGGTGGTGCATGTCGGGCCCTCGGGCAGCGGCGCCAAGGCCAAGCTGGCTACCAACCTCGTCCTTGGGCTCAACCGTCTGGCTCTGTGCGAGGGCCTCGTTTTCGCCGAGGCGCTGGGGCTCGATGCCGTCGCTTTTCTCGATCTCGTGCGCATCACCCCGGCCTACTCCAAGGCGCTCGACGTGAAGGGCGACAAGCTGCTGCGGCGCGACTACGCCGCGCAGTCCAAGCTGTCGCAGCACCTCAAGGATTTGCGCCTCATCCGCGACTACGCGGGGCGGGCCGGACAGGACTTGCCGCTCGCCCGCGTCCATGAGGAGATCCTTGCCGCCCTGGTCGAACGCGGCGAGGGCGACCGGGACACCTGCATGGTGATCGAGGAGATCCGGGCCCGGAAGCTCGCCCGCTGACTCTCCGGGCGATTCCGAGCCCTACGGCAGGCAGGCTTTGTCGGCCGGCAGGTCGGTGACGAACCCGTGCGCCGGCGCATGCGTGATCATGAGGTCGACCCGGGCGGCCAGGGCGGCCTCCTGGGGGGTCACGCCGCAGGCCCAGAAGACGGGAACCACACCGGCCGGCACCGCCTCGACCGGCGGCCCGAACAAGGGATCGGCGAGATCCGCGCCGATTGCCGCGGGGTCGCCGATGTGGACCGGGCTGCCGTGGTTGAAGGGAAACCGGCTGGTGACCTGGACCGCGGTGATCGCCTGCTCCGGCGTCAGCCAGCGCATGGTCACCACCAGCGGGCCGTGGAAGCGTCCGGCCGGCACCGTGGGCAATCGGGAACGCACCACCCAGCGATCGCGCGTCGTCGGCACGCCGGCCCTCTCCAGCGCGGCGTCGAAAGTGATCCCCGAGCCGATCAGGAAGGCGACGAAATCGTCCTCCCAAAGGTCGGTCAGATCGGTCACGTCGGCCTCGCGCCGGCCCTCGCGGTACACCGCATAGCGGGGCAGATCGGTGCGCAGGTCGGCGCCGGGGGCGAGCAGGCGCGGTTCGGGGTCGCCCGGATCGGTCACCTCGAGCACCGGGCAGGCCTTCTGGTTGCGCTGGCAGTAAAGCATGAACTCGAAAGCCAGCGCCTGCCGGATGACCACCAGGTTGCACTGCACGAAGCCCATCGCCAGGCCGCGCGTGGTACCGACATGGCGGCCCTCGCGGATGTCGAGGCGAGCCTGACGGCTGGCCAGCGGGGCGTTCACGAGGTCGGCCATGCGCTGGCATCCGCCTCGGCCAGCAAAGCATCGGCCGCGGCCAGCGCGGCGGCGCCGACCCGGATTCGCGGCGACACCAGCCTCGGCAGGCCGGCAGCCGGAGCCGGCGGCAGAGTGGCGTCGATCGCCGCCTTGGTCACGGTGACGGCGCCGGGGGGCAAGGACGGATCGTGGGCCGGACGGGTGAGAGCGTCCATCTGCATCAGGTCGCGGTGCCACTGCACCCGGGTCGCCAGCGCCCACATGACTTCCCGGTCGTCGAAGATGTCGACGTCGTCGTCGACGGCGACGAAGGTGCGGTGGCGGCGCATCGACAGCGCGGCGGCCAGCGCGTCCCGCACCTCGCCGGCCCGGGGCTCGCGGAACTGCAGGTAGATGTTGAAGCGACGGCCCGAATAGGGTGCGTGCACGTTGACCAGCGACGGCGCCACCGTCCGCAGCCGGGCGAAAACGGTGCCCTCGATCGCCAGGTTGTCGGGGATCAGGTGGTCGCGAAGGCCGGCGCCGCAGTCGGCGTAGACCGGCGCGCGCCGCATCGTGATGCGCTCGACCTCGATGGTCGCGCAGGGAATCTGCAGCCCCATGTAGCCGTGGTATTCGCCGAGCGGCCCATCCGCCTCGCGGCGGTCCTTGGGGATGCGGCCCTCGATCACGATCTCGGCGTCGGCGGGAACCATGATCTGCCGGCCGTGGGTGAGCGTCGGCACCAGGCGAATCGCCTCGCCTGCCAGCCCCCCGGCGGCCCCCCAGTGGCTCTCGGGATAGCCGAGCTTCGCCTGCGCCCCGGCGATGACCGCCGGGTGGTGGCCGATCCACACCGCGCACGGGCAGTCCTCGCCCCTCGCCCACCAGCGCTTCACGTTCTGTCCGTTGTGCGAAACCCGGGCGACATGGGTCGTCATGAAGCGCGGGCCGCGAACGGCGCAGCGCTGGATCGAGGAGTTGTCGATCCCGGTTTCCGGATCGCAGGTGACGATGTGGGCGCAGGTCAGGTAATGGGCGGCGTCGAAGGCGTGCTGGCGAAGCGCCGGCAGACGTGCGAGGTCGGCTTCCTCGCCTTCGAGAACGACCTCCTGCACCGGCGCACCGGCACGATCGACCACCACCGGCGGGATCGGAGACGACGCCAGCCGGCTGAACTCGGCCGCGGCGCGACGGTGGTCGGCGATTCCGAAGTAGCTCGCCACCAGCTGGCGGCTGGCGAACAGGTTGGTCACCACCGGCATCGCAAAGGGGGTGCCGTCCGATCCGACCGGATGGCGGACGAGGATGACCGGCTGGCGGCCGATCTCGTCCAGGGCGTGCTGGAGGGCCGAGACCTCCTGGACCACCGACAGCGGCTCCTCGACCGCATGGATACAGCCGGCGCGCCCGGCGAGGAAGCTGGGCAGGTCGAGACCGGTCATGGTTCGACGACCTTGGCCGCCTCGTCGGGCAGGAACATCGCTTGGCAGTGCGGGCAGACCAGGCGGATGGTGCCGACCGCCAGCATTTCCGGGCCGACCGGGAACCACTCCCGGCAGTCGCGGCAGGAGACCCAGACGGTATTGCCCTGCTTCTCCCAATGGGGCTGGCGGGGATTGGGACGGATGCGGTTGCTCGCGCTCATTCCTGCGGCCACTCCGAGCTGTCGGCCCGGGCCAGGATCGCGCGGGCCTTGGCCAGCGCCTGGTCGTTGACCTTGAGGCGCGGCGTGAAGGGTTTCGGCAGCCCCGGCCCTGGCGCCGGCGGCAGGGTGGCGTCGATCGCCAGCTTGGTGATGGTTACGGCGCCGGGCGGCAGCGAGGGGTCCAGATTCGGATGGCTGAGGCCGTCGATCAGCACGGCGTCGCGGCCCCAGGTCATCCGGGTCGCCACCGCCCACAGCACTGCGCCGTCGTCGCCAAGGTCGATGTCCTCGTCTACGGCGATCGCGGTGCGGATGCGGCGGTACGACAGGGCCGCCGCGAGGGCGTCGCGCACCTCGCCCAGCCGCGGATCCCGAAACTGCAGGTAGACGTTGAACCGCCGTCCCGAGAACGGCACGTGGACGGCGACCAGACTGGGCGAGGTCGGCTTCACCAGCGACCACAGCCGCGCCTCCATCGCCAGGTTGTCGGGCACCAGGTGATCCTCCAGCCCGGCCCCGATGTCGTGGTACCAGGCGTCGCGGCGCCGGGTCACGCAGGTGACCTCGATGACCGGGGCGGCCGTCTGCACACCCATCACCCCGGTGTACTCGGCGAATGGCCCGTCGGCCTCGCGCACGCCCACTGGGCACCAGCCCTCGATGACGATCTCGGCGTCGGCCGGGACCAGCAGGCGCTCGCCGAAGGTCCGGCTGGGAGTGAGCGGGATCGGTTCCCCGACGATGCCGCCCGCGGCCGCCCAGTGGCTCTGGGGATAGCCAAGCTGGCTCTGCGTCGCAATTGAGACGCGCGGATGATGGCCGATCCAGATCGCCACCGGACACGCCTCGCCTCTTCCCCACCAGCGCTCAAGGTTGCGGGCGTTGTGCGACCCCGGGTAGGGATAGAACGTCAGTCGCCGTGGGCCGCGCACGCAGCAGCGCTGGATGGCGATGTTGTCGACCCCGCTCTCGGGATCGACCGTCGTGCAGTGGCCGGCGGTGACATAGTGGCCGAGGTCGCCCGCGTGCTGGCGCAGGATCGGCAATCGGCCGAGATCGACGGTTTCGCCCTCCTCCACCACCTGATGGACCGCCGCCTGCGGGAAGGACACGGCAGCGGGCGGGATCGGCGTGGCGGCGCGACGGGCAAGCTCGGCGGCGGCGCGGGCCGGATCCGACAAGCCCAGCGCCCGGGCGGAAAGGCTCCGGCTGGCAGTCAGGTTGGTGACGACCGGAATGGCGGAGGGGGTGCCATCCGCCAGCAGCGGACGCGCCACGAAGACCACGGGAAATCGCCCGCGCTCTCCCAGCCGGTGCTGCAGCGCCGTCACCTCGCCCAGCACCGACAACGGCCGTTCGACCCGCCACACCGCGGCCGCCGCTTCGCCGAGATAGCTGCGCAGATCCGCCACGCTCACCTCCTTGCCGCGACGAAACGGTCGCGCAGGACGAACGCCCAGATGAAGAACGCCAAGAGCGCGCTGGTCCCGTAATACCAGTGCGTGCCGCCGGTGGGCGACAGGATCACCACCATTGCGGCGACGGCGACGTAGCCGCGTTCGATCCAGTTCAGCGGATAGCGGAACCATCCGGTCAGCGCCACGGCCCAGGCGCCGGTCGCGGCGGTCAGGGACAGAAACGCGAACACCACCCAGACGATCGGTCCCTGGCCGAGCAGCGCCGGGTCGAAGGCGAACGCGAACGGAATGAAGAACGAGACGAGGCACATGCGGAAGGCGATCATGCCCGTCGCCCACGAGTTGGATTTGGCCAGCCCCGCCGCTGCGTAGGAGGCGAGCGCCACCGGCGGCGTCACCATCGACAGCACGCTGTAGTACATGACGAAATAGTGGGCGCCGAGCTCGTGGATCCCGAGCTTCATGAGGGCCGGGACGAACAGGATGGCGCCGATGATATAGGCGGCCACCGTCGGCAGGCCCATGCCCATGATGATGCAGCCGATGATGACGAAGATCATGGCGCCGTACAGGGTGCCGCCGCTGATCTCGATCAGCCGGGTCGAGAACTTGAGCGCCAGGTTGGACTGGATCGCCACCGCGATGATGATGCCGATGGCGGCGATCGGGACGGCGACGGTCGCCGCCTGCCTTGACGTGTCCTCGATGGCCGACGCCAGCTTCCTCCAGCTCAGCCACGACCGCCGGCGCAGGAATGCGGTCGCCACGCAGGCGAAGGTCGCCACCAGGGCGGAGTAGGTTGCCGAATAGCCGAGAACGAGGAACAGGATCAGGACGCATGGCGGCGCCAGCAGGTAGAGGCGCGGCAGCAGCGGCTCGTGCTCGGCGTCCTTCGGGTTGGTGATGGTGCCTTCGCCGGTCCGCCGGGCGTGCAGATCGGTGGCGACGAACAGCGCTACGTAATAGGCGAGCGCGGGAATGATGCCGGCGAGCGCGATCTGCACGTACTGAACCTGCAGGAACTCGGCCATCACGAAAGCGGCGATGCCCATCACCGGCGGCATCAGCTGCCCGCCGGTGGACGAGATCGCCTCGGTCGCCGCGGCCCGCTCGGCCGGCATCCCGCAGCGGCGCATGAAAGGAATGGTGAAGACGCCGGTGGCGACCACGTTCGCCACCGCGCTGCCGCTGACCGTACCCATCAGGGCCGAGGAGATGATCGAGGTCTTGGGCGCCCCGCCCTTGTGATGCCCCACCAGCGAGACGCCGACGTCGATGAACAGCTGGCTGCCGCCGATGACGGAGTAGAAGGCGCCGAAGGCGACGAAGTAGTAGACGAACTGCACCGAGGTCGACGTGGTGACGCCGAGCACGCCGTTGCCGGTCATCGTCAGGGTCTCGATCATCTCCTCGAGCCCGAAACCGCCGAAGCGCAGCCAGCCGGGGAACAGGTAGCCGAAGAAGGCATAAAACAGGAAGACGAGGATGACCGCGTTCAGCGCCCAGCCGACGGTGCGGCGCACGCACTCGAGCAGGGTGACGATGACGACGATGCCGAATCCGACGTCGAGCGGAAAGACCTCGGCGACGCTCTCCATGCGGCTGGTCAGCCGGTCCACCTCGGACAGGAAGTACCAGGTGGAGGCGAGAATGCCGAGGAACAGGATCGTATCGATGAGCCTGGCGGCGAGCTTGCCGACGAACCGATCCTCGCACGGCCAATAAAGGACGACCAGCGCCATCGCCAGCATGAGATGCAGCGGGATCTGGATCATCGGGAGCAGCGGGTACCGCATGATGTAGATCTGACCCGCAAGCCAGAAAGCGCCCAGAACGAACCGGGTCAGCGAAAGCAGGTTGGCGGCGCTCACGATTGCTTCCCCCATGTTGACGGGGCCGGCACGTGCGTTGCGTCATGGCCGGGCTCGGCCTGGCCGGTCATGATGCCTATGGGAAGGCGCGCGTGCCCGGAACGGGTCCGGGCACGCCGAGTTGTCGCGCGGCTCACTTCATCCAGCCGCGTTCCTTGTAGTACTTCTCCGCGCCCGGATGGAGCGGGATGCCGGTGTTCTCGGGCTTCCAGGCGTTCTCGGGCTTGAAGTCCTCCCACGCCTTGTGGGCCGCGGTCATGGCGCCGCGGTTCTCGCACACCGTCTTGGTGATCAGGTATGCGATGTCGGGGGGCAGATCCTTGTTGGCGATCAGCTGGGTGCCGAAGTCGACGCTCTGAGTGGGACCCTTCTGGCCCTTGAAGAACTCGTCCATCTTGCCCGGCCGCAAGCCGTTCTTGGCAAGGAAAGGCATCGCCTTGTCCGGCAGGTCCAGGAACACGACGTCGCCGCCCATGACCGCTTCCGTGGTTGCCGGATGGCCGCGCGGGGTCGATTCGAAGTACACGTCGGCCCGCCCGTCCCGAATCATCGAGGGAAGCTGGTCGGGATTGGTCTGGACGATCTCGGCCCCGGCCGCCTTCAGCTTCTCGCGCGAAGTGCCAAGCGCTTCGAACAGCATGTCGGCAACCACCGGAACCGTGCTGCCCTTGGGCTTCATAATGATGCGGACCGGCTTGCCGGAGGTCAGGATCTCCTCCAGCGTCTTCTGGCCGGTCTTCTCCATGAACTCGGTCCGGACCAGGGCATTGAACCACACGTCGTTGAGGCCGCCGACGAGGGAGCGGATGCGGCGATACTGCTTTCCGTCGTAGACCTCGGGATGGCCGTTCCAGGCCCATACCGCGGTGGCGACGTTGGCAAGACCGAACGGTGCCTTGTTCTGGTCGATCAGGATGACGTTGCCGACGCCGCCGCCCTTGGCGACCACCTCGACCGTCGAGCCTTTGGGCAGAGCATTTTCGAGCAGCTTCGAGAGGGTCGCACCGAACACATACCAGGACGAGCCCAGGGGCATGGTCTGGATTTTCAGATCCTCAGCCATCGCCGGGAGCGCGAGCCCCGCTGCGACGACTGCCGCTGCTGCACGTACAACCAGTCTTTTCATTACGGTCTCCTCCTCTGCTGGCGGGTCGGAGCCGCGGCGCGGCTCCGACCCCTTATTGATCGGGTTCAGGCGGCCGCCTTGTCCTTGAGCAGGCCGGCCTCGCGCACCGCCGTCAGAATTGCGTCGTAGGTCTCGCCTTCGGGGATCCGGATCGGCGGACGGACGGTCAGCGAATTGAGCCGGCCCGCCAGCACCATCGCGACCTTCATCCGCGCGTGAGCGTCGCTGGACGGCTCGCCGCGCCCGTAGACCACCTCCTTCAGGGGGTTGATCTTCCACTGCAAGGCCATCGCCTTCTTGAGGTCGCCGTCCTGGACCGCCTGGAACAGCTCCAGGATCATGTCCGGAATGAACGAGGCGAAGCCGACCAGCGCGCCGTCGACCCCCTGCACCATCGAGGCGAGCAGGTATTCGTCGTGGCAGGTCAGGATCGAACAGCCGGTCCCGGCGTCACGGATGGCCTTGATGTCGCGCGCGTACTTCGACATCTCGCGGGTGCCGATCTTGAACGTGCGGACCCACGGCAGCTTGGCAAGCTCGCCCAGCAGCGCCGACGAGTAGCTGGCCTTGGTCCAGGCAGGATAGATGTGGACCACGAGGTTGATGTCCACCGCCTTGCCGATGGCGGTGAAGTAGTCGATGACGTGCTCGTCGCGCTTGCCGAAGCGCAACCAGATGTGCGGCGGCATCACCAGCAGGCCCTTGGCGCCAGCCTCCTTGGCCATGCCGGCATGGTCTACGGCCTCGGCGATGCACTCGCAGTTGATGCCGGAGATGACCGACATCCGGCCCTTCGCCTGGTCGGCCACGATGCGGGTCACCTCGGCCCGCTCCTTGGCGGAGAGGGCGAACACCTCGCCGGTGTGTCCGTTGGTCACCAGACCGCCGAGCTTGTGTCCCATGAGCCAGTCCGTGAAGGCGCGCAGCTCCTTCTCGTCGATGCTGAGGTCCGGCTTGAAAGGCACTTGCAGTGCCGGAAAGATGCCGCGGAAAGGTTCAATGATGGCCATCTCGATCTCCTTGCTGGTGAACTGTCAGGTGCGGCCGGGGACCGCGACCAATGTCGCCCCGGAAAGCTGGATCGCCTTGCCGATGTCCGCGGCGGCCCGCATCACCGGTTCGGCGGTCAGTCGGATGAATTCTTCGATCGACATCCGGGTCGGCGGCGCCGCGACGCTGACCGAGGCGCTCGGATAGCCGTCGCCATCAAGCACCGGAGCGGCGAGGATGCGCAGGCCCGAGGTGACCTCCTGGTCCGAGACGATATAGCCGTCGCGGCGGACCCGCCTCATGCGGGCTTCGATTTCCTCGATCGTGGTCGGCGTCTTCGGGGTCAACTTGACCCGTTCCCGCATCTCCAGGATCTGGATCGCCGTCTCGCGCGGCAGATGGGCCAGGATCGAGATTCCCAGGGTCGTGTAGTATGCCGGCAGGCGCGAGCCGATCCGGATGTCGACGCCGAGCCGGACCAGGCCCGCATTGACCCGTTCCAGGTAGACCACGTCGGGACCATCCAGCGCCGCCAGGCTGGCCGCCTCGTTCACCTCGCCGACCAGCGAGCGGAGGATCGGTCGCGCCAACGTCCTCAACTCGGTATGGGCGATCGCATTGAACCCCAGGTCGAGCACCTTGAAGGTGAGCCGGAACCGTCGCGAGTCGCCGACCCGCATCAGGTAGCCGAGACCGACCAGGGTGTTGACCAGGCGGAAGACGGTGCCCGGGTCGAGAAGCGTCCGCCGCGCGATATCGGTCAGCGTCAACTCGTTGTCGTTGGCCGTGAAGGCCTCGAGAACCTTGAATCCCTTGGCCAGGGAATGCACCTGGTTCTTGTCGCCGGCGTGCTCGGCCACAACGTTTCCTCGGTCTTTTTTCGGATAGCGAATTTTTTTTCGCTGTTCTTCCAATTATCTCCCAGCAACCCTCCCCGAGTCAATACGCCTCCGGATTCCCGATCGGCACGTCCGCTCCGGCAGGGCCGTGACCCGTCTACGCGCGAGCCTCGACCCTCGGATGTGTGAAGCCCGCGAGAAGGTGATTCCAAACCGCCGCCCTCGGCACTACAGTCCGGCCCATGCAGTGGCTGGTTCCCCTTGGCGCGTTCGTGGCCTCGCTGTTGGGCGTGCGGGCCGCGCTCGCGTACCTGCGCCGCAAGGCGATCCTGGACACCCCCAACCACCGCAGCAGCCACGAGGTTCCCACCCCCCGCGGGGCGGGGCTGGCGGTAACCCCCGCGCTGCTGGGCGCGTGGGCGCTCCTGTACCCGGCCACCTCGGTGTGGATGCTATGCGCGTGCGGCTTCCTGCTGGCCGGAGTGTCGTGGATCGACGACATCCGGGGCGTATCCCCGGCAGCTCGCCTTGCCGTGCAGGCCGGAATGGTGGCCGTGATGCTGGGGGCGGGCGGGCTTTCCGGGCCGGTGTTCGGCGGCTGGCTGCCGGGGCCGCTGGACGCCCTTGCCGCCGGCCTGTTGTGGATCTGGTTCGTCAACCTCTTCAACTTCATGGATGGTTCGGACGGCATCACCGGGATCGAGACGGCGGTGATCGGCATCGGCGTCGCGGCGGTCGCCAGCGCGGCAGCGGTGCCTTCCCTCGCCCCGCTCGGCCTCACCGCCGCGGCGGTGATGTCCGGTTTCCTGGTATGGAACTGGCACCCGGCGCGCATCTTCCTGGGCGACGTCGGCAGCGTCCCGGTCGGCTTCGCACTCGGCTGGCTGCTGCTGGAACTGGCGGCGCGCGGGCTATGGGCACCGGCGCTGATCCTGCCGCTCTACTACCTCGCCGACGCCACCACCACCCTGATACGCCGCGCCCTGCGCGGCGATGCCGTGTGGCAGGCGCATCGCGAGCATTTCTACCAGCGAGCGATCCAGCGCGGGCTCGGCCACCGCGATGTCGCCCTGGCAGTGCTGGCCTGCGGCGCCGTTCTCGTCGCCGCGGCACTGTGGGCAGTTTCGGTCGCGCCGTGGCCGCCGCTGGTGCTGGCGGGGGCCGGCGTCGCCGGCCTGTGCGCCTTTTTCGCGCTGCATCCGCATCGCTCCGGTTGAGCCGCCTTTCCCGTACGCCGCGGACGTGGTATCTCCGGCCCTTCCCGCAGTGATCCAGCCGCCTCGATGAAGATCCTGTTCCTCACCGAGAACTTCCCGCCCGAGACGAACGCCGCCGCTACCCGCGTGTTCGAGCGCGCAGTGCATTGGGTGGAATGGGGCCATGACGTCACCGTCGTCACCTGCGCCCCCAATTTCCCGCACGGCCGCGTCTTTCCCGGCTACGCCAACGTCTGGCGGACGCAGGAGACGATGGCCGGGATCAAGGTCGTGCGGATGAAGACCTACGTCGCCCCCAACCAGGGTGTGGCGAAGCGCACCCTCGACTTCCTCAGCTTCATGGCGACCGGCTGGTGGGGCGGCATCACCGTCGAGCGTCCCGACGTGGTCGCCGCCACTTCGCCGCAGTTCTTCGCCGCCGTCGCCGGCTGGCTGGTCGGCTTCTGGCGCTACCTGCCGTTCGTGTTCGAGCTGGGCGACCTTTGGCCTGCCTCGATTTCGGCGGTCGGCGCGGTGCGGCAGGGGCTGGCCCTGCGAGCGGTCGAGGGGCTGGAGTTGTTCCTCTACCGCCGCGCTGCGGCGATCGCGGCCCTGACCGGCTCCTTCAAGGACAACCTGGTCGGCCGCGGCATCGCGGCCGACAAGATCGCGGTGGTCCGCAACGGCGTCGACATCACCCGCTACGGCCCGCGGCCGCCGGACGCCGAGCTGGGTGCCAAATGGGGCGTCGCCGACCGCTTCACCGTCGGCTACGTGGGCACTCACGGCATGGCCCACGGCCTGGCCAACGTCCTCGACACCGCCGAACGACTGCGCAAGCGACCCGAGATTCGCTTCCTCCTGGTCGGCGCCGGGGCCGAGCGGCAGGGCCTGATCGCCGAAGCGGCACGGCGCAAGCTCGACAATGTGATCTTCGCACCGCCCCAGCCCAAGGAGATGATGCCGCGGGTGTGGAGCCTGTGCGATGTCGCCCTCGTGCACCTCAAGGATTCGCCGGTGTTCGCGGGGGTCATCCCTTCGAAGATCTTCGAGGCGATGGGCATGGGACTGCCGATCCTCGCGGCTTTGCCCGAAGGCGAGGCGAGCCGGATCATCCTCGACCACGGCGCCGGCCTGCACGTGCCGCCCGAGGATCCCGAGGCGATGGCCGCTGCCGTCCTGCGGCTGTTCGAGGACGACGAGCTGCGCAAGACCCTGACCACCAGAAGCCTCGGCGCGGCCCCGCGCCACACCCGGCAGCGCCAGGCCGAGGAAATGCTGCGCGTGCTGCGTCTGGCCGCTGCCGGACGCGGCCACCTCGCAGGGCGGGAGGACGAGCCCTGAGCCGGATTCTTGTCACTGGAGCCACCGGCTTCGTCGGCCGCGCCCTGGTCCCGGCCCTCGAGCAGGCGGGTCACCATGTCGTCTCCGCGCTGTGGCAGCCTGAGGAAGCGCCGTGGCTGCGGCACGCCGAAGTCTGCTTGGTCGGCGACATCGGCCCGGCGACCGATTGGCGGCAAGCGCTGCAGGGGATCGACGCTATTGTCCACCTGGCGGCCCGCGTCCATGTCATGCGGGACGACTCGTCCGACCCCCTGGCCGAGCACCGGCGCGTCAACCGCGACGGCACCCGCCGCCTCGCCGAGCAGGCGGCGCGGGCCGGTGTCCGCCGCCTCGTCTTCCTCAGCACCGTCAAGGTCCACGGCGAGCGTTCGGTCGACCGGCCGTTCACCGAAGACGACGACCCCTCGCCCCAGGATCCCTATGCGATCTCGAAGTGGGAAGCCGAGCAGGCGCTTCACGAAGTTGCCTCACGCGCGCGGCTGGAGACGGTTGTCCTTCGCCCTCCGCTGGTTTACGGTCCGGACGTCAAGGGCAACTTCCTGACCCTGCTCAACCTTTGTCGGAAGGGGGTTCCGCTGCCGATCGGAAGCGTCCGCAACCGTCGCAGCCTGCTGGCGGTGGGCAATCTGGCCGACGCGATCCGCGCCTGCGTCGCCGCGCCCGCGGCAGCCGGTCAGGCCTTCCTGGTGCGGGACGGCGAGGACCTCGCCACGCCGGAGCTGGTGCGCCGTATCGGCCGCGCCCTCGGCCGGCCGGCTCGGCTGGTCCCGGTCCCGGTGCCGCTGCTGCGCCTGGCCGGGATGACGCCCGGCCTCGGCGGCACGATCGGGCGGCTGCTTGACTCGCTGGCGGTGGACGACAGAAAACTCCGCAGGACGCTTGGCTGGACCCCTCCGCTGACGATGGAGGCGGCGCTCGCGGCCACCGCAGCCTGGTTCGCCGGGGGAGTTACGGAAAGGCGGCAGGAACGATGAAATCGCCCGTTTCGCTCCGCGGCGGCATCGCCTACGCCCACGACCTCGTGATGGCGGCGCTCTCGTTTCTGATCAGCTTCTACCTGCGCCTCGGCGACGTCATCTTCTTCTACCGCACCGATATCATCGAGCTGGGCATCGTGGCATTCACCGTGATCTGCGCTGCGGTGTTCTGGTTCACCGGCCTCTACCGCGGCACCTGGCGGTACGCCTCGCTCAGCGACCTGTTGGCGATCACCCGGGCGGTGTCGATCTCGATCCTGGCGTTCCTGGTCGTCATGTTCCTGTGGGTTCGTCTGGAAGAGGTGCCGCGGTCGGTCGTCGTCATCAACTGGTTCATCCTGATGGCTCTGCTCGGCGGGCCGAGGTTCCTGTACCGACTGATCAAGGACGGACGCATTGACCTGTCGGTCGACCGCTTTCCCGACCGCCACCGGGTCCCGGTGCTGCTCGTCGGCACCCGCGACGCCGCCGAGCTGTTCATCCGCGGCGTCGCCAAGGACGTCAACTATCGTATCGTCGGCACGCTCGCCGAGAAGCGCGACCGCGTCGGGCAGAGCATCCACGGCGTCCCGGTGCTGGGCGTGGTCGAGGACCTGCCGCACGTGGTGGCCGAGCTGGGCCGGCGCGGCCTGCGGCCGCAGCGTCTGATCCTGACCCGGGACGATACCGAGGGGGCGCAGGTGCGCAGGCTGCTCGAAGGTGCCGAGCGCCTGGGGATGACGCTGGCTCGCGCGCCGCGGCCGACCGAATTCAGGAGTGGCGTCGAGGAGCGCGTCGAGGTGCGGCCGATCGCGGTCGAAGACCTGCTCGGACGGCCGCAGACTCCGCTCGACCGCGACGCCATGCGAGCCCTCATCCACGACCGCCGCATCCTGGTGACAGGGGCGGGCGGCAGCATCGGCAGCGAACTGGTGCGCCAGGTCGCCGCGTGCGCGCCGGCGCAGCTGACCCTGGTCGAGAGCTCCGAGTTCAATCTCTACACCATCGACATGGAGATCGCCGAGCACTTCCCCGCGCTTGAGCGGCGGCCGGTGATCGCCGACGTCCGCGACCGCCTGCTGGTGAACCGTCTTTTCGCAGCCGCCCGACCCCAGGTCGTCTTCCACGCCGCGGCGCTCAAGCACGTGCCGCTGGTCGAGCTGAATCCGGTCGAGGGCGTGCTGACCAACGTGATCGGCGGCGCCAACGTGGCCGAGGCCAGCCGCGCGGCCGAGGTCGAGGTGATGGTGCAGATCTCGACCGACAAGGCGGTCAACCCGACCAACGTGATGGGAGCCACCAAGCGGATCGCCGAGCGCTACTGCCAGGCCCTCGATCTGTTGCGTGACGGCGGCCGCGGTACCCGCTTCGTCACCGTGCGCTTCGGCAACGTGCTGGGCTCGACCGGATCGGTGGTGCCCCTGTTCCGCCGCCAGCTCGCCGCGGGCGGCCCGCTGACCGTCACCCACCCCGAGATGGAGCGCTACTTCATGACCATCCGGGAGGCGGTCGAGCTGGTGCTCGAAGCCTCGGCGCTGGGTCGCGCCAGCGATGCCGACAGCGGCAAGATCTACGTCCTGGACATGGGCGAGCCGGTCAAGATCCTCGACCTTGCGCGCCAGATGATCCGTCTGGCCGGCCTGCGGCCCGACGTCGACGTCAAGATCGCCTTCATCGGGCTCCGGCCCGGCGAGAAGATCCGCGAGGAGGTGTTCCACGGCGCCGAGGAGCTGCTGCCGACCGCCTGTCCCGGCATCCGTCTCGCTGCGCCGCGCGCCGCCGACGCGGCCGAATTGGCGGCCGCCCTGCGCACCCTAGAACAGACCTGTACCCGCGGCGACGTGCCCGGGGTCCTGCGCGCGATCCGCGTCCTGGTCCCCGAATACGCCCCCGCCGCGGTCGTTCCCTTGCCGCAAGCCGCCCACGCATGATCATGAGAGGAGGCCTCCGATGAACCCGTGCCGGATTGCCCGCGCCCTGATCTCCGTTTCAGACAAGACCGGTCTTCTCGAGCTCGGCCGCTACCTCGCCGACAACGCGATCGAGATCCTTTCGACGGGGGGCTCGGCCCGGGCGCTCCGCGAAGGTGGAATCCCTGTGGTGGAGGTGTCCGATTTCACGGGCTTCCCCGAGATCATGGACGGTCGCGTCAAGACCTTGCAGCCCAAGATCCACGGCGGCCTGCTCGCCATCCGGGGCAACCCGCAGCACGAACGCGCGATGGACGACCACGGCATCGAGCCGATCGACCTTCTGGTGGTCAACCTGTATCCGTTCGAGGCGACGGTCGCCAAAGGGGCCTCGTTCGAGGATTGCATCGAGAACATCGACATCGGTGGCCCGGCCCTGATTCGCGCCGCCGCCAAGAACCACGCTTTCGTCACCGTGGTCGTCGATCCGTCCGACTACCCTCGGCTGATGGAGGAGATGGAGGCCAACGACAACGCCTGCTCGGACGAATTCCGCCGCCGCCTCGCCGCCCGCGCCTATGCCCGCACCGCGGCCTACGACGCCGCGATCGCGCGCTGGTTCTCCGACCAGCTCGGCGAGACCTTCCCCGACACCCTGACGCTGTCCGGACGTCTCAAGCAGCGGCTCCGCTACGGCGAGAACCCGCACCAGGAGGCGGCGCTCTACGTCGGCGGCAGGCCGCGGCCGGGGGTCGCTTCCGCGACCCAGCTCCAGGGCAAGGAGCTCAGCTTCAACAACCTCAACGACACCGACGCGGCCTTCGAGCTGGTGGCCGAGTTCGACCGCACCGCCTGCGCCATCATCAAGCACGCGAATCCGTGCGGCTTCGCCCTCGGCGACGACGTGCGCGACGCCTACCTGGGGGCGCTGACCTGCGACCCGGTCAGCGCGTACGGCGGCATCGTCGCCTTCAACCGCGCCCTGGACGGCGCGATCGCCGAGGAGTTGGCGAAGATCTTCCTCGAGGTGGTGATCGCGCCCGGGGCCGACGACGACGCGCGCCGCATCCTGGCCGGCCGCAAGAACCTGCGGCTGCTCCTGACCGGCGCCATGCCGGACCCCGCCGAGCCGGGGATGACGGTCCGCTCGCTGGCCGGCGGCTACCTGTTCCAGACCCGCGATGCCGCCGTGTTCGAGGGCGAGCCGCGGGTGGTGACCCGGCGGGCGCCGACCGACGACGAGATGGCCGACCTGATGACCGCGTTCGCCATCTGCAAGCACGTCAAGTCGAACGCCATCATCTATGTCAAGGACGGCAGGCTGGTCGGCGTCGGCGCCGGCCAGATGAGCCGCGTCGATTCGGCCCGCATCGCCGCCTGGAAGTCCAAGGAGGCGGCCGAGAACGCGGGCGAGAAGACATCGCGCACCGTCGGCTCGGTGGTCGCCTCGGACGCCTTCTTCCCGTTCGCGGACGGCCTCCTGGCCGCCGCCGAGGCCGGGGCGACCGCGGTCATCCAGCCGGGCGGCTCGATGCGCGACGAGGAGGTCATCAAGGCGGCCGACGACAAAGGCCTGGCGATGGTGTGCACCGGCATGCGGCACTTCCGCCATTAGGGAGGCCGCACCGGGAGAACTGCCGATGAGCGAGCCGCCAAGCCGACGGACCCGCGTGCAGCGGGGAGCCAAGCGGGCGGTCTACGACCGCCAGGCCATCGAATCGATCATCGACTCCGCCCCCTACTGCAGCGTCTCGACGATCACCCCCGACGGGCTGCGGCAGATTCCCCTGTCGCACGTGCGCGGCGGCGCCTGGGTCTATTTCCACGGTCACGCCCGCAACGCGGTGCTGGGCGCTCTCGCTTCCGGCGCGGAGGCGTGCGTCTCCTTCGTGGTCGTCGATGGCCTTGTCTTCGGGCGCTCGGCGGCGAGCCACTCCGTGAACTTCCACTCCGTCGTGCTTTACGGCCATGGCCGCGCCGTCGAGGAGGAGGCCGAGAAGCTGCACGCCCTTCGCCTGCTGACCGACCGCTTCGTGCCCGGTCGCTGGAGTGAGGTAAGCCCTCCTGCTCCCGCGGACCTCGATTCCACCCTCGTCGTCGCGCTGTCGACCGCCGAGGCGTCGGCCAAGATCCGCGAGGGCGGCCCGCGGCTGCGCGCCGGGGAAGCGGATGCGGTCTGGGCAGGCGTCGTGCCGCTGCGGCTGGCGGCCGGCGAGGCCCTCCCGGTTCCGGAAGCGGAGGGACTCCCGCCGCCGCGGCTCGCCTGGCCTAGGCCGGAAGGGTAGGCCCGTTCGGGTTGCACGTCTCGGCAACTCGTTCTATGGTTTGAGGAACGGGGCGGCGTAAGACGGGACAAGAATGCCCGCAGGCCCGGGGAGGCTTCCGCCGCCGAAACGCTGCAATGGGAGGTATCGCGCATGTCCATGCGAAGCGTAACGCATGTCCTCGGCCTGGCGACGGCCGCCGTTTCCCTTCTCGTTTCCGGCACCGCCTCGGCGCAAGCGCCGAAGGAACGCTCCTACATCATGGCGACCGCGACCACCGGCGGCACCTACTATCCGGTTGGCGTGGCCATTGCCACCCTGACCAAGGTCAAGCTGCAGCCGACCAAGAAGATTTCGGTCTCCGCCATCACCTCGGCGGGGTCGGCCGAGAACATCAAGCTGATGCGCGAGGACCAGTCGCAGTTCTCGATCCTCCAGGGCCTGTACGGCGCCTGGGCGTGGAACGGCGAAGGCGACCTCAAGGCCGATGGCCCGCAGCGCGATCTGCGCTCCGTCACGATGCTGTGGTACAACGTCGAGCACTTCGCGATCGCCAAGGAGTTCGTGAAGACCGGCACCCTCGAGGACATGAAGGGCCTGAAGGGCAAGAAGTTCGCGATCGGCGCCCGCAAGTCGGGGACCGAGGGCTCGGGCCGCACCATCCTGGCGGGGCTCGGGCTGGGCGATCTCGACGCCTACTTCGACTTCGCCTACATGGGCTACAATCCGTCCGCCGAGGCGCTGCAGAACGGCACCGTCGCCGGCTTCAACATCCCCGGCGGGGCGCCGGTTTCGGCGGTCGCCCAGGTGGCGGCGGTGATGAAGGACCGGATGCGGGTTCTCGAGTTCACCGACGACGAGATCCAGAAGGTCAACGGCGCGGCGAAATCCGACCTGTGGGTGCGGTTCGTCGTCCCGGCCGGGATGTACGCCGGCCACGACAAGGAGATCAAGACCATCGCCCAGCCCAATTTCCTGGCCGTGCGCAAGGACGTCGACGAGGACGCTGTCTACGAGATCACCAAGGCGATCTACGAGAACCTGCCGTTCCTCAACAACATCCACGCCGCGACCAAGGACATGGCGCTGGAGAAGGCGATTGGCGGCCTGCCGTTCCCGCTCCACAAGGGGGCGGCCAAGTACTTCAAGGAGAAGAACCTGAAGATCCCGGCTTCGCTGCTCGTCGACTGACCTGCGGCGGCGGGGCGGTCCTTGGGGGCCGCCCCGCTTCATTCGAACGGCTGGGAGGCGGCGGTGGCGGACGATCGCGAAGCGGCGCTGGCGAAGCTCGACAAGGAAGAGCCGCCCGCGCAGGTGCGGGCCTGGGCCGATCCGGTGGTGTTCTGGGCCGGAGTGGTGGTTTCGCTCGCCCACATCTATTTCAACACCCTGAGCACGGTGTCCGACCTGTGGACGGCGGCGCTGCATTTCGGCATGTTCGGATTCCTGTGCGCGCTGCTCTACCCGATGGCTAGGTCGCGCAATCGGGCGGTCGCCCGGGCGGTCGGCCTCCTTGACATCGCCATCGCCCTCCTGGTGGCCTGGACCGCGATCCACCTGATCGCGGGCGAAGTGGCCCTCTACGATCGCGGCATCCGGTTCAACGCGCTCGACTGGGCGGCCTCGATCATCGCCATCGTGCTGGCGGTCGAGTTCACCCGCCGCACCACCGGCTGGATCATCCCGACGCTGATCCTGCTGTCGCTGTCCTACGTCGTGTGGTGGGGCAAGTACGTCGACGGCGTCTTCCACTTCCCCGGGCTGACCTTCGAAACCGCGCTGTTCCGCAGCTACTTCAGCGGCGACGGCATGTTCGGCGAGATCGCCCGCATCTCCTACGCCTACGTCTTCATGTTCATCCTGTTCGGCGCCTTCCTGACCCGTTCGGGGGCCGGCGACTTCATCATGAACATGGCGCGTTGCGCCGCCGGCAAGATGACCGGCGGGCCCGGCCTGGTGGCGGTGATCGGCTCGGCCATGATGGGCACCATCAGCGGCTCGGCGGTGGCCAATGTGGTCGGCACCGGCGTCATCACCATTCCGCTGATGAAGCGGGCAGGCTTTCCGTCGCATTTCGCGGCCGCCGTCGAATCGTCGGCCTCGACCGGCGGTCAGATCATGCCGCCGATCATGGGCGCCGGCGCCTTCGTGATGGCCAGCTACACCCAGATCCCGTACGTCCACATCATCCTCGTCTCGGCCCTGCCGGCCATCATGTACTTCCTGTCGGTGGGCTATTGGGTGCGGATGGAGGCGATTCGGGTCGGCATCTTCGGCAGGGATGATCCCGACGCGCCCAGCTTCCGGCAGGTGATGCGCGAAGGCGGCCACAACCTGATTCCGATCGCGCTTCTCGTCGGGCTCCTGATCTGGGGCTTCACCCCGACCTACGCCGCCGGCCTCAGCATCCTGGCGGTGGTCGGCACCTCGTGGCTGTCGAAGAAGCCGATGGGCCCGCGGGCGATCGCCGAGGCCCTGGCCAAGGGCGCCCGCAACATGGTTCCGACCGCGGTTCTGCTGGTCGCCGTGGGCCTGGTGGTCAACGTTCTGGGAACCACCGGGATCGGCAATACGTTTTCGCTGATGATCAGTCGCTGGGCCGGCGACAGCCTGCTCGTGACAATCGTCATGGTCAGCGGCGCGGCAGTGATCCTGGGCATGGGCCTGCCGACCACCGCCGCCTACATCGTACTCGGCACCCTGTCGGCCCCCGCCCTCTACAGCCTGATCATCCAGACCGAGCTGGTCCAGGTCCTGGCCAGCGGCCAGGTTCCCGACATGGTCAAGGCGGTGCTGATGCTGGCGGCGCCGGACAAGGCGGCGCTGATCGGACAGCCGATGTCGGCGGCCGACGCGCGCGCCCTGCTGGCCCTGATCCCGCCCGACATGTCGAGCATGGTCACCGAGCAGATGCTGGGCGCGTCGCTGCGGCTCGACGCACTGTTGTCGGCCCACATGATCATCTTCTGGCTGGCACAGTTCAGCAACCTGACGCCGCCCGTCTGCCTGGCGGTCTACGCCGCCTGCGCGATCGCCGAAAGCCCGCCCTGGAAGACCGGCGTGATGGCCGTCCACGTGGCGATGGGGTTCTTCATCATCCCGCTGATGTTCGCCTACACGCCGTTCCTGTCGTCGGACCCGGCCGAGGCGTTCAAGATCTTCTTCTTCGGAGTCGGCGGCATGTACTGCGTGGTCGCCGCCATCCGCGGCTACATGGAAACCCGGATCGGCTGGCTGATGCGCGGGCTCCTGTTCGCCAACGGCTGGGTGCTGCTGTGGCCGCTCGACTCGACGTGGGAGTTCGTCGCCCTTGCGGTGTTCGTCGCGTTGCTGGTCTGGAACGTCCGGATCAGCCGCCGCGAGGCGCGAGCGCGGGCCGCGTCGCCTCCGCTGCCGGCATAGCCGGACAAACGAAAGCCAGCCGCGAAGGCTGGCTCAAGGTCCGGGAAATTGGAGCGGGCGAGGAGATTCGAACTCCCGACTTCAACCTTGGCAAGGTTGCACTCTACCGCTGAGTTACGCCCGCATCCGGCATACCCGCGACGGGGTCGGGATATTACCCGATGGCGGCGCCATTGCAAGAGGTTTGTCGGTGGCGCTTGCCGCTTCGTGCGCGTGCCGCTAGTGTCCGCGCCATGGCTGCCACGCCCGACGACCTTTTCCGCCAGCTTGCCGCGCTCGGCATCGCCGTGCGCACCGTCCGCCATCCGGCGGTGTACACGGTCGACGAGGCGAAGCGCCTGCGCGGCGCGGTCCCCGGCCTCCACGTCAAGAACCTGTTCCTCAAGGACCGCAAGGGAGGCCTGTGGCTGCTGGTCGCCCGCGAGGACCGGGCGATCGCGCTCAAGGAGCTGGCCCGGCGGCTGGACGTCAAGGGATTCTCGTTCGCCAGCCCGGAGCTGCTGCTCGAGGTGCTGGGGGTCGAGCCGGGGGCGGTGACGCCGTTCGCCCTCGTCAACGACGCGGCGGGGCGGGTTCGGCTGTTGCTGGACCGGGCGCTGGCGGACGACGCCGAGGTCAACTTCCATCCCCTCGTCAACACCGCGACCACCACCATCGCGGCCGCGGATTTCCTGCGGTTCGCCGCGGCGACGGGGCATCAGCCGCTGTTCGTCGACGTCTAGGCCGGGCTTGCGCGACCCGCGCCAGGCGGCCATTTATTGGGGGTTCCAGGAAAAGCGCGTCAAGTGCCGGAGAAACAATGCCCTTCATTCTCGATCCGCAGCGGCAGGCCGCCGCGCCGAACGCCGCCGACGACCTCGTCAAGGACTCGGACACCCAGCGTTTCGTGACCGACGTCATCGACGCCTCGCGAGAGGTGCCGGTGATCGTCGATTTCTGGGCGCCGTGGTGCGGGCCGTGCAAGACCCTGGGACCGATCCTGGAGCGCCTGGTCCGCAGTGGCGGCGGCATCGTGCGCCTAGTCAAGATCAACGTCGACGAGAACCAGAATCTGGCCGCCCAGCTTCGGGTGCAGTCGATTCCCGCGGTCTATGCCTTCCGCGACGGGCGCGCCGTCGACGGCTTCATCGGAGCGCAGCCGGAAAGCAACGTGCGCAGCTTCATCGAACGCCTGACCAAGGGCGCCAAGCCGCCCGTCGAGGCGGCCCTGGAGGAGGCGTGGTCGATGCTGGAGGCGGGCGAGGTCGGCGACGCCGCCGCCTTCTTCAACGAGATCCTGCAGCAGATCCCGGGCGAGCCGCGCGCCGCGGCGGGGCTGCTTCGCTGCCATTTGGCCAAGGGCGACCTCAAGCGGGCGCGCAAGCTGGTCGAGACGCTGCCTGCGGAGACGCTGCGCCATGCCGACGTCGAAGGCGCCCTGGCGGCACTGAAGCTGGCCGAGCAGGCCGGGACCGTGAAGGACGAGAAGGGTCTCCGGGCGCGCCTGGCGAGCAACCCCGACGACCATCAGACCCGCTATGACCTTGCCAACGCCCTGTTCGCCCACGGCAACGCCGAGGCCGCGCTGGACGAGCTGCTGGAGATCGTGCGTCGCGACCGGGCCTGGAACGACGATGCCGCGCGCAAGCAGCTGATCTCGATTTTCGAGGCCCTTGGCCCGCGCAGCCCGCTGACCCAGCAGGGACGGCGGCGGCTCTCCTCGATCCTGTTCTCGTGACATGGCGGAACCAAGCGACCTCACCTCTCTGCCGACCGAGATCCCGGTCTTCCCGCTGCCGGGAGCGCTGCTGCTGCCGCGGGCGCGGCTGCCGCTCAACATTTTCGAGCAGCGCTACCGCAACATGATCGAGGACGTCCTCGCCGCCGGCCGCTTCATGGGCATGGTGCAGACGGTGGAGCCCTTCGAGGGCCTGGTGCCCGAGGACGCCGAGGTGTTCGGCACCGGCTCCCTGGGCCGGCTGACCAGCTTCGCCGAGACCGACGATGGCCGGTTCGTCATCACGCTGACCGGCCTCTGCCGGTTCCAGCTCGTGCGTGAGATCGAAGGCCGCAACGGATACCGCCGCTGGCAGATCGATTATGCCCCGTACCTGGACGATCTCGGCCGCGACGATTCGCGCCTGGTCGACCGTGCCGGCCTGCTGGCTGCGGTCCGAAGCTACTTCGAGTCGCGCGGCCTGCGGGCCGACTGGAGCGCCCTCGACAAGGCGACCGACGAGGCGGTAGCGACCTCGCTTGCCATGGCCTGCCCTTTCGATCAGCCGCGCGACCAGCAGGCCCTGCTGGAAAGCGCCAACACCGCCGAGCGCGGCCGTACCCTTCACGTGCTGCTCGAGATGGCCCTCCACAGCGGTGCCGGCAGCGGCGCCGCAACCAACTGACGGGAAGAACGCCATGGTGTCCCCGACTATCGACCCCAAGCTGCTCGAGATCCTGGTCTGCCCGGTAACCAAGCAGCCGCTTCGCTATGACGCCGAAGCCCAGGAACTGATCAGCGACGCCGCCAAGCTCGCCTATCCGATCCGCGACGGGATCCCGATCATGCTGGTGGACGAGGCCCGGCAGCTCGACGCCGAGCCGGTGCCGGCCAAGCAATGAAGGCGGCCATGGCAGAGCGTTCCGGGTCGACCCGGCATCACCCCCGCGAGATCCGCCTGAAGCGCGACGAGAAGCGCCTCGAGGTCACCTTCGAGGACGGCTGCTCGTTCGCCTACCCGGCCGAGTTCCTGCGCGTCGAAAGCCCGTCGGCCGAGGTGCAGGGCCACGGCGGCCCGAAGGTCATCGTGGCCGGCCGCCGTCACGTCGGCATCATGAACGTGGTGCCGGTCGGCAACTATGCGATCAAGCTCGAGTTCGACGACCTGCACGACTCCGGCATCTACGACTGGGACTTCCTGTACATGCTGGGGCAACGGCAGGACGAGCTGTGGCGGACCTACCTTGAAGCGCTGGAGCGCGAAGGCAAGAGCCGCGATCCGTGACGCCGGGCAACGAATCCAGGTTAACAACACCTGCCCATATCCCCCGGACGGGCTGCGCTCGCCCCGATCGCCGTCAACCTTCTCTTGACCCGAGTTCGGAGCCCTGATCCGCGACACCCCCGGACAGGCGCCGGCGACTGTGCGGAACCCAAGAGCGTGAGTTCCGGCGTGCCGCGCGGGGCACGTTGGTCGACAGCATGATCATGCGGTAGTCGCTGGGACTGGCGACTCCGTCCTGCGTCGAAGTCGGATAAGCCCAAAAAGTATGCAGCACGCGCATCTGCACATTAGTTGTGCAGATGCGGCGGCCCTCCGCACCCGTTGCCTCGCCCCTCCCTTTTCCGAAATGCCCTGTTAGTTCCGTGCCTTACGGCGATCAGTGCCGGTTGGCACGGTTCTTGATTGTTGGCCTTGGGGCTTCGGAAGAGAAAAGGACGTTGGCGATGAAAATGGTGATGGCGGTGATCAAGCCCTTCAAACTGGATGCGGTTCGCGAGGCCCTCGGCGCGATCGACGTGCAGGGCATGACCGTATCCGAGGTCAAAGGCTTCGGCAGGCAGAAAGGCCAGGCGGAAATCTACCGCGGGGCCGAGTACACGGTGAATTTCGTTCCCAAGGTCAAGCTCGAGATCGCGGTCCGCGACGACATCGTCGGGCAGGTGATCGACGTGATCGCCTCCAACGCCCGGACCGATCGCATCGGCGACGGCAAGATCTTCGTTTACGACATCGAGAAGGCAGTGCGCATCCGGACCGGCGAGACCGACGGCGACGCGCTCTAGGGGAGAATCTGCAATGAACGGAACCAGACATTTCGGCGGAGCGATGCTTCTCATCCTGGCGGGCGCACTCGCGTCGTCCTCCGCCGCGGCCCAGGAGGCGACCCTGGACACCGGCGACACGGCCTGGATGCTGACGTCGACCGTGCTCGTGCTGCTGATGACGATTCCCGGCCTCGCCCTCTTCTACGGCGGCATGGTCCGCAAGAAGAACGTGCTGGCCACGGTCGCCCAGAGCTTCGCCGTCACCTGCCTGATGACGGTGCTGTGGATGGTCGCCGGCTATTCGATCGCTTTCGGCAACGGCGGCGAGGCCAACATGGTGTTCGGCGGCTTCGACAAGGTGCTGCTGGCCGGCATGGGCACCGATTCGCTGCAGGGCACCATCCCCGAGAGCGTGTTCATGATGTTCCAGATGACCTTTGCGATCATCACGCCGGCTCTCGTCTGCGGCGCCTTCGCCGACCGCATGAAGTTCTCGGCCATGCTGTGGTTCCTCGGCCTGTGGATGGTGCTGGTCTATGCCCCGATCTGCCATTGGGTATGGGGCGGCGGCTTCCTCGCCGACGACGGCGTGCTCGATTTCGCGGGCGGCACGGTGGTGCACATCAACGCCGGCATCGCGGGCCTGGTGGCGGCGATCGTGCTTGGCCGGCGCACCGGTTTCGGCACCGACAACATGGCGCCTCACAACCTAGTCCTCAGCGTGATCGGCGCCTCCCTGCTGTGGGTCGGCTGGTTCGGCTTCAACGCCGGTTCGGCGCTGGCCGCCAACGGCGCCGCCGGGATGGCGATGGCGGTGACGCAGATCGCAACCGCGGCCGCCGCCCTGTCGTGGATGGCCGCGGAGTGGCTGGTCCGCGGCAAGCCGAGCGTGCTGGGCATCGTTTCCGGCGCCGTGTCGGGTCTGGTGGCGATCACCCCGGCGGCCGGCTTCGTGGCTCCCACCGGCGCCCTGGTGATCGGCATCGTCGCCGGCGTCGCCTGCTTCTGGGGCGCCACCAGCCTGAAGAGGATGGCGGGCTACGACGACTCGCTCGACGCCTTCGGCGTGCACGGCATCGGCGGCATCGTGGGCGCGGTGCTGACCGGCGTGTTCGCCCTCGAGGCGATCGGCGGCAAGCCCGGCCTGATCGACGGCAATGCCAACCAGGTCCTGGTGCAGATCGAAGGCATCGCCGCGACCATCATCTACTCGGCCGTCGGGTCGCTGGTTCTGCTGAAGGTGATCGACGCCGTGCTCGGGCTCCGGGTGCCCCGCGAGGTCGAGATCGAAGGACTGGATCTGAACCTGCACGGCGAGGTCGTGCAGTAGGCCAAGAGGATCGGGGTCGCCGTACATCCAAAACCCAGGCCAACCCATGAGATGGCGCGGCCTCGATCCTCTCCCCTCTCCACCCCGGCGGCGCTGAGCGGCGCCGCCGGTTTCCTCCGCCCACTTGCCGGAAGGTTCGCCTTCCGGCATTTTTTTCCACTCCCTGGAACGCCAACCATGTGCTACTACCTAGGTTCTGAGGTGTCAGGAACCCTTTCTGCTATTTGGGTGGCAGATGATCCGAAGAGCTGATATCCGCAACTTCCGCTGCTACAAGCACCTTGAGATACCTGAGTGCTCCCGGCTGAATATTCTTGTCGGCGAAAACGGTAGCGGCAAGACGGCATTGCTTGAGGCGCTTTTCTTACCCCTGAGCACTAACACGGAGGTATCTCTTCGTCTTCGTCAACAGCGTGGTCTGGATGGATCTTATGCTGGGTCTCTGAGGCGAATTGAAGATGCGCTTTGGGGTGATTTCTTTTACGAATATGATCTGCACACTCCGGTTGTGTTGACCCTTTTTGGTGACGGCTCAGAAAACCGCTCTCTTACAATATCGCGCGGAACAGAATACACCCTTCCTCTCTCCCTGCCGGAGTCAGAGGGCGGAGTGGCTGGCAACCCGATGGTGTTTAAGTGGGTTGATTCCGAAGGAAAGGAGCACGCCGTCACACCAAGGGTTACTGCCAGTGGCATCCAAATGCGCGACACTGGGGAGGATTTGTCAAATTTCTTTTTGTTTCCATCAGGTCAAACGATCTCCTCCATAGAAACTGCGGGGCGTTTTTCGGAACTCAGCAAAGCGGGATCACATCACCGGTTCGTTGAGGTCTTTTCACAGGAATACCGCTGGATTAAGGACATTAGCATTGAAATTAGTGCTGGATCTCCCGCGCTTTTCGCGACGGTTGAGGGCAGGAAAAAGAAGATTCCGCTGGCGAATGTCTCTGGCGGGATAAACAGAATCGTGGGGATTTTGTTGGCCATGGCCTCAAGGTCGTCGTCCATTTTACTAGTGGATGAAATTGAAAACGGCATATTCCATACCCACCAAGCTTCTGTGTGGCGTGCGCTTTTGGCCTTCACGCGAGACTACGATAGCCAGCTTTTCGTGACGACCCATAGCCAAGAATGGCTTGAGGCTTTAGTGGAAGGGGCCGGGGAAGACGTTGGCGATATTTCACTCTGGCGTCTAGAACGTCGCGAGGATGGCCCAATTTTGCGCCAGTTCTTCGGAACTACCTTTAGGGCAGGAGTAGAGGCGGGGGGGGCGCTTCGCTAATTGAAAGGCCGATCACGCGTTCTGAATGAATTTACAAAGCCCAATCTGATTGTGTGTGAGGGCACATCAGACGCGGCATTTTTTCGTGCCATTACTACGAGCCGATCTCTTCCTGACTTTTCGATCAGATGCACCGCCGACATGCCGGCATCGATGGGCGGTAATACTAAATTCCGAGCCTTTCTTGAGGCAATTGCCGTCTTCCGCGGATTCGAAAACCTACGGAATATCATTATCGCATCGGATAATGATGCTGACCCTGATCGCAGTTTCGCCTTTGTCCGTGGCCAGGTAGCAGCCGCACAACCCCGCGTTAAGCCCCCCGTGAGCTACGGTGTCCCAGACGCTCCATTTGAACGGGCAAGCGGCACACCGGCCTCCATCACTATTGCGATGTTGCCTTGGCTGAATGAGCCCGGAAACTTGGAATCACTTTGCCTCCGAGCCGCGTACTCGGCATCACCTGAGCTCTCAAAGTGCGTCGAGCAGTACTCTGCCTGCACAGCAGCTAACTTGTGGCCAGTCAACTGCCTGTCGAAGATGAAGCTGCGTACACTGCTCGCCGCAATGAACCCGAAGAACCCTTCAATAGGGATAGGGAATGTCTGGAGAGATGCTACTGACCTAATTCCCCTCGATGACCCAGCGTTTGACAAAGTATCAGACTTCCTGCGCGGATTCAGTTGATGATTACCCGGCGCCGCCTCGCGTAAGAGGCCAAGACAGCATGCTCAATCCCCGTCTCGACCGCCTCACCGGCTACCCCTTCCAACGCCTGCGCGAGCTGCTGGCCGATATCCCGGCGCCGCCGGGACTGACGCCGATCGCCCTGTCGATCGGCGAACCGCAGCACGCGCCGCCGCCGGTGATCACCGAACACCTGGTCGCCCACGCCGCGGAGTGGTCGCGCTACCCCCTGATCGACGGTACTCCCGACTTCCGCCGCGCCATTGCCGACTGGCTCCGCCGACGCTATCGGCTCGCCGAGGGCATGGTCGATCCCGACCGACACGTGCTGCCGGTCGCCGGAACCCGCGAAGGGCTGTTCCTGTCCGGCCTGCTGGCGGTGCCGGAGAGCAAGGGCGGCGGCAAGCCGCTCGCCCTCGTTCCCAACCCCTACTACCACGTCTGGGCGGGCAGCGCGGCGATGGCCGGGGCGCAACCGGTGTTCCTGCCGGCGACCGCGGCCAACCGTTTTTCGCCGCCGCTCGACGCCCTCGAGCCGGCGCTTCTCGACCGGGTCGCGGTGGCGGTGATCTGCTCGCCCAGCAACCCCTGCGGCAGCGTGGCGTCGCTCGAATCCCTGGTGCATGCGGTCGAGTTGGCCCGCCGCCATGACTTCCTGCTGGTCTCGGACGAATGCTATTCCGAGATCTACCCCGGCTCGCCCCCTCCCGGCGCGCTCGAAGCCTGCGCGAGCTTGGGCGGACGACTCGACAACGTGCTGGTGTTCAACTCCCTGTCCAAGCGCTCCAGCGCGCCCGGCCTGCGCTCCGGCTTCGCCGCCGGCGATGCCCGCCTGATCGCAGCCTTCAAGCGTCTGCGCAGCTACGCGGCGACCGCGGTTCCGTACCCGGTTCTCGCCGCCTCGGCGGCGCTGTGGCGGGACGAGGAGCACGTGACACGCAACCGGGACCTCTATCGCGAGAAGTTCGCGCTGGCGCGAAGCGTGCTGTCCGGCCGCTACGGCTTCTTCGTTCCCGAGGGCGGGTTCTTCCTGTGGCTCGAGGTCGGCGACGGCGAGGCGGCGGCGCGGGCGCTGTGGCGGGAGGCGGCGCTCCGGGTCTTGCCCGGCGCCTACATCGCCGAGGACGGCCCGGACGGCAACCCGGGCAGGAACTACGTCCGGGTCGCCCTGGTCCATGATCAGGCCGTCACCGCGGAAGCCCTCGAGCGGCTGGTACGGGTCTTGCGTTAACGCGATTTCAACAGGAGATGCACTAGAACGCGCTTATGGCCCGCGGCGCGAGCAGCCCTGAACAGCGCCCCCCTGCTGCCGATGGGACGCGCATGTTCATCCGCAACCGGCTCGCCGAGGCAGCCGGCCTCGCCCTCTTGTGTGTGGCGGCAGTCCTGGGGCTGGCCCTGCTCTCGTTCAATCCCGCCGACCCTTCGCTCAACAGCGCCGTCGACGGTCCGGTCAACAATCTGCTCGGCACTTCGGGAGCAATCGCCGCCGACCTGCTTCTGCAGACGGTCGGGCTGGCGATCGTGCCGGTGGTGCTGGCGTTCGCCGTGTGGGGTTGGCGCAGCCTGACCCTGCGGCCGCCGAGACGGCTGCCGTTGCGCCTCTTGGCCCTGCTGTTGTGCGTGGCGAGCGCCGCGGTCGCGCTGGGCATGCTGACGGTTCCCGGCTGGTGGCCTCTCGACGCCGGACTCGGCGGCGTGTTCGGGCACCTGCTCGGGCACCACGTCCGCATCGTCGCCGCAAGACTCGGCGCCGCCGATCTCGCCACCGTGCCCGCAGCGTTCGTCGCCGCCCTCGCCGTCGTCTTCGGCTACCTCGCCCTGGGCTTGCGCTACAGCGATTGGCGCCAAATGGCGGGGGCAGCCTCGCGCACCGCCGGCCAGGGCGGGCGCGCCCTGCGCTGGGGCTGGGCGCGCGTGAAGACGGTTCGCCTGCCGGAGCGCGCCGAGCCCGTCTTCGAACGCCCGCGCCGCGGCGAGGGACCCGGCGGCGACGCTCCCGGCACGGCACGACCGCGCAAGCGCGAGTCCGTCGTCGACCCGGCGCCGCCCAGGACCAAGCCTGGACGCCGCGCCGAGGAGACGCGGCAGCGCTCGCTCGACCTCGGCAGCGGCGACGACTATGCCTTCCCGCCGCTCGATCTGCTGCGGGCGCCGCCCAGCGAAGCTTCGCGGATGATGGGTCGCGACGCCCTCGAGCAGAATGCCCGCCTGCTGGAGGGCGTGCTGGCCGACTTCGGCGTCCAGGGCGAGATCGTCAAGGTCCGTCCCGGCCCGGTGGTCACGCTCTACGAGCTGGCGCCGGCCCCCGGCACGAAAACGTCGCGGGTGATCGGCCTTGCCGACGACATCGCCCGCTCGATGAGCGCGGTTTCCGTGCGGGTCGCGGTGGTGACCGGCCGCAACGTGATCGGCATCGAGCTGCCGAACGCTCACCGCGAGACGGTCTATCTCCAGGAGATGCTGGCCTCGGAGGCGTTCGAGCGCCACAGCGGCAAGCTGACGCTTGCGCTCGGCAAGGACATCGGCGGCCAGGCGTTCATGGCCGACCTGGCACGGATGCCGCATCTGTTGATCGCCGGCACCACCGGTTCTGGCAAGTCGGTTGCGATCAACACGATGATCCTGTCGTTGCTCTATCAGTTCCGCCCCGAGGCCTGCAAGCTTATCCTGGTCGACCCCAAGATGCTGGAGCTGTCGGCCTACGACGGCATCCCGCATCTGCTCTGCCCCGTGGTGACCGAGCCGGGCAAGGCGATCGTCGCGCTGAAATGGGCGGTCCGCGAGATGGAGGATCGCTACCGGGCGATGTCGGCGCTGGGGGTGCGCAACATCGACGGCTACAACAAGCGGATCGCCGACGCCAAGCGTACGGGCGAGGTCCTGACGCGTCATGTGCAGACCGGGTTCGACCCGGAAACCGGCAAGCCGACCTTCGAGGACCAGCCGCTGCCGTCCGAACCGATGCCGTTCATCGTTGTCGTCGTCGACGAGATGGCCGACCTGATGATGGTCGCCGGCAAGGACATCGAGGCGGCGGTGCAGCGGCTGGCACAGATGGCCCGCGCCGCCGGCATCCACCTCATCATGGCGACGCAGCGGCCCTCGGTCGACGTCATCACCGGCACCATCAAGGCCAACTTCCCGACCAGGATCAGCTTCCAGGTGACCTCGAAGATCGACAGTCGCACCATCCTGGGCGAGCCGGGGGCCGAGCAGCTGCTTGGTCAGGGCGACATGCTGTACATGGCGGGCGGCGGCCGGATCACCCGCGTGCACGGACCGTTCGTCACCGACAACGAGGTGGAGACCGTGGTCCGGCACCTGCGCGGCCAGGGCGAGCCCAATTACCTGGAGGCGGTGACCGAGGAGGAGGAGGAGGACGGCGACGGGCCGGGCTTCGAGGATCGACAAGCCGGGGCCGATCCCCTATATGACGAGGCGGTCGCGCTGGTGGCACGCGAGGGCAAGGCTTCGACGAGCTTCATCCAGCGCTATCTCCAGATCGGCTACAACCGGGCCGCGCGCATCATCGAGCAGATGGAAGCCGACGGCGTCGTCAGCAAGGCGAACCGGGTCGGCCGGCGCGAGGTTCTCGTAGGAAACGGCGGCCATGACGATCAGTAGACGGCGATTCTTGAGCGCCGCAGCGACGGGGTTCGGCGTGCTCGCGGTTACCGCCCCGCTGGCGGCACAGCCGGCACCTGCCCGCCTGTCGGGCGAGGAGCGGGAGCTGGTGGGCCGACTGGAGCAGTACCTCAACGGCTTCCGCACCGTGGCCGCCCGTTTCATCCAGGTCGCATCGGACGGCTCCTATGCCGAAGGGCGGATCAGGCTGCAGCGGCCCGGCAAGCTGCGCATCGACTACGACCCGCCGTCGCAGGTGCTGATCATCACCAACGGCCAGTTCCTGGTCTACTGGGACAAGTCCAACGACCAGATCACCCATGTGCCGATCAACTCGACCCCGGCCGGGATCCTGGTCCGCGAACAGATCGCGCTGACCGGCGGCGAGCTTACGATAACGCGCCTGGCGCGCCGGAGCGGCCTTGTCGAGCTGACCCTGGTACGCACCGAGGAACCGGCCGAGGGCTCGCTGACGCTGGTGTTCAACGAGAACCCCCTTCTCCTGCGTCAGTGGATCGTCACCGACGCCCAGGGAATTTCGACCTCGGTGACCCTTACCGACGCCAGTTTCGGGGTGCGCTTCGACCCCGAGGTGTTCGAGTTCCGGGATCCCAACGTCTTCGGGCGCCAGACCAATTGAGCCCCGGGGGCCTTACGGAACCAGGCGATAGCCGCCCGGCTCGGTGACCAGGATGCGCGCGCGCGACGGGTCCGTCTCGATCTTCTGGCGCAGCCGGTAGACGTGGGTCTCCAGCGTATGGGTGGTGACCGCGGCGTTGTAGCCCCAGACCTCGTTGAGCAGGGTGTCGCGGCCGACCACGCGATCGCCGGTCCGGTACAGATACTTGAGGATCGCCGCCTCCTTGTCGGTGAGGCGGATCTTCTTGTTGGTCCCGTTGTCGAGCAGCAGCTTGTTGGCCGGCTGGAATGTGAACGGCCCGATCGTGAACACGGCGTCGTCGCTGCGCTCGTGCTGGCGGATGTGAGCGCGCAGGCGGGCCAGCAGCACGTTCAGCTTGAACGGCTTGGTAATGTAATCGTTGGCGCCGGCGTCGAGCCCGAGAATGGTGTCGGCATCGGACACCGAGCCGGTCAGCATGATGATCGGCGCCTTGACGCCGTTGCGCCGCATCAGGCGGCACAGCTCGCGCCCGTCCATGTCGGGCAGGCCGACGTCGAGGATGATGATGTCGAAGTAGTCGTTGGCGATAATCTTCAGGGCCTCGGCGGCGGTCGTCGCCCCGGCCGTGGAGAATTCTTCGTGAAGCTGAAGCTGCTCGCCCAGCATTTGCAGCAGGGCGGCATCGTCGTCCACGATCAGGATCCGCTTACCCGAACTCATTGTGGGGTTCCCCCGCGACATCCGGTCTGGTTGGTAAAGTATTACATGAGGACAGGATTCTCCAGTTTCCATCCGGGGGCGGCCGGCGCGACGTCGCGAAGCGGGTTTCGCCGCCAGCGCTTTCGGGCTATGGTGCCGCCCTCTGCGGCCCGGCGCTGCCGGCAGCCTTGATCGGCGAAGACACCAGCATGCCCCATACTCCAGACCATCACTCCGTACCCGCGACGCGCGAGCCGATCACGCTGCTGTCAGTCGACCGAGCAATGTTCGAGCTGCGGCGCGGCCGGCTGGTCACAATCGCCGCCGCCGACGGTGCGGCCGCCCTGGCGATGGCGGCCGAAGGCGCGACGCCGGAAACCCTGGCCGAGTTGGCCCGGCTTTCGGGTTCGCCGCCGCGGGTGGCGATCACCGGCCGCCGCGCCCAGGTTCTGGGCTTCACCGAGGTCGCGGCGCCGGTGGCGGAGCTGACGTTCTCCGCTGCCGTCACGACAGACGACATCGAACAGGTAGCCAATCCGCTGGAGCCGGTCGAGCGACCTCTCGCAGGGGCGGCGGTGGCGACCGGCGCGCCGGTACACGGCTGCGCAAGCGCCGCCGTCGGGCTCGCCAAGGTGGCGCGTCTGCTGCCGGCGGTGGCGCTGGCCGACATCGTCGATCCTGCCGCTGACGATCTTGCCGAATGGACGGCGCGTCACGGCATCTTCCAGCTCGATGCGGGCGACCTGTTCCAGTACGAGCAGACCGCCGCGCGCTCCCTGCGCCTGGTATCGGAAGCGCAGGTTCCGCTGGCCGGCGCCGAGGACTGCCGGATCCTTGCCTTCCGGCCGCTGCTGGGCGGCCTCGAGCATCTGGCGATCGTGATCGGCAACCCCGATCCCGCGCAGCCGGTGCTGACCCGGCTCCACTCCGAGTGTTTCACCGGCGATCTGCTGGGCAGTCTCCGCTGCGACTGCGGCGACCAGCTGCGCGGCGCCATTGCCGAGATCGGCAGGAACGGCAGCGGGGTTGTCCTCTACCTGGCCCAGGAAGGGCGCGGCATTGGCCTGGTCAACAAGCTGCGGGCCTACACCCTGCAGGACCGCGGCTTCGACACGGTCGATGCCAACCTGCAACTCGGCTTCGATGCTGACGAGCGGGTCTACCTCCCGGCGGCGCAGATGCTGCTGGCGCTGGGCTACGACAAGGTGCGGCTGCTGACCAACAACCCGGTGAAGGTCGAGGATCTGGCACGGCACGGAATCACGGTCGTCGAACGCGTGCCCCACGCATTTCCCGCCAATCGCCACAACGAGCGCTATCTGCAGACGAAGGCGACCCGCAGCGGCCACCTCATCTAGGCCGGCAGATTCTGCCCCCGTTCCCGGCAGCCAGCTCGCAAGCCCTTGATTCTATTCGGGTGCGGACTTGGCACCGTGTTTGCTTGAAAAGGATGGTCAACCCGCGACACGAGCGCACCCGCGATGCCCACGGTCGAAAGCTCCACGACCCTCATCACGGTCCCGGCGGCAAGCCGGGAGTTCCAGCCGTTCGGCGCTGACGGGTTCACCTTCGCGGACTTGATCGACGTCATCAATCCGCTGCAGCACCTGCCGATCGTCTCCACACTGTACCGGCGTGTGACCGGGGACGTGCTCGAGCCCGGTCCCCGGGTGCTGGGGGGGACCCTGTTCGGCGGCCCTCTCGGCGCAGCGGCGGCGGTCGTCAACGCCATCGTCGAGGCGGAGTCGGGCAAGGACGTCGGCGAGCACGTCGCGGCGGCCCTGCTGGGCTCGCCGGACAACCCGATTTTCGTCGCCGATGCCGAATCCTTCCATGTCCCCGAAGGCGATCCGGCGGACAACGTCGCGGAACTGCACACCGGGCTTGCCCCGCTGCCGGTCGAAAGCCGAGACCTCGATGAGCTGCCGGCCGCCCCCCCATGGACGCCGGCGGTGGCGGCGCTGGGCGCCACCGCGGCGGAGGTCCCGGCCGTTGCCGCAACGCCGACCGGCGCCACGGCGGCGGCAGGCGGCTGGTTCACCGAGACCATGCTGTCGGCGCTGCGCAAGTACGAAGAATCGCTTGCGGCAGGGCGCGCCGGACCGGCTACGGTCCAGCGCACGATCTAGCCGCGATGACCGCCGCGATCGTCGTTCGCCCTCCCGGGCACCTCGCCGCCGCGGGCCGCATGTACCGCTGCGCGGTCGGCCGGGCCGGAATCGGGATCAAGGCGGGTGAGGGGGACGGCGTCACCCCGGCCGGCGAGTTTCCGTTGCGCCGCGTGCTGTATCGTGCCGACCGTCTGTCGGGCGAACCCTCGTGCCGGCTGCCGACACGTCCGCTGCGCCGCGACGACGGATGGTGCGACGATCCCGCCAGTCCGCGCTACAATCGCCTGGTCCGCCTGCCCTTCCCGTGGCGGCACGAGCGGCTGTGGCGCGACGATCCGCTTTACGACCTTGTCGTCGTCGTCGGCTACAACGACGACCCCGTGGTGGCGGGCCGCGGCAGCGCGATCTTCCTGCACGTGGCGCGCGACGGCTTTGCCGCCACCGAGGGCTGCGTGGCGTTGGCGCTGGCCGATCTCGTGGCAGTGGTCGGGTGCTGCGGCCCGGAAACCAGGCTGCGGATCAGGGCTGGCTAGGCCGGCTGCCGAAGATCGCCGTGCCGACGCGTACGAACGTGGCGCCGAAACGGATCGCCTGCTCGAAATCGCCGCTCATCCCCATGCTGAGATCGGCGAGGCCGTTGCGACGGGCGATCTCACGCAGGAAGGCGAAGTGCGGTGCCGCGTCCTCGTCGAACGGCGGGATGCACATCAGCCCGCGGACCGGCAGCCCGTACTCCTCGCGGCAGGCGCGGATGAAGGCGTCCGCCTCCAGGGGCAGGATTCCCGCCTTCTGCGGCTCCTCGCCGGTGTTCACCTGGATGAAGCAATCCGGCCGTCGCCCGGTCTCGTCCATCGCAAGGGCGATCGCGCGGGCGATCTTCGGCCGGTCGACGGACTGGATGGCCTCGGCAATCTGCACCGCACGCCGGGCCTTGTTGCTCTGGATCGGACCGATGATGTGGAGGGCCGCCTCGGGAACGTCGGCCTTCAGTTCCGGCCACTTGTCCTCGGCTTCCTGGACCCGGTTCTCACCGAACAGGCGGTGGCCGGAGGCGAGCGCCGCCCGTATGATGGCGGCGGGCATGGTCTTGCTGACCGCAACCAGCGCGACCGATCCCTTCGGCCGCCCCCCGGCTGCGGCTGCGGCATCGATCAGCGCCCTGACGCGGGCGAGGTTGTCGCGGATCGGCGAGGCCTCTGGCATGGCGTGAACCCGGGCGGAAGGAAACAAGGTGGCGACCGTAGCAGATGTGGCGGGGAGGCTCAATTCCGAGGCCGGCAAGGCCGCCTGCCGCCTGCCGCCACTGCTGCTGCTGACCGATCCGGTGCGGCTGCGGGATCCGCGGCCGCTGCTGCCCCGGCTGCCGCCGGGAGCGGCGGTGATCTTCCGCCCCTACGGGATCGCCGAGCCGGCCCGGCTGGGACGCCTGTACCTGCGGGCGTGCCGCCGCCGCCGCATCCTGTTCCTGGTCGCAGCCGACGTCGCCCTCGCCCGCCGCATCGGAGCGGACGGCGTTCATCTGCCCGAGTACATGGCGGGCAGCCGGGCCTGGGCCAGGCGGGCTCGGCCCGGCTGGCTGGTCACCGCCGCCGCCCATTCGCCGGCGGCGCTACGCCGCGCCGCTTTCGCGGGGGCCGATGCCGCCCTGCTCTCCCCCGTGTTCGCGACCGCCAGCCATCCGGGAGGGCGAAGCCTCGGCGTGCTGCGCTTTGCCCGCTGGTGCCGGGCGAGCCCGCTGCCGGTCTATGCGCTGGGCGGGATTACGGCCGCCAATGCACGCCGGCTGCGGGGTTCGGGAGCCTGCGGAATAGCCGGCATCGGCGGCTTGGTTGAGGCGAGGGACGCCGCCTGCTAACGTGCCGGCGGCAACCAAGGGGCGACCGGACATGGCGGAGCACCAAGGCAGGGACCGGCTGGCGGCAGCGCGCCGCGCCTACCAGGAAGGACGGCTGGCGGAGGCCGAGACGGGGGCCCGCAGCGCACTGGCCGCCGACCCGGACGATCCTGACGGCCTGCATCTGCTGGGGCTGATCGCCCTGGCGGCCGGAAAGCCGGCCCCTGCAGCGTCGCTGTTTTCCCGCGCCCTGGCGAGAGCGCGGCGGGCCGAGTTCCACGAAGCGTTGGGGATCGCCGCCATGGCCCTCGGGCGGACCGATGACGGCATCGCCCAGTTCCGCCATGCCGTCGCAGTCAAGCCCGGCCTGGCATCCGCCCACTACAACCTCGGGACGGCGCTGGCCGGCAGGGGAGACGCCCAGGCTGGCATCGCCAGCCTGCGAACCGCCCTGCGTCTCGACGGCAGGCATGCCGGCGCGGCCGCCAACCTGGGCCTGGAGCTGCTGCGGCAAGGGGAGGTCGAAGCCGGTCTCAAGCACATCCGCCGCGCCGTCTCGCTGGCACCGAGCAACCCTGAGTTTCCGGTCATTCTCGGCGAAAGCTATCTTCAGCTTCGGCGCCCGGGCGATGCGGGGGATGCCTTTGCCAAGGCCGTGGCCCTGGCGCCGGGCTCGGCGCGGGCGTGGTTTGGCCTTGGCGTCGCGCTCACCGGACAGGCATGCCATGCCAGGGCGGCAGACGCCTACCGGCACGCCCTGGCGCTCGATGCGACCCTGGCTCCGGCGCACCACAACCTGGGCCTGGCACTGACGGACCTTGGCTCCTTCGAAGAGGCCGAGGAGCATTTCCGCGCCGCCGCCGCCCTGCGCCCCGACGACCCGGAATCGCCCCTGGACTTGGGGGACGCGTTGATCTCCCAGAACCGCGAGGACGAGGCCCTCGAAGTTTTCCGAGGGGTGGCGCGGCGGCATCCCGGCAACGTCCGCGCGCTCCGCCGCGTCATCTATCTCCTGCAGAGCCGGGGAGAGTTCGAGGCCGCGCGGCGGGTGATTGCCGAGCTGGCCGGGATTCCCGACCAGGAGGTCGCGGTGTTCTGCCTGCAGGCCGAGGATCGGGCGCAGCCGATCGCCGAAGCCGACGTGACGCGTGCCCTCGGCTGGCGGGACGATCCGCGAATTCCCGAGCAGACGCGGGTCGACCTTGGGTTCGCTCTGGCCAAGGTGCTGGAACGGGCGAAGCGCTATGACGAGGCCTTTGCATGCCTGTCGTCCGCCAACGCCGTCAAGGCCCGGCACGAGCCCTACGATCCGGCGGCGGCGGAAGCCTTCGTGCGGGGATCGGAGCGCGTCTTCACCGCCGACTTCCTGGCCGAGCGCGCGTCGTGGGGCTCGGCCAGCGAGGTTCCGCTCTTCATCGTCGGCCTGCCGCGCTCCGGCACCACGCTGACCGAACAGATCATCGCCAGCCACCCCGAGGCCGAGGGCGCGGGCGAGCTGTTCGACGTCGATCACATCGTGCGGGAGCTGGCGGAGAGCCATGGCGTCGCGGTGCCGGAAGGGGTCGGGCGGCTCGATGCCCGGACGGTTCGGGGCTTCGCGGAGCGTTACCTGCTCCGGCGCACGCGCAGCTTTCCGGGCGCCGGCCGCGTCGTCGACAAGATGCACATGAATTTCCGTTACGTCGGCCTGATGGCGTTGATGTTCCCCCGCGCCCGGTTCGTTCACTGCCTGCGCGACCCGATGGACAACGGGCTGTCGATCTTTGCCCAGCAGTTCCGGCCCGGATATGCCTATGCCTACGATCTCGCGGCGCTGGGGCATTACTACCGGCTTCACGAGCGGTTGATGCGGCACTGGGCGGCGGTACTGCCGGGGCGCGTATTGACGCTGCGTTACGAGGACCTGGTCGGGGATGCCGAGACCTGGTCGCGGCGCCTGATCGCCTTTGCGGGGTTGGAGTGGCACCCCGACTGTCTGCGGTTCCACGAGAAGGAGCGTTCGGTCCGCAGCGCCAGCCATTGGCAGGTGCGCCAGCCGGTCTACCGCACCTCGGTCGAGCGCTGGCGGCGTTACGAGCGCCACCTCGCGCCCCTCGCGGAGGCATTGCGCTGAGACGCAAAAAGGGGGCGACCCCCCTCGGTCGCCCCCTTTCGCAGCGCAGGTCGGATCAGAACGACAGCACGAGGCCGCCGACCACCGCCCAGCCGCCGCTGTTGAAATTGGCGTCGTTGTTGGGGGTCTCGGAGTCGTAATCGACGTAGTACAGCGAGCCATGAACGTCGATGCCGGGCCCGAGGTTGTAGACCCCGGAGAGCGCGGTGATGTTCGCCTCGTCGTCGCCGGGAACGCTCAAGGCCGCGGTCTGCTCCGACCGCAGGTAGCTGATGCTGACGCCCCACGGGCCAGGCTTGTAGCCGGCGCCGATTTCCCACACGGTGCCTTCGTTGGCGGCGCTGTTGCCGGCCGCCAGCGAGCCGTGAACCTCGTTGCTGTATTGCCAGCCGCCGCCGAACTCGAAGCCGCCGTAGGTCAGCACCAGCCCGACCTGATGGCCGTCGGCGCTGCGGATGTTCTGGTCGAGCGTTCCTGCGGTATAGTCGTTGAGCGCACCGCTGGCGCGGCCGTAACCATAGTCGGCCGCCACCCCGAGGCCCCCGAACTCCGCCGTGTAGTTCAACGCCGCGAACCAGGCGTCGCCGGCGCCGTTGATCGCGTTCGGCATCGGCGTCGTGTTGGAGCCGTTGCCCGAAGCGCGCCCGTTCTCAAGCTCCGGGACGTAGGTCACGCCCGCCTGCAGGCCGTAGAAGCGGGGCGTGAAATAGCTGATCTTGGCCTCGTCGCCCTGACCGAGAAGAATGTAGGAGTCGGTCTGGTTGACGATGTTGCTGACCACCCAGGTGTCGGCATCGTCGAAGCTGGGACCGTAGTTGGGGGCGACGTTGTGCATCAGCGAGGTCGCCGCATCCTCGTAGCCGATGCGCAGGGCGCCGAAGGAGGCCGACGAGATGTCGAGGTAGGACTCGTCGATGTTGCTGGTGCCGGCGTCCTCGCCATCGGCTTCCATCTCGATCTTCACGGCGAACTTGAGGCCGTTGTCGAGGGTGGTGCTGCCCTCGAACCAGATCTCGGTGTCGCTCTGCACGTCGAACGACCGGTAATCGGTCCGGCCCGGGTCGCTCTCGTTGTCGGCGAAGCCGATGTACTGCTCCATATAACCGCCGAGGCCGAGGGTGATCTTCTCTGCCGCCAGGCTGGGCGCGCAGAAGGCCGCAACGACCAGGGAGGCCGTGGAGGCCATCAGAATTCGTTTCATGGAGGTGGTTTCTCTCTCAACTTGTCCGCGGCTGCAGGAGAGCCGGTCGCAGATCAGAAGAGCACCGGGCCATGCGGCGGTAAATGGCCGACGCAAGGCGTGCTGCTTTTTTGTGCGCTTATGTTGCAGGTTGGCCACATTCAGGGGCCACTGCCTCATTCTTAAGCGAACATAGAAAAAGGGGAGCGGCAGTGCCGCTCCCCCGAACGATACGCGATACGATGTTTCTTAGAACGCGAGCTTGAAGCCGGCGACGACCGCCCAGCCGCCCTCGTTGTAGGTCGAGTCGACCTTGGCTTCGTCTTCCTGGTCGACGTAGTACACCGACCCGTGGACGTCGATGCCCGGCCCGAGGTTGTAGATGCCGGACAGGGCATAGGTGTCCCACTTGTCCTCTTGCGCGTTGCTGATCAGGCCAGTCTGCTCGGAGGACATGTAGCCCAGGCTCACGCCCCACGGGCCGGCCTTGTAGCCGACGCCGACTTCCCAGACGGTCCCTTCGGACGCGGCGGTGTCGTTGATGAACGGACGGGCCAGGTGGAAGTCGCTGTACTGGTAGGCGCCGCCGAACTGGAAGCCGGCATACGACAGCTGCAGGCCGGCCTGGTAGCCGTCAGCGCCCTTGATGTCGACGCTGTTGGTGCCGCCGCCACCCGCCGTGACCGGACCGCTGCTGCGGCCATAGCCGACGTCGGCCGCAACGCCGAGGCCGCCGAAGGTCTCGGTGTAGTTCAGGGCTGCGAAGTACGCATCGCCGCCGCCGCCGATCGCGTTCGGCATGCCGCTGGAGTTCGAGCCGTTGCCCGAACCGCGGTTGTTCTCAAGCTCCGGAACGTAGGTCAAGCCGGCCTGAAGGCCGAAGAACCGCGGCGTGAAGTAGCTGATCTTGATCTCGTCGCCCTGGCCGAGCAGCACGTAGGAGTCGTTCTGCTTGGAGATGCCGCCGTCCTGGACAATCCACGTGTCGGCGTCGCCATAGCCCGGGCCGTAGTTCGGCGAGGTGACGTGCATGAGGGCCGTGACCGGATCCTCGTAGCCGATGCGCAGGGCGCCGAAGGAGGCCGACGAGATGTCGAGGTAGGACTCGTCGATGTTGCTGGTGCCGGCGTCCTCGCCGTCAGCTTCCATCTCGATCTTCACGGCGAACTTGAGGCCGTTGTCGAGGGTGGTGCTGCCCTGGAACCAGACTTCGGTGTCGCTCTGCACGTCGAACGTGCGATAGTCGGTGCGGCCCGTGTCGCTCTCGTTGTCGGCGAAGCCGACGTACTGCTCCATGTAGCCGCCGAGGCTGAGCGTGATCTTCTCGGCTGCAACGGCGGGCGCCGTGACGGCAGCGGCCGTAACGATCGCCGTGGTGCCAAGCAGGAACTTCTTCATGTTGATCCCTCTTTATGGATGGCAGGCGCGTCCGGCGCCCGATTGTCTTCTAGACCGAAGCAAGAAAGCCACGGCAGGGGCCGGGTGTCAACGAAGCGAACCGCGGCTTCGTGGCTTTTGCGAGACAGCGTGGCATTCTTGCAACACCGGCACGGGGAGCCGAGGTCTTCGTTCGTCTCCGGGCTCCCTCGCCCGATGGAATGGGGGGAACGGTCGGGGTGAGGGGCTGAGCGCAATCCGTCCGGGACCTCGCCAGACGTTGTTAACCTGGATTCGTTGCCCCGCCGGCGCATGGCCTCGATTGACATTTCCCGGTTTGCCCGGTACTCAACAGACGATCTTGGGTACTCGGAGTGTCATGGGATGAGCAGGCTGACGCGTCTTGGCATGATCGTCGTCGCAGGCGCAGTCGTCGCGGCGTGCGGCGCTGGGGAAGCCGATTATCCTTACCGGCAGGGCGGCAAGGATGTCGTCTACGCACCGAGCCTCGAGGATGCCCAGACCAAACGGCAGACGATCTTCGGCGAAGGGGGCCTGAACCTGTTCGGCAACCGGAAGGCCGAGGGCGAGGGCGGCGGCGCCGGGCTCGGCGTCAACAGCTATCTGTGGCGGGCCTCGCTGGACACGGTCGTCTATATGCCGGTCGCGTCGGCCGATCCGTTCGGCGGCGTCATCATCACCGACTGGCACTCGCCGAGCGGCGTCGCGGACGAGCGCTTCAAGATGAACGTCTACATCCTCGGCCGCGCCCTCCGCGCCGACGGTGTCCGCGTCGCGCTGTTCCGCCAGGTGCGGGACGGCGGCGGCAATTGGCGCGATGCCGCGATTCCCGAGAAGGCGGCGATGGAGGTCGAGGACGCCATCCTCACCCGCGCCCGGCAGCTGCGCAACGAGACCGTCCAGCGCTAGCCGGGATTCCGACGGCCAAGTTCCTGCCGGCGCTCCCCGGGTGCGGGGGGCTCTCCATTGACAAGGGCCCGGATGTCTTTTAATCGGGCAACCGGCCGCGGGACGCGCGGCTCTTGGCGCATGGACGGAAATGAAACGCTACAATTTCAAAGAGACGGAGCGTAAGTGGCAGGAAATCTGGGCGACGCGCGGCACGTTCGAGGTCGCGCCCGATCCGGCCCGCCCCAAGTACTACGTGCTCGAGATGTTCCCGTATCCGTCGGGCCGGATCCACATGGGTCACGTGCGGAACTATACGCTGGGCGACGTCACCGCCCGCTACTGGCGCGCCAAGGGCTACAACGTCCTCCATCCGATGGGATGGGACGCGTTCGGCCTGCCAGCCGAGAACGCGGCCATGGCCAACCGGGTCGCGCCCGCCGCCTGGACCCGCGACAACATCGCCACCATGCGCCGGCAGCTCAAGACGATGGGCTTCTCGTATGACTGGCGCCGTGAGGTTGCGACCTGCGAGCCGGACTACTACCGGCACGAGCAGAAAATGTTCCTCGGCTTCCTCAAGGAAGGCCTGGTCTACCGCAAGCGCTCGACGGTCAACTGGGACCCGGTCGAGCACACGGTGCTCGCCAACGAGCAGGTGATCGACGGCAAGGGCTGGCGTTCGGGCGTGCCGGTCGAGCGTCGCGAGCTTGCCCAATGGTTCCTGCGCATCACCGCCTTCGCCGACGACCTGCTGCAGGAGCTGAGCCATCTCGAACGGTGGCCCGACCGCGTCCGCCTGATGCAGGAGAACTGGATCGGCCGTTCCGAAGGGGCCCACGTCCGCTTCGTCCTGAAGGGGCGGGAGGACCGGCTGGAAGTCTACACCACCCGCCCCGACACGCTGTTCGGAGCGTCGTTCTGCGCCATCGCCGCCAACCACCCGCTCGCCCTCGAGGTGGCCGCCAAGTCCAAGGAGCTGGCCGATTTCGTCGCCGCTTGCAATGCGCTCGGCACCAGCGAGGCCTCGATCGAGACGGCGGAGAAGCAGGGATTCGACACCGGCCTGCGGGTGGTCCACCCCTTCATCGAGGGGCGCGAGCTTCCGGTCTATGTCGCCAACTTCGTGCTGATGGAGTACGGCACCGGGGCGATCTTCGGCTGCCCGGCCCATGATCAGCGCGACCTCGATTTCGCCCGCAAGTACGGGCTGCCGGTGGTGCCCGTGGTGGCGCCGGCCGGAGTCGATCCGGCAAGCGTCGAGATCGGCACCGAGGCCTACACCGGCGACGGCGTGTTGATCAACTCGGGCTTCCTCGACGGCCTCGCCGTGGATCAGGCCAAGCGCGAGGCGATCGGACGTCTGCAGGCGATGGGAATGGGCGAAGGCGCGGTCAACTACCGCCTGCGGGACTGGGGCGTCTCGCGGCAGCGCTATTGGGGTTGCCCGATCCCGGTCATCCATTGCGAGAAGTGCGGCATCGTGCCGGTCCCCGAGAAGGACCTGCCGGTGGTGCTCCCCGAGGACGTCGATTTCACCGGTTCCGGCAACCCGCTCGATCGCCATCCGACCTGGAAGCACGTCGCCTGTCCGACCTGCGGCGCGCCGGCACGGCGCGAGACGGATACGTTCGACACCTTTTTCGAGTCCTCCTGGTACTACATGCGGTTCTGCTCGCCGCAGTCGGACCGCGCCTTCGAGGCGGATGAGGTCCGCTACTGGATGCCGGTCGACCAGTACATCGGGGGCATCGAGCATGCGGTGCTGCACCTTCTCTACTCGCGCTTCTTCACCCGTGCCCTCAAGCAGTGCGGATACGTCGACTTCAAGGAGCCGTTCGCCGGGCTGATGACCCAGGGCATGATCTGTCACGAAACGTACCGCAACGCGGAGGGAAAGTGGCTGTTCCCGACCGACGTGCGGCGCGAGGCGGATGGCCGGGTGATCGAGATCGCGACCGGCGCGGACGCCGTCGTCGGCCGTTCGGAGAAGATGAGCAAATCGAAGAAGAACGTCGTCGATCCGGAGCGGGCGGTCGACGCCTACGGCGCCGATACGGCGCGGCTGTTCGTGCTGTCGGACAGTCCGCCCGACCGCGACCTCGACTGGACCGAGGCCGGGATCGAGGGTGCGTGGCGCTACCTGAATCGGCTGTGGCGGCTGGCGGCGGATCCGGCTACTCCCCTGCCCCCGGCCGACGCGCCGCGGCCGGAAAGCCTGTCGCCCGAGGCCGAGGCCCTGCTGCGCCTCGCCCACAAGACGATCGCCGCGGTCTCCGACGATCTCGACCGCTTTCACTTCAACAAGGCGATCGCGCGCGTCCGCGAACTGACCAACGGGGTCGAGGCTCTGCAGGACGGCGACGGGGCCGCTTGGGTGCGGCGGTTCGCGGTCGAGACGATCGTCCGCCTGCTCGGACCGATGACGCCCCATCTGGCCGAAGAGCTGTGGGCGGAACTGGGCCACGCCACCCTGCTCGCCGACACCCCCTGGCCGCAGGCGGACGCCGCGCTGGTCGCCGAGGACACCGTCACCCTGGCAGTGCAGGTCAACGGCAAGTTGCGCGGCACGCTGGACATTGCCAAGGACAGCGCAGAAACTGTGGTGCGGGAGGCTGCGCTTCAGGTGCCCAATGTGCTCAAGGCGATCGAGGGCAAGTCGGTCCGCAAGGTCATTGTCGTTCCCAACAGGATCGTCAATGTGGTCGTCTAGGATCATCCTCGCCGCGGCTGCCCTGGCGGTGCTGGGCGGATGCGGATTCGAGCCGCTTTACGGCGGCCGCGAGGGGAGGCTGGTCCGCGAGGATCTGTCCCAGGTCGAGATCGCTCCGATCGAGGACCGCACCGGACAGATCCTCAGGAACGAGCTTTCCACGCTGATGCACCCGCGCGGCGGCGCGGCCGTCCAGCCTTACCGGCTGGCGGTCACGGTCACCGAGCGCAAGAGCGACATCCTGACGTCCAAGAGCGGCTTCTCGACCCGTACCAACTACATCGCCACCGCGACCTACCGCCTCGATGGCGGCGACGGTCCCACGCTCTTGTCCGACACCGCGACCCTGACATCGAGCTACAACGTCACCAGGTCCGACTTCGCGACCGTGGTCGCCGAGCAGGATGCGCGGCAGCGGGTCCTGCACGACCTCGCCAAGACCATCGCCAATCGGGTCTCGGTCTATTTCCGGCAGATGCGGGAAGGGCCGCGCGCCCCGTGATCCTCAAGGGCGGCCGGCTTTCCGATTTCCTCGCCCGACCGGATGCCGGCGTGCTGGCGGCCGTTGCCTACGGACCGGACGCCGGCGCCGTCCGGGAACGTGGCCAGGGGCTCGTCGCGGCGGCGGCACGGGACCCGCGCGATCCGTTCGTGGTGGTCGAGGTGGCCGCGGACCGGCTTAAGAAGGACCCGCCCCTGCTCGCCGACGAGGTCGCGGCCCTGTCGCCAACCGGGGAACGCAGGGTGATCCGGGTCCGCGAAGCCGGCGACGAGATCGCCGCGGCCCTCGATCTGGCCCTGCAAGCGACCTCGGGCGGGCTGGTCGTCATCGAGGCGGGAGACCTTGCCAAACGTTCCGCCCTGCGCAAGCTGGCCGAGGCCCACCCCCGTGCGGTCGCCCTGCCCTGCTATGCAGACGAGGGTGCGGGGCTGGAGTCGCTCATCGATTCGGTCCTGGCCGGGCATGGCCTGAAGGCTGATGCCGACGCGAAGGCATATCTCGTCGCCAACCTCGGCGGCGACCGCATCATGAGCCGGTCCGAGCTCGAGAAGCTGGCCCTCTATGCAAGGGGCCAGGATCGGATTCGTCTCGACGACGTCCTGGCCTGCGTCGGCGACAGCGCCTCGCTTTCGCTGGACGAGTTGGCCCTGGCGGTCGGTGCCGGCGACCTGCCCGCGCTCGACACGGCGCTTGAGCGGGCCTGGATGGAGGGGCAGTCGCCGGTGACGGTGGTGCGGGCGGTGTCACGGCACTTCCTGCGCCTTCACCTCGCCGCCGGCCACATCGCCCGCGGCGTCTCGGCGGAGCAGGCGGTGGCAGGCCTCAAGCCGCCGGTGTTTTTCAAGCAGAAGGACGCCTTCGTGCGCCAGCTTCAGAACTGGCCGGGAGATCGTCTGGCCGAGGCGCTCCGTCTCCTCGACGAGGCCGAGATCGACTGCAAGTCATCGGGGGTTCCAGCGGCGGCGGCCTGCGGCAGGATGCTGCTGCGGCTGGCGGCCATGGGTCGCCAGGCGGGGCTCCGTCGTCGTCGCGGTTGACCGAGCCTACTCCTCGAGCTCCTGCTGCAGGCCCTGGGCTGGCCGCGGCGGCATCGCCTTGGCCGGCTCCTCCGCCGGCGCCTCGGCTCCCGCCTCCTTGGGGTTGTCCTCGAGATCGAACGAGTCGTCGATCCCCGTCCCCTCCGCGGTGGCCTTGTCCGGCTCTTCCTCCTGCGGCGCGGCCGGAGAGAAGTCCTGCGCGGCCGCCTCGAATGCCTCGACCGCCTGCTCGATGGTCTGCGGCGGCGAATCCTGGTTGGCGACCTCGGCCTCCCAGGACTCGAGCGGATCCTCGTCGAGGGCGGGAGGAATCTCCGGCTCCTGGGCGGGCTCGCCGGCCCCGGTGAGGCGGCGCAATACGTCGTCGAGCTGCTCGAGCGTGTCGTAGGCGATGGTCAGGGTCCCGCCGATACCGAGATGGCGGATATCGACCTTGAGCCCGAGCCGCGAAGTCAGCTCCCGCTCCAGGGCCATCGTGTCGGCGTCCTTGCCCGCCGCCTCGCGAGCGCGGCGGACGCCGCGGCCCGGCCCGGCCTGCGCGAGCTTCTCGGTCTGGCGCACGTTGAGGTCCTGCTTCACCACCCGCTCGGCGAGCTGGAGGGGGTTCGGCGCATTGAGGAGCGCCCGCGCGTGGCCGGCGGACAGCTTCCCGGCGCCGATCATGTCCTTGATTGGTGCGGGTAAGCTCAACAGGCGCATCATATTCGCCACGTGACTGCGGCTCTTGCCGACGACGTCGGCGAGCTCCTGCTGGGTGTGGGCGAATTCCTCCATCAGTCGGCGGTATCCGTCCGCCTCCTCGAGCGGCGACAGGTCCTGGCGCTGCAGGTTCTCGATCAGGCCGATTTCCAGCGCTTCGCGGTCGCTGAGGTCCTTGATGATGACCGGAACCTCGTGCAGCTGGGCGCGCTGGGCAGCCCGCCAGCGGCGCTCGCCGGCAATGATCTCGAATCCGTTGGCGTCGCCGGAACTCCTGCGCACCAGCAGAGGCTGCAGGATGCCCTTGTCGCGGATCGACCGCGCCAGCTCCTCCAGCCTCTCTTCGTCCATCTTGACCCGCGGCTGGAAGCGCCCGGGATGAACATGCTCGATCGGTACCACCCGTGTCAGGCGCTGCTGGTCGAGTTCGCCCGCCGGGTCGTTGTCTTCGCCCAGCAGCGCCGAAAGACCACGGCCAAGCTTGCGTTTTCCTTCGATCGCCATTACGCCGCCACCTTCCGCTCCCGCCGGAGCACTTCGCTTGCCAGCTGGATGTACGCCCGCGAACCGACGCACATCATGTCGTAGACCAGGACCGGCCGCCCATGGGACGGTGCTTCGGAGACCCGCACGTTCCGCGGGATCACCGTCTCGTAGACCTTGTCCCCGAAGTGGGCCCGGACGTCCGCAGCGACCAGTTCGGACAAGTTATTGCGCCTATCGTACATGGTCAACACAATACCTTGGATCTCGAGCCGCGGATTGAAAGCCCGCTTGATGCGGTCGATGGTCTTCACCAGATGGCTCACCCCTTCGAGCGCGAAAAACTCGCACTGCAGCGGCACCAGCACCGCGTCGGCGGCGACCAGCGCGTTCACGGTCAGCAGCGACAGGGAGGGAGGGCAGTCGATCAGCACGTAGTCATAGGCCCCGGCGACCCCGGACAGCGCATCGCGCAGGCGGTACTCCCGCCGCTCCAGGTCCACCAGCTCGATTTCGGCGCCGGAAAGGTCGACCCCGGAGGGAATGATCTTCAGCTTCGGGATCGCCGTCGCGACGGCGGCGTCTTCGATCGCCGCCTCGCCGATCACCAGATCGTACGAGCTTGCCTTCCGGGACGGCCGCTCGATGCCGAGGCCGGTGCTGGCGTTGCCCTGCGGGTCGAGATCTACGATCAGGACCGACATCTCGACTGCGGCCATCGCGGTGGCGAGGTTGATCGCGGTGGTCGTCTTGCCCACCCCGCCCTTCTGGTTGGCAATGGCGATGATCCGGGTGCGCCGTTCAGCTTTGGCCGGTGCGTCCATGGCGACGGGTGATCCCCCATGCTTTCAAGATGACGCCCGATGGATCGGACGCGCTCGGAAAGGTCTCCGTCGAGATCATCCAATCTTTGCAGGAGTCCGTCAATTCCTGTTCCCAGGTCCGCCCCTTCAGGAACAGACAGCAACCCTCCGGCGCCAAATGGGGAGCGGCCAGCTCGACGAGTCGCGCCAGAGGCGCCAAGGCCCTGGCGGTGACGACGCGGGCCTGCAGCGGCGGCAGGGCCTCGCTGCGGCGGTTGTGGACGACCGCCGACGCGGCGCAGATCCGGGCGGCCTCGCGCAGGAAGGCGGCCTTGCGCGCATCCGACTCGACAAGGTCGATCTCGCGGCCGGTGACGATCGCCAGCACCAGGCCGGGGAAGCCCGCCCCCGACCCGAGGTCGGCGATCCGGCCCCCACCAGGCGGCAGATGAGGGGCGAGCTGTGCCGAATCGAGAACGTGGCGCCGCCATGCCTCGCCGAGCGTCCCCTCTCCCACAAGGTTGATGCGCCGCTGCCATGTTCGCAGCAGCTCGAGGTGGCGGCCCAGGCGGGCGACCGTTTCGGCCGGTAGCCGCAGCGATTCCAGCAGCTCCGGACCGTCCGCCGAGGGGGAGGATTGTTTCACGTGAAACCTCACGCCGCGTTCCGCCGCGCCCGCTTCGCCAGCCCGGCCAGGATCGCCAGCGCCGCCGGCGTGATCCCCGGGATCCGCGCCGCTGCATGGAGGTGGCGGGGCCGCTCCCGCGCCAGCTTGCTTCGCAGCTCCGCCGACAGACCCGGCACCGAGGCGTAGTCCGCATCCCCAGGCAACGCAAGCTCGATGTCCCGCCGCAACGCGGCCACATCCTCGTTCTGGCGTTCGACGTACGGGGCGTAGCGCGCCTCGATCGCCAGCGTCTCGCGGATCGCAGGATCCAGCCCCGCAACCTCCGGCCATACCGCCTTCAGCGCCTCCAGATCGAGGGTGCCATGGCCAAGCAGCGCCCAGGCGCTGCGCCGCACCCCGTCGGCATTGACCACGATCCCCCATGACGCCAGCTCCCGCGGGGTCGCCGAGACCGATTCCAGAATCCCCCTTCCCCTTCGAAACGCATCCTCCCGCGCCGCGAAGGCCCGCGCGCGCTCCGCCGTCACGCAGCCGATCCCGATTCCGCGAGCCGTCAGCCGCCGATCCGCATTGTCAGCTCGCAGATGGAGCCGGTACTCCGCCCGCGAGGTGAACATCCGGTACGGCTCATCGGTGCCCAGCGTCACCAGGTCGTCGATCATCACCCCCGCGTAAGCCTCGGCCCGGTCCAGCACGAACTCTCCACCACCGCCGGCCCGCAGCGCGGCATTCACGCCCGCCACCAGTCCAAGGGCGCCAGCCTCCTCGTAGCCCGTGGTGCCGTTGATCTGCCCGGCCAGGAACAGTCCCTCGACCTTGCGCGTCTCCAGCGTCGGCTTCAGCTCGCGCGGGTCGATGAAATCGTACTCGATGGCGTATCCGGGCCGCACCATCCGGGCCCCTTCCAGTCCCGGGATCGTCTTCAGCATCGCCACCTGGACGTCCTGCGGCAACGAGGTCGAGATCCCGTTCGGATAGACCGTAGGATCCTCCAGTCCCTCCGGCTCAAGGAAGATCTGATGCCGCTGGCGGTCGGCGAACCGCACGACCTTGTCCTCGATCGACGGGCAGTAGCGCGGGCCGATCGACCCGATCTGCCCCGTATACATGGGGGCCCGGTGCAGGTTGGCCCGGATGATCTCGTGCGTCGCGGGCGTCGTTCCCGTGATGTGGCAGACGACTTGCGGAGTGGTGATCGCCGTCGTCAACATCGAGAAGGGAACCGGCGGATCGTCGCCCTCCTGCGCCTCCAGCCGATCCCATCCGATGGTCCGTCCGTCCAGCCGCGGCGGAGTTCCCGTCTTCAGCCGGCCCATCGCGAAGCCCAACCGCTTCAACGTGAACGCCAGTCCCACCGCCGGCGGCTCCCAGACCCGCCCGCCAGGGATCCTTGCCTCCCCGCAATGAATGAGGCCGCGCAAGAACGTCCCCGAGGTGATGACGACCGCCCCGGCGCCGAAGACCTCTCCGCCCGCCATCCGCACCCCGGCCGCCCTGCCCCCGCCGTCGAGGATCAGGTCCTCCGCCGAACCCTCTGCGATCTCGAGCCCGACCTGCTCCGTCAACAGCGCCTGAACCGCCTTCCGATAGAGAGCGCGGTCGGCCTGGGCCCGCGGACCCCAAACCGCCGGACCCTTGCTCCGGTTAAGGATGCGGAACTGGATGCCGGCGCGGTCGATGGCCCGCGCCATCACCCCATCGAGGGCGTCGATCTCGCGCACCAGCTGGCCCTTCGCCAGCCCCCCGATCGCCGGGTTGCACGACATCTCCCCGATCCTGTCCCGGTCGTGGGTGAGCAGCAACGTGCGCGCGCCCATCCGCGCCGCCGCAGCAGCAGCTTCGGTGCCGGCGTGCCCGCCGCCAACGACAATGACGTCGAACTTCTGTTTCACGTGAAACACGTCTCACTTCCCGATGCAGAACTCGCGGAAGATCATATCCAGCACGTCCTCCACGTCCACCGTGCCGATCACCCGCCCCAGCGCCCTCGCCGCCCGCCGCAAGTGCTCCGCCCCGATCTCGGCCGCCGCGGCGCCCAGAAAGGTTTCGAGCTCCTCTGCCGCCCCGGCGATTGCATGGCGATGCCGCTCCCGTGTCCACACCACCTCGTCTCCCCTGGAACGCCACTCCTTCTCCAGCTCCCGGACGATCGCCTGCTCAAGCTCCGTCATGCCCTCGCCCGTCCGCGCCGATACCCCGATCCCTCCTTCACCCCTGCCGCCCGGCGCAACATCGATCTTGTTGCGCACCCGCAGCCGCGGGCCCCCCTCCGTCCCTCCGCTCTCCCCCCTCCCGTCATCCACCACCACCGTCAAGTCCGCCCGCGCGGCCGCGGCCAATGCCCTCCGTACCCCCTCCTGCTCGACCGCGTCCCCCGCTTCCCGCAGCCCGGCCGTATCCGCCACCGTCACCGCATAGCCCCCCAGGTCCATGCGGACCTCGACCACATCCCGGGTCGTCCCCGCCGTCTCCGACACGATCGCCGCTTCGCGCCCGGCCAGCCGATTGAGGAGACTCGACTTGCCGACGTTGGGCGCGCCCACGATGGCGACATAGAACCCCTCCCGCACGCGCTCGCCCCGCCGCCCCCCCTCGATGTGCCGCCGCATCTCCTGCAGCAGTCCGCCGACCACCACCCGCGCCTCGTCGATCAGGCTCTCCTCCAGGCCCTCGTCCGAGAAGTCGATCGCCCCCTCGACCAGGCCCAGGGCGCGGACCACGCCTGCCCGCCAGCCATCGTAGAGCTGCCCCAGCGCCCCGTCCGCCTGACGCAATGCCTGGGCACGCTGCGCCTCCGTCTCGGCGTCGACGAGGTCCCGTATCCCTTCGGCGGCGGTCAGGTCAAGACGGCCGTTTTCGAACGCGCGCCGCGTGAACTCCCCCGGCTCGGCCGGACGCAGCCCTTCACAGCGCCCGAGGGTCCGCAGCACCGCTTCGACCACCGCCCGTCCACCATGGACATGAAACTCGACGACGTCCTCCCCCGTGAAGCTCGCCGGCGCAGCAAAATAGACCCCGAGCCCGTCGTCCAGTGCCCTCGTCCCGTCGTGCAGCCGCACCCTCACCATCCGCCGCGTCTCGGGCACATCCCTCCCCGCCAGCGTCCGCCAAGCCGCCGCCGCACCCCTGCCGGATACCCGGACCACCGCAACCCCGGCCCGGCCGGCGCCCGAGCTCAGCGCATAGATCGTATTGCTGGTCATCAGAGTGCCGGCGGCTCCCGGTCCCCAGGACCGAGCATCAGGCGTCGGACCCGGCCCCCATCGCGCACGTGGACGGTCAGGATCTCGTCAACATCCTCGCGGCTGCGGCAGTGATACCAAACCCCCTCCGGATAGACGACCACCACCGGTCCCAGCTCGCACCGATCCAGGCACCCCGAGGCATTGATGCGCACATCTCCGAGCCCGAATTCCTTTGCCCGCGCCTTCATGTAGTTGCGCAGGTCCACCGCGCCTTTGCGCGCGCAGCTCCCTTTCGGATGGCCGGCCGGCCGCTCGTTGACGCAGCAGAACACGTGAACCCTGTAGTACGCCGGCGGATCGCCGTTACGCTCGCTCATGCCCTTCCCGCCCCCCTTCGGGCGCGTCAGGCGCCCCTGCCGTTGCAAAGCCTTGTCCGCCATCCAAAGTAAGCGGGCATCCTCCGCCTTGCAACGCCGCCCGCGCAGGCGCCCGCCCGCACAGGAGCTGCCATGACCTCCAACCTCCTCGCCGCCGAAACCAGCCCCTATCTCCAGCAGCACAAGGACAACCCCGTCCATTGGCAGCCCTGGGGCGACGATGCCTTCGAAGAGGCCCGCCGCGAAAACAAGCCGGTCCTGCTGTCGGTCGGCTACGCCGCCTGTCACTGGTGTCACGTCATGGCCCATGAGAGCTTCGAGGACCCGGTCACGGCCGAATTGATGAACCGCCTGTTCGTCAACATCAAGCTCGACCGCGAGGAGCGCCCGGACGTCGATGCGCTGTATCAGTCGGCGCTGGCGCTGATCGGCACCCCGGGCGGCTGGCCACTGACCATGTTCCTTACCCCCTCGCGCGAGCCCTTCTGGGGCGGCACCTACTTCCCACCCGTGACCCGCTATGGCCGACCCGGCTTCCGCGACGTCCTGCAGCGGGTCGCCGACGTCTACCGCGAGGACAAGGACGGCATCGCCAACAACACCGCCGCTCTGCTGGAGTCCCTGGACCGAATGGCGCAGCCCAGGACGTCCGGCTCCCTTCCCGCCGACCCCATCGCCACGGCCGCCGAGCACGCCCTGCATACCATCGATTTCCGTCATGGCGGCACCCAGGGCGCCCCCAAGTTTCCGCAGCCTCCTTTGTTCCGCCTGCTGTGGACCGCCCATCTGCGTGCGGCCGAGCCGCGAAGCCGCGAGGCCGTCGTAACCACCCTGAACGCGATGTCCCTCGGCGGCATCTACGACCACCTTGGCGGCGGCTATGCCCGCTATTCCACCGATGAATCCTGGCTTGTCCCCCACTTCGAGAAGATGCTCTACGACAACGCCCAGATCATCGACCTGCTGACTTCCGTCTGGCTAAAAACCGCCGACCCCCTGATGGAGGAGCGGGTGCACGAGACCGTCGCGTGGATGCTCCGCGACATGCGCGTTGGCGAGGACGGCGCCCACCCCGCCGCCTTCGCTTCCGCTGTCGACGCCGACAGCAACGGCGAAGAGGGCCGGTATTACGTCTGGTCCGACGGCGAGATCGACCAGGCGCTCGGCAACGACGCCGCCTTCTTCAAGGCCGCCTATGACGTCCGGCCGGACGGCAATTGGGAGGGCCACTCGATCCTCAACCGCCTCGCCTCCCCCCAACCCCTCGGCGACGACGACGCGCCGCGTCTCGCCTCGTGCCGCCAGCGCCTGCTCGCCCTCCGCGACCGACGCGTGCCGCCCTTGCGCGACGACAAGGTGTTGGCGGAATGGAACGGCCTTGCCATCGCCGCCCTCGCCCGCGCCGCCACCGCGTTCGACGAACCCGCCTGGCTCGATGCCGCCACTGCCGCGTTCTCTTTCGTCCGCGACCTGATGGCCGCTCCCGCCGGCCGCCTCCATCGCTCCTGGCGCTCGGGAACGGCCAGGCATCCCGCCGTCCTCGAAGACTATGCGGCGATGATCCTGGCCGCGCTCGCCCTGTTCGAGGCGACCGGCGACGTCGCGGCTCTGTCCCAGGCCGAGGCCTGGGCCGAGATTGCCGAAGGCTCGTTCGCCGATGCCGCCGGTGGCTACTTCCAGACCGCCGACGACGTGACCGACGTCATCGTCCGCTCGAAGCCGTTCCTCGACAACGCCCTGCCTTCCGGCAACGGCCTGATGGCCGAGGCCATTGCCCGGCTGTTCCACCTGACCGGTCGCGACCTCTACCGCCGCCGCGCCGAGACGACGATCGCCGCCTTCGCCGGTGTGGACGCCGAACTGCTGCCGCACATGACCGGCCTCCTTCTCGCCCACGCGCTGCTCGAAAACCCGGTCCAGGCGGTCATCGTCGGCGGGCCCGAAGCCGACGATACCCGTGCCCTGCGCCGCGCCGCGCTGAAGGCCGGGGCTCCGCATCTCGTCACAGTCCAGATCGCCCCCGGCACCGACCTCCCCCCCGACCATCCCGCCCACGGCAAGACCACCGTCGGTGGCATGGCCGCGGCCTACGTCTGCCGCGACTTCTCGTGCGGGTTGCCGTTCACCGACCCCGACCGCTTGCACGCCGCTCTCGCGCCGATGTAGCCTGCCACAGGCGCGCGCCCCTTGAAACCGCTCCGCCTCAAACGGCTGGGTCTTGACCGCGACCGACGAGAAGAGACTGCTGGGTCACCGGTGGCCCCGATACCCTGCATTGGAACGGGATTCCGGTCGGGTCTCTGCCTCGTCACCCTGCCCTGTGCCGTCGGTTCCGAAGGCCTAGGCGTCGTCGAGGCGGTCGGCCCGGCCTCACCGGCACCGAGGTCGACCGCCGCGTCGTCTCCGTCGACATGAAGCTCCAACCTAGTAGGTCGCTCCTGAACGACTGGGCCTAGAGCTGTCTGACAACGCAATCCTCCCTTCGAGCCTGCGAACGATGCTGTCCGTTCACAAGCGGCTTCCCAAAAACCGGAATGTCGATCTCGAAAACATCGCCATCGACCGCCAGAATCCCGTCGGCAAACGAGGCGACAGACGTTCCGAAGAACTGGACGTGCACATCACCCGGCGCGCGAAACTGCTCATACTTGAAGTGGTGGTACTCGATGTTCGCCAGCGAGTGACACATGTTGTCCTCTCCGGTAACGAAGTTCTTTTCCCAGAGGACCTTCTTGTCGCGCAATATTCTGGCAACGCCTTCGACATGTCCGGGCAGATCGCCGACCCGCAGCTCCGGGCCGAAGGAACACGATCTGAGTTTGGCGTGCGCCAGGTAGAGATAGCTTTTCTTCTCCATCACATGGTCGGTGCATTCGTTGCCGATGGCGTAGCCGAGCCGGTAAGGCTTGCCGTCGGGACCTATCACATAAAGCCCCACAACCTCGGGCTCTTCGCCATGGTCAGTGGCGAAATCGGGAACCCGAAAGTCTTCGCCCGGCCGCGCGACGATGGTTCCATCTCCCTTGTAGAACCACTCCGGTTGGACGCCGACCTTTCCAGGTTCCGGCCGCCCCCCCTCCAGGCCCCACTTGAACATCCTCATGGTGTCATTCAAATCCGCGGCGTCCGCCTTGACCTTCTCGTGCATCTGACTCCGGGCAGCGGCGCTCGCAAGATGTGTCAAACCGGTACCTGCGATGACGCAATGCGCCGGGTCTTCATGGTCCAGCGGGGGCAGCACTCTGCCCCCCGCCAGCAACGCGTCATAGTCGAAAACCTCCTTCGTTCCGCGCCGCATGACCTCGTCGCCAATTCCGATCCCGGCGACGATGGCGTCCAGCGCCAGGAGACGGGTCGTCGAGGCACCCCTGACAGCATGGATTTGTCGCCCCTCAACCCGACCAACCCGGCGATTGCCGTTGGCGTCCTCGAACTGAACTAAATGCATAGCAAACCTCCTGTCGGCCTGCGCCGCATCGCGAGAGTCAGCGAGCGCTGGCCATGTCGGCCCTGGCCTGGTTGACGAGATCCTCGCCGATGACCTTGCTGAACTCGTCCTGGACCGGCTTCACGAGGCTTCGCAGCTTCGCGATTTCATCGGAGGGCAGAACGACCACGTCCATGCCGTGGTCCTTCAGGATCTTGAAAGCGATGTTGTCGGCGTTGTCCCGCGACAGCTTCCGCTGGAAGACCGCCGATTCCTGGGCCGCTTCCATGACCACCTTGCGGTCAGCGTCGGAGAGGGAATTGAACCACTTGGTGCTGGCAAGGAGCATATACGGCGTATAGATGTGCCCGGTCATCGTCAGGTACTTCTGCACTTCATAGAACTTGCTGGAATATATGAGACCAACCGGCGTCTCTTGCGCATCAACGGCTTTGCTTTCGAGGGCGGTATAAAGTTCCGGATAGGGAAGGCCGATCGGATTTGTTCCGAGTGCTTTGAACGTTGCCAGGAACAGCGGATTCGGGATCACGCGTATCTTCAGGCCTTTCATGTCCTCGGCCTTGACTATTTGCCGCTTGGCATTGGTCATGTGTCGGAAGCCGTTGTCCCAGTATGCCAGGCCGACGATGTTGATTCCCTCGAGCTTCTTGAACAGCAGCTTTCCGACCGGCCCGTCCATCACGGCGTCGACTTCCTTGAAGTTCGCGTAAAAGAAGGGCAGGTCATAGATCCCGAACTCTTTGATGGCGCCGACGAAGTTGGACGTTGGCCCGACCATGAGGTCGACGACGCCGCCCTGGAGCGAGGACTGCAGCTGAGGCTCGTTGCCGAGCTTCCCGCCAGAGTACGGCGTTATGACGATCTTGCCGTTGCTCTTGGCCTTGGTCAGCTCGACAAAGCGATTGACCGCCTGACCAACGGGATGGTCTTCGGTCGGCACGTAGCCGAGCCTGCCCGTGACCTGGGCGTGCGCCGTCGGCATCGTTGCGATGGCAAATACAGCGGCCATGACAAGGTGTTTGAAGTTCATCTTGGTCTCCCGATCTTGTTTGGACGTGTTCGTGTCTGCAAAGCCTCATTACTGAGACTTGGCGGGGGTCCGCTAATGCACTCGACGCGTGAACACTTCAGCAAGACTGTGGCCGGGACCTAGAACAGCCACTTAACCGGTGCGGTGATCAACTCCGGAAATACGATCAAGAGCGCCATGGTTGCTGCCTCGGCAACCAGGAAGGGAATGACGCCGCTGATCGCATGCTCCATCCGGACCTTTGCGACTCCGCAGACGACGTTGAGCACGACGCCAACGGGTGGAGTCAGCATTCCGATTGCGGCATTGATGACGTACATGATCCCGAAGTACACGGGGTCGATACCGGCGGCGTGCACGACCGGCATCAGGACGGGGGCAAGAATGAGAATGGAAGGCGTAAAGTCCAGGACCATGCCGACGAAAAAAACGAGAAGCATGATCAGGGTCATCAAAAGGATACGGTCGTCGAAGAACGGCATCAACAATTTGACGGCCTGATCCGGGATGTCGGCCACCGTGATCATCCAGGCGGAGACAAGGGACGCGGCAACGATGAACATGATCACGGCCGAAGTCCTCGCCGCGCTCAGCAAGGCGGCGTAAAGCGCGCCCGGCGACAGCTCGCGATAGACAAGAAGACTGACGAGGAGCGAGTACATGGCGGCGACGATCGCGGCCTCGGTCGGCGTGAACCAGCCAAGCTTCAAGCCGCCAACGATGATCAGCGGCATTCCGAACGCCCACCCTGCGTCGCCCAAAGCCACCAACATCTCCCGCGGGCTCTTGCGCGGGGGTAACGGGGCGCGGCTCGTTCGGGACAGCCACCACCACACGATCACAAGCGACAGCCCCATCATCAGCCCGGGAATGATCCCCCCGAAAAACAGCCTTGTGATCGAGGTGTTCGTGGTCACGCCGAACAGGACGAAACCGATGGACGGCGGGATGACGGGCGCGATGATTCCCGTGGCGGCGATGAGCCCGCACGATCGACTCACGCTGTAGCCCGCCTGGCGCATCATCGGCAACAGCATCACCGCGAGCGCCGCCGTATCGGCAATCGCAGACCCGGACAGGCTTGCCAGCAGCACGCCGGTCCCGATCACGACAAAGCCAAGACCACCCCGAACGTGCCCAAACAAGGCATTGGCGGCGGCGACGATCCTCTGGGTGAGGCCGCCCACCGTCATCAGCTCGCCGGCGAGGAGGAAAAAGGGGACGGCCATCAGGGGGTAGCTGTCCGCGCCATCGACCACCTTCTGTGCAAGAATCTGGGTTTCGAAAAGCCCCAGGTGGGCCATCAAAGCGGCCCCGCAGATCAGAAGTGCGAAGGCGACGGGAACGCCGAGAGCCATCGCTCCGAGCAGTGAACCGACGAAGATGAGCAACGTCATATCAGGCCTCGGTCGCCAGCTCTCTCTCCAGCGCGCTTATCGTGGGCGGCGACGCCGTTGATGATTTCCCACAGCTCCTTGAGGATGATGCCTCCCATGAATACCGACGCGAACGCGCCGGCGCCGTAGAGGAGCGCCACCGGAGTGCCGGACAGGGCGGCAACGTTGGATACGTTCAGGATGGTTTGCGTCCAGCTGCCCATCAGAATCGCGACGCAGCACAACAGCATGAGGACGCGGCCGATGACCCGAAAAACGATTCCGAGCCGGCGTGGAAGCACATTTATGACGGCGTCGACACCGAGGTGAAGCCCATCGAACATGGCCACGACCGCGCCGACGAAAGTCAGCCACACAAATATGAACCGGGACAATTCCTCCGTGACCGGTATGCCAGAGTCAAAGAGGTATCTCAGCAGGACATTCGCGAAGACCATCAGCCCCATCACTGACAGTCCCAGAACGAGCATGTGCTCAAGCCATCGTATTGCGGCCGATTTCACTGACACCTCCCCGCCGGCTTTTAGAAAACTCTAGACGGGGCGCGCGGCCTTGTCTAATGAGGACGCGTGATGCCGCTATAACGCAAGGGAATATCAGGCTGCGGAGTTCGTCAAGGAACCGCCGTTCGGAAGATTTAGTTCCGAAATGAAAAGCTCTACCGCTGGCGTAAGCACCCTGTCACGCCGTGTCACCAGGAAATAGGGCTCGCTCTTTGTGCGAAGCGTGACCGGCAGAACTTTGACCAAGCCGAACTTCTCGAACATCCTGGCCACGTCAATCGAAAGGAGTGCCACGATCGAGATATCGCGTTCCAATAACGACAACGTGGCCAGCGGAGAAATGGTTTCGATAGGGCTTGCCGGAAATGGTATGCCGCGCTCATAGAACTCCCGCTCCAGAAGGAGCCTCATGGGCATGTTGGCCCGGCAGACCACCCAGCGCGAGAACTGAAGATCCGCAAGATCCAGCTCCTTCTCGCCGGCCAGGGAGTGCTCCAGATTGGCGACCACCGCCAGCGTTTCGTCGGACACGATGACTGCGTTGTAGAAGCCGGGAGTCTCGCTCACGCTGGTGCGACAAATGGCGACATCCAGCCTGTCCTGGTCGAGGAGTTCCAGCAACTGGGCGCTGGTATCTTCGAGGATCTGAATTGAAACGGTAGGCTGTTTCTGCAGGAAGCGCGACAGCGCATCGGTCAAAAGGGGAACCGCGCCCATGATCGTACCGACGGCCAAGCGGCCGCCATGTCCCTGCAGGACGCGCAGCAGTTCTTCCCTCAGCTGGGACAGGTCCGACATGCTCAGCCGTGCATATCTGACCACGCAGCGACCTAGGGCATTCGGTTCGATGCCTCGATTGCTGCGCACAAACAGCACCGAGCCGATGGCTGCCTCAATGTCTTTCAGTGCTTTGGTCGCCCCCGGTTGAGTCATCTGGACTGACTCGGCAGCCTTGATCAAGGAGCCGTGATCCGCCAGCGCCACGACCAACCTCAACTGCCTAAGTCGGAGCCGCGAAATGATGGACGGCAATGTTTGGATCATCTGAGGCCCGCTTGTATGATGAATTGCCGCAAACCCGAATTGAGCAACTCCACTCGTACGCCCCATCCCATCCTCTGGATGATAACCGCTTTCAACGGATTTGCGGCAGGCATTCATTCGATTGGCGCAGAATCGGCACTCTGACAATATTTCCGGGAAGAACAGCTCCCTCGACCCCGTCCAGCGACGACGGGGTGGTCAGCAGGAAGCTGCCTTAACGCGAGCGGGCGTGGCCGCCTGGCGCCGTCTTCGTTCAACTCGAACCAAGGAGAATCATCATGGTCAAGGCGATCCGCATGCATTCCACCGGCGGCTCCGATGTCCTGCACTGGGAGGACGTCAACGTTCCGGATCCCGGACCGGGTGAGATCCGCATCCGCCAGACCGCGATCGGCCTCAACTTCGTCGACACCTATCACCGCTCCGGCCTCTATCCCGTCGACCTCCCCTGCGTGATCGGCTCAGAAGCGGTGGGCGTGGTCGAGGCGATCGGCCCCGGGGTCACCGACGCCGAGGTCGGCCGGCGCGTCGCCTATGTCGGCATCCTCGGGGCCTACGCAGAGAATCGCCTGCTCCGCGCCGAGCGCGCGATCCCGCTGCCCGACGAGATCGGCGACCGGCAGGCCGCCGCCATGATGCTCAAAGGAATGACGGTGCAGTACCTAATCCGCCAGATCTACGATGTGAAGGCGGGCGACACCATCCTGGTCCACGCCGCCGCCGGTGGGGTCGGGCTGATCCTCTGCCAGTGGGCCAAGCATCTCGGTGCCACCGTGATCGGCACCGTCGGATCCGACGACAAGGCGGCGCTCGCCAAGGCCAACGGCTGCGATCACCCGATCGTCTACACCCGCGAGGACTTCAAGAAGCGGGTGGTCGAGATCACCGGTGGCCGGAAGCTGCCGGTGGTGTTCGACGGCGTCGGCAAGGCGGTGTTCGACGACTCCCTCGACTGCCTGCGCCCGCGCGGCCTGATGGTCAACTTCGGCACCGCCTCCGGCGCCGTGCCGCCGCTCGCGCCCATCGTGCTGTCGCAAAAGGGATCACTGTTCCTGACCCGGCCGACCCTCGCCCACTACACGATCACGCGGCAGGAGTTGCTGGCCTGCGCCAACGATCTGTTCGCCGTCGTGCGCGACGGCCACGTCAAGGTCGAGATCGGCCAGGAATTCCGCCTGCGCGACGCCCGCGCCGCGCATGAGGCCCTCGAGGGACGCCGGACCACCGGCTCGACGATCCTGCTTCCGTAAACCGAAAGGCCCCGGAACCGCGGGCTCCGGGGCCTTCGTTGCGACCAGATCCCGCTGGTCAGGTGTTCATGGCCGAGAAGAAGTCGGCGTTGGTCTTCGATTCCTTCAGCTTCGACAGCAGGAACTCCATCGCGTCCTGCATGCCCATCGGCATCAGGATGCGGCGCAGCACCCACATCTTCGACAGCGTGGCGCGGTCGACCAGCAGCTCCTCCTTGCGGGTGCCCGACTTGGTGATGTCGATGGCCGGGAACACGCGCTTGTCCGCGACCTTGCGGTCGAGCACGATTTCCGAGTTGCCGGTACCTTTGAACTCCTCGAAGATGACCTCGTCCATCCGCGATCCGGTGTCGATCAGGGCGGTCGAGATGATCGTCAGCGAGCCGCCTTCCTCGATATTCCGCGCGGCGCCGAAGAACCGCTTCGGCCGCTGCAGGGCGTTGGCGTCGACACCGCCCGTCAGCACCTTGCCCGACGACGGCACCACCGTGTTGTAGGCACGCGCCAAACGGGTGATTGAATCCAGCAGGATGACCACATCCCGCTTGTGCTCCACCAGCCGCTTCGCTTTCGAGATGACCATCTCCGCGACCTGCACGTGGCGCGAGGCCGGCTCGTCGAACGTCGAACTTACTACTTCCCCGCGAACAGATCGCGCCATGTCCGTCACCTCTTCGGGCCGCTCGTCGATCAGCAGCACGATCAGGTAGCACTCCGGATGGTTGGCAGCGATGGCGTGGGCGATGTTCTGCAGCATCACCGTCTTGCCGGTCCGCGGCGGCGACACGATCAGCGCCCGCTGGCCCTTGCCGATCGGCGAGATGAGGTCGAGCACCCGGAGTGTCGGGTCCTTGCTCTCCTCGTTGGTGATCTCCATCACCAGGCGCTCGTCCGGGTAGAGCGGCGTCAGGTTGTCGAAGTTGATGCGATGGCGGACCGCCTGCGGATCCTCGAAATTGATGCTCTTCACCTTCAAGAGGGCGAAGTAGCGCTCCCCGTCCTTCGGCGAGCGGATCTCGCCCTCGACGGTGTCGCCGGTGCGCAGCCCGAACCGCCGCACTTGGCTTGGCGAGACGTAGATGTCGTCCGGCCCGGCAAGATAGTTGGCCTCCGGCGACCGCAGGAAGCCGAAGCCGTCCTGCAGAACCTCGAGGACACCTTCGCCGAAGATCGGCGTTCCGTTGTCGGCGAGCTTCTTGAGAATGCCGAACATCATGTCCTGCTTGCGCAGGGTGCTCGCGTTCTCGATCTCGAGCTCCTCTGCGAAGGACAAGAGTTCGGCTGGGTGCTTGAGCTTAAGTTCCTTGAGGTTCATGAGCGTATTGGCTTCCAGGAGAAGGGGTCCGTCCTTCCGTCGGAGCGACTTGAAGTCACGCGAATGCACGTCTGCTCGCGAACCGACGTGAAACTTCAGGTCTAAAGACCGGAAAAAGGCCGGATTTTTGGAAAAGGAAAGATTCTGATTCCAACCAACTTAGGCAAAGCCTTACCGAAACAGATAGGACGAGTCAAACGGAGATTTCAAGGCCACGTTTCATTTTTCGCCCCCACCGCACGGGCACCGGCTCGCCCCCGCTCCGCACGCAAAGCCTGAACCCCTCCGCCATTCCTTCCCTCCATTCCGCAGCGCTTCCCTGACGATCCCGGCAAGCCCCTCTATGAAGGCTGCATCCGTCTGCGCCGTAGGTACCCGGACGTAGGCCGCAGCGCCCCCCTTTTCGGCCAGTTCCCTGTACTCGATATCAAGCTCCACCAGGGTCTCGGAATGCTCCGACACGAAGGCCAGGGGCACCACGACGATCGCTTTCCCCTGCCCTGCCGCCCTCGTGATCTCCGCATCGGTGGCAGGCCCGATCCATTCCAGCGGCCCTACCCGGCTCTGATAGCAGATCCCCCAATCGAGGCCCGCGACCGACATCGCCTCCACGATAGCCGATGCCGACGCCTCCACCTGTCGCGGATAAGGATCGCCCCGCTCGACGATCCGTTTCGGCAGACCGTGCGCCGAGAACAGCACCCGTACCGGACCCTTCGCCCCCGCCTCGGCGATGGCCCGCTGCGTTGCCCTAGCCATCGCGGCGACATAGCCCTTCTCGACCGGATAGCAGCAGATCGCCACCTCGTCCGCGTCCAGGCCCGCTGCTCGCGCGCTCGTCCGCCACTCGGCGAACGACGATGCCGTAGTCGTGGTCGAGAACTGCGGATAGAGCGGCAACAACACCACCCGCTCCGCCCCGAATGCCTTCACCTCCTGCGCCACCTCCGCACTGCGCGGATGCCAATAGCGCATGCACGGCCACACTCTCACGTCTCCGTCCTCGCCAAGGGCTCTCTCCAACGCTGACGCCTGGGCGAGCGTCTGCGGCACCAACGGCGAGCCGCCGCCGATCTTGGCGTAGATCTCCCGCGCGACCGGACCACGCCGTTTCGAGATCGTCTTGGCCAGGACCCACCGCAGCGGGTTCGGCACTCCGATGATCGCGGGGTCGCTGAAAAGGTTGAACAGGAACGGCTCCACCGATTCCAGCCGGTCCGGTCCACCAAGATTGAACAGCACCACCGCCAGCCGTTCCATCACGCCCGCCACGCGTGTACGTGTTCGACCAGGGCGGTCACGTGCTCCGGTCGCGTCTCCGGCAGCACGCCATGCCCCAGGTTGAAAATCAGCGGCCGTCCGCCAAGCTGCCCGAGGATCTCGTCGGCTCTTGCCAGCATTGCCCCGCCCCCTTCGCGCAACCACATGTTGTCCAGATTCCCCTGCAACGCCCTGACCTCCCCTAGATGCTCGCGGGCCCAGGCGGCACGGATCTGGGAATCGATCGACAGCCCGTCGACCCCGGTCAGCACAGCATAGCGTGCGCATCCCGTTCCCGCGCCGCGCGGAAAGCCGATGACCGGCACTTCCGGGTGGCGTCGCTTCAGGGCCTGCACGATCGCCCGGGTCGGCTCGATCACCAGTCGCTCAAACCCGGCCGCGTCAAGCACTCCCGCCCAGCTATCGAACAGCTGCACCACCTCCGCGCCGGCCACGATCTGGCGATCGAGATGCTCTACCACCGCCTCGACAAGCACCTCGATAAGCCGTCCGACGAACGCCGCCTTTCCAATCGCCGCCGCTTTCGCCTCCAATCCCCCGACGCCGCTTCGTCCCTCCAACATGTAGACTGCCAGCGTCCACGGACTGCCGGCAAAGCCGATCAGCGCCTTTTCCTGATCCAGCTCCGTCCGCACCGCGGCGATGGTCCGGTACACCGGCTCCAACCGCTCCGCCACCTTCCGGACCGACAGCCGCGTCAGATCCGCCTCCGACGTTACCGTCTCCAGCACCGGTCCTTCCCCCTCGCGGAACTCCACTCTCACTCCCAGCGCGTGGGGAACCACCAGGATGTCACTGAACACGATCGCCGCATCCAGATCATACCGCCGGAGCGGTTGCAGTGTTGCCTCCGTCGCCAGTGCAGGCCGGTAGCAGAAATCGAGGAAATCCTTGGCCTGAGCGCGAAGCGCCCGGTATTCCGGCAGGTAGCGTCCGGCCTGGCGCATCAGCCAGATCGGCACCCGGTCCGTCATCCTGCCCCGCAGAACCTCGACGATCCGCTTTTCCCTCATTCCCCCTCAAAACCTTTCTGTAAGAGATCTTTGGTGGTGTTGGAGGCCCCTCTGAGTCACGGGGATTAAATCCGATCCCTGCTCTGTCCACAGCCCGGCACGCTCTTGTGCATAATACACCGTGCCAACGCGGGAGTTATGTTGATAAGGTACCATCCTGCTCCCCGCGGCGAGGCTTTCTGCAGACGACTGAATCCCCGTCGGCGCGTGGAAAGCCTGTGTACTCCTTCGTACCGTCCCCGGGATTCCGGAGCTTGCGCAACTGTTCTATACTGCGGTCAACGGCAGGGAAAATACGGGCGTTGTCGGGGCCGTATCGGGGTCCCCCCGGTTCGGCGGGCGTTATCCACAGAAGCCGCACACGAACTCCAGAACTGGCAAAGACATGAAAAGATTCCACCTGTTCCTGATTTCGGATTCGACCGGCGAGACCGTAGACGCGGTTGCCCGAGCCTGCCTCGCCCAGTTCGGCAGCGTGGATACCAGCCGTCACGTCTGGAACATGGTCCGAACGACCGATCAGATGAACGAGATCATATCGGAAATCGAAGCCAATTCCGGAGTAGTGCTCTACACCCTGGTCGACCCCAACCTGAAGTCGCTGCTTGAGAACGAGTGCCGGCGTCTGCAGGTTCATTGCGTCGGCTTGCTCGACCCCGTTGTGACCGCGCTCCGCAAGCATCTCGGCCGCGAATCCCGCGCCCAGCCCGGCCGCCAGCACCTGATCGACGCCGAGTATTTCAACCGGATCGAGGCCCTGAACTTCGTGCTCAGCCACGATGACGGCCAGTCGCAGACCGACCTCAACTCCGCCGACGTGGTGGTGGTCGGAGTTTCCCGGACGACCAAGACGCCAACATGTATCTATCTTGCCAATCGCGGCATCAAGGCGGCCAACGTCGCCCTCAATCCTCGCTGCGACCCGCCCGAGGAGCTGCTTCGGTTGACGAAGCCGCTGTGCGTGGGCCTGACCAAGGATCCCGGCAAGCTGGTCAGCATCCGCCGAAGCCGCCTCGAGATCGACGCCCATGCCGACGAGACCGATTACGTGGATATCCAGACCGTGTCGGAGGAGGTACGGGAAGCCGAGAAGCTGTTCGCCTCCCGCGGCTGGCCCGTCATCGACGTCACCAACCGTTCGGTCGAGGAGGTCGCTTCGATGATCATGCAGCTCTACAAGCGCAAGCTCGACCAGGCGATCTGAGGCATTCGCGTTGACCGCCGGCATCGTACTCGCCTCGACCAGCCCGTTCCGGGCTGCGCTCTTGCGCAATGCCGGCGTCGCCTTCCGCGCCGAGGATCCTGCCATCGACGAAAACCCGATCAAGAGCAGCATGGTCGACCGGCAGCCGGCGGACATCGCCTTGGCGCTTGCCGAGGCCAAGGCGCTCAGCGTCGCCGCTCGGCTGCCCGATGCGCTTGTCATCGGCAGCGACCAGGTGCTTGTTCATGACGGCGTCGTTTTCGACAAGCCCGCGGATCTGCCCGTGGCTCGGGTCCAGCTGATGCGCCTGCGGGCCGCCGAGCACAGCCTGCTGACGGCCGTCTGCACCGCGCGCGGCCGGCATGTACGCTGGTCCTTCATCGACGAGGCCCGACTGACGATGCGGCCGTTCTCGGAGGAGTTTCTCGATCACTATCTGGCGCAGGTCGGCGAAACGGTCTGCCGTTCGGTCGGCGGTTACCAGGTCGAGGGGCTGGGAGCGCAGCTGTTCTCGCAGATCGCCGGCGACCACTTCACGATCCTCGGCCTGCCGCTGCTGCCGTTGCTTGAGCACCTGCGCCGGGAAGGCGCCGTCGAGGCTTAGCCGCAAATGATGGTGTTAGGCCTCACCGGATCGATCGGGATGGGCAAGACGACCGCCGGGCTGGCGTTCCGCCGCCTGGGGGTGCCGGTCCACGATGCCGATGCCGAGGTCCACAGGCTGCTGGCCGGCGACGCCGTTTTGATCGCGCGGATCGCCGCCGCGTTTCGGACGGCACTGGTCGACGGCAGGGTCGACCGCCGACTGCTCGGCCGGGCGGTGTTCGGCGACGCCGTCGCGCTGGAGCGCCTGGAAGCGATCATCCACCCTGCCGTCCGCACCACGCATCGCCGCTTCCTGGCGCGGATGGCGCGAGCCCGGATGCGCCTCTGCGTGCTCGATATTCCGCTCCTGTTCGAGACCGGGGGAGAGGCGCTGTGCGACCGCATCGCCGTCACCTCGGCGCCGTTCCGGATTCAGAAGGCGCGGGTGCTGAGACGGGCGGGCATGACGGCGGAACGGCTGGACGCCGTCCTGGAGCGCCAGCTTCCGGACCGGGACAAGCGGCGCCGAGCCGATTTCGTTATTCCCACCGGGCTGGGGCGCGACGTGGCATTCCGCGCCGTGCGGGACATTGTCGCCTCTCTGGCGGGACAGGAAGGCCGCGTGTGGTCGCCCGGCTTCGGCTGCGACTGAGGATGACAGGGGGGTTTGCCGTGCGCGAGATTGCGTTGGACACCGAGACGACCGGGCTGGATCCCAGGGCCGGCCACCGCATTATCGAAATCGGCTGCGTCGAGCTCGTCAACCACCTGCCGACCGGGCGGACCCTGCAGCTCTACTGCAATCCCGAGCGCGACGTGCCGGTCGAGGCCCAGGAGGTGCATGGTCTGAGCGAGGAGTTCCTGCGCACGAAGCCCGTGTTCGCCGACATCGCCGACGAGCTGATGACCTTCCTTGGCGAGGATTCCAGGCTGGTCATCCACAATAGCGAATTCGACGTCGGCTTCCTGAATGCCGAGCTGTCGCGGCTGAATCGGGCGCAACTGCCGATGGCACGGGCGATCGATACCGTCCGCCTGGCCCGGACCCTGTACCCCGGCGCGCAGGCCAGCCTCGATGCGCTGTGCAAGCGATTCGGCATCGACAACTCGGACCGCCGCTACCACGGAGCGTTGAAGGACGCGCTTCTGCTGGCGCAGGTCTACCTTGAGCTGTGCGGCGGCCGCGAGCCGGGGCTGGCGCTGGTCGCCGAGGCCTCGCAGCGGCCGATCGTGGTGACGACACCGGCCGAGATCCGGCCGCCCAGGCCGCACGCTCCCAGCGCCGAGGAGGAGGCCGCCCACGCGGCCTTCCTGCTGAAGCTCAAGAATCCGCTGTGGGGCCACAGCGCCGCGGCCGGCGCGCCCCGGAAGGCCGAGCCCGTTGCCGGCTGATACTCAGGCGCTGGCGGTACCGCCGTTGCCGGACGCCTTGGCCTGGGCCGCCTGCTCCTGAAGCTGGGCGAGCTGGCTCTGGTACATCGCGACGAAGTCGATCGGCCCCAGCATCAGCGGCGGGAACCCGCCGTCGCGGGTGGCGTCGTTGATGATGTTGCGGGCGAACGGGAACAACAGCCGCGGGCATTCGATCAGCAGCATCGGGTGAAGATGCTCCTGCGGCACGTTGAGCGTGAACAAGCCGCCGTACGCCAGCTCGAGGATGAAAGCGACGCCGCCGCCTGCCTTGCATTCGGTCTTGAAGTGGAGGACGACCTCGAAGGTGTTGGCCTCGACCGGCTTGGCCTGGACGTCGACGTTGATGCTGATGTCCGGCGCCTGGTTGCGCATGGTGGCAAAGATCGCAGGCGTATTCGGCGCCTCGAAGGACAGATCCTTGATGTACTGGGCGTTGATCACGACCGGCGGAGAGGCAGCAGTCTCGTCCCCAGGTGCGGTGCCGGCATTCGGATTATCGGTGGTCGCGTTCATCGTGCATCTCCCTAGCGGCGGGGATGGGCTACCACGATCACGTCGGCAACACAACAGGAGCGACTGGTCGGATCAGCGCCGGCGGTCGGGGGTGACATCCTCGTAGTCGCCTTCGATGACCGGCGGCGACCCCGGAGGAGTCCCGGGGCCCGGCTCCGGCCCGGCGGTGTGGACACGCACCTTGCCGGCGGCGATCAGGCGCCGCGCCAGGAACTCCCGCAGCATGACCCGCAACGCCGGGACGAACAGGAGCAGACCCAGCAGATCGGTCACGAAACCGGGCGTCAGCAGCAGTGCGCCGGCGACCAGCAGGCACATGCCGTCGAAAACCTCGGCGATCGGAAATCTCCCCTCCCGCAACGAAGCCTGGACCCTGAACAAAGTGGCCAGTCCCTGCAGTCGCAGCAGCACCGTGCCTGCCATCGCGGTGGCGACCACCAGGGCCACCGTCGGCCACACCCCCAGCAAGCCGCCGACCTTGATCAGGACGGCGATTTCGACGATCGGGATCACGATCAGCGCGGCCAGGATCCAAGAAACCATGCTTGCTCCGCTTCGTCGGTCGACCTATCTATGGCGGGTTGGAGTTCTCCGGGCGGCGAGCGCACATCTGGACCGCGGGCGCGCGAGTCGCTAGGCTAGTCGGGATATAGTGCCTGTCCTTGGCATTCTGAACGTGCTTATTCCTTGAACAGCCGGATGTCCAGTCGGACAGAAAGCGTGGCATTGGGCCTATGGGCGAAGGTTTTCCGTTTTTCGACATCATCCTGTTTGCGCTGATCGCAGCCTTCCTGGTGCTGCGTCTGCGCAGCGTGCTGGGCCGCCGCGACGGCCACGAAGGGGGTTACGCCGATCCCTTCAAGCAGCACGACCAGGTGGCTCAGAAGGACGACAAGGTCGTTCACCTGCCGCCTCGCGGCAACGGCGATGCGGCCGACGATCTGTTCGGGCCGCGCCAGCCGAAGGAGGAATCGGCGCCCGCGGGAGGCGGCGACGTCGCGGCGGGCATCCATCAGATCAAGAAGGCGGATTCCTCGTTCAATCTCGATGAATTCGTCGCCGGCGCCAAGGCCGCCTTCGAGATGATCCTCGGCGCGTTCACCAGCGGCGACTCCGGGAGCCTCAAGCCGCTCCTGAGCCCCGAGGTGCACGGAAACTTCGTCGAGGCGATTCGCAGGCGCGAGCACGCGGGCGAACGGTGCGAGGACCAGCTGATCGGCATCAAGAAGGCCGACATCGTCGAGGCCTACATGCGCGATCGCGTGGCCCACGTCACCGTCAAGTTCGTCTCGGATCAGGTGCGGGCAACTCGCGACGAGAACGGGGATGTCGTGGACGGTGATCCCAACGTCATCATCGAAGTGGTGGATTCCTGGACCTTTGCACGCGATACGCGCTCGCGCGATCCGAACTGGATCCTGGTGGCGACCGAAAGTCCCGAACAGTAGACGCTGCTTGGCGCTGATCGCGGCGTTGGTGCTGCCGCTGTCCCTGCCGGCTTGCGATCTGCTTAAGGAGAAGAAGCCGGCCCCGCCCCAGCTGGTGCTCGAGAAGACGCGTTTCGGCGCGCTTTCCGGATGGGCCGACGACGCCCACGGCGAGGCGCTGGGCGCCTTCCTCAAATCGTGTGCCCGGATCGATCCGCAGCCCCCGGAACGCCCGGTGGGCGACGGCGGCTTTGCCGGCACCATCGGCGACTGGAAGGCCCTTTGTGCGGCGGCGCGGGCCGTTCCAGTGGGTCAGCCGCACGCGGTGCGCGGCTTCTTCGAAAGCCGCTTCACCCCGTGGCTGGCAACCGACAACGGCAACCCGGAAGGGCTTTTCACCGGATATTACGAGGCAGAGATCCGCGCTGCCAGGACCCGCAGCGCGCGTTTCGCCGTTCCCGTCTACCGCCGGCCGCCCGATCTCGTCACCGTGAACCTCGGCGAGTTCCGGCCGAGCTGGAAAGGCGAGCAGATCGCCGGCCGGCTGGCGGACGGCAAGCTGCTGCCCTACGCCGACCGCCGCGCGATCACGAAAGGGGCCCTGGAGGGCCGCAAGCTCGAGCTGGTATGGACCGACGATCCGGCTGCCCTGTTCTTTCTTCACGTTCAGGGATCCGGACGGGCGCTGATGGACGATGGCAGCACGCTCCGGCTCGGCTACGACGGCACCAACGGCCACGTCTACAAGTCCGTGGGCAAGGTCTTGATCGACCGCGGTGCCGCCAGCCGCGACGAGATGTCGATGCAGACGATCCGCGCCTGGATTGCGGCCAACCCGCAGGAGAGCGAGGCTCTGCTCGCCGAAAACCCGTCCTATGTCTTCTTCCGCCTGCTCGACGGCGAGGGGCCGATCGGGGCCCAGGGGGCGCCGCTGACGCCCGGTCGCAGCCTGGCCGTCGACCGCCGTTTCCTGCCGCTTGGCCTGCCGATCTGGCTGGACACCTCCGATCCTCTCGAAAAGGGCAAGCCGCTGCGCCGGTTGATGATCGCCCAGGATACCGGCGGCGCCATCCGCGGCCCCGTCCGCGGCGACGTCTTCTTTGGCCACGGCCCGCAGGCGGAAGCCGCGGCCGGCGTCATGAAGCAGCCCGGCCGCTACATTCTTCTGCTGCCGGCGGGCGTGACCCCGCCCCGCTCGTGATGGACAGCGATCCCCAGCTCGATCGGCCCCGCCGCAAGCGGGTGCGCAGGCCGTCCGAGGCCGAGCTTGCCCTGTGGCGCCAAGTGATGCGCGACGTGGTGCCGCTGCACCGGTCCGAAGCGCAGCAGATTCCGGAGAGCGACTACCGGTCCCCGCCGCGCGAGGCCTCCACCGAAGCGTCGCGACTTTCCGAATCCGCCGCTCCGCCACGTCCGACCGCCCTGCCCCAGCTCGAGGTCGGCCGCCCGGCCGGCCTCGACAAGCGCAACGCCGCCCGCCTCCGACGCGGCAAGCTGCCGATCGAGGGTCGCATCGATCTCCACGGCCTGACCCAGGCTCGGGCGCATTCGGTCCTGCTCGGCTTCGTCGCCCGAGCCCACGAGCTGGGGCAGCGCTGCGTTCTCGTCATTACCGGCAAGGGGACCAGACCGGACGGCGGCGTCGGGGTGCTGCGCGCCTCGGTGCCGCGCTGGCTCAACGAGGCGCCGATGCGCGAACGCGTTCTGGCGGTCACCAATGCGACCCCGGGCGATGGCGGCGAGGGCGCGTTCTACGTGCTCCTGCGGCGCAAGCGGGGAAAGGTGCGATGACGCCGTTCGGCAACCGGATCCGCGCCCTGCGCGAGAGCCGCGGAGTGACGCTCAAGGCGATGGCGGCCGAGCTCGGCGTCTCCGCCGCCTACCTGTCGTCGCTCGAGCACGGCTACCGCGGCCGGCCGGGGCCGGGACTGGTGCTGCAGATCTGCGGCTACTTCAACCTCGGCTGGGACGACGCGGAGGAGCTGAAGCGGCTGGCCGACGTGTCGCTGCCGCGGGTGGTGATCGACACCTCCGGGCTGTCGCCGGAGGCGACCGAATTCGTCAACCTGCTGGGGCGCCGCGTCCGCTTTCTCGACCGCGCCGCCTTTCGGGCGCTCAAGGAGACCCTGCTGGAAAGCGAGACCGAGCCGAGCGTGTGAAACGTTCACGTCGGGGGGACAACGAATGGCAGACCTGGCGGACAAGGTGGCGCGGCTGCAATCGGCCAAGCCGGTCGTGCTGGAGGCCGAGGTTGCGCGGAAGCGGCAGGCTTGGCTGACGGAGCGCCACCCCGTCGGACTGCCCGGCGCCGGCCCGCGCCGCGCGTTCGAAATCTTCTGCTTCGACTACCTTGGTCTCGAACCGGCCGACGTGCCCGTGGTTTCGGAGTCGGTGGACGAGATCGTCTGGCTGTCGAAGAACCCCTGCCCGACTCTGGACGCCTGCGCCACCGGCGGGCTCGACACACGTACCGTCTGCCGCGGCATCTACGAGAAGTCGACCCAGGCGCTGATCTCAGGCCTCGATCCGCGGCTGCGGTTCCTGCGCGACTACCGCGAGATCCGCCCCTACGCCCCGCACTGCCGCGAACGCATCGTGAAGGTCGATTTCGAGGCGATGATGGCGGCGGCGCTGAAGGAGGCGCGGGCGTCCCGTGCCGCGGGCGACAAGGGTTACGGCGCCGTGGTGACGCTGGGCTCCGAGATCGTCGCCCGCGCCCGCGACACTGCCGGCACGACCGGCGACCCCAGCCGCCACGCCGAGATGGATGCGCTGAGGGCGGCAACCGCGCGGCTCGGCAGCAACCTTTCCGGCTGCCTCCTGTTCGCCACCTGCGAGCCCTGCCCGATGTGCGCGGCAATGGCGGTGTGGTGCAACGTCTCGGGCGTCGTCTACGGCGCCTCGATCGCCGAGACGGCGGCGCTGGGACGCACCCGGATCGCCGTGCCTTGCGCCGAGATCGCCGCCCGCAGCCCCGCACTGATCGAGGTCATCGGCGGCGTCGGCCGCGAGGACTGCCTGGAGCTGTACCGGTAGCCGCCCTCCCTTACCCCGGCTTCACGGTCGTCTTGTCGGGGGGGTAGGCGGCCATCAGGGCCGCCAGCGAGGCTTGGCGGCCGCCGATGTGCTCGCGCACCTGGCGCCAAAGCCCGGCATCGGCGTCGCAGTTCCAAACCTTTACGGTGCGCACCACTTCGAGGCGCTCGAGCTTGCGGCGCAGGATCTCCATCCGCTGCGCGAACGCGCTGAAGGTGACCGAGACCAGGGCCGTGCCGCCGCCGCCGGCGCCGACCACGCCCTCGGCACAGATGCCGTCGATCTGGATGCCGCGCCGCGAGAACGCGGTCGCGATGTTGGCGGCGACGCCGGGAATGTGGTCGGTCTCCAGCACGAACAGCCAGTACTGCTCCATCTCGCCCCTCCCCTACGCCGCGCCGGCCAGGGCATCCCAGGCGGCCACCTTGGCGGCGATCGCCGCCTCCGCCTCGCGGATCAGCGCGATCTCTTCCGGCCAGCAGGAATCGAGCGGCAGGATGCGGGAGACCACGCCGTCGATCACCATCCGGCTGCCGAAGGGAACGTGCAGGCCCAGCTCGCCGTCGTGCTGGAACTGGGCCGCGATCTCCATCGGCCGGCCCTCCGAGATCGCCCGCACCATGTCGACGGTGGCGGTGGCAGTCGCCTCGACGGTCTTCGAGCGGGTGGCGTGGATCACCGTCGGCTTCAGCGCCACCCGCAGGTCCGGCGGGAGCCCGGCGATGTGGCGCAGCGCCCGCAGCGGCCCCGCCGCCTCGCCGCTGCGCATCATTTTCATCACCACCGCCCGCTCGCGGGTCAGTGCGGCGGGAAAGTCCTCGGTGCGCAAGCCGCGGCGCAGGGTCGCCAGCATCGCCGGCCACTCCCGGGCCAGCACCCCGTGCACCCTGACCGCGCTCCACGCCGGCACCATCGCCGGGCCGTGCTCGCCCAGGACGTAGCCGCGTACCAGCTGGCGCCGCACCCCGAGGTCGCGGGCGATCTCGCTGCGGAAGCGCAGGGAATCCGAGTAGGCGCCCATCCCCAGCACGTGCGAGCGCGGCAGGTGGCGGGCGAACACGCGGACGCCGAGCTCGACCGGGTTGCTGACGACGATCACCACCGGCGGCTGCTCGCCCGAGCTGGCGGCGATCGCCCGGGCGAAGCGCTCGAAGGTGGCGACGTTGGTGCCGGCCAGCCGCTCGCGCGCCGCCGCGTCGTAGGCCGCCGGATCGACCGGCAGGGTGGCGCCGCCGGCCATGATGACGACGTCGCCGACCACCGCCGCGGGATCCAGGGTGACGTCGATCTCGGGCACGATCTCGGCGTAGGCGTCCTGCAGGTCGGCGCGCAGGCCGATCAGCGCATGCGGCCGCGCGGAAGCCGGATTGCTGCCGATCAGCTGCAGGATCTCGCGCGGATGCATCAGGCTCGCGCACGATCTGCACCGCGATCTGCCGCCCGCAATCCCCGCTCGCGCCGATGATCGAGATGTCCATGCCGATCCCATTCCCGCGAAGGCCGGATGCCTGGGATCATAACAGAGGAGAGAGGCCTACAGGATGAACTTGCTCAGATCCGCGTTCTTGGCCAGGACCGAGACGGTCTCCTTGACGTAATTCGCGTCGATGGTGACGGTCTGGCCGCTGCGCTCCGAGGCGTTGAAGCTGATGTCCTCGACCAGCTTCTCCATCACCGTGTGCAGACGGCGGGCGCCGATGTTCTCGATGCCCGAGTTGATCTCGGCCGCCAGCCTGGCGATCTCGTCGACGGCGTCGTCGGTGAACACCAGGGTCACCCCCTCGACCCCCATCATCGCGGTGGCCTGCCGGATCAGGTTGGCCTCGGTCTCGGTGAGAATGCGCTTGAAGTCGTCCTGGGTCAGCGCGCGCAACTCGACCCGGATCGGCAGCCGGCCTTGCAGCTCGGGCAGCAGGTCCGAGGGCTTGGCGATGTGGAAGGCGCCGGAGGCGACGAACAGGATGTGGTCGGTCTGCACCGCGCCGTGCTTGGTGGCGACCGTGGTCCCCTCGATCAGGGGCAAGAGGTCGCGCTGCACGCCCTCGCGGCTGACGTCGGCGCCTACGCGGTCGCCGCGGGCGGTGATCTTGTCGATCTCGTCGAGGAAGACGATACCGTTCTGCTCGACCGCCTTGATCGCCTCCTTGGTGACCTTCTCCTCGTCCAGGAGCTTGTCGCTCTCCTCGGCGATCAGCACCTCGTAGGATTCCCCGACCGCCATCCGCTTCGGCTTGGTCCGGCCGCCGAAGGCCTTGCCCAGGATGTCGCCGATGTTGATCATGCCGACCGAGGCGCCGGGCATCCCGGGCACGTCCATGGTCGGCAGCTGCAGCCCGCCCGAATCCTGGACCTGCAGTTCGATCTCCTTGTCGTCGAGCTTGCCTTCCCGCAGCAGGCGGCGGAATTTCTCGCGCGTATCCTTGCTGGCGTTCTCGCCGACCAGCGCGGTCACCACCCGCTCTTCGGCCGCCACCTCGGCGCGCGCCTTGACCTGGCTGCGGAGGCGCGCCCGCGTCATGTGCAGCGAGATCTCGACCAGGTCGCGCACGATCTGCTCGACGTCGCGCCCGACGTAGCCGACTTCGGTGAACTTGGTCGCCTCCACCTTCAGGAACGGCGCGTCGGCGAGCTTGGCCAGGCGGCGCGCGATCTCGGTCTTGCCGACCCCGGTGGGGCCGATCATCAGGATGTTCTTCGGCAGCACCTCCTCGCGCAGGGATTCGTCCAGCTGCTGGCGCCGCCAGCGGTTGCGCAGCGCAACCGCGACGGCACGCTTGGCGTCGGCCTGGCCGATGATGAAGCGGTCGAGCTCGGAGACGATTTCCCGCGGGGTGAAACTGGTCATAGGCTCTCGATGACGATGTTGGTGTTGGTGTAGATGCAGATCCCGGCGGCGATCTCAAGCGATTTGCGCGCGATCTGCGCGGCGTCCATGTCCTCGCGGTCGAGCATCGCACGCGCCGCGGCAAGCGCGAAGTTGCCGCCGGAGCCGATGCCGATCAGCCCGTCCTCCGGCTCCAGCACGTCGCCGGTCCCGGTCATGATCAGCGAGACGTCCTTGTCGGCGACCGCCAGCATCGCTTCCAGCCGGCGCAGGTAGCGGTCGGTGCGCCAGTCCTTGGCCAGCTCGACGCAGGCCCGCGTCAGCTGGGCGGGATACTGCTCCAGCTTGGCTTCGAGGCGCTCGAACAGGGTGAAGGCGTCGGCGGTGGCGCCGGCGAAGCCGGCAATCACCGCGCCGCCGCCGATGCGGCGGACCTTGCGGGCGTTCGCCTTGACGACGGTGTTGCCCATGCTCACCTGCCCGTCGCCGGCGATCACCACGCGGCCCTGCTTGCGGACCGAGAGGATCGTCGTGCCGTGCCAGGAAGGAGCTTCGTGTGACGACATGGACGCGTCCCGCCTTTCCTGTGGGCGAAGGTATCGCCCCCACCTCGTGGGCACGACCACGATGATTTAGGCGGGTGGCCGGGGACCGTCAAGCGAAGCTCCGATGCCCGAAGGATTGGCACCGCACGCCGCTTCCTGCTAAAAGGCGACCGGATGCGACGGGAGACAGACGCCATGCGCACCGCCACCAAGACGCGCAACACCGTGGAGACCAGCATCACCGCCACGGTCGCCCTCGACGGCTCGGGCCGGGCCGCAATCGCCACCGGGATCGGTTTTCTCGATCACATGGTCGAGCAGCTCGCCCGCCACAGCCTGATCGACATCGAGATCGAGGCGAAGGGCGACCTTCACGTCGACGCGCACCATACGGTGGAAGATACCGGCATCGTGCTGGGTCAGGCGATCGCCGAGGCCCTGGGCGAGCGCAAGGGCATCGCCCGCTTCGGCGAGGCGATGTCGGCGATGGACGAGACGCTGACGCGGGTGGTCGTCGACGCCTCCAACCGCCCGTTCCTGGTGTGGAAGGTGGGCTTCCCCTCGCCCAAGGTGGGCGAGATCGACACCGAGCTGTTCCAGGAATGGTTCCGCGCCTTCGCCCAGGCCGCCGGGCTGACCCTGCACGTCGAGACCCTGTACGGCGCCAACAGCCATCATATCGCCGAGTCCTGCTTCAAGGGGCTGGCGCGGGCGCTGCGGCAGGCGGTCGAGGTCGACGCCCGCAAGCAGGGCGCGGTGCCGTCGACCAAGGGCGTGCTGTAGGAGGGCTTTCGTTTGCGCCGGTACACGGTTCACTGGCGGCGGTCCGCGGGCGACCCCGACCGCAATCTCGTGCTGATCCGCGAGGCGTTCAGCTGGCTGGCGTTCCTGTTCGCCGGCTTCTGGGCGCTGTGGCACCGCATGTGGCTGATTGGGGTCGGTCTGATTGCCGCGGACATCGCGCTCGATGCGATCCCCGAGCTGGTCGGCGCCAATCCCTGGCCCTACGCCGTGTTCGCGCTTGCCATGCATGTAATTGTCGGGTTCGTCGCCGGCGACCTGCAGCGCCGGGCCCTGGACAAGCGCGGCTACGAGGAGGTCGCAGTGGTCGGCGCCGCCGGCCTGGACGATGCCGAGACCCGCTTCCTGGAAGAGGCGGGGCGGCTCAGGCTGGGGATGGCGACATGACGGTGGCGATCGTCGACTACGGGTCGGGCAATCTGCGCTCGGCGGCCAAGGCGTTCGAGCGGGCGGCCTCCGAAAGCACCGGCGAGCGGATCGTGGTGACCGGCGAGGCCCCGGTGGTGCGCGCTGCCGACCGCATCGTCCTGCCCGGCGTCGGCGCCTTCGCCGACTGCAAGCGCGGGCTGGCGGCGGTGCCGGGAATGCTGGAGGCGCTGGAGGATGCGGTGATCCGGGGCGGCCGTCCCTTCCTCGGCATCTGCGTCGGCGCCCAGCTGCTGGCCTCCTGGGGTCGCGAATTCGAGGATACTCCCGGGCTGGGCTGGATCGCGGGCGAGGTGGTGGCGATCGCGCCTGTTCCCGGCCTCAAGATCCCGCACATGGGCTGGAATGCGCTGTCGCTGCGCGCCCGGCACCCGCTGTTCGCCGGGATCGAGGACGGCGCCCACGCCTATTTCGTGCACAGCTTCCATCTCGCGGCCGCCGATCCTTCGACGGTGCTCGCGACCGTCGACTACGGCGCTCCGCTGGCCGCGGTGGTCGGCCGCGACAACCTCGCCGGCACCCAGTTCCACCCCGAGAAAAGCCAGGCCGTCGGCCTGCGCCTGATCGCCAACTTCCTGGAGTGGCGGCCGTGACGGGAACAGAAGTGGTCCCCTGTCTCTGGGGATTGCCGCCATGCCGCTGACCTTTCTTCCCGCGATCGACCTCAAGGGCGGGCAGTGCGTGCGGCTGGTGCAGGGCGACATGAGCCGCAGCACGGTGTTCAACGACGACCCTGCCGCCCAGGCCCAGGCGTTCGAAGCCGCCGGTTGCACCTGGCTGCACGTGGTCGACCTCGACGGCGCCTTCGCCGGCAAGCCGGCCAACGCGCTTGCGGTGGAGGCGATCCTGGCAGCGGTCGGCATGAAGGTCGAGCTGGGCGGCGGCATCCGTTCGATGGCGACCGTCGAGGGCTGGCTTGCGAAAGGGGTCGCCCGCGTCATCCTCGGCACCGCGGCGCTGCGCGACCCCGACCTGGTGCGCGAGGCCTGCCGGCGCTTCCCCGGCCGCGTCGCCGTCGGCATCGACGCCCGCGACGGCCGGGTCGCGGTCGAGGGCTGGGCCGAGGTCTCCGAGGTGACGACCCTCGACCTCGCCCGCCGCTTCGCCGACGTCGGTGTCGCCGCCCTCATCCACACCGACATCGCCCGCGACGGTGCCATGCAGGGCCCCAACGTCGAGGCGAGTGCGGCGCTGGCCCGCGCCGTTCCGATTCCCGTCATCGTCTCGGGCGGGGTCTCGTCGATGGACGATCTGCGTGCGGTGAAGGCGGCCGGCGACGGGCTCCTGGCCGGCGTCATCGCCGGGCGCGCCGTCTACGACGGCCGCGTCGACCCCGCGGCCGCGGTCGCGCTGCTGGAAGGCTCCCGGCCATGCTGAAGGTCCGCATTATTCCCTGCCTCGACGTCCGCGGCGGCCGCGTCGTCAAGGGCGTCAATTTCGTCGACCTGGTCGACGCCGGCGATCCGGTCGAGCAGGCGCGGGTCTACGACCGGGCGGGCGCCGACGAGCTCTGCTACCTCGACATCACCGCCAGCCACGAGGAACGCGACACCCTGTTCGACGTCGTCGCCCGCACCGCCGAGCAATGCTTCATGCCGCTGACGGTGGGCGGCGGCGTGCGCACCATCGAGGACATCCGCAAGCTCTTGCTGGCCGGCGCCGACAAGGTGTCGATCAACACGGCGGCGGTGGCGCGGCCCGAGTTCGTCGGCGAGGCGGCGCGCAAGTTCGGCAGCCAGTGCATCGTCGTCGCGGTCGACGCCAAGGGGGTCGGCGGCGGGCGGTTCGAGATTTTCACCCACGGCGGCCGCAAGCCCACGGGGATCGATGCCGTCGCCTGGTCGCAAAGGATGGCCGAGCTGGGGGCGGGCGAGATCCTGCTCACCTCGATGGACCGCGACGGCACCAAGGTCGGCTTCGACCTGCCGCTGACCCGCGCGGTGGCCGACGCGGTGCCGATCCCGGTGATCGCCTCGGGCGGCGTCGGCACCCTCGACCACCTGGTCGAGGGCGTGACCGAGGGGCACGCCTCGGCGGTGCTGGCGGCTTCGATCTTCCATTTCGGCACCTACTCGATCGCCGAGGCCAAGGCGCACATGCGCCAGGCGGGCGTCGCGGTGCGCGAGGGGTAGCCGGTGGGATCGCCGCTCGATGCGCTCTTCGAGGTGATCCGCAGCCGCCGCGGCGCGGATCCCGCGTCGTCGCGCACGGCGCGGCTGTTCACCAGGGGTCGCCCGTGGATCGCCCGCAAGGTCGGGGAGGAGGCGGTCGAGGTGGTGGTCGCCGCGCTGGCCGAGGACAGGCAGCGCCTGACCGAGGAGAGCGCCGACCTTCTCTACCACCTGCTGGTCCTGTGGGCGGAGGCGGGGCTGACGCCCGAGGACGTGTGGAAGGAACTCGAGGCGCGCAAGGGCACCCCGAAGTAGCCTCGTGGTGAGCCTGTCGAACCACGAGGCGTCGCCTCATTCTTCGACAGGCTCAGGATGAGGCTTCGACACGCTCGGGACGAGATTCGAAACCGAAGGAGGAACTTGATGGCCGGGTACGACGACAGCAACATCTTCGCCCGCATCCTGCGCGGCGAGATCCCCGTCAAGAAGCTCTACGAGGACGACTACGCGCTGGCCTTCCCCGACATCAACCCGCAGGCGCCGACCCACGTGCTGGTGATCCCGAAGGGCGCGTACGTGTCGATGGACGATTTCACCGCCAAGGCCTCGCCGGCGGAGATCGCCGGCCTGTTCAAGGCGGTGGCCGCGGTGGCGAGGCAGCTGGGGGTGGACGCCTCGGGCTACCGCATCCTCGCCAACCACGGCCGCGACGCCGGGCAGGAGGTCATGCACCTCCACATCCATCTTTTCGGCGGCGGCAGCCTCGGGCCGCTGCTAGCGCGGTAGCCGGCGGCCCGAGGCGGCACGGTGCCTACGGCCGCTTGTAGGCGGTCGGATCGGCAGTGACAGCACCCTCGACGATCAATACCCCGGTCGTCTCGCCGGTGATGCCGAAGTCGTTGTCGTTGATCAGCGCCAGGCTGCCGTCACCCAGCAGCGCCACGCCCTCGATCTTCACCGGGGCGGCCTTGGCGTCGCGGAAGGTATCGAAACGCGGCGTCTTGGGAACCGGGACGATGCCGGTGGCCGCGATCTCGTTGCTCTGCTCGAGGGTCGGCGAAGTCGCCGCGTCGTCCCACTTGCTGCCCAGGATGTTGGTGGCGCCCGACAGGGTGATTTCGTGCAGCTTGGTGGTCTTGTCGGTGCGCTCGAGGACGAGGAGGCGGTCGGCGCCAAGGGCGGTGAGTTCCGAGATGCGCGGCGCGCTTTGCGACTTGGTGGTGTCGAAGCCGAAGGTTTCCGGGGTGTCGAGCTGGTAGACGTACTCGCCGACCAGCTTGCCGGCGGCGCGGTCGAACTTGAAGAGGCGGGTATTGCGGGCCGCGGTGTAGGCCTTGGCATCCGGGTTTGCGAGCGGGTTCTGCAGGATGAAATAGAGATACCGCTCGTCCGGCGACACCGCCATCGATTCAATGCCGCGGTTGGGCTGCCGCTTCGACAGGATGGCCGGCAGCGAGGCGACGATCCGGGTATCCGCATCCTTGTAGTCGGCGGCCGCGTCGGCCGGCACGAACCGCTCGACGATGCGACCGTCGGCGGCGACGTGGAGGATCGAGGGCCCCATCTCCTCGCCGATCCAGAAGCTGCCGTCCGAAAGCTTGACCAGCCCCTCGGCATCGACGGTGTTGGGATCGTAGGCGAGCGTGCTGCCCGCAAGGTCGATCGCGGTGTCCGTCTTGGCAGCTGTCTGCGGGTTCAGCAGGCCCGAAACCGGGACTCCCGATGCAGTTTTCAACGCGATCACGTCCTTGACGGCAAATGTGCCGTGCGTGCGGTCGAGGACCAGGCGGTAGATCGACGGGCTGTAGTCGGGGGTCGGGTAGAACCGGGCCCCGGCCACCCCTTTGCACAACGGCTGACTTGCCTCGCCGACGATCTTGGCGGCATCCCCGCAGGTGAAGTTCGGTCCGCGATCCGACAGCGTGTAGATGATGTCGCCCGGGTCGCCCGGATGCCGATAAGCGGCCGAGCCGATTCCGGCCGTGTAGTCCGCAGTCTTGCCTCCCGGATAGGTGACCGTCCGCCAGCCGTTCAGCGGATCGTCCGACGTCAGAGCCGTGATGTCGATTGCCGCCGCCGGGCGCGCGGCCAGGGTGAAGATGAAGCCGGCCGCAGCGAGAATCCTGTTACGCATCCTCCAACCTCTCGGTGTCATGTCCACGGGAAGGGGGAATAGTGGTTGGATTTCGTGTCGGGGGCTTGTCACGCCGGTGACAGATCCGTGAAGGGTTGCCTCACGGGCAGACGGCAGTCTCCCTCAGCGTCTCGGCAGCGCCGCGTCGAAGGCGAAGCAGTGGCGTCCGGCAGGGTGCTGCCAGAACGCCGACAGCCGCATCTCTTCGGCCGCGGCCGCCGCCAGAGGATTGGCGAAGCCCGCGCACAGCTCGTAGCTCGAGGGCCCGGTCACCCGGTACGTGTAGGGTTCCTGCGTCTCCGGGTCGCGGGAGCGGGTCACGCTCCACTGCTCGCCCCGGGTCAGCTCGGCAAGGCTGTCGGGAAGCGCGTCGTGGCCTCGCAAGTAGCGCTCCGCCACCCCGGAGATCGCCATCAGGTCGCGGACCCTCTCCTCGTCGAGGCGCAGCGAGCGCTGGTCCGAGGGTGACCCCAGCAGGGTCACGCCCGCGAGCACGGCCGCCGCGACCAGCGCCGTCGACGCGCCGGCGAACAAGGCCGCCGGGCTCATGGCTCCGCCTCCTCCTTCCGCATGTCGGAAAGGAAGTACCAGAAGCCGCCGCCGGCGATCACTGCCACCGTCGCCACCTTGAGGACGAAGCGGACCGTCAGCTCGCCGCCCAGCACGCTGTAGACCAGCACCGCCACGTCGCCCGCCAGCGCCACCGCGGCCAGGAACAGTGTCAGGTAGGTCAGCCACTTGCGCGGACGCGAGGCCCGTTTGCTGGGATCGCGGGCGATGGCGCCGGTGACCAGGCGGAAGGTGAGCAGGAACACCGGGAAGCCGACCACCAGGACCGAGACGTTCCAGCGGACGCTGTCGGCGAACCGTCTGCCGCCGGCCGGGTCCAGCGGATCGGGAAAGAAGCGGTCGATGAAGTCGAAGGCAAGATCGCCGAGGTGGTAGGCGCAGGAATAGAGCGCCGCGAACATGACCAGGTAGAGGAACACCTCGCGCGCCGACAGGTACGGCTTGGGCTTCGGCACCGGCAGGCCGAAACCGCTGTCGGCGAAAGCGCCGAGCGCGGCGGCGACGTCCGCCTCCGGCCAGCCGGCGTCACGCAGGGCGGCGGCGATTCGCGGCCGCTCGATCCCCTGGGCCAGCGCCTGACGCGCGAACTCGTGCAGCTCGGTGCTCATCCCCCGCTCCCCCCTTCGGTTCCCCTGCGGACCCTACGGGATCGGGGCGGTTCTGGCAAACCGGGCCGTCAGGCGCGCGCCGCCAGCAGCGCCATTCCGGCGACGGCCTGGACGCGCTCCACCGCGAAACCGGCCTCGGCCAGCCGGGCCTGCGCCCAGTCCGTCCCCAGGCGGAGCTTGCGGTAGGCGCTCTTGCGCAGCGACCAGCCGCTCCCCTCGCGCACGTGGACGAGGTCGTGCACGATCACCGTCTCGGGCTCGTACTCCAGGAAGCAGGTCATGATGCGGTCGGCGTCGCTGCGGACCGGGATGAAGCGGTCGGTCCCTTCGAGCGGCCGGATCATGTCGCGAAGGCCGATCACGAACAGGCCGCCAGCCGTCAGCAGCCGCCGCACCGTCGCGAACAGGCGCACGACGTCGTCCCGGGACGGCAGGTGGGTCAGGGTATCGCCCATGCAGACCGCGACGGCGAAGCCGGGTTCGACCGCCTGCAGGCCGCCGCGGATGTCGGCCTCCAGGGTCGTGATCGGCAGCGTCCCCGTGCGGCCCGCAAGCTCTGCCAGCAGGGTGCGGCTGGTGTCGACCGCCAGAACCGGGAAGCCGAGCTCCGCCAGCGCCACCGACTGGAAGCCGGAGCCGCAGCCGAGGTCGAGAGCGCGGCCGCCTGCGGGCGGCAGGCCGAGCCGGGCAAGCAGGGCCCTCTGCTCCGCCACCTTGCCGGCGAAGTCGCCGGCCATCCACGTGTAGTGCTCGGCGAGCAGGATTTCGTAATGCTCGGCGACCGAGGCGACGCCGTCAGACGCGGGAACTCGGGTCATGGCTTGTCGGCGGCGAGCATGAGGAACGGCGGCCGGCGGCGGTGCAGCTCCAGCTCGGGGCGCTGCGCCAGCGCTTCCGGCGTCGGTTCCGGCTCCTCGAGCCGGCGCAAAGCGAAGCCGGCGTCCAGCAGCGTGTTGACGTAGGTTTCGACGGTGCGGTGATACTTGATGACGTCGTCGACGAACCACTTGGTGTGGCGCAGGCCCTCGTCGCGGTAGCGGCCGAGTGTCCAGCGCGCGTCGGGGTGATCGGCGGACGGGACCCACTCGAAGGTGCCGAGCGCGGTGCACACCGGGTGCTCGACCGACAGCACGAACCGCCCGCCCGGCCGGAGCGCCCGGAACACGCGGCGGACGATCGCGCCGTAGCCCTCGACGTAGTGGAGAACCAGCGACGAGACGACGAGGTCGAAGCCTGCGGGATCGGGCTCGAACGCCTCGACCGGCGCGTGAACGTAGCGGATCGCGGGGTCGTCCGTGGCCTCCCGGGCCGCGGTCAACATGCGCGCCGAGACGTCAACGGCGACCACCTCGCGGGCGCCTTGCGAACGCGCGAAGCGGGCGAAATGTCCGAACCCGCAGCCGAGGTCGAGCACCCGGAGGCCTTCCAGCGAAGGCGGCAGCAGGCGCCGCAGCGCCGGCACCTCCAGCGCCGCGTTGAGGCCGGTATCCTCCCGCCGCAGGGCCGAATAGCCGGCGAAGAAGGCGGTGTCGTCGTAGATGTTCTGAGGGCCCGCCATCCTTGAGCTGCCGTGCGGTGGGGACAAGCCCCGAGTTTTACACCGGGAGACCGCCGCAAGTCTCGTCGCGCGCCTCCCTGTCCCCCCGAAGGCGGAAAGGGGCTCGTCGGTGGGGCTTCAGATCGGAGAGCCGTCCTTTCGTACTACGCGCATCCGGCCGTCGGGATCGCGGTCGATCGCGACGTCGTCGTCGGGATACGTCACGTTGTCGCCGGGCGTGCGGTCGCCGATCTCGAGATAGACGACGTCGGCGGCGGTGCGGTTGACGAGGTGGTGGGCGTCGCCGCTGCCCGCCTTGAAGCCGGCGCACATGCCGGGGCCGAGCGGGGTCTCGCCAGCGTCGGTGACCAGGACGGGCGAGCCTTCCAGGATGTACACGAACTCGTCCTGCTGCGCATGGCAGTGGCGCAGCGCCGACATGCTGCCCGGCGCCAGCCGCGTCAGGTTGACGCCGAACCGCGTCAGCCCGAAGGGATCGCCCAGCGGGCATCGGGTGCGTCCGACCAGCCGCGAGGCCAGCGGCTCGGGGAACGTCAAGAGCGGCGCCCGCGGCGGCGCCGAGGCGGCTTCGATGGCGATGGGCATCTTCTCCTCCGGCACAGGCGGCCTCCGAATGCTGTTCGACGGCAAGGCAGATGGCGTCACGCCCGTCGCGCCGCCAGCCCCCGTCCCGGCATAATGCGGCGGTAGGAAAGCGCCTCGGCCACATGGAGGCGCCTGACGGCGCCGGCGCCTTCGAGGTCGGCCAGCGTGCGGGCGACGCGCAGGACGCGGTGATAGCCGCGCGCCGTCAGGTGCATGCCCTCGGCCGCCTCCAGCAGCAGCTTGCGGCCCGCCTCGTCGGGCGCCGCCACCTTCTCCAAGAGCTCGCCGTCGGCCTCGGCGTTGGTGCGGATCTTCTTTCCCTTGTGGGCGGCGTAGCGCTCCCGCTGCGCCGCGCGCGCGGCGGCGACGCGGCGCGCCACCTCGGCCGAGCCCTCGGCGGGCGGCGGCAGGGTGAGGTCGGCGGGGCTGACCGCCGGCACCTGGACGTGGAGGTCGATGCGGTCGAACAGGGGCCCCGAGATGCGCGCCTGGTACTCCTCGGCGCACTTCGGCACCCGCGAGCAGGCGAGCGCCGGGTCGTCGAGGTAGCCGCACTTGCAGGGGTTCATGGCGGCGATCAGCTGGAACCGCGCCGGATAGGTGACGTGGGCGTTGGCGCGGGCCACCGTGGTGCGCCCGGTCTCCAGCGGCTGGCGCAAGGATTCCAGCGCCGCGCGCGGGAACTCCGGCAGCTCGTCGAGGAAGAGGACGCCGAGATGGGCGAGCGACACCTCGCCCGGCCGGGCCCGCAAGCCGCCGCCCACCAGCGCGGCGACCGAGCACGAATGGTGGGGGTCGCGGAACGGCCGCCGGCGCGACAGGCCGCCCTCCTTCAGCGCGCCGGCCAGCGAGTGGATCATGCTGACCTCGAGCGCCTCGGAAGCCTCAAGCGGCGGCAGGATGCCGGGCAGCCGTGCCGCCAGCATCGACTTGCCGGCGCCGGGCGGGCCGACCATCAAGAGGTTGTGCGCGCCGGCGGCGGCCACCTCGAGCGCCCTCTTCGCCGTCTCCTGGCCCTTGATGTCGCGCAGGTCGGGGAAGACGGACGAATCGTCCGTCATCTTCGGCTGCGGCGGCGCCAGCGCCTGGGTACCCTTGAAGTGGTTGACGAGGGAAAGGAGGTCGCGCGGCGCCAGGATCGCGATCTCGCCCGCCCACGCCGCCTCGCCGCCCTGGACGCCGGGGCAGATCAGGCCCAGCGACTGAGCCGCGGCATGGATCGCCGCCGGCAGCACCCCGGCCACCGGCGCCAGCTGGCCGTCGAGCGCGAGCTCGCCCAGCGCCACGAAGCCGCCCGCCTCCTCGGCCGGCAGGATGCCCATCGCGACCAGGAGGCCGAGGGCGACCGGCAGGTCGTAATGGCTGCCTTCCTTGACGATGTCGGCCGGCGAAAGGTTGACGGTGATGCGCCTGGGCGGCAGGGCAAGCCCCATGGCGTTCAGCGCCGCCCTGACCCGTTCCCGGCTCTCGCCCACCGCCTTGTCGGGCAGGCCGACGACGGTGAAGTTCGGCATTCCCGGCGACAGCTGCACCTGGACGTCGACGTCCACCACCTCGATGCCCTGGAACGCGACGGTGTGGATCCGCGCGGTCACCCGATGCCCCTCCCCTCATGGGTCTCGCGCGTCATCGTAGCGTAGGCGCCAGGCCAGTGCCAGCGGGGAGGGTGGGACGAGTGTGGGGCGAGCATCGTGGAGACGAGCGCCCGGTACGGGCGGCGGCCCTTTGCCGGCAGGTCAGGCGCCAGGCGTTTCCGAAAGACGCCGCGCCAGATCCGCCTCGAGGCGCCGCATGCCGTTGCGCACGGCCGCGCGATAACGCGTCACCGCCCCGTGGTCGACGGCGAAGAGTTCGTTCTCCGGAAAGGTGCGGCCTAAGACGTCGATCAGCATCGAGCGGAACTTGCCCGAGGAGAGTCGCGGCTCGTTCGGGTAGACCCGCTGCTCCCGATACGCGACGCGTTCGGCGCTCGTCAGGGCCACGACCAGCGGGTGAAGGCGGGCGGAATGCACGGCACGGTAGCGCTGGATGTTCTGCATCACGCGGTCGACCGGAAGCGGCCGCCTGATTTCACGCTCGATCCGTAGCGGCCGCTCTTCGGTTCCCCGTGCCATCGGGCAGGCGGCAAACAGCCAGTCTCCCAGGTGCTCGACGTTGGTCCGCCCGCGCCCGTAGATCAGGGCGTCCTCCTCGTATCGCGCAAACCATCGGTCCACCTTGTCGAGCAGCCGGCTCATGTTTGCCGTGGCCAGGACCTCGCGGTACTGGGTGCCGAAGATGCCGATCACCTGCGGTACAGCCTCGACAAACCGGAAGAATCCGGATGTGAACAGGGTTTGATAGAGGCTGTTGCCGATCCCCAACACGAGGAGGTCGAACGGATCCGCTGCCATTTCTGCTGCGCACCGGTTGTGCGAGATCCAGACCACCTCGGCATGGGAGGGCAGCAGAGGGCTCAGCACATGGTATCCGAGCCGGTCTCCGAAATTGCCCACGTCGTAGCAGGACAGGACGGCCACCCGCCGGGGCCGGACCCGGGCGCCGTCCCGGGGAACCGCCGTGGGCGGCTGCGGTGCCGGCGGCGGCACCAGCAGCACCAAGACCTGATTGCGATCGATCCAGGTGGCCAGCCGCAACCTCCACCCGGTTTCCTTGGCCAGGGCGATCAGGGCTTGGACCGAGTACGCGTTCACCCAGCCGAGCGCGGCACGATCCAATCCCGCCGCATAGTCGGTCGCGTTGTACGTCACGACAAGCCGTGCATCGTACCCGCGCAACGCCCGAAAAAGTGCAGGAAGGTCGTTCACGTACTCGGCCACACCGAGCAGCGTGACGACGTCCGGCAACGGATCGACCCGCGGAAGAATCCCTTTGTTGAGCTCGCAAATGAGCGTCCGCGAGTCCCGCGGGACAAGATCCGCGGGCAGGTAGGTGCAACCATAGGGAAGGTGGCGCTCCAGCGTCATGGCGCCGCAACCGAGGTCGAGCACCCTGGCCCCCGCGGGAATGAAATCGACGGCGCGGACGCTGCGACCCTCCCAAGATCGCAGCAGATTGCTCGGCTCGGACCAGCGCTCCCGGTCGGTCTCGCCAACCGCCACCTTGATCCTGCGAGCGGCGTGTTCCGCGATCAAAGACTGCCCTCCCCCGTAGCCTTCTCACGCTCGTCATCCTAGCGCAGGCGGGTCGGCTCTGCTACCGGTGCCGATCCGGGCCGGGCAAAAGAAAAGAGGGCCCTTTCGGGCCCTCGAGGAGGGAGGTTTCAGGGAGGGAGATCACGAAACGAAGATCGCTCTTCGCGGACCCGTCGCAACCGACGGAAGAGAGGAGGACCCGCTTCAATGAACCAACATCTGCAGGGTACGCCTTTCGCCGCGGCCGCAACAGCATGCGGACGCATAGTCGGGGCCATACCGACGTATGGGAGGTATGGGGTTTCCACCGCAACGAGTCGGCGAAGCCCCTGGGGTCAGGCTCAGCGGACGTCCGCGCTCTTCCCGCTCACGAACCGCACGGCGCGGCCGGCGGCGGCAATCCTGCCCCAGCTGGTCATGCTGACGCCGATCTCGCCGTAGCGCACCCGCACCACCGCGTCGGCCCCGAGTTCGGCGGCCTTGGCCTGCAGGGCGCGCTCCAGCATCAGCTCGGTCGGATCGTCGCCGAGCATCGAGTTCTTGCTGAGGGTGACGCGGATCTCGGCCAGCTCCTGGTAGGGGACCGTGACGATGTCGCCTTCGGTCACCACCACCTCCGACGGCGGCCTGCGCATGGGATTCACCAAGGTGGCGTCGCCGTTCGGCGTCACCGACACCTCGGACCGCATGCCTCCGCAGGAGGCCACGAGCAGCAGCAGCCCCAGCGGGCAGAGAAGCAGCAGCCTGTTCATCGCCTGCTGTCACCTCGGAAGCGACGGCGGCTGCGTCAATGGCTTGGGAAGACGAGCCTAATCCCGGCGATATCCGTCCGCCCGGCGCGGCAGCCCGTCGTCCAGCTTGATCCACGACAGCATGGTGTCGCTGTAGATGTGGTCGAGCGGCGCGACCGCTTCGGGGTCGTCCAGGCTGGCGGTCGTGACGTCGATCTCGTCGCTGTCATCGGCGTACTGGAAGGTGAGCTGGGTGCCGCAGGTCGGGCAGAAGGAGCGCAGGCCCCGGGCGCTGGAAGCGAATCGCGCGGGCTCGCCCTTGGTGAAGCGGAACTCGGCCCGGCGCACGGTGAACCAGGCGACGAACGGGGCGCCGGTAGTGCGCCGGCACATGGTGCAGTGGCAGCAGCAGCGGTCGAACGGCTCGCCGTCCGCCTCGTAGCGGATCCGCCCGCAGTAGCACCCGCCTTGCAGCTGCATCGCGTCCTCCTGCCCTGTTCGAGGGAGGAGATGGCAGGCCCGCCCGCACCGGTCAAGCGCAGGCCGGCCGTCCGGCCGGCTGGTCAACCTTGACAAGAAGGTCCGTTTGGCGATGCACTGCGCCAGCAACGCCGTGGAGTCCGTTCCCCGTCATGCCGGTCCTGCCGCCAGCCGAACATGCCCTCACGATCAGCGGCGAGTTTGCCGACCGCGAGCGGGAACGGGCGTTCCAGGACGATCGCCTGGGCGAAACGCTGCGCTTCGCACGGCTCGTGTTCGTGGTCGCGGTCGTGGTCAACGGTCTGTTCCTGGTCAGCGACTGGCGGTTCTACGGACAGGAGCATTTCGTCGCCGCCGTGTCGTCCCGGCTGTTCATCATCGCCACCGCCCTTGCGGCCTTGGCGGGGATGCGGCGCTGCAACACTTACCGCGGAGCGGAGCTGGTGACCGTGGCATGGCAGGTGGCGGTCGCCCCGGCGGCCGCGATCCTCGTCTCGCCGCGCACCGATCTTGCCGTGTTCGGCCTGTTCCTGGTGCCGGGGATCTATTATCTGTGCGCGACCACCTCGTTCCGGTGGCGGGTGGCCGGTGGCTTGTGGTGCAGCGCCGTCACGCTGACCGGCTATCTGTGGTGGCCGCCCTTTCCCCCCACTGCGGTGGGACTCGGGATCGCGCTGGTGACGCTCAATATCGTGCTGGCAGTGGTGCTGAGCCGCGCCAACCGGCTGCGCCGTCTCGAATGGGCGGCGACCCAGGCGGAACGGCAGGCCAAGGAAAGGTTGGCCGACAGCAAGGAGATGCTCGAGCGGATCTTCGCGGCGGTGCCTATCCCGCTGGTCATCTCGGCCAAGGAGGACGGGCGGATCGTCAGGGCCAATCAGGCGGCGTGGGGATTCTACGGAGAGGACGGCCGGCCGCCGATCGCGGGCAAGACGTTCGCGAATCCGGAAGACCGGCGGCGGCTGATCGAGATGCTCGACCGGTACGGCATGGTCGAGGCGTTCGAGACCAGGATGCGGCTGTCTGGGGGATGCGAGCGCGACGTGCTGCTGGCGGCGGCGCCGATCGAGATCGACGGCATCGCCGGCATGGTTACGGGGACCATCGACATCACCAGCCGCAAGCAGATGGAATCGCACCTCGAGCGGCTGGCGACCACCGACCCGCTGACCGGACTCTGCAACCGGATCCGCTTCTTTTCGCTCACCCGCGCCGAGATCCAGCGGGCCGACCGCTACGGGCGCCCGCTCGCCCTGGCGATGGTCGATATCGACCACTTCAAGCTGGTCAACGATACCCACGGCCACGAATGCGGCGATCAGCTGCTGCGGGCGTTCGCGGAAATGTGCCGCGCCACCCTGCGCCACCAGGACGTGGTGGCGCGGCTGGGCGGCGAGGAGTTCGCCCTGCTGCTGCCCGAGACCACCCATGACCGCGCCCTGCACCTTGCCGAGCGGCTGCGCGGCAAGGCCGAGCTCTTGGAGCTTCCGGACACCACGCCGGCGCCGCACATCACCATCAGCGTCGGCGTTTCCGAGGTCTTCGCCGGCGAAACCGAGCCCGACGCCGCGCTGGCGCGGGCCGATCAGGCGCTGTATGCCGCGAAAAGGGGCGGCCGCAACCGCGTCATGGGCTATCAGCCTGCCGCGATGTAAGCCGGGCGGCCTTCACCCGAACGCCGCTATCGCCTCTCCCGCCAGCTTGACGGCAATCGCCGCCAGAATTGCCACGTAGCCCCAGGCGATCCAGGCCGGCTTGGCGCCTCGGATCATCAGCCGCGAACCCAGCTGCGATCCGGCGACGACCGCAGCCGCAGCCAGAACGGCCGGCAGCCACGGCAGCTCCATGTGGGGCAGATAGGCGACAACCCCGGCGAACGAACACACCGTCACGACCAGCGCGGTGGTGGCGGCCGTCTCGCGGGGGGCATAGCCCATCGCCAGCAGCGCCGGAATGACGAGAAAACCGGCGCCGATGCCGAGCAGCCCGCCGACGAAGCCGACCGCGGCCCCGACGCAGATCCGATACGCCATCCGACCCTCCGGCCTGGCCGTGCCCTTGCGGCCGCCGCGGGCGCTTCTCGCTGCACGCAGCGCCGCCGCGGCGACCGCCGCCGCGAACAGGGCAAGCACCGCCTCCGCCGGAAGCGCCTTCTGGACGACGGCGCCGAGCGGTGCCGCAACCGCCGCCGCGATCGCCATCGGCCAGCCGCCCTTCCAGTCGACCAACCCCTCGCGAGCGTAGGGTCCGAGGGCGAGCGCGGTGTTCAGGCCATTGAGCAGCAGACCCAGCGGGATCGCCGCCGTCTTCAGATCGAACCCGGCCCAGTGGAGGATGGGGACGAACAGGATGCCGCCGCCCAACCCGAGGACGACGAACACGGAGGAGACCACCAGTATGGCCAAGGCGGCAATTGCGGCGTTCATGGGGAGCGCTTATCTGAGGCTACATCGTAACGATCCCCTTCCTACGCCGGACAGGACGGAGAGGCAATCATGCGGTGGACGGTCGCCCTGGCGGTTCTGGCCCTGTTCCCGGGAGCGGCCGTGGCGGCCGGGATGTCGGCCCACCATTCCCCCTATGCGGGGCAGCAGGCACGGGCCATCAAGGCCCTGTCGGCTGACGAGACGGCCGACCTGCTTGCGGGACGGGGTGCCGGCTTTGCCAAGGCGGCAGAGCTGAACGGCATGCCTGGGCCGGCCCACGTGCTGGAGATGGCGGGAGAAATCGGGCTCGATGCCGAGCAGGCGCGGCGGATCGAGGCGGTGCGCGCTGGCATGGAGGCCGACGCCCGGACGCTGGGATCCCGCCTGGTGGCGTTGGAAGCCGAGCTGGACCGGGGTTTCGCCGACGGCACCGTCACCCGCGAACGGCTGCGGGAGCTGTTGGCGCAGGTGGAGCGTGTGCGCGGTGAGCTCCGATTCGTCCATCTGGCGGCTCACCTCGAGACGCCGGCCATCCTGTCGCCCGAACAGGTCCGGACCTACAACCGCCTGCGCGGCTACCGGACCGAGGACCCCTGCGCGCAGGTCCCCGCCGGACATGACGCGGCGATGTGGCGCCGCCACAACGGCTGTACCCAACCGTCTCAGCAGTGACCGGCTTCGCGGCAACGGCGGCAGATCCCGGTGACCTCGATGATCGGATGCGCGATGGTAAAGCCGATGCTCTCGGCAGCGGCGTGCAGCCCCTCGTGCAGGACCGGATTCGCTACTTCCGTGGCGTCGCCGCAGCAGGAGCAGACGAAGAGCTGGGCTTCCGGCGCCGCCTCGGCGAGGGCGCAGCCGACGTAGGCGTTCAGGTGCTCGACCCGGTGCACCAGTCCGAGCTCGACCAGGAAGGCCAGCGCGCGGTAGGCGACCGGCGGCGACGAGCCCCAGCCTTCGGCATGCAGGGCGTGCAGGACGTCGTACGCGGTGACCGGCGCGTGGCCGGCCCACAGCAGCTCGAGCACGCGGCGGCGGACCGGGGTCAGGGTTTTTCCCGCCCGCCGGCAGGTTCGCTCGGCCCGGTCCAGAGCTGATCGGATGCAGAGTGCGTGGTCGTGAGTGGGCTGACCCATGATTCCCCTTGACGTGTGCGTAACGTAATTACATTACATAGCACGAACCCACGCATGGGGCAACCCGAGGAGAATATCCCATGGGCATTCCGCGTCCGTCCGCGTTCATCGTCGCAGTGCTCGCTCTCGCCGCCTCTCCGGCGGCGGCTGCGGGGCCAAACGTGGTGGCCAGCATCGGCCCGGTCCATTCCCTGGTCGCCAGCGTCATGCAGGGCGTCGGCACGCCGGAGCTGCTGCTCCCGCCGGGCGCGTCGCCCCACACGTTCGCCCTCCGGCCCTCGGATGCGCAGACGCTGCGTCGGGCGAAGGTCGTCTTCTGGGTCGGCGAGGACCTGGAGACCTTTCTCGAGCGGCCGCTGCACGCGCTGTCCGCCGAGGCCCGGGTCGTCGCCCTGATGAAGGCTCCCGGGGTGACGCTCCTGGAGGCCCGCGAGGGTGGCGATTGGGAGAGGCACGCGCATGAGCACGGAGACGAGCACGCGCACGAGCACGAGCACGAGCACGAGGAAGGCCATCACGGGGACGACGTCGACCCCCACGTCTGGCTCGACCCGGCCAATGCCCGCGCATGGACGGACGAAATCGCGCGTCACCTGGCGGACGTGGATCCGGCCAATGCCGCCGCGTACGGCCGCAATGCGGAGTCCCTGAAAGGGCGTCTGGAGGCGCTGGGAAGCGAGCTCTCCGCGCTGACCGCACCGGTCCGCTCGCGGCCGTTTGTCGTCTTCCACGACGCCTACCACTATCTCGAAAACCGCTTCGGGCTCAACGCGGTCGGGTCCATCACCGTGTCGCCGGAGCGCGCGCCCGGCGTCAAGCGCGTCGCCGCCCTGCGCGACAAGGTGCGCACCCTGGGCGCCGTCTGCGTGTTTGCCGAGCCGCAGTTCGAGCCGAAGCTGGTGCGGACCCTGGTCGAGGGCACGCCGGCCCGCGTCGGCACCCTCGATCCTATCGGCGCGTCGCTGCCGCCCGGGCCCGATCTCTATATCCGGCTCGTCCGGGGGCTGGGAACCGCGATCGCCTCGTGCCTCGCCGATTGAGCCGAGGTCAGGTCAGCCGACCCCGGCCGAGAACCGGCCACGCCGCCTCGACGATGCCCCTGCGCACCCCGTACAGCACGTCGTGCAGGAACACCGTCGAATCCGAGTAGCCGACGTCGAAGGCGAGCGGCGTGCCGACGGCCGCCGCCGCCGGTTCCGCCAGCGAGACCGTGGCGTGCTCGGCCGACAGGCCGACGGCGGCGACCCGGCCGAGCCCGACCGGCTCCGGCAACCGGGGGTGCGCGCTCATCGCCTTCCAACCGGCATCGCAGACGAGGCGGTCAGGCGCCGGGCGGCTGATGACGGTGGTCCACAGGAACAGCGCCGGCTCATGCGCAACGCCGTAGTCCTTGCGGTAGTGGAGGTCGCCGAAGATGCCGCCCCCCGCCTGCACCTCGGTCACCCCCGGCAGCGGCGCCGTGATCCAGTAGGTACCGGTGCCGCCGCAGCTGACGATCGCCGCCGGCAGCCCGGCAGCCCGACACCGCTCGGCCGAATCGACGATCGACGCCACCGCCTCGCCCACCGCGCGGCGCTTCTCGGCAACGTCGGCGATCTCCGGGGTATGGCCCTCCCAACCCATCAGCCCGGCGAAGGTCAGGCCTCCGCAGGCGGCGATGCGGCGCGCCAGGGCGACCACGGGATCCCCCGGCGCGACGCCGCAGCGCCGCATTCCCATGTCGACCTCGATCACCACCCTGAGCCTTACCCCGGCCGCCCGCGCCGCCGCATCGAGGGCGGCGACGTTGCCGGCATCGTCGACCGCCACGATCACGTCGGCGCGGCGGCGCAGATGTACGAGGCGGGCGATCTTGGCCGGGGTGACGATCTGGTTGGCAATCAGGATGTCGGAGATCCCGGCCGCGGCCATCACCTCGGCCTCGGCCAGCTTGGCGCAGGTCACGCCGTGGGCGCCGGCAGCCAGCAGCATGTGGGCGATCGCCGGCACCTTGATCGCCTTGGTGTGCGGTCGCCATCCGATCCCCGCCTGCTCGACGACGACGCGCCGCATGAGGGCGATGTTGCGCTCCATGGCGTCGAGATCGACGGTGAGGACGGGGGTGTCTAGAGCGGTTACCGGCTGGCCGATCATGGCATGGTTCTCCAGCAATGGCTGCGCCGGCATGGTAGCCGAGGCCGGGCAGGGCGTCACCGGCCTCGGTCACGAAGAAGGGCCCGCCTCCGGCAATCCGGCGGCGGGCCCCGATGGCGGCGGTCCACCCTACTCGCGCAGTCGGATCGCCTCATGGGCGGCCAGGGCCGCGGTGTTGACGATGTCCGACACGGTGGCGCCCTGATTCAGGATCTGCGCCGGCCGCGACAGGCCCATCAGCAGCGGCCCGATGACGGTGCCGCCGCCCAGGTTCTGCATCAGCTTGGTCGCCACGTTGGCGCTGTGCAGGCCGGGCATGATCAGCACGTTGGCGGGCATCGACAGGCGGCAGAACGGGTAGAGCTGCTTCAGCTCCTGGTTGAGGGCGACATCGACCCCCATTTCGCCGTCGTAGGCGAAATCGACCTTGCGGCGGTCGAGGATGCCCACCGCATCGCGGACCAGCTGGGAGCGCGGCAGGTCGGGGGCGCCGAAGTTGGAGAACGAGATCAGCGCCACCCTCGGCTCGTGGCCGAAACGCCGCGCCACCTGGGCCGTGCAGACCGCGAAGTCGGCCAGCTGCTCTGGCTGCGGCAGCTCGTGGACGGCGGTGTCGGCGAGGAAGATGGTGCGGCCGTGGGCGATCATGATCGACAGCCCGAAGATGCGCTCGTTGGGCCGCGCATCCAGCACGGTGGTCACCTGGTCCAACGCCTCGTAGTAGTTGCGCGTCAGTCCGGTGACCAGGGCGTCGGCGTCGCGCAGGGCCACCATGCAGGCGCCGAAGATGTTGCGGTCCTGGTTGACCATGCGCACGCAGTCGCGCTGCAGGTAGCCGCGCCGCTGCAGCTTCTTGTACAGCCAGTCGGCATAGTACTTGGCATTCTTGTCGGTGCGGGAGAAGCGGACCTCGAGCTTCTCCTCGGTGGAAAGGCCCATGCGGCGCATCGTTTCCAGCACCTGCTCCTCGCGGCCGATCAGGACCGGGGTGCCGTAGCCGGCGGCGCGGAACGCGAGCGCCGCGCGGATGCTTTTCTCCTCCTCGCCCTCGGCGAAGACGACCCGCTTCGGGTTGTTGCGCACGGTCTCGAAGATCGCCTGCATGCTGCCGGCGGTGGGGTCGAGGCGGGCGCTGAGCTGGGCGTGATAGGCCTGGAAATTCTCGATCGGCTTTCCCGCCACGCCCGAATCCATCGCCGCCTTGGCGACCGCCGAGGGGATGGCCCAGATCAGACGCGGGTCGAACGGTGCCGGAATGATGTACTCGGGCCCGAACTGGAGCCGGCGCCCGGCGTAGGCGCGGGCCACCTCGTCCGGCACGTCCTCGCGGGCCAGCTTGGCCAGGGCGCGGGCGGCCGCCAGCTTCATCTCGTCGTTGATCGTCTTCGCCCGCACGTCGAGGGCGCCGCGGAAGATGTAGGGGAAGCCCAGCACGTTGTTGATCTGGTTCGGATAATCGGACCGCCCGGTGGCAACGATGGCGTCGGCGCGCACCTCGCGCACCTCTTCCGGCGTGATCTCGGGATCGGGATTGGCCATTGCGAAGATCAGCGGCCTTGCGGTCATCGCCTTGATCATCTCCCGGGTGAAGGCGCCCTTGGCCGACAGTCCGACCAGGATGTCGGCGCCCTCGGCGGCTTCGGCCAGGGTACGGGCCTTGGTCTTCACCGCATGGGCCGATTTCCACTGGTTCATGCCCTCGGTGCGGCCCTCGTAGATGACCCCCTTGGTATCGCACATGATGACGTTGTTGTGCGGCAGGCCAAGCTTCTTGAACAGCTCGACGCAGGCGACCGCCGAGGCCCCGGCGCCGTTGACGACCATCTTCACCTTCTTGATGTCGCGTCCGGTGAGGTCGAGCCCGTTCAGCAGCCCCGCCGAAGCGATGATCGCGGTGCCGTGCTGGTCGTCGTGAAAGACCGGGATCGGCATCAGCTCGCGCAGCCGCTGCTCGACCATGAAGCATTCCGGCGCCTTGATGTCTTCGAGGTTGATGCCGCCGAAGCTGGGCGCCAGGAAGCGCACGCAGTTGACGATCTCGTCGACGTCCTGGGTGTCGATGCAGAGGTCGATCGCGTCGACGTCGGCGAAGCGCTTGAACAGGACCGCCTTGCCTTCCATCACCGGCTTGCCGCCGAGGGCCCCGAGGTTGCCGAGGCCGAGCACGGCGGTGCCGTTCGAGACCACGGCCACCATGTTGCTCTTGTTGGTGTAGTCGTAGACCTTGTCGGGATCGGCGTGGATCGCGAGGCAGGGAGCCGCGACCCCGGGCGAGTATGCGAGCGAGAGGTCCCGCTGGGTGGTCAGCGGCTTGGTCGGGTGGATCTCGATCTTGCCCGGGCGCCCCGAAGCGTGCATGAGCAAAGCTTCGCGGCTGATGGCTTCGTTGGAGTGTTCATCCATGGTGGATCCCCTGTTTGGACCGTGGTCCGGTCGGACGTTTCCTGATGGGTGGCTCGGGTCCGCCGGGCGGCGGAGAAGGCGCGCGTATTGTAGGACTATTGGGGCGGCAACGGAACCGAAACCAGTCGTTGTGGCGGCGGCAAAAGGGCGGACGCGCCACCGTTCCTTCCGTGCTATGGTGCCGGCGCAACATCGAACCTGACGCCCGTGCCGCACGAGACCGACATCGCCGCGACCGCCGCCGCCGCGCCGGAAGTTCCCGGCACGGTGACGCCGCTGATGGCTCAGTATCTGGCGATCAAGCGGGACAACCCGGACGCCATCCTGTTCTACCGGATGGGCGACTTCTACGAGATGTTCTTCGAGGACGCGGTCAGGGCGGCGGCGGCCCTGGACATCGCTCTGACCAAGCGGGGCAAGCACCTGGGCGAGGACATCCCGATGTGCGGCGTCCCCGTGCATGCCCATGAGGCCTATCTCGCCCGCCTTATCCGCAAGGGCTTCAAGGTGGCGGTGTGCGAGCAGCTCGAGGACCCGGCGGAGGCGCGCAAGCGCGGCGGCAAGGCGGTGGTCAAACGCGACACCGTCCGCATCGTCACCCCCGGCACCATCACCGAGGACTCGCTGCTCGACGCGCGACGCTCCAACTGGCTGGCGGCGCTGGCGGAGGCCGAGCGTTCGCTCGGCCTGGCCTGGCTCGACGTCTCGACCGGGGGGTTCGTGACCCAGGCCATCGCGGCGCCGGCAGTGGCGGCGGCGCTGGCCCGCATCGAGCCGGGCGAGATCCTGATCGCAGACCGCCTGCTGCAGCGCACCGACCTGGCCGAGACCCTGCGCGACTGGCGCGACCGCCTGTCGCCCCTGCCCGCCAGCCGGTTCGACAGCGAGAACGGCCGCCGCCGGCTGGAGGCGCTGTACGGGGTCGGAGCCCTCGACGGCTTCGGCGGCTTCTCGCGGGCCGAGCTGTCGGCGGCAGGGACCCTGGTCGACTACGTCAACCTGACGCAGCGCGGACATCTGCCGTGCATCGGCCGGCCGCGCCGACTGGGTACCGATGGCGTGATGGAAATGGACGCCGCCACCCGGCGCAACCTGGAGCTGACGGAATCGTTGTCCGGGGATCGCCGCGGCTGTCTGCTCGGCGTCATCGATCGCACCCTGACCGGGGCCGGCGCCCGCCTGCTGCGGGCACGCCTGGCGGCGCCGCTGACCGACGCTGCCGCCATTGACGACCGTCTCGACGCCGTCACCTATTTCGCCGAGTTCGCCCACATGCGCGAGGCGGTGCGCGAGGCGCTGAAGGCCTGCCCGGACATCGAGCGGGCGATGTCGCGGCTGGGGGTTGGGCGCGGCGGGCCGCGCGACCTGGCGGCGGTGCGCGAGGGCCTGCGAACCGCCGGGGCTTTGCGCGAGACCCTGGGCGCCGCCCGCGCCGAAGGCCAGCCGAAGGGGATCGCCGAAGCCGCCGCAGAGCTGGGCGATCACGCGTCCCTGGTCGGCGAGTACGATCGCGCCCTGGTGCCGGAGCCCCCGCTCGCCGCGCGCGATGGCGGCTTCGTCGCTGCCGGCTACGAGACGCGCCTCGACGAGCTGCGCATGCTGCGCGACGAAAGCCGCCGCCTGGTCGCCGAGCTGCAGGACCGTTACGTTCGCGAAACGGGCATCACGACCCTCAAGATCCGCCACAACAACCTGCTTGGCTACCACGTCGAGGTACCGGCCAAGCAGGCCGAGAGGATGCCGGCGGCGGTGTTCATCCAGCGCCAGGGCATGGCCAACGCGGTGCGCTACGCGACCGTCGAACTGGGCGAGCTGGAGAACCGCATCGCGCGGGCCGCCGACCAGGCGCTGGCGCTGGAAGCCGAGATTTTCGAGCGGCTGTGGCGGACCGCCCAGGCGCGGGCCGAGGAGATCGCGCAGGCGGCCACGGCACTGGCCGCCCTCGACGTCGCTGCCGGGCTGGCCGAGGTGGCGGTCGAGCGCAGCTATTGCCGCCCGGTGCTCGACGCGGGTACCGGATTCGCGATCGAGAAAGGCCGTCATCCGGTGGTGGAGGCGGCGCTTGCCGATGCCGGCCAGCCGGCCTTCGTCGGCAACGACTGCGTGCTCGGCGACGACAGCCGGCTGTGGCTGCTGACCGGGCCCAACATGGCCGGCAAAAGCACGTTCCTGCGCCAGAACGCGCTGATCGCCATCCTCGCCCAGATGGGCTCGTACGTGCCGGCCAGATCGGCCCGGCTCGGCATCGTCGACCGTCTGTTCTCGCGGGTCGGCGCGGCCGACGACCTCGCCCGCGGCCGCTCCACCTTCATGGTCGAGATGGTCGAGACGGCGGGCATCCTGAACCAGGCCGGGCCGCGGGCGCTGGTGATCCTGGACGAGATCGGCCGCGGCACCGCCACCTTCGACGGGTTGTCGATCGCCTGGGCGGTGGTCGAGCATTTGGCCGAGGTCAACCGCTGCCGTGCCCTGTTCGCCACCCATTACCACGAGCTGACGGCGCTGGCCGCCCGCCTGCCGGCGATGGCCTGCCACGGCATGCGGGTCAAGGAATGGCAGGGCGAGGTGGTGTTTCTGCACGAAGTCGGGCCCGGTTCCGCCGATCGCTCGTACGGCATCCACGTCGGCCGCCTCGCCGGGCTTCCGCCGGCGGTGGTCGCCCGCGCCGAGGAGGTGCTGGCGACGCTGGAACAGGGCGAACAGTCGTCGGCGCTGACCAAGCTCGCCGACGACCTGCCCCTGTTCGCCGCCGCGGTCCGCAAGGTCGAGGCGGCGCCGATGACGCTAGGTCCTTCCCCGGTCGAGGAGGCGCTTTCCGCTCTTCAGCCCGACGAGCTCAGCCCCCGCGAGGCGCTGGAGGCGCTGTACCGGCTGAAAGGCATGCTGAAATAGCCGCGGCACGGGCCGTTGCGGCCGCGTCGCAGGACGTTCTTGACGAAAGGCCGCGATCCTTGATCTAGTGCCGGCGCAGATCGCCAATCATTCCTGCCATGACACGTGGTGGAAAAGCCGCCTTCGCCGACTGAACGATTGCCGAGCGACCGAGAGATGCGGGACTGTTCCGACAAGTTCCGCATCCTGTTCGAGCTGTCGCCGGAGCCGATCATCATTTCCCGTCTCGACGATGGGCTCGTCATCGAAACGAACGACGCCTGCGCACGGCTGATCGGCATTCCCAAGCACGAGCTGATCGGCCGCACCAGCGTCGATGCCGGCTTCCTGGATTCCGGGCAGCGAGCCCGCTTCGTGGCGGCGTTGCGGCAGGCCGGGCAGGTCGCCGACTACGAGGCGACGCTGCGCAGGAGCGATGGCAGCTCGGCGACGGTGCTGGCGGCCGCGCGGCTGGTCGAAATCGAGGGGACGCCATGCATCGTGATCGCGCTGCGCGACATCAGCGAACGGAAGCGGACCGAGGAGGCGCTCCGCGAATCGGAGGCCCGCTACCGCCTGCTCCATGAAAGCCTGCGCGATCCCTTCGTGCAGGTCGACATGGACGGGCGCATCATCGACTTCAACGACCTCTTCTGTGCGATGCTGGGGTATCCGGCCGAGGAACTGCGGGCGCTCACGTATCCGGAGCTGACGCCGGAGCGCTGGCACGACATGGAGGCCGGGATCGTGCGGGAGCAGATCCTGCGGCGCGGCTATTCCGACCTCTACGAGAAGGAGTACCGGCGCAAGGACGGGACCATCCTCCCGGTGGAGCTGCGGACCATTCTGTCCACCGACGCCGCGGGGCGGCCCCGCGCCATGTGGGCCGTGGTGCGCGATATCAGCGACCGCAAGGAGGCGCAAGAGGCGCTACGGCAAAGCGAGGAGAGGTTTCGCGCCCTGTTCGAGGAGAACCACGCCGTCCTGCTGGTGATCGATGCCGACGGCGCCATCCTCGACGCCAACCCCGCGGCCGCGCGCTTCTACGGCTGGTCGCGCGAAACCCTGCGGAGCATGCGGATCGGCGACATCAACGTGCTGACCCAGCCCGAGGTCGAGAGCGAGATGGCGAACGCCCGCGCCGGCAAGAAGCGCCATTTCGAGTTCCGGCACCGTCTCGCCGACGGCTCGGTCCGAAACGTCGACGTGTACTCCGGACCGGTGCCCTTCGAGGGCCGCACCGTGCTCTACTCGATCGTCCACGACGTCACCGACCGCAAGCGGTTCGAGAGCGCACTGCAGGAAAGCGAAGAGCGATTCCGCGGGCTGTTCCGGTTGTGTCCGGTCCCGATGACGTTCTCGAGCCTGGCCACAGGCCGCATCCTCGATGTCAATGACGCCTGGCTGCGGCTGATCGGCTGCAGCCGCGACGAGGTGGTCGGCAAGACCGCGGTCGAGGTCGGCGTCTGGCCGAACCCCGAGCGGCAGGCCGAGCTTGCCGAGCTGTTGCGGCAGGAGGGCGGGTTCCGGGAGGTCGAGATCGTCCACCGCCGGCGGGACGGGACCCTGGTGTCGCTGCTCGCCTCGGTGCAGACGGTCATGTTGGGAGGGCGGCCGCAGGTGATCTCGGCGGCGATCGACATCTCGGACCGCAAGGCGTGGGAAGGACGGATCGAGGACCTGAAGCGGCAGGCCGAGGCCGCCAACCGTGCCAAGAGCGAATTCCTGGCCAAGATGTCGCACGAGATGCGGACGCCGCTGAACGGAATCATCGGAATGGCGGAGCTGGCCCTGTTGTTCGCCCGCGGGGCCAAGGTGCGGGAATACCTCGAGCTCTCGAAACGCGCCGCCTGGCAGCTCAACGGACTGGTCAACGACATCCTCGACTTGGCGAAGATCGAGGCGGGCCGGATCGAGATCGAGCGGAGGCCGTTTCTTTTGCGGAACGAAATCGACGTGGTGCTGGCTCCGCTGCGCGCCATGGCGGCCGACAGCGGGCTGGAGTTCTCGCTGGAGCTGGACGAGACGCTGCCGGAGAAGGTCGTCGGCGACGCCGGCCGGCTCCGGCAGGTGCTCACCAACCTGATCGGCAACGCCATCAAGTTCACTCCCGCGGGCTCGGTCACCCTGGCGGTGCGCTGCAACGGGCCGGACGTTCGGTTCGAGGTCATCGACACCGGGATCGGGATCGCCGAGGAGCAGCAGCAGCAGATCTTCGAGAGCTTCGTTCAGGCGGGCAAGTCGGCGCATGCCAAGTACGGCGGCTCCGGCCTCGGGCTGACGATCACCAAGCAGCTGGTCGAAGCGATGGGCGGACGGCTCTCGGTCGAGAGCGTCCTCGGCCAGGGAAGCCGCTTCTCGGTTGTCCTTCCCTTCCGCGCAGCCGGCGATGGGAGCGAGCCCTCCCGGCGACCGGGATCATAAGACATGGAAACGCGCCCCTACTCGGTGTAGGTCAGGCAGCGCTCCCAGCTCTGCGAGCTTTCGGCGATGGCCTTCCTCACCGCGGCCTCGTCCTTGGCGCGGAAGGCAGCGAAGATCTGCTTGTGATCCTTGAGGGCGACCTCCGGCAGCGTTCGCATCGAGGTCTCGATCGCCGCCTCGAACATCTCGAGCATGGTTTCGCCGATCCGGACCACCATGGGATTGCGGGCCGCATGAAGGATCGCGCGGTGGAAGGCGACATCATGGCGGGCGCTCTGCACCTTGTCCTGCAGGGCCTCCTCCAACCGTTCGATGGTCGCCTGGATGGCACGGTAGTCCTGCTTGGTGGCCCGGTGCATGGCCAATACGGTGTAGGCGGGCTCGAACATCAGGCGGAAATCGAGCACGTCCTGGGTCACGCCCCGGGCCAGCGTCAGCTGGTAGACCAGGGTGTTGAGCGCGTTCTCTCCCGGCTGGTCGCGGACGACCGTCCCCTGGCCCCTCCGCACCTCGACGATGCCCATCGCCTGCAACATCTTGATGGCTTCGCGGACGCTCGATTTGCCCACCCCCAGGCTTCGCGTGAGCTCGGCCTCGGAGGGGAGGAAGTCGCCGGGCTTGAGCTCGCCGCGTATCAAGGCCTGCTTGACCCGCTCCATGACGAGCACGACCACCGAGCCCCGGTTGACCGGGACGCTCAGGGAGCTGCTGCATGGGGGTTTCGGCATGATGTCCCCCGTCTTACGCCGCGAAGGCCCGGCCGATCGCTGCACGGTCATCGATTCCGGCGGCCAGAAGAACCGCCAGCTTGATTCGCGCCTTGCGGCTGCTGTGGTCGCCCCCGCGGATGGCGCCGCGCGTCTCGAGGTCCATGACGCCGCCGCTGAAATCGTAAACGGGGTACACCCGTCCCTCCTCGCATGCCGTCGTGATGACGACGTGGACGCCGCGCGCGACAGCTCGCCCGACCGAAGGCGCACAGGCCGGCGTCACATGGCCCCTGCCGACGCCCTCCAGAATAATTCCCCGCGCCCCGTTGTCCACCGCGCAATCGACGAACAGCCCGTCGGAGTCGAGTGAAACCTTCACGATCTCGATCCGCGGCGGCAGGCCCGACGGCCGGAAGGCCGGCTCCTCGACCGGCCGCTGCAGGATTCGGACATCGTTGCGATCGACATAACCGAGCTGCCCGAAGCCGAACGCCGTGAAGGCGTGGGGGTTGAAGGCGTGCACCTTCCGCACGTGCCGGGCCGCGTAGATGCCTTCGTTGAAGACGACCAGGGTCCCCATGTTCCGGCACTCCGGTGCGGCAGCGGCAAGGATCGCGTGACGAATGTTGGTGAACGAATCGGTCCCCGCCTCGGTCGGCGTGCGCTGCGATCCCGTGACGACGATTGGGCGCGGGTCGCGGATGGTCAGGTGCAGGAAGTACGAGGTCTCCTCGAGGGTGTCCGTCCCGTGGGTGACGACGACCCCGGCCACCGAGTCGTCCTCCAATGCCTGCAGGATGGCATCGCGCAGGACCATCAGGTTGGCGAAGGACATGGCGTTGCTGGGCACCTGGAACACCGAGCGGACGTCGAGGGTTGCCGGAACCCTCAACTCGCACATTCCCAGCAGCGCCTCTCCCGGCATGACGCCCGACGAGAAGAGGCCGGTCTCGGCATTCTCGACGCTGGCAATTGTACCGCCCGTAGTGAATACCACGATTTTCTTGTTCATTGTCCGGATCGCATCGTTCAGTTGAAAAGGGTCAGCAGCCCCGGGAAGGGGATGAAGAGCAGAAGCATCAGCACGTAGACTGCGATGTACGGCAGGGCTTCCGCGGCCACCGGCTCGACCGGCTGCTTGGCGATGTTCGCAGCGATGAACAGATTGAGGCCGACCGGCGGCGTGATCTGTCCGACCGCGAGCGCGATGATCGTGAAGACGCCGAAATAGACGGGGTCGATGTTCAAGGCACTGACGATGCCCATCAGGGTGGGAACCAGCAGGACCAGGGCGGCGACGTTGTCGAGGAAGGTGCCGACGACCAGCAGCAGGACCAGCACGAGCAGCATCACGATCCGCACGTCATCGGTGAAGCCGAGGACGAAGGCCGCGAAATCCTGGGGCACCTGCTCGGCCGTGATGATGTATCCGAACAGATTGGCGGTGCCCATCAGGAACATCACCAGGGCTGCGTTCTCGGCCGTCGTCTTCAGGATCGTGGCCAGCGACCGCAGGGACAGGGTCCGATAGAAGAAGAACCCGACGATGAGGCCGTAGAGGCAGGCGACCGCCGCCGATTCCGTCGCCGTGAAGGCTCCGGAATAGATGCCGCCCAGGATCAGCAGAGGCATCATCAGGGCAACCAGGCTGTCCTTGACCACGACCCAGGCCTCGCGCCGGGTGAACGGGGCCTCGCGGGCGAAGCCGCGGCGGCGGGCGATGATGTAGTTGGCGGCGATCAGCGCGGCGGCCAGCATCGCGCCGGGCACGATCCCGCAGAGGAACAGCTTGCCGATCGACGCCCCTGCCATGACGCCGAAGATCACCATCGTCAGGCTGGGCGGGATGATCAGGCCGAGGGCGCCGGAGGAGGCCACCACCGCAGCCGAATAGGCGGGATCGTAGCCGCGCTTGGCCATCGGCGGGATGACGACCGCGCCGATCGCCGCGGTGGTCGCCGGGGCCGATCCCGAAATCGCCCCGAAAAAGGCCGATGCCCCCACCGCCATGTGGGCGAGGCCGCCCGGAAAGCGGCCCACGATCACCGCGGCAAGCCCGACCAGTTTGTCCGAGATCTTGGCCTCGGCCATGATGTTGCCGGCGAGCAGGAACAGCGGGATCGCCATGAACGGGAAGCTGTTCATGCCATTGAAGATCTTCTGGGGCAGGATCAGGAAGGGAATGTCGCTGCCCACGGACAGCGAGACCAGCGAGGCGATGCCCAGGGCGATGACGATCGGCACCCCGAGCAGGAGAAAGAGGAAGAAGCACGCGAACAGTATGAGAACCATGTCGGTTGCCCCCTGTGGTTCCGGCGGATGCGCCGATCGGATTTCGGCGGCGTCAGCCCGGGCCGTTCCGGTCCTTGCGGGATTCGCGTGCGATCTGGTCCACGACGTAGGCGATCGAGATCACGCTGCAGAGCGGAATCGCCAGTACGATCCAACCCACGGGAATCCCGGTCGTGGGTGACATCTGCAGCATCGCGCGCGTGGTCAGCAGCCAGCCCTGCCAGGCCAGGATCGCAAAGAACGTGACAACCAGCGCCTGATTGACCCAGCGGGCCAGCCTGCGCAGCGGCGGCGGCATTCTGGCGACGACGAAGGTGACGCTGATGTGGGTGTCGTGGCGAACGGCGGCGCTCGCGCCGAGCATGATGACCCAGGCCATGCAGTAGATCGAGAGCTCCTGGGGCGAGCCCAGCGGATCCCCCAGGGCATAGCGGAAGAAGACCTGGATCAGCACCAGCACCGTCATGACCGCCAGGAAGGCGGCCGCCAGGGCCTGGACGATGCGGTTCAGGACATCGAGGACCTTCATCAATCCCTCCCAGAAACGAGCCCCCCGGATGCCCCGGGGGGCGGGCGTCGGATCGCGGCGCCCGCCCCGGGGCCTGCCGCCCGCGTGCGGGCAGTCCGCCCTACTTCTTCAGAGTGGCTACGATCTCGTCGATGATCTTGCCGTTGAGCTTGCCCTTGAACTTGTCGTACACCGGCCGCACCGCCTCCTGGAAAGGCTTCTTGTCGACGTCGTTGATCTTCATCCCCTTGGCGGCCACTTCTTCCCACTGCTTCTTCTCGAGATCCTCGACCATCCTGGTATGCACGGGGCCGAGTTCGCGGGCGATGCCGAGGATGGCGTCGTGGTACGCCTTGGGCATGCCGTCCAGCAGCTTCTTGTTCATGATCAGGGGCGAAGACAGGTGGATGTGCCCGGTCCGCGACACGTACTTCTGCACCTCGTAGAACTTCTGGGTCAGGATGTGTGCCGGCGGGTTCTCCTGGGCGTCGACGATGCCCAGCTGCAAGGCCGAGTATAGCTCGCCGAACGAAATGACGGTCGGGCCGGCGCCCAGCGCCCGGAAGGTCTCGACGAAGACTTCGCCTTCGGGGACGCGGATCTTGATGCCCTTGAGATCGGCGGGGGCGTTGATCGGGCGTTTGCTGTTGGTGATGTGGCGCATGCCGTTGTCCCACCAGCCGATCACCACGGCGCCGTGCGGCTCCAGCTGCGCGGAAAGCTTGGCCCCGACCGCCCCGTCGAGGATGGTCCGGGCATCCTCCATCGACGCGAAGATGAAGGGCAGGTTCAGGATCCCCATGTCGGGCACCCAGTTGGAGAGCACGGTATCGGAGGTGAGGACCATGTCGTGGGTCCCGACCATCGTGCCTTCCACCGATTCGACCTGCTTGCCGAGCTGGTCGGCCGGAAAGACAGCGATCTGAACGCCGCCCTTGGTCGCGTCTTTGACCTTGTCGGCGAACATCTTGCAGATGTCCTGATAATGGTGGTTGGGGGCGCCGGTGTGCCCCAGCTTCAACTTGTAGGCCTTGTCGGCGGAAAGGGCTGCGCTTGCCGCTCCGAGGACCAGGGCGGCCGCTGCCGTGGCGGCGAACATCTTCCTGAACATGGGAACCTCCTGCTGATGCCCGAGGTGGGGAAAATCCAGAATTTGCAGAACGCAGGTACCCTACCCTCTTAAGGAGCAATACAGCAGATGTCAACATATAGGACATCAGATGTCTGTCGGCAGCTCTCCGTCCGGTCGCACGACGGGGCCTTTCGGTCCCCCCGGTGCGCCCACATATGCGAAGCCGCAACCGATGAGGGGGTGCCATGTATATCGCCATGAACCGATTCCAGATCCGCCGCGGCTCGGAGGATGAGTTCGAGCGGATGTGGAAGCAGCGCGACAGCCACCTGTCCGGCGTGCCCGGCTTCGTCGAGTTCCATCTGCTGCGCGGTCCCGAGACCGAGAGCTTCACCCTGTTCGCTTCGCATACCGTGTGGGAATCGCTGGCGGCCTTCGAGGCATGGACGACCTCGAACGCCTTTCGGGCGGCGCACGCCCAGGCGGGGCAGAACCGGCAGTTGTACCTCGACCGCCCCCACTTCGAAGGCTTCGAGGTGGTGCAGCATCTCCGCTGAAACGACGGCGCCGGCGGCCTCGCGGCCGCCGGCGCCACACGCCTGGAGTTGCGGCGGTCCTATTTCGCCGTAGCGAGCATCTGCTCCGGCAGCCAGGTGATGATCCCCGGAAACACGGTGAACAGCACCAGGGCGAAGGCGATGATGGTGACGAAGGGGATGACGCCCTTGATGATCTCGGCCATGGTCAGGCCGATCTCCTTGGGTGCGGTGCCCTTGAGTACGAAGATCGACATCGCCATCGGCGGGGTCTGGAACGCCATCTGCAGGTTGATGCAGATCATCATGCCCGCCCACAGGGGATCGAACCCGAGTTCCTCGAGGATGGGCGAGAAGATCGGGACGATGATGAAGACGATGCCGATCCATTCGATGAACATGCCGAGGGCGAACACGATCGCCATGATCATGGCGAACGAGGCCCACCGGCCGCCCGGCACCGACTTGATCATCTCGCCCACGACGTCGCCCGAGCCGGCGTTCATGAAGATGCCGACGAAGGCGTAGCAGAGGGCGGCGATCATCACCACGAACGCGCTGACGCGCAGGGTCTCGATCGAGGCCTGCTTGATGAGGCCCCAGCTGAACTTGCCGTAGAACACCGCCAGCAGGACCGAGGCCAGGCAGCCGACCGCGGCCGCCTCTGTGGGTGGGGCGATGCCGAGGAAGATGGTGCCCAGGACTGCGATCATCAGGGCGACCGGCGGTACCAGCGCCTTCAGCAGGCCGATCAGCTTGTCGGCGCTGAAGGGGGTCATCTGATCGGCGGGGATGGCCGGTCCCAGGGCCGGGTTGATCCGGCAGCGGATCGTCACGTAGGCCATGTAGAGGGCCGACAGGATGAGGCCGGGGAACACCGCGCCCATGAACATCTGGCCGATCGAGATGCCGGCCTGCGGACCGTAGACCACCAGCATGATGCTGGGCGGGATCAGGATCCCCAGAGTGCCGGTGGCGACGATGGTGCCGGCGGCCAGCGACTTGTCGTAACCGCGCTGGACCATCGGCGACAGCGCGATCAGGGTCAGGATCGTCACCGATGCGGCGATCACGCCGAGGCAGGCGGCCAGGATGGTGCCGAAGATGATGGTGACCAGCAGCAGCCCGCCCTTGAGCCTGCCCAGCGCCTCGTAAAGGCTCTGGTAAAGGTCCTTGGTGATCCCGGAGTGCTGCAGGATGACGCCCATGAAGGTGAACAGCGGCACCGCCAGGTACGGATAGTTGAGAGACAGATCGTAGAAGCGGCCGTAGAGGATGTGGAAGGTGGCGTTGGTGCCGAACTGAAGGATGCCGACGAAAAAGGCGACGCTGCCGATCACGAAGGCGATCGGAAATCCGGTCAGAACCAGCACGAACACGCCGCCCAGCATGAGGACGGCAACGGTTTCGGGGCTGAACTCAATCAAGGTCGCGCCCTCCCATCAGAAGGTTCACGTCCCTGATCAGCCTCGCCACGCCCTGTAGCACGAGCAGCAGCAGACCGACCGCGACCAGCGTCCGGTAGGGTGCCGCCGGGGGATACCAGAAGCTGTTGAACATGACCTCGTCGATCCTCCAGGCGCGGATGGCCCACGAGATCGCCTCCTTGAGCAGGACGCCGATCAGCGGAAAGAAGAAGAGCAGGGCGCAGACGATGTTCAGGCCGGCCTGCCACCTGGGCGGAAGGCGGCTGTACAGGATATCGACGCGGATGTGGGAATCCTTCAGGTAGGTGTAGGAGGCGCCGAGCAGGTAGACCACGCCGCCCGCCATGCACAGCGAGTCGTAGGCCCAGATGGTCGGCGCCCCGAAGAAGTGTCTCGAGATCGTTTCATACGAGCCGACGGCGACAAGGACGACAGCAAACCATTTTCCGAAAGCTCCCGAGGCTTCGCTCAGACGGTCGATGTATCTTGGCAGTTTCAGTATGATGGACATGCGTCCTCCTTGCCGCCAGGCTTGTTCCGGCTAAGCTACTTCACGGCGGCGTAGGCGATGCCGAAGTTCTTCATGGATTCATAGATCTCCTTGAAGATCGGCTTCTCGCTCTTCGACTTCTCGGCATAGAACTTGTCGGCCTCGGCCAACAGGGCCTCGTCGATGTCCTTCGGCACCCGCAGCACCTCGTTGCCGGCCGCCTTGAACTTCTCGACCGCCTTCAGGGACTCGGCCACCAGGTACTCGTGCTGGTCCTGGGTGTACTTGGCAACCACGGCCTGGACGAGTTCCTTGAGGTCGTCGGGCAGCTTGGCCCAAGCGTCCTTGTTGACGTAGAACACCTGCGGGTCGCTGGGCGCCCGGGTCGAGGACAGGTAGACGTACTTGGCGACCTCGTTGAAGTGCATGGTCCAGTTGGAGGCCAGCGTCGAGTACTCGAAGGCGTCGATGGTGCCGCGCTGCATCGCCTCGAACAGCTCGCCGCCGGGGATGATGACGGTGGCCGCGCCCATCCGCTTCAGGATCTCGCCGCCGTCGCCCATGCAGCGGGCCTTCAGCCCCTTGATGCTCTGCATGCCTTCGAGCTTGACCTTGGAATGGAAGAAAACCTCCTCCGGCAGCGGCGACAGGGCGCCGGGGAAGGTCATGACGTTGTAGCCCTCCATCATCTTGTTCATGAGGTCGGCGCCGCCGGCGAAATCGAACCAGCTGCGCAACGCCTCGCCCGGCAGTGCGCCCGGACGCGAGCTGATGAGGCCAGCGGCCTTCCACTTGTCCAGGTTGTACATCGGGCAGGTGTAGCAGAACTGGAGCACGTTCTGGTCGACCGCATCCAGTTCCTTGTAGGCGGGCACGATCGAGCCGCCGACGAAGGGCTTGACCACCAGGCGGCCGCCGGAGGCCTTGGTGATCGCGTTGCAGCACTTGTCGTGATAGATCTGCGACGGGTCCGACGCGGGGCCGTGCCCCGAGGACTTCCAGGTGATCACCTTGTCGGCGGCCCGCGCCGTCGACGAGATTACCATCGGGGCTGCCAGCGCCGTCGCTGTCAGACCAAGAAACTTCTTGCGCGTCAACATTGTGCATTTCCTCCTGTCTTCGTGGTCCAAAAGCCTTCCCGCCGGGATTCCCCCCGGCAAGCCTCTTCGTGGCCGTCCTAGTCGATGACCAGGGCGGTTCCAGTCCGGTTGTGGAAGTATCTGCCGCCGAACGCGTTCAGACGCTCCATCGCGGCGGCCCCCGTGCAGTGGGACACGCCTATGACTTGGATTTCCTTCTGGGTGAGGTATTCGATCGTAAGGGCCAGGCTCGCGGGCGGCGCCTCCACCAGGTGGGTGCCGCCGATCACCGCGTGGATCGGCCTGCCGAGACGCGCGGTCGCGGCGTCCAGCATGTTCTTCACCCCCGGATGCGAGCAGCCGAGGATGGCGACCAGCCCCTTCGGCGTGTCGACGGCCAGCATCACCTCGTCGGCGAATGAGTCCTGAACGAAAGCGCCGTTCACACGCAGCTTGAAGCGCGGGTTCACCACCTCGTCGCGGTGGACACGGGGGAAACTCGTCAGCGCATGAAGGCCGGGGGCCAGCTCGCGCACGGGCTCGTCGAGCACGGTGTGGGCGATGCCGTTGTCGGCAAGCCACCGGGCGTCGAAGTCGTTGCCCAGGAACTCGTGCGCGGCGCCCATCTCGCCGTACTTGTCGTCGAAGAAGCCCTGCCCGGTGAACAGCGTGAACCCCGAGGCCCGCGCGGTCAGGAAACGCAGCCCGCCGGTGTGGTCGTAATGGCCGTGGCTGAGCACGACGCGGCTCACCCCGCTCAAATCGATGCGCAGCTTGGCGGCGTTGCGGAGCAGGGCGTCGGTCTGGCCGACGTCGAACAACAGGCGCTGGCCGTTGCAGTCGACGTGGAAGCACAGTCCATGCTCGTTGACGAGGCTCTTGTGCTCTCCGGGGGAGTTCTCGACGAGGGTCGTGATGTACAGCATGGCTTTCAGCGGGCAGAGGATGCCTTGATGTCGCGGATGGCGTTACGCAGGTGCGCGGTCATGTGCTCCATGGCCGCGTCGGCATCGCCGGACTTGACCGTTTCCAGAATGTGGCCGTGCTCGGCGACCGTCTTTTCCATGCGGCCGGGGGTATGAAAGCTGGAGATCCAGTCGTCGAGCAGGGTCGTCGTCATCGTCCGGGTCAGGGCGAACAGCATCCGGTTGTGCGACGCCTTGGCCAGAAGCTCGTGGAAGTCGCGGTCGCACTGGATGGTTTCCGCGGTGAGCCCGAGCCTTGCGTTGCGCACGAACGCCGCATGCACGCCCTCCAGCTGGAGGATGTCGTCGGCGGATGCGCCGAGCGCGGCAAGACGGGCGGTCTGGGGCTCGATGATGAGGCGGACCTCGAAATGCTCCTGGAGCGACTGGTCGTTGACCCGGAGCCAGTCGGCGAAGGCGTCGAACGAGAGGGCATCGGCATTGACGATGAAAATGCCCTTGCCCTGCCGGACCGAGAGCTGGCCGGTGACCTCCAGGATCCGCACCGCTTCGCGGATCGAGGAACGGCTGACCTCGAGCTTGGCGGTGAGCTCGTTCTCCGAATAGAACTTGTCGCCGGGCGCGAATCCGTCGTCGACGATCATCTTCTTGATCGCATCGACGACGCTCTCGGACACTCTGGGCTTCTTGATCGGCCCCACGGTTCCCCCGGTCCTCCGCCGGCGCCCGCCGAGCCGCCCCACAACGACTTGACGACTCATCGGACAAGTTGGGAGTATGTTATATCATAAAATGTCCGTCAAGCCGTCGCGAGACGCCGCTGTCCGTAGCACATGATGTGACCGATCCAGGTAGCACGTGATCTGACCGATCCTGGGAGTCTTCCAGAGGGGCCTCTTTTCGGCCGTCGTCGACCATCTCTCAAACCCGAGGTCGGAGACCTGGGGTCGGCGGTCGGGGGAGCGGGCCGGTCTAGAACTCGCGCACGATCTGCTGCACGCCGATGAACCTGCGCAGCAGCAGGAGCCCGGCATCATGGCATTCCGGGCCGCCGTGGCTGGCGCAGGCATCGGCGAGGACGATCGGCACGATGCCGGCCTCGAACAGGTCGACGGCGGTCTTCAGCACGCAGCCGTCGGTGGCGATGCCGCACAGATGGACCTCGGCGGCGCCGATCCGGCGCAACTCCGATCGCACCGTCGGGGTGAAGGCGGAGTAGGTCGTCTTTTCGACCTTCAGGGCATCGGCGCGCGGCGCGAAGGCGAACTCGGTCTCCTCGCTGCCGGGGGCGCAGCGAGTCCAGCCGATCAGCCGGCGGTGGAAGGAGCCTGCCGGGTTGACGAAGCGGAGCGCGATAACGTGGGCGAAACGGTGCTGCAAAGCCTCGACCGCGGCCGGGACATGGGCGGTCGAGCGGTTGATGAAGCCGCGCTGAACGTCGACGATGATCAGGCAATGGGCGGCCATGATCTCCACATCGTCCTGTGCGGAATGCCGTTTCCAGGCTAAATATAGCACGCGCAGCCCCGAGGGAGACCGGATGGATCGCATCCGCCAGCCGCGTGACGTCGTCAACCGCCGCGAAATCGCCGCCGAGCTCGACCAGCTCACCGGCTGGTCCGGCTATTCCCCGAAAATCCAGGCCCAGGTTCGCGAGATCCTCAAGGGGGCCCTCGCCAGAGGACGCACCGAGATCCGGGAGCGGTTCGAGGAGCGGGCGGTGCCGGGGGCCGAGATCGTCGCCGCCAACTGCTATCTGATCGACCAGCTCGTACGCTGCATCTACGACTTCGCGACCGTTCACGTCTACCCGGTTGCCAATCCGACCGCGGGCGAGCAGGTGACGATCGCCGCCACCGGCGGCTACGGACGCTACGAGATGGCGCCGTGCTCCGACGTCGATCTCCTGTTCCTGCAGCCCTACAAGCAGACCCCGCGCTGCGAGCAGATCGTCGAGTTCATGCTGTACCTGCTGTGGGACCTCAAGCTGAAGGTCGGCCACGCAACGCGCTCGGTCGACGACTGCGTCCGCCTTGCCCGCGATGACCTGACCATCCGCTCGTGCCTGCTCGACGCCCGCTGGCTGTGGGGCGACGAGGAGCTGTTCAAGGAATTCCAGCGCCGCTTCCGCCAGGACGTGGTCAGCGACACCGGCGCCTATTTCGTCGAAGCCAAGCTGGCCGAGCGCGACGCCCGCCACGAACGGATGGGCGACGCCCGCTACCTGCTGGAACCCAACGTCAAGGAGGGCAAGGGCGGCCTGCGGGATCTGCAGACGCTGCACTGGCTGGCCCGCTACCTCTACGGCGTCGAAGACCTGCGGGCGCTGGTCGACAAGGGCGTGCTGACCGCGGCCGACGCCAACCGCTTCGCCAAGGCGCGCAACTTCCTGTGGACCGTGCGCTGCCACCTGCATTACCTGACCGGCCGCGCCGAGGAGCGGCTTACCCTCGATCGTCAGGGCCAGATCGCCGCCCGCATGGGCTACCGTGACCATGCCGGGGCGAGCGGGCTCGAGCGCTTCATGAAGCACTATTTCCTGATCGCCAAGGACGTCGGCGACCTGACCCGGATCTTCTGCGCGGTGCTCGAGGAGCAGCACCGCAAGCGCCGGTTCCGGCTTTCCAACCTGCCGTTCCTGCGCCGCAGCGTGGCCGGCTTCCGCATCGACGGCGAGCGCCTCACGGTCGAGAAGGACGACGCCTTCCGCCGCGCCCCGATCGGCCTGTTGCGGCTGTTCTACGAGGCGCAGCGCCACGATCTGGACATCCACCCCGAGGCCCTGCGGCTGGTCCACCGCAGCCTGCGCCTGATCGACCGCAAACTGCGCGCCGACCCCGAGGCGAACAAGCTGTTCCTCGACATGCTGACCGCCGGGAAGGAAACCGAAATGACGCTCCGGCGCATGAACGAGGCCGGGGTATTCGGGGCGTTCATCCCCGACTTCGCCCGCGTGGTGGCGCAGATGCAGTACGACATGTACCACGTCTACACCACCGACGAGCACACGATCCGGGCGCTCGGCTTCGTCGAGCGCATCGAGCGCGGCGAGCTGTCCGAGGATCACCCGATGGCCTCGGATGCGGTGCGGGAGATCCAATCGCGGCGCGTTCTCTACCTCGCCGTGCTGTGCCACGACATCGCCAAGGGCCGGGGCGGCGACCATTCCGTGATCGGGGCGCGGATCGCCAAGCGGCTGTGCCGTCGCTTCGGCCTCGGCGAGTGGGAGACCGACACCGTCGCCTGGCTGGTGCTGCACCATCTCGACATGAGCCACACCGCGTTTCGCCGCGACCTCGACGAGCCGAAGACGATCCAGGATTTCGTCGACCTCGTGCAGTCGCCGGAAAGGTTGCGGCTGCTGCTCATTCTCACCGTCGCCGACATCCGGGCGGTGGCGCCCACGGTCTGGAATAACTGGAAGGCGACGCTGCTGCGCGAGCTCTACATCCGCGCCAACGAGGTGATGACCGGGGGCGTCCCGGCGGAGCGGCGTGCGGTGCGCGTGCGTGGCGCCCAGGAAGAGCTGCGGCGTCGTCTTGCCGGTTGGCCGGCCGGCGAGATCGACGCCCACCTCGCCCGCGGGTATCCGGATTATTGGCTGGCGTTCGATGCCGAGACCCACGTCCGGCATGCCGAGCTGATCCGGGCGGCCGAGCGGGACGGCAAGACGCTGCACGTCGAGACCCGCATCGACAAGAACAACGACGTCACCGAGATCACCGTCTACACGCCGGACCACGCCGGTCTGTTTTCGCAGATCGCAGGCGCGATGGCGTTGTCCGGGGCCTCGATCGTGAACGCACGTATCGTCACGCTGTCGACGGGCATGGCGCTCGACGTGTTCTGGATCCAGGACGCCGACGGCAGCGCCTTCGACACGCCCGATCGTCTGGAACGGATGCACGTCCGCATCGCCGACGCGCTGTGCGGCCGCCTGCGCTGCAAGCCGGCCCTGGAGGCGGCGCGCCGCCAGCCGTCGTGGCAGCGGACCGAGCTGTTCTCGGTGCCGCCGCGGGTGCTGGTCGACAACAAGATCAGCGACCACCACACGGTGATCGAGATCAACGGTAAGGATCGCCTGGGCTTCCTGTTCGACGTCACCTCGGTGCTGACCGAACTCAGCCTGCAGATCACCCGGGCCTACATCACCACCTACGGCGAGCGGGTGGTCGACGTCTTCTACGTCAAGGACGTGTTCGGCCTGAAAGTCGAGCACGAAGACAAGCTGAAGGACATCCGTTCCCGCCTGCTGCAGGCGATCGCCCCCGGCGAGACGGTGACTACCGAAGCGGCCGAGTAGCCGCGGGATTCAGCCCGTCCGCACCGAGGCGACGAAGCCGTCGACGCCCTGGCGCAGGTTCTGGGCCTCGGACGAGAGCACGGTCGCGGCCTCCAGCATCTGGCGCGAGGCGGTGCCGGCGTCCTGGGCGGCCTTTGCCATATTGTTGAAATCGCAACCGGATTACCGAGACTTCCGGGCGGCAGCCGCGGCGGTTTCAGCGTTGCGCACGCAGTCGGCGAGGGCCACCCCCCCTCGCCAGTTGGCGACGCAGGAGAGGTTCGGAAACGCGGCGAGCGCCTGGTCGACGTCGGCGATACGATCGAGATGCCCCAGCGTGTACTGCGGGATGGCGCGCGGCCAGCGATGGACGCGCGCCAGCACCGGCGTGCCGCTGATGCCCAGCAGCCGGCCGAGCTCGGAGGTGACGATGGCGATCAGCTCGTCCTCCGGCAGCGCCTCGGCCGCGGGGTCGGTCATGCCGCCGATGAAGGCGGTGAGGAGGACGTGGCCGGCGGGGGCGCGCCCAGCGAACAGGCTGCTGGAAAACAGGGCGCCCAGGGTGCGCAGCCCCTCGCGCCGCGGCGCCAGGAAGCCGAAGCCGTCGAGGGGATGGGCGACCTCGCCGCGACGGTAGCCGAGCGCCACCGAGGCGACCGGCGCATAGGGGATCGCCTCCAGGGCCTGCGCCGCCGCCGGGGCAAGCGGCCTCAGCAGGGCAGCCGCCTCATCGGCGGGCGTGGCGATCACCACTCGGCCGAACTCCGCTTCGCCGCCGTTCCAGGCGACGCTCCAGCCGCCGCCCTCCAGGGGCTTGAGTTCGCGCACGCTGCAGCCGGTGCAGACTGCGCCCTGGGGCAGCACCTGTGCGATGCGGTCGGTCAGCTCGGCCATGCCGCCGGCGAATGAGACGATGGTTCCGCGCGGTGATCCGGCCTGGCGCGCGATCCGGCCGCGAGCGATGGCACCCAGGATCAGCGATCCGTAGCGTGCCTCCAGGGCATGAATGCGGGGCGTCGCCGCCCGCACGGAAAGCGTCTCGGGATTGCCGGCATAGACGCCCGAGATGAACGGCTCGACTGCGTAGTCGAGGAATTCGGCGCCGAGGCGTCTGCGCACGAACGAGGCGATCGATTCATCGTCCCTCGCCCTCCCCACCAGCGGCTCGGCCAGCAGCCGCACCTTGGTCGCGCGCGAGAACAGGGGCGTCGACAGGAAAGCGGGCGGGGTTGCCGGCAGCGGGATCAGCTGTCCGCCGCGCAGCACGAAGCGGCGGGCGCTGAGCGGATTGGCGGCGCGCAAACGGTCGCCGAGGCCGACATCCTGGACCAGCCGGCCAAGGGCATCCTCGATGCCGCTGCGGCGCAGGGTGGAGTTGGGGCCGCCTTCGACGATCCAGCCGTCGGCGCGCTCGCTGGCGACGGTGCCGCCAGGGCGGGCCTTCGCCTCGAGCACGGTGACGGCAATGCCCCGCCGGTGCAGGAAGAACGCGAGCGCAAGGCCGGAGATGCCCCCGCCGACGATGCAGACCGATCCTGGGGCGCCTTCGCTCACGGCACCGCTCCCTCATCCCGTCGGCCCGCATCATGGTACGGTGTACCGGAGGCGTCAAACCCTTGCCGGGCGGTCAGGGGCTCTTCGGCGTTGCGCGGCGGGCCCGCAGGCGGCCGAGCGGGGCGCGGACGACCGGCCACACCAGGATCGCGGCGGTGACCAGGAACAGACCGACCGCGATCGGATGGCCGACGAAGAACGCCAGGAAGTCGTCGTCGGTCAGGATCATGCCCTGGCGCAGGCTCATCTCGAACTGGGGCCCGAGCACCAGCCCGATCACGAGAGGCGCGGCGGGCACGCTGAACACCCGCATGACGTAGCCGATCACGCCGAAGGCGAGGGTCACGACAAGGTCGAACGGATTGCCGCGGACGCCCCAGGTGCCGAGCAGGCACAGCACGACCACCGCCGACAGCAGCAGGGGTTCGGGAGTCCTGAGGATGCGAGTGAACAGCTTGGCGACCGCGAATCCCTGTACGCCCATCAGAAGGTTGATCACGATCAGGGCGATGAAGCAGGCATAGACGGCATCGGCGTTTTCGGCCATCAGCCGCACGCCCGGCGTGATGCCGTGGATGATCATGGTCGACAGCATGACCGCGGTGATGGCGTCGCCGGGTATGCCGAGCGCGAGCGTCGGCACCAGCGCCCCGCCGGTCACCGCATTGTTGGACGACTCGGAGGCCACGATCCCGTCCGGCTCGCCGTGGCCCATGCCGTCGCGGCGGGGCGAGGAGCGCTTGGCCTCGGCGTAGGAGATGAAGGCAGCGGTGGCGGCGCCGGTGCCGGGCAGGATGCCTACGGCGGAGCCGATCGTGCACGACTTCAGCAGCACCCCCAGGCGCGGCTTCCATTCGCTCCACGTCGGCAGCCGCATGCCCGCCTTGCGGACCGCCGGGATCGGAATCCGGTTCCACTCCGCGACCCGCGAGAACACCTCGGCGAGCGCAAAGACGCCGACCACGACGGCGATCAGGTCGAGCCCCGACGCCAAGGCGAAGAAGCCGAAGTCGAAGCGGATGTCGCCGGTGACCGGATCCGGCCCCACCGTCGCGCAGAACAGACCGACGACGCCGGCCAGCAGCCCCTTCGCCATGTTGTCCCGCGACAGGCTGGCGATGCAGGTCAGCGCCATCCCGATCAGCGCGAACGTTTCGATCGGCCCGAACTTCAGCGCCAGAGCGGCCAGCTGGGGCGCCGCCAGGATCAGGACGACACAGGAAAACAGACCGCCGATCACCGAGGCGGAGGTGGCCCAGCCGAGGGCGTGATCGGCCTTCCCTGCCTCGGCCATGGGGAAGCCGTCGAAGCAGGTGGCGGCCGACTGGGGAGTGCCCGGGGTGTTGATGAGGATGGCCGAGATCGAACCGCCGTAGACCGACCCGCAGTAGACGCCGAGCAGCAGCGAAAGTGCCGGGATCTGGTCCATGCCGAAGGTGAACGGCAAACAGATCGTCAGGCCGACGACCGAGCCCAACCCGGGCAGGGCCCCGACGATGATTCCCAGCAGGCTGCCGATGAACATCGCGATCACGTTCGGCACCGCGACGACGAGCCCCAGCGCGGATACGAAATGCTCCATGGCTCAGACTCCCGGGAACCAGGGCGAAACCGGCAGCGGGACCAACAGTACCTTCTGGAAGAGGTACCAGATCGCCAGCGGGAAGACGATGCCCGTGAGGACGATGCCTGCGAGCCCGCGATAGCCCAGGAACAGCGTCGTTGCGAGACAGAACAGGATGCTCGAGAGCAGGAACCCGATCAGGATCATCAGCAGCGCCGCGGTGCCTGCCAGAGCGACCAGGCCGAGCAGCATGCCCAAGCGCTGCCGGGGCAAAGGGGAGGTGCCGCCGGCCAGCGGCTGGATGGTGAGGAGCGCCGCCAACGCAATCCAGAGACCGAGCAGGATGCGGGGGAAGAACATCGGCCCGACGCTGGCGCCGATGCCCATGCTCTCGTAGTGGGGACTGAACGAATTCGCCAGCAGGCCGATCCCGGCAAGCAGCGCCACCCCGCCGAAAAGAGCCTGGCTCCGGGAACTCATGTGCGCTCCTCCCTGAACGGCTCCCCCGGCCCCTCTTCCGCGAGGAGGATGGACCGGGGGCTGCGGCAAACCTGTCTATTTCGTCAGACCGACGCTCTTCAGGATGTCGCCGTTCTTCTTGACCTCGCTGGCGACGAACGCCGCGAAGGCCTTGCGGTCCATGTAGTTGACGTCGTTGTTGACCTTGGCCGAGAACTCCTTGAAGCCGGGCGATTCGGCGGCCTTGCGGCAGGCGGTCTCGAGCGCCGCGACGACCGGTTCAGGGGTTCCCTTGGGGGCGAACAGGCCGCGCCAGACCGAGAACGAGAGATCGTAGCCCTTCTCCTTCATCGTCGGGACGGAATCGAGCCCGGGGATGCGGGTATCGTTGAAGACCGCGATCGGCTTGGTCTCGAAGCGGGAGATCACCACCGGCACGTCCGCGAAAAAGTGGATGACGCCGCCGGCAAGCGACTTCATGGCGTCGGCGGTTCCCTTGTGGGGCACGTGCTTCATCTTGACCTGGAGCGCCATCTCGGCCGCCGCCATTGCCAGGTGCGGAACGGTTCCCGGTCCCGACGAGCCGTAGACGTACTTGTTGGGTTCCGCGGTCAGCGTCTTCTTCATGTCCTCGAGAGAGCCGATTGGCGAGTCCTTGGCCGCCATCAACACCACCGGGTTGGAGTTGATGTTGCAGATCGGGATGAAGGATTCAGAGGTGTACGGCAGCTGCCGCAGATGCGGCTGGATCACTGCGGGTCCGATGGGCAGGAAGCCCAGGGTGTACCCGTCGGGCTTGGCCTTCGCCGCCTCGGCCGCGCCGATCGTCCCGGCCGCGCCGTCGGTGTTCTTGACAATGACGGTGGCGCCGCCCAGCGCCGCGGCGAAGTGAGGCTGGAAGCCGCGGGCGTCGCTGTCGGTGCCTCCGCCTGCACCGAAAGGAACGATGATCGTCACCGGATGGTCGGGGAAGGCGGCTGCCGCGCTGCCGGCTACCAGGCCGGCTGCGGCAAGGCCGGAAATCAGGGTCTTGAGCATGACGTTTCTCCTCCTCTTGGTTTCAGCGTTGGGGCATGGCCTTCGGGCTCTCCGGCGTCCCTGCGACCAGCGAATCCCGGATCTGTGCCAGCGCGGCGCGAGCCTGCCCGATCATGAACGCGAGATCGCTCGCGACGGCGACGAACCGGAAGCCGTCAGCAAAGCAGCGGGCCACCTGGGCGGGGGTTCCGAACACCGTCCCGGAGGGCTTGCCGAGGGCGGCGCAGCGGCGCGCGAAGTTCTGCACGGCCTCCTGCACCGGAGCGGCGCCCGGGTTGCCGAGGTGGCCCATGTTGGCCGACAGATCGCCGGGCCCGATGAACAGGGCGTCGATGCCGGGGACCGATGCGATTTCCTCCAAGCGCGCGAGCGCCTCGGAGCTCTCGATCTGGGCAATCACGCAGAGCGAATCGGATGCGGTGACCGCATAATCGGCAACCGCGGTGAAGCGGCTGGCGCGGGTCATCAGCGCGTAACCGCGGTGCCCGACCGGGGGATAGCGGGTGAGGTCGACGATACGCCGCGCTTCGTCGGCGCTTTCCACCTGCGGGACCATCAGCGTGCGGGCGCCGCCATCGAGGGCACGTTTCAGCGTGGTGGCGCCGTGGTCGGGGACGCGAACCACCGGCAGGGTGCCGGTCAGCTCGACCGCCCGCAGGCACTCCACCATCTCGGCCTGGCCGTAGGGGGCATGCTCGAGATCGACGGTGAGGAAGTCGAAGCCGACCCATCCCAGGGCTTCGGCGACGTTGGCGCTGGCAGCCATACTCCACGAGCCGACCAGGTTGCGGCCGTCCGACAGCGCGTTCTTGAAGGCGTTTTCCACGGTTCACCCTAATAGATGCTGGGGTCTTTGACGGTGCCTGGCCGCGCCAGGTAGTCGAAATCGGCGCCCTCGTTCGCCTGCAGGACGTGGGCGGTGAACATGGCGCCGTAGCCGCGCTCGTAGCTCGGCGGCGGAGCGGTCCAGGCGGCGCGTCGGCGCGCCATCTCGGTCTCCTCCACCAGGAGGTCGAGCCGGCCCTCTGCGGTGGAAAGGCGGATCGGATCGCCGTCGCGGACCAGTGCCAGGGGTCCCCCGACCGCGGCCTCGGGCGCGACGTGGAGCACGCAGGTCCCGTCGCGGGTGCCGCTCATCCGGGCGTCGGACACCCGGAGGATGTCGCGCACGCCTTTGCGCAGAAGCTTCTTGGGGATCTGCATGTCGCCCCATTCCGGCATGCCTGCGGCGACCGGGCCGCCGTGCCGGAGGACGAACACCGAGGTCTCGTCCACCGCCAGGGATTCGTCGTCGATCCGCGCCGACATGTCTTCGTAGCCGTCGAACACCACGGCGCGGCCGGTATGCTCCAGCAGATGCGGCGAGGCGGCCGACGGCTTCACCACCGCGCCGTCGGGCGCCAGGTTGCCGCGGACAACCGCCAGGGCCGGCCGGTGGTTGACCGGGTTGTCGAGCGGCCGGATGACCTCGTCGTTGTGCACCATGGCGTTGCGAATGGTGTCGCCGAGGGGCCGCCCGCTGACCGTGGGGGCGTCGAGATGGAGGAAGTCGCGGATCCGCCACAGCAGCGCCCGCAGGCCCCCGGCGTAGTAGAAGTCCTCCATCAGGAAGCGGCCCGACGGCATCATGTCGGCGATCACCGGAACCCGGCGGGCGACCGCCGCCATGTCGTCGAGGCTCAGCCGGCGGCCCAGCCGGCGCGCCATCGCCACCAGATGGACCGCGGCGTTGGTCGATCCGCCCAGGGCCATCCAGGTGACGATGCCGTTCTCGATCGCCTCGTCGGTGACGATGCCGGCGGGCTTGAGGTCCTGCCACACCATCTCGACGATCCGCTCGCCGACGTCGGTGGCCATGCGCGGGTGCGCCGAATCGACGGCGGGAATGGAGGACGCGCCCGGCAGCGACAGCCCCATCGCCTCGACGATCGAGGTCATGGTGGAGGCGGTCCCCATGGTGTTGCAGGTCCCGTTCGCCCGGGTCATGGTCTCTTCGATCTCGCCCCATTCCTCCTGGGTGATCCGACCCCCGCGCAGATCGTCCCAGAAGCGCTTGCTGTCGGTGCCGACGCCGATGCGCTGGCCGCGCCAGACGCCGTTGAGCATCGGCCCGGCGGGCAGGAAGATCGCTGGCAGGCCCATCGAGAAGGCGCCCATCAGGAGCGCCGGCGTGGTCTTGTCGCAGCCGCCCATCAGGACGACGCCGTCGACCGGGTGGCTGCGCAACAGCTCCTCGGTCTCCATCGCCAGGAAGTTGCGGTAGAACATGGTCGACGGCTTGACCATCACCTCGCCCAGCGACATCGCCGGCAGCTCGATCGGGAAGCCGCCCGCGCGCCACACTCCGCGCCGCACCTCCTCCGCCCGTTCGCGAAGGTGGTAGTGGCAGGTGCTCATCTCGCTCCAGGTGTTGACGATCCCGATCACCGGCCGGCCGACGAAATCCTTGCGGCGGAAGCCGATCTGCATGGTGCGCTGGCGATGGGCGAACGAGCGCAGGTGCTCGGTGCCGTACCAACGGAAACTGCGCAAGGACTCCGGCGAATTCGGCATGATCACGCCCCAGATGGTATCGATACCATCAGACGGTATCGATACCAGGGGCCATTGTCAACAGGGCCAGTACGCGGTAATTCTGGTGCGACCTCGCCACCGGGACGTTTGCCGATGCCGGATCCTGTCGACCTCGCCAAGGAACGCCGCCGCGTCACCATGCGCGATGTCGCTCGGCGCGCCGGCGTCGGCACCATCACGGTGTCCCGCGCCCTCGCCGAGCCGGAGAAGGTCTCGCCCGAGTTGCGCCGCCGCATTGCCGCCGCGGTCGCCGAGCTGGGTTACCTGCCGAACCACATGGCGGGTGGGCTGTCGTCGCAGCGCACCCGGGTCGTGCCGGTGATCGTGCCGAGCATCCGCAACGCGGTGTTCGCCGACCTGGTCGAGGGCGTCAATGACGTCCTGCTGGGAGAGGGCTACCAGATCCTGCTGGGCGCTTCCGGATACGACCCGGCGCGGGAAGAGGCGCTGATCTCCGCCTTCCTGGGCTGGTTCCCGGCCGGCATCGTGGTGGTGGGCACCCAGCACACCGAGCTCGGCGCCCGCCTGCTGACGAGGACCGAGGCCACGGTGGTCGAGCTGTTCGAGCTCAGCTCCGATGCGGTCGAGATCAACATCGGCTTTTCCAACGCCGCCGCCGCCCGCGACATGACCGCGCACCTTCTCGACGAGGGCTACCGGCGCGTAGCCTTCGTCGGCGCCTTCATGGAGCGCGACGTCCGAGCCGGGGTCAGGCGGAGCGGCTACGAGGAGGTTCTCGCCGGCCACGGCCTGCCTGCACGGGTCCTGAGCTATCCCCAGCCGTCCAGCTACGAGCTGGGCGGCCAGGCGGTACAGGACCTGTTCGCCCGCTGGCCGGATACCGACGCTGTGTTCTTCGCCAACGACGTGCTCGCCTTCGGCGCCATCACCGAATGCCAGAAGCGCGGCATCCCGGTTCCGCAACGCCTTGCCATCGCCGGCTTCAACGGTCTTGACGTCGGCGCCCGGATGACCCCGGAACTCACGACCGTGTTGTCGCCGCGCCGCGAGATGGGCCGCCAGGCGGCACGGGCCATTCTCGGGCGCAGGGGCCCGGGCGCGAAGCGCCGCGAGGTGATCGACCTGAAGTACGAGATCCTGGTCCGCGCCAGCACGCGGCGCCGCCGCGAGGACTGAGTCGATGCGTCTCGCCCTGTTCGAGCCCGACATCCCGCAGAACGCAGGGACCATGATCCGGTTGGCCGCCTGTCTCGGGGTCGCGGTCGATGTTGTCGAACCATGCGGCTTCGTGTTCGGCGACAGCCAGATGCGGCGTGCGGGGATGGACTACCTGGATATCGCTCACGTCGTCCGTCACGACTCCTGGGCCGCCTTCGAACGCTGGCGTGCCGCGGCCGGACACCGGCTCGTGCTGCTGACGACGCGCGGCGAGACCGCCTATACCGACTTCGCGTTCGCCGCGGCCGACGTGCTGCTGGTCGGACGCGAGAGCGCCGGGGTGCCGGAGGCGGTGCACGCGGCGGCCGCGGCGCGGCTGCGGATCCCGATGGCCGCGGCGGCGCGCTCGCTCAACGTCGCGGTAGCCGCCGCGATGGTCATGGGCGAGGCGCTGCGGCAGACCGAAGGGTTCCCCGGGTCCTGCCGCGAGCGGGAGAGATAGGGGTCAGCGCGGCGCCGGCTTGGGCGAGAAGAATCTCTGCAGCTTCTCGGAGACGCCGTTGTACTCGTCGCCGTCCTTGGGCGGGATGCCCGGGATCGTGATGCGCGGCCACTTCTTCGAAAACTCGCGGTTATGCTCCAGCCACTTGGCGTTTTCGGGATGATCGTCCGGCAGGATCGCCTTGGCCGAGCATTCCGGGACGCAGACGCCGCAACTGATGCACTCGTCAGGATGGATGACGAGCATGTTCTCGCCCTCGAAGAAGCAGTCGATCGGGCACACCTCGACGCAGTCCATGTACTTGCAGCGGATACAGTCCTCGGTGACGACGAAAGCCATGGTGACTCCTCAGGGAAACAGATCTTCGCGGCTCCGCGGGGGCGCCGGCGGCCGGATACCATCGAACAGGACGTCGCCCCCCCGGGAGATCCTTCGCGACCCATGTAGGTTGGCGGCGGCCCCATTTTAAGGGGGCCGGAACCGCTCAGCGGGCGAGCAGCACCGGCAGCGTGGCATTGGCGAGGACGTGGCGGGTCACCCCGCCCAGCATCAACTCGCGCCAGCGGCTGCGGCTGAACGCCCCCATCACCATCAGCTCGACCCCCTCGTCGCGGCACTCGTCCAGGAGTGCGACCGGGACCGGCCGCTCGGCGGTCTTGGGGAAGATCCGCACCTCGACTGGAAAACCGTGCAGGGCCAGGAGCTGGCTCAGCTCGTCGGCGCGTTCGGGCCGGGTGCGGGCGCTCTCGCCGGTCAGCACCAGGACGCGGCGGGCGCGGCCGAGGAACGGCATCGCGCCGTAAGCGGCTCGGGTCGCCTCGACGCTGCCGTTCCAGGCGATCGCGACCGTCTTCGGCAGGTCGAGCGGGGCGCTGCTCCCCGCGACCAGGACCGGGCGGCCGGTGTCGAACAGGGCGGCGTGCAGCGACTCGACCGCCGCCGGGCGGGCGTCGGGGGTCGGGCGGGCCATCACCAGCAGGTCGGCGAGGCGGCCGCGGCGGGCGATGATGTCCTCCTCCCGACCGGCCACCGTGACCCAGCTCGCGGCCGGTGGTGCCGCGGCTGCGCCGGCCGGGACCGCCGCCACGCCCAGCCGCCGGCAGGCGTCGTTGAACAGACCGCGCGACCGCTCCTGCCGTTCGCGGGCGGCGCGCTCCGCCTCGCGGAAGGCGATCGACAGCGATTCCTCCGAGGCACCCTCGCCGACCGAGGGCATGTCGAGCGCGAGCGGGGTCGGAACGTTGAGAACGTCGACCCGGGCGCCGAACGCCCGGGCAACGAGGAACGCGGTGTCGAGGGCAACCACCGCCGGCTGCGTCGCGTCCATGCTGATGATGATCTTCCTGATGGTCATCGCGTCCTCCCGCGGCAGCGTTGCGATTGCGGCCCCATTCTACCATGTGTGGGGGGTCGGGCGCCGCCGGCAAGTCGAAGAACGGGAAACGCGATGGCAGACAACGTCTACAAGAAGGTCGAGATCGTCGGCACCTCGTCGAGCAGCATCGAGGACGCCATCCAGACCGCGGTCCGCACCGCCGCCAAATCGTTGAAGAACCTCGACTGGTTCGAGGTGGTGGAAACGCGCGGCCATATCGAGAACGGCAGCGTCGCCCACTACCAGGTGGTGCTGAAGCTGGGCTTCCGCATCGAGCAGGACTAGAGAGCGGCCGCTGCCGCCTGCACGTAGGGGCCGACCTCGACCGCGCCGCGCCACATCATGTCGACCGCGACATAGGTGACCAGTGCCGCGCCGACGTAGGCGATCCAGCGGTAGCGCTCCATCAGCTTGGCGAGGAAGTTGGCGGCGAATCCCATCAGCGCGATCGACAGCGCCAATCCGAAGACCAGCACCGGAAGGTGATCCCGTGCTGCGCCGGCAACCGCCAGCACATTGTCGAGCGACATCGAGACGTCGGCGATGACGATCGCCATCAGCGCCGAGGCGAACGACTTCACGACAACCGGCTGCGGCGCGGCCGCGGCGCCGTCCTCCAGAGCCTCCGAGAGCGCCAGCGCCGCCTGCCGCTTCTCTTCGCGCGCCTGCCGCCGCAGGTCGCGCCACATGGTCCACGCCACCCAGGCCAGCAGCAAGCCGCCCGCCAGCAGCAGCCCGACCACCTTGAGAAGGTAGAAGGCCACCATCGAGAACAGGATCCGCGTCACCGCGGCGATCACGATGCCAAGAACGATGGCGCGCTTGCGTTGCTGCGCGGGCAGGCCGGCGGCGGCGGTGCCGATCACCACCGCGTTGTCGCCGGAAAGCACGAGGTCGATGCCGATCACGGCAATGAACGCCTGGAAGGCTTCGATGCTGAACATGAACCAGGGACTCGCAGGTTGCGGGCGGAAGGGACGCCTGTCGCTTGAGGAATCAGCTAGGCGTTGTCACGGACGGTGGCGATACCTTTGGCAAGGGCGGTGCGGACGATGACGGTGTCGCTGCCGAGCTCGAACATCGTCAGGCCGGCGTTGCGCCAGCGGGCGATCTCGCCGGGATCGAAGCCCGGGTTGTACATGACGTGCTTGCCGGCGGCACGGGCGGCGCCGATGGTTCGCTCCAGCGCCGCCGCAACCCGAGGCTCGTGGGGCTGCGGCCTGCCCAGACCGAGAGTGACCGAGAAGTCTGCCGGACCGAACAGCACGAAGTCGAGGCCCTCGACCGCCATGATGTCGTCGATCGCCTCCATCGCCAGCGGGTGCTCGATCATGATCCCCACCAGCGGCTCGCGGTTGCTCCACTCGAGCCAGGCCCCGGGGTCGACGCTGGCCCAGCCGCCGCTGTAGCAGTTGTGGCTGAAGCCGCGCTCTCCCAGGGGCGGGAACTTCGCGGCGCGGACCACCGCTTCCGCCTCTTCGACCCCGTGAACGTCGGGGACGATGACACCGCCGGCGCCGATCTCCAGCGCCTTGCGCACAAGGTACGGGTCGTCGCGGTCGACCCGGATGATCGGCACCACGCCGACGCCCCACGCCGCCCGTACCAGCATTTCGGACGAATCGTCCTGGCGCCAGGCGTGCTCGTTGTCGATGCGGACGAAATCGATCCCGGCCAGCCCCATCGCTTCCATGATGTTGGGGCTCCACGAGAAGATCGCGGTGCCGGTCGTCACCTCGCCGGCCGCAAGCTTGGCGCGCAGAGGATTGGGCTGCAGCAGTTGCACGGCTTAACTCCTTTTACAGGCCGTGCATCCTAGCCGCCGCCGGCCAGGTTGGCCAGCAGCGGATGCAGATTCCCGGGTGCGCGGAACGGGCCTGCGCGGCGGATCAGCGGGCCTCGTCGATCGCCACGGCGCGCAGGGGGGTGAACAGGTTGCGGTCCAGGACGGCCGAGACCGAGAAGGTCAGAGCCCGCCGCGTTGAGCCTGCTTCAACGATGTGAAGGTGAGGTGGAAGGTTCGGAAAATCCAGCAGTTCCTGGACGATCCATTCCGTCGCAAACTTGCCGACCTTGACGAACCTGTCGCCCGGGCGCACGCCCTTTGCCTTTACTGAGCCCATCGGCCTTCCCCCCTCACAAGCATGACCACAACCCATTTTCAGGCCGCAACCGTTAACAAAGCACAAACCTATGCAAAGGAATCCTAATCGCCGGGGCAATGCCACGCCACCGCTGCGACGGGCCCCCGCGGGTCTCACAGCCGGGCATTCGGAATGCGTTCGCCCTGCCCTGGCGCTCTTTTGCGTCGCACGGTATTGTACCGGCCGCCGCGCGGCGCTATGCCGCTGCGGCGGAAGCATTGACGGAGTGCATGCGATGGACGTCGGCGGTTATTTCTCCTCGGAGTTCGCCGAGCATGCTTCGGTGCTGGCGGAGACCGAACGGGCGGTGCGGCAGCCGTTCCTCCGCCTCGTCGAAGCGTGCGTCAAGGCGGCGCGCCGAGGCGGCAAGATCCTGTTTCTCGGCAACGGCGGCAGCGCCGCCGACGCCCAGCACCTGGCGACCGAGCTGACGATCCGGTTCATCAAGGATCGGGCGCCGATCGCCGCCATCGCGCTCACCACCGACACCTCGACGCTGACCGCGGCCGGCAACGACATGGGTTTCGACAACGTGTTCTCGCGTCAGATCGAGGCGCTCGCCAGGCCCGGCGACGTGGTGATCGCAATCTCGACCTCCGGCAACAGCGAGAACATCGTGCGGGCCCTGAAGGCGGCGACGGCCGCAGGTGCCGTGGCGGCGGGTCTGTCCGGCAAGGGCGGCGGACGCATGGTCGGGCTGGCCGACCCGCTGGTCGTGGTGCCGTCGACGACGACCGCCCGGATCCAGGAGATGCATATCACCCTCGGCCATCTCCTCTGCGGCGCGGTGGAGCAGGAGCTCGGCTTGGCATGACCGACGGTTCCGCCCTGGTCGCCCTGGTCGAGGCGCTCGCCGGAGCCCGCGTGCTGGTGATCGGCGACATCATGCTCGACCGCTTCGTCCACGGCCGGGTGGAACGGATCTCGCCCGAGGCGCCGATCCCGGTGCTGCGGGTCGAAGGCGAGCACGCCATGCTGGGGGGCGCCGGCAACGTGGTCCGCAACGTCGTCGCCCTCGGGGGCCGGGTCCGTTTCGTCTCGCTGATCGGCGACGATGCCGCCGGCGCCGAGGTGCGCACGCTGATCGAAGCCCATGCCGGCGTGACCGCGGATCTTGTGATCGAGCCCGGCCGCGAGACCGCGATCAAGACCCGTTTCGTTGCCGGCAACCAGCAGATGCTGCGCGCCGACCGGGAAACCACCGCCGCCCCGGCGCCGGCGCAGCAAGCAGCGATCCGCGCGGCCGCTCTGCAGGCGCTCGACTCCTGCGCCGTGCTGGTGCTGTCAGACTATGGCAAGGGCCTGCTCACTCCCGACCTCGTCGGCGACCTGGTGAGCGCCGCCCGCGCCCTCGGCAAACCGGTGGTGGTCGACCCCAAGGGACAGGACTACGGCCGCTACCGCGGCGCCAGCCTGTTGACGCCCAACCGTCACGAGCTGGCCCAGGCGACCCGGATGCCGGCCGCCAGCGACGCCGAGATCGTCGCCGCCGCGCGCCACCTGATCGAGACCTGCGGGGTCGAGGCGGTGCTGGCGACCCGCGGCCAGGACGGCATGTCCCTGGTGCCCGGCAGCGGACCGGTCAGCCATCTCGCCACCGAGGCGCGCGAGGTGTTCGATGTCTCGGGCGCCGGCGATACCGTGATCGCCACCCTGGCGGCGGCGCTGGCGGTCGGCGCCGAGCTGCCGCGGGCGGCGGCGCTGGCCAACGTCGCCGCGGGCGTCGTGGTCGGCAAGGTGGGGACCGCCGCCGCCTATGCCGGTGACGTCCTGCAGGCGCTGCAGGAGCACGACCCCGCCGGTGCCGAGGCCAAGCTCATGGACCTGGAGCCGGCGCTCGACCGCATCCGCCTGTGGCGCCGCAAGGGCCTCAAGGTTGGCTTCACCAACGGCTGCTTCGATCTTCTGCACCCCGGCCACGTCACCCTGCTGGCCCGCGCCGGCGCCGCCTGCGACCGCCTGGTGGTGGGGCTCAACAGCGACGCCTCGGTGCGCCGGCTCGGCAAGGGCCCCGACCGCCCCCTCAACGGCGAGCGCGAACGGGCGCTGGTGCTGGCTTCGCTGGCCACCGTCGACCTGGTCGTCGTGTTCGACGAAGACACCCCGCTGCGCCTGATCCAGGAGATCCGGCCCGACGTCCTCGTCAAGGGCGCCGACTACAAGCCCGAGGAGGTTGTGGGTGCCGACATCGTGACCGCCGCGGGCGGCGAGCTCCTGCTCGTCGACCTCGTGCCGGGCCACAGCACCACCGGGCTGGTCAAGCGCCTGCGCCGGTCGTAGCGCGGTCGTTCCGTCTCGCAAGCGGCGAGTCAGGGCGTCTCGGGAAGAACCTCGATCACCTCGTCCGCGACCGCGCGCTCGAGCACGCAACGGCCGCTGCGCGAGAAGAAATTGGCCGAGATCTCTTTCGGCACCTTGAGCACGACCTCGCGGTCGTCCACCGACAGGACCTCGGCCGCCATGCGGCCGAGGGGGCCGGTTCGCGATACCAGATGCTTGCGGTCGATCACGCCGTCGAGGTAGCGCCCCTTGGCCTCGATGCGGACCAGCACCTGGTCGGGGAACGGTGCACCATGCACCTGACATGGAATCGAGACCTTCTGACCCGGCCGCAGCATGGAAACCTCGTCTAGTCGGGGTGATTGAGCTCGGCGATCGCCCGCTCGTGCAGGCGAGCCGATTCGGAGGAAAAGCAGCAGAAGACGACCGAATCGAGCGGCGCTCCCGTCCTCAGGACGGCCAGCACCGAGGCAGCCGCGATCCGCGCCGCCCGCGCCGCCGGGAACCCGTAGACGCCGGTGCTGATGGCCGGGAAGGCGACGCTGCGCAAGCGGTGCGCCACTGCCAGCACCAGCGATTCGCGGTAGCAGCTCGCCAGCAGCGCCTCCTCGCCGTGACTGCCGTCCCGCCACACCGGTCCTACCGTGTGGATGACGTGGCGGGCCGGCAGCCGGTAGGCGCCGGTGATGCGGGCCTGCCCGGTGGGGCAGCCGCCGAGAGTACGGCACTCGGCCAGAAGCTCCGGGCCCGCCGCGCGGTGGATGGCTCCGTCGACGCCGCCGCCGCCGAGCAGGCTTTCGTTGGCAGCGTTGACGATGGCGTCGACGGAAAGGGTGGTGATGTCGCCCTCGAGGACCGACATGCGTTGCATTATCCCGATGCCTCCCTGGGTTGCTTTTCTTCGGGGAAGGTACGGATCATCCACAGAAGCAGCAAGAGCCCCGGCACGGCCGCCGCCGTGGTGAGGAGGAAATAGCTGACCCAGTCGACGTGGTCGGCAAGCCAGCCGCCGCCGGAGGCGAAGAAGGTGCGCGAGAACGCCATGAACGACGACACCAGCGCGTACTGGGTCGCGGTGTAGGCAAGGTTGCAGAGGCTGGAGAGGTAGGCGACGAACGCCGCCGAGCCCATGCCGCCGGTGAGGTTCTCGACGCTGATGGTGACCATCAGCATCGGCAGCGAGGGCCCGATGTGCGCCTGCAGCGCGAACACCAGGTTGGACGCCGCCTGCAGCACCCCGCACACCAGCAGGGCGCGGACGATTCCCCAGCGCGATACCATCATCCCTCCGGCAGCGACGCCGACGATCGTCATCGCGGTGCCGTAGAACTTGCTGACGTAGCCGATCTCGCTCTTCGAGAAGCCGATCTCGACGTAGAACGGGTTGGCCATCACCCCCAGCAGCGCGTCGCCGTACTTGTAGAAGGCGATGAACAGCAGCACGACGATCCAGTTCGGCCGCGCCATGAACTCGGCCAGCGGCGAGATCACCGCCTTCGCAATCCAGACGGTCACTGCCTGCACCGGGGGCGCCGAGGACGCGGGCAACGGCGCCCGCTCCGGCCGCCGGGGCTCGGGGCTGAGGAGCACGGTAACCACCGCCAGCCCCATCAGGCCGGCCATCGCCGCGTAGGCCCAGAACCATCCCGCGGCGTCGGCCAGCACCAGCGCCCCGCCGCCGGCGGCCAGCATGCCGATGCGGTAGCCGGCCTGGGTCGCGCCCGAGCCTGCGCCCAGATCCTCGGGCAGGATCTCGATGCGGTAAGCGTCGATGACGATGTCCTGGGTTGCCGAGGCGACCGCCAGGATCACCGTCCAAAGCGCGGTCTGCGCCAGGTTGGCGGCAGGATCGGTGGATCCGAGGCCGAGGATGGCCGCGATCACCGCCAGCTGGGCGGTCAGCATCCAGGCGCGGCGCTGCCCGAGGAGGCGCGTCAGGCCGGGGATCGGCACCCGGTCGACCAGCGGGGACCATACGAACTTGAAGGCATAGGCGGTGCCGGCCCAGCTGAACAGCCCGATCAGGGTCTTGGTGGTGCCGGCCTCGGCGAGCCACACCGAGAGCGTCGAATAGGCGAGCGGAAACGGAAGCCCGCTGGCGAGGCCGAGGAACAGGATCGCCAGCACCCGGCGGTCGGAATAGGCGGCGAAAACGTCACGCCAGGACTTCATGCGGTCGGGCCTCTCGCGGTGGACCGGCCCTGGGGTAGCACGATTCCGGTTAACGAAGTACACCCGGCGAGGCCGTTCAAGCCAGGCGCGGTTCCGTTGACTCGTCGCGGGGCACCCGTATGATCCGGGCAGACCCGCCCGCCGGAGCCAGCCCTTCTTGAGCGCCCGTAACCGACTGCTCGACGTTCTCGACCGCTCGATCCGCGTCCGCTGCCGGACCGCGGCGCGGGGCGCGCCGCGGGGGGTGCTGCTGGTACGCAGCGGCGGACTGGGCGACAGCATCCTGTTCTCGCACGTCCTGCCGATGTACCTGCGGCTGGCGGCGCCGGGCGAACCGGTCGCAGTGCTGACGCCGAAGGCCTCGGCCAAGGTCGCCTTCCTGTTCCCCGAAGGGATCGAGGTGATCGCAGTCGACTTCCCCCGCTACCGCCGCGACCCCGGCTACCGCTTTGCGGTCGCCCGCGATCTCTACGTGCGCAGCTTCCGGCTCGTCGTCAGCACCGACCATCTGCGCCATCCGTGGCTCGACGAATCGATGATCCTCGCCGCCCAGGCGCCCGAGACGGCGGCGATGGCGCCGCGGACGTGGCTCAAGTACGCCGCCGCCCTGGCCGCCAACAGGCGCCGCTTCACCCGGGTGTTCGACAGCGGCCCCGAGCGCGGCTCCATCTACCGGCGCTGGGCCGCCTTCGCCAACTGGCTGAACGGCGCTGACGACGCCCCGCCGCTGCCGGTCGTGGCCGCGGTGCGCCTGCCCGAGCCCGCCGCGCTGGAGGCGCCGACGGTGGTGTTCCAGCCGTTTTCGGCGGTGCCGGCCAAGCAGCCTGCGGCGGCGCTGTTCGAGGCGCTGGCCGAGGCCCTGCCGGCCGGATGGCAGGCGGTGGTGACCGGCGCCCCCGACGATCCGGCGCGCAACCCCGTCTTCGCGTCCCTGCTGGCGCATCCGAAGGTGCGGTTCGACGGCTCGGGGTTCCGCGAGGCGGTGCCGCTGTTGCGGGCCGCCCGGCTGGTGGTCTCGGCCGATACCGCGCTGATGCACCTGGCGGTGGCGGTTGGCGCGCCGACGCTCTGTCTGGCCAGCGCCGCCTACGTCGACGAGATCGTGCCCTACCCGCCCGAGCTGACGCCGCCGAACGTGGAGTTCCTGTACGTGCCGATGCCGTGCCAGGGCTGCCGCGGCGACTGCTCGCTGCCGCTCGAAGGCGATCTGTTCGCCTGCGTCGCCCGGCTCGATGCCGACGCCGTCCTCGCCACCTTCCGCCGTCTCCTGCAGAGGGAAGCCGCCTGATGCCCCGCGCCACCGCCCCCACCGTCCGCATCGACGTCGCCCACGGCGAACTGGTCGACAAGATCACCATCCTGCAGATCAAGAGCGAACGCATCTCGGACCCGGAGAAGCTGGCCAACGTGCGCCGGGAGCTGGAGACGCTGGCCGCGGCCCGCGCCGCCGCCGTCCCCGCCTCGGCGGAGCTCGACGCCCTGGGCGCCGAGCTCAAGGCGATCAACGAAAGGCTGTGGGAGATCGAGGACGCGATCCGCGACTGCGAACGGCGCCAGGATTTCGGGCCCGAGTTCGTGGCCCTGGCCCGCGCCGTCTACCGGACCAACGACGTGCGTTCGGAGGTCAAGCGCAGGATCAACCTCCTGTGCGGCGCTGCCTTCCTGGAAGAGAAGTCGTACACGGCATACTGACGTCAGGCGTCCTTGCGAAGGATCGCATAGACGTTGGCGGACCAGATCTCGGGCGGGGTCAGCAGGATTCTGGACAGGGCCCAATGCAGGGCGGCGTCGGTGGCCATCCGGAACGGGGCTCCGCGCCGCTGCGGATAGGCGCGCTCGCAGACCAGTCCGGAGGCCAGCGCGATCTGGCGCAGGCTGCCGGCCGTCAACGCGGTGCGGTGGGTGAGGTCGCCGTGCTGGTAGCGGGCGCCCCACGGCGATTCCGCGTTCGGCACCTTGACGATGATGCGGCCGCCAGGGTTCAGCCGCTCGCCCAGCGCCTGCAGGAGCCGGATCCCCTCCTCGGGCGCGAAATGCTCGAGCACGTCGAACAGGGCGATGCGGTCGAAGCCTCGGATGCCGGCAGCCGAGGACAGGAACGCCGAGACCTCGGCGGCGACGAAGTGGGCGCGCAGCTCCTCGGGCATCACCCTGGCCAGGGCGAGATCCTGGTCGACGCCGAGGAAATCGGCGACCCCCTTTGCCCGCAGGTAGAGCAGGAACTCGCCGGTGCCGCAGCCGATCTCGAGGAACGACATGGCCGCGGTGCAGGCGGCCGGCGTCCAGACCTCGTCATCGAGGCGCCGCTTCAGCTTCTCGCCCAAGGACGGCGGCCGGTATTCCTTGAAGCGGTCGTAGGACCGATAGAGCGGGTTGTCCGGCATCAGCTCTCCCTGGCGCGCCGCGGGGCGTCCGCCATCTCCAGCAGCTCGCGTGCCGCCGCCCACACCCCATCGACAGCTACCGACGCGACGCAGGGAAACGGGTCGCACGGGTCGGCCCGCTTCGGGCAGCGCCAGAAGCAGTGGTAGCACTCCATCTCGTGGTACAGGAAGCGGGCGGTCGCGGGGGCGACGCCTTCCGGATAGGGGAAGAAGCAGCCGAAGTGGCCGCCGCCGACGATCACCGCGGTCGGCGCCCCCAGCGCGATCGCCACGTGGGCCGGGCCCGAATCGTTGCCGACGACCAGCGCCGCGTGCGTCAGGAGGTCGAGCAGTTCCGGCAGCGAGGTGCGGCCGATCAGATCGACGAATCCGGGTTCCCCGGCGATCGCCGCCAGCGCCGAATCCGGCGGCCGCTGTGCCGGCGAGCCGACCAGCACCACCCGCAGGCCGGCGCCGAGCAGGCGGCGTGCAAGCTCGACGTAGGAGGCGATCGGCCAGCGCCGGCCGGGCTCGTTGCTGCCGGGGTTCAGCACCGCATAGGGGGCCCCCGCCGGTAGCGGCGGTTCGCGGTCGCGCCACGGCAGCACCGGCGGCCGCGGCGCCAGGGTCCGGCCGGCGATCCCCGACAGGAAGGCGAAGTGGCGCACCACCTCGTGCGCCGGGTAGCGGCCGGTGTCGATCACCCGCGAAGCCTGGCTGAGGTACCACGCGTACTCGCTACGGGTGCGATCGCTGACGTAGGGCGCCGACATAACGGTGCGCGGCGCCCCTGCGATCCAGGCCAGCGCGTCGGACATCAGGGCGCGACGGAAGAAGGCGTCGCAGACGGTGATCGCCGGGTTCAGGCGGCGCACCTGCAAGGCGACGCGGAAGCGGTAGAAAGGGCGCCGCGCGAACGCGTGCTCGTCGATGCAGACGACGCGGTAGCCGGGGAACGCCTCGGCGGCGATCTGTTCCCAGCTCCTGCAGCCGAGCACGGTGATGTCTGCAGGCGCGACCCGGAACGTCTCGGCGTAGCTGTCGAGGCTGGCACGGAAAAGCACCATGTCGCCGATGCCGTCCATCCGTACGACCAGGAGCCCGTGCCGCGGCCTCGTTACCGGCCAGTGCCGTGCCAGGGCGTCGAAGGCGCGGAACATCCACCAGCGCCGCCGCATGCCGGCTGGGAAGGCGCGCCAGAAACGGGTCGTCCTGAAAGGCGCATTCTGGTCGTTCAGGTGCGACTCTCCTGTTCCGCCGCCATCGCCGGATGACGGCTGCAAGGGACCTTAACGGCCGAAAGACGCAAAGAAAAGCGGTTCAGCCGGGGATCAGCCAGCCGTCGCGAATCCGCACCCCGACGCGGCTCCCCCGCGGCGGCACGTGCTCGGCGACGTGGAGGTAGAGCGGCCGATCCTCGCCAGTGCCCTCGACCCGCAGGTGCACCGTGGTGGTGGCGCCGGTGAAGGTCAGAGTCTCGACGCGCGCCGGAATGCAGCCGCCGGCATCGGCGTCCGCCAGCTCCAGGCCCTCGGGGCGCAGGCAGGCGAGCGCCGAGTTGGTCGCACCGTTGCAGCGAAGCGGCACGGCGGCGCCGAGGACGGAGGCGCGGATGCGCCCGGCATCGGGCGAGCCCTCGACCAGCGCCGGCACCACCATGCCTCGGCCGACGAACTCTGCCACCATCGGTGTCGCCGGACGGTGGTAGAGGTCGGCGGGCGGGGCAAGCTGCTCGACGCGGCCGCGGTGCATGACGGCGACCATGTCGGCGAGCGCCATCGCTTCCGCCTGGTCGTGGGTGACGTAGATCATCGTCGACCCGGTCGCCGCGTGGAAGGCGCGGAACTCGGCCTGCATCGAGTCGCGCAGGTGCACGTCGAGGTTGGCGAGCGGCTCGTCCAGCAGCACCACCCGCGGCTCCATCGCCAGGCAGCGGGCCAGCGCCACCCGCTGCCGCTGGCCGCCGGACAGCTCGGACGGCCGTCGGCGGCCGTAGTCGGCCAGCCCGACCGCGGCCAGCGCCGCCGCGACCCGTCGCTTGCGCTCCGCCGCGGGCACGCTCTTGACCTTCAGCGCATAGCCGACGTTGTCGGCCACGTTCATGTGCGGCCACAGCGCGTAGGACTGAAACACCATGCCGATGCGGCGCCGCTCCGGCGGCACTACGGAGGTGGCGGTCGAGACCACCTCGTCGTCGATCGCCACCGTACCGGCATCGGGGGACTCGAATCCTGCGACCAGGCGCAGCAGGGTCGTCTTGCCGCATCCCGAGGGCCCGAGCAGGGCGACGAACAGGCCGGACGCGACCTCAAGGTCGACGCCGTCGACCGCGGCGACACCCTTGAAGCGCTTGGTGACCTCGCGCAACCTTACGCCTGCCATGGCAGGACCCCCTTCGGCATGCGGCGCACCGCAAACGTCAGAACCGCGGCGATCGCCAGCGTCACCAGGACCGACAGCATGGCGACCGCCGCCGCGGCGGTCGCATTGCCTTCGTCATAGAGGTTGAAGACGATCACGCCAAGGGTTTCGTACCCCGACGACCACAGCAGCACCGACACGGTCAGCTCGTTGAAGGCACTCATGAACACCAGGACTGCGCCGGCCATCGCCGCGGGCGCGGCAAGCGGCAGCACCACGGTCGCGAGCCGCCGCAGCGCGCCCGCGCCGGCGATGCTGGCGGCCTCTTCCAACGCCGGGTCGATCTGGCGCAGGCCGGCGACCGTCGGACGAAGGCCGAGGGCGAGAAAACGGCCGAAGTAGGCGAACAGGATGATGCCGTAGGTGCCGTAGAGGCCGACCCCGAGCAGCGGCAGCGGCTTCAGGTATACCATGATGCAGGCGATCGACAGCACGATCCCGGGCAGCGCGAAAGGCGCGTCGGCGATCACGTCGATGACGCGGGTCAGCGCGCTCGGCCGGCGCAACGCGACGTGGCCGAGCGGCAGGGAGATCAGCGCGATCACGATCGCCGCGAGGGCGGCCAGGCTGCCGGAGTTGAGGAAGGCGCGCCGGGTCGCCGGGTACTCGGTCAGGATATAGCGGTAGTGCTCGAAGGTGGCGGTGGTCGGCGTCAGCGGCACCCCCAGCGCCTGAACCAGCGAGGTGCCGGCCAGTGCCACCAGCGGCAGGATGGCGATCAGGACCAGCAGGCCCCACAACAGGGCTTCGACGGGCAGGCGCCACGCTGCGAGGCGGAACGGTGTGACGTCGGGACCGGCGGCGGCAGCGCTGCGGTGGCCGCGCAATGCGATCGCCTGGACCGCAAGGCCGACCGCGGCCAGCGCCGCCAGCACCAGGGCCAGCGCCCCGACCTCGCCCAGGACCCGCGGGCCGAAGCCGCTGAGCCGCTGATAGATCAGGGTCGTGAGCAGTGTGTAGCGGCCGGGAATGCCAAGCAGCGCGGGAATCCCGAAATTGCCGATCGACGAGACGAAGGCGAGGGCGCCGCCGGCGACCATCGCCGGACGGAGCTGCGGCAGCACGATGTCGCGCACGATGCGGCCGGGCGTCGCCCCGGCGGCGCGGGCCGCCTCCACCAGGTTGCGGGGCAGCACCCGCAGCCCGGCGCGAACCGAGAGAAAGACGATCGTTGCATGCTCGATGCCCATCAGCAGGATAACGCCTTCGCGCGAATACAGCGGATTGCGCGTTCCCAACGGCGGGGCGATGCCGAGCGCGTGCAGCACCGGGCTCGACGGGCCCGTCAGCTCGAGCCAGGAGAGCGCGCTGATCTGGGCCGGGATCAGCATCGGCATCAGCAGCAGGAACGACAGCGACGGCTTGAAGCGGACGTCGGTAAGGCCGACCAGGATCGCCACCGACGTCCCCAGGAGCAGCGAGATCACCGTCGACCACACCGCCGTCTCGATGGTGTTGACGGTGGCGTTGACGGCGGCGCGCGAGGTCAGCACCTGGAGGACCAGCTCGCCGCTCATGCGGCCTTCGGGCAGGAAGGCCTCGGCGAGCAGGCGGGCCAGCGGCAGCGCGGCGAAGACGACGACATAAAGCGTGACGACGGCGAGAAGCACCTTCTCGCCGTCGATGCCGACCCGCCGGTCCAGCGCCTGAAAAGGGGTCAGAGTCATTTTCCGCTCAGAGGCTTTCGCATGCTTCACCTCTCCGCGAGCGGAAAATGACTCTGACCCCTTTTCAGGCTTTTCATGACGTCAGCCGCCGAAGTAGTCGGCGAACTTGCGTTTGGTCTCCTCGTCGACCTTGAGCAGAAGGTTGGGGTCGGCCTCGATCACCTTCAGGGTCGCGGGATCGGGATAGCCGGCCGGCGGCTGCACGCCCTTCATCAGCGGGAAGTACTTCTGCGTCACCGACTGTTCCTGGGCGGCGCGGGAAAGCTGGAAGTCGACGAACTTCTTGGCGGCGGCGGGATTGCGGGCCGCCTTCAGGATGGCGACCGGCTGGTTGATGGCGGTCACGCCCTCCTTCGGGAAGACGAACTCGACCGGCGAGCCCTTGGCCGCCTGCTCGAAGGCCATGTATTCGACGATCACGCCGTAGGCCTTCTCGCCGCGCGCCACCGCGTCGCGGACGCCGCCGTTGCCCTTGGCCGCCTGGGCGTCGTTCTTGGCCAGCTTCTCGAAGTAGCCCCAGCCGAACTCCTTCTGCGCCGCCAGGGTGCCGACATGGATCACCGCCGCGCCCGAGTAGAGCGGGCTGGGCATGATCACCTGGCCCTTGGCCTCGGGCTTCAGGAGGTCCATCCACGAGGACGGCTTGGGCAGCTTGGAGCCGGTGTTGTAGACGATCCCGGTGGTGATCAGCTTGGTGCCGAAGAAGGTCATGTCACGGTCGTACTGCGACGGATCGTAGTCCTTCACCGGCGCCTCGGGGTACGCCATCAGCAGGCCCTGGTTCTTGGCCGCGGTCATGGCGATCGAATCGGCGATCAGCAGGATGTCCGCCTTCGGCTGGCCCGCGGCAAGCTCGGCCTGCAGCTTGTTCATGATCTCGGTGGTGCCGGAGCGGAACAGCTCGACCTTGATCTCGGGCTGGCTCTTGTTGAAGAGCTCGATCACCGAAGTCATCTGGTCGACGGGCTGCGAGGTGTAGACCATCAGGGTCTCGGCATGGGCCGAGACGGCGGCGACCACCAGACCGGCGGCCAGGGACGCGACCTTCAGCATTGCGGCGCTCCTCTCAGAAACAGGAAGACCCTCGCCCGGCGGCCATCCGCAGGGCGAGGCGATCATGCCGCCAGGTTTTTACGGCTTGGTGACAGTTCTGTGAAGGGCGATTGAACCCTCGCTGGAGCGACTCCCACCGCCTCGGGGAAGCCATACGGTGGCTGCGGGGAGCTATGCAAAAACTGCAGGGGAAATCAGCTTGTCGATCAAGTACTCACAGCCACGTTTGGAGTGGTTCTAAATTTCATGTGGGGCGCCCCCCAGCCAGGCGACAGCCGCAAGGCAGGCCAGATCCCGCTTCGCATCAGCTTCCCCGCGGCCGCAACGGCCGTCCGTCACCGACCGAGAAGGAAAAGGACGAATCACAATGCTGACCATCGGAGACAAGTTCCCCTCCTACGCGCTCAAGGCCGCCACCTCGACCGAGCTGAAGTTCGAGGAGATGTCGGATCAGAGCTTCCCCGGCAAGTGGAAGGTCTATGTCTTCTGGCCCAAGGATTTCACCTTCGTCTGCCCGACCGAGATCGTGGCCTTCAACGATCTGGTGGACGAATTCCGCGATCGCGACGCCCAGGTCATCGGCGTCAGCACCGACACCGAGTTCGTGCACGTCGCCTGGCGGCGCAGCCGCGAGGACCTGCAGAAGATCGATTATCCCTGGCTGGCCGACACCCGTAAGGACCTCACCCGCGCCTGCGGCGTTCTCGACCCCGCCGAGGGCGTGGCGCAGCGGGCGACCTTCGTGGTCGATCCCCACGGCATCATCCGCTTCGTCTCGGTGACCGACATGAACGTCGGCCGCAACGCCCAGGAGGTGGTGCGCATCCTCGACGCCCTGCAGACCGACGAGCTGTGCCCCTGCAACTGGCAGCCGGGCCAGGAAACCCTCAAGGCGGCCTGATCATCCGGGGGGCGGCCCTCGCGGCCGCCTCTTCCCCCCTGCAGCACGTGGAAAGGGTTTGCGATGAGTGTCGAGACCTTGAAGAAGGCTCTCCCCGAATATGCCCGCGATCTCAAGCTCAACCTGTCTTCGGCGGTCGCCGAGGCCAGCCTCGACGAGCAGCAGCGCTGGGGCACGCTGCTGGCGTCGGCGATCGCCTCGCGCAACCAGCAGGTGATCGCGGCGATCGCCGCCGACGCCGCCAAGGCGCTTTCGCCCAAGGCCGTCGAGGCGGCCAAGACGGCGGCCGCCCTGATGGCGATGAACAACATCTACTACCGCTTCACGCACCTGGTCGGCAACGACGCCTACCGCACCATGCCGGCGCGCCTGCGGATGAGCGCGATCGCCAATCCCGGGGTCGACAAGAAGGATTTCGAGCTGTGGTCGCTGGCGGTCTCTGCCGTCAACGGCTGCGGCGCCTGCGTGGCGGCGCACGAGCGGGTGCTGCGCGAGGCCGGCGTTTCCCAGGAGGCGATCCAGGCTGCGGCGCGTATCGCCGCCGTGATTCACGCCGTCGCGGTCACCCTGGAGACCGACGTCGTCGCCGCCGCCGTCACCCCGGCTGCGGCGTAGGGGAGCGCGAGAGGGGGAGCCACAAGCCGGAGTCGCGAGGCCCCACCTCATCCTGAGCCCGTCGAAGGATGAGGGCAGCCGTCTCGACCTCATGGTTCGACAAGCTCACCATGCGGCCGCTTCGACGGCTCGGCCGCATCAGTCCCCCTTCGCCGCCCTTTCCGCCCGCTTCCGCGCGTTGGGATCGAGCAGCTTCTTGCGCAGCCGGATGTTCTTCGGCGTCACCTCGACCAGCTCGTCGTCGTCGATGTAGGCGATCGCCTGCTCCAGGCTCATCTTGCGCGGCGGGGTCAGGCGCACCGCCTCGTCCTTGCCGGCGGCACGGATGTTGGTGAGCTGCTTGGTCTTCAGCGGGTTGACGATGAGGTCGTTGCCGCGGCTGTGCTCGCCGATGATCATGCCCTCGTAGACGTCGACGCCCGAATCGATGAACAGCGGCCCCCGCTCCTCCAGATACCACAGCGCATAGGGCACCGAGGTGCCGCGGCCATTGGCGATCATCACCCCGTTGCGGCGTCCCGGCACGGCGCCGCGGTGCGGGCCGTAGCCGTGGAAGATGCGGTACATGACGCCGGTGCCGCGGGTCTCGGTCAGGAAATCGCCGTGGTAGCCGATCAGGCCGCGCGACGGCGCCAGGAAGCTCATCCGCACCTTGGCCCCGCCCGAGGGCTTCATCTCGACCAGCTCGCCCTTTCGCTGGCTGATCGAGTCGACGACGGTGCCGGAAAAGGCCTCGTCGACGTCGACCACCACCTCCTCGATCGGTTCCAAGAGCGCGCCGGTCTCCTCGTCGTTGCGGTAGACCACCCGCGGCCGGCTGATCGACAGCTCGTAGCCCTCGCGACGCATGGTCTCGATCAGGACCCCGAGCTGCAGCTCGCCGCGCCCCGCCACCTCGAAGCTGTCCTTGTCGTCGGTCTCGGAGATGCGGATCGCGACGTTGCCTTCGGACTCGCGCAGCAGGCGCTCGCGAATCTGGCGCGAGGTGACCTTGGTGCCCTCGCGGCCGCCAAGGGGGGAATCATTGATCGAGAAGGTCATCGTCAGGGTCGGCGGGTCGATCGGGTCCGCCTCCAGCGGCTCGGTGACCTCCGGGGCGCACAGGGTATCGGCGACGGTGGCCTTCTGGAAGCCGGCGATGGCGACGATGTCGCCCGCGTCGGCGCTGGCCAGTCCGGTCCGCTGCAGGCCGTGGAAGGCCAACAGCTTCATCACCCGCGTGGTCTCGATCTCGGCGCCCTCGCGGTCGAGGGCCTTGATGACCTGGTTGTGCAGCACGCGGCCGGATTCGATGCGGCCGGTCAGCACGCGGCCGAGGAAGGGGTCGTACTCGAGCGTCGTGGCCAGCATGCGGAACGCGCCGTCGGGGTTGGCGACCGGCGGCGGCACGTGGTCGACGATGCGCTCGAATAGGGGCGCGAGGTCGCCGCCGGTGGCGCCGGAGTTCTCGCTCGCCCAGCCGTCGCGCCCCGAGGCGTAGAGGAGCGGGAAGTCGAGCTGCTCGTGGCTGGCCTCGAGGGCCACGAAGAGATCGAACACCTCCTCGTGCACCTCCTCGACCCGGGCGTCGGGGCGATCGACCTTGTTGATCACGACGATCGGCTTCAGGCCGAGGCGCAGCGCCTTCATGGTGACGAACTTGGTCTGCGGCATCGGGCCTTCGGCGGCGTCGACCAGCAGCAGCACGCCATCGACCATGCTGAGGATGCGCTCCACCTCGCCGCCGAAATCGGCGTGGCCGGGGGTATCGACGATGTTGATGCGGTGCTCGTGCCAGTCGATCGAGGTGCATTTGGCAAGGATGGTGATCCCGCGCTCGCGCTCGAGGTCGTTGGAATCCATCGCCCGCTCGGCCACCTTCTGGTTGGCGCGGAAGATGCCGCTCTGGCGGAACATGGCGTCGACCAGCGTGGTCTTGCCGTGGTCGACGTGGGCGATGATGGCGATGTTGCGTAGGTTCAAGCGCGGCCCCTCCTCGAAGGCCCCGGGCGAAACGGCTCAGGCCGAAGATGTGTCAGTCGACCCTGCTCCGCACAAGCTCCCGCAGGGAAGCTTCCGGGCGGGCCCCGAAATGGCTGATGATCTCGGCGGCGGCGATGCCGCCGATGCGGGCACAGCGGCGCAGCGACTCGCCGCCGGCGTAGCCGTGCAGGAAGCCGCCGGCGTAGGCGTCGCCGGCGCCGGTGGTGTCGATCACGCCGCCCATCTCGTCGGCGGCGACCTCGTGCATCTCGCTGCCGGCGGCCACCAGCGATCCCTTGCGGCCGCGCGTCACCGCTGTGACCTCGCAATGCGAGCGTGCGCTCGCAACGGCCTCCTCAAGAGATTCGGTGCCGTACAGCGCCTTCGCTTCATCCTCGTTGGCGAACAGGATGTCGACGTGTTCGCGTACCAGCGCCAGGAATTCCGGATGGTGGCGGGCGACGCAGAAGCGATCCGACAGGCTGAGAGCGACCTTGCGGCCGGCGGCGTGGGCGGTGCGGGCGGCCTTCAGCAGCGCCTCCTTGGCGGCCGGGCGGTCCCACAGATACCCCTCGAGGTAGGTGATCCGGGCGGCGGCGATCGTGTCGTCGGCGATATCGGTGGGCGCGAGCGCAGCGGCGGCCCCGAGGTAGGTCTGCATCGTGCGCTCGGCATCCGGGGTGACCAGGATGAACGAGCGCCCGGTGCCGGCCCCGTCGGTCAGGGGCGCGGTTTCGAAGTCGACGCCGCAAGCGGTCACGTCCTTGCGGAAAACGTTGCCCAGGGCGTCCTCGGCCACCTTGCCGACAAAGACGCCGCGACTGCCGAGAGCAGCCAGGACCGCGATCGAGTTCGCCGCCGAGCCGCCCGAGCATTGGGTGACCGGCTGCACGGCACTGTACAGCCGCTCGGCCTGCTCGGCGTCGATCAACGCCATCGTGCCCTTGGCAAGACCGTGGCTGGCAAGGAAGGCGTCCTCGGCGTGACCGAGCACGTCGACGATCGCGTTGCCGATGCCGACGACGTCGAACCGCGTCTCCGCCATAAGGGGGCCTTTCACCAGGGAGCGAACGGCCGCGGAGTATAGCGACCCGCCGCGTGCGCACAAGCGCCCTCGTTCGCGCGGCCCGCCTGCGAATCCGGAATACCGGCGTTGCACGAACAGGGCCGGTGCGGCAAAACCGGGGCATGGACAACACGATTCTCCTGTGGGGCCCTGATGATGCCCCGGATTCCGGCGCCCCGTCCGAAACCTTCGAGGGCGGGCCCGGGCGGCGCGTCGTGCGCGGCGTGCGGCGGCCGTCGCTGACGCCGTTCCTTCCGGCGCAACCGAGCGGAACGGCGGCCGTGGTGATCCCGGGCGGTGGCTACACCAGCCTGATGCTGGACAAGGAAGGCACCGCGGTGGCGCGGTGGTTGTCCGGTATCGGCGTCGCCGCCTTCGTGCTCAGGCACCGCCTGCCCGGCGAGGGGCACGGCGCCCACGCCCCTCTCCAGGACGCCCAGCGGGCGATGCGGCTGTTGCGCCGCCGCGCCGCGGAGTGGAACCTCGACAGCGCACGTATCGGGGCCGTCGGCCTCTCCTCCGGCGCCCACTTGGCGGCCTCGCTGGGGGTCGCGCACGGACGCCGCCTCGCCCGACCCATCGATGACACGGATACCTTGCCCGCACGCCCCGCATTCCTGGTGCTGGGCTACGGTCCCTACTCCGGCAACGCCCGCGACAGCCTGATCGATCCCGACCAGGCGCCGCTCGCACCGCCCGAGAAGCAGGCGCTCTACGACGCCTATCCGGTCGACCGCATGGTCACGGCGGACGCGCCCCCCGCTTTCCTGGTGACAGCCGGCGACGACGTTCGGGTGCCGCCGGAGAACAGTCTTCGCCTCTATCGCGCTCTGGCTGCGGTGGGCGTGCCGGCCGAACTGCACGTCTTCGCCGGGGGCGGCCATGGTTTCGCCATAGATGAGGCGCAGGGAAGACCGGTGGCGGCGTGGACCGGCCTGTGCGAGGCGTGGCTGGCCTGGCTGGGGCTGCTGCCGGGGGCAGTCAGCCTTGCGGCAGGCGGGGCGGAAGGCTAAACACACGGGCGGGTTTTCGGGCCGGGGGTGTCGAGATGCTATCAGCGTTCTCCAGGGCGATGGGCCAGCTCGGCGATCCTCGGGTGCGTTCCACCGTCTGGATCAGCATCGGCGCGGCGCTCGTCGTGTTCGCGTTGTTGTGGTCGGCGGTGGCGGCGCTGCTGACGCACACTGCGCTGTTCCAGACCGGATGGCTGGAAGCCGCCGCCGACGTCCTCGGCGGACTCGCCACCCTGATCCTCACCTGGTTCCTGTTCCCGGCCGTGTTCGGCGCCGTGATGGGGCTTTTCCTGGAGCGGGTCGCCGACGCCGTCGAGCGGCGCCACTACCCCGGCCTGGCGGCCGCCCCTGGGCTCGGCTTCACCGCCTCGGTGACCGCCTCGCTGCGCTTCCTGGGCGTTCTTTTGGCCGCCAACCTGCTGGTGCTGCCGTTTCTCTTCGTGCCGCCGGTTTTCCCTTTTGTGTTCTATGGCGTGAACGGCTATCTTCTGGGGCGGGAGTACTTCGAGCTCGTCGCGTTGCGGCGGCTGAATGCACGCGCGGCCCGGGAGCTCCGCGCTTCCCACCGGGCCTCCCTGTTGTCGGCAGGGGTGGCGACCGCATTCCTCCTGACCGTACCGGTGGTGAACCTGATTGCTCCCGTTGTGGCCACGGCGGCCATGGTGCACCTGTTCGAGTCCTGGCGCCGGAGCGGTCCCGCCCGTCGCGGGGCCGCATGATCCCGTTTGACCGAGCCGGCCCCCCGTCGGCGCCCGATGAGAGGATGTGAAGGCATGTTCGAGAAGAAGAAGGAAGGCGAGCCGGAAACCCCCCGTGCCGCGGATCAGCAGCAGCAGCAGAACGACCTGTCGACGCCGCCGCTGCGGCCTTTTACCCGCAAGGCGACGCCCTTGCCGCCGCGCAATCCGCAGGTCCCCAGCTTCAAGAGCGAGATCCCGCCGCGGCGGCTCGGCGACCTGCCGGGCGCGCTGCCGCCGAAGCGGCCCGTCGACGAGAAGGAGCCCAAGCGGCTTACAGTTGGCCGCGACATCTGCCTGTCCGGCGATATCACTTCGTGCGACCGGCTGATCGTCGAGGGCACCGTCGAGGCGAAGCTGACCGACGCTCGCGCCATCGAAGTGGCGGACACAGGAATCTTCAAGGGCGACGCCATGGTTGACGAGGCCGACATCGACGGCCAGTTCATCGGCGAGCTGACGGTGCGCGAGCGCCTGGTCGTGCGGTCGCACGGCCTGATCACCGGCAGCGTCCGCTACGGGCGCATGGTGGTCGAGGAGGGTGGCGCCATCTCCGGCTCCGTGGCCCGCCTCGAGGAGAGCGAACCGGCGCGTCCCGAGGCGCCCGAGGAGGCGCCGGCCGAGCACTAGGCCGGATCGGGCGAGGGGGGGGGAAGATGCTGAAGGTGCGCCAGGGCGCCGCCTGCGCCGTGCTCGCAGTCCTGGCGGGGTGCGGCGGCGGTCCGCCGCCGGGGCCCGCCGTCTACAGCCACGTGCCGGCGCTCTCGGGGGCGGAAACGCCCGCGGCTTCGGCGCCCGCCGAGGAGGCGAAGCCCGCCGCCGGCGAGCCTGCGCCACCGCCGTCACGTTCGCTGCCCGATAATCCGGCCCTGGCCGCGATCGGCGCACCGGACGACCTCAGGGCGGCGCGCCTGGTCGGCAAGTCCGACGCCGAGGTCGAGCTGCTGTTCGGGCCGGCGCAGTTCGTGCGGGCGGAGAAGACCGCCGAGATCCGCCAGTACCGGGCGAGCAGCTGCATCCTCGATCTGTTCCTTTACCGCGACGTCAAATCGGCGGGCCAGCGAGTCGAGTACGCGGCGGTGCGCAACCGCGATGGCGGCAAACCGGACGAAGAAGGCTGTCTGAGGGCCCTGCTCGAGGCCAAGTGGCTGCCCGGCGCCTGATCGGTTAATCCTATCAAAGACGCGCCTACGTTTGATTTGTCCAAACGTAGAAGAATCCTTCACTCTAGATACAGGCACCGGTCCGTGTTCCGGCGTCGAGACGAGTGGAGGGCAATGCGATGAAGCGGTTCACGAACATCCTGGTCGTCCAGGACGGCTCGATCGGGTCCGAAGCCGCCTTGCGCCGTGCCGAGACCCTGGCTGAGGCGCATGGCGCCAAGCTGACCGTCGGCGAAGTCCTCCGTCAGTTCCCCGGCGGCAACGCGCTCGACCTGCTGGCGGAGCGGGAGGCCACCGTGCGAAGCCGTTACCGCGAGGAACGGCAAGCCAGGCTGCGCCGTCTCGCGGCACCGGCGCGCCAGGCGGGGATCGCCACCGGCACGCTCCTGATTGAAGGCGTCGGCCACGTCGAGATCGTGCGGGCCGTCGAGCGTCACCGTTACGACCTGGTGATCGTTACCGAAGGGATCCGCAGCCTGCGCACCATGGCCTTCGGCAGCACCGCCGGCCAGCTGGTCCGCAACTGTGCCTGCCCGGTATGGGTGGTCAAGTCCCGGCCGCCGCGGCAGGTCTGCCGCGTCGCGGCAGTGGTGACGGGGTTCGCCGAGGACGATCTCGATCGCGAGGTCCTGGGCGTCGCCGCCAGCCTGGCCCGGGCCGAGGGATGTGGTCTCGATGTCTTCAGCGCCTGGGAGTTCGCCGGGCGCGAGCTGGAGACCGCCAGCTCCGAATGCGCCGATGCTCACCTCGAGGTGCTGTACCGGGAAGGCGGCAAAGCTCACGAAAGGGCGGTCCGAGCCTTGATCGCGGGCGCCGGCCTGCGCGGCCTCAAGTGGCGTGTCGCCGTCCATAAGGGCGATGCCGAGACCGGGCTTGCAACGTTTGCGGAAGAGAACGACACCGATCTCGTGGTGCTCGGAATCCACCCGCGGCGAGGTCTCGCCGGGCTTGTCGGCAGCCGCGCCGAAAAGATGCTGGGACGTCTCGGCTGTTCGCTGGTGGGGGTCAAGCCGTGCAGCTTCGAGACCCCGTTCGAGCTGCGGGATCCGCGTGCCGCGCCCAGGGAACGCGAACTCAGCGCAGCGGAGTGACCTCGGGAACCTTCTCGCCCAGGGTCCGCTGGAAGAGATCGGCAAGCACCGCGAACTCGGCAGAGCGGGCCGACTGGCGCCGCCATACAAGGCCGATCACCCGGCTCGGCGGCCGCGTCCTCAACTGGCGCGCCACGACGTTGGCGTCCTTGGGTGTTTCCGAGCGGATGTAGAGGGCGGGCAGGAACGCGATGCCCATGCCCATCCCGATCATCAGACGCAAGGTGTCGAGGCTGGTCCCCTCGAAGTCGCTCGAGATCCGGGCGTCGTGCTGGGCGCACAGCTCGCGCACCTGGTCGTCCATGCGGTGACCGGCCTCGAGCACCAGGACGGTCTCCCCCGCGAGATCCTGGCGTTCGATCGCCGACTTCTGGGCCAGCGGATGATCGTGCGGCAGGACGACGCCGAACGGCTCGCGGTAGAGCCCGACGCTGGTGAGATCGGTTCCGCTCACCGGCAGCGGGATCAGCAGCGCGTCCAGCGCCCCCTCATCGAGACCCTCGAGGAGGAGCCGGCTTCCCCGCTCGCGCACATAGAGCTTCAGGTAGGGGTAGGCACCGTGGAGGTCGGGAAGCAGGTGGGGCAGCAGATAGGGTCCGACGCTCGACAGCACGCCCAGGCGGATGATTCCGCCGAACGGGGCGCCGCCGTACTTGGCGAGTTCGACGATGTCGTTGACGTCGGCGATGACCTTGCGGGCGCGGGTGGCGATCTCGCGGCCGATCGGAGTCAGCACGACTCGGGAGCGGCTGCGCTCGACGAGCTGCACGCCGAGGCGTTCCTCCAGCTCGTGGAGCTGTCCGCTGAGGGTAGGCTGGCTGACGTTGCAGATCGAAGCCGCCCGGCGGAAGTGCAGCGTGTCCGCAATCGCCACGAGATACCGGAGACGCTTGATTGACGGCATGGGCGAGGCTCCTGATAGGAAATAACGAACAAAGACTATGATAGATGCGATTGGAGCTATCAAGCCCTGTGTTCCACATTGGGTTCGGATGAACCGGACTGGAGGAGGGCTCACACATGGTCGCAAGGACTGACCGGGCAGCTTCCAGGAAGGAGAGGGACGACCTCGTTTTCCGACACCGCTCGCTGGTGGCGGCAAGGGAGATCCTCGAGCAGCAATACGAGCGGGCGGCAAGCCGTCCCAAGAAGGACCAGCTCACCATCGAACGTCTCCGGCGCCTCCGCGCCTACGTGATCAACGCGATCGCCGCCATCGAGCGCGCCATGGACACCGGCTCCGCCGGACGCGGATGCATGGCCAACGGCCCTCCCCTCGGCGCCGAGCCGGGCAAGGGTGCGGGGGCGAGAACGGCCGCCGGGTGAAACAGTCGAGTGGGGTAGGGTGATGCGGAACGGGCCGGCAGTAGAACATAACCAAACAATTGGCGGAGGCCCCCGGCGCAGCGCCCGCGAATCCTTCTTCAAGAGCGAGGTGGCGGGAGGCGTGACGCTGATGGTGGCGGCAATCGCCGCCATCGTGCTGGTCAACTCGCCGCTGTCCTGGAGTTACGAGGCCCTGCTCGGCACTCCGGTCGCGCTGAAAATCGGTTCGTTTGTCCTCAACAAGCCGTTGCTTCTGTGGATCAACGACGGCCTGATGGCGATTTTCTTCTTCCAGGTCGGATTGGAGATCAAGCGCGAGCTGGTCGAGGGACGCCTCTCGTCCTGGAAGCGCGCAGCGTTGCCGGGGATCGCCGCGCTTGGCGGCATGATCGTTCCCGCCCTCATCTACCTTAGCCTGAACTGGGGCAATCCGGAGACGATGCGCGGCTGGGCGATTCCCTCCGCCACCGACATCGCCTTCGCGGTCGGCGCGCTGGCCCTGCTGGGGAGCCGGGTTCCGACCTCGCTCAAGGTCTTCCTGCTCGCCCTGGCGGTCCTCGACGACCTCGGCGCGATCATCATCATCGCCTTCTTCTATACCGACGGCCTGTCGCTTGGCGCCGGCGCGCTGGCGCTGCTCGCGCTGGGCGCATTGATCGGTCTCAACCGCCTGGGCGTGACCCGGTTCCTGCCGTACTTGGTGGTAGGCGTGGTGATGTGGGTGTGCGTACTCAAGTCGGGGGTCCATGCGACGATCGCCGGCGTGGCGATGGCGATGACCATCCCGATGCGGGAATCGGAAGCCGGCCAGGCGCCGCTCCTCCACCATCTCGAGACCAGGCTCGGACCCTGGGTCGCGTTCGGCATCATGCCGCTGTTCGCCTTCGCCAATGCGGGCCTGTCGCTGGCCGGTCTGACCCTGTCTTCGCTTCTGGAGCCGGTTCCGCTGGGCATCGCGCTCGGCCTGTTCTTCGGCAAGCAGATCGGCATCTTCGGCGCCGCCTGGGTTTCGACCCGGCTCGGCATCTGCTCGCTGCCTCCGGGCACCACCCTGGCGCAGCTGCACGGGGTCGCCATCCTCGGCGGCATCGGCTTCACCATGAGCCTGTTTATCGGCACCTTGGCGTTCGTCGACCCCGCCTACGCCGGAGCGCTCAGGATCGGCGTGCTGTCGGGCTCGATCCTGTCCGGAATCGCCGGCTATGCCCTGCTCCGCTTCGCCGCCCCCGCCGAGCGGCGTCAGCCCCGCGTGGTCGGTCGGGCGGCGCGCGCCCAGCCGCAACCGCACGGCGCCATGCCGCGCGGCCGGTTGGAGCCGCAGCCCCGGATGGAGCACGCGGTCCGCGCGGCATCGCGCGACTAGCAGGACTGGCGGCCATTTGCCTGGCGCCGCAGGCCCCCGCCTGCGGCGCTACGCCGTCTTGGCGTCGTACTCGCAGACGCCGCGGATGACGCACGCCGCGCAGTCGGGGCGCCGGGCTTTGCAGACGTAGCGGCCGTGCAGGATCAGCCAGTGATGGGCGTGCATCTTCCGCTCCGCCGGCGTGATCGCCTCCAGCAGCTGTTCCACCTCGAGCGGCGTCTTGCCCGGCGCCAGCCCGGTACGGTTGGCGACCCGGAAGATGTGGGTGTCGACGGGGATCGCTGGCACGCCGAAGGCGACGTTGAGAACGACGCTGGCTGTCTTGCGGCCAACCCCTGGCAGGCGCTCCAGGGCCTCGCGGTCGGGCGGGACCTCACCGCCGTGCTCCTCGGCCAGGATCCGGCTCAGCGCGATGATGTTCTTGGCCTTGGTGTTGTAGAGGCCGATCGTCTTCACGAATTCGCGAAGCCTCTCTTCCCCCAGAGCGAGCATCTTCGCCGGCGTGTCCGCCACCTTGAACAGGGACGCGGTCGCCTTGTTGACGCCGGCATCGGTCGATTGCGCCGATAGCACCACCGCCACCAGCAGGGTGAAGGGATTGAGGAACTCGAGCTCGGTCCGCGGCTCCGGGGTGGCGGCGGCGAGACGAGCGTACAGGTCGTGGACGGCTTGCGGGCTCATGGCCGCAGCCTAGCCGGCAACCGACAAGTCAGCAAGAATCGGGTGGGCCGCGCCGAAACCTCCCTCTAGATTCCCGACCAGGATGGGAGGAGAAAGCCGCATGCGATACCCCGATTTCATTGAGACCTGGGTGCGCCGGGTGCGGTGGCGGCGCGAGCTGGCCCGGATGGACGCCCGCCTGATCCGCGACATCGGCCTGACGCAAATGGATGTCTGGACCGAATCCGGCAAACCGTTCTGGAGACGATGAGGTCATGGACGATCTCGAAACCCTGAGCCTCGACTATGGCCGGGTGGAGCGCGCAATCCGGTACATCGTCCAGCACCGGCTGCAGCAGCCGACGCTGGAGGAAATCGCCGACGCGGCCCATCTCAGCCCGTACCACTTCCAACGCACCTTCACCCGTTGGGCCGGGGTCAGCCCGAAGCGGTTCCTCGGGTTCCTGACCATGAACCACGCCCGCGAAATGCTCGAAGGCTCGGCATCGGTGCTGGAGACGGCGCTCGAGACCGGGCTTTCGGGGCCCGGCCGGCTGCACGACCTGTTCGTCACCTTCGAGGCGGCGACTCCGGGACAGGTCAAGGCCCGGGGCGACGGCATGACGATCCGCTACGGCATCCACGACAGCCCGTTCGGGGCCGTCCTCATCGCCACCACCGAACGCGGCATCTGCCGGCTAAGCTTCCTCGACGGACGCAGCGAGGAGGAGGCGGTTGCCGAGGTGGCGCGGCGCTGGCCGGCGGCGCGCCTGACGGCGGCTCCCGAGGAGACCGGGGCGTTGGCGCGTCGCACATTTGGACCCCGCGAAGAGGGCGAGAGGCCGCTCCGAGTCCATCTCACCGGGACCAACTTCCAGATCAAGGTGTGGGAGGCGATCCTGCGCCTGCCGCTGGGGCGGCTCGCCACCTACGGCCAAGTCGGCGAGGCGATCGGTTGTCCCTCCGCCGCGCGGGCGATCGGCAACGCTCTGAATGCCAATCCCGTCGCCTTTCTAATTCCGTGCCATTCGGTGGTTCCGGCGTTGCGCCAGGCCAGCGTTTTCGCCCGCTACCAAGCAGGCGCGGCGCGGCGGGCGGCGATCATCGGCTGGGAGGCGGCGATGGTGCTGGGCGAGAATTCCCGCCGGCCGGCCGGCCCCGTTCAGGAGAAGCCGAGCACGTCGCGCATACTGTAGAGACCCGGAGGCTTGCCCTGCGCCCACAAGGCGGCCCGCACCGCGCCGCGGGCGTAGATGGCGCGCGACGATGCCTTGTGGGCAAGCTCGATGCGTTCGCCGTCGGCGGCGAACATCAGCGCGTGGTCGCCGACGACGTCGCCGCCGCGCAGGGCGGCAAAGCCGATATCGCCGCGGCGCCGCGGCCCCGTGTGGCCGTCGCGCACCCGCTGCGAGGCGCTCTCGAGATCGATTCCGCGTCCCTCCGCTGCAGCCCGTCCGATCGCCAGCGCCGTGCCCGAAGGGGCATCGACCTTGTGGCGATGGTGCATCTCGACGATCTCGATGTCGTAGTCGGGGCCAAGCACGGCGGCGACCTGCTTGGCGAGTCCGAGCAGAAGGTTGATGCCGATGCTCATGTTGGAGGATTGCACCACCGGGATGCTCTCGGCCGCCCGGCGCAGGGTTTCGATATGGCGCGGCTCCAGCCCGGTGGTACCGCACACCAGGGGGACTCCCGCCGCGGCCGCCAGCGGCGCGACGACGAGTGCGGTGGCCGGCGTGGTGAAGTCGAGCACGGCATCGGAGCCGGCCACCAAGGCGGCGGTGTCGCTGCCGACGATGACGCCGACCGGGTCCCGCCCGACCAGCGCACCCAGATCGCGGCCGATCTCCGGCGACCCTTCCTGCTCGATCCCGCCGGCCAGGTCACACCCGTCGGTGGCGAGGATCTCCGCCACCAGCATGCGCCCCAGGCGCCCGCCGCAGCCGATGATGCCGATCTTCATGTCCGTCTCCCGCGCGGCCCACCGCGGGGTTATAGGGTCGGAGGTGGCGAGCCTTCAAGCCCTCTGGCGTCCCGGGTCCTCATCGTGGGCCTCGAGGCCCATGGCCCAGTTCGCGAACCTCACTCCTTGAGGTCTTCCCACAGCTCCTTGACGCGGGCGAAGAAGCCGGCGGCCTCGGGGCTTTGCTTGTCGTCGGAGCACTCGCTCTGGAACTCGCGCAGCAGCTCCTCCTGGCGCTTGGTGAGGTTGACCGGGGTCTCGACGTTGACTTGCACGAACATGTCGCCGCGGGCATTGCTGCGCAGCACCGTCATGCCCTTGCCCTTGAGCCGGAACTGGTGCCCCGACTGGGTGCCGTTGGGCACGTTGATGCGGGCGCGGCTGCCGTCGATGGTCGGCACTTCGATGGTTCCGCCCAGCGCCGCCGTGCACATCGGGATCGGCACCCGGCAGAAGATGTTGGCGCCGTCGCGCTGGAAAATGCGGTGCGGCTGGATCGACAGGAAGATGTAGAGATCGCCGGGCGGGCCGCCGCGCAACCCGGCCTCGCCCTCGCCGGCAAGCCGGATCCGGGTGCCGTCCTCGACCCCGGCCGGAATGTTGACCGCCAGCGTCTTCTCGCGCTTGACCCGACCCGAACCGCCGCACGAACGGCAGGGATCCTTGATCACCTGGCCGGCGCCCTGGCAGGTCGGACAGGTGCGCTCGACGGTGAAGAACCCCGACTGCGAGCGGACCCGGCCGTGGCCGTGGCAGGTGGGACAGGTGGCCGGTGCGGCACCGCCCGCGGCACCGCTGCCGTGGCAGTCGTCGCACTCGACCGAGGTCCAGACGCGGATGCTCGACTTGGCGCCCTGGAACGCCTCTTCGAGCGAGACTTCCATGTTGTAGCGGAGGTCGGCTCCGCGGCGGGCCGCCTCGGCGCCACCGCGCCGCCCGCCGCCGTGGATGAAGTCGCCGAACATCTCGTCGAAGATGTCGGCGAAGCCGCCACTGGCGCCGCCGAACCCGCTGAAGCCGCCGTATCCGGCGCCGTCACCCGCCCCGGCGCCGGCCTCGAATGCGGCGTGGCCATAGCGGTCGTAGGCGGCCCGTTTCTGGGGATCCTTGAGGACGTCGTTCGCTTCGTTGATTTCCTTGAGCTTCTGCTCGGCGTCCTTGTTTCCCGGATTGCGGTCCGGGTGGAACTTCATGGCCAGGGTGCGGTAGGCCTTCTTGATCTCCTCGGGCGAGGCGTCGCGCGCCACTCCCAGCCGCTGGTAGTAATCGTCCTTGGCCATCGCCGCACTCACTCCCGACACGAACTAACACGTCCGCCGCCGCGGGGCACGGTCGGGTCGCGCCGCCCCCGCGGCGAGCGCGGCATCACTTCTTGGCGTCCTTGTCGGGATCCACTTCCTCGAATTCGGCATCGACGACCTTTTCGGAACCGGCCTGGCCGCTCGAGGACGAGGCCGATCCCTCGGAGCCCGACGAGGCGGCGTCCGGCTGGCTCTGGGCCTGACTCTCCTGGCTCGCCTTGTAGATCGCCTCGCCGAGCTTCATCGAGGCCTGCATGAGAGCCTCGGTGCGGCTCTTGATGAGCGCGTCGTCCTCGCCGTCGAGCACGGCGCGCAGGTCCTTGATCGCGTTCTCGATCCCCTGGCGGTCGCCGGGGCCGACCTTGTCGCCGTACTCGTTGAGGTTCTTCTCGGTGGAGTGGATCAGCGAATCCGCCTGGTTGCGGGATTCGGCCACCGCACGCCGCTTCTTGTCGGCATCGGCGAACTGCTCGGCCTCCTTGACCATGCGCTCGATGTCGCGATCGGACAGGCCCGACGAGGCCTGGATGCGGATCTGCTGCTCCTTTCCGGTCGCCTTGTCCTTGGCCGAGACGTGGACGATGCCGTTGGCGTCGATGTCGAAGGTGACCTCGACCTGCGGCACGCCGCGCGGCGCCGGCGGGATGCCGACCAGGTCGAACTGGCCGAGCAGCTTGTTGTCCGCCGCCATCTCGCGCTCGCCCTGGAAGACGCGGATGGTGACCGCGTTCTGGCTGTCCTCGGCGGTCGAGAAGACCTGGCTCTTGCGGGTCGGGATCGTGGTGTTGCGGTCGATCAGCCGGGTGAACACGCCGCCCAGGGTCTCGATGCCCAGCGACAGCGGGGTGACGTCCAGGAGCAGGACGTCCTTGACCTCGCCCTTCAGCACGCCGCCCTGGATGGCGGCGCCCAGCGCGACCACCTCGTCCGGGTTGACGCCCTTGTGGGGCTCGCGGCCGAAGAAGTCCTTCACCACCTGCTGAACCTTGGGCATGCGGGTCATGCCGCCGACCAGGATCACCTCGTCGATCTGGCCGGCGGAGACGCCCGCGTCCTTGAGCGCCTTGCGGCACGGCTCGATGGTGCGCTGGATCAGGTCGTCGACCAGGGCCTCCAGCTTGGAGCGCGAAATCTTGATGTTGAGGTGCTTCGGCCCCGATGCATCGGCGGTGATGAATGGCAGGTTGACCTCGGTCTGCATCGCGCTCGACAGCTCGATCTTGGCCTTCTCGGCCGCTTCCTTCAGGCGCTGCAGGGCGAGGCGGTCCTTGCGCAGGTCGATCCCCTGCTCCTTGCGGAACTCGTCGGCCAGGTAGTCGATGATCTTGGCGTCGAAGTCCTCGCCGCCAAGGAAAGTATCGCCGTTGGTCGACTTCACCTCGAACACGCCGTCGCCGATCTCGAGGATCGAGATGTCGAAGGTGCCGCCGCCGAGATCGTAGACCGCGATCGTGCCGGCGCTCTTCTTCTCCATGCCGTAGGCGAGGGCGGCCGCGGTCGGCTCGTTGATGATGCGCAGCACTTCGAGACCCGCGATCTTGCCGGCGTCCTTGGTCGCCTGGCGCTGCGAGTCGTTGAAGTAGGCGGGAACCGTGATGACGGCCTGGGTCACTTTCTCGCCGAGGTAGCTTTCGGCGGTCTCCTTCATCTTCTGCAGGATGAAGGCGCTGACTTCGGCCGGGCTGTACTTGCGGCCGTTTGCCTCGACCCAAGCGTCGCCGTTGTCGCCGGCCACGATCTTGTAGGCGACAAGGCCCTTGTCCTTGGCGACCATCGGGTCATCGGTGCGGCGGCCGATCAGGCGCTTGATCGCGAACAGGGTGTTCTCTGGGTTGGTCACCGCCTGACGCTTTGCCGACTGGCCCACCAGGCGCTCGCCGGAATCGGTGAAGGCGACCATCGAAGGCGTGGTGCGCGTGCCTTCCGAATTCTCGATGACCTTGGCGTCCTTTCCTTCCATCAAAGCGACGCACGAGTTGGTCGTCCCGAGGTCGATTCCGATGACCTTGCTCATGATTTATCCTCGTTATGGCTTCTGCACTGTCCGCAGCCCGCGACGGCACCGCGGCGACCTACGTTTTCCGGGGGGGTTCGTCCGGTCGCGGCTTATATATGCCGGTGGTTTTGCACGCGCAACTCCGCGCGCTGCCTTCATTGGTCTATTTTGGCGAGGACGACGGGGCATGCCGTCCGTGATCATTTCCGCAAGCTATCGGACCGACATTCCTGCCTTCTACGGACGCTGGTTCGCCAACCGGCTGCGCGCCGGGTTCTGCCGCGTCGTCAATCCCTACGGCGGCCGGCACGGCACCGTCTCGCTGGCGCCCGGCGATGTCGACGGATTCGTCTTCTGGACCCGCAACGCCGGGCCGTTCTTGCCGGTGCTGGCCGAGGTGGCCGGGCGCGACGCTCCGTTCATCGTCCAGTTCACCGTCACCGGTTACCCGCGCGAGCTCGACGCCTCGACCATCCCGGTTGAGGCCGCGGCCGAACAGATCCGGCGCATCGCCCGCGACTTCGGTCCGCGCGTCGTGGTGTGGCGGTTCGATCCCGTCGTGGCCAGCGCGCTCACCCCTCCCGCCGCCATCGTCGCTTCGTTCTCTCGCATCGCCGCGCTGCTCGAGGGCGCTGTCGACGAGGCCGTGGTGTCGTTCGCCCAGGTCTACCGCAAGACCCGTCGCAATCTCGACTCGGCCGCCGGCCGCCACGGCTTCGCCTGGCGCGATCCCGAGGCGGACGAGAAGCGGGCCCTGCTGGCCGAGCTGCGCGACATCGCGGCGGAGCGGCGGCTGGCGCTGTCGCTGTGCGCCCAGCGCGAGCTTCTCGTCGAGGGCGTCCGCGACGCCGCCTGCATCGACGCGGAGCGCCTGTCCGGGCTCGCCGGGCGCCCCCTCCGGGTGGCGCGCAAGCCGCACCGCGACGCCTGCGGCTGCTGGGCCTCGCGCGACATCGGCGCCTACGACAGTTGCCCCCACGGGTGCGCTTACTGCTACGCGGTACGGGACCAGGCGACCGCGAAACGAAACTATCGGCGGCACGACCCCGAGGGGGAATTCCTGATCCCGCCGGAAATCCCTCGCCCGCGGGGTGTGCGAGGGCGGGACCCGCATCCGAAGGACATGGGAGGGTGAGGAAGCCCGCGACTCCGGCGCATCTGCCGAAACTCTGGGGCGATGCGCCGGTCGACCCAGGTGGACAGACATCTCAGCCCCGCCGCCAGAGCGCCGCAACGACGGCGGCGCCCATAATCCGAGCACCGGATAGGACAAGCTTTGGCCGCGACGATCGCGCCTGACACGATATGAAGAGCATGTCACGCGCGGCCAAGGAGGGACGAATGGCTCCGGAACCGAGATCCGTCGACGCGGACGACGCAGAACGCTGGGCCACTCTCGATCAGCTGGAAAGGTGGATCGAGGTGCCGATGATGGTGTTGAGCTTCGGCTGGCTGGCGCTCGTACTGGCGGAACTGGTTTGGGGAGGATCCCGGCTGTTCGACGTGTTCGGGACGGTCATCTGGCTGGTGTTCATCGCCGATTTCGGACTGCGGTTCGTCATCGCGCCGAACAAGGCGGTCTTCCTGCGCAACAATGTGATCACGATCGTGGCTCTGGCCCTGCCGGCATTCCGGATGGTGCGCGCCTTCCGGGTTCTGCGAGCGGTCCGGGCCGCGCGCGGGTTGCGGCTGGTGCGCATCGTGGGGACGGCAAACCGCAGCATGAACGCATTGAGACGCAGCCTCGACCGGCGGGGCCTCGGCTATGTCCTGCTGACCACGATCGTAGTCATCGCCTTGGGGGCGGCGGGAATGCTGACATTCGAGCCGGCCGGCGAAATCGAGGGCGGGTTCGAAAGCTATGGTGACGCCCTGTGGTGGACGGCCATGCTCGTCTCGACCATGGGATCGGCTTTCTGGCCGATCACGCCGGAAGGTCGGGTGCTGACGCTCCTCTTGTCGGTCTACGGCCTGGCGGTCTTCGGGTACATCACGGCCAGCTTTGCGACCTTCTTCATCGGGCAGGAGGCTCGAGAGGGTGACGACGGACCGCTGCCTGCACCCGACATCGCCGCCCTCCGGGAGCAGATCACCCTCCTCCGCTCCGATCTCAGCCGGCGCGGCGAGCCCCGGTAGATCAGCGGGGCCCCGTAGATCGTTGGCGCCTGCGGCGGGCAGCGGCAGCTGTTCTGCCGGTTCTGCAAAGCGACCGTTCCAATCCAGCATCCACAGGGCGATCCTGGGGAAGGTCAGCATGCGCCTAACACGATCATCTGCATGCGGATGAACGGCAGCAGCGATGTGGAGATGGCCTCGCGGGACATCGGCGCCTACGACAGCTGTCCCTACGGCTGTACCTATTGCTACGCGGTGCGCAATTGCGAGGCGGCGAAGCGGAACTGCCAGCGGCATGACCCAGAGGGCGAGTTCCTGATCCCGCCCTAGCGTGCCTGCCCTACGAGGGTGAATCCGCGGAAATCGGCGATGATTTCGGTGCCGGGCGGGAAAGGGCTCTGGCGGCCGGGCATGACGCGGCCGACGAAGTGGAGGCCGGTTTCCATCGCCGCGTCGTAGTCGGTCATGGCGTCGCCGACGAACAGGCAGCGCGAGGACTCCAGCCGGTGCTCGGCGAGGATCTCGCGGATCTTCTGCGGCTTCAGCGGCGGCGAGCCGAAGACGCCGGCGAAGTAAGGCTCCATGCCGCGGGCGCGGACCACCCGCTCCATTTCCTCCTGCGGGGTGCCGGAAACGACGAACGCCTTGACGCCGTCACGACCGAGCGCCTCCAGCAGCTCGCGCGAGCCCGCCACCCACGGGCAGCGGCAGACCTGGTCCTCGACCAGGGCCGAGAAGCGCTCGCCCCATGCGGCGACCGCTTCCGGGTCGAGCGCGATGCCGAGGATCTCGCGGTGCACGCGCTCGATCTTGACCAGGCGCGACAGGCCCCCGTGGCGCTCGTGGTAGGCCGCCGCCCGGTCCGCCACCGCAGCGCCGAACTCCGCGTAAAGGGCGCGGAAGGCGGCAAGCTTGATGTCGGAGGATTCGGCGAGCACGCCGTCGAAATCGAACAGGATGGCGGCGAAACGGATGATCCTACTCCCTCGTCTTGTCCCAGGCGGCTGCGGTCTCGTCGTCGTCCGTCCGCGCCGCCACCCAGTGCTCGCCCGCAGGGGTCTCCTCCTTCTTCCAGAAGGGGGCCCGGGTCTTCAGCCAGTCGATCAGGAAGCGGCAGGCGTCGAACGCGTGGCCGCGATGATCGGCGGCGGTGGCGACCAGCACGATGCGGTCGCCCGGCTCGAGCCGCCCGTAGCGGTGGATCACCGCGACCGCTCGCAGCGGCCATCGCGACCGCGCCTCCGCCTCGATGCGGGCAAGCTCGCGCTCGGCCATCGCGGGGTAATGCTCCAGCGTCATCGCGGCGATCGGCTGGCCTGCCGCCATGTCGCGCACCAGGCCGACGAACAGGCACAGCCCCCCCGCCCCTGCGCCGTCGGCGGCAAGGCGCGCGATCTCGGCGCCGGGGTCGAAGTCCTCGTGCTGGATGCGGATCACCGGCCGCTCCCGCCGGTCACCGGGGGGAAGAAGGCGACCTCGTCGTCGGGCCCCAGAACGCGGTCCATCCGCGCGTACTCCTGGTTCACCGCCGCCCGCACCGCCGCCATCTCGGCGAACGCCCGGGCGTGGCCCTGGCTGCGGGTGGACAGCCACGCCACCAGCTCGCCCACGGTGCGGACCTCGGGCGGCGGGTTCACCGTCTCCTCGCCGGTGCCGGTGCGGTCGCGCAGGAAGGCGAAGTAGAGCACCTTCATCGCAACACCTCGGCGAACGGGAGGAAGGGGACGAGATCTCCCTCGGTGACGCCGGCGCACGTCTCCGGCAGTTCGACCACGCCGTCGGACGCCGTCATCGACGACAGCATGGCCGAGCCCTGGGCACCGAACTTGCGGGCTACCGGAATGCCGTCGCTCCCGTCCTCCAGCCGCGTGCGCACCCACTCCCGTCGCCCCGGCTTCTTCGAGGCCGCGAACCCGGCACGCACCGGGTAGAGATGCGGATCGACTGCGGTCCTGCCCGCCATGCGGAGCAGCAACGGCCGCGCGATGCGCAGGCAGGTCAACATCGCCGAGACAGGATTGCCCGGCAGGCCGACGAAGGCGGCGCCACCGACCCGGCCGAGCGCGATCGGACGTCCGGGCTTGATCGCCAGCCGCCAGAAATGGATCGCCCCCAGCTCGGCGATGACGTCCTTGACGTGATCCTCGTCGCCGACCGAGACGCCGCCCGAGGTGACTAGCGCGTCGTGGCCGGCGGCGGCCTCCGACAAGGCCTCGCTCAGCACGGCGGGGCGGTCGGGCAGGATGCCGAGATCGGTGACGGCGCAGTCCCAGGAGCGCAGGATGCCGCCGACCGAGAATCGGTTGGCGTCGTAGATGCCGCCCGGCGGCAGCGCCGCCCCCGGCGGAAACACCTCGTCGCCGGTCGAGAACACCGCCACCCTGACGCGGCGGCGCACGGCCAGGGCGGCGTGGCCGAGAGCGGCGGCAACGCCCAGTTCCTGCGGTCGCAGCACGGTCCCTGCGGGGATCGCGGTAGCGCCGGCGCGGATGTCCTCGCCGGCGCTCCGGCAGTGGGAACCGCGTCTGGTCGCGGGCAGCAGCACGTGGTCGCCGTCGACCTTGACGTCCTCCTGCATGAAGACGGTGTCGAGCCCGGGCGGCAGCACCGCGCCGGTGAAGATGCGGTAGGCGCGGCCCCGCTCCACCGGTTCCTGGAGCGGCCGGCCGGCGACGATCCGCCCGGCGACGCGCAGTCTGGTCTCGCCGCCCGCCGCAAGGTCGTCGTGGCAGGCGGCAAAGCCGTCGACGGCGGAGTTGGCGGCGGCCGGAACGTCCAGGCCGGCGACCACGTCGGCGGCCAGCACGCGACCGAGCGCGGCCGTAAGCTCGACCTCCTCGACGCCGTCCACCGGTCGCGTTCGGTCCTTCAGCAGGCGCAGGGCTTGTTCGACGGTCAACACCTCGGCGCCGGCGGCGATGCCTTCAGCCATCAGCACTCTCCCCGTCCCGCAACCCGCAATGGCGGGCGATGAAGCGGGCGATGGCGCCGGCGTCCGCAAGGTCGAGCCGCGGCACCGCCAACTCCTTCAGGGGGACGTCGCTGGCGACCGCGACGATGGTCGGGTCGCTCTTCCACAGCCCGTCCTTGCCCAGCGCCGGGCGATGAACCTCGAGCTTGGCGAAGGGGTAGCTCTTGAATCCCTCGACCAGCAGCAGGTCGACCGGCGACATCCGCGCCACCAGCTCGCCCAGCTCGGGCTCGGCGGCGCCGCCCAATTCGTGGACGAGGGCCCAGCGATACGGCGAGGTGACCAGGACCTCGGTCGCCCCTGCCTTGCGGTGGCGATCGGAATCCTTGCCCGGACGGTCGATCTCGATGTCGTGGTGGGTATGCTTCACGGTCGAGACCCGCAGCCCCATCGTGACCAGCGCAGGGATCAGCCGCTCCACCAGGGTGGTCTTGCCGCTGCCGCTCCAGCCGACGATTCCGAACACCTTCATGATCCGGCGACCGGCCCTTCATTCTTGGCGCCGTCGGGGCTCGCCAGATACCGCATTCCGGCGCGCAGGTAGTCGTAGCCGGTGATCAGGGTCAGGGCCGCGGCCCCCCACAGGCCGGCGAGGCCGATCGCGGTCGTCGAGACCGGGCCGAAATCGGGGCCGGCGCTGCCGACGATGAGAAAGCCGAGAGCGATCAGCTGGATCGTCGTCTTCCACTTGGCGAGGCGCGTCACCGGCACGCCGATCTTGATCTCGGCCAGGAACTCGCGCAGCCCGGACACCAGGATCTCGCGCATCAGGATGACGACGGCGGGGAGCAGGTTGAGGTCCTGGATCCGGCCGATGCCGACCAGCATCAGGATCAGCGCCGCCACCAGGAGCTTGTCGGCGATGGGATCGAGGAAGCGCCCGAACGCGGACTGCTGTTTCCAGATCCGGGCCAGATAGCCGTCGAGGTAGTCGGTCACTCCGGCTGCCACGAACACCGCCAGCGCCAGCCAGTTGCCGACCGGCGGCGCGATGTAGAGCGCGCCGACGACAAAGGGGATCGCCAGGATTCGCGAAACCGTCAGGATATTGGGAAGCTGTCTCAGCATCTCCCGCCGCGGCGCACAATCAACAGTAGCCGACGCCGGCATTCTAGACGTCCGCATGAAACCAGTCATAGACTTTCTTCGCGATGGCGCGGTCGATGCCGTCCACTGCCTCGAGATCCTCGAGGCCCGCCTCGGACACCGCCCGGGCGGACCCGAAATGGTGCAGCAGGGCCCTCTTGCGCTTGGCGCCGATGCCGGGAATGCCGTCAAGGGCCGAGACCCGGAGCGCCTTGCCGCGCCGCGCGCGGTGCGAGCCGATCGCGAAGCGGTGGGCTTCATCACGCAGCCTCTGGATCAGGTAGAGAACCGGGCTGCGGCGATCAAGCACGAGCGGCTCCCGTCCGGGAAGAAAAAGGCGCTCGCGGCCGGCGTTACGGTCGACCCCCTTGGCGACGCCGACCACGGTCAGGTCGGCGATGCCGAGTTCGGCCACGACCGCCAGTGCGGCATCGATCTGGCCGGCACCGCCATCGATGAAGACCAGGTCCGGCCACTGGCCGCGCGCCCGCTCGGGATCCTCGCGCAGAGCGCGCGAGAACCGTCGGGTCAGCACCTCGCGCATCATGGCGAGATCGTCGCCGGCGGCCGGCGCCTCATCCTCGGCCGTCGCGCCGATGCCGCGGATGTTGAACTTGCGGTACGCGTTCTTGATGAAGCCGTCGGGGCCGGCGACGATCATCGCGCCGACGGCGTTGGTGCCCTGGACGTGGCTGTTGTCGTAGACCTCGATCCGCTCCGGCGGCGCGTCGAGATCGAGGGCTGCGGCCAGCTCCTCGAACAGGCGCCGCTGCGACGACCCCTCGGCGACGCGGCGCACCAGGGCGTCGCGGGCGTTGGCAAGGGCATGCGCGACCAGCTTGTGCTTGTCGCCGCGCGACGGGCATTCGACCCGCACCTTCCGCTCCGCCTTCACCGACAGGGCATCGGCGACCAGCTCCAGGTTCTCGGTCTTGTGGCTGACCAGGACCAGCGGCGGCGGCACCTTGTTGGCGTAGAACTGGCCGAGAAACGCCTCGAGTACCTCGGCCACTCCCTCGTCCTGGGCGTGGCTGGGGAAGTAGGCCCGGTTGCCGTAGTTGCGCCCGGCGCGAAAGAAGAACACCTGGATCCCGGTGTGGCCGCCTTCCTGGTGGGCGGCGACGACGTCGGCACTGGCGATCCCGGCGACGTTGATGCCCTGGTGAGACTGGATCCGGGTCAGCGCCTGGATGCGGTCCCGGTACTGGGCGGCGGCCTCGAAATCCAGCCTCTCGCTCGCCTCCTGCATGCGCCCGGCCAGCTCCTGCTGGATCTCCTGGCTGCCGCCGGACAGGAAGCGGCGCGCCTGCTCGACCAGGGCCCGATAGTCGGCCTCGCCGATGCGCTCCACGCACGGCGCGCTGCAGCGCTTGATCTGGTGCAGCAGGCAGGGCCGCGTCCGCGCTGCGAACACCGCGTCCGAGCACGCACGCAGCAGGAACGCCCGCTGCAGCACGGTGAGGGTCTCGTTGACCGCCCAGGCGGACGCGAAGGGGCCGAAGTAGGCGCCCTTGCGGTCGCGCGCGCCGCGCACCTTGAGCACGCGCGGAAACGGATGGTCACCGGTGACCAGGATCGACGGGAACGATTTGTCGTCGCGCAGCAGGATGTTGTAGCGGGGCAGGAAGCGCTTGATCAGGTTCGCTTCCAGCAGCAGCGCCTCGGCCTCGGTGTGGGTGGTCACCACCTCCAGCGCCGCCGCCTGCTGGACCATGCGCCGGATGCGGGCACCGATGCGTTCCGGATGGCAGTAGGCGGACACCCGCCGTTTCAGGTTCTTGGCCTTGCCGACGTAGAGGACGTCGCCCTGCGCGTTCAGCATCCGGTACACGCCGGGCGACTGCGGCAGCGTCCGCACCTGGGCCTCGATGACCGCAACTCCGCAGCCGGCCGTCGCTTCGACCTGATCGTGCGCGCCCATCCTAGAGGGGCTCCCCAAGGCCGCGCGTGTGACGAGCAGCCGGCGTGCCGCGACTATCCACCAAACCTGTGGAAAACTCTGTTGACAGTGGCGGGCGAATCGACGGCAAGCGAGACAAACTGTAACGTTCCTTCAACATGCCTAAAAAGTGGGCAACCAGATAACGTCCTGAAATTGTTGTAAATTTGCGACTCGGGTTTCCGCCTGCGTAACAGCGTCGTCGATACGGAAAAAATAATGTCACACCGTTTTAGGGTCGGCGCCCCTGTGAACAACTCGCAGTTCGCGTTTCCCCTCAAGGCTTTGCCTTGCCCCTCTTCCGAGGCGCCTTCACTCGCCCCTGAGGTCGCTGCGTGTCCGCTCGATCTCTACCCCGACGCTCGCGGCGTCGGCGAAAATGTCAAGCTTCTCGACCCTGATGCGCGCCGAGCGCACGCGAAGATCGCGGAGACAGACGCCGGCAATCTCTTCGGCCAGCGTTTCGACCAGGTTGACGTGGTGGGCGGCGACCACGGAGCGGATGCCGGCGGCGATCTCCTCGTAGCAGACGACATTGTCCAGCTCGTCACCAATCGGTCCATCGCTTTCGCGCACTCCGAGATCGACGTTGATCCGGATCCGCTGCGGCGCGCCATGTTCCCGCTTGTGCACGCCGATCGATGCGCTGAGCACCAAGTCCCGGATGAAGACGTGGCGCAGACGGGTCCGTGCGTCGGCGATCGGCAACGCGTGCACCGCCCTGATCGAATTCGTCGTCACCTGTTCGCTCCTCGCAATAACGCCGTCATTCCTCGCCCATCGCGCGCAGACGCTTATAGCTGCCCAGATGCTGCCCGCCGTCGAGCGCGATCATCTGCCCGGTGACGGCGGGAGCCTCGATCAGGAATCGCACCGCTGCCGCGATCTCCTCAGGTGCGGTCGGCCGCTGCAACGGCACCTGCGACCACTGGCGCTGGAACTGTTCCTCCGTCTGCCGCAGGCTGGGCAGCACCGGGCCGGGCCCGATGGCATTGACGCGGATGCGCGGCGCGAACGCCATCGCCAGAATCTGGGTCAGCGTCCACAGACCCGCCTTGCTCAAGGTATAGGACGTGAAATGGGGCGTCAGCTTCCAGACCCGCTGATCGACGATGTTGATGATGTTGCCGCCCTCCGCGTCGCCGAGCAGCTGGGCAAAGCGCTGCGACAGCAGGAACGGTGCTCGCAGGTTGATCTGCATGTGCTGGTCCCACGAGCTGCGGGTCGCAGTGTCCGGCGCATCGTACTCGAAGACCGAGGCGTTGTTGACGAGACAGCGGACCGGGCCCAACTCGGCCGTCACTCTCGGCAGCAGGGATTCGGTTTCCTCCTCGGATGCGAAGCCGGCGGCGAAGGCGGCAGCGCGGCCGCCCCCGTCGGCGATCTCGCGCACCAGGGCGGCGGCATCGGCCTCGGAAGCATTGTGGTGGACGGCCACCGTCCAGCCGGCGCGGGCGAGGTCGAGGGCGATGGCGCGACCGATCCGGCGCCCAGCGCCGGTTACCACGGCGACGCCTTTTCCGAGGCAGGAAACCATGCGTTTCGCTCCGTTGTCGCGGTCAGCCGAGCTGGCCACCGGCGAGACGATCGGCCAGCGGCCTGAACTCCGCGACCAGCGATTCGTAGACCCGTCGCTTGAAGGATACCGCCATCCCGGGCAGCTCGTCGATCGCGGCCCACTTCCAGGCTGCGAACTCCGGCGAGGTGACGCCGACGCAGTCGATTTCGGCATCGCTGCCGGTGAACAGCAGCGCGTACCACCGTTGCCGCTGACCGCGATAGCGGCCCTTGAACGCCTTGCCGATCAGCTCGTCCGGAAGGTCATAGGTGTGCCAGTCGTGGCTTTCCGCAAGCACCTCCAGCTTGGCGGTCCCCAGCTCCTCTTCCACTTCGCGCAGCACGGCATGGCGGATGTCCTCGCCGGGGTCGACGCCGCCCTGGGGAAGCTGCCAGGCCTCGCTGGCGATGTCGTTGCGCCGGGCGACCAACACCTCGCCCCGCCGGTTGAAGACGAGAGCGCCGACACCGGGGCGATAGGGCAGGGTTTCCTTGTTCATGGGCCTTTTGCTTCCTCCAGCAGCGCCGTGGCCGGTACGAGGGCGATGCCTTTGGCTTCAAGGCCCCGCATCCAGTGGGCGATCCGCTCCATCGTCGCAGGATAGGGCTGGGCAATGCCGAGCGCCTTGCCGTCGCGCCGCGCCGCCGCCTCCAGCTCGGAAAGGCGAAGATCGACGGCGACGCGCGACGGCGTGTCATCGAGCCGCAGGCGGACCCGCGCCAACGGCAGCCGCACCTCCTGGCCCGCCTTGTCGACCACCGCGGCCGAACCCGGGGTGGCGTCGATGAACGCCAGCCCCCGGGCCTTCAGGGACTGGAACAGCGGCCGGACCTGCTGGCCGGCGGCAAGGAACCGCTCGCCCATGTACGAGGTCAGCCCGACGTAGCCGGGCGCACGGCTCAGCACCGCCTCCAGCCGCTTCACGTTCTCGGTCGCGGCGACGGCCGTCATCAGCGCCAGCGGACCGGGATCGCGGACCGGAAAGCGGTCGGGCTCGAGCGGCAATCCCAGGAAAGTCTCGTGACCGTTCTGCCTCGCCCGTGCGGTCCACGCGGCGAGATCGGCGGCGTACGGCGAGAAGGCCAGGGACACCGCGGCGGGCAGGCGGTCGATCGCCGCCTCGGTTTCGATCCGGCTCATGCCCAGGCCCTCGATCAGGATGCCCACCCGTGGCCATCCCTGCGGGGCGGCGGCCTGGGCCGCATACACCCGCCAGGGCTGACGGCCCTTGCCGTCGATCCTGGGCAAGGGGCCCTGGGGTCCCTGCTCGACCAGGGCGGGATCGGGGACTTCGGACAGCGGCTTCGCCGGAGGCTTCGGCGGCAGCTGGGCGAAGGCGACGACGGAGGCCGGCGACACCAGCGTGCTGGCAACGGCGGTTTCGGGACCGGCTGGGCGTTCCGGCGGCGCGCTGCCGGGTGCCGCCGGGGTCAGCGCAGCCGGCGCCGACGTTGTGCGCGCCGGCTCCTGCGCAACCAGGTTCTCCACCTTTGCCGGCGCCGGGACGTCCATCACTACGCGGGGAATGCCCGCCCGCTGGTCGACCCCCGGCAGCAGCCAGACGGCCAGCGAAAGGACGGACACCACGGCAACGGCGGCGGCGGCAATCGCAACCGGCCGGATCCAGGCCAGCCGGCCCGGGGCGGGTTCCCCGCCGGTCGGCGAGTCATCGCCGTCCGGCTCGGCGTCATCCTCGATCTCGATCTCGGATGACTCCTCGTCCTCCTCGTCGTCGGGGGCGCCCTTGCGCCGCATCAGCGCCCCCAGCCTGTCAGCGAGCCCCACGTCCCGTGTCTCCGGCCGCTCTTACGAGCGCCATTCTAGCGGGATACGCGAGCCCGGTACATCGCCACGCCGCGCAGGAGGTCAAGAGCCCGCGCGAGCTGGAAGTCCTTGGCGGGATCGCCCAGCTCCACTCCGGTCAGCGGAGCCGCCGGGGCGGGTTCGGGCGCCGCCTCGGGTTCGGGCTGCTCCGCCGGCTGGTCGGGAGCCGGCGCCTGACGCGGTGCCGGCCGGCCTTCGGCGTCGCCGTTGAGAAGGGCACCGCGCAGGTCGGCCTCGCGCCGTCCCTGGACACCGGCGACCACTTCGATGCGAGCCTGGGGCACCACGATGTCGGGATCCACCCCGACCTGCTGGATCGAGCGGCCCGATGGCGTGAAGTAGCGGGCCGTCGTCAGCCGCATCGCGCCGTAGCCGCCCAGCGGAATCACGGTCTGGACCGAGCCCTTGCCGAAGGTCTTGGTGCCCAGCACCATGGCGCGGCGGTGGTCCTGCAGGGCACCGGCGACAATCTCCGACGCCGAGGCGGAGCCACCGTTCACCAGGACCACCATCGGCAGACCGTTGGCAAGGTCGCCGGGACGGGCGTTGAAGCGCTGCGTGTCTTCCGGATCCCGCGATCGGGTCGAGACGATCTCGCCCTTGTCGAGGAAAAGGTCGCTGATCTTGACCGCCTGGTCGAGCAGGCCGCCCGGGTTGTTGCGCAGGTCGAGCACGACCCCGGCGAGGTCCGCGCCCTTCTCCTGGTTGAATTTTTCCAGCGCGGCGCGGGCCGCCGTTTCGGCATGCTCGTTGAACTGGGTGATGCGGATGTAGCCGACGTCGCCCTCGACCTTGGAGCGGACCGGCTGGATCTTGACCACCGCCCGCGTCAGCGTGACCTCGAACGGCTCCTGGTCGGCGCGCACGATGGTCAGCCGCAGGTCGGTCCCGACCTTGCCCCGCATCTTCTCGACCGCTTCCGGCAGGGTCATCCCGAGCACCGGCTCGCCGTCGAGATGGGTGATGAAGTCGCCGGCCTGGATGCCGGCGCGGAAGGCCGGCGTGTCGTCGATCGGCGAGATCACCTTGACCAGGCCGTTTTCCATCGAGACCTCGATGCCGAGGCCGCCGAAGGCGCCGCGGGTGCTGACCTGCATGTCCTGGTAGTTCTTGGGATCGAGATAGGACGAGTGCGGGTCGAGCGCCGCCAGCATGCCGCGGATTGCCGCCTCGATCAGGTCGCGGTCGGTGACCTGTTCGACGTAGTCCGCCTTGACGCGCTCGAACACGTCGCCGAACAGGTTCAGGTACCTGTAGGTGTCACCGTCGCTTTCGGCGGCGTCCTGGGCCCAGGCCGCCGGAATCAACAGGCTGCCGCTGAGAACGGCTGCACACGCCAATCGCCACTTCATCCGCTCACTCCGTCTCCGCTTCGCGCGAGCCAAGGCAACGGGTTGATCGGCTGCCCATCGCGCCGGAACTCCAGATAGAGAATCGGAGGCCCCGCTCCAAGCCGTCCCATGCGTCCGACCGGTTCGCCCGCCAGCACATGCTGGCCGGGAGAGCCTTCGATGCGATCGAGCCCCGCGAGAAGGCTATGATAGCCTTCGCCGTGATCGATGATCAAGATTCGCCCATAACCGCGAAACGGCCCCGCGAATACGACCTCGCCATCGAAAGGCGCGACCACCTGGGCTTCGACACGGGCCTCGATGTCGACCCCCTTGCGCGTCAACCCCGCGCCGGTGGCCTGACCATAGAGGCCGATCACCCGTCCGGCAACCGGAAACAGGAGTCGTCCCTTGGCCCTTTCGACCGAGCGGACCTCGCGGCGGAGCGTCTCCTCGCGTTTGCGCGCCGCGTCCTCGGCCTGTCGCTGGGCCTCGGCCTCCTGCGCCTGCCGCTGGGCCGCGGCCTCCTGCGCCTGCCGCTGGGCCTCGGCGCGGGCCTTGGCTTCGGCTTCGGCGCGCGCTTTCGCCGCCGCCGCGTCGCGGGCCGCCCGCTCGCGCCGCTCGCGCTCGAGCCGCTCGACCAGATCCTGGAGATCCTGGGCGCGTTGCGACAGCTCTTCGAGCCGGGTTTCGGCCGACTTCTCCCGCGTCGCCGTCTGCCGCAGCAGGTCGCGCCGCTTGGCCAGCAGGCCGTCGAGCTCTTTGCGGTCGCGCTCGAGGCGGGCCAGCTTCAGGCCCAGGTTCTTGCGGCGCTCTTTGAGGTCGGCGCGGGTGGCGCCGAGATCCGCGACTTCGCTGCGCAGAGTGCCGGCGGCCTCCTGTACCAGGGGCACCGCGGCCCGCACCGCGATCGCCGCCCGCACGACGTCGGCCGGGGGCACCGGCTGGGCAATCACCGCCTCGGGCGGGAAGCGCGCCAGCCGGACCATGGCGCCGACCATGGTGGCCGCCTTGTCGCGCTGCAGTTCGAGCGTCCGCACCCGCTCGCCCTCGGTCTTCTCGATCTCGGTGATCCGCCGCTCCAGCCGCATCGCCTCGGTCTCGAGGTCGCGCACGGCACGACCCACCACGGCCAGACGCTCCCGCGTCTCGGCGATCTCGGCAGCCAGGGCACCTGCCTCGCGATGGGCCGACTCCTGCGCCGCGCGCTGCGCCTCGATGTCGCGCTGGATCTCGCGCAGGCCGCTCTTGGGGTCGCGGGTCTGGGCCGACGCGGGACCGACGGATACCAGCAGAAGCGGTACGACCAGCGCCACCAGGATCTGGCGGGCCGTCGACACCTTGCCTACCGTGCGTTCCCGGCTTCGATCAGGAGCGATCGGCCGGTCATCTCCGCCGGCTGGGACAACCCCATCAGGCGAAGCAGGGTTGGCCCCACGTCGGCCAGCTTGCCGTCGCGCAGCCCGGTTGCCCACTCTGGCCCGTGCACCAGCAGGATCGGCACCTTGTTCGTGGTGTGGGCGGTGTGCGGCTCGCCGGTCTCGGGGTCGCGCATCATCTCGCAATTGCCGTGATCGGCGGTCACCAGCATGGCGCCGCCGGCCTCGGCCACCGCGGCGGAAAGCTTGCCGAGGCTGTCGTCGACGGTCTCCGCGGCCTTGATCGCCGCCTGCAGGATCCCGGAGTGGCCGACCATGTCGCCGTTGGCGTAGTTGATGACGATCAGATCGTACTTCGCCGAGGCCACCGCCGCCACCACCTTCTCGGTCACCTCGGGGGCCGACATCTCCGGCTGCAGGTCATAGGTGGCGACCTTGGGCGAGGGCACCAGGATGCGATCCTCGCCGGGATAGACTTCCTCGCGCCCGCCGTTGAAGAAGAACGTCACGTGGGCGTACTTCTCGGTTTCGGCGATGCGCAGCTGGGTTCGTCCGGCGTCGCTGACGACCTGGCCCATGATGTTGGTGAGCTCGATCTGCGGGAACAGCGAGGGCACCATGGGGTTCAGCTCGGTCGAGTACTCGGCCATCCCCGCCACGGCGGCAAACCTGACCATGCGCGCCCGCTCGAAGCCCGCGAAGCCCGGCATCACCAGGGCGGACAGTATCTCGCGCACGCGGTCGGCGCGGAAGTTGGCGCACAGCAGGCCGTCGCCGTCCTTCATGCCGGCGTAGCCCTCGACCACCGTCGGCACCACGAATTCGTCGGTCACGCCCTTGTCGTAGCTGGCGCGCACGATTGCCAGCGGGTCGGCGCCGGCGCCGCCCTCGGCATCGCCGTCAACCAGAGCCCGGTAGGCCTTGGAGACGCGGTCCCAGCGCTTGTCGCGGTCCATGGCGTAATAGCGTCCCGACACTACGCCGAAGGTCAGCCCCTCGACGTCTCTGGTGTCGCGCATGAAGTTCTCGAGGTAGCCGAGGCCGCTGGAGGGCGGGGTGTCGCGCCCGTCGAGCAGGGCGTGGACGACCACCGGCACGCCATCGCGGGCGACCCGGCGGGCCAGCGCCGCCATGTGCTGCTGCATCGAATGCACGCCGCCGGGCGACATCAAACCGACCAGGTGGCAGCGGCCGCCGCTGCCCTTCAGCGCCCGGGCGAAGTCGCCCAGCACCGGATTCGCGTCCAGCGAGCCGTCCGCGATGGCGGCGTCGATGCGCGGCAGGTCCTGCATGACGACGCGACCGGCCCCGAGGTTCATGTGGCCGACCTCGGAATTTCCCATCTGCCCGCCGGGCAGCCCGACGTGCTCGGACGAGGCATTGAGGAAGGCTCCGGGGACGGTCCGCGAGAGGCGGTCCCAGTTGGGGGTGTTGGCGAGGGCGACGGCGTTGTCCGCACGCTCCTTACGGTAGCCCCAACCGTCCAGGATGCACAGGACGACGGGGCGGATGCGCTGCTTGGCGGAGGAAGTTTCAGACATGCGCCTTCATATGGTTGCGTGGGCGACAAGTTCGAGGGCCGGCCGGACCGGACCGCCGGCGCGCCGGCACCTTACGGCGCCGGACCGGGCTGCGCAAAGGAAAACCGCGCAGTTCAGGACGCCGGCTCTTCGGCGGCAGCCAGCAGACGACGGCACGCTTCGCGGGCTTCCTCGAGATGCGGCGTGATCAGCAGCACCTCGCTTCCGCGCACCACGGTCCAGTACCCTTCGACCGAGAGCGACGGCTCGACACACGGCGTCGCTTCTTTTTTCGGCCCGTAGACATTCATCGAAAACGGTCTCCCGGGCATCTTCGCGCCCGGGAAGACTATAGAGCTACAAATATTTCTCGGCAATAGCATTTAGTTACAGATACGACGGCGCCGTCATATCCGCAGCGTCAGCCCTTGACGGCGCCGCGGGTCAGGCCGCCGATCAGGTGGCGCTGCACCAGCATGAACAGGACGGTGGCCGGCAGGGCCCCGATCACCCCGCCCGCCGTCAGCAGGCCCCAGGCGATCTCGAACTCGCCGATCAGGGTCTGGATGGCGACAGTGATGGTACGGACGTTCTGCACCGTCAGCGTCATCGCGTAGAGGTACTCGTTCCACGAGGTGATGAAGATGTAGATGCCGGTGGCCGCGACGCCGGGCCGGCACAGGGGCAGGATCACCCGCCACAGCGCGCCAAGCCGCGAGCAGCCGTCGGTCATCGCCGCCTCGTCGAGGCTGACCGGAATCGCGTTCATGTAGCTGGTCATCATCCAGGTCGCGAACGGGATCGAGAAGGTCGAATGGGCGATGATCAGACCCGGATAGGTGTCGAGCAGCCCGAACCAGCGCATGATGATGAACAAGGGGATGATCAGCAGCACGATCGGGAACATGTTGATGAGCAGGAACTGCATCATCAACAGCCGCCGCCCCGGGAAGCGGAAGCGCGAGAAGGCGTAGGCCGCGGTGACGCTGAGCGACAGCCCGACCATCACCGTGAACGAGGCGACGATCAGGCTGTCGACCAGGTTGCCGAGAAAGCCGGTGTGCTGGAACAGCCGCTCGTAGCTGGCCAGGGTCGGGTGCGCCGTCCAGTAGATGACCTGGCTGGTGAACAGCTCGCTCTCGGGCTTGACCGAGGTGATGAACATCCAGACGTAGGGTCCGATCGCGAACAGGATGATCGCGATCAGCGGCAGCTCGACCGTCAGGAAGGAGCGCAGTCGGGTTCTCTTGCGGGCCATCAGCGGATGTCCTTCCCGACCCGGCGCAGGTAGATGACGACGGCTGCCAGCAGCATCAGCGTGAAGATCACCGCGAGCGCCGATCCGTAGCCGAAGTCCATCGCGCTGCGCACCCGGATGAAGGAGTAGAGGGGAAGAGTGTGCGTGTTGTACCCGGGCCCGCCGCCGGTCATCACGTAGATGACGTCGATCGAGTTGGCGACCCAGATGATGCGCAGCAGGAAGGCGGTGACCATCACCCCGCTAAGCCCCGGCAGGGTGATGTGGCGGAACTGCTGCCAGGTCGAGGCGCCGTCGATCTGGGCGGCCTCGTAGTAGCTCTTGGGGATTGCCTGCAGGCCGGCCAGGAACATCACCGCGAAGAACGGAAAGCCCTGCCACATCAGGGCGACGATGATCGAGTACAGCGCGGTGTCCGGGTTGGCCAGCCACGGCATCGCGCTGCCAAGCAGGCCGACCCGCAGCAGGAGGTCGTTCAGCACCCCGTAGCTGGGGTGGTAGATCCACGACCACATCAGTCCGATCACCACGCTGGGCAGCGCCCACGGCACGATGATGAGACCGCGTGCGACCGCCCGCCACGGGAACTCCTGGTTCAGGAGCAGCGCGGTCACCAGCCCGAGCAGCGCCTGCAGCGGCACCGTCAGCCCGATCCAGATCAGGGTCTGCTTCAGCGAGATCCAGAACACCTCGTCGCCGAAGGCCCGGATGTAGTTGTCGAGGAAGATGAAGGGCGTGTCCTTGGGGCGGTAGAGGATGTACTTGTGCAGGCTCATGAAGCCGGCCTGCAGCATCGGCAGGAAGATGATGAACATGGTCGCCAGGACGGCCGGCGAGACCAGCACGTAGGGCAGGATCCGGAATTTCCGGCGCCGCCCCCGGGAAGTCGGGGCGGTGGCGGGCGCGTTCTCGAGTGTCGGCATCATCTTGGCGGCAGTATGGTGGAAAGGAGGCGCGGGACGCCCGGCCGGGCGTCCCGCATCCCGGAGCTACTTCTTGCCGTAGAACAGGTTTTCGAAGTTCTCCATCATCTGCTTGGGCGTGATCTCGCCCAGCAGAGCGCGCTGCATGTTGGTCGGCCACACCGCGTTGGTGAACTCGCCGGTCTCGGGGACCAGCGGCAGGATGCCGGCCAGCGGCAGCGAGGCGACCGTGGCGTCGACGAAGCGCTTCTCGTGCAGGGTCCACTTCGCCGTGCCCGACTTGGTCACCGGCATCTGGCCGGTCGCCTTGTTGAACTCGTTGTTGTTGTCGGCCGTCGACAGGAACGAGATCCACTTCCAGGCGGCGTCCTTGTTCTTCGACTGCGCGAAGATGGCGGTCGATTCGTCGCCGAACGAGGTCCAGCCCTTGCCATTGGCCGTCGGCACCGGAACCGCCGAGACCTTGTCGCCCAGCGCCTCGGCAACGGTCTTCGCCGAGCCGATGTGGTGGATGGTCATCGCGGTCTTGCCGGCCTTCAAGGCGCCGAGGACCTCGTTGAAGCCGTCGTTCGGGGCGGACGGCGGGAACACCTTGTGGACGCGGTGCATGTCGACGAACCACTCGGCAGCCTTGATCGCCGCCGGCGAGGTCCAGCCGCCCTTCTCCATCTTGGCGCCCATCGCGATCACGAACGGCAGGAAGTAGTCGTGCCCGCCCTTGGCGCCGCGCATGCCGTAGCCGTAGACGCCGTCCTTGGTCAGCTTCTTGGCGGCGGCCAGGAACTCGTCGGGAGTCTTCGGCGGCTGCAGGCCGGCGGCCTGGAAAAGGTCGGTGCGGTAATAGAGGTACAGCACCACGTACTGGATCGGCAGGTAGTAGTGCTTGCCGTTCGGGGCCTTGTTGATGTCCCACAGGTTCGGTAGCACGTCGGCCTTGTCCGGCCACTTGGCGATGTAGTCGTCGAGCGGGACGATGGCTTCCATCTCGAGGAGCTGCGGCAGCTTCCACAGCTTGACCATGGCGACGTCCGGCGCCTTGCCGCCGATGATCGCGGTGTCCATCTGCTCGAAGTAGGTGTTCCAGGGGATGTTCTGGGCCTCGACCTTGATTCCGGGGTTCTCGGCCTCGAACTTGGCTACCAGGCTCTTGATCGGGTTCTCGGGATTGTCGAAGTGGTACCAGAAGGTGATCTTCTGGTCCGCCGCTCCGGCGCCGAAGGAAAGCCCGGCCACGGCCGCGAAGGCCAGCAACGATTTACGCATCAAGGTTCCTCCTTATCAGCTCTTCAGGCTTGTTCATTCGAATGGGCGGATCTCGCGGGTGTCGAATCCGCCGGGACGCAAAGGCAAGGTGTCGCCGCAGATGGTGTCGATGTGATGGGAGATCGCCGTCTTCACGGCGGCGACGTCGCCGCTGCCGATCGCGCTCAGGATCGGCCAGTGGCCGGCGGCGGTCTCCTGCAGGGTCCGCACTCCGGGGGACTGCAGGATCTTGTAGCGGTGGACGTGGAGCAGGCAGCGCTGCAGGATCGGCTCGAGAGTGCCGAGACCGGAGCGCCGGAACAGCTCGAGATGGAACCGGCGGTCGAGCTCGCTGAGCGCGAACTCGTCGTCTTCGCCGGCGACCGCTTCCATCTCGTGAACGATGGTCGAGAGGGCGTTCAGCGTGCGCTCGTCCATGCGCGGCAGCGAGTAGACGGCACCTCGGGTCTCGATCAGCTTGCGCAGCAGCAGCATCTCGCCGATTTCCTCGGGCGTGATCGCCGCCACGATGGTGCCGCGGTAGCCGAACCGGTTGACCAGCCCCTCCTCCTGCAGCTTCAGCATTGCCTCGCGCACGGGGCCCTGGCTGCAGCGATGGCTCTGCGCCACCTGAAGCTCGCCCAGCGGCTCGGCAGGGCGCAGCTCTCCCAGGATGATCGCGCGCCGCAGCGCGTTGTACACGCCCTCGCTCTTGCTCAGCTTCTTGGTGCTGGTGGACGTCATCCGCCAAGGCCGTTATTGATTTTGCTATAGATAATGCTATCATTTCCTTCCGTCAGGTTCAACGAAGAATGAGTCGCCGCCGTCGGCTCGGAGGAAGCCCTTGTCCGAGATCGTCCTTTCCAAGGTCGTCAAGAAGTTCGGCGCGGTGGAGGTGGTGCACGGCATCGACCTCACCGTGCACGACCGCGAGTTCGTCGTCCTGGTCGGCCCGTCGGGATGCGGCAAGTCGACGCTGCTCCGCATGGTCGCCGGGCTGGAGGAGATCACCGACGGCGAGATTCGCATCGGCGGCACCGTCGTCAACGACCTCGAGCCGCGGCAGCGCGAGATCGCGATGGTGTTCCAGGACTACGCCCTCTATCCGCACATGTCGGTCGGCGACAACATGGGCTTCGGCCTGCGCATGCGCCGCTTCGCCTGGAGCGACATCGTCGAGCGCGTCAAGCAGGCGGCCCAGGTGCTGCAGATCGGCAGCTTCCTGGAGCGGCGCCCCGGCCAGCTCTCCGGCGGGCAGCGGCAGCGCGTCGCGATGGGCCGCGCCATCGTGCGGCGGCCCAACGCGTTCCTGTTCGACGAGCCGCTCAGCAATCTCGACGCCAAGCTGCGCGTCGACATGCGGACCGAAATCAAGCGGCTGCACCGCGACCTGCAGACGACGATGGTCTACGTCACTCACGACCAGGTGGAAGCGATGACCCTGGCCGATCGCATGGTGGTGCTTCGCGACGGCATTATCGAGCAGGTCGGCGAGCCCGAGGAGATTTACCGCAACCCCGACAACGTCTTCGTCGCCGGGTTCATCGGGGCGCCGACCATGAACTTCCTGCCATGCGTCCCCGAAGGTGACCGGATCCGCTTTCACGACGGTGCCGTCTTCCCGGCGCCGCAGCGCCTGCAGGGCATGCTCGCCCGTCGCGGCGGCAAGCCGCTGACCGCCGGCATCAGGCCCGAGCACATGCGGGCGCGGCCGGACGAGTGCGCCGAGCGCCCGTGGATCGTGGACTCGCGGGTCGAGGTGGTGGAGCCGCTGGGTTCCGACACCCTCGCCCACCTGCCGCTGGGCGGCAAAGAGGTGACGGCGCGCGTCGAGCCCGGTAAAGTGAGGGCGTCGGGAGATTCGTTGCAGCTCGTGATCGACCCCGCCAAAGTGCATCTGTTCGACGCCGAGACCACTCGGCGACTCGTTCCCGCCTGAACCCTGGAGAAGATATCGATATGTCCGTCCCCGCCATCTCGTTGCGCGACATGGCCAATGCCGTGCGCGCGCTGTCGATCGATGCCATCGACGCCGCCAATTCCGGCCATCCGGGAATGCCGCTCGGCGCTGCCGACATCGCGACGGTCCTCTACACCCGCGTACTCAGGTACGATGCCGCCAATCCCGAATGGCACGACCGCGACCGCTTCGTCCTCTCCGCCGGCCACGCCTCGGCGATGCTGTACGCGCTCAGCCATCTCGCCGGCTACCCGGGGATGACCCTGGATCAGGTCAAGAACTTCCGCCAGAAGGGCTCGCTCACGCCCGGCCACCCCGAGGTCGACGTCAAGACCGGCGTCGAGATGACCACCGGACCGCTCGGCCAGGGTCTGGCGACGGCGGTCGGCATGGCGATCGCCGAGCGCGCCCTCAACGCCCGCTTCGGCGATGCCCTGGTCGACCATTACACCTGGGTGCTGGCCGGCGACGGCGACTTCATGGAAGGGGTCAGCCACGAGGCTGGCTCGCTGGCGGGTTCGTTGCGGCTGTCGCGGCTGATCGTGCTGTACGACTACAACCAGGTTTCGATCGACGGCCCGATCGACATCGCCTGCGGCGACGACACGGCGATGCGTTTCCGCTCCTACGGCTGGAACACCCTCGAGGTCGATGGCCACGACTACGCCGCCCTCGAGGCCGTGATGCAGAAGGCGAAGGCGTCCGACCGCCCGACCCTGGTCGTCTGCAAGACCAAGATCGGCCTCGGCTCGCCGTCCCGCGAGGGCAAGGCGGCCGCCCATTCCGGAGCCTTCGGATCCGAGGAGACGGCACGGACCAAGAAGGCGCTGGGCTGGAACTACGGCCCGTTCGAGGTGCCGGCTGCGGTGCGTGACGCCTGGGGTGTCGCCGGCCGCCGCGGCGCCGCGGAACGCGACGCCTGGCAGGGCCGCTTCGCCGCCGCCGCGCCTGCGGTGCGGGAAGGCTTTCTTGCCCATGTCGAGGGCAGGCTGCCCAACGACCTGTCCAAGCTGATCAACGAGGTCAAGCGGACCGCCAGCGCCGAGAAGCCGGTCGGGCCGACCCGCATGATGTCGGGCCGCGCCCTGGAGTCGCTGGCGCCGGCGATCCCCAGCCTGATCGGCGGGTCCGCCGACCTGACCCCGGCCAACAACACCTGGACCAAGGTCAGCAAGGTGCTGCGCGCCGGCGAGTACGGCGGCAACTACCTGCACTACGGGGTGCGCGAGCACGGCATGGCCGCGGCCATGAACGGCATCGCCATTCACGGCGGGTTCATCCCCTACGGCGGCTCGTTCCTCACCTTCACCGACTACTGCAAGCCGGCAATCCGGCTGGCCGCGTTGATGAAGGTGCGCTCGATCTTCGTCATGACCCACGATTCGATCGGCCTCGGCGAGGACGGCCCCACCCACCAGTCGATCGAGCATCTGCCGGCGCTGCGGGCGGTTCCCAATGTGCTGGTGCTGCGCCCGGCCGACGCGGTCGAGACCGCCGAGTGCTGGCAGCTTGCCCTCGAAAACGCGAACGGTCCGACCGTGCTGTCGCTGAGCCGGCAGCCGCTGCCGACGCTTCGCCTCGAGCACACCGACGAGAACCTGTCCCGGCGCGGCGCCTACGTGCTGGCCGAGGCCAAGGGCAAGCTGCGGATGGTGCTGATCGCCACCGGCGGCGAGGTGGCGATCGCCATGCAGGCCCGCGACCTGCTCGAGGAAGGCGGCATCGGCACCCGGGTCGTCTCGATGCCGTGCCGCGAGATCTTCCTCGCCCAGCCCGCCGCCGCCCGCGAGGCGTTGCTGCCGGCCGGCGTGGCGCGGCTCGGGGTCGAAGCGGCCTCGCCGCTCGGCTGGGGCGAGATCCTCGGTCCGGACGGCGCCCTGGTCGGCATGACCACATTCGGCATGTCGGCTCCCGACAAGGCGTTGTTCGAGCAGTTCGGCTTCACCGGCGCCCAGGTTGCCGCCAAGGCGAAGAGCCTGCTGTAGAACTGTCTGGCCGAGCCCCGGTCCTTCCCCGGCGGGGAGGACCGGGGCTTGCGCCGCCGCGGCGCGTGCGCTCTATTGGGCGCCCGATTCCAGCCACGGATTCGTCCCGCATGACCGCCGTCGCCCCGTCCCTCGTCATCACCGGAGAGACCCGTCTTTACGCCTTTCTCGGCCATCCGGTCGGGCAGGCAAGGACGCCCCACCTCATCAACCCGATGTTCCGCGCCCGCGGCGTCGACGCGGTGATGTACGCCGCCGACGTGGCGCCGGCCGACCTCGATGCCGCAGTCGCCGGCTTCAAGGCGATCCGCAACCTCGACGGCCTGGTGGTCACGGTGCCGCACAAGGCGGCGATCGTGAAGCACGCCGATACGGTGCTGACGGCCGGCCGCGAGGTCGGCGCCGTCAACATCCTGCGCCGCGAGGCCGACGGCCGCTGGACGGCCGACATGCTGGACGGCTTCGGTTTCGTCAACGGCATGCGGGCGAGAGGTCACGAGCCCGCGGGCCGGTCGTTTCTGATGCTGGGGGCCGGCGGGGCCGGGGCGGCGATCGCGCACGCCGTCGCCGGTGCGGGCGCCCGCCGCATCACCGTCTTCGACGTCGACGACGGCCGTGCCGCGGCACTGGTCCGCCGCGTCTCTCAAGCTCATCCCCTGGTGTGCGTGGAGGTCGGCGCGCCCGTTCCCGATGGCCACGACACGGTGGTCAACTGCACCCCGCTCGGAATGAAGGCGGACGATCCGCTGCCGATCGACCCCGCAACGCTGGGCCCAGGGCTGCTGGTGATCGACATCATCATGAAGCCGCCGGTGACGCGGCTCCTGAAGGAGGCCGCGGCGCGCGGCTGCGCGGTCCACGAAGGCGCCCACATGCTCGACGGCCAGATCGGCGCCTTCGTGACGTTCTTCCTCGGGTGACGGTCAGTCCGCCTCGACGATCTCGAAGTCGTGGGTGATGGCCGCGGTCTTGCCCAGCATGATCGAAGCCGAGCAGTACTTCTCGGCCGACAGTCGGATCGCCTCGTGCACCTTGTCGGGCTTCACGCCGCGGCCGCGAACGACGAAGTGGATGTGGATCTTGGTGAACACCTTCGGCGCCTCGGCGGCCCGCTCGGCGGCGATCTCGGCCACGCAGTCGCGGACATCCTGGCGCTGCTTGCGCAGGATCTGGACGACATCGATCGAGGTGCAGCCGCCGACCCCCAGCAGCAGCATCTGCATCGGGTTGGGGCCGCGATCGTCGCCGCCGAACTCCGGCTTAGTGTCCATGACCACGGTATGATGGTTTTCGGTCTCGCCGAGGAACGTCATCCCCTCGACCCACTTCACGCGCACCTTCATGATGGTGGAACCCTACTGCAGCTGGGGACATCGGGAATGTGATAGCCGATCCCGCGGCCGGCCGCCAGCCCGGCACCATATTGCAGTGGACGGACAACCGCGCGAGGGCCGATGATCCCGTTCCGCACCACCGCGCCGAGCAGCGATTCGGTGACCGTCACGATGGGGCTGATCCTCGTCAACGGCGCCGTGTTCCTCTACCAGATCGGCCTCTCCGATCCGGCCCATCTCCGCTTTCTCTACTCGTTCGCCCTGGTGCCGCTGGTGTACACGCGCCCGGATATAGCGGCGCAGGCCGGGCTCGAGCCGGACAGCCTGCTGCCGTTCCTCACCAACACCTTCATGCACGGCGGCTGGCTTCACCTGATCTTCAACATGTGGACGCTGTGGCTGTTTGGGGCGCCGCTGGAGGGCGCGATGGGCCGGCTGCGTTTCCTCGGTTTCTATCTCGGTTGCGGTATCGCCGGCAGCGTCGGCCACTTCGCCTTCAACGCGCTGTCGCCGGTGCCGGCGCTGGGAGCGTCGGGGGCGATCGCCGGCGTGCTGGGCGGCTACATGGTCCGCTTCCCCCATTCCCGCGTGGTCGTGGTGCAGCCGATCTTCATCCTGCCGCTGGTGTTCTCGCTGCCCGCCTTCATCTATGCGGCGATCTGGTTCGGCTTCCAGATCCTGGGTGGCGCGGAATCGTTCGGCGGCGGAGCGACGGGCGGCGGAGGAATCGCCTGGTGGGCGCACATCATGGGGTTCGCCGTCGGGCTGGTGGGCGCGATATTTCTGGCGCCCGCACGGCGGCGAGGGCCGTGGAGTTAGAAATCTTCACTGTTACATATTTGACAATAGTGGGCGAACCGGCGACACTGCAGGAATTCCTAATTGGACCCAGCGCGTGTCATGACCGTCAGGTGGCGACCCGTGGACCGCTATTTCACCCTCGTCTACCTCACCGATGCCAACGAGCAGCGGGACGCCTGGGCTGAGCTCCAGCGTGCCCAGAAGTCGTTCACCGGGCGCGGGCTGCCCTACGACCCCGACGGGGCCCGCGAAACCTTCGAACGCATCCACCAGAAGGGGCGAGCGTATTCCGCCTTCTGCCTCGCCTTCATGAGCGAGCACGGACTAGGGGTCGAGGTCGATCCGGCGATCTCGGACCAGTATTACGGCAAGGCCTTCAGCATCTTCCACGAGGAGGCCGACGCCGGGATCCTGTCGTCGCTCAACAACCTCGGATTCATGTACGCCCAGGGCAAGGGTACGACCCGCGACGCCGCCCGCGCGATGGCCTGCTTCCGCGCCGCGGCCGAGCGCAACTTCGGCACCGCGCAGCTCAACATGGGGCTGTGCCGCCTGCACGGCTGGGGCATCGAGCAGGACGATCGCGCCGCGCTGGAGTGGTTCCGCGCCGCCGCCGAATCGGGCTGCGCCGCGGCCTGCGGCTGCCTTGCCCACATGTACCGGGAAGGGCTCGGGGTCGAAGCCAATCCCGCCGCCGCGATCGAGCAGCTGCGGCAGGGGGCCGAGGGCGGCGATACGCTCTCGTGGCTGGAGCTGGGCGAAGCCTACTACTACGGCCGTGGTGTTCCGCCGGATCGCGACGAAGCGGTCCGCTGGCTCGACCTCGCCGCCAACGACGGAAACGCCTCGGCGCAGGGCCTGCTTGCCTCGATCCTGCTCGAGGGCCGGCCGACCGCGGCCGAGACGCAGGCGGCGGTGACGCTGCTGGAACAGGCGGCCGATCAGGGCTCGGCGGTTGCCGAATACCATCTCGCCCGCCTCTACATCTACGGCAACGAACATTTCTCGCGCCATCCCGAATTCGGCAAGGCGATGGCCGAAAGCATGAGCTTCCGCGGTGCGCCCGAGGGCAACCGCATCATGGCCGAGCTGTTCGCCAAGGGGATCGTGGTGCCGCGCGACGCCGCCGAATCGGCAAGTTGGCTGGAGAAGGCGGCCAGCGCCGGCGACGCCTTCGCCCAGGCCGAGCTCGCCGACTACTACTCCCGCGGCTTCGGGGTCGCCCGCAACCTGGTCGAGGCGTGCGCCTGGTTCCTCCTGGCAGAGCCGGTCGGCGCCACCGGGGCGGCGATTCGGCTCAAGGACCTGCGCCGGACGCTCAACCCGCAGGACCTCGCCCGGGCCGAACGCCTGGCCGAGCAGCGCCGCGTCCACGTCCTGCCGGACCGCGAGTTCCAGCTCGGTCGCTAGGCCACATTCGCGGGCGGTGGAGTCTCGGCGGGTTCGTCACGCTCCGTTCAACGGGGTGCCTTGCGGCGGCGTGCCGCCCGCGACGACCCTGCGCAAGCCGTCGAGAACAAGCTTGCCCTCGGCGGTGCTGCCGTCGAGCTGTCGGGCGGCGGCGAGGGCCGCCGCGTTGATGTGCAGCCGCACGACCTCGATCTCGCTTGCCGAAAGGGTGGTTCGGTTCTCCAGGAACGCGCACAGGATGGCGCAGACGTCGGTGACGGTCCGATACCCGAAGGTGCCGCAGAGCCCGCGCAGATCATGCGCTTCGTCGTCGAGCTTCTTCACCGCCGTCTCGTCCCCGCCGGCCTGGAGCAGCGCGTCGAAGGCCTGCTGCAGGGATGCCATCCCGCTCTTCAGCTTGCCGAGAAACTCGTCGTGATGGCGATTGAGGGAGATCTCGGCCCGCGCCAGCACCGTTCCCAGGTCCTCGCCGGTCAGGGGAGCCTTCGCCTTCAGCCGGTAGGACGGCGGGATGAAGCGGACCTCGGGATGTTCCGTGGTGTTGTCGGTCTTGTCTGTCATGATGTCCTTCACACTGGGTCTGCCAGGGCCGGCATATCCGCCGATCGGCGGCGCGGCCCGCCGTAATCGCGGTCGCGGTGACGGTGGCGGTCGGGGCCGAAGAAGGTCGGCGTCTCGACGAACTGGCGGGGATGCAGGATGACCTCTTCGAGCTTCTCGTAAAGCGAGGAGACGGAAATCGGCTTCACCACGAACTCGGTGACGCCCGCGTCGCGGGCCGAAGCGACGACGCGCGCCTTGGAGTAGGCCGAGAGCATGACAATGGGCATCATGCGGCAGGGATGGCTCGGATCCTGCCGCAGGGTGCGCGCGAATCGGATGCCGTCAAGCTGCGGCATCATGTAGTCGACAATCGCGATGTCCGGGCGATAGTGGACCAGCAGCACAAGCGCCTCGGTCCCGCTCTCGGCCTCGCGCATGTTGTCGGACGGGACCCCGAGGGCGCGCAGGACGGTCTTGACGATCTTGCGGGAGAACTCGACGTCGTCGACCACCAGAAACCGAAGGCTCCGGAGGTCGGCCGCCCGCCTGATCATTGGGCCGCCTCGGCACCTGCCCTGCCGGCGACGAGATCCTCCTTGCGCCGGCGGGGACCGTAGTAGGCGCAGGTGCGGCGGCGTCGGCGGTCGGGGCCGAAGAAGGTCGGCGTCTCGACGAACTGGCGCGGCCGCAGGATGGTCTCTTCGATCCTCAGGTAAAGGGATAGCACCGACATCGGCTTGGCCACCACTTCGGTAACCCCGAAATCCCGCGCCATTGCGACGATGCTGGTCTCGGCGTAGGCCGACAGCATGATGATCGGCATGGTGCGGAACGGGCTGCCGGTGTCCCGGCGGAGCCGATGGGTGAACCGGATTCCGTCCAGCGGCTTCATCATGTAATCGACGATGGCGAGGTCGGGCCGGGACGAGTCCATCAGCTTGAGGGCCTCGGTCCCATCCTCCGCCTCGAAGATGCTGTCGGCCTGCACGTTGAGGGCGCGCAGAACGGTTCGGATCAGCTTGCGCGTGAAGTCGCTGTCCTCGACAACGAGGAACCGGAGGTTCCCGAGGTAGATCCCCTTCGCGGCCATCCCGTGCCCCCCGCCGCCCAACGAATGATCAGTGGTATGTCGCCGCCCGACAACCTCTCATTCATTTATGAATATTGTTCTAAAATGCTCGTCGCGAACCGAAAACCACGCCGTCCCGGACGCAGTCGGATCTAGCCCTCCCGTTCGAGGGCGGCCATCAGCTCGCGCCATTCGCGCTTGGACAACCCGCTCGAGGTCTGGTCGACGGCGTCGCCGGCCAGCATCATCCGCACGACCCGAAGCGCCGAGCGCGACAGGGTGACGGCACCCAGGCGATGCTCGAGGAAGGCCTCGCAGGCCAGCGGCACCCAGCGTTTCACGGTGTCCAGCATGGCTTCGGCGTAGACGCGGATCTCGTACTGGGCGTGGGGATCGGCGCGCAGGCCGAGGAAGTGGAACAGGTTGTGGAGATCGATCTTCCAGTACCATTGGGTGTAGGTGGCGAGCGTCAGGTTCATGCGTGCCAACTCGCGCGCCAGGCCTTTGCGCGCCGGATCGCCGCCGCTGTTCAGCATCGATTCGTAGTCGCGGTGACAGCGCTCGGCGTCGTCGCGCAAAAGCGACAACACCCAGGCCGCCTCTTCGCCGTCCAGCACCTCGCCCCGTCCCTGCCGGTTGTCGTCCGACTGGGCACCGAGCTGCGCCGGTTCCGGGATGTAGTACTCGCGATCCAGGATCGAATAGCGCGCCGAGTACTCGTTGACGTTGGCGGTGCGGTGGCGGATCCACTGCCGCGCCACGAAGATCGGCAGCTTCACGTGGTACTTGATCTCGCACATCTCGAACGGGGTCGTGTGGCGGTGCCGCATCAGGTAGTTGATGAGCCCCGCGTCGTCCCGCGACTGCCTGGTGCCGCGGCCGTAGGAAACGCGCGCCGCCTGGACGATCGCCGCGTCGTCGCCCATGTAGTCGACCACCCGCACGAAGCCGTGGTCGAGCACCGGGATCGGCTCGTACAGGACCTCTTCCAGGGCCGGCACCACCGGGCGCATCGTCTCCGCCCGCTGCGCGCGCAGGGCGGCGATGTCCGCTTTCTGCTCGGATGTGATGGCCATCTCGCCCTCCCCTGGAACCCGGTGGAGGCGACAATCTAGCGCGCACGCCGCCGCGGTGCCATCCGCACCTTTGCATGAGCACTGAATCCGTTCTATATTTGTGGTGCCGGGAAACCGGCTATGGCGATAAACGCCGTTCGGAATAAGCGTTGCGGACCCGGGGGCGGTACCCGGCGCCTCCACCAACTTTCCGACGGGGGCGAAACAGGATCGACGCGCGTGGTAAAGGTACGGTTTTCGCCCGGCATGGTACCACCGTTATCGGACCAAACTCACAAATGCCAACGACAACGAGGCATTTGCTGTAGCCGCTTAAGGCTACGACGGGGCTCGGGGGGCGCCTGGCAACAGAAGCCCCCCACTTCACGTCAAGGGGAGGCGCCGTCCCGCCATGCCTTCTGACCCTCTGCGCTACGACCTCTGGATCGAAGACGCCCTGCGGAACGTGGTCGCCCGCGCCTTGCGCCATGCCGCGACCCAGGGCCTGAGCGGCCAGCACCATTTCTACATCACCTTCCGCACCGGCGACGGCGGCGTCCGCATGCCCGCCTATCTGAAGGCCCTGCACAAGGACGAGATGACGATCGTCCTGCAGCACCAGTTCTGGGACCTTCACGTCGAGGAGACGCGGTTCTCGGTGACCCTCAGCTTCCGCGGCAAGAGCGAACGGCTGACCATCCCCTACACCGCCGTCTCCGCCTTCGCCGACCCGTCGGTCAAGTTCGGCCTGCAGTTCGCCCACGAACCCGACGCCGAGGCCGAGAAGGCAACCCCACCCGAGAAGGAGGAAGCTCCGGCTGCCGACGGCCTGTGGGAAGAGATCGACCCCACCGAGCAGGCGGCCGGCGAGAAGGCATCGGAGAAGGTCATCGCGCTCGACGCCTTCCGCAAGAAGTAGGTCACCCCTTCCATCCGCCCATCGCTCTTGCGCATCCCCCCTCGGCCGGGACTATTCTTGCGCCCTTGATGCCGTAGATTCCGGAGGCGACGGCCATGGCTGCGTACGTCCACCACGATCTGTTCCCGCTCGGCGCCGACGCGACGACCTACCGCAAGCTGCCCGGGCTGACGGTGGAAACCGAGAGCTTCGAAGGGCGGCGCATGGTCCGCGTGCCGCCGACCGTGCTGTCGAAGCTGGCGTTCGAGGCCGTCAGGGACATCCAGCATCTGCTGCGGCCGTCGCATCTCGCCCAACTGCGAGCGATCATCGACGACCCCGAGTCGTCCGAGAACGACCGCTTCGTCGCGCTCGAGTTCCTGCGCAACGCCCAGATCGCCGCCGAGGGCGTGTTGCCGATGTGCCAGGACACCGGCACCGCCATCGTGGTGGCGAAGAAGGGCCAGCAGGTCTGGACCGGCGGCGGCGACGAAGCGGCGCTGTCGGAGGGCATCCACCAGGCCTACGCCGAGCTCAACCTGCGCTACAGCCAGAACGCGCCGCTCGACATGTACGAGGAGGTCAACACCGGCGACAACATGCCGGCCCAGATCGACATCGCTGCGGTCGACGGCGACGCTTACAAGTTCCTGTTCATGGCCAAGGGCGGCGGCTCGGCCAACAAGACCTTCCTCTACCAGGAGACCAAGGCGCTGTTGACGCCGAAGCGGCTGATGGCGTGGCTGGACGAAAAGATCCGCACGCTGGGCACAGCGGCTTGCCCGCCCTATCACCTGGCGATCGTCATCGGTGGCCTGTCGGCCGAGATGACCTTGAAAACGGTGAAGCTGGCGAGCGCGCGCTATCTCGACGCGCTGCCGACCGAGGGAACGACGCACGGCCAAGCCTTCCGCGACGTCCAGCTCGAGGCCGATATCCTGAACATGACGCAGCAGATGGGCATCGGCGCCCAGTTCGGCGGCAAGCACTTCTGCCTCGACGTGCGGGTCGTCCGCCTGCCCCGGCACGGCGCTTCGTGCCCGGTCGGGATCGGCGTCTCGTGCACCGCCGACCGCCAGATCCAGGCCAAGATCACGCCTGAGGGCGTGTTCCTCGAGCAGCTCGAGACCGACCCCGCGAAGTACCTGCCGCAGGCGCTGCCCGAGCACAAGGGGGGCAAGGCGGTCCGGCTCGACCTGCGGCGGCCGATGGAGGAGATCCGCGCCGAGCTGACCCGCCATCCGGTCAAGACCCTGGTGCTGCTGAGCGGGCCGATGATCGTCGCCCGCGACATCGCCCACGCCCGCCTCAAGGAGCGGCTCGACCGCGGCGAGGGGCTGCCGCAGTACTTCAAGGACCACTGCGTCTACTACGCCGGCCCGGCCAAGACGCCGGAGGGCTACGCCTCGGGCTCATTCGGGCCGACCACGGCCGGGCGCATGGACGCCTACGTCGATGAGTTCCAGTCCAAGGGCGCCAGCCTGGTGATGGTCGCCAAGGGCAACCGCTCCAGGGCGGTCACCGAAGCCTGCCGCAAGTACGGCGGCTTCTACCTCGGCTCGGTCGGCGGCCCGGCGGCGCGCCTGGCCAAGGACTGCATCCGCAAGGTCGAGCTGATCGAGTACCCCGACCTCGGGATGGAGGCGGTCTACCGGATCGAGGTGGAGAACTTCCCCGCCGTCATCCTGGTCGACGACAAGGGCAACGATTTCTTTGACGCTTTCGTGAAGAAGCCTGCTTGAGGAGGAATGGGAATGTCGCGTGCAGACAAGGCGGCGGCGGTGTTCGGCAACGGCTGCAATTGCAGCCAGGCGGTGTTCACCGCCTTTGCCGAGGGATTCGGGATCGATCGCGACGTCGCGATGTGCGTCTCCCGCGGCTTCGGCGGCGGCATCGGCCGCCACGGCCAGGCCTGCGGCGCCCTGACCGGCGCCGTCGCCGCCCTCGGGTTCGCCGAGATGGCGACGCCGCCGGCGGCGGAGAAGGGCGCCCGCGAGATCACCTACGACCGGGTCAAGGAGCTGTTCGACCGCTTCCGTGAACGCCACGGCGCCACCAACTGCCGTGAGCTGATCGGCATCGACCTCGGCACCCCGGAAGGGCAGAAGCTCAACACCGACAAGGGGATCACCAGGACCCTCTGTCCCGGCTACGTGCGCAGCGCGGTCGAGATTGCTGAAGAGGTGATGAAGGACTGACGGACATCTGGCAGCGGGATCATGTGACGGGGTTCGCGGGCGGTCCCGACCTGGACTGGCCGGCATCGTCCTGCGCGATGCCGGCGCGCACGATCTCGAGATACTCGTTGGCTGCCGCGGGGGCGAGTTCGCCCAGCGCGACCAGGGCGCGGACGGCCAGGAACGCCAGATCCGCCGAGCCGTAGCAGTGGTGGGCGATCAGCGCCAGGTGCTTCCACTGCTCGGTGCTCAGAAGCTCCGGCCGCCGGAAATCGCGGACGTAGACCATGTCGGCTTCGAGGAGCTGGTTCAGGGCCTTGCGGGGATTGCCGTCGACCACCATCGGCGCCAGCGGCCAGCGCTTGAGCGCGGCCAGGCAGTGCGGAACGAAGCCGCGTTCGCGCAGCGCCCTGTCCACCTCCCACAGCACCGGCTGCTCGCGGTAGAGCGGCAGGAACGAGACCTCGATCTGGATCGCCACCGCATCGTGCAGGGTCTCGGTGCCGCCGGCGAGGATCGTTAGCTCCGATCCCTGGACGTCGATCTTGAGGAAGTCGACCGGTCCGATGCCGGGCACGTCGTCGAGGCGCCGGGTCGGAATCTCCACCGTGCGGATCACCTCTCCGAAGCGATCGAACAGGTTGAACAGAGCCAGCGAGGCGGGGTCGGGTTCCAGCATGCTGGTCATCCCCGGCGCGCGGCAGACGTGGAGGCGGCTGGCGGCGCCGGCGCCGAGGGCATCGGGGAAGTAGCGCTCGTGCGGTCCCCTGGCGGCCTCCAGCCGGCGCAGCGCCTCCTCCTGCGGCTCGAACCCCGTCACCGTGCAGAGCCCGGCCGCCAGCATCGGCCGGTAGGGCGGCTCGCCGTCGATCGGGTTGGCGCCGACATCCAGCACCGCGGTCAGGCGCGCCGGCCGCAGCAGCTCAAGCAGGCGGTCGCCCTGCGGCACCGTCGCCGGCGCGGCGCCGCCGTCGGGGGTCACGGCGAAGGCGACCGGCGCCTCGCCGGCGCGGCAGGCTTCCGCCATCCGCACGTACGCTGCCTCGATATGGCGGGCATACCCTGCGGTGTCCCACAGGGGAGCGTTGCCGCGGCCGTCCTCGAGGCGCCGCCGCAACCCGGCCAACCGCTCCGGCGAGCGGGCGAGGGCAAGGGCCAGCGCCTCGTACTCGGCCAGCGAGCGGGTGACCAGCTCGTCCAGCCCGGCCGCCCGCAGCAGGCTGGCGCCGACCCGGCCGGGGAAGCTCTCGCCCAGGCAGGTGATCATCGGCAGCCCCGCCCACAGGGCGTCGCTGCCGGTGGTGTGGGCGTTGTAGGGCAGGGTGTCGAGGAACAGGTCCGCCAGCCGCTGCCGGGCCAGGTGCTGCGGCATCGGCACCTTGGGGGCGAACACCAGCCGTTCCGGCGCCACGCCGCGGGCGGAGGCTTCGCGGCGCAGGTTGCCGGTCATCTCGGGGTTGCCCTCGAACAGCCACAGCACGCTACCCGGCACCGCGGCGAGGAGCCGCATCCAGACGTCGAACAGCGGCGGGATGATCTTGTAGCCGCTGTTGAAGCAGCAGAAGACGAAACCTTGCTCGGGTAGGCCCGCCTCCTGCCGGGTCGGCGTCCGCTCGTCGATCGGTCGACGGCTGTCGTTGGGCTGATAGCAATGGGGGAGGTGGACGATCCGCTCGCTGAAGAACGGCTGGTCCGCCATCGGCACGACCACCGGATCGGCGATGACGTAATCGGCAAGCCCGTTGCCCAGGGTGCCGGGAAAGCCCAGGAAGTTGACCTGCACCGGCGCCGGCCGCAGGGCGAGGATCTCGCAGCGCGTGATGCCGGTGTATCCTTTCAGATCGACCAGGATGTCGATGCCGTCGTCGCCGATCAGCCGGGCGGCCTGTTCGTGCGAGAGCGTGCGGATGTCACGAAAATGGTCGACCGCGCGGGCGATCCGCTGCCGGATTTGGCTGCCGTCGTCGGGGCCGTAGGAGTAGCCGAACACCTCGAACCGCACACGGTCGTGCCGCTCCAGCAGCTCGACCGCCAGATGGGCAACCGGGTGGGTGTGGAAGTCCGACGACAGGTACCCCAGCCGGATTCTCCCGCCGCCAGGGCGTGGCACCGGCCTGGCGGCCAATGACAGCTTCCGCCATTGCCGCGCGCACTGGAGCAGGGTGGCCGGCGACGAGGTCGAGGACAGCATGACGAACGGCGAGATCTCCGGGTTGCCCCGCGCCACTGCCCCGGAAAGCAGCTCCTCTTCGTCCGCGAACCCGCTCCAGTCGCAGATCTGCCGGCGGGCGTGGGTCAGCTCCGACAGGCCGGTTTCGGGGGCGAGCGCATTGGCGCGGGCCAGCGCCGTCGCGGCGGCGCCGAAATCGCGCCGGGCCAGCAGCGCCCGGCCGAGGTGAAGGTGTGCGGCCACCGAATCGGGCGCCAGCGAGACTGCCTTGAGGCAGCACACGACGGCCTTGTCGGCCGCCCCCATCGCCAGCAGGACATTGCCAAGGTTGACGATCAGGTCGACCGCGTCGGGCCGGACGGCAAGGGTGCGCTGATAGGCGACCAGCGCCTCGGTCAGCCGGCCCTGGCCGAACCGGATCCCGGCGATGCGGGCCTCGAGATCGGCGGGGTCGGGGGCGCTCGGCAGGGCGCCGCGGTAGGCTTCCACCGCTTCGTCCAGGCGGCCCTCGGCGTGCAGCAGGTCGCCGAGGCTCTGGTGCGCCCCGGCATCGTCGGGGGCGACCGAAACCGCCCGCCGCAAGCACGCGATCGCCGCCTCGGTCCGGCCGTGCCGACGGTGCACGCTGGCAAGGTTGAACAGAGCGGTCGCGCAGTCGGGGTCGAGGACGTTGGCGCGCTGGAAATGCCGCGTCGCCTCGTCGAGGCGGCCGAGGTCGAACAACGCCTTGCCGAGATTGAGATGGGCCTCGACGAAATCGGGATGGATCGCCAGCGCCTCTCGGAACCGCACCGCCGCCTCTTCGGCGCGGCCCTGATGGAGGGCGACCAGGCCCAGATTGTGAACCGCCTGCAGGTCCCGCGGCGCGATCGCCAGCACCTGGAAGTAGCCGAGGCGGGCGAGGTCGAGGTTGCCCTCGCGGTGATGACGGAGGGCGACCTCCATCATCCGGGTCACATGGTCGGTCACGCGCCTCACCCCCCCTTTCGGCCGTTTGCTGTAATACGGCCGAGGGGCGGCGTTTCAGGCGCGTCGCGTTACACCGCGGTGCCGCCGACCGTCAGCGAATCGAGCTTGATGGTCGGCTGGCCGACGCCGACCGGCACCCCCTGGCCGTCCTTGCCGCAGGTGCCGATGCCGGGGTCGAGGGCGAAATCGTTGCCGACCATCGACACCCGGGTCAGCGCGTCGGGACCGTTGCCGATCAGGGTGGCGCCCTTGACCGGCGCGCCGATGCGGCCGTCCTCGATCAGATAGGCCTCGGTGCAGGAGAAGACGAACTTGCCCGACGTGATATCGACCTGGCCGCCGCCGAAGGTGACGGCGAACAGTCCCTTCTTGACCGAGCGGATGATGTCGAACTTGTCGTGCGGCCCGGCCAGCATGACGGTGTTGGTCATCCGCGGCAGCGGCGCGTAGGCGTAGCTTTCGCGGCGTCCGTTGCCGGTCGGCTTCTGCCCCATCAGGCGGGCGTTGAGGCGGTCGTGGATGTAGCCGGTCAGGATGCCGTCCTCGATCAGCACGGTGCGTCCCGATGGCGTGCCCTCGTCGTCGATCGAGATCGAGCCGCGGCGGTCGGCAAGGGTGCCGTCGTCGACCACCGTCACCCCGGGCGCCGCGACCCGCTGTCCCATCAGGCCGGCGAAGGCCGAGGTCTTCTTTCGATTGAAGTCGCCCTCCAGGCCGTGGCCGATCGCCTCGTGCAGCAGAATGCCCGGCCAGCCGTTGCCCAGCACGACCGGCATCTCGCCGGCCGGCGCCGGTACGCTCTCGAGGTTCAGCAGTGCCTGCCGAAGGGCCTCGTCGACCGCGCTCTTCCACGTCGTCTCGGCGATCACGCCATCGTAGGTGACGCGGCCGCCGGTGCCGTGGCTGCCGGTTTCCATCCGCCCGTCCCGCTCCACCACCACCGAGACGTTGAGCCGCACCAGGGGCCGGACGTCGGCGGCCCGCGCGCCGTCGGGGCGCAGCACCTGGACCGCCTGCCAGCTTCCCGCCAGCGATGCCGTCACCTGGCGCACCGCGGGGTGGCGGCCACGCGCGAAGGCGTCGATGTCGGAGAGCAGCCTGACCTTGGTCTCGAACGGGACCAGGGCGAGCGGGTTGTCGTCGACGTAGAGCGGTCGGTTGGTGCCGGGAGGCGGTGCCGCGAACGCCCCTGTTCGGCCGCCGCGTACCGCCTTGACGGTCTCGCCGGCGCGGCGGATTGCCTCCTCGCTCAGCTCGGAGGCATGGCCGTAGCCGGTCGCCTCGCCGGAAACCGCCCGCAGCCCGAAACCGTGCGCGGTGTCGAAGCTGGCGCTTTTCAGGCGACCATCATCGAACAGCAGCATCTCCGCCTGCTTGTACTCGAGGAAAAGCTCGCCGTCGTCGGCGCCGGAAAGCGCGTCGGCGACGATCCCCTCGACGCGCCCGCGGTCCATCCCCGCGCGCTCGAAGAACAGCTTGTCGGTGGCGGCGAGATTGCTCATCGGGTGTCCGTTTGCTGGAGTACCCGACGGAGATAATCACCGCCGGTCGAAACGCAACCTCGGGCGGCGAGCCCTACCCCCGGCGGTCGGGGGCCGGCTGCCGCGGTGCGGCCCCGGCCTAGCTGCCGCACTGGCGGGCCTTGCGCAGGCATTCCGGGGGCGGCTGGGGGATCGCGCGGCCGTCGGGAGCGGCGAAAACGACCCCGGTCGAGGTCCCGGCGTCGAAGCTGACGGTCAGCTTGCAGGTGAACGACTCCGGGGTCGCCCGGCCGCCGACGTAGTAGATCCACTGCGCCAGACCGGTGCCGCCGCCACCAAAGTCCTGCGCCGGTCCCCCCAGGCAGGAGCGGACGCGGTCGGTGGAGAGGCCCGTCAGCGGCGGGATTTCGGCCGGCGTCTCTTCGCGCAGCACGGCATCGACCTGGTTCTCGACCTCCAGCCGGGCCCGGCTCTTCTCCTCGCCGGTCTGCTCGCGCGAGGCTTCCGCCTGCTGCTCGCCCTTTTCGGCCTCGGCCTGGCGTCCTTCCTCGCCGATGAAGTAGCTGCACCCGGCGACCAGCAGCGCCGCGAGGCAGGCCGCAGTCAGCCGGCCTTGCGGGCGCGAAGGCGTTCGACCATCGTGTTGCATGGCGCGTCCTCCTGGCCCCCCGGTGAGACGAAGGCAAGCGCCGCGGCGAGGGGGGTCGCCACCGCGCCCAGGACCGCGGCGATGCCGGTCTGGGCGAGCGCCCGCTGCGGCTCCGCGAGCGACAACTTCACGGCCTTGAAGGAACCGGTGAGCCGGACCGGCGAATCGACGGTCAGCAGGCTCGGCTCCTTGGGGTGGGCGAGCAGGTCGAGCGACAGGGCCTCTTTCCCGAGATCGATGGTGCCGTTCCCGGTGAGCACGCTTTCCTCGGTGTCGAACAGGATGGCACGGCTTTGCAGCACGCCGCTGCGAACGTCGAATGTCGCCAGGCCGCACGAGATCGGCGTTTCCTCGCTGTCGTCCCCGAGCGCCAGCGTCAGGGTTTCTGCGATGTCCAGGCCAGCGGCCTCGACCAGCAGCTCGCGCGCGGCACCCTGCTCGATGATGAACGAGGCCTCGCCGTTGGCGGTGCCGAACGATTCCCGGATCGAGTTGCCCACCGTCTGCAGCTGGACCCGGCCGTAGATGTTGCCGCGCGCCGCCTTGCCACCGGCGATCCGTTCCAGCGAGAAGCCGCGGAGCCAGAGGTTGAGATAGCTGGCGACCGGATCCTTCCGCCCGTCGATCGCGATCGCCGACGACAAGGTTCCGCCGGCGACGCCCAGCTCCAGCGGCTCGAACTCGATCAGCCCGTCGCGCATGCGCATCGTCAAGCGGACGTTGTCGAGCGGCAGGTCGGGCGCGTTCACCTGTTCGCCCCTGAACGTCACCTCGGCGTCCATGGTGCGTACGCGCGCGAAATCGAGCTTGGCGTCGGGCAGCACCCGCTCCTCGGCGGAGTAGCGCTGGGCCAGCTCCTTCTGCACCGCGTTGGCGGTCTCGCCCTTGCCGGTCTGCGAAGGCGCGCCGACCAGAACGCCAAGGTCGTCGAAGTCGAGCCGACGCGAGGCCAGGTCCGCCTTCAGGAGCGGCCGCTCCCCGCCGGTCTCGTAGCGGAACGAGCCGCGAATGTCGCTGTCGCCGACCTTGCCGTCGGCTTCGGAGATTTGCCAAATCCCGGCCTCGTGGTGGACCTGCCCGGAAATCCGGTAGGGGGGCGTGTTCGGGGTCGACACCCCGAACAGCGGGAACAGGTCCTGCAGATTGTCGCCAGCGGCGGTCAGGGTGCCGTCCAGACCTTCGAACTCCAGCGGGTTGACGAGCGCGCCGTCGAACGCGATCGAGGTCGCTCCCGCCTCCAGTCGACCGCGCGTCGGATACTTCGCTGCCGACCCGAGCAGCGCGGTGAAGGCGCCGACCTCTGCCTCCCCGGTGAGCGGAATGCCTCCCAGGGTGCCCTGGGCGGTGATGCGCACGCGCTCCTCGCCCTGCGGGCCGTCGGCGGGAATCGTCTGCACGCGCACCTCGACGCGCGCCTTGCGCGGCTCGTCCTCGTAGACGATCAGTCCGTCGTCGACGACGATACGATCGATTGCCGGCGGTGCACCGCCCTCCTCTTCGGACTTCGCCTCGCCGCCCAGTCCGGCCCAGTTCGCCTGCCCCTGTCGTGGCTTGAACAGGCTGGCGCGCGCGCCCTCGAGCCGCAGCTCGCGGACGTGCACCCGGCCGCGCAGCAGCGCCCATGGATCGACGGCTACCGAGCCCGATCCCAGCCTGGCCATCGCCTGCTCGTTGTCTGGCGCCGGATTGGCGAGCCGCACGTCGCCGAGTGTGATCTGGGTGGGCGAGCCGAGGTCGAGATCGATCGCGCCGTGAACCTTGACATCGCGACCGGCCGCCGCGCTCAGCTGCGATTCGATCAGGCCGCGGAAGTCGAACAGCAAGACGAACAGGACGAGGCAGACTGCCAGAGCCCCGAACACGCTGGCGACGACCATGGCGGCTTTCTTCATGTCCGCGCATCCTCCCTTGCAGCCCCATGGACGTCCCGCCGACCCCTTTATTTCTCGCCACGTTGCGGCTGCGACTGACTCGCGCCTTGACGAGTGCGGCGAATCGGCGTAAGCGAGGCGCACGTGGGGATTTGGTCGACCGGCTTGCGCCCACGTTAAACATTTCGCTAAAAGGGTCGGAGCACGGTTGCCCCGCACCTTTTGGTGTCGGGGTTTTTTTGCGGCCGGCGCAGGAGACAAGGGCATGAAGGACAGCAAGACGGACTCGACGACCTGGCGCACCGCCACCCGGCTGGTGCGCGGCGGCACCCGCCGCTCGCCACACTGCGAGACCAGCGAGGCTCTGTACATGACCTCGGGGTATGTCTACGGCAGCGCCGAGGAGGCGGAGTCCTCGTTCGTCACCGACGGTACCCGGTTCGTCTACTCGCGGTTCGCCAACCCGACCGTCGAGATGTTCCAGGATCGCCTCGCCATGCTCGAAGGGGCGGCCGAGTGCCGCGCCACTGCCAGCGGGATGGCGGCCGTCTACGCCGCGCTCGCCAGCCAGGTGAAGGCGGGCAGCCGCATCGTCGCCTCGAGGGCCCTGTTCGGCTCGTGTCACTACATCGTCGGCGACCTGCTGCCGCGGTTCGGGGTCGATCACGCGTTCGTCGACGGCACCGACCTCGCGCAGTGGCGCGAGGCGCTCTCCAGGCCTGCCGACGTGGTCTTCATCGAAAGCCCTTCCAACCCGACGCTCGAGGTCATCGACATCGCCGAGGTGGCGAAGCTCGCCCACGCGGCGGGCGCGCGGCTGGTGGTCGACAACGTGTTCGCCACGCCCCTCCTGCAAAGACCGCTGACGCTGGGTGCCGACGTGGTCGTCTACTCGACCACCAAGCACATCGACGGCCAGGGCCGCAGCCTGGGCGGCGCGGTGCTGTCGAACGACCGCGGGTTCGTCGACGAGGTGCTGGGGCCGTTCCTGCGCCACACCGGGCCCACCCTCAGCGCCTTCAACGCCTGGCTGCTGCTGAAGGGGCTGGAGACGATGGAGCTGCGGGTCGAGCGGCAGTGCGCCAACGCCCGCCGGGTCGCCGAATTCCTGGCCGCGCGCAAAGGGGTGCGACGCGTCCTCTACCCCGGCCTGCCCAGCCACCCGCAGCATGCGCTGGCGATGCGCCAGATGGGCTCCGGCGGCAGCATCGTCGCCTTCGAGGCCGGGCGCGGCCGCGACGATGCCTTCCGGCTGTTGAACGGGTTGCGCCTGATCGACATCTCCAACAACCTGGGCGACGCCAAGAGCCTGATCACCCATCCGGCCACGACGACGCACCAGCGGCTGGGGGACGAGGAGCGCGGCCGGATGGGCATCGGCCCGGCTCTGCTGCGCCTGTCGGTCGGGCTGGAGGACGCGAACGACCTGATCGACGACCTCGAACGAGCCCTGGCGGCAGCCGGGTTGCCGGACTAGCTCTTCGGGCAGGCCGCATCCGCACGGGATGGGGGCCGCGACAACAGGGAAGCGGAGGCGAGATGGCCGGGCCGAACACGATCGACATCCTGCAGGACCTGGTGGCGCAGGCGAGGCGCCAGGGCGCCGACGCCGCCGATGCGGTCATGGTCCAGGGCACCTCGATCTCGCTGACCCGCCGTCTCGGCGAGGTCGAGCAGGTCGAGCGCTCGGAAGGCAGCGATGTCGGTCTGCGCGTCTTCGTCGGCCGTCGCCAGGCGATGGTGTCGTCGTCCGACACCGGTCGCGATGCTCTCGACGAACTGGTCGAACGCGCCGTCGGGATGGCCCGCACCGTGCCCGAGGATCCCTGGTGCGGCCTGGCCGACCCCGGCCAGCTGGCGACCGAGTTCCCCGACCTCGACGCAGTCGACCCGCACGAGCCCGGCGCGGACGAGCTGGGCGAATGGGCAAGGCGCGGCGAGGAGGCGGCCCGCGCTGTCAAGGGCGTCACCAATTCCGAGGGTGCCATCGCCGGGCACGGCCGCAGCGTCGTGACCCTGGTCGCCTCGAACGGGTTCGCCCGCACCTACGCGGGCTCATCCTCCAGCCTCTCGGTCTCGGTGGTGGCCGGCGAAGGCACCGCGATGGAGCGCGATTACGACTACAGCAGCGCCGTCTACGCAGCCGACCTGACGCCGCCCGACGAGGTCGGTCGCTCGGCAGGAGAGAAGGCGGTCCGCCGGCTGGGGGCGCGGAGGCCGAAGACGGCCCGCGTGCCGGTGGTGTTCGACCCGCGCGCCTCGCGCAGCCTGATCGGGCACCTCGCCAGCGCCGTCAACGGCCAGGCGGTCGCTCGCGGCACGACCTTTCTCAAGGATGCGATGGGCAGTGCGGTGTTCTCGCCGGGCGTCTCGGTGTTCGACGACCCCCTGCGCAGGCGCGGGTTGCGTTCGAAGCCGTTCGACGCCGAGGGGGTGGCGACTCGTGCCAAGCCGATCATCGCCGACGGCATCCTCAGGACCTGGATCCTCGACCTCTCCTCGGCCCGCCAGCTCGGGCTCGAGACCACCGGCAACGCCAGCCGCGGCACCTCCTCGCCGCCGTCGCCGACCCCCAGCAACCTCTATCTGGCGCCGGGGCCGCTGGCCCCGCAGGCGCTGATGGGGGACATCGCCCAGGGGTTCTACGTCACCGAGCTGATCGGGTTCGGCATCAACGGGGTGACCGGCGACTACAGCCGCGGCGCTGCTGGATTCTGGATCGAGAACGGCGCGATCGCCTATCCGGTCAGCGAGATCACCGTTGCCGGCAACCTCAAGGACATGTTCCGCAACCTGACGCCGGCCAACGACCTAGTCTTCCGCTACGGCACCGATGCACCGACTGTGCGGGTCGAGGGGCTGACGGTCGCCGGCGGATAGAACGCCTCACTCAACCTTGGGCAGGGCAAAGATCTGGCCGGGATAGATGAGGTCGGGGTCCTGGATCTGCTCGCGGTTGGCGGCATAGATCTCGTGGTACTGGATGCCGGCGCCGTAGGTGCGCCGGGCGATCCGCCACAGGCTGTTGCCGGGTTGCACGACCGCGAAGTCGCCCGGCTTGAGGTCCGGCACCACCGCCGCCCGGCTGAACGGGAACGCCACCCTGGCCAGCACGGTCCCCGCCGGATCGACGAGGTCGACCCGCAGCGTGTAGAGCCCCGGGGCGACGACGCCCTGCGGGCGCAGCGACCAGCGTCCCTGCACGTCGGCCAGAGTCTGGCCGATGAAGCCGTTGTCGAGATAAAGATTCAGCCGCCCGCCCGCCGGGGCGTAGCCGCTGATCGTCAGATTGCCGGCGGCGTCGTAGTCGACCGCGTCGACGGCCACCTTCATGTCTTCGACCCTGGGCGCCTGAAGGACTCGGCTTGCTCCGCCGCCGTTCCTGGGGACGGCCACCGCGAGCGCGTCCTTCGGCGCGGCCGAGGCGCTGGCCGGCTGCACCCGCTCGGGAACCACAACCACCACGGCCGACGGCGAGGCGAGCTCGGCGTCTCCGGTCCTGGCGCTGAGGCCCAGCTCCTGGCTGCCCGATGCCAGCGGCTGATCGGGCACCACCACCCACTCACCCTTCCGATTGGCCTTGGCCCGGCCGATTTCGTCACGGCCGGCACGGACCACCACCTCGCTTTCGGGGGCGGCCCGGCCGGCGATGACGGCACTGCCGTCACGTTCGATCCGCACGATGTCGAAGGTCGGGATTTCCGGCGTCGCCTTGGCACCGTCCGCCGGCGCCGCCTCGGCAGCCTTTGCCGGTGCCGCCTGGCCGGCGGTCGATTGCGGGGCCTCTCCCTCCGTCGCGCGGGCAGCCTGGCGAGCCGCCACCGCCTCCTGGGCCGCCCGCTCTGCGGCGAGCCGGCTCTGCTCGGCTTCTTCGCGCGCCTGGTCGGCCTTGATCCGGGCGGCCTGGGCCTCCGCCTCGCGGGCCTCGACGGCCGCCTTGTCGGCGGCGTCCTGCGTCTGCGAACGGGCAAGGCGCTCGCGCGCTGCCTCGGCCTCCGCCTTGGCGCGGTCCGCCTCCTTGATCGCGTCGGCCGCCTTGCGGGCTGCCTCGGCCGCCTTGCGGGCGTCGATACGGGCCTGCTCGGCGGCCTGCACCGCGGCACCGCCATCGGCGGCCAGGTGCTGCCCCGTCGCCTGGGGAGGGACGTCCTCGTGGAGGAGGACGAAATTCAACACCGTGGCGATGATGACGACGATGCCGCCGAGAACGACGAAAAGCAGCGGTCGGTTCATAGCTTGCGTTCCATCTCGCTCATCGAGACCGACGCCGGAAGCGCCCACGCCAAACTAATCCGCATGACCCTTCTGCGCAATGGCAGGTAACCGGATTGTGCCTTGATTAAAGGCATTTGGCATGACGAAGCTGGTACCGAAGCCCGTCCAAAGGAGAGGAGCAATGGCCGAATCGAAACGAAACGATGTCTCGCCGCAGGTGGTGGAGGTGTCCGTCTGGGATGTGCCGGTGCGAGTCGTCCACTGGTTGCTGGCCGCCCTGGTCATCGCCTCCTTCGTGACCGGAGAGACGGCCGGGGAGGGCCTTCACCCCTATTTCGGCTTCGCCATCCTGGCGCTTGTGCTGTTCCGCATCGTCTGGGGCTTCGTCGGCAGCGAGACGGCGCGCTTCTCCTCGTTCGTGCGCGGACCGGGCCGGGCGCTTGCCTACGGGCGGGGGCTGTTCCGCCGCGAGGCCGAGTTCCACATGGGGCACAATCCGCTGGGCGGGCTGGTGATCGTCGCGCTTCTGGTGTTGCTGCTGGTGCAGGGGACGCTCGGCCTTTTCACCAACGACGAGATCCTGTTCCAGGGTCCGCTGGCAAACCTCGTCTCGGACGATCTGCAGATCCGCCTCACCTCGTTTCACCGCCGGCTGGGCGAAATCCTGATGTACCTGGTCGGGCTGCACGTGGCGGCATCGGCGTTCTATTTCGTATGGAAGCGCACGGACCTCGTCACGCCGATGCTGACCGGGCGCAAGAAGGTGCCGGTATCGAGCGGCGCCAAGCCCCCTGCCATGCGCAGCATCTGGCTGGCCGGGGCGCTGCTCGCCCTGTGTGCGGGAGCGGTCTACGTGCTGGTGAGGTGAAGCGGCAAGGGGCGCGGGAATCCGGCCCGCGCCCCCCGTCCGCGAACCTATTGGCTGCGATAGGTCGAGTGGCAGCTTCGGCAGGTCTCGGCGACCTTGGCGAACGCCTGGCGCGTAGCCCCTTCGTCCTGGCCGGCGGCTGCTGCCGCGAAGTTCTCGGCCGCGGTGACGAAGGTCATCCGCACGCTCTCGAACTCGGCGGGCTTGTCCCAGATCTCCTTCTTGGCCTTGGTGTCGCCGCCGGCCGAGCTCTTGTCGAAGGTGTGCTCGGTCGAGCGAGCGAGGTCGCGCAACGCGGCAGCGTGGAAACCCAGGTCGTCCTTGTAGGGAACTTTGCCCTGGATGATCGTGGCCGCTGCGCGCAGATGGCCGCCGATGGCGTTCATGGTCGCCTTGCGGTAGTCGACATCGCCTTCGGCGGCCCAGGCCACCGACATTCCCGTCGCCAGCAGGAGACCCGCCAGCGCTGCCGTTCGTACAGTTCTCATCAGTTCTTTGCCTCCCCAGTTTTCCCGACAGGGCCGCTGCACGCGGCAGGCGAACCCACCGGGATGGATATCGTGGGGTCTCGACCATCGGACAACGGGAGCGGCGCAACACGGTTGCGTGATCGTGCCGTAAGGGGGGAGGACGCCGGACAGAGGTTTCTGTAGCCGGACGCCTCGTCGCTGCGCTACCCTCGGTCGCAAACGCCGGGGCGCAGAAGCCGCATTAATCTGCGCCGGGGCAGAGGCGGGACGAGGGAGACTCACATGGAAGCTTTCAGCAACTTCGTGAACGCGGCCGGGGCGTTCATCTGGGGCCCTGTGATGCTGATTCTGCTGGGGGGAACCGGACTTTTCCTCACCATCGGCTTGCGGGGCATGAGCCTGACCAAGATCGGCTTCGCGTTCCGCGCCCTGTGGCGGGGACGCACCGCGCCCGAAGATCACGCCGGACACATCACCCCCTTCAATGCGCTTTCGACCGCGCTGGCGGCGACGATCGGCACCGGCAACATCGCCGGCGTCGCGACGGCGATCTATCTCGGCGGACCGGGCGCCGCGTTCTGGATGTGGATGACCGCGCTGGTCGGGATGGCGACCAAATACGGCGAGTGCGTGCTGGCCGTGAAGTACCGCGAGCAGGACGAGCTCGGCAACTACGTCGGCGGGCCGATGTACTACATCAAGAACGGTCTCGGCCCGAAGTGGATGTGGCTGGCCTGGCTGTTCGCCTTTTTCGGCACCTTCGCAGCGTTCGGCATCGGCAATGCCGTGCAGGCGAACTCGGTCGCCCAGGCGGCCAACGACCATTTCGGAGTTCCGCTGTGGTTGTCGGGCCTGCTGATGGTCGTCTTCACCGCCGTCGTCATCATCGGCGGCATCAAGCGGCTGGGAGAGGTTTCGGGCAAGCTGGTGCCGTTCATGGCTGTGGCCTACGTCATCGGGGCCCTGATCATCATCATCGTCAACATCGAGCAGCTCCCCGCGGCGGTCAGCCTGATCGTCACCGATGCCTTCACCGGCACCGCAGCGGCCGGCGGCTTCGCCGGGTCGACGGTATGGCTGGCGATGCGCTACGGCGTTGCCCGCGGAGTATTCTCCAACGAGGCCGGGCTGGGCACGGCCCCGATCGCCCATGCCGCGGTCCGCACCAATGATCCGGTGATGCAGGGCTGCGTCGGCATGCTCGGCACCTTCATCGACACCATCATCGTGTGCTCGATGACGGCGCTGGTGATCGTGATGACCGGCGTCTGGAACAGCGGCGAGACCAGCGCCAGCCTGTCGACGCTGGCCTTCGATACCGCGCTGGGCACCTTCGGGCGGCTGGTGGTGGTGGTCGGCCTGCTGCTGTTCGCCTACACCACGATCCTCGGCTGGAGCTACTACGGGGAACGGTGCGCCCAGTACATCTTCGGCGTCTGGGTGATCAAGCCCTACCGGGTGGTGTGGGTGCTGGTCGTGTTCGTCGGCGCCTACTTCAAAGAGCACCTGGAATTGGTATGGAACATCTCCGATGCTCTCAACGGGCTGATGGCGATTCCGAACCTGATCGCTCTGCTGCTTCTCAGCGGCACCATTTTCAAAATCACGCGGGAGTACTTCGCCAATCGCAAGCAGCCCTGACCCTCGCTCAGCCGGGCGGCGCCGCGGCGTCCGCCCGGCGAGGGGCGGCGGGCAGCGAGGCCGGGACGCCATCGGCCTCGAGGATGGCAGCAAGCGCCGCTTCCGGTGTCGGCACGACCTCGATCAGGTCCAGCATGGCGGGAGCGGCAAAGCCGCACGCGACGACGTTGTCGAGCATCGCCCGGAAGGGATCCCAAAAGCCGGCAACGTCGATCAGCAGAATCGGCTTGCGGTGCAGCCGCAGCTGCTTCCAGGTCGCCATCTCGATCACCTCGTCGAGGGTGCCGATGCCGCCCGGCAGGGCGACGATGGCGTCGGCGAGGTCGAACATGCGCTGCTTGCGCTCGTGCATGGTCGAAACGACGACCAGCTCGGTGACGGAGGGATTGCCGACTTCCGGGGTCATCAGGAAGCGGGGAATCACCCCGGTCACCAGCCCGCCGCAGGCCAGGGCGGTCTGCGTGACAAGTCCCATCAGACCGATGCCGCCGCCGCCGTAGACCAGGCGGAGTCCGTTGCCGGCAAGCAGCTCTCCCAGCCGTACCGCGACCGCGGCGAACCGGGGATCTCCGCCCGGCCGGGAGCCGCAGAACACGCAGACGTTCTTGGCCGTGCGTGTCATGCGCCAAAGCGCCCGATCATGCGACTCAGCACGAGGCGGGCTGAGGGACGGCGTCCGGTTCGGCGACCTCGCCGCTGTCCTCTCCGGCGTGCTCGCCGGCGGTATCCTTCTCTTCAAGCTCGAGGTCGGTCGCGGGAACGCCCGACTCGTCCATCCCGATGCTTTCCGGCGTCCGCATCGGCCGCTCGTCGCGATTGCGGTTGACGAAGGCGTTCGCCTCGCCCTCGATGTGGATCAGCCGATAGTAGTGCTCCGCGTGCTGCAGATAGGCCTCCGCGTTGACGCGGTCACCGCTGGAGGAGGCGTCCTGTGCCAGCGACAGATACTTCTCGAGCACCTGCTGGGCGGTGCCCCGGATCTTCACATCGGGGCCGTTGCTCTCGAACGTCTGATTCCGCGAGTTCTGGAATCGTTTGCCGTTTCGGGAACGTGTACGTCTCGGGTTGGGTCCAGGTTTCATGTTTCCAATGTTTTCCGGCTGCGTCTCTACTCCCCTGAAGCTTTCATCGCTCACGCGCCCGCGGCCCACAACGGCTCACGGTGATGGTAACCCTGCCTCAGGAATGGTCGGCACGTAGCGCGCCCGCTGGAGTGCCCCCGTGGCTCGCAAACGGCCACCCACCTCGCCAAACTAAACGGGAACGGAGACTATTCCAAGCACGATTTTCAGGAGGTTTCAAAGTTTTCGCTTTGCGCGGCGATAATGCAACGCTCGACGCCCGCCAGGTCCCGCCGGGTACGGGTCCGGAATCCGGCCGATTCAAGGAGCCGGCCGACGGCCGCGGCCTGCCCCGCCCCGACTTCGAGAAAGGTACGGCCGCCGGGCGCCAGCAACCGGCCGAGCTGGCCGGCGATGCGGCGGTAGGCGTCCAGGCCGTCGTCGCCTCCGTCGAGGGCGCCCCTCGGCTCGAAGCGGGAAACCTCGGGCGCCAGGGCGGCGATCTCGGCGGTCGCGATGTACGGCGGATTGGCGATGACGATGTCGAAGACGTTCGCCAGCGCGTCTCCCCAATCGGCGGCGATCAGGACGCATCGCCGCTCGAGCCCCAGCCCCCGGGCGTTGGCGGCGGCGACGGCGAGCGCCGCCGGACTGCGGTCGACCCCCAGCCCCCACGCTGCGGGATACTCGGTGAGGGCGGCCAGCAACAGGCAGCCCGACCCGGTGCCGAGGTCGAGCACCGACAGCGCCCGGGCCCGGTCGGGGAAGGAGTCGATCAGCGCCTCGATCAGGGTTTCCGTCTCCGGCCGCGGGGTCAGAACGGCGGACGTCACCGCGAACGGCAGCCCCCAGAACTCCCGTCGGCCCAGCAGGTGAGCCATCGGCTCGCGCTCGGCCCGCCGTCCGACAAGATCGGCCAGCCGCTGCCGCTGCGCGGCCTCGAGCGGGGTCTCCGGCCAGCCGAACACCCGCTCCGCCGTGACGCCCAGCACGTGGGCGACCAGCAGCCGGGCCTCGGCTCGCGGCGCCTCGATGCCGGCGCGCCGCAGCGTCTCTGCGACAGCGTCCGCCGCCGCCCCGGCCGTCCCTTCCCGGTCGCGGTCGTTCGCCATGGTTTCGCGGGTCCCGCTAGTCCATTTCCGCCAGTCGCGCCGCCTGGTCCTCGGCGACCAGGGCATCGACGACCTCGCCGAGCTCTCCTTCCAGGACGCGGTCGAGCTTGTGGAGGGTCAGGTTGATCCGGTGGTCGGTGACGCGGCCCTGGGGAAAGTTGTAGGTACGGATGCGTTCCGAGCGGTCGCCGCTGCCGACCTGGCTGCGCCGCGACGCCGAACGCTCGGCCTCCGCCTTGGATCGTTCCATGTCGTAGAGCCGGGCCCGCAGCACCTTCATCGCCTTGGCGCGGTTCTTGTGCTGCGATTTCTCGTCCTGCTGCGAAACCACGATGCCGGTCGGCAGATGGGTGATGCGGACCGCGCTGTCGGTGGTGTTGACATGCTGCCCGCCGGCGCCCTGCGAGCGGAAGGTATCGATGCGCAGGTCCTTGTCGTCGATCCGGATGTCGACCTCCTCCGCCTCGGGCAGCACCGCCACGGTCGCAGCCGAGGTGTGGATGCGGCCGCTCGATTCGGTGACCGGCACCCGCTGCACGCGATGGACGCCGGATTCGAACTTGAGCGCCGCGAACACGCCGCGGCCCGAGATCAGCGCGCTGGCTTCCTTGCAGCCGCCGATCCCGGTCTCGCTGAACGACATCGTTTCGAACCGCCAGCCCCGGCTCTCGGCAAAGCGCTGGTACATCCGGAACAAGTCGGCGGCGAACAGGGCCGCTTCCTCGCCCCCGGTGCCGGCCCTCACCTCGAGGATCGCGTTCTTGTCGTCGGCCTCGTCCCTGGGCAGCAGCAGCAGCCGGACCTCGTGCTCCAGGGCGACCAGCCGCTCCTTGAGCGCGCGCGCCTCGCCCTCGGCGAGCTCGCGCATTTCGGCGTCGGTCGTCGGATCGGCGGCGATGGCATGGGCTTCGGCGAGGTCGACCTCGGTCTTGCGCAGAGTTCGCACGGCCTCGACGATCCCGGCCAGCTCGGCGTACTCGCGCGAGCGGGCGACGAAGTCGGGCGAAGCGGCACCCTCCTCCGCCAGCAGAGCGGCGAGTTCCTCGTGACGGGAGACGACGCGGTCGAGTTTGCCGTGCAGGTCCATGGCGGAATCCTAGCCGAAGGCGGCCAGCCGGTCGACCAGTCCGACGATCGGCACCTCTTCCTGGGTTCCCGTTGCCATGTCGCGCACGCTGACGGCGCCGCGCGACAGCTCGTCCTCTCCGAGCAGGACGGTCGCCCGCGCCCCCAGCTTGTCGGCGCGCTTCATCCGCTTCTGCAGGTTGCCCGAGTAGCCCATGTCGGCGGCGATGCCGGCGCGCCGCAGCATCTGCGTGATCTCCAGCCCCTTGGCCGCGCCGGCCGCCGAGAACGGGATCACCGCCACCGGGCGGGTCGGTTCGGGCGCCGTCTCGACCAGCATCGCCAGCCGCTCGACCCCCGCCGCCCAGCCGACGCCGGGGGTTGCCGGGCCTCCCATCTGCTCGACCAGGCCGTCGTAGCGGCCGCCCGCCAGCACGGTGCCCTGGGCACCGAGGTCGGTGGTGATGAACTCGAACACGGTATGACAGTAATAGTCCAGGCCGCGGACCAGCCGCGGGTTCGGCACGTAGGCGACCCCGGCCCGCTCGAGGCCATCGCGCAGGGCGTCGAAGAAGCGGCGGGCGTCGTCGGTCATCGCCTCATCCATTGCGGGGGCGCCGGCGACGATCGCCCGGTCGCGCTCGTCCTTGGAATCGAGGATCCGCAGGGGGTTGCGCTCGAGCCGCTCGCGGCTGTCCTCCGACAGCCGGTCGCGGAAATCGCGGAGGTAGGCCACCAGCCGCTCGCGATAGGCGCGGCGGCTTTCCATGTCGCCCAGCGTGTTGAGCTCGCAGCGCACGCGGTGCTTGAGCCCGAGCGTCTCCAGGAACTGGTCGCCCAGCGCGATCACCTCGACGTCGGCGATCGGATCGGCGACCCCGAACAGCTCGACCCCGACCTGGTGGAACTCGCGCAGACGGCCCTTCTGGGGCCGCTCGTAGCGGAACATCGGGCCGCGGTAGAACAGCTTCAGGGGCAGTCTCTGCGACAGCCCTCCGGAGATGAACGCACGGGCGACGCCGGCGGTGTTCTCGGGGCGCAGCGTCAGCCGCTCGCCGCCGCGGTCCTCGAAGGTGTACATCTCTTTGGTGACGACGTCGCTGGTGTCGCCGAGAGTTCGCGCGAACACCTCGGTGAACTCGAAGATCGGCGTCTCGATCTCGGCGAAGCCGTAGAGGGCGGAGGTCGCGCGGGCGACCTCTTCGACGTGACGGTGACGCAGGATCTCTTCAGGCAAAATGTCGTGCGTGCCGCGGACCGGCTGCAGCGCGGGCATGTTTCTTCTTTCCGTCTAGTCGCCGGCGGCGGAGCGGGCCGGCGGTTCTTGAGGCTCGGCCGCGCCCTGTTCCGCCTTCACGCGCGCGGCCTTGCGTTCGCACAGTTCAACCAGATGCTCGACCAGATCGGCGTCCTCGACCTGATGGTCGCGCTTGCCGTCCATGAACACGGCATGCCTGTCGTTCTGGCCGCCGACGATGCCGATGTCGGCATGGCGGGCCTCACCGACGCCGTTGACCACGCAGCCGAGGATGGAGACCGTGAGCGGGGTCTCGATGTGGGCCAGGCGATCCTCGATCTCGGCCACTCGCGCCACCACGTCGAAGCCCTGCCGGGCGCACGACGGGCAGGCGATCACTCGTACGCCGCGATGACGCAGATCGAGGGTGCGCAGGATCTCGAATCCGACCTTGACCTCCTCGACGGGATCGGCCGAAAGCGATACCCGGATGGTATCGCCGATGCCCTCCCACAGCAGGGCGCCGATGCCCAGCGCCGACTGGACGGTGCCGCGCCGCAATCCCCCGGCCTCGGTGATGCCGAGGTGGAGCGGATAGTCGCAGGCGGCGGCAAGACCGCGGTAAGCCGCCACGGCCAGGAACACGTTCGACGCCTTGACGCTGATCTTGAACTCGGTGAAGTCGTTGTCCTCGAGGATGCGGGCGTGCTGCAGCGCGCTCTCCACCATCGCCTCGGGGCACGGCTCGCCGTACTTCTCCAGAAGGTGCTTGTCGAGGCTGCCGGCGTTGACGCCGATGCGCATCGAGCAGCCGTTATCCTTGGCCGCCTTGACCACCTCGCGAACCCGTTCGGCCGAGCCGATATTGCCGGGATTGATGCGCAGGCAGGCCGCGCCCGCCTTGGCCGCCTCGATCGCCCGCATGTAGTGGAAGTGGATGTCGGCGATGATCGGGACCTTGACCTGGCGCACGATGTCCTTCAGCGCTGCGGTCGAAGCCTCGGTCGGGCACGAAACCCGCACGATGTCGACGCCGGCCTCCTCGGCGACCCGGACCTGGGCGACCGTGGCAGCCACGTCGTCGGTGTCGGTGTTGGTCATCGTCTGGACGCTGACCGGAGCGCCGCCGCCGACGGCGACGCCGCCGACGTGAATCTGCCGGCTGCGGCGACGGGCGATCTGTCGGTAGGCGGCTTCGCTCATGATCCTGCTCGCGTCAGCGTCGAGGCGTCCGCCTTATAGCGCAAAACGCCCAACCGCCAAAGTTGTCGATTGGGCGTTGCGGTTCAAGGGGCGGCGGCTCAGTTGGCGGCCGCCGTTCCCTGGATCAGCTTATCGGCGTCGAGATCGACGCTCTTGACGGCGCCCATGGCTCCGACCGGGGCCACCACGGTGCCATCGACCAGCACCTCGAGCGCCCCGGCGTTCCCGGTCTTCAGCACCAGGCCGGGTAGGTCCGGAACCTGGTAGCTGTCGCCGGTGCGCAGCAGCCGGGTCAGCAGATAACGCTTCTCGATGGTGTCGCGGATCTGCACCCAGCTGTCACCCTGCGCCCGCAGCACGATCCGCGAGCCGACGTTCTCGGCGCCGAACACGCGCTCGCTGGCCGGCATACCGGTGCTCGCCGTCTGCACCGCGGTGTCGGCCGGCGGCAGGGGCGGCGCCGGCGGTGCGGCGGCAGCCGACAGCGGCGCCACGGGGGGCGGCGCCGGCGGCGGCGCCGGGGGCTGAGGCGGCAGCGCCGCAATTTGTGGCGGCGGAGGTGGCGGAGCCGGGGCTGCGGTGACCTGCTCGACCGGGGCCGCCATCACCGGCGGCAGACCGGGAGCGGGCGCCACGGGGGGCGGCGGCACGGGAGCCGCGACCACAGGAGCCGGCGCGGCCGGCGGCGGCGCGTCGATGGGCGCCGCGGGAGAACTGGCCGCGGTTGCCGGAGGAAGACTGGGCGCCGCGGGGACCGGCGCGGCAGGCGTCGCCGCTACGGGCACCGCGGCGGTGGCGGACGACGGAGAAGGCTGCGGCGGAACCGGCGCCTCGGACGCGACCTGGATGGTTGGGCTTCCAGCGCCCGGTTCCTGGCCGCTGGCCAGCATCTCGGGGGGAAGCAGAGCCATCAGCCGCGCCGGCAGCGGCTCGATGTATTCCTCGAACAGACCTTCCTTGAGGGTGCTGACATACCAGCCGCCGTAGGCAAGCGAGGCGACCACGACCCCCACCAGCATCAGCGCGCCGCTGGGGATGCCTCCTTCAGCCAAAGGAGTGGGGAAGACCAGCTCGGGCGTCGGGGCGGCCTTGCCGCCCTCAAGCTTGAACCGGCGGACCACCTCGTTGCTGTCGAGCCCCAGGTATTCCGCATAGGCGCGAACGAAGCCGACGGCGTAGGTCTGCCCGGGCAGATCCTTGGTGCGGCCTTCCTCGAGCGCCAGCAGGTATGCGTATCGGATCCGCAGCTGCCCCGCGATATCCTCGAGCTCTTCGCCGCGCCGGACGCGGGAAGCCTTGAGCAGAGCACCGATGCCCGTGCCGTTCATGATGTCGACGCCGCTATCCATGCGCCTTCCGATCCACTCGGGCACTTCGACCCGATCGTGCCCGCGAAACCCTTAATTTAGGGTTTCACGGGACCTTGAAAACCGTCCCCCTCGCGGGCAGCATCCCGGAGCACGCGGGTTTCAATCTCTGCAACTGAAGAACACCAGAGTTCGTGCCGGGCCGCCACTCCCTATTCTGACAATCTGCTACAAAAATTCAAGACTGAAAGACGTGAAACTTATAGGGCCACGCCATGATCGCGCGCGAACGATCGCAGCCTCTCGCGAACATTGTGGTCCGGAAGATCGTACAAGCTTTCGACGTAGCGGCGGAGCGCCTGGCAGTCGAGGCTGCGGATCATCGCCTTGAGGGGGCCGACGGCCGGCGGCGCCACCGAGAGATCGCGGTAGCCGATTCCGATCAGCGCCATCGCCTCCAGCGGCCGCCCGGCCATCTCGCCGCACAGGCCGACCGGCACGCGGGCGGCCCGGCACTCGGTGAGCACGTTGCGGAGGAACGCCAGCACCAGCGGTGAAAGCGGATCGTAGCGTTCCGACAGGCGCGGATTGCCGCGGTCACAGCCGAACAGGAACTGCAGCAGGTCGTTGCTGCCGACCGAGATGAAGTCCACCTTGGCCAGCAGTGCCCGGAGCTGGAACGCCAGCGACGGGACCTCGAGCATGGCCCCGACCTTGAGCGAGGCCGGGAGAATTCCGCCCCGACGCTCCTCGCGCGCCAGCTCCATGCCGAGGAGGCTGCGCGCCGCCTCGAACTCCGAGACGTCGGCGACCATCGGAAACATCAGCCGCAGCTCGCGTCCGCCGGCGGCCCTGATCAGTGCCCGCATCTGCTGTCGCAGCATGGCCGGCCGGTCGAGCGAGACCCGGATTGCCCGCCAGCCCATCGCCGGGTTCTCCTCCGGGGCCGGCTTCCAGTACGGCAGCATCTTGTCGCCGCCGACGTCGAGAGTGCGGAAGACGACCGGCCGCCCCGCCGCCTGGTCGAGCACCTTGGCGTAAAGCTCGCATTGGCTTTCGACGTCGGGGAAGCCGGCGCGCACCATGAACGGGACCTCGGTGCGGTAGAGCCCGATGCCGTCGGCCCCCCAATGGTCGAGATGCTGAACGTCTCCGAGCAGGCCGACGTTGATGTTGACGCTGACGTGCTCGCCGTCGCAGGTCGTCGCCGGCAGGTCGCGGAGCGCGGCATAGCCGGCGGCGCGCTGGCGCCGCGCCTCGATCGATTCGTGGAAGGTGGCGACCACGTCCTCGCCGGGCCGCAGGAAGACCTGCGCGTTGTCGCCGTCGACGATGACGAGGTCGTTCTCCTCGATCCGCAGCAGGACGTCGCGGGCGTGGCCGACCACGGGGATATCGAGGGCGCGGGCGATCACCGCGACGTGCGAGGCGTGGGATCCTTCTTCCAGCACCAGCGCACGCAGCCGGGCCAAGTCGTAGTCGAGCAGTTCGGCCGGCCCCATCGAGCGGGCGATCAGCACCATCTCGGTGACGGGAGAGGCCGCCGCGCTGACGATGCCGTTGGCCCCGGTCAGGTGGTGAAGAAGCCGGTTCGCCAGGTCCTCGAGGTCGTGGACCCGCTCCCTCAGGTAGGGGTCGGGAACCTGCGCCATGCGCAGCCGCAGGTCGCTTTGTACCTTCTTGACCCCGGCCTCGGCGGTCAATCCGGTGGCGATCGCTTCGCGGATGCGTTGCAGCCAGCCGGCGTCCTCGGCGAACATGCGGTAGGCCTCCAGCACCTCGCGGTGCTCGCCGTAGCCGGGCAGAAGCGATTCCTGGAACAGGCGGTCGAGCGCCGTGTGCATGTCGGCCAGCGCCCGCGACAGCCGTCTCTGCTCGGCAACCGGGTCCTCGGCGACCAGGCGGTCGATCTTCACCTCGTGCTGGTGCAGCACCGCCTGACCCATCGCCATGCCGCCGTTCAGGCGCATGCCGCGGATGCGCAGCGGCAGCAGCCCGATGCCGTCTGCGGGCAGCAGCTCGTCGCGGCCGACCAGCTCGCCGCCGGCCACCATCTCGGCCACCACCATCGCCACCGTCTGAAGGACTTCCACCTCCTCCTCGGTGAACTGGTAGCGCTCCGTCTTCTGCATCGCCAGGGTGCCGAGGACCTTGCCGTCGCGCAGGATCGGCACCCCCATCAGCGACCGGAAGACCTCCTCGCCGGTCTCCGGGCGGAACGCGAACTGCGGATGGTTGTGGGCGTCCGAGATGGCGAGCGGCCGCGCGTTGGCGGCGATGTCGCCGACCAGGCCCTCGCCGAGGCGAAGGCGGGTACGGTGGACGGCCTGGGGCTTCAGTCCCTGGGTGGCGAACAGCTCGAGCACGTCGCCGGCGCGACGCACGTAGATCGAACACACGTCGGCCGACATCTCGGCGGCGATGATGGCGGTGATCTCGTTCAGCCGGACCTGGGCCGCCGCGCTGCCGGCCATCACGTCGCGCACGCGCGCAAGCAGGCGCCTCGTCGAAATGGAGGTCAGTGCGGGTTGCATGCCTTGGTCCCCGGCGTCAGCGTCGAGCCAACGCGTCGTGTGCCTGTGCGACCAGTTCGTCCAGGATTTCCCGCATGGGCTGCTCGCGCGCGACCATGCCCACGCTCTGGCCCGCCATCAGCGAGCCGTATTCCACATCGCCGTCTATCACCGCGCGACGCAGCGCGCCGGCCCAGAAATGCTCGATCTCGAGCTGGGCCTCCTTCTGCGAAAGCTCGCCCTTCTCGAAGCGTCGGATCACGTCGCGCTGGGTCTGCATGAACAGCTCGGTCCCCTTGTTGCGCAGGGCTCGCACGGGGATCACCGGGAACGCGGGATCGAGCTGCACCGACGCGACGGCATCGCGGGCTGCGGCGCGGATGAACGCCTTCTTGAACTCGGGATGGGCGACGCACTCGCTCGCGCAGACGAAACGGGTGCCGAGCTGGCAGCCGGCCGCTCCCATCCGCAGATAGCTGGCGACCGCCTCGCCGCGGCCGATGCCGCCGGCCACGAACACCGGTACCTCGTCGACCGCCGGCAGGATCTCCTGCGCCAGCACGCTGGTGGCGACCGGGCCGATGTGGCCGCCGGCCTCCGCCCCCTCGATGATGAGGGCGTCGATGCCATTGCGGATCAGGCGCTTCGCCAGCGGCAGCGCGGGCGCGAAGCCCATCACCTTGATGCCGGCCGCCTTCAGGCGCGAGATCTGGCCGGCCACCGGCAGCCCGCCGGCCAGCACCACATGGCCGACGCGGGCGGCGATGCAGACGTCGATCAGCGCCTCGATCTCGGGATGAAGGATGATCAGGTTGACGCCGAACGGGCGGGCGGTCAGCGCCCGCGTGGCGGCGATCTCCTCGGCCAGCAGCTTGGGCGGCATGCTGCCACAGGCGATCACCCCGAAGGCGCCGGCGTTCGAGGTCGCGGCGACCAGATTGCGCTCGGACACCCACGACATGGCCCCGCCCATCAGGGCGAGCGGAGCGCCGAGGAAGTCACAGCCGCGTTGCCAGCAGGCGTCGAGCCGCGAAGAGACCGTACCGTCCGCCATCGAGCCCGTTCGTCAATCGTCCTTGTCGAGGTTGTAGGCGGTGTGCAGGGCGCGCAGCGCCAGTTCGGTGTACTCCTCGCCGATCAGCACGCTGATCTTGATCTCGGAGGTCGAGATGGCGAGGATGTTGATGCTGCGCTCGGCCAGCGCCTGGAACATGCGGGCCGCGATGCCGGCGTGGCTGCGCATTCCCAGCCCGATCACCGACACCTTGGCGACGTTCGAATCCGAGAGGATCTGCGCGAACCCCAGATCCTGGCGCTTCTTCTCGACAATCGCCACCGCGCGGTCGAGGTCGCCCTTGCTCACCGTGAACGAGACGTCGGTCGCCTTGCCGTCGGCCGAGACCGACTGCACGATCATGTCGACGTTGACGCTGGCATCGGCCAGGGGGCCGAAGATCGAGGCCGACACGCCAGGCCGGTCGGCGACCTTGACCAGCGTGATCTTCGCCTCGTCCTTGCTGTACGCGATACCGCTCACGAGTTCCTGTTCCACGATTTCGTCCTCATCCACCACAAGCGTGCCGGGTTGGTCCATGAAGCTCGAAAGCACCTGCACCCGGACCCGGTGGCGCATCGCCATTTCCACCGAGCGGGTCTGCAGGACCTTGGCCCCCACCGAGGCCAGCTCCAGCATCTCTTCGTAGGAGATCTTGTCGAGCTTGCGCGCCTTCGTGACGATGCGCGGATCGGTCGTGTAGACACCATCGACGTCGGTGTAGATGTCGCAGCGGTCGGCCTTCAGGGCGGCCGCCACTGCCACCGCGCTGGTGTCCGACCCGCCGCGCCCCAGAGTGGTCACCCGGTTGTCGGGAGCCAGGCCCTGGAAGCCGGGAACGACCAGCACCTCGCCGCGATCCAGCCGTGCGATCAGCTCGCCGCTCGCGATCTCGGTGATGCGAGCCTTGCCGTGCTGGCTGTCGGTGGCGATCGGGATCTGCCAGCCCAGCCACGAGCGGGCGTTCACGCCCAGCTCCTGCAGCGCCAGCGCCAGCAGCCCCGAGGTGACCTGCTCGCCGGTGGCCACCACGACGTCGTACTCGCGGGCGTCGTAAAGGCGGCTGACCTTGGTGACGTAATCGACCAGCTGATTGGTCACCCCGGCCATCGCCGAGACGACGACGGCAACCTGGTTGCCGCTGTCGTGCTCCTTCTTGACCCGGGCTGCGACAGCCTTGATGCGGTCGATGTCGGCGACCGAGGTGCCGCCGAACTTCATCACGATACGCGCCATGTTCCCCTATCCTGTCGGACAAAGAACGCCGGATGCGGGCCGCATCCTCCCACCCGCCGCGCGATCCCTTGTTGCGGACCGGAGGGCGCGTCCTTCATACTCTCCCGTGCGGCACGAGGCAATACCGGCTCGGCCCGAAAAAACGGCACGCGACTCGGCTCATGCACAGGTCTTCCGCCCCATTTCCCCTCGAGGGCTCGGCGTCCCCGGACGAGGTTGCGCGCTTCGAGGCGACCGCCGATCAATGGTGGAGTGCCGAGGGGGTGTTCAGGCCCCTGCACCGCTTCAACGCGGTCCGCGTCGCCTACCTGCGCGACCGTGCCGCAGCCCGGTTCGGGCGCCGCGGCGAGGACGCCAGCCCGCTCAGGGGCCTGCGCGTGCTCGACGTCGGCTGCGGCGGCGGCCTGGTGGCGGAGCCGGTCGCCCGCCTCGGCGCCCGCGTCACCGGGATCGATGCCGGCGCCGCCAACGTCGAGGCGGCGTCCCGTCATGCCCGGGCGGCCGGACTGGCGATCGAATATCGCCAGGCAGGACCCGAGGATCTGCTGGCGGCAGGGGCGGAACCCTACGACGTGGTGCTGGCGATGGAGGTCGTCGAGCACGTCCCCGATCCCGCTGCCTTCCTTGCCGCCTGCGCCCGTCTGGTGCGACCCGGCGGCGCCTTTGCGATGGCCAGCCTCAGCCGGACCGCGCGGGCGTGGCTGCTTGGCAAGATGGGGGCCGAGTACGTGCTGCGCTGGCTGCCGGCCGGCACCCATGACTGGAGCAAGTTCATCAAGCCGTCCGAGGCCGCGGCGATGCTGCGCGCCGAGGGCCTGGTGGTGACCTCGGTGGACGGGGTCCGCTTCGAGCCCCTGCGCGGCCGCTGGGCGCTCGCCCGAGACCCGGCGGTGAACTACCTCCTGTTCGCCATCAAGCCCTGACCGAACGGCCACCCGGCCGGGAAAGCGAGAAAGGTTCAGCCATGGCGCACGACTTCGTTATCGCCGACGTCTTCACCGAGGAACCTTTCGGCGGCAATCAGCTGGCCGTCTTCCCAGACGCGCGGGGGCTTTCCGACCGCGCCATGCAGGCCCTGGCGCGCGAGTTCAACTTCTCGGAAAGCACGTTCGTGCTGCCTGCCGCCGATCCCGGACATACGGCTCGGGTGCGCATCTTCACGCCACGCGCCGAGCTGCCGTTTGCCGGCCATCCGACGATCGGCACCGCCGCCGTGCTGGCGCACCTGGGCGTGGTGACGGTGCCGCAGGGCGAGGCCCGCATCGTGCTTGAGGAGGGCGTCGGTCCGGTCAGCGTGGACATCCGCCGCGACGCTGGCGCCACGTTCTGCCGGCTGACGCTGGAGGCGGAGCCGGAAGCGCCGGAGCTGGTCCCCGACCGCGGCTCCCTCGCCGCAGCGCTCTCGCTGTCGGAAGACGCGATCGTCGACGCCTGGTATGGCAGCGTCGGGGTGCCGTTCTGCTTCGCCCGGCTGACGGACCGCGCGGCCGTCGACCGCAGCTGCACCGACCGCGCGGCCTGGAACGCGCGCCTGCCCGGCCGCTGGAACGAGGCCGTGTTCCTGTTCGCTGGCGAGGTCGGCGACGGATCCCGCATCTACGCCCGGATGTACGCCCCGGGCCACGGCATCGAGGAAGACCCGGCGACGGGATCGGCCAGCGCCACCCTCGCCGGCACTCTCGCCGCCCGGGCGCCGATGCAGGATGGCACTTTCCGCATCGATATCGAGCAGGGCGTGGCGATGGGCCGGCCGAGCTCCCTTGCGGCCTCCGCCGAGAAGCGGGCGGGTCGGGTGGTCTCGGTCAGCGTCGGCGGCGCGACGGTGGTGGTGGGGCGTGGCACGATCGCTTCACTCCCCCTTTAGGGGGAAACGGTGGGGTGACGCCGCGCCACCATCGAAGCGACCTCATGGTGAGCCTGTCGAACCATGAGGTTCCAGGGGCCGGCCCCTTCCTTCGACAAGCTCAGGATGAGGCCGCATTCCGAGCTTTTTCAACCGCGTGCGGGTCTCAGCCCTCCGGTTTCTTGAGCTTGGATCGGTCGACGCGGATGTGCAGCTCGCGGAGCTGCTTCTCGGTAACCTCGCCGGGGGCGCCCATCAGGAGGTCCTGCGCCTGCTGGTTCATCGGGAACATGATGACGTCGCGCAGGTTGGGGGCGTCGGCCAGCAGCATGACGATGCGGTCGATGCCGGGCGCCGAGCCGCCATGCGGCGGGGCGCCGAACTTGAACGCCGACAGCATGCCGCCGAACTTGGTCTCGACGACCTCCTTGCCGTAGCCGGCGATCTCGAAGGCCTTGTACATGATGTCGGGGCGGTGGTTCCGGATCGCCCCGGACGACAGCTCGACGCCGTTGCAGACGATGTCGTACTGGAAGGCGAGGATGTCGAGCGGGTTCCTGGTCTCCAGCGCCTCCAGCCCGCCCTGCGGCATCGAGAACGGATTGTGGCTGAAGTCGATCTGCCCGGTCTCCTCGTTCAGCTCGTACATCGGGAAGTCGACGATCCAGCAGAACTCGAAGCGGTTCTGGGCCCGCAAGCCCAGCTCGTCGCACAGGCGCTCGCGCACCCGGCCGGCGAACTTGTCGATGGTCTTGCGGTCGAGGCAGACGAAGAAGACGGCGTCGCCCTCCTTGGTACCGGTCGCCTCGCGGATGCGCTGGATGCGCTCGGCGTCCAGGTTCTTGCCGATCGGGCCCTTCACGCCGTCCTTGTCGAGGACGACGTAGGCGAGCCCGCCGGCGCCTTCCTCGCGCGCCCACTCGTTCATCTTGTCGAAGAAGCTGCGGGGCTTGGCGGCGGCGCCGGGAGCCGGCACCGCGCGCACCAGCTGCGCCTTCTCGGCGATCAGCTTGGCGAACAGGCCGAAACCGCTGCCGGCGAACACCTCGGTGACGTCGGACATGACGATCGGGTTGCGCAGGTCCGGCTTGTCCGAGCCGTACTTGAGCATCGATTCGGCATAGGCGATGCGCGGGAACGGCCGGCCGCTGACGACGCGCCCGTTCGCGAATTCCTCGAACACCCCGTGCAGCACCGGTTCGATGGCGGCGAACACGTCTTCCTGGGTGACGTACGCCATCTCGAAGTCGAGCTGGTAGAACTCGCCCGGGGTACGGTCGGCGCGGGCGTCCTCGTCGCGGAAGCAGGGCGCAATCTGGAAATAGCGGTCGAAGCCCGACACCATGATCAGCTGCTTGAACTGCTGCGGCGCCTGCGGCAGGGCGTAGAACTTGCCGGGGTGGATGCGCGAGGGCACCAGGAAGTCGCGCGCGCCCTCGGGCGAGCTCGCGGTGAGGATCGGGGTCTGGTACTCGACGAAGCCCTGGTCGACCATGCGGCGGCGGATCGAGGCGATGATCCGGCTGCGCAACAGGATGTTGGCGTGCAGCTTCTCGCGTCTCAGGTCGAGGAAGCGGTAGCGCAGCCGCAGATCGTCGGGGTACTCGGTATCGCCATAGACCTGGATCGGCAGCACGTCGGCCGGCGATTCGACGTTGATCTCGCGCACCTGAAGCTCGACCTCGCCGGTCGGCAGGTTGGGGTTCACCGTGTCGGCGCTGCGCTTCACTACCGTGCCGGTGACCGTGATCACGCTCTCGGGCCGCGCCTTCTCGGCCACCGGGAACAGCGGGCTCGAGGTGTCGATCACGCACTGGGCGAGCCCGTAGTGGTCGCGCAGGTCGATGAACAGCAGGTTGCCATGGTCCCGCTTGCGGTGGATCCAGCCCGACAGGCGGACCTCCTGGCCCGCGTGTTCGATCCTGAGCTGACCGCAGGTGTGGGTTCGGTAGGGGTGCATGGGTGACTCCGGAGCTTGCTCGCCGCGCAGGCGCGAAACGACACCTCCGCGTGCGTTTTGTCAAGCTTCCGCCGCCGCCGCGATGAAGCCGGCGCCCAGGCGCTGGCATTCGCGGCAGCGGGCGGGTGGGCGTTCGTCCCAGAACGAGCGCCGGAAGGCCATGTACGCCTCGCTGCGCCAGATCTCGCGCAAGGACTGGCGGGCCAGGTTTCCGAACACGAACTGCTCCATATCCGGGCCGGGGCGGGAGGGAGCCGCCAGACGGGCCAGGATGCAGGGGGTCACGCTGCCGTCCGGCCGCACCACCAGCGACAAGTGCTGGGCCAGGTCCTTGCACAGGCCGCGGTGGGGCGGAGGCGTCGGCAGATGGGCCGCCACCGTCAGCCCCAACGCGCGACCGCGCGCGCCGATGCCTTCCAGCCGGGCGGCCATCGCCTCGTACTCCCGCTCATCCCGCGGCAGCAGGGATTCGCTGCCCAGCTCGGGTGACGGGGCATAGTGGAGGGTGCTGATGACCACGCTGTCGACGCCCCGCCCGGCGAAGGTGTCGGGGATCGCGTCGGCATCGCCGAGCCGGGACGCCAGCAGCATGTAGGCGATGGCGACGGCCGGTCGTGGCGAGGCGGCGGCCCGCTTCGCCTCGGTCACCGCATCGAGAGCGGCCATCACGGCCGCGAAGCTGGTGCCGCGCCGGATGGTGTCGCCGGCGTCGTCTGTCCCCGCCACCGAGAAGGCCAGCACGTCCAGCCCGGCGGCGATCAGCCGGTCGGCCAGGGGGCGGTCGACCGCCTCGCCGCAGGTGGTGGTGCCGACCAAGCAGCCGGCCTCCTTGGCCAGCCGCAGCATGGTCAGGAATTCCGGGTGGAGCAGAGGCTCGCCCCAGCCCTGGAGGTGGAGAAGCGGCCGCCGCCAGGGGTCCGGACGCAACGAGCGGGCGAGGTCGGGCAGAATGCGGCGGAACAGCTCCAGCGGCATGGTTTCCGCCCGCCATTGCCCGGTACGCCGCAGCACGGCGTTGGGACAATAGACGCAGGCGTTGCCGCAGGCCGACGTGATTTCGACCTGGACGTGGTCGAGCCGCGGCCACAGGACCCGATCCGCCCATTGCTCGCGCAGCCACCGCAACATGCCGTCCTCCCCTCAGGCAAGCATACGCGCGGCAGCCCGGCCATCCAAGGGCCACCACGGCTCTGTAGTTAGCTCGTCATCTGTCCGGATTTTGTAGCGCGTGATTTGTCCGGTTTCAGAATCGCTCAAAAAGGGGGGCGAGGATGGGCCGGGCGAGAGCGCTACAGGAGATCCGAATGATGCGGTTTGAGGCCTTGCTGGAT
>JAHDSF010000015.1 GCA_018432935.1 Rhodospirillales bacterium | reverse complement strand
GCACGCGGAAGAGATCCTGGCCCTGATCGAGGGGAGTTCGGACATCACCTTGGCCGAGATCGCCGCGCATCTCGAAGCGGCGCACGGACTGCGGGTTTCCCAGAGCACGGTCTGGCGGCTGCTCGACCGTCATGGCATGACTGTTAACCGGCGTGCAATTGTGACCCCCGTTGAGGGGTGATCGGCGTCCAAAATTGATGGGGTGGACGGCCCCTGCTCCCGGCATCGAAGTGCCATAAGGTGGTCGTATTAAACGTACGCGTCCGGTGAGGGCCGCCTTGGCGGCGATCGGCTGCCGGCAGAAGGTGTGACCTTAAAGTCAACTTAAGGTCATCAGGTCGATGAAGGTCGAGGTTCTGAGCGGCGCGGAGCGGCGCCGCCGCTGGAGTTACGAGGAGAAGGTCCGGCTGGTCGAGGAGACGTTGGCACCGGGGATGACGGTCTCGGAGGTCGCGCGCCGCCATGGCGTGGCCCAGAGCCTGCTATTCAGCTGGCGGCGCCAGGCTCGCGAAGGGCGGCTCGGGGGAACGGAGGCGGCTCCGCTCCTGATCCCGGTCCAGGTGGCATCGCCGGAAGCACTGGAACGGTGCGCGTCGGGATCGAGGGAGGTCGCCGCACCGATGGCGCGGCAGCGGCGTTCGGTGGGGCTGATCGAGATCGACCTTGGTGACGGGCGGCGGGTGCGGGTTGGCCGCGACGTCGATGAGGATGCGCTGCGCCGCGTGCTCGACGCCCTGGAGCGCCGATGATCCCGGTCCCTTCCGGGGTCCGGGTGTGGCTGGCGGCCGGATATACCGACCTGCGGCGCGGCTTCGACGGGCTGGCGCTGGTGGTGCAGGAGACCCTGCGGCGCGATCCGCACTCGGGCCATCTGTTCGTGTTCCGGGGCAAGCGCGGCGACCTGGTGAAGATCCTTTGGCATGACGGCCAGGGGATGTGCTTGTTCGCCAAGCGGCTGGAGCGCGGCCGCTTCATCTCCTATGGCCTTTGTCAACCGTTTTGGTCATGCGTCACCGAGCACTCGGCTCCGAGCTGCATTCTTTACATATGATCACTGATCCGCACTGGTGAGGACGCCGGGTTTTATCGACGGTCGCTCAGACTCCTATGCGGGGATTGGATACCCATGATGACGGTGCGTCGGAGGGCTGCCTCGCTCTGGCCACGGACATAAGCATCGTCGCTTGTCCAACATGAATTCGAGGATTCCCTCTACCGCGCCCGACGTCCTCGCTTGTGCGGATCGTGAGATTGGGACACCGTTTGCGCGCTGAGCGGAACCAGCTGGGCTATCGACCAGACGAAAGGATTGTGCTGCCGCTCCCGACAGCGCACAAAGGCCATGACATCTGGCCGGCGACGGACGGCGGCACGGTGACGATCACGGCGGCGCAACTCGGCTACCTGCTCGAGGGGATCGATTGGCGGATGCCGCAGAGAACCCGGCGTCCGGACGCCGCCGGATAGATCTAATGCTTTGTAAACAAGCAATAATATTGTAGAATCAGGGGCGTGACAAACGCCCTCGAACCCCTTCCCCTCGACATTGCCGCCGCGCACGCGATGATCCTCGCCGAGCGGGCAGCGCGTCTCGCCGCCGAGACCGAGGCGGCCGCGGCGAAAGCGGATCGGCAGACCCTCGACATCGAGATCGAACGGCTGAAGCTGGAGATCGCGCGGCTGCGGCGGGAGCGGTTCGGCCACTCGGCGGAGCGCTCGGCGCGTATCGAGCAGCTCGAGCTGTCGCTGGAGGACCTCGAGGAGACGGCGGCCGCGGTGGAAGTCGCCGCCGATGTGGGAACCACCGAGGTGCGCGCCTTCAGCCGTCGCAAGCCGGCCCGCCGGCCGCTGCCGGCGGATCTGCCGCGGGTGCGCGTTGTCGAGCCGGCGCCGGCGGCCTGCCCGTGCTGCGGCGGGGCGTTGCGGAAGCTGGGCGAGGACGTGACCGAGACCCTGGAGCGGATCCCGGCCCGCTGGTATGTGATCCAGCACGTGCGCGAGAAGTTCTCGTGCCGGGCTTGCGAGACCATCACCCAGCCGCCGGCCCCCTTCCACCCGATCGCCCGCGGCCGGGCGGGCGCCAACCTGCTGGCCGAGGTGGTGCTCGCCAAGTACGGGCTGCACCTGCCGCTGCACCGCCAGAGCGCCGGGTTCGCCCGGGAGGGCGTCGATCTGGACGTCTCGACGCTGGCCGACTGGGTGGGGGCGGTGAGCGTGGCCTTGCGGCCGCTGGTGGACGCCATCGCCGAGCACGTGCGGGCCGGCCCGCGCATCCATGCCGACGACACCCCGGTGCCGGTGCTGGCCAAGGGCAGGACCAAGACCGGCCGGCTGTGGACGGTGGTGCGCGACGACCGCCCGTTCGGCGGCACGGCGCCGCCGGCCGCCGCCTACTTCTACTCGCCGGATCGCAGCGGCGAGCATCCGCAGACCTTCCTCAAAGACTTCACCGGCATCATGCAGGCGGATGCCTTCTCCGGGTTCGGGCGGCTCTACGTGCCCGGCCGCGAGGGCGGCCCGGTGATCGAGGCGGCGTGCTGGGCGCACGGGCGGCGCAAGTTCTACGAGATGGCCGACCTCAAGAAGGCACCGATCGCCATCGAGGCGGTGAAGCGGATCGATGCCCTGTTCGCGATCGAGCGCGAGATCAACGGCCGCTCGCCCGAAGAACGCCTGGCAATCCGAGAGGTGCGCTCGCGTCCCCTGGTCGCCGAACTGGAAGCCTGGCTGCACCAGAAGCGGACAACGCTGTCGGCGAAGTCCCAGGTGGCCAAGGCGATCGACTACATGCTGAAGCGCTGGCCGGCCTTCACTCGCTTCCTCGAGGACGGCCGTGTCTGCCTCTCGAACAACGCCGCCGAGCGCGCCCTGCGCGGCATCGCCGTCGGGCGGCGCAACTGGACCTTCGCCGGCTCGGATGCCGGCGGCGAACGCGCCGCCGCGCTCTACAGCCTAAGGCCATCGAGGGCAGGATCGTGGCGTGGCATCGCGCCGACGCCAACAGTCGACGCTTGGCGACGATCCCTGGAGTGGGTCCGATAACCGCGACGGCGATCGTGGCCACGGTCACTGATCCCGCTTGCTTCCGCTCCGGTCGCGAGTTCGCCGCCTGGCTCGGCTTGGTCCCCCGCCAGAACTCGAGTGGCGGCAAGGAACGGCTCGGGAGGATCACGAAGCAAGGCGATCGCTACATCCGACGCCTGCTGGTCATCGGCGCCACGGCGGTGATCCGCTATGCCCGAAGAAAGACGACCGTGGAGGGGAGGTGGCTCAACCAGCTTCTCGATCGCCGGTGTGCTCGTGTTGCCTCGGTGGCCCTGGCCAACAAGACGGCACGCATCGTCTGGGCAGTTCTGGCCCGCGGCGAGACCTATCGGGCAATCCACGCGGCCGCCTGAACGCTGCTGCACACGACGTTGCAAGGGTGATGATCGACGTGATGGTGGATCGGTCGAACCGAGGATCGGGCAAGCCCGTGGGGGTCAAGGCGCTCCAGCGCGGAGAACTGATAGGGACCCGGTCCGCGGATTACATCAGGGCCAGCGGTCATGAGCACCGCAACCAACAGGCCGGACACATGACTGCACCCGACCTTCCCGCCGAGGCGTCAAGATTCCCCTTGAACCGCAGGGGCCGTCCACACATGACCCCCTGAAGCTGAGTGGTCCAAGAACCCCGTTTTTGGGCGGGCGGGGTGGGGGGATGTTGGTCGTGGAGACGATTGGGCGGATCCGGCGGGCGTTTTTCGTCAAGGGCCAGAGCATCAAGGAGATCGTGCGGGACCTGAAGGTTTCGCGGAACACGGTGCGCAACGGCGACAGTCTCGTCTTCATCTCCTGCAAGAGCTACAACGCGGACATCGATATCGGCGTCAACACGCGCGAGAAGCTGAAATCGGCACTCCACGAGGTCGACGATCTGAATGATCATTTCGGTCGGCCGTGCGATCAGGTCGCGCTGGTCACCACCACCGACCTCATCGATGAGGATCGCCATCGGGTGCGTTTTGAGCACCTCTTCGGCAAGGCGCTGGCCCTGCAGGTTCATGTCATCGGGCTCGATTTCCTCGCCTGGAGCCAGATCGTGCCCCGGCTGCGCCGCATCTTCGAGGCGGCTCCTACGGCTTCACCCCTGACCGTGTAGGATGGCATCGGCACAGTCGCCCTCCGGCGGCAGCATTGCGGGCGGCGGGACCGGCTGCACCGTCAAACCAAGGGGCAGGAATTGATCGTCGCCACGCGGGCGCAATGGTAGTTCAGCACCCTCTGCTCCCCTGGAGCGAGGCCCGTCATGCACGACACCAGCCGCCTTGTCGACGACGATGAAGACGAAGACGATGACGTGATCGACGACGACCGTGCCGACGCGATCGCCCATGACATGTTCTACCTGCCCCAGCTGATGGGGGCGGCCGACATCTTCGGCGAAGACAGCCCGGAGTACCGGTTCATTCTGCGGATTCTGCAAGAAGGCGACAAAGCCCGCAGAGCAGTTCTGGTGAGCCAATGGGGCTTCCGCCTGAACCAGATGGGCGATGACGCGGCATCGCTCCTGTTCCGCCGCGCCACCGTTCACGCCAAGGCGATGTGGTGGGAGCACTGGGACCTGAAGATGGCCGCCTGATCCGTCAGACCATGATGTAGGCGGCCTGCCGCTGAAAGATCGCGTAGGGCTTGGTCTCCTCCTTTCTGGCGGCACAGGAACGGCTGGGTGCGAAACCATCCGGCACCGCGCTTGCTTCAGATGGTTGCCGATGGTCTGCTGTTGGCACGAGCCGACTGTCTTGCTCGGCCAGTGCTCGTCTGCAGCAGCCTGCGATGCTGACGACGCTGATCTGCTAAGGCTCACCCGACGCGGTTCCTCGCACGCTTGCGGTGCGCTCGGTTTGGGCCGAGGCACACGCCGCCCCTTGCAGGCAGTCTGGGAGTTGTCATAGTCGCTCCTATATTCAGCCTCTTGGAACGCACCGTCAGGCAGGGAGGGTTCGATGTTCACGCGGGTTGCGGTTGCTCTTCTGGCTTGCTTTGCATCCGTTGCCTCCGCATCTGACAACCGCGTCAATCCCACCGAGATCGCCAGGTTTCGCGCCGAACTGCGCGCGGACGAGGCTGTCCTATCGCCAGCGCTGAAGTCGCGGCTGCAGAGCCAACTGAACCAAGTCGAACGGATCGCGGCCGGGGAGGGGGCCACGAGCAGGCTGCGGGCTCTGGAGCTTGACAAGGCATTCTCCCGCAATGGACTCCAGGGATCCGTGCCGACCCTCCTCGGCCAGCGCGGGGAATGGCCGAACGTCTACGCCCCTCCGTACGCCTGGTCGTCGCATGCTGGCTCCTGGCCGCCCCCGCGTCCCGGCGAGTAGCCCCCCTCACATCCCGGTCTCGCGCACCAGGACCGCGAGCGCCGAGCGCCAGATGCCGCTCAAAGGACTGGTGCGCTCGGCAGAGATCCGCACCGTTCCCCGCAGTTCCAGCCGCGGTGCCGGCGTGGCGGTATCGAGACGGACGCGATAGACAGCGCGCTGGGGAACCAGGCCCCGATCCGTCAGCCTGACAGGGACCGTGCCCCCGCTGTCGGCGGCGATGGCCGGTGCGTCCAGGATCCGAACGGCGGTCCTCTCGAGAATGCCCACCTTGGCCGCGAAGGACGGCCGGCCCGCGGCATCGGGGTAGAAGATCGCCGGGGCGCCTTTCCAGATGCGGGCAACATCGTCCTCGCCAACGTAGGCGACGAGCGCCCCCTGCTCTACCACCACCGTCGCCAGCCGTTCGCGAGGCGAGATCCACTGGTCCGAATGCAAGTCGGCCGGAACGTCGACTAGGCGCCCCGCAGCGGGGGCCATCACGGTGAGCCGGCTGATACGCTCGTCGATCGCCAGACGCTCGGCCACGGCGCCGGCGAGCTCCTCGGTCAATGATTGCCGTCGCCGCTGGAAGGCGGGGTCGAATCCCACTGCCCCGAGTTCCTTATCCAGCACCGATATCCGCTGACTCAACTCCTCGCGCTTAGAAATCAACTCCGGCGAGGCGAGGACAGCCAGCTTTTCGCCGATGGCCACCATCCTGCCCTCCGCTGTCGCGAGGCGCTCGATGCGCCCTGGCTCGAGCGCATGGATCGGCAGCCGGGTGGCGGCGGTGAACACCGCGGGCGCCGTCACCGTGCTCTGCCAGGGCACCAGGCCCAGGAGCACCACCAGGACCGCGCCCGCCAAAGAGATTCTCATCCGCCGCCTCTGACGCAGCTCGCGCAGCCGCGTCCGCCACTCGCGCAGTTCACGCCACACGGGCATCAGCACGAACCACCCGATCTCGACCGCAAACAGGGCTATCCCCACCAGCTTGACGAAGAAGTGGTAGACGAGCACTGCGATCCCGAGAAACAGGATCAGCCGGTAGATCCAGACCGCCCAGGCGAACGCAACGAGCGCGACCACCTTCCGGCGCGGGAATGCCTCGGGAGGCGGCTCTCGGAGATCGAAGAGAACCTCCCGCAGCCACCAGCGCGCCATGGCGAACGACCGCCCGTGGAGGTTCGGCATGTCGACGGCATCCATCAGCAGGAAGTATCCATCGAAGCGCATGAAGGGCGACAGGTTGACCAGGATGGAGGACAGCCACGTCACCGTCGCCAGAACGAAGGCGGCCTGCCGCAGCCCGCCGTCGGGCAGGAACGTCCACAGCAGGGTGGCCCAGGTCGCCAAGGTCAGCTCGGCCGCAACGCCTGCGGAGGCCACCGATAGGCGGTCGCGGCGGCGGCGCAGCAGCCAAGTCTCGTTGACGTCGGTGTACAGCACCGGCCACATGACGAGGAAGGCGATGCCCATGGTCGGCACCCGGCAGCCGAGCTTCCTCGCGGTATAACCGTGGGCGAGCTCATGGACGATCTTGGCGAACACCAGCGCACCGCCATAGGCCGCCGCGCCTTGCCATGTCAAAGTTCCCCGGAGATCGGCGCCGAATTGGTCCCATTGCCGGACCAACAAGATCAGGCCGAGGAGTAGACCCAGCCCCGTCGCCACCTGGAATCCCCGACTGCCGAGCCAGGCGACTAGGCCGACGGTGCTGTCCAGGAAGCGATCGGGACGCACCAGCGGGATGCGGAAGAACAAGTAGTGATGGAGCAGCCACTTGATCCAGGAGGATTTCTCGCCCAGCGCCTGGCGCGCGAGCCGGGCGATGTCCTCCGGCCCGGCTGCGCGCACCAGCTGGTTGGCGATGAGGAACCGGACCACATCGGCGACGTCCGCTGGCCGCAGCGAGAGTGTCGTATGCCGCTCGACGTCGGCAACGATCGCGGCGGGATCGCCAAGAGTCCACCGCGCCAGGATCTCGAAGGTCGGCCAGTCGAGCCGAAAGAACCGGTTGCGGACCGGGTCCCGCAAGATCCAGGCGGGCGAGCCGTCCGCCCCGGGCGCTCCCTGGTGGAGGCTCAGCTCCTCGCGCAGTTCGGGCAAAGGCACCGCCGCGGCCGCCACGGTTAGAACCCCAAGTTTGCCCGGACGATGCCCCACGGCCTCCGGAGCAGCCAGTAGATCAGCGGCACGTTCCGGCCGGACAGCCGGGCGGTGCCGCGCAAGCCGAGCCGAGGCGGTGTCTGTCCCTCGCGCAACGACGCGCGGACGCGGTGGGCGACCGTTCCGTCCGGCCGCGGCGTCGCCTCGTAGGCTACGTACCGCACGCCGCCCTTGACGGGCGACAGCGGCGCTGCGTTGAGGAACAGGCTCACATCCGAGCCCGGCGGCAGCTCGATGGCGTCGCCCGGAGCGAGCCAGGCCTCGATCTCGGTCGCCTCCTCGTCGGCGACGGCCAGCACCTTCTCGCCCACGACCACCGGACGGCCGACCCACTCCGAGGGGTCGTCGATGACGGCGATCCCCGCTGCGGGCGCCTTTACCCTCAGGCGCTCGAGCATCTCCCGGATGCTTGTCAGCTCCGCGGTCTTCTGCTCGTGCACTCCCCGCGCGGCAGCGAGCTTCGGCCTCGCTGTCGGATCGAACAGCGCCTGCTGGGAGTACTGCCTGAACTCGGCCTCGGCCGCCGCGGAGGCCTTCTCCGCGACCTCGTAGCGGCCGCGCAGCACGGTGTCGTCGAGTTCGAACAGCACCTCGCCGGCGCCCACCCTCTGGTTCGGCGCCACCCGCACCAGCCCCACCACGCCATCGATCGGCGCACGGATCACGACTGGGGCGACGGCCACGACCTCGCCCGGACCGAGGACGCTCAGCGGAACCGGATAAAGCGCCGCCAAGCACAGGCCGGCCGCGGCCCCGAGCGCGAGCACCCCGCGGCCCCGGACCTTCCGCCACCACCCGCTCCACGCCGACGGCCGGCAATGGACGCCAAGGGCGTGGCCGACGGCATGTGCCGCCTCGGCCAGCAGGCGTATCTCCCCCTCGTCCCACGGCTGCTCGCGGGCCAGCATCAAGGCCCCGCACGTCCTCCCCGAGGCGAAAGGCAGCCATAGTCCGCAGGCCGGCAACCATTCGAGCCAGCAGACGCGGTCGCTTTCGCTCAGGAGTTCCGGGGTGATCGCCGACGGCGCCTCTTGCCCCTCCCCGGCTTTGCGACGGCAGAAAGACTCCAGCCAAAGCGTGAAGGGAGCATTGCGTTCGATGGCGGAAAGTCCGGATACGGCGATGATCCCGCGGCCCCCCACCCACAGAGCCGATTGGCGGTAAGGCGCCACGGCGTGCGGTTCGTTGACGGCCAGGAAAGTCAGCTCCTCCAGCGTCGCTGCATCCCGCGCGCGGTGCTGAAGGTCCAGGAGCTGGATCAGGCACTGATCCATGGTCAATCGGGTGCGGTCACCAGAATCCGGCCGCTCATTCCAGCCATCAGTTCGGACTGGCCGCCCGTGATCTCGCCGATCACCTTCACCGTCTGGCTGACCGGGTCGACCCTGGCCCCCAGCCTTGCGATCCTGGCAGGATAAGTCCGCTCCGTCTCGTCAACGGCGATCTTGAAGACGGCACCGGGCTTCAACCACGTCAGCCACCGAGACGGCGCCAGGAACTCCACCTCCAGCACCGAATCGTCGATGACTTCCACCATCGGCGTGCCGGGCTGCACGAACTGCTGCTCGCGAACCTTGAGCTCCGCGATGCGGCCCGCAAACGGTGCGGTCACGGTGCACTTCGCCACCACGGCCTGGCCGGCCTGCACCTCCGCCGCCGCTTTGGCGGCTTCCACGGCGGCCACTTCCGCCTCCAGGGCGCCCCCGGCGTTCATCTCGTGGAGGCGCTTGTTGACGGCCTTTGTCTTCTCGGCAGCCAGTTGCGCGGCCCGCGCCTTCTCGAGGCTCGCCCGCTGCAGCGAGCAATCCATGGCGACAAGAGTCTGGCCGTCTTTGACGCGATCGCCCTCCCGGACGATCAGCCGGTCGATCTTGGCCGCGATCTCGCCGGACAACGTCGTGTAGCGGCGGGGCGACAGCTGGGCGCGGATGGCGGCCGTCCCATCGACCTGGGCCGAAGCGGCGGCCGCGTCCAGAACGAGGAGCACCGCAGCCGCGATGGCGGACCGGTAAGACATGCCGCTACCGGTCCACCGCAGACTGCTCGCCTCCGGACGGGCGCAATTCACTCGTCTGCCGGCTCTCATCCTTGGGAGAGGGCGCCGCAGTCGGATCCGGTGCGACGCCGCTGCCCCGGCCCTGCTCGAGCCACTTCCCGAACGAGCGGAACCACCTCGCCAGCACGTCCCGCTGAGCCGCTGCGACGTCTGCTGCAGCCTCTTCATGACCCGGGCCAAACTGCGCCTCGGGAGCGGTCCACGTTCCGGCGGAGCTCCCTCGGCCCTTCTCCAGCCATGCCCCGAACGAACGGAACCCCTCGGTCACCGCATCCCGATTGGCCGCATGCCCGGTCTCCGGTTTCCCGGGCGGATTGACGGGACCCGCGCTGGCGGCCTCCTGTCCGGAAGGAGGCCGCGCCTCGACCGTGCCCCCTGCCGGGACCCGCTCCTCCGGGAGCACCGCGTCTGCGCCCCGGCTCCACCCAGAAAGGCCGGATGCAACCGCGTCGGTTAGGGCCGGGAGGTCGCGAGAGGCGAGTGCCGGCGGCAGCAGGTCCCGGCCCATGGTCGCGTTCAGCTTGCCGACGGCGGCTTCTACCTGCGAGTAGGTCTGGTAGCGGCGCAGCGCCGCCGCGATCGCGCTCGTCTGGCCGGCGATCCGCTCCATCGTGCTCTGGGCGTCGTTCTCGGCGCGCAGGGCGGTCACGTTCGCCAGCCGCTGCTCGACCTTGAACAGCTCGTCGGCGCGTTCGAACTGCCTCCCGGCGTTGAGATACTGGCGGTAGGCCACATGGACCTGCGCCAGCACCGCCATGCGCAATGCCACACGACGGGCGTTGGCGACCGCCTCCGCCGCTTCGGCGTTGGCGACCTGATCGGGTGCGGAGAGCAGGTTGAAAAGGTTCCAGGTGACCTTGGCGCCGGCTTCCGTCCAGTGATTGGCGATCAGGAAGCTGTTCGAATCGTAATTCCTGCCGACGTTGAAGCTCAGGCCCGGCAGCAGCCGCAAGATGGTCTTGCGGGTCTCGTCCGCCGCGATCCGCGAGTGATAGGCCTGCTCCCGCAGGTCCGCGTTGTTGATGAAGGCGATCTCCTCCATCGTCTCGACCGGCAGAGTGAGCAGCGGCACGGAAAAGGCCGATTGGGGCGGAACTTCGAGCGCGAAGCTCGATCCTGGCGGCACGTTGATGAGAGAGGACAGCTCCAGCCTCGCGGTTGCCAGCTCCTGTGAGAGGCCTTCCAGCTGCCGAAGAACCTCGAGAAGGGTCTTTTGGTAGCGGAGCATGTCGGCCGGGTTCTTCAGGCCCGCCTGCTCGACGCGCCTCGCATCGGCCAGCGCCTGCTCGGCCATCGAGACCGCCGCGCGCACGTCCGTTTCGAGAACCTGGGAGGCAACCGCGCGCCAGTACGCCGAGCGAACTTCCTGGACCAGGGTGTGGACCGTCCTGCGGCGGCGCTCCTCGGCAATCAGGGAGCGATCCGCGTTCTGATGGGCGGTGAAGTAGCTGACTCCGAAGTCGAGGACGTTCCACGACAGCGTGAGGTCGGCGGTGATCAGCTCGCGGTCCTTGGAGTAGGTGGGATTGCCGTTCCCGGTGGTTTGGGTCACGAGATCCCGCGACTGGGTGGCCTCGGGCTCGGAGCGTCCCGCGTACCCGGCATTGGCAACCAGCCGCGGCAGCAGGTCCCAGCGGTCGATCTTGGTCTGGCCGAGCGCAAGCGCCTGCTCCATCATCTTGGTGCGGTTGTCGAGATTGTACTTCAGCGCGCGGGCGATCGCTTGCGGCAGCGAGAGCGGGCCGCTGACGGGCTCGCTCTCGGCGAACATCTCGGCGCGGTCCGCCTGGGCCTGCGAGCGGAGTTCGGCTTCGGTGAACGGAATGGGCTTCACGGCGCAAGCCGAAAGCAAGGCCACGCACGATGCGGACGCCACGAAACCCGGCACTGCACGATGATACGAACGCACGATCAGACTTCCCCCAAGCAAGAGCTTATGCGGCTTTGCCCATTGCATGCCGCTTGATGGCTTCGGCAAGGCTGGCGACGCGCGACGAACGGGCCGCTTTGATTTCCTCGGACAATCCCGGCTTGCCCAGGAACGCCCGCCTGCCCGGCTGCCGTTCCCCGTCGCGGGCAGTCCGGTCGTCCGACTGCACATTCAGCTTGAAGACCTGGACCGCCTCGCGTCCCTCGATGTCGCGGGCCATGAGCTTGACCTCAATGGCACGAACGCCATCGGGCGCATCCCCCTGGAATTGCCCGGTCTCCGGATTGAAGCGCAGCCAGCCCGGCAGCGGCCGCCCGTCGGCCAGCGTCGCCTGCAGCGTCACGACGACATCGGTCCGGTTATGGATGAAGGACTCGCTGGGCACCGTGAAGGCGATGGCGCCGGTCTGGGTGACTTCGCCGATCAGCTTCCCCGTCACCAGGGTCGCGTCGCGCGAGTCGCTGCCGGGCCTGACCAGAACCTGGAAGGCGCCGTCCGCGGGCGGGGTCAGCGACAGCAACGGGATGCCGGGACCGGAGCCGGCGGCCTCGCTGGCGGCAAGACTTGGCCGTGCGGCGTCGCTGGCAGCAAACGCGGACCCTGTATCGACGGCGACGGCTGCGATGCTGTCCCGGGCGCTGGGACCGAGGGCCACATCGGCAGCAGGCGGCGCGGTGATCGGCGTCACCATCCCCATGTCGGGGGCGGGCGGCGGCGTCGTCGCGACCGGAGCTGGCGGCGGAGGAGGCGGCGGCGCGCTGGGTTGGGCGGGAACGATGCTGACCAGGTTGGCGTTGAAGGCGGTCGAAACGCTGGCGCCCGATAGGTCGGTGGCGGTGATGCGCACCTCGATCACGTTCTCGCCTGCGGGAGGCTGGCCCGACAAGGTCCGTGTCGCCGCGTCGAAGGTAAGCCAGCCTGGCAGCGGGCCACCGATGGTGGCCGCGGCATAGGTGAAAGCCTCGCCGGCATCGATGTCGCCGAAGGTGTCGGCGGGAATCTGGTACCTCCAGGTCCAGCCGACGACGGCGCTTCCCGACTGGTCAGGCACCGTGTTGACCACGAACGGCGTGTCGCTGCTGCCGTGGATGACGATCCGGAGCGTCGCCGAATAGCGCTCGCCGTCGTTGTCGCGGACCGTGTACTGGAAGTCCTCGGTCAAGGTCTGTGCCGCGCTGCGCAAGGCCTCCACTGCGGGATGGCCTTCGTTGACGACGTAGGCGTAGCTGCCGTCCGCGTTCAGCGTCAGCGTGCCGTACTGGCCGGCCTGCGGATGCCCCAGGCTGCCCGGGGTGGCGCCGAAGGCGACGTCCGAAAGCGCGATCGAGTCCCCGGTATCGACGTCGCTGTCGTTGGCCAGCACGTTGCCGGTGGCAGGCGAGCCGGCAACCACGTTGGCAACGCCCCTGGCCTCGGTGGCGTTGCCGGTATCGTTCACCACCCGGGCGAAGTCGTTTCCGCCGCGGATGGTGATCGTCAGCGTGCTGGTCGCGGCTTGGCCGCCGAGATCGGTCGTCACATAGCTGAACTGATCGGTGATGACGTCGTCGGTCGTGCGCAAGGCCTCGACCGCGGGGTTGTTCTGGTCCACGGCGTAGAGGTAGGAGCCGTCGGCGTTCAGGGTCAGAACGCCATGGCTGCCTGCCAGGCCGGTGCCTACCGTGCCGCTCGTGGCGCCGTGGGAGACGGCGGTGACGGTCCTGCTGTCGCCCGCGTCCACGTCGGTGTCGTTGGCCAGCACGTTGCCGGCGGGGTCGGTGCCGAGGGTGGCGTTGCCGGTTCCGCTCGCCTCGACGGCCCCCGCCGCGTCGGCGGTCGCGACGGGGTCGTCGTTTGCGCCGGTGATGGTCACGACCAGGGTGGCGCTCGTCGTCCCAATGCCGTCGGAAACCACGTAGCGGAAGGTGTCGGTCAGGGTATTGCCCGCCGTGCGCAGAGCCTGGACGGCGGGGTTCCCGTTATCGACCACGTAGGTGTAGGCGCCATCCGAGCCGAGGGTCAAAGACCCGTAGCTTCCCGCCAGGACCGCGCCGACGCCGCCCTCGGTCTCTAACAGGTCGGCGGCGACCGCGAACACGCGGGTGACCGTCAGCGGGTCTCCGTCGACATCGCTGTCGTCCCCGAGCACGTTTCCGCCTGGGTTCAGGCCCGCCACGCCGTTGGCGACCCCGCCCGCTTCCGCCGCGGCCGCGATGTTGCCGACGGCCACCGGGGCATCGTTGACGGAAGCCACGACGATGCTCGCTGTCTCGCTCTGCCGCGAGATGCAGCTGTAGCGGTCGCTCCAGGTCGCGGTGGCCCGCGACCCGGCCGGGAACAGCGGATTGCCGCCGCCGTCGACGCGCAGATTGTTATTGTCGTCCAGCGTGTTGGATTTGTCCCAGGCGCGGTAGGTGAAGTTCGCGGTGCCGTGCCAGTTGGAATCGGGCACAAACCGCATGAGGTTCGTGCCGTCCAGGTAGACGGACTGCGCCCCGAGGTCAGCCACTGCGGCCCCGCGCATGGCCGAGAAATCCACCCAGGTGGTGCCGTTGTCGATCGAGAACTGCCAGACGCCGTGCGAATTGTCGACCCCGGTGACGGCGATCGCCTCGACGGCGCCATTGGGATCGGTCACCGAGCCGTTCGGCACGATCGCGGCGACCGAGGTGCCCGGATTGCCGGCGGCGTCCTCGGCGATGGAGGACAAAGCGGGATTGAGGGTGGTGTCCAGGGTCGGGTTCGTGTTCGCGTTCGTCACCGTGACAACGAAGCTGCGCTCGACGTAGTTCGCGCCGCCGTTGGCAGTCCCTCCGGAATCGTACAGCCGGACCGTCACTGTGGCAGCACCCCGGGTCCCGGCCGTGCTTTCGAACATCAGCGAGCCGTCGGGCAGGACCTGCGGCTGCGTGGTGAAGGCCAAGTCTCCGCTGTTGGTGACCACGCCGACTGTCTGGTAGTAGCGCGTCTCGCCGGTCTCGTCGGCACCGCCCGTCACCGGGATGTTGGCGATCGCGGGCAGCACACCCTCGACCACGACTACGCCGGCGTCCTTGGGCGAGGAGATCGCCTGCCCGTCCGAGACACCGTCCTTGAGCACGACGAAACTCGCCGGCGCGTCATTGACGGGGGCGACGGTCGCCGAGGCGTGAGCCGAGATCGTGCTGAAGGCGCCGCCGCTGGTATCGGCCCGGTCGTAGGCCGCTCCGGCCGACTTGTCCCAGGCTTTGAAGGTGATCGTGGCGATGCCGTTCCAGTTCGCTTCGGGAACGAAACGGACCTTGTCGGTGGCATCCAGCAGCAGCGCGCTGCCGGCGGAGACCGGTCCGATGGCCTCCCATGCGCCGCCGTGGAAGTACTGCCAGGCGCCGTGGCTATTGTCGACGCCGGTGATGGCCACGGCCTCGGTGGCCGAACCGTCCATGTCGACGATTGCGCCGTCGGTGACCATGTCGGCGATCGTGGTGCCTGCGTTCGCCCCGTCGGCGACGTCCTCGTGGATGTCGGCGACGAGGTGGCCGGCCATGGCGTTCAGGTTGGGAGCGTCGTTGACGGCGGTCACCGTGATGGTGGCCGTGTCGATGGCGACGCTCTGCGGGTCGTGAGACGCGCCGCCGAACATCGTCATGTCGGCGAACTGCCCGTGGGTCGCCACCGTGGTGGTGTCCCAGGCGCGGAAGGCGAAGCTCGCGGTACCGGCGAAATCGGCCGCCGGCACGAAGCGCAGCTTGTCATTAGCCATGAGCAGCAGCGCATTGGCGGTGGAGACGGCATTGCCGTCGATGCCGGTCCAGGCGCCGAAATGGCCGCTGCCGTCGTTGAGCGCGTACTGCCAGGTGCCGTGGCTGTTGTCCACGGCCACGACGGCGATCGGCCCTTCCTGGTCGTCGCCGTCCACATCCGAGATGCTTGTCGCGGCGACGATCTGCGAGACCAGGTTGCCGACGTTGCCGGCCCCGGAGCCCGCGTCCTCGAGGATGGAGGTCAGTACGGGCGACGGGGAGGTGTCGAGCCTGGGAGCGTTGTTGGAGCTGATGATCTGGACGTTCCGGCTCACCGAGACGGTGGTCAGAGCCGCGTCGCCCGGCATGCCGCCGTATTCGACGACGTACCCCCGGATCGAACCGTTGTTGTAGGCATAGTCATTCCAGGCCCCGTTGGCCAGGAAATGCGCATTGTCCTCGTTGTCGCCCCAGTCGTTGGGCTCGCCGGCGGCCCAGTTGCTGTACATCCCGTCGATCGCGAGGCCTCCGCCGGGGGTTGCTCCGCCATAGCTCCCGCCGAGCTGGCTGGAGGTCTGGGTGAAGAAGAGGGTGCCGGCTTCCGGTCCGGTCACCCACCTCCACGTCCCTTCCACGGCGGCATCGGCAGCACCCATCCAGCCTTCGCCCTGGAGCTTGGCGGCGATGAAAGCGTTCTCGCCCGCGCTCGTCACGGTAGCGAGATAGCCCTGCAGCCCGAAGAAGCTGTGCGTCGCGGCGGCGTCCCGGGCGGCGTCCCACGTGATGCCGGGGGCCGACACGAATTCGTAGAAGTGCTGGGTGCCGGAGTACGCCAGCTTGTTGCCCATGGTGAAGTTGATCACCCGGGTGCTCTTGTCGAGTTGGCTGGGATCGGCGGGATTGGTCGTATTGCCGAACGTCACCGTGCGCAGAAGGGCCTGGTATTGGGCCGCAGTGGCGGTGCCGGTGAAGGTAAGAACGCCCGTGGCGGCGCTGAACGAGCCGCTGATCCCGGAAGCGGTGGCGAGCGCCGTGTCCCACGCCAGGACGTCGCCGGTCTGCTTGTTTTCGATGTTGACGCTGACCATCGAGACCAGATCGTGGGCGGTCCCCGCATCGACGTCGGTGATGGTGAGGTTGGGATCGACCGCCACCGGGCCGCGCGTCGCCGCATTGTAGTCGTAGGCCGCGGCGCCCGCCGAGATCGTCAGCGTGGGGGCGTCGTCCACCGCCGTGACGGTGATCGAGGCGGTGTCCGCTGCGGCGCTGAAGGCGCTCGTGCCGCCGCCGGCGCTGGCGTCGGCCCTGCTGCCGGCGGCCCCCGCCGTGCCGTCCCAGGCCTTATAGGTGATGAAGGCATTGCCGTTGTAGTCCTGGGTCGGCTTGAAGCGCATCGCATCGTTGGCACCCAGCAGCAGGGCGTTGCTTACGCTCAGGGTGCCCGCGTCGATCGCGGTCCAGGCGCCGCCGCCGATCCGGTATTCCCAGCTGCCGTGGCTGGCGTCGACCCCGGTCAGCGCGATCGCCTCCACCGCGGAGCCGTCGGCGTCCGTGATGCTGCCGTTGGGGACCAGAGCGGAAACCAGGGTCCCCGCGTTCGAGCCGTCGGCGACGTCCTCGGCAAGGGCGGCGAGCACGGGCGAGGCCGACGCGTTCACCACCGGAGCGTCGTTGACCGGGTTGATGGTGATGGTGAAGGTCAGCGGGGCGCTCTGGTTCTGGCCGCCGTTGGCCGTTCCGCCGTCGTCGCGCAGGATCAGGGTCACGGTCGCCGTGCCGCAGGCATTGGCGGCCGGGGTGTAGGACAGGGTGCCGAACTTGGTCACCGTCGGCTGGGACGAGAACAGGGCCGCGTTGTCGTTGGTGGCCTGGAACGACAGCATCTGGTCGAGCTCGTCGCCGCCGGCCTCGCCGCCCTGGAACAGGCTGGCCGGATCGATGAAGTTCGCGATGACGACGGCGCCGCTGTCCTCGGCGGTCTCGAGGGTCGTATCGTAGCTGGTGCCGGTCGCGAAGGACGGCCGGTCATTGACCGGCGCCACGTTCAAGGTGACGGTCGCGACATTGGACACCAGCGAGCCGTCGGAGGCGGTCACGGTGAAGGAATCCGCGCCGTTGTAGTTGGCCGCGGGCACGTAGGTGAGGTTCGCCAGGCTGGCGAGGGCGACCGTCGCGTTCGCGGCGACGGGGTTGCCGTTCAGCAGCAGCTGCCCGTGGGCGGGAAGCGTCTTGACGGTGATGGCGGAGAGCGCACTGCCCGCGTCGGGATCGCTGAACGCCGCAGTGAAGTTCGCCACCGTGAACGACAGCGTGACGTCCTCGAACGCCGCCTTGACGACGTTCGCCATCACAGGCGCTTCGTTGGCATTGGTCAGGGTGATGGTGAAGGTGTCGGTGCGGTAGAGTCCGCTCTGGTCGGTGGTGCGGATCTGGACCTGCGCCGTGGTCTGAGCCTCGTAGTTCAGGACCGCGTTGTTGGCGACCCGCAGCTGGTTGCCGACGATCTGGAACTTGGAGGCGTCGACCCCGCCGATGATCGCGTAGCTGAAGCTGCTGCCGGCGTCCTGGTCGGTCGAGCTGATGGTGCCGATGACCACGCCCCCGGCGGCGTTCTCCTGCACCGTGCTGGCCGACAGGGCGGTGCTGGTCGGCGCCTCGGCCACGTTGTTGACCGCGATCGTAAAGGTCCGGTCGCAGGTCAGGCCACCGGTGTCGGTGGTCCTGATGGTAACCGAATGGGAGGTGGCGGCCTCGTAGTTGAGGTTGGCCCCGCTTCGCACCTGCAGCTGGTTGCCGCTGATCTGGAAACGGTCTGAGGCGCCGCCCACGATCGAATAGGTGTGGGAGTCGCCGCTGGTGTCGGTGGTCGAAAGCGTGCCGACCGTCGTCCCGGCGCCGCTGTTCTCGCTGGCCGAGGCGTTGGAGAGCGAAAGCCCGCTGGGGGCGTAGTTGACGGGCGGCAGCGGCTGCACGTTCACGGCGCCGCCGCTCGAGGACATGTAGAGGGTGTAGGAACCGCTGCCGCCGTTCGAATATGCTCGGAACGTTGTGGCGCGGATGATGTATCCGGCCTGGTAGGTGAACGAGACGTACGAATCGTAGTGGTTGCCGGCGCTGTTGATTCCGTTGTAGGTCCCCTCGATGTTGCCGTTCCCGGCGTCGTCGTTCTGTACGATGATGTTGCCGGAAGCGTCGGTAACCTGAATCCACGGGTCGAGAAGCGACCCGGCCTTCATGTACAGTTCCACCGTCGCGCCGACGCTGACGTTGATGGAGTACCGGTCCCACTTGCTGCCTGGGCGCGCCGTGTTCTCCGCATCGCTGCCGTCGATATACCCCGAGTAGCTGTACCAGGAGTTGCTGTAGCGGCTCGTCGCGATGTCGAGAATGCCCGACCACTCGGACTGGGCTTCCACCGCCACGAGGGCTTCGATGCTGCCGGTTTGCGCTTCGAGGACCCAGTTGCCGCCCGCGTCCGGGCTGCCAGTGGCGTCGCTCGAGGCGGCGACATCGGCGCCGGTGTGCTGCGCGAGCAGGTTGACAAGGTTCTGGCCGTCGGCACTCGCCGCGACGTCGCAGCCGTAGACGAGAATGTCGGCATTGCAGGTCAGGGACCGGCCGATGTCGGCCAGTTCGGCCGACCGTTCCTCGGCCCCCTTGGCCGTCAGCTCGGTGGCGCCGAGGGTAATGGCGCCGGGCGCGCCGTGCGAGAATATGTGCACGGTCTCGATGCCGCTGCGGTTTGCCAGGTGCTCCGCGATCTGAACGATGCCGTCGCGGGAGGCGTCGATCTGCACCACCTCGATGCCAGGGCGCAGGGTCCCGACCAAGGTCTCCCAGCCGTCCAGCCGGGTGTCGACGAAGGCCACCTCGGTCGCCGCGTCGGGCGCGGGCTGGTCGGCGGCGGGGACGTCCGTTGCGGCGGCTGGCGATTCCGGAGCAGATGGCGCGTTGGATGCATGGGCGTCGGCGGCGGCGCCGGTATCGGCGGAAGCATCGGGGGCCGGGGCGTCGTGCGCGATGGCGTCGGCCGCGGCCGCGCCGTCGAACATCCAGCGAGGCTCCAAGGCCATCATGCTCAGACGACTGCGCTTGCGCATGGGTTCCCCCTTGTCGGCCAGACCGGCCGAGCCTCAGGCCGGACAAACGGTCATTGATGGCGCTTGAACTGCGGCGCGATGTTCGACCGCCCGTTCGATGCGTTCTCGAACATCAGCGGAAATCAATCATGTACGGCAACGTGCGAAGATAATCAATAGGAAATACTTCATCTATTTCTGGTATGTCACGGGCCGACTCGGCGCACTTCAACGCCTTTCAGGTGCAGGCGGTTTTTTGTCAGAAGGAAGAGCGTCGCTCTCTTATGGTTTGCTGTCGCGGCCTAGCTCAACCGGCGTTTATTGCCAATCGCCGTTCGATTGAACTCTTGTCGTAGGACTCACTTGCGGCGCCAGCGTGCACCGCTCCCCGGACGGATGGTGTCCGAGGCTCGTGGTCGAAGCCCAGGTGTGGTCCCGTCACTTGTCACAACAGATTTCGAAAGTGACGTCCGCGAGGAGCAGTTCGCGGCCTTCCATTCATCGCGACGATAGGGTCGATATCCTCATGCCCCATAGGCATCAATGGCGAACTGGTGTGGCTGCGCATCGGGTCGGCTCCTGTGCAGGTTTTCGGCCGCCGGAAAGCCGAGCCCATCCACGCGCTGGGGCGGCCGGCGGCCGAAAAGCGCCAAGGCACGAAATCGCGGGGAGTGTGGGGCACTGACGGTGCAGCTATGGGGATTTGGCCGCGGCGCGAGTGTCGGGGAGATTGAACCGAGGCCGCCGCTGCTCGCTTTACTTTGAAGCGTGGGCGTGGACGCCGGGGTGAACAGGCGGATCGCGGGTTGCGTCGGAAGAGTTGCGGTGCGACGGCGGGCCGATCTGGGGGACCGGCGCGAGCGGGGGCGCTGCCGGCCGGGAGCCGGCGAGAATGGCGGGCGGCGATGCGGCGGCGGATCAGCGGTGACTGCCTCATGAGGTGTCGATCCTGATCTCTGTCGGCGCCGGCGTGGAGCGGTGCTTCGGCTCACAGCCGCAACCACCGCAGGCTCTTTGTTGCATGATCAGTTCAGGAGATCGGAGCGGCACCGCTTCCAATTAAGAAACCCCCCGCCCGTGGTCCTCAGCTCGGGGTCCACTTCACCAGATCATGGGTGGCCCCGCGGGGATGAGCGAGAAAACGAAGGTGGCGAAGCCCAGGAGCAAGGCGCCGGGAACTCCGGCGATCCAGAAGCCGATTCCGGCGAGCGTCCCTTGCGCGAAGGCGGTTCCCAGAACGCCGTAGACGACGCCCCTGATGGTCAGAGCCGGTGACGTCGATAAGGTGTTGCGCCCGGTCACCGGCGACCCGCCTTACGCCTGAATGAAGCTGCACTGCACCGCGGCGTCCCGACCGTCGCGAAAGACGAAGAAACAGATCACGACGCTGAGGGTGAGCTCGATGGCCCCCTCGCCGAGACTGGCGCCTCTTCGCAGCACCCAGTCCCGAGCCTGCGCCACGTAGGGCTCAGCCGCTTCGCGGAACGCCCCTTCGCTGCCTGCGACATGGGTCCATTGCCTATGGATGTCGCTGCCGAAGAGCGGAAGCCGTCGAAGCCAGGAAGGCGGGTTTGGCAGCCCCTCCTCGAGAAGAACGCGCACGATCTGGATCACGTCGGCGACGCGTTCGGCCAGGATCGCACCGAGAAAGGTTAGCGGGACGACCAGCACCAACGCCACAAGGACCGTCATCATCGTGGCGCGGCGAGAGTCTCACGCCCGCGGAATTTCACCGGCACCCAGGTGTAGATTGGCCATGTCGAAAAGCACAGAATCAGTTCCCAAACAATAGACGTCAGAAATGGCAGCAATACCACCAGACACGATGGCGAGCAGCGTCAGCCCCGAATTGGATTCAATACGGCCCGAAAGTCTCACCCGCGTATCCCTATCCTGCGGGAATGACGTAAGGATGACTGCCGGCCTCGCGGGAACTGGCACCGGGCGACCACGCTCGAGCATTGGATCGCGTCAGGACGCATCTGGAGTCGCGTCGTTCCCGATCCGCGAGAGAAGAAGCTTGTCGATGCGGCGCCCGTCCATATCCACCACTTCAAAGCGCCAGCCATGCCACTCGAAGCACTCCCCCGCGCTGGGAATCTTTCTCACCTTCGCCAGCACGAATCCCGCTATGGTGGCGTAGTCCCCGTCCTCGTCGGCCATCGCCGGGCAGCCGACCCGCTCGGCGGCGACGTCGACCGCGACATCGCCGTCGATCAGCCATGACCCGTCCTCGCGCTGGACGATCGAGTCCCCGCCCTCCTCGCCATGCTCAAAGAAGGTGCCGGCGATGGCGGAGAGGATGTCGGTGGCGGTGACGATGCCCTCCACGCTGCCGTACTCGTCCACCACCAGCACCATGTGGATGGGAGAACGCTTGAGGGTCTCCAGCACCTGCAGCGCGGGCGCCTGGTCGTGCACCACCTCCAACTGCTTCAGCGCCGAGTTCGGGTCTATCGGCCTGCCTTCGAGCAACCCGTTCAGCAAGTCCTTGGCCTGGAGGACTCCGAAGATCTCGTTCGGGTCGTCACGGTAGACCGGATAGCGCGAGTGATGGGATTCCCGGATCGCGCTGAGTATCCGGTCCGTATCCCAGGCCAGATCAATCGACTCCACCTCGTGGTGCGGCGTCATGACGGCGCGGATCTTGCGGTCGCCGAAGCGCATGACCCCCGCGAGCAGCTCCTCCTCCTGCGGCCCGAAGACGCCTGACTCGGCGCCCTGGGCGATCATCGCCTTCACCTCCTCCTCGGTGACCGTCTCCTCGCCCGCCTTGTGAATGCCCAGCACCCTGAGCGTGAGCCGGCTCGAATGTTCCAGCACCCAAAGCAGGGGAGCCGCGAACCTCGCCACCGCCGCCATCGGCCGGGCAACAAGGGCAGCGACCCGCTCCCGGTTGGCGAGCGCAATCTGCTTCGGCACGAGCTCGCCGATGATGAGGGAGGCATAGGTGATGGCCCCGACGACGATGGCTATGGCGATCGCCTGTGCGCTCGCGGCGAGGATCGGGATTTCGGCGGCGATCCAGGCGGCCAGCTTCTCGGCCAGGGTGGCTCCCGAGAACGCGCCGGCGAGGATACCGACCAGGGTGATCCCGATCTGAACCGAGGACAAGAACCGCGCCGGGTTCTCCGCCAGCTCGAGCGCCACGCTCGCGCCCGTGTCGCCATCCGCGGCCCTCGCGGCAAGGCGGGCGGGTCGGGCGGAGACGATGGCAAGCTCGGACACTGCGAACCAGCCGTTCAGGACCACCAGGAACAGGACGATCCCAATTTCGAATGCGAGGGACATGTCGAGGGGATGCTCCGCTTCATGAGCCTCAGGAAAGGGTACTCACGATTTCTAGATCACCATCAGGAGGCCGGCCCAGACAGCCGCCATCGTACGCGCCAGCAAGGCTAGGTAGGGCGGCCCATCGTAACGGTCCGCGCTCCGCCAGACGCCGACTGACGCCGCTACAAGATAGGGCGCCGGCGTCAGAAAGACACAGATCGACCATACCTCAGGAAAACCGGCTGACAACAGGCCGAGCGCAGCAGCAGTGGCGACGAGATTGGCCAGGGTGCCGTAGAAAACGACATATCGCCAGAACGCGCGAGCGAGCGGAACCTGACCTTGCCAAAGCGCCTTCATGGTTCCTCGAGTGCCTGTCGGGTGCCCCTGCCGCCTTCAGGAGGCACAGCAGACTTGGTGCTTTCGTGTCTCTCCCGCAGCCGGCCGGGGCGAAATCAGAAACGACGCCGAACGCCAAGGGTAATCACGTTGGAGCCCCCACTCTCCGCGAGAATACCCTACACATTCGATCGGTGGTGCAGCCGCGTGATCGCGCTCCACGGCGTTTCCGGGAAGCTGACCTCCATCTCGGCTGTCCAGTACAGCAGCAATCGGGCGCTTTCGCCATCCATGGCGATTTCCGCGGCCGGTTCCTTGGTCGCGTAGGATGGGCCGACCCCGGACGCGACGCTTGTCGGCAGGACGTCGCTCCATGGAAGGCCACGCCAGCGCGCAAACAGGGCAGCATTGAATTCCCAGTGCTCCTGCTCGCCATGATGCCTTACCGTCTGTCCTTCCAACTCGAACGCCCAGTTGTCCCTGCCGGCGAGTTCCCGTGAAACGCCCACCCCCAGCAGCCAGGAGTCCCGGAACCGGACATCATCGAGCGTCGCGATCTCGTTCCATTGGTTGTCCGTCATCCAGCCCCTAAAGATCGTCGCCGCGTTTGCTGTCTGGGCTTCAGCGTGAGAGCCTGAAGTCCAGGTGCCGCAAGCGAAGGCGACCACGCGGGCCATAGTCGAGATCACGCCCAAGGCCCCTGACGACCGCCAGCGGCCCGATCGCGCTGGACTCATGATGCTCACTCCCTATGGTGGATTCCTTGCCTTCCTCGCTGCTGAACCGCTTGCGCAATCCATGCGCGATCAGCAGATGACACATGGCGGCCGGCCGTCCGACGGGCAAGCGCCTCCGCCGTCCCCAGCAATCGCGCTGGATGAGCACCCCGGTTCACGGGACACTGGGCCACGACTCGGGAAGGTTCGTCGTGGTCAGCTTCGAGCAACAGCCAAGGGGAACACTCGCGATGGGCGGAATCCTCAAATTCTTCGGCAGCGTCGTCGGCATCATCTTTCTGATCGGCCTCATCGTGGTGGTCGGCTTGCTGATGTTGATTTTCTGATCGGGAAAGCAGCGACCTTCAACATAGAGGTCGGACTCTGCGGTTGCGCGAATTCGGCAAGATCTTGGATCAGATGGAGCAGGCGAGCCAGGAGGGCGAGAGCGTCTCCGTCGCGGACGTTCAGGCTCATCTGGGGAGCCACGCGTTCGCGTCCACCCTGCTCCTCCTCGGCGTCCTGTCCCTGAGCCCGATCGGCGATATCCCCGGCGCTCCCACCGTCTTCAGCCTCTTCTTCGTGCTGGTCGCGGGCCAGCTTCTGCTCGGACGCGATGCCTTCTGGTTACCGGGCTTCCTGCGCCGGCGGTCGATGAAGGCGGCGCGGCTGCGTAAGGCCATCGGGGTCGCGCGGCCGGTGGCGCGGTTCCTCGCCCAGATCATCCGGCCGCGCCTGACTTGGCTTACCCGGGGGCCATACGAGCGGGCCATTGGCGGATTGTGCGTCTTGCTGGCGCTCACCCTACCTTTTCTCGAGTTCGTCCCGTTCGGCGCGACCGTGCCCTCATCGGCGCTTACGCTCTTCGCCCTCGCGCTGGTCGCCCGGGACGGCCTTCTCGCGGCCCTGGCCCTCTCGGCCAGCGGCTTCGGCCTCTACCTGATCGCCTCGGTTCTGCTCTGAATGCTGCTCGACCTCTCAGAGCTCTCGCTGGGGCCGGTGATCGCAATCTTCGTCGTCTGTGCCGTAACCATCGGGTTCGCGGGCACCAAGCTCGCGCATATCGCCGATGAGCTTGCCGACCGGACCGGGATGGGAGAGATCATCGCCGGAGCCCTGTTCGTGGGCGGCAGCACGAGTCTGCCCGGGATCATCACGTCGATGGCGACGGCGGCAGAGGGATACGCGGGGCTGGCGATCGGCAACGCCATCGGCGGCCTCACGGCACAAACCGCCTTCCTCGCGATCGCCGACCTCGCCTACCGCCGGGCCAACATTGAGCTCGCGGCGGCGAGCGTCACCGGGTTGGCGCAGGCAACCCTGCTGGTGACGATGCTGACCATTCCGCTCCTCGCGATGTCCGCGCCGGAGGTCACGATCGGCCACGTCCATCCGGCATCCGTCATCCTGTTCGTGGTGTATGCTTTCGGCCTCAGGCTCCTCACCAGGGTCAAGGCCGAGCCGATGTGGTCCCCTGTCAGGACGCCGCTTACCCAGGATGAGGCCGCTCAGTCGTCCGAGCGGGAGACGGACCGCAGGACCACGCGGCGCCTTTGGCTGCTGTTCTGCGTCTTTGCTGGGGCGACAGCGATGGCCGGGTATGTCATAGGAGAGGCGAGCAAGACGCGGCCCATAGCGCCTCCAGCGGGCCGCGCGTGCCGTTCCTGGTCCGCTTCCAGGGCGCGGTCGGCGGTCTCAGCCAGGGGGCGCCTGTGACGCTGCGCGGCTTCCGCGTCGGCAAGGTGACTGCGGTCCATCTGGACTACGACAGCGCCTCGGGAGAGCTGCGCACGCCGGTAACGGTCGAGATCGAACCCGATCGCCTGCTGCCGCAGGGGGATCCCCGCGGGAGAGACTCGGTGCAAGCGACGACCGAGGCCGTCGGCAGGCTGGTGCAGGCCGGGCTGCGAGCCCGCCTCGACCGCCACCCGCCGGTGATCGGAGGACAATCCGTGACCCTCACGGTCGCCGACAACGAACCGCCGGCCGAACTCATCACCGGCGGTCCCATAGCCGAGATCCCGGCGGCACCGTCCTCCGACATCGGCGACATAGCGGCACAAGTCCAAACGGTCATGGCCAAGATCGACGGCATTCCCGTCGAGCGCATCGGTCGGGATTTCGAGGGCGTGATAAGCAGGATCGAAGGGTTGGTCTCCTCTCCCCAGATGAAGGACAGCCTGGACCATCTCAACAGCGCGCTGGCCAATCTGGACCGCGTGGCGCGCACCGCCAACAGGCAGGTGGCGCCGCTGGTCGATAGTCTCCACCGTACGGTTGAGGCGGCGGAGCGAGCGGCGGGCTCGCTCGACGCGATCATGGGCGGTGCCGGTGCCGAGCAGGACCGCAACGTCGCGGAGGCGCTGCAGGAGCTTGCGGGGGCTGCCCGCTCCGTCCGCTCGCTCGCCAACTATCTCGACCGCCATCCAGAGGCCCTGGTCCAGGGCCGGTCGAGGGCGAGCCGATGAACGCCCGCCTCGCTTTCCTGCTGCTCTTCCTGGCCGGCTGCGGGACCAGCCCGGAGACGCGCTTCTTCGAACTGGAGCCGGTCCCCGGCGGGCGTCCGCCCGGTACGGTTCCGGCGGCGCCGCTCACCGTCAATGCCGTCCACCTGCCGCCCGTGCTCGACCGCCTGGAGATCGTTCAGCGGGGCACCCAAGGCTCCGTGGTGATCAACGGCACGGACCGCTGGGCCGCTCCCCTCGACCAGATGGCGCGTCGTGTCCTGGCTCGCGACCTTGCCGTCCGGCTGGGTTCCGGCCGGGTGATCGAGCCGGACGCTCCGCGCCCAGGAGGACCCGTGCTCGGACTGGTGGTCGTCATGCAGGAGTTCGGCGCGGATGCCTCCGGGGACGTCGTTCTGGAGGGAGAGTGGACCGTTCTGGCCGGCAGTCTGGGCGAGCCGGCTTTGCGGGAGCACGAGCGCGTCGTGGTCGCTTCCCGGGGCCGCAATCAGGCTGTGGGCATGAGCGAAGCCCTGGGCCTCCTGGCCGACCGCATCGTCGCGCGCTTGGCTTCCCATCCCGCGCCAGGGCGGCAGAGGGGAGCCACGTAACGAGGAAGTTTTTGCAGGCAGAGCGACAGGCGCAGCGATCGCGAGCGGCCTCGAATCAGAGCGGCGGCGAGCAGTATCCGCACACGGGTTCTCCGCCGCGATGACCCCACAGCATCAGCCGCAACGCTGGCGGGCCACCCGCGACTTCGGTCGTCACCTCGACGATGCCGGGCTGAGTTCACAAAAATGGCACCGCGCCGGCCGCGACCAAGCAGAAGCCGGATGAAGACGGAAAGCTTCTTGCTCATTTGACGATGAGGTTGTTGCTCACCTGCCTGACCCCGGTCACGCCGGAGGCGACCTTGCCGGCGCGGTTCTTGGCTTCGAGCGTGTCGACGAAGCCGCTCAACTGGACCACGCCCTTGTAGGTTTCGACGTCGATTTTGAAGACGTTCAGGTCCTTGTCGCCGACGAGCTGGCCACGCAACTTGTTGCTGATGACCGAGTCGTCGACGTACTCGCCGGTGCTTTCGCTGGTCGGCGAACTGGTGCAGGCCATCACCGATCCGGCGAGCGAACCCACAATCACGAGAGCAAGAACCAGACGTGCGTTGTTATTCATGACTTTCGCCTCCTTGAGGTAAGTAAACTTCGACCCGATCATGATCGCTCTGACGGCAAATGGCCCCCTCCATCGCAGAGCGCCTCCCGGCTGTCACTTCTTGCCGAAAGTCTCCCGTATGGTGTCCTTCGCGCTGCCGGCGGCGTTTTGACTTTCGCCGTCTTCTTTCTGGGCTTTTCCCTCGGCCTGCGATTTTTTGTCGCCTAGAAACCACCCAACCGCTTCCCGGAACCTTCCGGAGATCTGCTTGAGCGATCCGTTGACACGATCTTTGTCCATAGGCAGTTCCTTTCCTGTCGCGCGGTGTCTACCCGCCGATTCGGTCGTCGGGGATCGAACGACCTCCTGCTCAGAGCCGATACGAAGAACGTTGGCTACTTCGTCGCGTACTCGAACCTGGGCATGGTCTCGAGCGCATCCTTGGTGCCGCCCGGCAGCATCACTTTGTTGTCCGAGACTTGGAGGCTGCCGAACGGCACGACGACCAGGCGGTCACCCATGCCAAGAAAGCCGCCGACCGACAGCACGGCGAACAGGACCTTGCTGCTCGGTTCGACGAGGAGATCGTCGACCTCGCCGATCTCCTCGTTGGTGTCGTTGACGACCGGGCTGCCGATGATCTCAGTCGAGCGATATCCGGCCGACAGTCTTTGAACGTCGACATGCTCGATGCTGACGGTCTGTGCCGTTCCCTGCGCCAAGACCGGTCCGGCCAGAAAGACGGCGCTGACAACCGCTGCGCCAGCGAGTATCGCTCGTTTCATGTTTGCCTCTATCTCGAAGATCCAAAGGGATGATGCCCCGGACTAGATACGACCCATGAGCAGCATGACGATGACGATGAGGAGGATGAGGCCCACGCCGCCGCTCGGGTAGTAACCCCAGTTGGCGCTGTGTGACCATCTCGGCAGGGCGCCGATCAGAAGCAGCACCAGGATGACCAGCAGGATGGTACCAATGCTCATGGCGGGAACTCCTGAGAGATCGAGGCGAGAGACTGCGGGGCCGGGTTGCAGCACCGCGCCTGGGAGCCGATGCCCGGCACGTCAACCGAGGTGCTCCAGGTCTGTCTGGGCCTAAAGAGCGCCGCACTGGAAGGCGACGGTCTTGCCCCCGGCCGCGTTCGTTGTCACCGTCGACGACATCCTCGGCGAACCCATGCTGGCGCAGTAGTTCTGCGCATTGCGCGAGGCGTCCAGCAGCTCCTGATCGGTCCGGAAATTGTAGGCTAGTGGAGCATTCGCGGGCATCGAAGGGACGGAGGCCATGGTGGGCTGCCTCGGCGCGCACTCGAAGACGACGGCCTTGCTGCCGTCGGTATCGGTGGAGAGGCTGACGGTGCGCGGGAGTGCCTGGTACTGGCCGCAGAAGGCGCTTGCGTTCTGGTTGGCCTGAACCAATGCATCGTCTGAATTGTACTTGTACGTGACGCGGGGATTGCTTGCCTGCACCTGGGTGGGCGCCTGGGACGGCAACGTGCAGGAGGCGAGGGCCGCGGCGGTCAGCGCCGCGGCGGCCTGGATCGTCATTCTGGGCAAAGAAAACATTGGCGGTACTCTCCCCTTGCTTCTCACGCCGAGCCAGAACCCGGCGGCACGGCCGAATGGCCGCTGCAATCGGCGCGTAAGAAAAAATCATTCTGAGTCCTATCACTAGGAGAAGCACCGCGGTAGCATCGGAAACTACTCAAGGTCGTCCTCAAGGAATCTGCGAATGCCACCCGGATTCTAAGTATTTTCCGGCCCTATCTTTGCCGTCCATCCGCTTTATCTTCCACAAGCTCGGCGGCAAGCGTCTTCTCCCGCCGCTCGGAGGTGTGGGATGGACTTGGATCGAGAGATTGGGCTGCGGTGCGACGTGGTGTTGGTCGACCCCGACCGTCTCTTCCGCGAGGCATTGGCAGACCTCCTGGGGCAGAGCGGCTTCGAGGTCCTCCGCACCGCGGCCTCGACCAGGGAACTTGAAGATGGACCGCTGTGGCGTTCCGAAAGTCGCGAACGATTGTTCATCATCAACATGACGGAAGGCATTGCGGAACTGCGCGAGCGATTGCCCCGGCTCGTTCCGGCAGCCGAGGTCAAGCTGGTCGGGATCTCCCGCGCCCCGACGCGCGAAAGGCTGCATCTCGCGCTCGAACTTGGCTTCAACGCGTGCTTGACGAAGGATACCTCGTTGGCATCGTTCCTGAAGTGCGTTCGCCTCGTCCTCTCGGGCGGAAGCGCGTTCCCCTTCAGGCTCGCGCAGACCTTGTGGACGGAGCCGGACCCCAAGGCGGTGCCGAGTGGCGACAACCTAACGACCCGCGAGCACGCGGTCCTGGGCCATTTGGCGCGGGGCGCCTCGAACAAGATGATCGCGCGCTATCTCGGCATTTCCGATGCGACCGTCAAGGTACGCTTGAAGTCCCTGTTCCGGAAACTGGGCATCCGCAATCGCACCATGGCGGCGGCATGGGCCGTCCGCATGGGCATCCTTGCCGACGGAGGGGCACCGGAGAGTCTTGCACAAATGCCCTTGGGACTGGCGGAGACCACCGGTCGCCTCAACCGCGGAGTGCCCCGCATGTATCAGGAACAATCCCGATCCCTGGCGTTGGAGAATGCTCATGACCAGAAACGTTGAAAGTGCTGCCGAGGACCTTGCGGCGGATCTCGCCGCTCTGCGCAAGGACGTCGCGGGTCTGGCCGAAACGATGGGTGAACTGGTACAGCACCAGACGAAGGCCGCCGGGCGCAGCGTGTCGGAAACCGTCGGCGAGGCCCGCAACAAGATTGAAAGTGCGGCTGCCGACGCACAGGCGGGCGTTCGCGCGGCGGGAGCCGAGATCGCGACCAGCATCGAGCGCAACCCTTTGACGGCGGTGATGATCTCCTTCGGCATCGGCTTGGCGCTCGGCATGCTGAGCCGGTCGCGGGGCTGACCGCGCATGATCCGCGAACTGACCGGCCTCCT
>JAHDSF010000002.1 GCA_018432935.1 Rhodospirillales bacterium | reverse complement strand
GCCTCGTTCCCGCATCACGCGAGACTTCTGGCGCTGCCAGTCGCGCTGCTTGATCGATTCGCGCTTGTCGTAAGTGTGCTTGCCCTGGGCCAGGGCGAGCTCGAGCTTGGCCAGGCCGCGCTCGTTGAAATAGATGGTGAGGGGCACCAACGTCATGCCCTGGCGCTGGGCGGCGCCCGTGAGGCGCGCAATGTCCTTGCGGCGCAGCAGCAGCTTGCGGTCGCGCTTCGGGTCGTGGCCGAACGGGCCCGCGTTCTTGTATTCCGAGATGTGGGCGTTGCAGAGGAACATCTCGCCGCCCTTCTCCATCGCGAACGACTCGCCGATGCTGGCCTTGCCCTCGCGCAGGGACTTCACCTCGGAACCCATCAGGGCGAGCCCCGCTTCAAAGGTCTCCTTGATGAAGTAGTCGTGACGGGCCTTGCGGTTCTGGGCCGCGATCTTGCCCGTCAGTTTCTTCTTGGCGGACATCCGTTCCCTAGCCCGCCAGACCGACCTGCTTCATGGCCGCCTGGACCTTCTGCTTGCTGGCCTCGGCAATCTCGCACAGCGGCAGGCGCAGTTCGGGCGAGCACTTGCCGATCAGGCTCATCGCGTACTTCACCGGGCCCGGGCTGGTCTCGCAGAACATCGCGCCGTGCAGGGGCATCAGGCGGTCCTGCAGGGCCATCGCCGCCTTGAGGTTGCCCTCGCGCCAGGCGCGCTGCATGTCGGCGCACAGCTTCGGCGCGACGTTCGCGGTCACCGAGATGCAGCCGTGACCGCCGGCGGCCAGGAACGGCAGCGCAGTACCGTCTTCGCCCGACAGCTGGCAGAACTCGGGGCCGACGGCGAGTCTGGTCCGGATCGGGCGGACCAGATCGCTGGTGGCGTCCTTGACCCCGACGATATTGGGCAGTTTGGCCAGCCGGGCCATCGTCTCCACCGAGATGTCGACGATGCTGCGCCCGGGAATGTTGTAGATCACCAGCGGCAGGTCCGCGGCATCGTGGATCGCCTTGAAGTGCCGATAAAGGCCTTCCTGGGTAGGCTTGTTGTAGTACGGCGACACCACCAGGATTCCATCGGCGCCGGCGCGCTTGGCGAACCGGGCCAGAGCGATCGCATGCTCGGTGTTGTTGGATCCTGCGCCGGCGATGACCGGAACCCGCCCCTTCGCCCCGGCGATGCAGATTTCGACCACGCGCTCGTGCTCGGCTTCGGTCAGCGTCGGCGACTCCCCGGTAGTGCCGCAGGGCACGAATCCATCGGTCCCCTGCTCGATATGCCAGTCGACCAGGGATTCGAGCGCCTTCTGGTCGAGCTTGCCGTTCGCGAAGGGCGTAACGATGGCAACGATGGAGCCTTTGAACATGGCGTTCTCCCGGGGCAAGCGTGAGGGCATTGCGGATGCGAGCGAAGATAGCGGCGGCCCGACGCGACGGCAAGCAATAGCCTTTCGGTCACTTGAGGCCCGTCGGCAAGGCGTGTAGGGTATCGGCGCGTATCCTCGAGTACCGGATTTCATGACAAGCCTCAAGTATCTCTGGCCCGTTGGCCCGACGTTCCGTCGCGCGTCGCTGGCATGCCTTGTCGCATTGTCCGTCTCGATCGCGTCGACAAGGCCGGCTGCCGCGCAGACGTTCTCGGAGACCGACGTCGAGATCGGGCGCGCTGCCTGGAAGCTGGCGGAAGCCCAGAAGTGGGACGAGGTCCTGGCGACGGCGACCCGCGCCGCCGACCCCCTGGTCGGAAAGCTTTTCCGTTGGCTGTACCTGAGCCGCGCCGACAACCAGCCGAGCTTCGAGGCGATCGCCGGGTTCTACCCGGAGACCGAGAACTGGCCGTTCCGGCGCCAGCTCCGCGAGCGCGCCGAAGAAGCCATCCTGGGCTGGGAACCGGTTCCCCGTCTGCTCGACTGGTTCACCAAGTACCCGCCGCTGAGCGCCATGGGCCGAATCCGTTTCGCAGAAGCGCTGCTGGCGGTCGGCCGCAAGGACGAGGCGATCCCTTTGCTCCGCAAGGCATGGATCGACGGCGATCTCGGACGCGGCCAGGAGGACGAGTTCCTCAAGCGCCACCAACAGTACCTGAAATCGGAAGACCACCTCGCCCGGCTCGATCGCCTGGTCTGGGAAGGGCGTATTCCGGAAGCCGGGCGGGTGCTGCCGCGGGTCGACGAGCATGCCCGCAAGATCGCCGAGGCGCGGATCGCGCTGCGTGACATGAAGGGCAACGTCAACGCCCTCATCGCCCGCATCCCCGAGCACCTGCGCAACGATCCCGGACTGGTCTACGAGCGCGTGCTGTGGCGCCGCCGCAAGGACCGTCTAGAGGACGCGCGCGATCTCGTGCTGAAGACCCCGGATCCGACCACCCACCAGGTCGCCTGGTGGCGGGAGCGCAGTCTTCTGGCAAGGGACGCTCTGCAGCTCGGCCACATTTCGGAGGCGTACCGGCTGGCGGCTCACCACGGCCTCACCCCGAACCACAACGCCTCCTTTGCCGATGCGGAATGGCTCGCCGGCTGGATCGCCCTGCGGTTCCTCGACGACCGGGAGCGCGCCCGCAAGCATTTCGTCCGCATGTACGAGGCCGTCTCCTACGCCATCAGCAAGGGGCGCGGGGCGTACTGGGCCGGACGCGCGGCGGAGGCGGCCAGCGACCAGGCGGAGGCGCGCCGCTGGTACGGGTTGGCTGCCGAGCATCCCGGCACGTATTACGGCCAACTCGCGATGCTGCGGCTTGATCCACAAGCCGTTCTGACGATCGTTCCGCCGCCGCCGCCCGAACCCGAAGCGACGACGGCGCTCGAGAAAATGGAATCGGCACGCGCGGCCGCGTTCCTGCAGCGCATCGGGGCGACCAACATGGTAAGGCCGTTCCTGCAGGTGACCTCCGACGCCCGCGATGCACTGGCATGGAAGGTGCTGGTCGCCCGCTATGCGGCCTCGCTTGGTCGCGTCGATGCGGCCGTATTCCTCTCCCGGCGTGTCCTTCAGCACGGGGCGACCCTTTACGCGGAGGGCTTCCCGGTGCTGGTGCCGCCGCTGCTGCCGGACGCCGCCGACGTGCCGCCGGTCGAGACTGCTCTGGTGTTGGCCGTGGTCCGCCAGGAAAGCACCTTCGACGTGGACGCCCGCAGCGTCGCCGGCGCCCGCGGGCTGATGCAGCTGATGCCGGCGACCGCCAAGACGATGGCGCGCGTGCTCGATCTCAAGCATTCCCCGGAACAGCTGACCGAAGACCCCGATCACAACCTGATCCTGGGGCATGCCTACCTGGCCAAGACGGTTCAGGATTTCTCAGGCTCGTACGTGCTGGCGCTGGCCGCCTACAATGCCGGGCCCTCGCGCGCGCGGGCCTGGGTCAGGGTCAACGGCGACCCCCGCGACCCCGCCGTCGATCCGGTCGACTGGGTCGAGTCGATCCCGTTTTCCGAAACCCGCAACTACGTGCAACGGGTGCTTGAGAACGTTCAGGTATACCGTGCCCGGCTGGCCGGCGCTTCGGTGCCGCTGCAGCTCGACAAGGACCTCCGCCGCTGACCCGCCAGCAGGGCAATGAATCCAAGTTAAGGACTTGGGTCCCCGGACGGGCTTCGCCGGCCCCCTCCGATCCTCCCCCATTTCATGGGGGCGAGGGGAAGGAAGCATTCGCCCGCTTGACCGGATTGTCGAAGGGCACATAAACTCCTGCTTTCAGCATGAGAGAGAGCGAAGACCCGAATGCCGTCGCCTTTTTCGAAAGACGAGATCGGAGCCTGCGTCTTTGACGCTTACGGCACGCTGTTCGATATCAAGAGCAGCGCGGGTCGTTGGCGCGATATCCTGGGCGACAAGGCCGAGGTCCTGGCCGAGTTGTGGCGCAGCAAGCAGATCGAATACGCTTGGTGGCGCAGCCTCGTAGGCGTTTACGAGGACTTCTGGCACGTGACCGGCAGCAGCCTGGATGCGGCGATGACGACGCTGGGCCTCAACAAGGACGCGGCGCTGCGTTCTCATCTGATGACCAGGTTCCTGCAGATGGAGCCCCACCTCGACGTGAAGGACGCGCTGAGCCGGCTCAAGCAGGCCGGCGTCCGCACCGCGACGGTCTCCAACGGCACGGTGTCGATGCTGATGTCATCGATCAAGAACGCGGGACTCTACTCTCTGGTCGACGAACGGATTTCGGCGGATGGCGCCAAGAACTACAAGCCGCATCCGGCGGTCTACCAGCTCGTGGCCGAGCGCCTCAACCTGCCCGCCGAGCGGATCTGCTTCCTTTCCTCGAGCGCCTTCGACGCCGCGGCGGCATCGATCTACGGCTTCAAGGCGGTATGGGTGAACCGGCTTGGTCATCGCCGCGAGGCGCTGCCCACCCAGGCCTTTGAGATCAGCAGCTTGGCGCGTCTGCCGCAGCTCCTCGGCCTCTGACGGGGGAATGTCAGCAGCGGCGGCCTCTGCCGACAGTCGGATCGCCGCCCAGGACGGCCTTTGCATGGCCGTGCGGGATTACCAGGGCGGCGACGGGGTTCCCGTGCTCTGCCTTGCAGGCCTGACCCGCAACGCTTCCGATTTCTCCGCTCTCGCGCAGCTGCTGCAGGAGAAGCGCCGAGTCGTCTGCCTCGACATGCCCGGACGGGGCGGGGCAGACCGCGCCGGCGACTGGCGCCGCTACGACCCCCGACTGCTGGTCGACGACGTGCGCCATGCGGCGACGGCGCTGGGGCTGCACCGCGCCGTGTTCGTCGGCACCTCGCTGGGAGGTATCCTGGCAGCCGGCCTCGGCGTGTTGCAGCCGACGCTGCCGGCGGGGATTGTCTTCAACGATATCGGGCCCGAGGTCGCGGCCGACGGGCTCTCCTCCATCCTCACGGTCATCGGTCGGGACCATCCGCAGGCGGATTGGTCGGAGGCGGCGGCGTTCCTCAAGGAGAGCCTCCCCGACCTGCCGGCCCACGGCGACGACGACTGGCTGACGCTGGCGCGCAACACCTTTCGCCGCGGCGACGACGGTCTGCTGCACTACGATTGGGATGTGGCCGTCGTGCGTCCGCTGATCGCCGAGAAACCCGACCCGGAAGAGCTGTGGCGGCTGTATGGAGCCTCGCGGGCACGCCCGTGCCTGGTTGTGCGTGGCAACAAATCGCGCGTATTCTCGGCTTCCTGCTACGCCGCCATGCAGGCGGCCTTTCCCGAGTGGAGTTTCGTCACCATTCCGGGCGTAGGCCATGCGCCCAGCCTGACCGAACCGCCAGCCCTGGAGGCCATCCATGAGCTCCTCGAACGCGTTGACTCCCGTGACTCTCGCTGACGTCGAGGAGGCCAGCCGCACGCTCGCCGGCAAAGTGGTGCGGACGCCGTTGCTGGAATCGCCGCTCCTCAACGAGAGGCTGGGCGGACGTCTGTTCGTCAAGGCGGAGTGCCTGCAGAGAACGGGCTCGTTCAAGTACCGCGGCGCCTACAACTGCATTGCCCACCTCGACCCTGCAGCCCGCTCCCGCGGGGTCGTCGCGTACTCGTCAGGCAACCATGCTCAGGGCGTCGCCGCAGCAGCGCGCGTGTTCGGCATTCCCGCCGTGATCGTGATGCCGAGCGATGCGCCGCAGATGAAGATCGACAACACCAAGGCCTACGGGGCCGAAGTGGTGCTCTACGACCGCGACCGCGAGGACCGCGAGGAGATCGGACGCCGCATCGAAAGCGAGCGTGGTCTCGCCCTGGTGCGCCCCTACGACGACCGCTACGTCGTCGCCGGCCAGGGAACCACCGGGCTCGAGATCGCCGACGACCTCGCCGCCCTGGGGGTGGATCCGGATGCTCTGGTGGTGCCCTGCAGCGGTGGCGGCTTGATCGCCGGCACCGCGACGGGACTGAAGAGCCGCTTCCCCAACGTCGCCGCCTACTCGGCCGAGCCGGCCGAGTTCGACGACACTGCGCGCTCCCTTGCCGCCGGGACGCGACAGTCGAACGTTCCCGGCAGGAAATCGATCTGCGACGCTTTGCTGGTGGGCACCCCCGGCAAAGTCACGTTCGAGATCAACAAGGCATTGCTGGCCGGTGGCGTGGTCGCCACCGATGCCGAGGCCTTGCGCGCGATGCGCGTTGCCTTCGAGTTCCTCAAGATCTGCCTCGAGCCGGGCGGCGCGGCGGCCCTGGCGGCGGTGCTCGCCGGCCAGGTGCCGGTCAAAGGCCAAGCGGTCGTGGTCGTCGGCTCGGGCGGCAACGCCGACCCGGCGATGTTCGCACGCGCGCTGGCGCAGGACTGAAGCCGGCGCCCCGGTCGGGGATTAGGACGAAACCGGCGTCAGCCCTGTGCGGCTTCTTTCTCCGAGGCCTTGGCGGAAGTGACAGACGCTGGCGCCTGGGCCGTCTTGGGCACCAGGTTCACCTTCGTCTCCGCCGTGTCCCTGCGCTCGTTCAGCCGCTTGCAGTGGCCTTCGAGGAAAGCCCCCTTCTCGATCGCAAGGGTTTCGTGAAGGATGTCGCCGTTGACCCGCGCGGTCTTGGCCAAGCTCACGTTCACCGCCTTGATCTGACCGTTGACGGTGCCGTGCACGCGTACCGACTCCGCGACGATTTCGCCCCGGACAGTCGCCGTCTCGCTGACGAGGAGTTGCTTGCTCCGGATGTCACCCTCGACGATGCCGTCGATGTGGATCTCGCCTTCGCTCTGGAGATCGCCGATCACCCGCATGTCGAGGCTGACAATCGACGGCGGCACGTTCGCATCCGGCTGATTTCCGCCGGTCTCGCCCGTGCCCTTGCTACTCTTGGTAAACATAATGACCTGCCCTAATGAAGTTCGAGGGGTCCCTGGGCTTGCCGTTGACCGAGATCTCGTAGTGGAGGTGCGCCCCGGTGGTTCGCCCCGTGCTACCGACGAGCCCGATCTTGTCGTGGAATTTTACCACGTCCCCCTTCTTAACGAGCATTTTATGGAGATGGCCATAGCGCGTCTTGACTCCGGCGCCGTGGTCGATCTCGACGACTTTTCCGTAATTGCCGCGCCAGCCCGCGAATTCGACCACTCCGGGGGCCGTCGCCAGCACGGGGTCACGCGCGCTGCGGTTCCCGAAATCGATGCCGTAATGCATCGCCCAGCGGCCGTTCACCGGGTCCCGTCGCTTCCCGTACGGGCTGGTGACGTAATAGTGGGTCAGCGGCGGGGCCAGTGGCAGCTGTCGCACCGCACCCTGCAGGCGCTGCCACAACTCGAGCCGGGATTCGAGGTCTTCGATGCCGGCCTTGAGGCGGTCGCCCGGCAGCCCGTCGGGCTGAGTCGGCACGAAGGGGCCACCCTGGTTGGAGCTCGACGTTGCGTCATCCTCGACCAGGAGATCGGACACCTCCAGCCCGGCCAGCTTGACGATTCGCTGGGTGCCCGTGATCAGGCCGTCCATCTGCTCGCTCAGCCGCTGAACGGCGTTGAACTGCTCGTCCTGAAGCCCCGACAGGCGGGTCTCCAATTCCGAGATCTGGCGGCGCATCCGGTTCGCCTCGACCATGATCTGATTGCGGTCGGCGAGGGCCTCGAGCAACTCCTTGCGCGACGCATCGAGATGGCCCTTGAGGGCGCTGTTGTCGGTCGTGGTGCTGACGACGGCGCTGCGCAGGTTGTTGATTTTCTTGTCGAGGGAACTCTGTTCGGCAAGAATCCGGTCGCGCTCCTTCTCGGCATACGCGAGTCGCGTCGCCGCCTGCTCCATTTCGTGCCGCAGGGTCCGATTCTCGGATGTCAGGTTGCGCACCACCACGGTCTGATCCTCGAGGTTGACCGTCAGTGTGCGGTTGAGCCGCTTCCACTCCTCGAACTCGTGGGCCAGTGCCCGTTGGCTCCTCAGCCCCTCCTCGATTCGACGGTCCCGCTCGGCGACGATCTGCTCGTACCGGCGCTCCTTGGCGGCGATCACGTCGCGGTGCACGACGAAGGTGATCGATCCGAATGTAGTCCAGACCAGAACGAAAAAGGCCAGCGCCGCAAGCAGCGTCTGGGAAAAGGTCGTCAGGCGGATGTAGGAAAGCCGTCCTTCAGTACGAAGGACGATCTGACGTTCCGGGAAGGTTCGGCGTACCAAATTCCGCGTTGCGAGCCACCATGGCGTTCGCGGATGGTCTTCCTTCATCCAACCCCCTGTGTCCCTTTCGATTCGGGATCCGGCCTGTGGCAGGTCTCAGGCGGCGCAGACACTTAGCTCCCCGTCCCCGGGATTGCCCCGGAGACCCACGAGAACGGTAGCCGACCCACCTGCTCCCACGCAAGCGCTAATCCAACGGTTGCATCGCGGTCGACGAATCGTTTTCTCGCCGACACTGACCCGGTATGCTCCGGAGACACTGCTCCGAGGGCACGGTGACGTCGCGACGACCTCCGGGACTGCCGACAAGCCACTTCCTGCTGGCGACCTGGTTCGGGGCTGGCTTGCTGCCGGCAGTACCCGGAACATGGGGATCCTTGTCTGCGCTGCCAATACTCTGGCTTGTCGCCTCCGCCGGAGGCGCCGTCGCGGTTGCGTCGTTCGTCGTCGCGGTCGGATGCGCAGGCCTGTGGTCCTCGCACCGCTATGCCCAGGCGGCGGGCCAGCACGATCCGGGGGCGATCGTAATCGACGAGGTCGCCGGGCAGGCGATCACCTTGATCGCCGTCGGGCCCGATGTCATGGTCTATGCTGTCGGGTTCCTGGCATTCCGCATGCTCGACATCGTGAAGCCGTGGCCCGTCTCTTGGGCCGACAGGCGGTTGGCAGGAGGGATCGGGATCATGCTTGACGACGTCCTTGCGGGGGCCATCGCGGCACCCTTGGTGTGGCTGTTCGCCAGCTACTGGAGCGCCGTATGATTCCGTCCTCCAGCCTTGCGCTCGCCGAGCAGGTGCTGGCCGAGTGCCGGCGGCGCGCATTGCGAATCGCGACCGCAGAATCGTGCACCGGCGGCCTCATTGCAGCGTGCCTGACCGCGGTGCCCGGCTCCTCCGAGGTCGTCGAGCGCGGCTTCGTCACCTATACCAACGAATCGAAGAGCCAACTGCTGGGCGTGCCCGAGTCCCTCCTGATGAGCCACGGCGCAGTCAGCGAGGCAACTGCCCGGGCGATGGCCGAGGGAGCCGTAGCCTTCTCGCGCGCCGACGCCAGCGTCGCCGTCACCGGGATCGCCGGGCCCGGTGGGGCGACGGCGATCAAGCCGGTGGGGCTGGTCCACATCGCCGCGGCTCGCACCGGGTTTGCCGTCCGTCACCAGCGGTACGTCTTCGACGGGGACAGGGCCGCGGTCCGCTTGCAGGCTGTCGACGCTGCGCTGACGCTGCTGCTGAGCCTGGTGAGCGACGATTTGGCGGCCGACTGAACCCGATTCCTCTCGTCTAGCCCTTCCGCGCCTTGCGGCGGACTGCGACGCTATCCGGCCGGGACATTCCGCCGCATGCGCGTCCTTCCCATTGCAGACGGGAGGCTCACGCACCAAACAATCAGGAATGCCTCGCGAGTCATGGGTCGATGCCAAGGTGTCGCCTTCCGGGCCTTCTATCGTTGAGGGCGTCGGCGCGCCGTCGTCGTTGCCCGGCCGGCTGCTTCCCCACGCCAGTCATGCCCTGAAGCAGCACCTCCACGCCATCAATCTCTACGCCGGAGTGCTCGAGGCCAGGGTCGGTGGGCCTTCCGTAGGCGCCATCGTCTCGGGGATCAGGCGCTCTTCGGAGGCGCTTGCACAGACGCTCGACGCGATCGTCGATCTGTGTCAAATCGAATCGGGAACCTTGGCCGTCGACAAGCACCCCGTCGCGGGCCGGCGGATCATTGAGAGCCTCAAGTCGACCGCCCCGGGCGCGCCGCTCCGGCTGGTCGACAGCGGACGCATGATTTCTGCCGACGCACGCCTCTTCGGCCGCGTGCTGGGGCTTCTGCTGGGAGTCGTGGTCGACCGCTCGCCCCAGGTCGTAGCGGGATTCCGGGGCGCCGTACCGCGCTTCGAGATCTGGTTCACCGGGACCTCGCCGTCGGCGTCCGACCTCGAGGCGGCCCGGCTTGCCGGAGACGATGCCGGCCGAGCCCTGCCGGATCTGCGTTTGATCATCGCGGCGCGGATCGCGGCATCTGTCGGCATCGGTCTTTCGCTGCACGCCCGCTCGGCCGCTACCAGCAGGCTCGTCGTCGAAATTGCTGAAGGATAACCCCCATTTCGCCGTTGCATTCCCGGCGACAGTGACAAGGATAAGTGGACAGCGGAACCGAACGCAGGCGTGACCCATGGAGCCCAGGCGGATCCTGACGATCGACGATCACGTCCTGTTCCGAAAGGGGCTGGTGATGCTGATCCCCGAAGTCCTTCCCGACAGCGAGGTCGAAGAGGCGGGCAGCGTGGACGAGGCTATCGATCGCCTCACCCGTGAGCGTTTCGACGCCATCCTGCTCGATCTCGCCATGCCGGGCATGGACGGCTTCCAGGGCTTGCGCGTGTTCTGCGAGAACTGGCCGACGATCCCGGTCATCGTGGTGACGTCGTCCGAGAGCTATGCCGACGTCCAGCGCACCTTTCAGGAGGGAGCCCGGGGCTACATTCCGAAGTCGATGTCGACCCGGGCGCTGCGCCACGCGCTATCGCTGGTGCTCGAGGGCGAGATGTACATCCCGTCCCTGGCGGTGAGCGCCATCGTGTCGGGATCGGCCGCCGAATCCGCCGGTGCGCCGGCCTCCCTCGCCCCGTCGTCGCTCACGCCCCGGCAGCGCGAGGTGCTGAAAAGAATGGCCAAGGGGCTCTCGAACAAGCAGATCGCGCGCGATCTCGGCATGCTGGAGGGGACCGTCAAGGTGCATGTGAAGACGATCCTGCAGAAGCTTAAGGCGCGCAACCGCACCGAGGCGGTCATCACCAGCATCCGGGACGGCGTCATCGCCAGCGACGGTGCGGCGTGACGCTACAGGGCCCCCCGCCCTATACGGCACCGCCGCGGGCCTGCTTCGGCAGCATCTCCACCGGCTTGGCCGCCGGACCGTAGATCGTCGCCGCCCGACGCTCGAACGCGGAGACCATGACCCTGACGGCGTCATGGAACAGCACCCCGACCATGCGCTCGAGGAAGAACGAGCGGAACGAGAAATCGATGTAGAAATCGAGCAGACATTGCCGGTCCCCGACGGGCTCGAAGGTCCAGCGATTGGTGAGATGGTGGAACGGCCCCGAAAAATACTCGACGTCTATGCGATGAGGCCGCTTCAGGGTGTCGCGGGTGGTAAAATGCTCGCGGAACATCTTGAAGCCGACCGCCATGTCGATGATGAAGACCTGGTCGCTCTCCCACCGGCGGATACGGGCGCCGCGAACCCAGGGCAGGAATTCGGGGTAGCGCTCCGCCTCGGCGACCAGATCGAACATCTGCTCGGTCGTGTAGGGGACGATCCTCTTCTCGGCGTGGGTCGGCATCTCAGCCCGCAGCCAGCTTTTTCTCCCGCGCCGCACGCAGGGCGGCGAAGTCGCGGTCGGCATGGTATGACGAACGGGTCAGTGGTGAGGCCGAAACCAGCAGGAACCCCTTGCCCACCGCCGCGCTCCGGTATTCCTCGAACTCCTCGGGGGTGACGAAGCGGTCGACCGGGGCGTGGTTGGGGGTCGGCTGCAGGTACTGGCCAATGGTCAGGAAGTCGACGTCTGCCGAGCGCAGATCGTCCATCACCTGCAGCACCTCCTCGCGAGTCTCTCCAAGGCCCACCATCAGGCCGGATTTCGTGAACAGCGACGGATCGCGCCGCTTGACGCTGTCCAGCAGCCGCAGCGAGTTGTAGTAGCGCGCTCCCGGCCGGATCGAAAGGTAGAGCCGCGGCACGGTCTCAAGGTTGTGGTTGTAGACGTCGGGCCGGGCCTCGACGATCGCCTCCCAGGCCGAGCCCTTGTCGCGGAAGTCCGGAGTGAGGACCTCGATCGTCGTCTCCGGGGTCTTGGCGCGGATGCACTGGATGGTGCGGGCAAACTGCCCGGCGCCGCCGTCGGGCAGGTCGTCACGGTCGACCGAGGTGACCACGACGTGGCGCAGGCCCGAGATCGCTGTCGTCATCGCGACCCGTTCCGGCTCGAACGGGTCGACGGCGTTCGGCCGCCCGGTCTTGATGTTGCAGAAGCGGCAGCCGCGCGTGCAGATGTCGCCGAGGATCATCACCGTAGCGTGCTTGCGCGCCCAGCACTCGCCGATATTCGGACAGGCCGCCTCCTCACAGACGGTGTGCAGCCGGTGCTCGCGCAAGAGCGCCTTGGTTTCACCGTACCCCTGCGAGGTCGGGGCTTTGACTCGGATCCAGGCAGGCTTGCGGGGCGGCTTGGCAACGGCAGGCGCGTCGGGGTTCTGCATGGTCTCCATATGGCCAGGACGGTGGTCTTTTCAACCCGGCCTCGGCCTTTCTCCTCAATGCGTTAACGCTTCAAATGCAGGGTCCGGCCGTAGGCGTCGAGCACCGATTCGTGCATCATTTCCGACAGCGTGGGATGCGGAAACACCGCGTGCATGAGGTCGGCCTCGGTCGTCTCCAAGGTCTTGGCGATGCCGTAGCCCTGGATCAGCTCGGTGACCTCGGCGCCCACCATGTGGGCGCCGATCAGCTCACCGGTTTTGGCGTCGAACACCGTCTTCACCAACCCTTCGGTTTCGCCCAGCGCGATCGCCTTGCCGTTGGCGATGAAGGGGAAGCGGCCGACCTTGACCTCGATCCCCTTCTCCTTCGCGCGCTTCTCGGTCAGTCCGACGCTGGCCACCTGCGGATAGCAGTAGGTGCAGCCGGGGATCAGGGTCGGGTCGAGGGGATGCACGTCCGGCAGGCCGGCGATCTTCTCGACGCAGATGATGCCCTCGTGGCTCGCCTTGTGGGCCAGCCACGGCGGCCCGGTAAGATCGCCGATCGCATAGACGCCGGGCTCGTCGGTGCGGCTGAAACCGTCGGTCACCACATGGCTGCGGTCGACCTTGACCAGGCTGCCTTCGAGGCCGAGGTCCTCGACGTTGCCGACGATGCCGACTGCCATGATCACGCGGTCGACGGTCAGATCGAACGATTTGCCGCCTTCCTGCTCGATCGTCGCGGTGACGGTATCGGCGCCCTTCTTCAGACCCTTCACCGTGGCCGAGGTGTGGATCTTCATGCCCAGCTTCTCGAACTGCTTGCGGGCAAAGGCCGAGATCTCCTCGTCCTCGACCGGCAACACGCGGGGCAGCACCTCGACGACCGTGACCTCGGAGCCGAAGGCGTTGAAGAAGCTGGCGAACTCGATGCCGATGGCGCCCGAGCCGATGACCAGCAGGCGCTTCGGCATGGTGTTGGGGACCAGCGCCTCCTTGTAGGTCCAGATCAGCTTGCGGTCCGGCTCCATTCCGGGCAGCGCGCGGGCACGGGCGCCGGTGGCGAGAATGATGTGCTTGGCCGAAAGGTCGGCGACGCCCTTGCCGTCCTTTTCGACATGGACCTTGCCCTTGCCGGAGAGCCGGCCGTGGCCGTCGAACACAGCAACCTTGTTGGCCCGGAGAAGCGTCTTCACACCGGAGGAAAGCTGGTTCGCCACCCCGCGGGACCGCTTGACTATCTTCTCAAGATCAAACCCCAAGCCATTGACAGACAAGCCGTAAGCATCGGCGTGCTTCATGGAGTGGAAGATGTCGGCCGAGCGCAGCAACGCCTTGGTAGGGATGCAGCCCCAGTTGAGACAGATGCCGCCCAGGTGCTCGCGCTCGACCACGGCGGTCTTCATGCCGAGTTGAGCGGCCCTGATCGCGGTCACATACCCGCCCGGACCGCTGCCGATGATGACGAGGTCGAAGGAAGTATCAGCCATGGCGCCTCACAAAGGGTGGACCACAGAGGCACAGAGACACAAACATTGGCCACAGATGAACTTGGCGTCCCTGGATTCCGGCCTTCGCCGGAATGACGACGGAAAACACTCGTCAGAGCGGGGTCCGTCTGTGGCTGCTATTACCCTGCCAAGCTTCGGCCGGCGTACAGGTTCCTCTGTGTCTCTGTGCCCCTTTGGTTTTCATGGAACTACAGCAGCATCGACAACGGATCTTCTATCAGCTTCTTGAATGCCGCCATGAACTCGGCCCCGACGGCGCCGTCCAGCGAACGGTGGTCTGCGGAGAGCGTGCAGCTCATCACGGTGGCGACGGCGAGTGCGCCGTCCTTGACCACCGGGCGCTGCTCGGCGGCGCCGACCGCCAGGATGCCGGACTGCGGCGGATTGATGATGGCCGCGAAGTCCTTGACCCCGTACATGCCGAGGTTCGAGATCGTGAAACCTCCGCCCTGGTACTCCTCGGGCGTCAGCTTGCCCGCGCGCGCCTTGACCGCGAGAGCCTTCACCTCGGCCGAGATGGCGGCCAGACCCTTGGTGTCGGCCTTGCGGACGATCGGGGTCAGCAGCCCGTTCTCGGTAGCCACGGCGACATTGACGTCGACGTCCTCGTACTGGAGGATCGCCTCCTCTGACCACGTCGAGTTGGCCCGTGGCATGCGGCGCAAGGTCAGCGCGACGGCACGGATGACGAAGTCGTTGACCGAGATCTTGTAGGCCCCCTCCCCCTCCGGCGAACGGGCGTTGAGCTGGGCCCGAATCTTCAGCAGTTCGTCGACCTCGCAATCGATGGTCAGATAGTAGTGCGGGATCGTCACCTTGGATTCCAACAGTCGCCGCGCGATGACCTTGCGGACGTTGTTGTTGGGCACCGCGGTGTGCGGAGCCTGGATCTGCGCCGCCCCGGCGGCCGGAGCCGGGGCAGCCGCGGCCTGCGGCGCCTCGGGCGACGCGGCGGGACGCGGGGCCTTCCTGGCCTCCTCGATGTCGCGCTTGACGATACGGCCGTGCGGCCCGCTGCCGGCGATCGCCGCGAGGTCGAGCCCCTCCTGCCTGGCGAGGCGGCGGGCGAGCGGGCTGGCGAAGATGCGATCGCCCTTCACCGGCTCGGCGGGCTTGGCCGCGGTCTGCGCGGGGGCGGCGGCGGCCGGTTCAGGCTGCGGCGCCTCGACCGGCTTCGGAGACGGCGCGGCAGATGTCGAGGGCTCGGCAGGCGTGTAGGACTCCAGGGCCGCCGCGTCCTCGCCCTCTTCGAGGAGGACGGCGATCGGCTGGTTGACCTTGACGCCCTCGGTGCCGGACTCGACCAGGATCTTGCCCAGCACGCCCTCGTCGACGGCCTCGAATTCCATGGTCGCCTTGTCGGTCTCGATCTCGGCAAGGATGTCGCCGGACTTGACCTCGTCCCCTTCCTTCTTGATCCACTTCGCAAGCGTGCCCTCGGTCATGGTCGGCGAGAGCGCAGGCATCAGCAACGGGATCGGCATGAGAAATCCCCCTTCCTGCGGTCACTCGGCGTAGCAGACGGCTTTCACCGCCGCTACCACCTGCTCGGGCTGCGGCAGCGCCAGCTTCTCGAGATTGGCGGCGTACGGCAGCGGCACGTCCTGCGCAGAGACCCGAACCAGCGGCGCGTCGAGGTAGTCGAACGCATGCTCCATGCAGATGGCGGCGATCTCGGCCCCCATGCCGCACACGGGCCAGCTCTCTTCGACGCTGACGATGCGATTGGTCTTCTTGACCGAGGCCACGATGCTTTCGACGTCGAGCGGCCGCAGGCTGCGCAGGTTGATGACCTCGGCGTCAATCCCCTCCTTGGCCAGCTCCTCGGCTGCCCGCAACGAGGTGTCGACGGCGATCGAGAAGGCGACGATGGTCACGTCCTTGCCGGCGCGCTCGACCTTGGCCTTGCCGATCGGCAGCACGAAGTCGTCGGACGTCGGCACCTCGAAGGTGCGGCCGTAAAGGAGCTCGTGCTCCAGCACGATCACCGGGTTGGGATCGCGGATCGCGGCCTTGAGCAGGCCCTTTGCGTCAGCTCCCGAGTAGGGCGCCACCACCTTCAACCCGGGAATGTGTGCGAACCACGGGCCGTAGTTCTGGGAATGCTGGGCAGCGACCCGGGCGGCGGCGCCGTTGGGACCGCGGAAGACGATCGGGCACCCCATCTGGCCGCCCGACATATACAGCGTCTTGGCGGCCGAGTTGATGATCTGGTCCATGGCCTGCATCGAGAAGTTGAAGGTCATGAACTCGACGATCGGTTTCAGGTTGCCGAACGCGGCGCCGACGCCAAGGCCGGCGAAGCCGTGCTCGGTGATCGGGGTGTCGACCACCCGCTTCGCCCCGAACTCCTCGAGCAGTCCCTGGCTCACCTTGTAGGCACCCTGGTACTGGCCGACTTCCTCGCCCATCAGGAAAACCGCCTCGTCGCGCCGCATTTCCTCGGCCATCGCGTCGCGCAGCGCTTCGCGGATCGTCATCGGTTTGGTGGGGCCGGCGTCGGGCTCGGGGGTCGGTGCCGTGCTCGCCTGCGGCGAGGGGCGGGTCGACACGAACTGCTCGGACTTGCGTGCCTTATCCGCCCGCTGCTCGTCAGCGGGCGGCTCGTGCGCCGGGGTCGGCGGCGCCTTGGCCTGGCTCGACTTCGCGGAATCGAGGGCGGAGCGGTCCTCGCCCTCCTGCAGGATGAGCGCGATCGGCTGGTTGACGGCCACCCCGTCGGTGCCTTCGGGGACGAGGATGCGTCCGAGCACGCCTTCGTCGACGGCCTCGAATTCCATCGTCGCCTTGTCGGTCTCGATCTCGGCAAGGACCTCGCCGCTGGAGACGGTGTCCCCCTCTTTCTTCAGCCATTTCGCCAGCTTGCCCTCCGTCATGGTGGGGGAGAGCGCGGGCATCAGCAATTCGATAGGCATCTGGTTATCCCCACAGGTCTCGGTGCACGGGCGGTCATACCGCGATCAGGACGTCGGTGTAGAGCTCGGCCGGATCGGGCTCGGGGCTCTCCTGGGCGAAGTCGGCCGCTCCGGTAACCACGGCCTTGATCTTGCGGTCGACCTCCTTGAGCTCGTCTTCGGTGGCGATATGCTCGTCGACCAGGACCTTGCGCAAGTTTTCGATCGGGTCCTTCTCCTGGCGGATCTTGCTGACCTCCTCCTTGGAGCGGTACTTGGCGGGATCCGACATCGAGTGTCCGCGGTAGCGGTAGGTCTCCATTTCGAGGATGTACGGGCCCTCGCCCGACCGCGCGTGCTCGGCCGCCGTGCGTCCGGCCTCGCGAACCTCCAGCACGTCCATGCCGTTGACGTGCAGGCCGGGGATGCCGTAGGCCTCGCCGCGGCGGTGCAGCTCGGTGCGGGCCGACGCGCGCGCCACCGAGGTGCCCATGCCGTAGCGGTTGTTCTCGACCACGTAGACGACGGGCAGCTTCCACAGGCTGGCCATGTTGAAGGATTCGTAGACTTGGCCCTGGTTCACCGCGCCGTCGCCGAAATAGACATAGCTGACGCCGCCGTCGCCACGGTACTTGTGGCCGAACGCAAGACCGGTGCCGATCGGCACCTGGGCGCCGACGATCCCGTGGCCGCCGAAGAAGTTCTTCTCGCGGCTGAACATGTGCATCGAGCCGCCCTTGCCCTTGGAGTAGCCGCCGATACGCCCGGTCAACTCGGCCATCACGCCCTTCGGATCCATCCCGCAGGCCAGCATGTGGCCGTGGTCGCGATAGCTGGTGACCAGGGTGTCGACATCCTTGGCGATCGACTGCATGCCGACGATCACCGCCTCCTGGCCGATGTAAAGGTGGCAGAAGCCGGCGATCAGGCCCATGCCGTAAAGCTGGCCTGCCTTCTCTTCGAAGCGCCGGATCAGAAGCATGTCGTGATAAAATTTGAGAAGCTCTTCCTTGCCGGGGCGATTCTGCGCCCCTTTGCGCGCGCTGGTGGCTTGGGATTTCCGCGCTGCTGCCGCTGCCATGGTTTCTCCCGCTTTACTGGAGCTGACTGTACCGCGAGCCCTGGCGGCTAGCCGAGTTCGAGGACCGGCCGGAACCGCAGGACGATTTTCATACCAACAATGTGGGTTGGATGCCCCCAGAAATGAATGTCCGGGACTGGATTAACCGAAAATCGGTTAACATCGTTGCATTCTCAGGACATGTCGACTGGCCGCCAGGGGCATCCGCCAAGGCCTGCGGCGTCACCGGGTTCCCTCCGCCGGCTCGGGAGCCGGGATCCTGCCGGTCGGGATCACGATCTCGCCGGGGTGGGCGTAGTTGAGCATCAGACGCACCCGCTCGTCCAGCATGTCGGGATCGAGGCTGTTGGGGTGAAGCAGACGCACCCGCTGCTCCAGTCGCTGCCGCTCGGCAGCCAATTCGGCCTTCACCTCGGTCGCAGTCTCAACCTCGTGGCGAAGCCGCCACCACGAAAGCAGGCCACGATCCCCTTCCACCGCATGATAGGCGAAATACGAAACGGCGGCGATGCCGATGATCGGCCACACCACCTCCCGCATACGCGCCCGCAGTGCGGCCCACATGACCACTCGACCCCCTATTCGACCGGCTTCTGCCGTGTTTCCCGGAGTGTCGCGCCGCCGTGGTTAAGGATGGTTTAGCGGGCGCGAACGCTCCCTCAACGAAAGGCCGGCCACCTCTTTCGGGGTGGCCGGCCTGATTCGGCTCTGAGGCTCTGATCAGACGGTCAGCGCAGGATCGTCCTGCCGGCGAACACGGCGGCCTCGCCAAGCTGCTCCTCGATGCGGATCAGCTGGTTGTACTTGGCGAGGCGGTCCGAACGCGACAGCGAACCGGTCTTGATCTGGCCGGCGTTGGTGGCGACCGCGATGTCGGCGATGGTCGAATCCTCGGTCTCGCCCGAGCGGTGCGAAATCACCGCCGTGTACTTCGCCTTGTGCGCCATCTCGACCGCCTCGAGAGTCTCCGACAGCGAACCGATCTGGTTGACCTTGACCAGGATCGAATTACCGACGCCCTTGCGGATGCCGTCGGCCAGCCGCTTCGGGTTGGTGACGAAAAGGTCGTCGCCGACCAGCTGCACCTTGCCGCCGAGGGCGTCGGTCAGGGCCTTCCAGCCGTCCCAGTCGTCCTCCGACATGCCGTCCTCGATCGAGATGATCGGGTAACGCGAGGTCAGGTCCTCCCAGTAGCGCACCATGCCGGCGGCGTCGAGGGTCTTGCCCTCGCCTTCGAGGCGGTACTTGCCGTCCTTGAAGAACTCGGAGGACGCGGCGTCGATCGCCAGCATGACGTCGTCGCCCGGCTTGTAGCCGGCCGCCTCGATCGACTTCATGATGAAGCCGAGAGCCTCGTCCGAGCTCTTGAGAGCAGGCGCGAAGCCGCCCTCGTCGCCGACGTTGGTGTTGTGGCCGGCGTTCTTCAGGTTCTTCTTGAGGGCCTGGAACACCTCGCAGCCCATGCGCACCGCGTCGGCGATCGAGCCGGCGCCGACCGGCATGATCATGAATTCCTGGATGTCGATCGGGTTGTCGGCGTGGGCGCCGCCGTTGACGATGTTCATCATCGGCACCGGCAGGGCACGGGCGAAGCTGCCGCCGATGTAGCGGTAGAGAGGCAGGCCCGCCTCTTCCGCCGCGGCCTTCGCCACCGCCAGGCTGACGCCGAGGATGGCGTTGGCGCCGAGGCGGCCCTTGTTGGCGGTGCCGTCGAGGTCGATCATCGTCTGATCGATGAGAAGCTGGTCGTCGCCGTCCATTCCGAGCAGGGCGTCGGCAATCTCGCCGTTGACCGCCTCGACCGCCTTGGTCACGCCCTTGCCGCCGTAGCGGGCCTTGTCGCCGTCGCGCAGTTCGACCGCCTCATGGGCGCCGGTGGAGGCGCCGGACGGAACCGCGGCCCGGCCGAAGGCGCCGCTCTCCAGTTCCACGTCGACCTCTACGGTCGGGTTGCCGCGGCTGTCGAGAATCTCGCGGCCATGAATGTCGATGATGGCGCTCATGAGGGTGTCCCCTTGTCTTGTGCGAAAGCGGTGGCGGGTGATACGGGTCGGGACTCATAGCCACGGCCCGACGGCGGCGCAAGTGATTAAAGGATGACGGGGCGGGCCTTGGCGACGCGGTCGAGAGCAAGCAGCGTCTCCAGGACGGCGGGCAGTGCGCGCAACGGGATCATGTTCGGTCCGTCGCAGGGGGCGCGGTCCGGGTCCTGGTGGGTTTCGATGAACACCGCGGCAACCCCGACCGCCACCGCCGCCCGCGCCAGCACCGCCGCGAACTCCCGCTGGCCGCCGGACGAGCTGCCCTGCCCGCCCGGCTGCTGCACGGAATGGGTGGCGTCGAAGACGACGGGGCAGCCGGTCCCCGCCAGGATCGGCAGGGCGCGCATGTCCGAGACCAGCGTGTTGTAACCGAAGCTGGCGCCGCGCTCGGTCAGCAGAACCTGATGATTGCCGGTGGACTCGACCTTGCGGGCGACGTTCGCCATGTCCCACGGCGCCAGGAACTGTCCCTTCTTGACGTTGATGACACGTCCGGTCTGCCCGGCGGCGACCAGCAGATCGGTCTGGCGGCACAGGAAGGCCGGGATCTGCAGCACGTCGACCGCCTTCGCCACCTCGGCGCACTGGCCGGGCTCGTGGACGTCGGTCAGCACCGGCAGCCCGGTCGTCGCGCGGACCTCGGCGAGGATCGGCAGCGCCTCGGCCATACCGAGCCCCCGCGCGCTCGCCACGCTGGTGCGGTTCGCCTTGTCGAACGACGACTTGTAGATCAGACCGATTCCCAGCCCGGCCGCCATCTCGCCCAGCGCAGCCGCGGTTTCCAGGGCATGAGCCCGGCTCTCGATCGCGCAGGGGCCGGCGATCAGCGCCAGCGGCAGGTCGTTGCCGAGGGTGATAGAGCCGATGGCAACGTGGCGCGTTTCGCTCATCGCAGGCTTCCGCGTGACTGTCACACCAGCCGCGCCTGGTCGATCGCTGCCCTGATGAACGACGTGAACAGCGGGTGCGGATCGAACGGCTTCGAGCGCAGCTCGGGATGGAACTGCACGCCGATGAACCACGGGTGGTCGGGGATCTCGACGATCTCGGGCAGCAAGCCGTCCGGCGACATGCCCGAGAACACCAGCCCCACCTCCTCCAGCGCCGAACGGTAGTTGGTGTTCACCTCGTAGCGGTGGCGGTGCCGTTCGCGGATCACGTCGGCGCGGTAGATCTGGTGCACCCGGGATCCGGGCTTCAGCACGCATTCGTACGCGCCGAGCCGCATCGTGCCGCCAAGATCTCCGCCCGATTGGCGGTGCAGCAGTTCGTTGCCCTTCATCCACTCCGTCATCAAGCCGACGACAGGGTGCTGCGAGGGCCCGAACTCGGTCGAGCCGGCCTTATCGAGACCGACCAGGTTTCGTGCCGCTTCGATCACCGCCATCTGCATGCCGAAGCAGATGCCGAAATACGGCACCTTGCGTTCGCGGGCGAAGCGGGCCGCCCTGATCTTGCCCTCGCTGCCGCGCTCGCCAAAGCCGCCCGGCACCAGGATGCCGTTGGCGCCCTCGAGGATCTGGACCGTGTCCTCGCGCTCGAAGATCTCGGAATCCACCCACTTCAGGCGGACGCGGACGTTGTTGGCGATGCCGCCGTGGACCAGCGCCTCGCCCAGCGACTTGTAGGCGTCGAGCAGGCCGGTGTACTTGCCGGCGACCGCGATCGTAACCTCTCCCTCCGGTTTGGTCAGGCGGGTATGGATGTCGTGCCAGCGCGACAGGTCCGGCGTCGGCGCGTCGAGGCCGAAGTGCTTGCAGACCTGATCGTCGAAGCCCTGCTCGTGATAGCTGATCGGCACCTGATAGATGGTCTCGACGTCGAGCGCCGGGATCACCGCGTCGCGATGAACATTGCAGAACAGCGCGATCTTGCGGCGCTCGTTCTCGGGCAGCGGGCGATCGGCCCGGCACAACAGCACGTCGGGCTGAATGCCGACGCTCAGCAGCTCCTTCACCGAATGCTGCGTCGGCTTGGTCTTCAGCTCGCCCGCGGTCGGGATGTAGGGAAGCAGCGTCAGATGGATGAACATCGTCTGCTGCGCTCCCAGCTCGTTGCCGAGCTGGCGGATCGCCTCCAGGAAAGGCAAGCCCTCGATGTCGCCCACCGTGCCGCCGATCTCGCACAGCACGAAATCCTCGCCGTGGAGGTCGCTGGTGATGAACTCCTTGATGGCGTCGGTGATGTGCGGGATCACCTGGATGGTGGCGCCCAGATAATCGCCGCGCCGCTCCTTGGCGATGACGTCCGAATAGATCCGGCCCGTCGTAACGTTGTCGCTCTGCCGCGAGGCGACGCCGGTGAAGCGCTCGTAATGGCCAAGATCGAGATCGGTCTCGGCGCCGTCGTCGGTGACGTACACCTCGCCGTGCTGATAGGGGCTCATCGTCCCCGGGTCGACGTTGATGTACGGATCGAGCTTGCGGAGCCGGACCTTGAAGCCGCGCGCCTGCAGGAGCGCGGCGAGTGCCGCGGATGCCAGTCCCTTCCCGAGAGAAGATACCACGCCGCCGGTGATGAAGATGAACCGCGTCATGGGCCTCAACTGTATATCAAGATTCGTCTGCACTTAAAGAGAAGAGGCGGCACTGGTGCCGCCTCTCGGAAATCCTGGCGTCGGCGTCATTGCCGGGCCTCGTCATTTCGCCACCGGGGCCCTCGGCGCCTCCGACTCGGCGGGCGCCGCGGGCTGGGTCTGGGCCGGTGCGCTGGCCGCCGGGGTCTGCAGAATCGAACGCGCCTCCGGGCGGGCGCCGGCGAGAATCGCCAGCAGGATGCTGGTCGCCATGAAGGCCGCCGCCAGCATGCCGGTGGCGCGCGTCAGCAGATTGGCCGTAGCGCGGCCGGTCATGAAACCGCCCATGCCGCCGCCCATGCCCAGGCCGCCGCCTTCGCTGCGCTGGATCAGCACCAGGCCGACCAGGGCGATGGCGACCAGGAGATGTATCACCAGAACGACGGTTTCCATGAATCAGCCGGTCCTTCGAAAACAAACCCCTCGCCCCGCCTTCGCGTGCGGGACGGTATCGAGGCGAGGTTTTAAGCCCTGGCGAGCAGAATGGCTAGAGGCAACTTTCGCCGATCGCCCAAAAGTCCGAGCCCTTCAGGCTAGCCCCGCCGATCAGCCCGCCGTCGACGTCGGGCAGCGCAAGCAGTTCCTTGGCGTTGGAGGGCTTCATCGAGCCGCCGTACAGGATCCTGATCCCATTGGCCACGTCGGCGCCGAGCCGCCCGGTCAGCTCGCGCCGGATCAGGGCGTGCACCTCCTGGACCTCGGCGTTGGTAGGGGTGCGGCCGGTGCCGATCGCCCATACCGGCTCGTAGGCGATGACCACGGCGGCGGCGTCGCCGACCTCGGGCAGCGATCCGGCGAGCTGCGTGCGGACGACCTCGAGGGTCCGCCCGCCATCGCGCTCGGCCTCCGTCTCGCCGATGCAGATGATCACCGCCAGCCCGGCGGCAAGGGCGGCCTCGGCCTTGGCACGGACATCGGCGTCGCTCTCGCCGTGGTTGGTGCGCCGCTCGGAATGGCCGACGATGACGAAGCGGCAGCCGAGGTCCTTGAGCATGGCCGCGCTGACGTCGCCGGTGTGGGCGCCCTTCGCGTCCCGGTGGCAGTCCTGGCCGCCGACCGCCACCCCGCTTCCGGCCACCGCCTCGGCGACCTTGCCGATCAGCGTGAACGGCGGGCACACCAGCATGTCGAAGGCCGGGCTTTTCGCCTCGCGGTAGCGCCGCGCCACATCGCCGGCAAGCGCCATTCCGTCCGCGACGAGACCGTTCATCTTCCAGTTTCCGGCGATCAGCGGACGGCGTTCGCTTGGCATGGCGATGCTCCTTGAATGTTGCTCCGCCCGGTCGGGCTGGCGCTGTTTACCATAGGGGGCGTTGCGCTTCCAGGACCTTAACCCATTTCACGGGTTGCCGCGCGGCCATGCCGACCTTTATGATGCGGCCGATTTTGCAGGGAGCCGGGCGCCGTCCGGCCGGAAATTCAAGAGCTCCATCATGCTTGAAGCGATTCGTGCGCGCTCGACGTCCTTCGTCGTCAAGATCCTGTTCGTCCTTCTGATCATCAGCTTCGGGGCGTGGGGCATCGGCGACATTCTGCGGGGTGGCGCCGGCAAAACGGTGGTCGCCTCGGTCGGCAAGGTCGACATCGCGCCCAACGCCTTCAACGACGCCTACATGCGCGAGATGCGGCGGCTGCAAAGCATGTTCGGACCGCAGTTTGACCGCGAGCAGGCACGTGCGATCGGCGTCACCAACGCGGTCCTCGGCCGCGTCGTCAACGAGGCCCTGCTCAGCCAGGAGGCCGACGCTCTCGGCCTCATCGTCAGCGACGAGCAGGTGCGCCGCCGGATTCATGAGAACCCGGAGTTCTTCAACTCGCAGCGGGCATTCGACCCGCTCATGTTCGAGCAGGTGATCCGCGCCAACGGCTTCGACGAAAGTCAATTCGTGGCGCGCACCCGGCGCGACATCAAGCAGGCTCAGATCGTCGAAAGCGTCGCCGAGACGACGGCCCCGTCGCCGCTGGTCACGGCCCTGTTCAAGCACCGGATGGAGGAGCGCGTCGCCACCACCTTCACCGTTCGGGACGAGGCGATGACCGACATTCCTGCTCCCGAAGAGGATGCGCTGCAAAAGTATCACGCCGAGCATCCCCGGCAGTTCTCCGCCCCCGAGTACCGCTCGGTGACGGCGGTAATGCTCGACGCTTCCAAGCTTGCCGGTGAGATCGCGATTGCCGACGACGCAGTGCGCACCGCCTATCAGCAGCGGGAGGGCGAGTTCCGCCTGCCCGAACGGCGCAAGCTGCAGCACATCGTGGTGGACAGCGAGGAGAAGGCCAAGGAAGCCCTGGAACGGTTGCGCAAGGGCGAGGATCTGGCGACGGTGGCAGACGAGGTCGCCGGGATGAAGCCCGATGCTCTCGAGATCGGCGAAGTCAGCAAGGAGCAGCTGCTGCCCGAAATGGCGGGCGCTGCGTTCGCCGCTCCGGAAGGCGGCTACACCGAGCCGGTCAAGAGCCCGATCGGCTGGCACATCATCAAGGTGGCCTCGGTCTCGCCGGCGCGCGAGCCGAGCTTCGACGAGGTGCGTGACAGGATCCGCGCCGAGCTGGCCCACGAGCAGGCGATCGATTCCCTGTTCGGGCTTGCCAACCAGTTCGAGGACGCCCTCGGCGGCGGCGCCACCCTCGAGGAGGCGGCAGGCCGCCTGAACCTGGAGGTGCGCAAGGTTCCTGCCGTCGATCGCCAGGGCCTGGACATGGAAGGCAACCCGGTTCCGGGTCTGCCCGCGGGCCCGACCTTCCTGGAGACCGTATTCGCCGCTTCGGAAGGCATCGATACCGATCTCACCGAGGTCGGTACGGACGCCTATTTCCTGGCCCGCGTGGACAAGGTCATTCCGTCGGCCCTCCGCCCCTTCGAGCAGGTGCGCGACGACGTGATCCAGGCATGGACGGCGGAGCGGAAGCGCGAGAAGGCGAAGCAGACTGCCGAAGACCTGGTGCAACAGATCGCCGGCGGCAAATCGCTGCAGGAAGCTGCGGCGAGCGTCGGCGCCGAGCCGAAGGCGTCGGAGCCGTTCCGGCGCAACGACCGCAACTCGGCGCTGCCGCAGGAGCTGATCAAGGCGATGTTCGCAGCCAAGCCCGGGCAGCCCGCGACGGGCCGGGTCAACGATGGCGTCATGGTCGGCGTGCTGGAATCGGTGCAGCCCGTCGATCCGGCAAGCCAGCCCGAAGCCGTCAAGCAGTTCCAGGGGGCTTTGGCCGAGAGCCTGCGCGGTGACCTGCTGTCCGGCTATGCTCAGGCCCTGCGCCAGGAGTATCCGGTCAGCGTCAATCCGAAGGCGCTGGAAAGCTACTGAGGGGGCGGCCATGAACCCGCGGCCGGATTTCGAGAGCTTCCGCCTGGCCTACGAGGCGGAACGGCCGCAGGTGGTGTGGACGACCTTCGTCTCCGACGTCGAGACCCCGGTCTCGGCGATGCTCAAGCTCGGCGAAGGCGCGCCCTATTCGTTCCTTCTCGAATCCGTCGAGGGCGGCGCGATCCGTGGCCGCTATTCCTTTATCGGACTGAAGCCGGACCTGATCTGGCGCTGCTTCGGCGACCGCGCCGAGATCAACCGCGACGCCCGCCGCGACCCCGACGCCTACGTTGCCGACGGCAAGGGCGCTCTCGCCTCGCTGCGGGCGCTGGTGAAGGCAAGCCGCGTCGACCTGCCGCCCGGGCTGCCGCCGATGTCGACCGGCCTTGTGGGCTACCTCGGCTACGACACGATCCGTCTGGTCGAGAGGATTCCCGATAAGAACCCGGACCAGCTCGGCCTTCCCGACGGCGTCTTCGTGCGGCCGACGGTGATGGTCGTGTTCGACAACATCGAGGACGTGGCGACGATCGTCACCCCGGTGCGCCCGCAGCCCGGGATCAGCGCGGCGGCCGCCTACGACCTCGCCCGCGAGCGGCTGGCCGACGTCATCGCCGACTTCGGGCGCAGCCTGCCCTACCGTCGCGAGGCCGTCCGCGACGCCGGCACGGTCCCCGAACCGGATTCCAACATGAGCCGCGAGGCCTTCCACGCGATGGTGCGCAGCGCCAAGGAATACATCCTGGCCGGCGACATCTTCCAGGTCGTGCTGTCGCAGCGGTTCTCGGTGCCGTTCCGGCTGCCGCCGTTGGCCCTCTATCGGGCGCTGCGTCGTCTCAACCCGTCGCCGTTCCTGTTCTTCCTCGACTTCGGGGGCTTCGCGGTGGTCGGATCGAGCCCGGAGATCCTGGTCCGGGTACGGGACGGCCAAGTCGTCATCCGGCCGCTGGCCGGGACGCGGCGGCGCGGCACGGACAAGGCCGAGGACCAGGCGCTCGAGCGGGAGCTGCTGGCCGATCCCAAGGAACTGGCCGAGCACCTGATGCTGCTTGACCTCGGTCGCAACGACGTCGGACGGGTGGCGAAGGTCGGTACCGTGCGGGTGACCGACAAGATGGTCATCGAGCGCTACTCGCACGTCATGCACATCGTCTCCCAGGTGGTCGGAACGCTGGACCCCCGCCACGACGCCATGGACGCGCTGTTCGGCGGCTTTCCCGCCGGCACCGTCTCGGGGGCGCCCAAGGTGCGGGCGATGGAGATCATCGACGAGTTGGAGCCGACGCGGCGCGGCGTGTACGGCGGCTGCATCGGCTACTTCGGCGCCGACGGCGAGATGGATACCTGCATCGCCCTGCGCACGGCGGTGGTCAAGGACGGCGTGATGCACGTCCAGGCGGGGGGCGGCATTGTCGCCGACAGCGACCCCGAAGCGGAGTACCAGGAAAGCCGCAACAAGGCCCGCGCCCTCATCAAGGCCGCCGAGGCCGCCGCCCGGTTCGCGGCCGGGCGAGGCTAGGCTTTGCCGTCACCCCGGCGATGACCAGCCCCGGCAGCGTCAGCCCGCGGCCCCACCGAAGTCGAAGCCGGCATCCTCGACCGCCTGCCGTATTGCGGCATCGTTGGGCGCGGGGGCATCCACGGTGACCAGACCCTTTCCGAGGTCGACGGTGATGTCGGCGCCCGGCAGGGCGGCCTGCACCGCCTTGGTCACCGAGCGCACGCAGCCCTCGCAGCTCATCCCTCCGACGCGGTAGGTCTTCTGCATCTTGTCATCCTCTTTCCGTGAGCGCCGAATGGCGCAGGGATCGCTTCACGATCGCGGACAGCGGCACCACCGCGACCCCCCTCTTGTCGGCGTCGGCAAGCCAGGCTTCGAGCACCTGAAGGGTGGCGTCGCGGGGATGGCCGATCACCACCGCAAAGCCGTGCTTGGCGGCGATCCGCTCGGCCTGCCGGATTGCGGCCCAGACCGCCTCCACGCGGTTGGTGTTGTCGAGAAAGACGTTCCTCTCCACCACCGGCACCCCGAGCTCGTGAGCGACCTCGGCCCCGACCGTCTGTGGCGAGGTCCGGGAGTCGAGGAACAGCAACCCCCGGTGACGGAGCTCGGAAAGAACCGCGGTCATCGCGGCGCGGTTCTCGGTGAACAGGCTTCCCATGTGGTTGTTGATGCCGACGATGCCGTCCAGCCGCCCGATCAGCTCCGAGGTGCGGGCGCGGATCTTCTCCGGCGGCGAGGCGGCAAGAAGGGCGTCGGGCCCGGGGTCGACCATCGTGCCCTTGGGCTGCATGCCGACGTGCAGCAGCAGCTCGTGGCCGGCGCCGCGGGCGCGCCTCGCCTGGCCAACGAGATCGACGGCGTAGGTCAGGAAGGACAGCGTCAGCGGGGCCTTGAGCTTGATGATCCGTTCGGTTCGCTTGTGGTCGATGCCGAGGTCGTCGATCACGATCGCCATCATCGGCCGATCGCCAGGGTCGGCGTAAGCGACGGCATTGTCGAGCCAAGCCATGCGCTCCGGGAACGGCGCTGGCGGCGGCGGGCTCGCCGGCAGGTAGGGATCCTGCGGCAGCGGCTCCTCGTAGGCTGTTATTCCGGCGGCGGGATCGGGCGGCGGGGTCAGCACCGAGGACGGAGTGCCGGTCTCGGGAAAGATCGGCTCGTTCGGTCCCTCGACCAGCTGCGGTGGCGGCGGCTGCAGCTCGAACCAGGGCTTGGCGTCGCGCTCGACGAGGCTCGATGCCGGCGGCTCGGGCTCGTGGGGCGAAAAGAGGATCAGCCCGAGCCCGTAGCCGAAGGCAAGGCAGCCGGCGGCCAGCCCGCCCCACAATAGTCGTTTCCTGTTACGCGCCGAGATCACTAGGCCCACCGGCGACGGCCTCCCCGTTCCCATTCCGCCCGTCTGCCGCCTCACGTCCTCAGGTCCCGTCCCGGTCCGCCGTCTACATAGGCTCAATGCCGGCCGAGGTCCAGCAGGCTTGACGCCTGCGCCGACCGCCTGCATTCTGGCACCCTTCCCGCGACGGTCGCGGCCTCTCTTGAGATCAGAATTTAGATTCTCGGTGCAAGGCTCTGAGATGTACGCGCTTATCGACAACTACGACAGCTTCACCTACAACCTGCTGCACTACCTGGGCGAGCTTGGCGCGGACATCCGGGTCTGGCGCAACGACGCCATTGCCGCGGAGGAGCTTCTCGCCCTTAACCCCCAGGGAATCGTCCTCTCCCCCGGCCCCTGCGACCCGGATCGCGCCGGGATCTGCCTTGAGACGATCGGGCTGGCGGCAGAGCGCGCGGTGCCGTTGCTCGGGGTTTGCCTCGGCCATCAGGCGATCGGCCAGGCGTTCGGCGGCCGGGTGGTGCGGGCGCCCAAGCCGATGCACGGCAAGACCAGCGAAATCCGCCATGACGGCAGCGGCATCTTCGCCGGCATCCCCTCCCCGTTTGCCGCCACCCGCTACCACTCGCTGATGGTGCAGCGCGACAGCCTGCCGTCCTGCCTGGCAATAACGGCGGACAGCGAGGACGGAGTGATCCAGGGCCTGTCGCACCGTACGCTGCCGATCCACGGCGTCCAGTTTCATCCCGAAAGCATCGAATCCCGGCACGGCCACGAGATCCTGAAGAACTTCCTCGGCCTTTCCGCCGGACGGAGGAAGGCGGCATGAGCGACACCCTGGCGGTGATGAAGGACGTGCTGGCGCGCGTCGCCAGCGGCGCGACCCTGTCTGTGGACCAGTCGGCGACGGCCTTCGAGATCATCATGTCGGGCGACGCCACTCCTGCCCAGATCGGGGCGTTCCTGATGGGACTGCGGGTCCGCGGCGAGACGGTCGACGAAATCACCGGCGCGGTCCGCACCATGCGCGCCAAGGCGGCGACGATCGCGGCCCCGGCGGGCGCCATCGACATCGTCGGGACCGGCGGCGACAGCAGCGGCAGCTACAACATCTCGACCGCCGCCGCGTTGGTACTGGCCGGCTGCGGCGTCCCGGTTGCCAAGCATGGCAACCGCGCGCTGTCGTCGCGGTCGGGCGCCGCCGACGTACTGGCTGCGCTGGGCGTCAATCTGGACGCCGAGTTCCCGCTCATCGAACGCTCGATCGCCGAGGCCGGGATCGGCTTCATGATGGCGCCCCGCCACCACAGCGCCATGCGCCACGTCGCCGGCCCGCGGGTCGAACTGGGCACGAGGACGGTGTTCAACATCCTCGGGCCGCTCGCCAATCCCGCCGGGGTCAAACGCCAGTTCACCGGCGCCTTCGCGCGCGATTGGATCGAACCGATGGCGCTGACCCTCGCCAACCTGGGTTGCGAGTGCGCCTGGGTGGTGCATGGCTCGGATGGTCTCGACGAGCTGACGACGACCGGACCTTCCTGGGTCGCCGAACTCAGGCACGGCAAGGTGCGGCTGTTCGAGGTCAAGCCGGAGGATGCCGGCCTGCCGACGGCCAAGCCGGTCGACCTGAAGGGCGGTACGCCCGAGCAGAACGCGACCGCGCTGAAGTCGGTGCTCGAGGGCGTGCCCGGTCCCTATCGCGACGTGGTGCTGTTCAATAGCGCCGCCGCCCTGGTGGTCGCCGGCAAGGCGGGGGATCTGCGGGACGGCGTGGCGGCAGCGACGCGATCCTTGGACAGCGGGGCAGCCAAGCGGGCGCTGGCACGCATGGTCGCCATTACCAACGGTCGGGACTGCCTTTAGTCATGGCCGACGTCCTCGCCCGGATTTGCGAGCAGAAGCGCGAGTGGGTGGCGCAGCGCCGGCGGGTATTGCCGCTGGCGGAGGTTCGGCGCGAGCTCGCCTTCGCTCCGGCGCCGCGGGGCTTCGCCGGCCGGCTCGAAGGGGCGGTGGCCGGGGGCCGCTTCGGCCTGATCGCCGAGATCAAGCGCTCCTCCCCTTCCAAGGGGCTGATCCGTGCCGACTTCGATCCTCCGGCCCTGGCCCGCGCCTACGAGGACGGTGGCGCCGCCTGCCTCTCGGTGCTGACCGAGGCTCCCCATTTCCAGGGTGCCGACGAGTATCTGACGGCGGCACGGGCGGCGGTTTCGCTGCCGGTGCTGCGCAAGGACTTCATGGTCGACCTCTATCAGATCGACGAATCCCGCCTCCTCGGCGCCGACTGCGTGCTGCTGATCCTGGCCGCGCTCGAAGACGGCCTCGCCCGCGAAATGGCGGAGCGGTCAGCCGAGCTGGGTATGGACGCGCTGGCCGAGGTGCACGACGAGGGCGAGCTGGAGCGTGCCCTTCGGCTTCCGGTCCGCCTGATCGGCATCAACAACCGCAACCTCAAGACCCTGGGCGTCGACCTGGCGACCACCGAACGGCTGGCGCCGCGGGTGCCGGCGGACCGCACCGTGGTATGCGAGAGCGGCCTGGCGCGGCGCGAGGATCTCGAGCGGATGGCCGGCGTCGGCGTGCGCTGCTTCCTGATCGGCGAATCCCTGATGCGCCACGCCGATGTCGCAGCGGCGACCCGCACCATGGTCGGCGCGCCGGCACCCTGAGGCGGAGGACCCGCGATGGCCGATCTCACCCACTTCGACGAGCAGGGCAACGCCGTGATGGTTGACGTCTCGACCAAGGACGTCACCGTGCGCACCGCCACCGCGGCCGCCACCGTGCACGTCTCGGCGGCGACCATGCAGCGGGTCCGCGATCGCAGCGTCAGCAAGGGCGACGTTCTCAGCGTAGCCCAGCTTGCCGGCATCATGGGCGCAAAGCGCACCCCCGACCTGATCCCCCTCTGCCATCCCCTGCCTCTGGACGCGGTCGAGGTCACTCTTTCCTGCGACGGCGACGCGATTGCGATCCGCGCCACCTGCCGAACCACCGCCCGTACCGGGGTCGAGATGGAGGCGATGACCGCCGCTACGGTCGCCGCCCTGACGGTCTACGACATGTGCAAGTCGATCGAGCGTGGGATCCGCATCGGCGACATTCGCCTGCTGCACAAGAGCGGCGGCAAGTCGGGCACCTACGAGGCCACGTCGTGACGCGGACTCTGACTCCCGTCGCCGAAGCGCTCGAGCGTGTCTGCCGCGGGCTGACACCCCTGCCGGCGGAACAGGTTTCCCTGCGCGAAGGCCTCGGCCGCGTGCTGGCGGTGGACCTCACCGCCAGGCGGTCGCAGCCGCCGGTCGCCGTCTCGGCGATGGACGGCTATGCAATCCGCGCCGTCGACGTCGCCGCACCTCCCGCCACCTTGACATGCATCGGCGTCTCGGCCGCTGGCGCCGGCTTTGCCGGAGAGGTCGCGGCGGGACAGGCGGTGCGCATCTATACCGGCGCCCCGATCCCGACAGGGGCCGACGCCGTCGTCGTGCAGGAGGATGCGGAGGCCGAGGGCGACCGGGTGTTGTTGCGGGCTGGCGCGAAGGCGGGCCGCTTCGTCCGTCCCGCCGGTCTCGATTTCGCCGAGGGCGACGTCCTGCTGCGGGCCGGCCGCGCGCTGACCGCCCGCGACCTCGGGCTGGCGGCCAGCATGAACTTGCCCTGGCTGGCCGTCCGCCGGCGCCCCCGTGTCGCCTTCCTTGCCACCGGCGACGAGCTTTTCATGCCCGGCGAGACCGGCCATCCCGAGGGCATCCCCAGTTCCAACAGCGTTGCCATGGCCGCCTGCGTCGAGGCGTGGGGCGGACTCGCTACCGACCTCGGCATCGCCCGTGACGACGAAGGAGCGCTGTCGGCGCTGCTGGCGGGAGCGCGTGGTGCCGACCTTCTGGTGACTATGGGCGGCGCCTCGGTCGGCGACCGCGACCTGGTGCGCAAGGTGCTGGGCGAGCGGGGGTTCGCGCTCGACTTCTTCCGCGTCGCCATGCGCCCCGGCATGCCGCTGGTGCACGGCCACCTGGACGGTACCCCGGTGATCGGATTGCCCGGCAACCCGGTCTCTTCGGGAGTCACCGGCCTCTTGTTCGTGCGGGCGGCGATGCGGACCCTGCTCGCGCTGCCGGCCTCCGAGCCCCTTCCCACCGCAGTCCTGGGCGCTGCCGTGCCGGCCAACGATCATCGCCAGGACTACCTGCGCGCGGCGCTGCGGGTGAACGCCGATGGCAGCCGCGTCGCCACCCCCTTCCCCACTCAGGACAGCTCGATGCTGGCATCTCTCGCCCGCGCGGACTGCCTGGTCGTACGGCCTCCCCATGCGCCGGCCGCAGCGGCGGGCGAGATGGTCGAGGTGGTCCTGTTCCCACCCGCAGCCTAGGGATTCTGAGCGCCGCCTGCGTTCGCGTCTTGACCCCCGTTTGGAACTAAAGTAGAACAACATCTGGTGTTTGGGTTTTGTTCCCGTTTTGCCACGCGGCCGCCATGCCGCCACCGGGGGGAGGGAAACGGAATGCTGACGCGCAAGCAGTATGAACTTCTCGTGTTCATTGACGCGCGGCTGAAGGAGACCGGGGTCTCTCCCTCGTTCGACGAGATGAAGGAAGCGCTGGACCTGCGCTCCAAGTCGGGCATCCACCGACTCATCACCGCCCTCGAGGAACGAGGCTTCATCCGCCGGCTGGCCCACCGCGCCCGCGCACTCGAGGTGGTGCGCCTGCCCGAGAACGCGGCCGAGATGCCGGCCCGCGGGGCGCCTCCTCCCCGCTTCTCGCCGCGGGTGGTCAAGGGCGACTTCCGCTTCTCCGGGACCGTGGTTTCGGACCCGTCGGAAACGATCCAGCTTCCTCTCTACGGCCGCATCGCCGCCGGCACCCCGATCGAGGCGTTGCGCGACCACTCCAATTACGTCGACGTGCCAAAATCCTTCCTCGGTGCCGGCGAGCACTACGCGCTGGAGGTCGAAGGCGATTCGATGGTCGAGGCGGGCATCCTCGACGGCGACACCGTTCTCATCCGCCGCACCGACACCGCCGATACGGGCGACATCGTGGTAGCCCTGCTGGAAGGGATCGAAGTCACGCTCAAGCGGCTGCGCCGCAAGGGCGATTCCGTCGCTTTGGAACCCGCCAACAAGGCTTACGAGACCCGCATTTTCGGACCCGATCAGGTCAGGGTTCAGGGACGGCTGATCGGCCTGTTGCGGAAGTACTGAGGAGGCGCCGCGTCGGCGGCCGCACCACCCACGGCCGGTCGCCGCGGCCCCCGTTCACGCTCTCTATCCGGATACGGTCGGCGTCGAGCCAAAGGGCGTGTGCTCCGTTGCGGGCGAGATCGGCGCGCGAAATCGCTGCCGCCGTGCCGCAGCGGAGAGTCATCGGCATGCCGTTCACCACCACGTCGGCGCGCCAGCAGTCTTCAGCCGCGGCATCCTGCAGGCGCGGGAAGGCGACCATGCGTCCGGCTGTCCGGTAAACGCAGCCCGTGCTGTCGCAGGCGAGCGGACCGCCTGCGGTCACTCCTTCCCAGGGCCAGGAGATCTTGCCGTCGTCTTCCTCCAGACCGTCGCGGCGCAGCCAGATCTCGCGGTCGAAACGCCCCACTCGCCTGCTGGACATGATCAGCGAGCCGTCGGCGGTCCGCACCGCGAACAGCCGCCCGGTGTCGTCGACCAGCACGTCCGGGGGCCGCTCGATGGCCGTCAACGCCAGGGCCGCCACCACGCCTGCTATGCCGCCCAGGCGCCACCGGCCCGACGTCAGGCAGATCCACAATCCGCCCAGGGTGACCGCCACCAGCGCGGCGACGGGCGCCGCGGGAACCAGCTCGGATGAACCCGGCCACGAGGCCACCTCGTGAGCAACGGCGAGCACGACGTCGACGCCACGGCCCATCATCGCCACCGGGACTGCCTGCAGTCCGAACGGCAGGCCTGCCAGCACGAGCAGGGTCCACGGCACGATCCACAGGGCGGTAACCGGCACCGCGACCATGTTGGCCGCCAGCCCGTAGGCGGCGAGACGGTTGAAGTGGTAGGCGGAGTACGGCGCCGTCGCCAGGGTGGCGATGACGGTCGTCAGCGCTACCCCGCAAGCATACGCGGTGATCCGCCCGGGCAGCCCGGCTCCGCGCCGGAACAGACGCCACGAGCGGGCGGCCTCGTAGAATGCGATCAGGGCGGTAACCGCGGCGAACGACATCTGGAAGCTCGCCCCGAGCAGGTCCTCGGGGGCGACCAGCAGGATCCCGGCCGCCGCCACTGCGACCAGCCGTATCGACAGGGCGCGGCGGTCGTAGAGCACCGCCACCAGGGCGATCGCGATCATCAGGAAGGCGCGCTGGGTCGGAACGGCCCCGCCGGCAACCACGGCGTAGCACGCGGCCCCGGCACAGGCGATCACGGCGGCCCACTTCTTGATCGGATACCGCAGAGCGATCGCGGGTGCCAGGGCGAGCAGCCCGCGGGCCAGCGCGAACAGCAGACCGGCAGCCAGCCCGATGTGCAGCCCCGAGATGGCCAAGAGGTGCGCCAGCCCCGAATCGCGCACCTCTTCCATCGCCTTCTCCGAGATGCCGCCCCGCACGCCGGTCACCATCGCCGAGACGGTGGCGCCGGTGTCGCCCGGGATCTGTCCCCGAATCCGGTGATCGATGTCCTGACGCAACGATTCAATCGCGATCGCGATGCGGTCCCTCCACGTAGGAGCGGCTTCGTCCGAAAGCAGGCGGACCTCGCCCAGCGCGAATCCGACACCGCCCAGGCGCTGGAAGAAGGCCTGACGCTGGAAGTCGAAGGCTCCCGGAGCGGAAGGCGGAGGCGGAGGCGACAACACGGCGCGAAGGCGGACCCATTGCCCCGGACGCAGAACGGGCTGCTCGCCGTTCAGCCGCAGACGCACCCGCTCTGGCACCCGGTTCGCATCGAGGCGGGTGATATGCAGGCGGTCAAGGATGACGCGACTTCCCTTGGGGAGCGGCTCGTGGACAACGACACGTCCCTCCACTGTCAGCGGCCCGATGCGTTCGGCGATCGCGGGGGCGTCGACGAGCCAGGTCCTAAGTTGCGCCGCGGCGAATCCGACCGCCGCCGCCAGCAACCCCCAGGCCACCAGACGGGCCCAGCTGGCAGGCGGGCAGGCGAGCACCGCTGCCACGCCTCCGAGCAAGGCCGCCGCACCGACGGCGGCGGATGGCTCCCACGGCAAGGAGAAGTAGACGCCGATGCCGGTTCCGAGAAACACCGGCGCCCAGACGAGAACATGACTGCGGCCCCGATCGACTGAATCGACGGGGGTATTCATATCGGACGAAGGCACGCCAATATCCTTGTCGTCCGTGGGTAAAGCCATGCTAATGTCCGGCTCGCCATCGTAAAATCAGAATCCGCAGGCGATCGTTCGCAGATGACCGTTGTAACCCGCTTCGCGCCGTCCCCGACCGGCTTCCTTCACATCGGGGGTGCCCGGACCGCACTCTTCAACTGGCTGTTCTCCCGCCATCATGGCGGCAGGTTCCTGTTGCGCATCGAAGATACCGACCGCGCTCGCTCGAGCGAGGCCGCCGTGCGCGCGATCCTCGACGGCCTGTCCTGGCTGGGGCTGGAATGGGACGGCGAGCCGCTGTCGCAGTTCTCGCGTCGCGAGCGCCACGCCGAGGTGGCCCAGGCGCTGCTGGCGAAGGGCCATGCCTACCGCTGCTACTGCACGCCGGAAGAGCTGACGGCGATGCGCGAGCGGGCGCTGGCCGAGGGCCGTACCATCCGCTACGAGGGAACCTGGCGCGACCGCGATCCTGGTGATGCGCCGAAGGGTGCTCCTTACGCGATCCGCCTCCGCGCGCCGACCGAGGGCGAGACCGTGGTCGACGACCTCATCCAGGGACAGGTGCGGGTCGGCAACGAGCAGCTGGACGACATGATCCTGCTGCGGGCCGACGGCACTCCGACGTACATGCTGGCGGTCGTGGTCGACGATCACGACATGGGCATCACCCACGTGATCCGCGGCGACGATCACCTGACCAACACCTTCCGCCAACGCCAGATCTATGACGGCATGGGCTGGGACGCGCCCGCCTTCGCTCACCTGTCGCTGATCCACGGCCCCGACGGCGCCAAGCTCTCGAAGCGTCATGGTGCCCTCGGGGTCGATGCTTACCGCGACATGGGCTACCTGCCGGAGGCGTTGCGCAACTATCTGCTGCGCCTGGGATGGAGCCACGGTGACGACGAGATCATCCCGACGGAACAGGCGATCGCCTGGTTCGGGCTCGAGAACGTCGGCCGCTCCCCTGCCCGCTTCGATTTCGACAAGCTCGCCAGCCTCAACGGCCACTACATGCGCCAGGCCGACGACGAACGCTTGGCCACCCTCGTCATGGATCGGCTGCCGGCTGTCCTGGGCGCGGCGCCCGAAGCCGGGGCAGCGGAGAGGATCCGCCGCGGCATGGGTCACCTCAAGGAACGGGCGAAGACGCTGATCGATCTGGCCGAGGCCGCCGCCTTCTATGCGCGGCCGCGGCCACTGACCCTGAACGACAAGGCGCTGAAGATCCTCGACGAAGCGGGACGCCGCACGGTGACCGAGGTGGGCGGCGCGATCGCCGCCGCGGAATGGACCGCCGAAGCCCTTGAGGCGGCCGTGCGCGGCTTTGCCGAGACGCGCGGACTCAAGCTCGGTGCCGTCGCCCAGCCGATCCGGGCCGCTGTCACCGGCTCCAATGCCTCGCCGCCGATATTCGACGTGATGGCGATCCTGGGGAGGGAGGAGACCTTGGGCCGGCTGTCGGACGTTGCCAAATGAACGAGTAGCAAGCTACCCCGGTTCATAAGCAGGAGATTATCCTCATGGGCGCAAGAAAAGAGTCCTTTACGATAACCGACAACAGAACCGGGAAGTCCTGGGAGCTTCCTGTTCTGAAGGGAACAATGGGCCCTGACGTCGTGGACGTCCGGAAATTCTACGCCGACACCGGATGCTTCACCTACGATCCAAGCTTCACTTCGACGGCAGCCTGCGAATCATCGATCACGTTCATCGACGGCGATGCCGGGCTGCTGCTCTACCGGGGCTACCCCATCGAGCAGCTTGCCGAGCAGTCCGACTTCATGGACGTTTGCTATCTGCTGCTCTACGGGGAATTGCCGACCCCGGTGCAAAAGCTGAAGTTCGAAGACGACATCATGCATCACACGATGATGCACGAGAAGCTGCGGCGGTTTTACGACGGCTTCCAGATGAACGCCCACCCGATGGCCATCATGTGTGGGATCGTCGGCGCGCTCGGGGCGTTCTACCACGACCGCATCGATATCACCGACCCGACCTACCGGATGATCGCCTCATATCGCGTGCTGTCGAAGATGCCGACCATCGCCGCAGCCGCGTACAAGTATTCGGTCGGCCAGCCGTTCATCTATCCGCGCAACGACCTGTCCTACTCGGCGAACTTCCTGCATATGCTGTTCGCGACCCCGTGCGAGGATTACGAGGTCAACCCGGTGCTCGAACGTGCGATGGATCTGATCCTGATCCTGCACGCCGATCACGAGCAGAACGCCTCGACCTCCACCGTCCGCATGGCCGGCTCCACCGGCACCAACCCGTTCGCGGCGGTAGCAGCCGGCATCGCCGCCTTGTGGGGCCCGGCGCACGGCGGCGCCAATGAGGCGGTGCTGCGGATGCTCGACGAGATCGGCACCAAGGACCGCATCCCCGAGTTCATCAAGCGCGCCAAGGACCCGGATGATCCGTTCCGCCTTATGGGCTTCGGTCACCGCGTCTACAAGAACTACGACCCGCGGGCGCGCATCATGCAGCGCACCTGCAACGAGGTTCTCGATGCGCTCAATGCGAAGGACGAGCCGCTGCTCGAACTGGCGATGGAGCTCGAGAAAATAGCCCTCGAGGACGAGTACTTCGTCAAGCGCAAGCTGTACCCGAACGTCGACTTCTATTCGGGCATCATCTTCCGCGCCATGAAGATTCCGGTCAGCATGTTCACCGTCATGTTCGCGGTGGCACGTTCGATCGGCTGGGTCGCCCAGTGGAACGAGATGATCACCGATCCCGGGATGCGCATCGCGCGGCCACGGCAGCTGTTCACGGGGCCGCTCAAGCGCGATTTCGTCCCCCTCGACCGCCGGCGTTGACGACAGGAACGTTCTTGCCGGAAGACGAAGCCCTCATGGCCCGGTGGACATGAGGGCTTCCCTTTCCTTGCAGTCGCCAGCCCGCACCACGCGAGAACGGGCCGACCGGAATCAGTCCCGCTGCACCAACTCGATCTTGTAGCCGTCGGGATCCTCGACGAAGGCGATGACCCGGGTACCGTGCTTCATCGGACCGGGTTCGCGGGTGATCTTGGCCCCAGCCGCGCGCAAGGTGTCGCAGACCGCATATGCGTCGGGCACCGCGATCGCGAGGTGACCGAAGGCGGTCCCCATCTCGTAGGGTTCGGTCTGGTCCCAGTTGTGGGTCAGCTCGACCGCGGTGTGGGATTCCTCGGACCCGTAGCCGACAAACGCCAGCGTGAAGCGGCCGCCTGGAAAGTCGGCCTTGCGCAGAAGTTCCATGCCGAGAAGCTTGGTGTAGAACGCGATCGACTTCTCGAGATCCATGACCCGGATCATCGTGTGAAGCATGCGAAATTTGCCGGTGTCCATCACCTGATCTCCCTCAATAGCCGCGATGAGCGTTGCCTTCGAAGCCGATGACGTCGAGAACCGCCTCGGCAGCCCGCCAACTCGGCGGCGGTCCTCCCAGGCCGAGTTTCTGCAGGGCGGTGCGCGCCTTCCCCTTCTGCTCGCGCCGCGCCACGGGATCGTCGAGAAGCCGGGCGGTCCGGGCGACGAGGTTCGCGACCGTGCACTTCTCCTGCAGACACTCCGGAACCACTTCGTCGTCGAGCAGAAGGTTTACAAGGTTGGCGAAGCGCACACGAACCGAGCGCCGGATCAGCCATGCCGTCAGCGGGCTGACCTTGTAGGCGATGACAGAGGCGAGCCCCGCCATCCCCAGTTCGAGGGCCACTGTCCCCGAAGCCGCCAGCGCCACAGTGGCCGCTGCGAAGGCATCCCACTTGCCCGCTTGGTCGTGGACCACGATCGGCCTCCCCGGCCACGACGCGACCGCAGCCGCGACGCGGCCGGCCACCGTCGGCACGGTCGGGACCACGAGGCGCAGGGCCGGGCGCGAGGCGGCCAGCGCGGCAACCGTCTCGCCGAAGATGGGAAGCAGGCGGTCGGCCTCGCTGCGACGGCTTCCCGGCAGTACGCACAGCAGCGGCGCCTCGGCGGCAATCTCGTGCCGAGTGCGGAAAGCGGGACCGTCGCCGAGCCTCCGCTCCACGACCGGATGGCCGACGAACGTGCAGGGCAGTCCCTCCGCCTCGAAGTAGGGAGGCTCGAACGGGAACAGGACCAGCAGGTGGTCGAGGAAACCCGCGACCTCCTTCGCCCGTCCCGGCCGCCAGGCCCAGACCGAGGGTGCGACGTAATGGATCAAGGGGACGCCTTCGCCGGCCAGCCGCCGGGCCAGTCGAAACGAGAACCCGGGAGAATCGATCGTGACAAGCGCGTCCGGCTTCTCCCGCCGGACGGCTTCTGCGGTCTCGGCGAGGCGGCGCAGGATGACCGGGATCCGCGGCACCACCTCGGTGAAGCCCATCACCGCCAGGTCTCCGAACGGGAACAGCGTGGCAAGGCCCTGCGCCTCCATCAGGGGCCCGCCGACTCCGGCAAAGGTCGCGCCCCCGCCCGTCATCTCCCGCAATGCGCCGATCAGGGGCGCGCCAAGGGCATCGCCGGAAGGCTCCCCGGCGACCACGAACAGGTGCGGGTTCGCGCGCGCCGGCATTATCGTCAAGGGCTCTCGGGCTCCACTTCCGCAGCGACGACGAACAGACCGAGCGCGTCGGCGGCCTTTACCACCGCGTCGCGGTCCGTCACCAGAGCGCCGCCGGCTTCCACGGCAATGCCCCGGAGGCCGGCCGCGGCGGCATGGCGGACCGTCCGCTCGCCGATGGTCGGCAGGTCGGCACGGTTCTCCTGTCCCGGCTTGCGGGCCTTGATCAGCACACCACCGGGTCCTTCGCGCCGCAGCGAGCCGCAGCGCTCGAGCAGCCGATCGGTGCCCTCGACGGCCTCCACGCCCAGCACGAGTCCCTGCTGCACCACCGCCGCCTGGCCGACGTCCACGGCACCCAGGACACGGACGACACGGAGGCCTTTGCGGATGTCCTGCCAGGCCGTATCGTCCGGCACCACACGCCCCCACGTCCCAGGCGGCGCAAGCGAACCGGGCAGCAGCTCGGGAATTCCCACCACACGGAAGCCTTCTCGGGTCTCGAGATCCCGGACCAGGGCCGACAGCAGGCCATCGTCGCCCAGCACTGCGGCGCCGGACCGGGCGAGGAACTTGGCCGCCCACCAGTCCGGCCGGAGCCCCGACAGCGACGGTCGCGAGATCCCCCCCGCCAGGACGATCTCTTTCACACCCTCGTCCCTGAGACGCTTCAGCGCCAAGCCGGCAGCGCCCAGCCTCACCCAAGCGTGGGGAGCATCCGCGACGGTCTCGGGATCGGCATGGTCCTCCACGGCGACGACGAAGAACGGCCTGCCCTGCGCACGGCATGCAGCAATGATCTGACGCGGCAGGTCCCCTCTGCCCGCCACAATCCCCAGCTTATCCGCCATTTGCGGTCTTGGGTTGGCAAATGCCCCGCTGCGAATCCGCTCTCACGAAATCGACGATCTCCATGACCGGCTCGTTGTCATGAAAGACCTCGGCCACGTCTTCCAGCCGCTCCGCCATCGTTCCCTCCTGGGCAAACAGGAGGCGATAGGCGTTGCGCAATGCGTGGATGGTGTCGCGCGAGAAGTCGCGCCGCTTCAAGCCAACGATGTTGAGGCCGGACAGGCGAGCCCGGTTACCCATCACCGAGCCGTAGGGAATGACATCGTTCTCAACCCCCGACATGCCCCCGATCATGGCATGCCTGCCAATCCGGACAAACTGGTGGATGGCCGACAGGCCGCCCAGGATCGCCCAGTCCTCGATCAGCACATGGCCGCCGAGGGTGACGTTGTTGACCATGATGACGTGATCGCCGATCTGGCAGTCGTGGGCAACATGGGCGCCGACCATGAACAGGCAGTGGTTGCCGACCCGGGTGACCATCCCGCCCCCCTCGGTACCCGGGTTCATGGTCACGTGCTCTCGGATGATGTTGGCGGTCCCGATCTCAAGACGCGATGCCTCGCCCTGGTACTTCAGATCCTGGGGCTGGTGGCCGATTGAGGCGAACGGAAAGATCCGGGTATTGGCGCCGACGGTGGTAATTCCGGCCACTACCACGTGCGAGTGCAGGACCACGCCCTCGTGCAGGACCACGTCCTTTCCGACGCAGCAGTACGGACCCACGGACACATCCCCGGCAAGCTGTGCCCCCGGCTCGATGATCGCGGTCGGATGGACTTCGGCCATGACTACTTATCCAAGATCATTGCGGCAAACACGGCTTCGGCGACGACGGTGCCGTCGACCTTCACGGTACCCTTGAACTTCCACACGTTGCCGCGCTGGCGCTCCTTGACGACGTGGACCCGCAGGCTGTCTCCCGGCGTCACCGGACGGCGAAAGCGTGCGTTGTCCACCGACATGAAATAGACGAGCTTGCCCTCGTGGTCCTTCCCCAGGGTCTCGACGACCAGGACTGCCGCCGTTTGCGCCATGCTCTCGATCAGCAGGACGCCCGGCATCACAGGCTTGCGCGGGAAGTGACCCTGGAAGAATTCCTCGTTGATGGTGACGTTCTTGATGCCGACCGCGCTTTCGTTGGGGATGACGTCGACCACGCGGTCGACCATCAGGAAGGGGTAGCGATGCGGGATCAATTCCATGATCCGCAGCACATCCAACGTCTTCCCAACGTGCGCCTGTGGTTCCGAATCCATGTCAGTCCCCTTGTTTTTTCTTGCCCAGGGCGGCGAGGGTCAGGATCTGGCGCCAATACTCGCGGTTGGGAACGGCCGGCGTGCCCATGACCGTCGTTCCCGCGGGAATGTCCCGCACGACCCCGGACTGGGCGCCGATCCGCGCTCCGTTGCCGATCGACAGGTGTCCCGTCAGCCCGGCTTGGCCGCCGATCATGACATGATCCCCCACGTGGGTGCTGCCGGATATTCCGACCTGCGCCACCACGACGCAGCCGCGGCCAAGTCTGACGTTGTGAGCGATCTGCACAAGGTTGTCGATGATCGTACCGCGGCCAATGATGGTGTCGGGCCCGGCCCCACGGTCGATCGTGGTGTTGGCGCCAATGTCGACGTCGTCCTCGATGATGACGCGGCCGAGCTGCGGCACCTTGCGGTGTCCCGCGGCGCCGAGGGCGAAGCCGAAGCCGTCCTGGCCGATGCGCACGCCCGGGTTGATGACGACGCGATTACCGATGATGCAGTGCGACAACGAGGCGCAGGCGCCGACCACGCAGTCGTCGCCCATCTCAACGCCGTCGGCGATCACCGCGTTGGGGTGGACCAGGCAGCGCGCGCCCAGGCGCGCGCGCGCGCCGATCACCGCGCCCGCCTCGATGCGGCACCCTTCACCCAGCACGGCGCTGTCGGCGACCACCGCCGACGGGTGGACTCCCGGCTCGACCTCCGGTGCCGGATGGAACAGCGCTGCAACGCGGGCGTAGGCGTGGTAGGGCTCTCTGCTCAACAACGGCATCATCCCGCGAGGAGCGCGACCGGCCAGATCCGGATGGACGAGGCACGCGCCGGCCCGGGAGACGCTGAATGCCTCGACATAACGCCGGTTGTCGAGGAACGCCACATGCTCCGGCCCGGCGACATCAAGCGGCGCAACGTCGACAAACGCACGGTCGCCGTCCGCCCCGTCGCCGAGCTCCGCCTTCGCTGCCTCCGCCACTTGCCTGAGACTGAACGGTCCCGCGCAGCGGAAGAACCGTGGATCCGCCATTACTTCGCCGCCCCGGGATCCGGCACCTTGACCGTCGGCAGGCGTTTGTTGAGACGGTCCAGAACCATCGGAGTGATGTCCAGGTCGGTCGCCAGGAAAACAACCTGGTCATTGCGCAGGATCAAGGTCAGCTGGTTCTCCTGCGCGATCTGGGCGACCACCTCGTTGAGCACCTTCTGGACGCTGCCCTCGGACGTGCGGCCCGATTTCTCAAGCGCCTGCCGCCGCTGCTGCACCTTGCGCTGGACGTCAACGAAGCGCTGCTCGAACTTGCGCCGCTCTTCCTCGAAGGCTTCGGGAGACAGGACCGAGCGCTTGCGCACCAACTCGTCGTTGGCCTTGCGGAGCTCGTCCTCTTCCTTCTGGATCTCGGCCTTGTAGGTGTTCCGGTACTTGTCAAGCTGAGCCCGCAATTCCTTCAGGGCCGCCGCCTCGGCGCGAATCCGATCGACGTCGAGAATCGCCACCTTGACCAGGACCGGTTTGCGGTCCCCCTGCTCGGACGCCGACGGCGCCGCCGCTTGCGCGGGCTTCAGTCCCGCGGGCGCCGCGGATTGCGACTTGCTGGTCGCCGGGGCGGCCGGCTTGCGCTCCTGCGCATCCGCAACGCCCGCGAGACCTCCCGCCATCGCCGTTACGGCGATCGCGAGCGCAACACTACGTAGAAACAACATTCGTTAGAACCTCGTGCCGAAATTGATCCGGAACAGCTCGGTCTCGTCGAAGTCTTCCTTCAGGACCGGGAAGCCGAGATCGACGCCGATCGGTCCCAGAGGAGAGACCCACCCGACGCCGACGCCGACCGATATGCGCACAGAGCCCGTATCCTTGACGATCGGCGAACTGATGCCGCCACCGAGACTGCCGATGTCGGTGAAAACGTGGCCTGTGATACCATACTCGTTCGGCAGGCCAACAGGAAAGGTCAATTCGGCCGTGCTTGAATAGAACCACTCGCCACCCAGGGCGTCGTCGGTCGTGATGTCGCGCGGGCCGACGCCGGCGGTTTCGAACCCGCGAAGGTCGTCGCCGCCCAGATAGAAGCGGTCCCGCACCCCTGGGTCATCACCGAGGCCGACGATGTAGCCGACCTCGCCGGTCAGGGCGAGCACCCATTGGTCTTTCAGTCGGAAGTACTTTCCTCCGCTGAGGGTGTCGCGAAGGTACTGAGAATCGCCACCCAGGCCCGCCAAGTCCGTCGTGTTCCGGATGAAGTAACCCTCGGTCGGATTGATGCGGCTGTCGCGACGATCGTAGGTGAGGACATGCGAGATCTCGGAGAGATACTCGACGCCCACCTCGTTCTTGATGAACTGCGAGGCGTCACTGGGGACGTCCTCGACCTTGGTTTCCTTGAATGTGTAGCGCCAGCCCTGCCGCAGGTTCTCGGTCAGGGGATAGTTCATCCGCAGACTGCCGCCAGTCGTCGTGATGTCGTACGAACTCTCGTCCTGGCGGTCCACCCGCGAATGGAAAAGATCGAAGCCGGCGGCGACTTCGCGATCAAGGAAGTACGGCTCGGTGAACGACAGCTGCACCCGGCTCAGACGCTGCGCCAGCACGGCGTCGAGGGTGAGATCCTGTCCCTTGCCGAGCAGGTTCCGCTCGCGGATGCTGAAGTCCAGCAGGCCGCCGTTCGCCGACGAGAAGCCGGCGCCGATGTTGAAGGAGCCGGTCGACTTCTCCTCGACTTCGACCTTGACCACGGTCTTGTCGGGAGCGCTGCCCGGAACCTGCTCCAACTCGACCTTCTCGAAGAAGTCGAGATCCTGGATCCGCTGCCGGGAGCGGCGCAACCGGGAAGCATTGAAGGCATCGCCTTCGACAAGACGGAACTCGCGGCGGATGACGTTGTCCTCGGTCCGCACGTTGCCGACGATGTCGATGCGCTCGACGAAGATGCGCGGCCCTTCGTTGACGAGGAAGGTAACGTCGATCGTCTTGTTCTCGCGGTCGCGATTGACCCGGGGTTTGACCTCGACGAACGGCTGTCCGAGCTCGCCGACCCGGTTCACCAGATTGTCGACGGTCTTGTCGACCTCGGCCGAGCTGTACCAGTCGCCGCTCTCCATCTCTACGACGTCCTGAAGAGCCTCCTTCTCGACGCCCTTGAGGCCGACCTCGATGCCGACGTCGCCGATCTCGTAGCGCGGCCCTTCCTCCACCGTGAAGGTGATGAAGAAGGACTTGCGGTCCGGGGTCAGCTCCGCCACCGCCGAGACGACATTGAAATCGGCATAGCCCTCCGAGAGGTAGAACCGCCGCAGCAGCTCGCGATCGAGCGTCAGGCGATCGGGGTCATAGGTATCGTCCGACGAGAAGAACGTATACCAGTGCGTCTCGCGGGTGCGGACGACCTCGCGCAGCCGGGAATCGCTGAACTCGTGATTTCCGACAAAGCGAATCCGGGAAACCTCGGTCCGCTCGCCCTCGCTGATCTCGAACACGAGATCGATCCGGTTCTGGTCGAGCCGGATCACCTTGGGATCGACGGTCGCCGCGAAACGGCCGCTGCGCCGGTACAGGGTCAGGATGCGCTGGACGTCGTTCTGGACCTTGGAGCGCGTGTAGATGACCCTCGGCCGCAGCGAGATCTCTCGTTCCAGTTCCTCGTCATCGATGCGCTGGTTCCCTTCGAACGCGATGCGATTGATGACAGGGTTCTCGACCACGTTGACGACCAGGGCGTCACCTTCGCGTCGGATGGCGACGTCCGCAAACAGGCCGGTCGCGAACAGAGCCTTCAACGAGCGGTTGATGCGATCCGGGTCGAAAGCGTCGCCTTCTCGCACCAGCAGGTACGACCGAATCGTCTCCGGTTCGATGCGTTGCGTTCCCTCGACGACGACCTCGCGGACGACGCCACTGGTCTGGGCCTGTGCCGGACCAATGGCCAGCACAACAGCAAAGAGAACGCCGATGACGAAGCGCGCAAACAATCCAACCCTCACGGGATCCCCCTCGCTACCCCGCTCTTCACGACCGACGAGCGTCATTTTACTGGAAAAGCTGAAGTTCCCCCAGGTCGTTCCAGGTGGCGAAAACGAGAATGAGCAATACCAGAATCAGCCCGAAACGAAAACTGTATTCTTGGACACGGGGAGTAACCGGACGTCCCCGCAAGGCTTCGGCGGCCAGGAAGACGAGATGGCCGCCGTCCAGCATCGGGATCGGAAGCACATTGATCAGGGCCAGGTTGAGCGACAGAATGGCCATGAAGAAGATCAGCTCGAAGATCCCGGCCTGCGCCATCTGTCCCGACATCTGCGCGATACGGATCGGCCCCCCCAGTTCGTCGGCCGGCTGGCTGCCAGTGACCACGCCGCCAAGATAGGCAAAGATCTGCACCGTCATGCCAAGAGAGCGGTCGACCGCAGTGGCGATCGCGCTGAACGGGTCGAGGCGAACGTAGCCGACCTGGGCGGGATTGGGGCCGACCCCCAGGCGTCCGATGGTCACCGTCCGTCCGTCCGCGGTCGTCGCCGAAACGGCGGTGGGGGTCGCCTGGATCACTATCGTCTGGCTGCCCCGTTCGACCTCGAACCCGGCGGGAATTCCCGGCAGGGCGCTCACCTCGTTCTTCAGGTCGTCGAACCACGTGACCGGCCTTCCGTCGACGGCGACGATGCGGTCCCCGACCTGAAATCCCGCCGTTGCGGCCGGGCTGCCCTCTTCGATATGTCCGACCCCGGCCTGCAGGTTGGGGCGGCCGACCGCCGAGAACAGCAGCGCGAAGACGAGGATCGCGAACAAGAAGTTTGCCAGCGGCCCGGCGACGATGATGGCCGCGCGCTGGCCGACGCTCTTGGCGGCGAACGAATCCGTGCGGCTGGGGGACTTCTCCCCCTCCTCCTCGTCGTCCCCTTCGCCCAGCATCTTCACGTAGCCGCCGAGGGGGATCCAGCTCAGTTTCCAGCGCGTGCCGCGGCGGTCGGTCCAGCCGCGGATCTCTCGACCGAACCCGATCGAAAACACCTCGACGCGCACGCCAGCCCATCGGGCCACCAGGTAATGGCCCAGCTCATGAACGAAAACCAGCACCGAAAGAATGACGATGAACGGAATGCCGTAGTCGACAAGAACCCGCAGGACAGCCATTGGCGCCGCTTTTCAGTCTGATTGTGCCAAGCCCACAATATAATGTGAGCGTCAAGGTTTTGAAACGAACTCGCCGGCAAGCCGACGTCCTTCGGCGTCCCCGGCCAGCACGTCGTCGAGCCCGGCGGGCGCAGGGCATGCGGCGCACTCCAGGACCCGGTCGACGATCGCCACGATGTCGAGGAAGCCGATCCTCCCCGCCAGGAAGGCGGCGACCGCCACCTCGTTGGCGGCGTTCATCACCGTGGGCGCAAGGCCGCCTTCGCGCAGCGCACGCCGGGCCAGCGCCAGGGCCGGAAACCGCTCCGGATCGGGCTTCTCGAAGGAGAGGGTGCCGATCTTCTCGAGGTCCAGACGCGGAGCCGGAGTGGACATCCGGTGGGGCCAGCCGAGGGCGAGCGAGATGGGGGTCCGCATGTCCGGCGAGCCAAGCTGGGCCAGCACCGAGCCGTCGACGTAGGCGACCATGCTGTGAACCACGGATTGCGGGTGGATCAGGATCTCGATCTGGTCTTCGCGCACCGGAAACAGGTGGTAGGCCTCGACCAGCTCGAGGCCCTTGTTCATCATGGTCGCGGAATCCACCGAAATCTTGGCGCCCATGCTCCAGTTCGGATGCGCCACCGCCTCGTCCGGGGTGACTGCCGCCATCTCGCCGCGGGATCTGGTCCGGAACGGCCCCCCGGAAGCGGTGAGAATGATCCGTTCGATGGCGTCCGGCCGCTCGAAATCGATCACCTGGAAGATCGCGCTGTGCTCGGAATCGACGGGCACCAGCGTGCTGCCGTGACGCTGCACCTCGGCCATCATCAGCGCTCCGGCGGAGACCAGGCACTCCTTGTTGGCGAGGCCGATGATCGCACCGCGGCGCACCGCCGCCAGGGTCGGCGCCAGCCCGGCGGCACCGACGATCGCCGCCATCACCCACTCGGCCGGGTGAAGCGCCGCCTCGATCACCGCCTCCGGTCCCGCCGCAGCCTCGATGCCGGTCCCCGAGAGCGCGTCGCGCAACTCGCGGTAGCACGCCGGATCGCCGACGACGGCCAGCTTCGCGCGCAGCCGTCGCGCCTGGTCGGCCAGCAGGGCGGCGTTGCGGCCCGCCGTCAGGGCCACCACCTCGAACGCCGCCGGCGAGCGCTCGACCAGGTCGACGGTATTGCGCCCGACCGAGCCGGTGGAGCCGAGAATGGTCACGGTCCGCGGCGGCGTCGGGATGTCGTTCAGAACCATGCCAGCACGTTCCTCCCGCTGAGCAGGCTTGCGGCGCTGACGGCGATCGCGGCCGCCATCAGCCCGTCGACGCGATCGAACAGGCCGCCGTGTCCGGGGATCAACGTGCCCGAATCCTTGACCATGAAGACGCGCTTGACCCAGGACTCGAAGAGGTCCCCGAGTTGCGAGACCACGCTGGCCAGGACGCTGCAGAATACGACCCAGCCCGGCAGCCCCAGCCCTGCCACGCCCGCAGCGAAGCCCCCGACCACCCCGGACAGCATCGCTCCGCCGAAAAAGCCCGACCAGGTCTTGTTGGGGCTGATCCGCGGCGCCAGCTTGGGACCGCCGAACGTTCTGCCGACCAGGTAGGCACCGGTATCCGATGCCCACACCACGGCGAAGAGCCAGAACAAGCTCTCCCGTCCCCATTCGGCGTCAGCACGGATCCACAGGATCGCCAGACAGGTGGCGGCGATGTAGAGAAAGCCGCCGACGCTCCATCCCGGGTAGCTTGCCACCGCCCGCTCGGCGCGGTCGCGGCGCCCCTCCACGCCGAGCCGCGATGCCACCAGCACCGCGGCGGCTCCGATCGCTGCGACGGCGGGCTCCGCCCGATCCGCCGCGTCGGCCGCCAGCACCGCGAGAAGGGCTGCCGAGGTGATCCAGGCGGTCAGGCGATACTCGGCACCGCCGCACAGCCGGCACCACTCCCACACCAGCACCACCCCGAGAGCGGCGACCACGAGATCGAACCACGGGCGGCCGAAATAGGCGGGGACGAGAATGGCCGGCGCCATGACCAGCGCCGAGGCGATGCGAACGGCGAGAACGCTGTGGGGCGACTCAGCTGACCGTGGCGCCATAACGACGCTCACGTTTCTGGAACTCCGATACGGCGGCCTCGAAATCGGCGCGCGTGAAGTCGGGCCAGTAACTGTCGACGAAGACGAACTCGGTATAGGCCATCTGCCACAACAGGAAGTTGCTGACTCGAAGCTCGCCGCTGGTGCGGATGAGGAGATCCGGGTCCGGCGTATCGGCGGTGAAAAGGCGTGAGGCGAAGACCTCCTCGTCGATATCGTCCGGGTCTAGACGTCCTGCCGCAACGTCCCTCGCCAGACGGCGTGCCGCGCTGACGATCTCGCCGCGGCCGCCATAGCTCAAGGCCATGTTGAGGACGATCCGGCTGTTCCCCGCGGTCTTGCTTTCGGCATGATCGATGAGGTGGACGATGTCCGGGGGGAGCCGGCTGCGCTCGCCGATCACGTTCAGGCGCACGCCGTTCTCGTGCAGGGCGGCGATCTCGTTGCGCAGATAGATGCGCAGCAACCCCATCAGGTCGTTCACCTCTTCCGCCGACCGGTTCCAGTTCTCGGACGAGAAACCGAACAGCGTCAGGTAGGCAATGCCCAGGTCGGCGGCCGCTTCGACGGTCTTGCGGACGACCTCGGCGCCGCGCCGATGGCCGGCGATCTTGGGCAGACCGCGCGCGCGCGCCCACCGCCCGTTGCCGTCCATGATGATCGCGACATGAACCGGCTGCGCCGGACTCGGGCCGCCGACACGGGGCATCGCTTCCATTAACTCAGACCTGCATGATTTCCTGTTCTTTGGCGGCAAGCAGCTGGTCGACCGCCTTGATCGTGGCGTCGGTCAGTTGCTGGAGATCCTTGCTGTACTCGCGCTGGTCGTCCTCGGAGATGCTGCCCTCCTTCTCCGCCTTCTTCAGCTCGTCCATGCCGTGGCGCCGCACGTTGCGGACGGCAACACGCGCCTCCTCGGTATAGCGATGCGCCACCTTGACGATCTCGGCACGCCGCTCTTCGGTCAGCGCCGGAATTGGAATCCGCAGCAGCTGCCCCTCGATGATCGGGTTCAAACCGAGCCCGCTGTCGCGGATCGCCCGGTCGACCGCCTTGACCATGGTCTTGTCCCAGACCTGAACGGACAGCATGCGCGGCTCGGGAACGCCGACCGTTCCCAGCTGGCCCAGCGGCATCTGGCTGCCGTACGCCTCGACTACGATGGGATCGAGAAGGTGGGTAGACGCCCGCCCGGTGCGAAGCCCGGCCAGCTCTTTCTTGAGGACCTCGACGGCACCCGACATGCGACGGTCCATGTCCTTCATTACCGCATCGACATCGGTTTCGCTCACCTTATCCTCCCTAGCTGATGACGGTGCAGGTGCCTCCGCCGGTGACCACGTCCGCCAGAGCGCCTGACGTGTGGATTGAGAACACCAGTATGGGCACATTGTTGTCCCGAGCCAAGACTATCGCCGCCGTGTCCATCACCTTCAAATCCTTGGCGACCACCTCCTGGTAGCTCAAGGCGTCGAAGCGGCGGGCGTCGGGAACCTTCTTGGGATCGGCGGAATAGACGCCGTCGACCTGGGTGCCCTTCAGAAGGGCGTTGCAGTTCATCTCGACCGCGCGCAGCGCAGCGGCAGTGTCGGTGGTGAAGAAGGGATTGCCGGTGCCGGCCGCGAAGATGACCACCCTGCCCTTCTCCATATGGCGGATGGCCCGGCGCCGGATGAAGGGTTCGCATACGGCGGCCATCGGAATCGCCGACTGGACCCGCGTCTGGATGCCCCGCCGCTCGAGCGCGCTCTGCACCGCCAGCGAATTGATGACCGTCGCCAGCATGCCCATGTGATCGGCCGTCGTGCGCTCGATGCTGGAGGCGGCCGCCGAGACGCCGCGAAAGATGTTGCCGCCGCCGACCACGACGCACACCTCGACCCCCATGCGATGGACGCCCTCGATCTCGCCGGCGAGGCGATCGACGGTTTCCGGATCCAACCCATAGGCCCGGCCGCCCATCAGGCCCTCACCGGAAAGCTTCAAGAGGATGCGGCGATACTTCGGTTGACGCGCGGTGGTCATCGCTGTGCTCCCTGCCTCGCCATGAACAAAAAGGCCCACGGCAGCCAGCCGGACTGCCGTGGGCCGGTATCCGCTCCGCTCACTCCTCTCCGCCGCTCTCGACACCCTCGCCGAGCGCGAGGCGGACGAAGCCGGTTACCGCGACAGGCGCGCCGATGTCCTTGGCGGCAGCCTCGATCGCCTTGCCGACCGTCGTCTCGGGATCCATCACGTAAACCTGTTCGAGCAGGCAGACCTCCTCGTAGAACTTGCGCAGCCGGCCTTCGACCATCTTCTCGATGATGTTCTCGGGCTTGCCGCTCGCACGAGCCTGGTCGGCGAGAACGTTCTTCTCCCGCTCGAGCAGCGCCGGATCGACATCGGCGCGCGACACCGCGGCCGGGCTGGCGGCGGCGACGTGCATGGCGATCTGCTTGCCGAGTTGCTCCAACTTGGCGACATCCCCCTGGGACTCCAGTCCGACGAGGACGCCGATCTTGCCCATGCCCTGGGTCAGCGACGAATGCACGTAGGCGCCGACGACGCCGTTCCGCACCTCGATAATCGCAGAACGGCGCAGACTCATGTTCTCGCCGATCTTGGCGATCAGCTCGGTCAGCTCCGCCTCGACCGACCGCGGCGAACCCGGATAGGGCGCCTTCTTCAACGCTTCGACGTCGCCGCCAGCCTGCAGGGCCACCTGCGTCGCCGTCTTGACGAACTCCTGGAAGGTCTGGTTGCGGGCGACGAAGTCGGTTTCGGAATTGACCTCGACCACCGCGCCTCGGGTCTTCTCGACCATCAGGCTCACCAGGCCCTGGGACGCGGCCCGGCCGGCGCGCTTGGCCGCCGCGGCCAAACCCTTCTTGCGGAGCCAGTCGACCGCCTGCTCGATGTCGCCGCCGCTCTCCGCCAGAGCCTTCTTGCAGTCCATCATGCCGGCGCCGGTTTTGTCGCGCAGCGCCTTGACCTGTGACGGTGTGATCTCAGCCATTCGAAACCCCTTGTTCAGAAACTTGCCGTGCCTGCCGAATCTGGCCGCGGGGCGCCTTCAGGGAGGGCGCCCGCGGCTGGCCGTCGGTTCTCAGGCTTCCGCCTTCTGCCCTTCGTCGTCGCCGGGCTGGACGCTCTCGACGGGCTCTGCCGCCTCGGCGGCTTCGGCCGGAACGTCCTCGGTCAGGCCTTCCTCACGCTCGCCGAGATCGACCCCGGCCTCCTGCAGCTCGGCCTGGATGCCGTCAAGCACCGCACCGACCATCATCTCGCAGTAGAGCTCGATGGCACGGATGGCGTCGTCGTTGCCGGGGATCGGGAAGTTGATGCCCGCCGGGTCGCTGTTGCTGTCGAGTACGGCGGCCACCGGAATGCCGAGCTTGTTGGCCTCGGCGATGGCGATGCTCTCCTTGTTGGTATCGATCACGAACAGGATGTCCGGCAGCCCGCCCATCTCCTTGATGCCGCCCAATGCGCGCTCGAGCTTGTCGCGCTCGCGAGTCAGGCTGAGGAGCTCCTTCTTGGTCAGGCCGACGTTCTCGCCCGACAGCTGCTCATCGAGGTCGCGAAGGCGCTTGATCGAGTTCGACACGGTGCGCCAGTTGGTCAGCATGCCGCCCAGCCAGCGATGGTTCACGAAGTACTGGCCGCATTTGCGTGCGGACTCGGCGACCTTCTCGGCAGCTTGCCGCTTGGTGCCGACGAACAACACCCGGCCGCCACCCTTGACGGTGTCGCGCACCGCGCTCATCGCCTGATGCAGCATTGGCACGGTCTGCTGGAGGTCGATGACGTGGATGCCGTTGCGCACGCCGAACAGAAACGGCCCCATCTTGGGGTTCCAGCGACGCGTGTTGTGGCCGAAGTGGACGCCCGCCTCGAGAAGCTGGCGCATGGTGTAGGTCGGAAGAGCCATGATTCGGTTCCTTTTCCGGTTGATCCTCCGCGGGCGTTGGTCCGGGATGTCCCGGACACCGGATCGGTAAAGCGAACCCCTCGCCCCGCGCGCCCGCGTGCGATGTCCGGCGGTGTGATAGCCCCTCGCGTGGCATTTTTCAAGCGGCATCATGGCCGCCCCGTGCCGTCCTCGAGACCGCAACTCCCGTTCTTCGATCTTCCTATCGTGGCCGGGCTTGATCCCGTCGCCGGCGCGGTGGTTCCCGGATCGCACCCGGACACCACCGCGGCAGTGTCGACGACGACTTCACACGCCGTCGGGAGAGGGATCCGTGCCGCCCGCGTCCGAACCGGCGTAGGCAAGCAGGTCTCCCGGCTGGCAGTCGAGGGCGGCGCAGATCTTCTCCAGCGTCTCGAAGCGGATACCCCTTACCTTGCCGGACCGGAGAAGGGAGACGTTCGCCTCGGTGAGGCCGATTCTGGCCGCCAGTTCCTTGGAGCGCATTTTCCGTTGCGCCAGCACAACGTCGAGGTTGACGACGATGGGCATGGCGCTAGACGAACTGCTCGTTTTCGGCAGCCACCTTGGCCGCCTCGCCCATGACCAGGGCGATCGCGAACAGCAGCCCGCCGACGATCGCGGTCATCACATCGGTGGAATCGGCCCCCAGATACAGGAGCCTCTGCCCCTGCGGGTTCTCGAACGTGAACAGAAGCACGAACACGGTTGGCATCAGGGGGCTGAAGACCGCAAGCAGCAGCACGGCCCGGGCCGTCGATTTCAATCGTTCGGCCGCCGCAGTGCTGAACAGGCGCCCCTGGGCGTACTCGGCGAACAGCCCCCGCGTCCGGAGCATCGCGTATATGAGGACGCCGAGCGGAACCCACGACAGCACGAACCCCGCCGAACGAACCCAGCCGCCGAGGTTCACCGGGACGTCGGGACGGATCGGCAACTGCGCGACAACGGTGTTCGCCAGCCATTCCGGCACCAGCCAGACCGCACAGTTGGCCGTCGCCAGGACGACGACCGTGAGCAGGAGCAGGCGGCGCATAAGACGCGAGATCTTCCGGATGCGCTGCCGAGGATCAACAAGGGACATTTGAACCTCCGTTAATTATCGTCGGGCGCATGTTTATTATCGTCATACGATAATTGTCAAGGCGCTTGTTGAGGCTCGCGCGACGGATCATCACCTCCGCATGATCTGATCCAGTGCCAGGACGCGGGGGGCGCCTCCTGAAGAAGCCGACGGAGCGTCCTAGATTTCCCGTACCTCGACGATGCCGGGGGTCTTGCGCAGTTCCTCCATCATCGTCCGCGTGATGGCGTACCCGCCTGGAAGGCTGACAGGAACTTCGGTGGCAGGGTCCAGCTTCGCGATCACCACCACCTTGCCGCGGCCACGATTTCCTTTCTTCAGGGTCTCGCTCAGGACCGGAACCGAATCTTCGCTGTCGATGAATACCTGCAGGCCGGCGGCGGTCTGCGCCGCCACCGCGTCGAGGTCCTCCAGCGAGTGAACGGTGAGCCGGGCCCCCTCCTCGCCCTCGATCTGCACGCTGGCGCGGACCAGGAGCGAGCGGCCGACCTCGATGAGGTCGCGGCTGGCCGCCAGCACCTCGGAGAACACGGTCGCCTCGAACACCCCCGAGGCATCCGAGAACTGCACGAAGGCGTAGCGGCTGCCCTTGCTGGTGGTCCGCTCGCGTTTGCCGATCACCGTGCCGGCCAGCGTACAGAGGCCGGACTGGCCGGCGTGCAGGACGTCGGCAAACGAGCGCACGCGCAGCCGCGCGAGGGTCTTGCCGTAGGTCTGCAGCGGGTGGGACGAAAGATAAAAGCCGATGGCATCGAACTCTTCCTTCAGCCGCTCCATCGGCGACCAGTCGGAGGTGCGCGGCAGCGTCAGCTCGTCCTGCTCGCCGGTCGCCGCGAACAGGCCGATCTGGTTGCTCGCGCGGTCCTCGGCGGCGGCTGCGGCCATGCGCACCAGCCGCTCCAGCCCTTCGAAGATCTGGTGGCGGTTGGCGTTGAGACCGTCGAAGGCGCCGGCCCTGACCAGATTCTCGAGCGGCCGCTTGCCCACCTGATGGACGTCGAGGCGCCGTGCGAGATCGGTCAGTGACTTGAAACGGCCCTTGTCCTTGCGTTCGCGGACCAGTCCGGCCATAGCCGCCGCGCCGACGTTCTTCACCGCCGCCAGGGCGTAGCGGATCGCCTTGCCGCCTCCCGGCCGCGCCTCGACCACGAACTCCGCTTCCGAGGCGTTGAGGTCGGGCGGCAGCAGCGGGATGCCGAGGCGGTCGAGGTCCTGACGGTAGACGGCCAGCTTGTCGGTGTTCCCCATGTCGAGGGTCATCAGGGCGGCCATGAACTCGGCCGCGTAGTTGGCCTTCAGGTAGGCCGTCTGGTAGGCGACCAAGGCGTAGGCGGCGGCATGCGACTTGTTGAAGCCGTAGCCGGCGAACTTCGCGACCAGGTCGAAGATCTCTGACGCCTTGTCCTTGGCGACTTTCCGCCCCACGGCGCCGTCGACGAAGATCTGGCGCTGCTTGTCCATCTCCTCCTTGATCTTCTTGCCCATGGCGCGTCGCAACAGGTCGGCACCGCCCAGCGTGTAGCCGGACAGCTCCTGGGCAATCTGCATCACCTGCTCCTGGTAGATGATGATCCCGAAGGTCTCCTTGAGGATCCATTCCAGGGAGGGATAGAGGTAGTCGGGCTCCTCCTCGCCGTGCTTGCGCTTGATATAGCTGGGGATGTTGTCCATCGGCCCCGGGCGGTAGAGGGCGACGACGGCGATGATGTCCTCGAAGGTGTCGGGCTTCAGCTTGCGCAGCACGTCGCGCATGCCGGCACTTTCCAGCTGGAACACCCCCGTCGTCTCGCCCCGGCCGAGCATCTCGTAGGTGGCCCGATCGTCGAGCGGCATTGCCGACAGATCCAGCGGCTCCTTGATGTACTGGAGCGCCTTGGCGATCACGGTCAGCGTCTTCAGCCCAAGGAAGTCGAACTTCACCAAGCCGGCCGATTCCACGTACTTCATGTTGAAGCCCGAGACCGGCATCGGGTTCTTGGGATCGCGGTAGAGCGGCACCAGCTCTTCCAGCGGGCGATCGCCGATCACCACGCCGGCGGCGTGGGTGGAGGCATGGCGGTACAGCCCCTCCAGCGGCTTGGCCAGCTCGACCAGGCGCCCCACCGCCTCGTCGTCTGCGATCATGGCGCGGAGCTGCGGCTCGCTGTCGATCGCCTGCTCCAGGGTCACCGGCTTGGCCGGGTTGTTGGGCACCAGCTTGCAGATGCGATCGACCTGCGAGTACGGCATGCCGAGCACGCGGCCGACGTCGCGCAGCACCGCCCGCGCCTGTAGCTTGCCGAAGGTGATGATCTGGGCGACCTTGTCGCGCCCGTACTTGTGCTGGACGTAGGCGATGACCTCGTCGCGGCGCTCCTGGCAGAAGTCGATGTCGAAGTCGGGCATCGACACCCGTTCGGGGTTGAGGAAGCGCTCGAACAGCAGGCCCCAGCGGATCGGGTCGAGGTCGGTGATGGTCAGCGACCAGGCAACCAGAGAGCCGGCGCCGGAGCCGCGTCCCGGCCCGACCGGGATGCCGTGCGCCTTGGCCCAGCTGATGAAGTCGGAGACGATCAGGAAGTAGCCGGCGAAGCCCATCTGCACGATGACGCCGAGCTCGTACTGCAGACGTTCCGAATAGCGCGTGCGGACCTCGGCGCGTTCCCCGTCGGTCATCTCCGGCTTGAGGACGATGGTCTCGAGGCGCCGTTCCAGCCCCTGCTCGGCACGCCGGCGAACCGTCGTCTCCTCGTCCATCCCCTCGCCGCAGTCGTACGGCGGCAGGATCGGCGCGATCGACGCCACCATGTAGGCGCAGCGGCGCGCAATGACGAGGGTGTTGTCGATCGCCTCCGGCAGGTCGGCGAACAGGGTCCGCATCTCGGCCGGCGATTTCAGGTAATGCTCGGGCGTCAGCCTGCGCCGTTGCGCTTGCGCCAAGTAGGCCCCCTCGGCAATGCAGACGAGGACGTCGTGTGCCTCGTACATGCCGCGGGTGGGAAAGAAGGCCTCGTTTGTGGCCACCAACGGGATGTCGTGGGCGTAGGCCAGTTCCAGGAATCCGCCTTCGGTCGCCTGCTCCGCTTCCGTCCCGTGACGCTGAATCTCTACGTAAATGCGTCCAGAGAAGGCATTGCAAAGACGCATGAAAAGAGCGTTCGCGTCCTCCTTGCGCCCGGCCGCGAGAAGCTGGCCCACCGGACCCTCGGCGCCGCCGGTCAGCAGGATCAGCCCGGCGTTGTGCTCGCACACCTGGTCCAGGGTGACGTGCGGCTCCTCCGCCTCGCCGCTGTCGAGATAGGCGATGCGCAGCATCTTCAGGATGTTGCGGTAGCCCTCCTCGCTTTTCGCCAGCACCACCAGCGACGGCGGGCGGAGCTGCTGCCGCGCGTTCTGGCGCGGCTCGCCGCCGGCCTTCAAGGTGAGCTGGCAGCCAATGATCGGCTGAACCCCTTCGCCGGCCAGGGTTTTCGAGAATTCCAGCGCGCCGAACAGGTTGTCGGTGTCGGTGATGGCGATCGCCGGCATGTCCAACCCGCGGCACAGCTTGACCATGTCCTTGATCCGCACCGCTCCTTCCGAGAGCGAATACGGCGAATGGACGCGAAGATGGACGAAGTCGACGTGCGGCATGGGCGGAGGATTCCACAAGCTCGCTCCCATGTCAGCGGCAGCTTGCGGATTATCCACAACAAACTGCCGGGCGGGAGCACGGTCGGTCGCCACGAATGTGTCCTCAGTAGGGCGAGTATCGCCCTTTTTCGGCCTTTCGCCGAGGCTAGCTTCGCCCCGTACCTGCCGTCCGGGGGGCCGTCATGCGCATCGTCCTGCTCCTTTTCCTCCTGCTCGCAACGGCGCTTCCCGCGCTTGCTCAGGCGCCCGCCGAGGACGCGCAGGCCCTTGATGGTATCGATCGCAGCATCGGCGATGTCGAGCGCATGCTTGACAGGCCGTGGATCTGGCGTTCGCAGCTGCCGGAGCTGCGCTCCCGCCTGGAGGGTCTGGAGGGGAAGGCCAAGGTCCTGCTCGAGGCGGCAACCCGCAATGCCGACCAGCAGAAGGGGCTGCTGGCCGCCTTGGGGCCCGCGCCCGGCGAGGGGCAAGGCGAAAGCCCCGAGATCGCCAAGACCCGGCAGGAGATCTCCACCCTTATCAACGCCTACGAGTCGAGCCAGAAGCACGCCAAGCTGGTACTCGCCAAAAGCCAGAGCCTGAAGGGTCGCATCGCCGAGATCGCCGCCCGGCTGCGGACCGGCGAGCTGACCACCCGCGGCACCCCGATCATCGACCACACCCTGTGGGGCACTGCGCTGGGTGAGATCCGCCTCGTCGCCGAAGCGCTGGTCGCCGAGTGGGCAGCACCGGCCGACAGGGAAGGCACCTTCGCCGCCCGCTTCAGTCCTGCAATCATCGAGTTCCTGGTGCTCGCGACACTGGTCATCTACGCGGCGACCAAGGCATTGCAGACGGTGCGGCACGTACCGCGGCCCACGGGAACCGGCCTCGGGGCCGTCGCCGCGCTGTTGCTGCGCGATCTTCCCCGCAGCCTGGTTCCCGTCGCCGCGGTGGCAGCCGCCGTCCTCTCGCTCTCTTATTACGGCGCTTTGGGCGATCCCGAATGCCAGCTCCTGACGCGCGCCTGCCTGGTGGCGGGCCTGGCCGTGGCCGGCATGGCGATGATGGCACGTTTGCCCGAGCTGGTGCGAACCGCCGATGTCTCGCCCGGAGAGCCGGTTCGCAGTCTGGTTTTCCTGGTTCTCTTCTTCGGTCTGTTCGTGTTCCTCGACACCACCGGGCGGGAGTTCGTCTACTGGCCGAACCTGTTCGTGGTCGGCAAGTTCCTGGCCGGGCTCGCCCAGGTCGTTCTCACCCTGCGCCTGTGGCGGTGGGCGCTGCATCGGCCGGGATCGGATAGCGCCAGTCGGCCGCATCGGCACAAGGTCGCGTTCGGCTGGCTGGCGGCACGCCTGGTACTGACCGCGACGGCGATCGCGGTGACGCTGCACCCGGTGCTTTTCGGCATCGGCTATCAGGCGCTCGGCGACTGGCTGCTGTTCGGCAGCCTCGGCACGGTGGCCCTGGCAGCGGCGGTCGGCTACGTCTTCGTGCTGATCGGCGATGGAGTGCCGCTGTTCGTGCGAAGGATCGCCCGGCCCCTGCTTCTGTTCTGGTTCAGCCGGCCGCTGCGGCGCGCCAACACGCAGATCCTCGAACTTGCGCTGCAGACGACGCTCGGCGCCGTGCTGGTCGTGGTTGCCGTGGCCGCCGTCTCGCTGGTCTGGGCGCTCGATCCCGTCCAGCTTCTGAACTGGAGCGAAGGCCTTCTGTCCGGGATCGACATCGGCAGCTACCACTTTTCGGTCGTCGACGCCGCGACCGCGGTGGCGGTGTTCGTCGCCATCATCGTGCTCACCCGCGTTGTCCAGTCCGGCCTGGAAGATCGGGTCTTCCGCCGCGTCAGCCTGGATCCCGGCGCGAAGAGCGCGCTGAAAAGCGGCTTCGGCTATTTCGGGTTGGGAATCGCGGTTCTGGCGGGCCTGCTGGCGCTCGGCATCGACCTTGGCAAGCTCGCCCTGGTGGCGGGCGCGCTGTCGGTCGGCATCGGTTTCGGCCTGCAGACCATCGTCAACAACTTCCTCTCCGGCTTGCTGATGCTGGCCGAGCGACCGATCAAGGTCGGCGACTGGGTCGTCATCAATGGCCACGAAGGGGTGGTCAAACGCATCAGCGTGCGCGCCACCGAGATCCAGACCTTCCAGATGGCGTCGGTGCTGATCCCCAATTCCGAAATCATCTCGGGTGCGGTGACCAACTGGACCTTCAAGGATCCCACCCGCCGCATCGAGCTGCGGTTCGGGGTCGACTACGGGGCCGACCTCGACCTGGTGCGCAGAATTCTGCTGCAGTCCGCGGCCGCTCACCCGCGCGTGTTGCGCAATCCCGCGCCACAGGCGCTGTTCACCGACTGCGGCTCGAGTGCCCTGGTGTTCGATCTGTGGGCCTTCATCCGCATCGGCGAGGCCAATTCGGCGGTGGTCGCGAGCGATCTGCGCACCGCCATCTTCCGCGCCTTCATGGCGGCGGGCATCGAGATCCCCTACCCGCAGCAGGAAGTCCGGATCCGGCGCCAGCCGGATCATCGCGAGCAGCCGGTGATCGCCGCCGTATCGCGCTGAGGCCTACCCAGAGGTCAGCCGCAGCGCTTGCTCCGCGACCTTGTACACGTCCAGGCTGAAAGCCGTCTCGGCCGCCCGGATGTCGTCCGGCCTCATCCACGCCGTTTCCAGGGCGTCATCGGCGGCCGCGCCCTCGCCCGCGATCCAGCGGCAAAGCACGGCGACCAATACGTAGTGGAAGCGCAGGGAACCGTCTTCCGCGCGGTCGATCACGTCGACGGCATCGAAGACGCGGCCGGCCATTCCTTCGACGCCGGTTTCCTCGCGCAGCTCGCGTATGGCTGCCTCGGCGATCGTTTCCCCCAGCTCGACGCGACCGCCGGGGAAGCCCCAGCGGCCGGCATCCGGCGGATTCCTGCGCCGAACCATGAGGACACGGCCGTCCCTGACGACCGCGGCGATCGTCGCGACGACCGGTCGTTCAGGCGGCGACCAGATGGCCATCCTGCAGCCGCACCGTGCGGTCCATGCGCTTCGCCAGATCGGGATTGTGGGTCGCGACCAGCGCGGCCAGCCCGACCCGGCGCGAGATGTCCAGCAGCATCGCGAACACGTCGCCCGCGGTATGGGGGTCCAGGTTTCCGGTCGGCTCGTCGGCCAGCAGGAGGCCCGGCTCGTTGGCGAGTGCGCGGGCGATCGCCACCCGCTGCTGCTCGCCGCCCGACAGCCGCGCGGGGCGGTGGGTTTCCCGCTCGGCAAGACCGAGCTGGGCCAGCAGCCCCCGCGCCCGCTGCCGCGCCTTCTTCTTGGGGACGCCGGCAATGATCTGGGGGATCGCCACGTTCTCCAGCGCGGTGAATTCGGGCAACAGGTGGTGGTATTGGTAGACGAAGCCGATCTGGTGCCGCCGCAGCAGCGTGCGCGCCCCGTCATCGAGCTTGCCGCAGGTCTCGCCGTTGATTCGAATCACGCCGTCGTCAGGCTTCTCGAGCAGGCCGACGATGTGCAGCAGCGTCGACTTGCCGGCGCCCGAGGGTCCTACCAGGGCCACGACCTCGCCGCGTCGGATCTCGAGGTCGATGCCCCTGAGGATCTCCAGCCGGTTGCCCGACGCCTGGGTGAACGTCCGCCGAACGTCGTCGAGGTGCAGCACCACGTCATTCATAGCGCAGCGCCTCCGCCGGATCGAGCCGCGCCGCCCGCCACGACGGGTACGCGGTGGCCAGCAACGACAGGCCGAGACCCATCCCCACCACCGCAACCACCTCGACCGGGTCGACCACCGCCGGCAGCTTGGACAGGAAGTAGATCTCGTCGGCGAACAGGTTGGTGTTGGACAGCGCCTCGATCCAGCGCCGAATGGTCTCGATGTTGATCGAGAAGGCCAGCCCCAGCGCCACCCCGGCCATGGTCCCGATGACCCCGACGCTGGTCCCGGCGAGGAAGAAGATGCGCATGATCATGCCGCGCGTCGCGCCCATGGTGCGCAGGATCGCGATGTCACGCCCCTTGTCCTTCACCAGCATGATCAGGCTGGAGATGATATTGAACGCGGCGACCAGGATGATCAACGTCAGGATCAGGAACATGACGTTGCGCTCCACCTGCAGCGCATTGAAGAAGCTGGAGTTGGCGTTCTGCCAGTCGGTGGCGCCGCCGATCCCCTTCACGTGCATCATGATGCGGCCGATGGTCTCGCCGGCGCGGTCGGGATCGTCGATGAACACCTCCAGGTTGTTCACCGCGTCCGGCAGGCTGAAGAAGGACTGGGCATCCTCGAGCGGCATGAAGACGAAGCTGGAATCGTACTCGAACATGCCGACCTCGAACAGGGCGGCGACGCGGAAGGCGCGCATGCGCGGCACCGTGCCGAACACGGTCGTGTTGCCTTTCGGCGACACCAGCGTGATGCGGTCGCCCAGCCGCAGCCCCATCCGCTGCGCCATCTTGGTGCCGATCATCACCGAGCCCGGCGCGACGTCCGCCAGGGACCCGGCGCGGATGTTGTTGGCGATCAGGGCCCGCCTGGCGAGGTCGTCCATCCGCACGCCGCGCACCACGGCGCCGCGGGCGCTGCCCCCGGCCGTCGCCATCACCTGGCCCTCGATCAGCGGCACCACCAGGCGAACCCCCTGCACCTCGCGCACCTGTCCGGCGACCCGGTCGAAGTCGGTCATCGCCGGACCGACGGCGGAGACGTGGAGGTGGCCGTTGATGCCGAGAATGCGCGACAGCAGCTCGAGCCGGAAGCCGTTCATCACCGACATCACGATGATGAGGGTGGCGACCCCGAGCCCGATGCCCAGCAGCGAGAACCAGGCGATGATCGAGATGAAGCCTTCCTGGCGCCGGGCCCGCAGGTAACGGACGGCGACCATCCATTCGAACGCCGAGAACAAGATCTACCTCCGTTCAGGGCCGGTTCTTCCGTCCCGGGGCGGCACCCCCTACCCCATCAGGTGCGACATCGCCGATTCCATGGTCACTTCCTGGCGCTCTCCGGTGGCCCGGTTCTTGATCTCGACGAGGCCGTTCTTCAAGCCCCGAGGTCCCACCACAAGCTGCCAGGGGAGCCCCATCAGGTCCATGTCGGCGAACTTGATCCCCGCCCGCGCGTCGCGGTCGTCGTAGAGCACATCGACGCCGGCCCGCCCGAGATTGGCATAGAAGGTCTCACACGCCTGGGCGCAACCCGCGTCGTCGGCCTTCAGGTTGACGAGACCGACCCGGAACGGCGCCACGCTCTCCGGCCAGATGATCCCGGCGTCGTCGTGGCTGGCCTCGATGATCGCCGCAACCAGCCGCGACACCCCGATCCCGTACGAACCCATCTCGACGGGAATATCCTGCCCGTCGGGACCGGCGACGACCGCGCGCATCGGCTTCGAGTATTTGGTGCCGAAGTAGAAGATGTGCCCGACCTCGATGCCGCGTGCCTTCACGAGATCGCCGCCGAGAGCCGCCTCCTGGGCAGGGTCGTGCTCTTCGTCGGTGGCCGCGTAGAGCGACGTCCAGGTGTCGACGATCGGCTGCAGGTCGCCCCCGTAGTCGACGTCGTCGCCCGGCGGCTCCAACGCCAGCAGGCCGCGATGGCAGAACACTGCCGATTCGCCCGTGTCGGCAAGCACCAGGAATTCGTGGCTCATGTCGCCGCCGATCGGGCCGCTCGCCGCCTTCATCGGAATCGCCTTCAACCCCATGCGCGCGAACGTTTTCAGGTAGGCCACGAAGAACCTGTTGTAAGACTTTCTCGCTCCTTCGAAATTCATGTCGAAGGAATAGGCGTCCTTCATCAGGAACTCGCGTCCGCGCATGAGCCCGAACCGCGGCCGCACCTCGTCCCGGAACTTCCACTGGATGTGATAGAGAAGTTTCGGCAGATCGCGGTAGCTGCGGCATTCCTCGCGGAAGATGCTGGTGATCATCTCCTCGTTGGTGGGGCCGTACAGCATCTCGCGCTCATGGCGGTCGGAAATGCGCAGCATCTCCGGGCCGTAGGCGTCGTAGCGGCCGCTTTCCCGCCATAGATCCGCCGACTGCACGGTCGGCATCAGCATTTCCTGGCAGCCGGCGCGGTCCTGCTCCTCGCGGACGATCGACTCGACCTTGCGCAGCACCCGGTGGCCGAGCGGCAGCCAGGCGTAGATGCCCGCGCTCATCTGACGGATCATCCCCGCCCTCAGCATCAGCCGATGCGAGACGATCTGCGCCTCGGCGGGCGTTTCCTTCATCGTCGGCACGAAATACGCGGACAGGCGCATCGACTTCCTCGTTCGGCTGCTGCTTGAAACGGACGGCGACTTTAGGCGATGGCCGGCGCGACATCAATGGCGCGGCGGCACTTCCAGCAGGTCGCGGCAGGCGGCGGCGATGGCCGCCTGGTTGCGATCCGCCAACAACTGGCCGTCGAAATAGACCCGGCCATCCCTGACGGTGACCTCGCCGATCGGCATCGTGCCTTTGTAGCGGCCCCCCTGGCCAAGGCCGATGCGCTCGTCGAGCTCGATCGCGATCGTGATCGCGATCTGCTCCGGCAGGGCGATCGAGGGGCTGCCCGAGAGGTCGGCGGGAGCCACCGGGCGGCCGGCGACATCCACTCCGGGACGGAACTCGGCATCTGCGCTCGCCGTATGGACGACAAGCCGTTGACAACTCTCTTTGGTGACCGTCACTGTCTCCCCTGCGAGGGAGGTACCGGCAACGAAGAGGGGGATCGCGATCAGTGCCCTAAGCATTGGCCTTCCCACGCCGCAGGCCAGGTCATCCTGGCTGCGATCCTAACACGCGATTTGCCAGAGATCATAGGGGATCCACGGACATGCTCGACAAGTACTTCAAGCTCACCGAGCACGGCACCGACGTCAGGACCGAGCTGATGGCCGGCCTGACGACGTTTCTCACGATGGCCTACATCGTCTTCGTCAACCCTGACATCCTCAGCAAGACCGGCATGGACTTCGGCGCGGTGATGGTCGCCACCTGCATCGGCGCCGCCTTCGCCACCGCGGTGATGGGGCTCTACGCCAACTACCCGGTCGCCCTTGCCCCGGGCATGGGTCTCAACGCCTTCTTTTCGTTCACCGTCGTCCTCGGCATGGGGCACACCTGGCAGGTAGCCCTGGGAGCCGTCTTCGTCTCCGGCATCCTGTTTCTGATCCTGAGCATCCTGCCGGTGCGGGAATGGATCATCAACAGCATCCCGATGTCGATGAAGATGGCCATCGCGGCCGGCATCGGCCTGTTCCTGGCCCTGATCGGACTGCGGAACGCCGGCATCGTCGTCGACCACCCCGCCACCCTGGTCGCTCTCGGAGACCTTTCCCAGGCGTCGGTGATGCTCGCCGTCCTCGGCTTCTTCTCGATGGTGGTCCTGACCGCCTGGAACATCCCCGGGGCGATCATCCTGTCGATCCTCGGCGTCACCGTCATCGGAGTCCTGACCGGCGTCTCCGAGTTCAAGGGCATCTTCGGTCCGCCGCCGTCCATGGCCCCGGTGCTGTTCCAGATGGACATCGCCGGCGCTCTCGAGATGAGCATGCTGGCGGTCGTCTTCACGTTTCTGTTCGTCGACCTGTTCGACACCGCGGGCACGCTGATCGGCGTCGCCCATCGCGGCAACCTGCTGGACAAGGACGGCAAGCTGCCACGTCTCTCCAAGGCTTTGGTCGCAGACAGCACCGGCACCGTCGTCGGTGCGATGGTCGGCACCTCGACGGTGACCAGCTACGTCGAGAGCGCCTCCGGCATCAACGCCGGCGGCCGTACCGGGCTCACCGCGGTGGTGGTGGCCCTCTTGTTCCTGTTCTGCATCTTCCTGTCGCCGCTCGCCGCCACGGTGCCCAGCTACGCCACGGCTCCGGCCCTCATCTTCGTGGCCTGCCTGATGACCCGCGGCATTGCCGAGATCGACTGGAACGACATCACCGACGTCGCGCCCGCCGTGGTGACGGCGATCGCCATGCCCCTGTCCTACTCGATCGCCAACGGCATCGGGCTTGGCTTCATCACGTATGCCGTCGTCAAGCTCGTCGGCGGCCGCGCCCGTGAAGCCACCCCTGCCGTACTTGTGCTGGCAGCGCTGTTCCTCTTGAAGTTCGCGTTCCTCGGCGCCTGAGGCAACCTGCCCACGCACGCCGCCGGTGCGCGCCCATCAGGCGCACCGGCGGCGATGCCCAAATGCCTCTGCCAAGGTTACCGTTTGGTTGAAAAAAAGTGTTGAAGCTGTGCCACACAAACGTCAAAATGCGCCTCTGTCTGGCGGGAAGCTCGTCAGACTCGACGGCCTGGGTTTTGGGAGGAAATCAACGAAGGGAACCGATCAACCGGTTACCCTCGTAAGAACGGAACGCAGTGCTCAAGCGGGCAAGACCTCTCCAGGTCTTGCCGTTTTTTTCGCCCGGCCGTAGGCGTCGGGGCTACCTCCCCCCCCCCCAGGCCATGCCGTGAAGCCCCTGTCGAACCTTGCGATTCGGGCGGCCGCTCTCATCCTTCGACAGGCTCAGGATGAGGGTGTGCGGGTCCGACCGATGACGCGCCGGTATCAGACCCTGACGAAGTGGACCTCGGTCATCGGCTTCTTGCCGAGGCGTTCCCGGAACACGCGCCGCACCGCAAGCCGGATCGCGTCGCGCACGGTGTCGTCGTCCCGCCTCGCTCCCTTGGAAAGGCCGTCGACGGCCTTCCAGATGGCGTCGATCGCCTCGCCGATGACCTCGTCATCGGGGTCATCGACCAGCCCCACCGCCGCAATCTGCGGCTCGGCCAGGATCTGGCCCCAGCCGTCGACCACCACGGTGACCACCGCCGAGCCGTTGAAGACCACCTTCTGGCGCCCGCGCACCAGCAGGCCCTCCAGCGGAACCACGCGGTTCCCTTCGAGCACCAGCCGACCGACCGGGACCTCGTCGATCACTCCGGCCTTGCCCGGGGTCAGGCGCACCACCGAGCCGTTCTCGGCCTCGACCACCGAGGCGACTCCCCAGGTTCGCGCCAGCTCGGCATGTTGCGCCAGATGGCGTGCCTCGCCATGGACGGGGACGCTGATCTTCGGCCGCACCAGACTGTACATGGTTTCCAGCTCGTCCCGCCCCGGATGCCCGGAAACGTGGACGAAGTGGTCGCTTTCGCCGATCACCTTCACGCCCAGCTTGACGAGGCCGTTCTGCACCCGGGCGATCGCCCGCTCGTTGCCGGGGATCACCTTCGACGAGAAGACGACGACGTCGCCCTCCTCCAGCATCACCCTGGGATGGGTCTTGGCGGCGATCCGCGCCAGCGCCGCCCGCGGCTCGCCCTGGCTGCCGGTGCACAGGACCAGCGTCTGCTCTCGCGGCAGCTGGTCGAACGCCTCCTCGTCGAGGAACGGAGGCACGTCGAGCAGGTAGCCGTTCTCCCGCGCCGCCTCCACGATCCTCTGGACGGCGCGGCCCGCGACCACGACGCTGCGTCCGACCGCATCGGCAGCGCGGGCGATCGTCTCCAGCCGGGCCACGTTGCTGGCGAAGCAGGTGACCGCGATGCGGTTCTCGAAGCGGCCGAACAGCTCGGTCAGGCTGGCCAGCAGGTCGGCCTCGGAATGGCTCTGCCCCTCGACGAACACGTTGGTGGAATCGCAGACCAGCGCCGCCACGCCAGTGTCGCCGAAGGCCCTCAGCACTTCGAGGTCGGCCTTTTCCCCGATCACCGGCCGCGGATCGAGGCGCCAGTCGCCGGTGTGCAGGATGATGCCGTGGTCGGTGTGAAGGGCAACCGCGTTCGGCTCGGGAATCGAGTGGGTCAGGGTCACCATCTCGAGATCGAACGGACCGACCTGGAAGCGGCCCTGCAACGGCACGATGTGCAGCGCCACCTCGTTCTGCAGGCCGACGTCGGTCAGCTTGCGGCGCAGCACCGAGCCGGTGAACGGCGAGGCGTAGATCGGGCAGCGCAGCCGCTCCCAGAGGTACGGCACGGCGCCCAGGTGATCCTCGTGGGCGTGGGTCAGCACCAGGCCGGCGAGCCGATCACGCTTCTCCTCGATGAAGGCGGGATCGGGCATCAGGATGTCGACGCCGGGAATGCTGCCGTCGCCGAAGGTGATGCCCATGTCGATCATGAGCCAGTCGCGGTCGTCGGCGCGCCCGCGACCGTACAGGTTCAGGTTCATGCCGATCTCGCCGGTGCCGCCCAGCGGCACGAAGACGATGTCGCTGCTCACGACCGCTCCTTGCTGTTCAGTCGATGCACCAGAAGAAGACCGCGCAGGGTGAGGTCGCCGTCGACCTCCTCGATCGCCGAGGTGGCGCCTGCGAACAAAGGCGCGAGGCCGCCGGTCGCGATCACCTTCATGGGAGCGCCGAACTCGGCCCGGATGCGGGCCACCATGCCCTCGATGAGGGCGACGTATCCCCAGAAGATCCCGGACTGCATGGCGGTCACCGTGCTCGATCCGATCACCTTTGCCGGACGCTTGATGGCCACCCGCGGCAGCTTGGCCGCCGCCATGTGGAGCGCCTCCAGCGACAGGTTGATGCCCGGCGCGATGACACCCCCGAAGTACCGGCCGTTCCCGTCGACGACGTCGAACGTGGTGGCGGTGCCGAAGTCGACCACGATCAAGGGACCGCTGTGGAAGGCATGGGCCGCCATCGCGTTGACCAGGCGGTCGGCACCGACCTCGTCGGGGCGGTCCGTCATGTTCTCCACCTGCAGCGCCACGCCGGGCTCGCCGACGATCAGCGGCTCGACCTTGAAGTACTTTCGGCACAGCGCCTTGAGGGAGAACATGGTGTCGGGAACGACGGTGGCGATCACCGCACCGTCGACCGCGCCGCGCTCGAGCCCGTCCAGGCCCATCAGCTGCATCAGCCAGACGCCGAGCTCGTCCGCAGTGCGGTTGACGTTGGTCGAGACCCGCCACTTGCCGCGGACCTCGCCGGAACCGTCGAATACGGCGAACACGATGTTCGTGTTGCCGGAATCGATCGCAAGCAGCATCTCTCGGCACTCCCTAGACGACGCCCAGCAGGACGTCGCCGGCGACGATCCGCCGCACCCCGCCCCCGGTCTCCAACAGCAGCGCTCCGTCCTCGTCGAGTCCGACGAAGCGGCCGCCGAGCGTGCCGGCCGGTGTTTTCACCGTCAACGGCCCGCCCAGACCGGCGCACCGCGCCAGCCACTGGTCGCGAATGATGCCGAAGCCCTCGCTGCGCCACCGCCGGAGGCCATCGTGCAGCGCCGCGCACAGATACTCCAGCACGGCGTCCGCGTCCACCCCAAGCGCGCCGCCGCATTGCCGCAGCGAGGCGGTCGGATAGCCGGGCAGCTCCGGCGCGTGCGCTACGTTGACGCCGATGCCAATCACCATTGCGGCGACGCTTCCGTCGCCGTCGGTATCGGCCTCGATCAGGATGCCGGCGATCTTCCGCCCCTCGAGGAGGATATCGTTGGGCCACTTTATGGCGGTGCGACGGCCCTCTCCCGCCGCCCGATCGATGGCCTCGGACGCCGCCACCGCGGCAACGAAGCCGACCGCGGCGGCCTGTGCCGGCGGGCATCGCGGGCGGATCACCGTGGTGCAGTAGAGGTTGCCCTCTTCCGAGATCCAGCGCCGGCCGTGGCGGCCTCGCCCGGCCTGCTGGCGCCTCGCCTGCACCACCGTCCCCTCGGCGGCGCCGTCGCTGGCCAGCCGCAACGCCTCTTCGTTGGTGCTGGCCAGCGACTCGTGGGCGTGCAGGAGCCAGCCCGGCGGCAGCGCAGGGTTCATCCGCCGAGCAGCGAGGCCACCGCGCTTTGCGAGCTGGCGAGAAGCGGATCCGGCCACAGGAAGAACAGCAGAATGGCCGCGCTGGTGCCGAGGAGCACGAACGTGAGGTTCTTGGGCACGGCGCGATCAAGCGCATCGGTCAGGTTGTCGAAGTAGATCACCTTGACGATGCGCAGGTAGTAGAAGGCCGCCACCACGCTGGTCAGCACGCCGATGACTGCCAGGCCGTAGAACTCGGCAGTGATCGCCGCCTTGAACACGTAGAGCTTTCCGAAGAACCCGGCCAACGGCGGGATGCCGGCCATCGAGAACATCATCAGCGCGAACGCCGCCGCAAGCACGGGATGGCTTTTTGACAGCCCGGCCAGATCGTCGATCCCCTCGACCATGCGGTCGCTGCGCCGCATGCACAGGATGGCGGCGAAGGTGCCCAGATTCATGGTGATGTAGATCGCCATGTAGATCAGCACGCTTTCCAGCCCGTCGCGGCTGCCGGCGGCAAGGCCGATCAGGGCGTAGCCGATGTGGCCGATCGAGCTGTAGGCCATCAGACGCTTGATATTGCGCTGCGAGATGGCGGCGAAGGCGCCGATCACCATCGACAGCACCGAAGCGATCCAGATCACCTGCTGCCACTGCTGCACCAGGTCGCCGAACGGCCCCGTGACGACGCGCAGCAGGAGGCCCAGGGCGGCGATCTTGGGCGCCACCGAGAAGAACGCGGTGACCGGGGTCGGCGCGCCCTCGTAGACGTCGGGCGTCCACATGTGGAACGGCGCCGCCGAGACCTTGAAGGCAAGCCCGGCCAACACGAACACCAGCCCGAACACGACGCCGAGCACCGGGGTGCCATCAAGGGCCCTGGCGATCACGTCGAAATTCGTCGTTCCGGTAAAACCGTAGACCAGAGAACTTCCATAAAGGATGAACCCGGACGCAAGGGCGCTGAGGACGAAGTACTTGAGCCCCGCCTCCGTCGAGCGGCTATCGTCGCGCTGGAACGCCGCCACCACGTAAAGCGCCAGGCTCTGCAGCTCCAGGCCGACGTAGAGCGAGATCAGGTCGTTCGCCGACACCATCATCATCATGCCGACGGCAGCGAACAGGTACAGCACCGCGTACTCGAACCGGGCGATGTCGTGGCGCTCGAGGTAGCCCATCGAGATCACCAGCGATAGCGCCGTCGCGAGCAGCGCCAGCACCTTGAAGAACAGCGCGAAGCCGTCGTTGACGAACATCCCGCCGAAGGTGGCGATCCGGGTTCCCGTGACCGCGCTGGCCAGCAGGATCGCCAGCAGCAGCGCCAGGACCGACATCCATGTCACGACCCGCGAGATCCTTACCTGCTCGCCGACGGCGACCGCACGCTGCAGCACCCCCAGCATCAGGAGCGCCATCGCGGCGGCGGCGAGGAAGATCTCCGGCACCGCCGGAACGAAGTTGGGAAGACTGGCGGGCGACATCGCTCTCCTCCCCTCAGCGTGCCGCGAGAGGCAGCATGTCGGCCGCCGCCCGAGCCAGCTCGAAGTCGTTCACCAGCTTGGTCACCGACACGTGCATCACCTCCAGGAACGACATCGGGTAGACGCCCATCCAGATCACCAGCAGAGCCAGCGGCGCGAAAATCAATACCTCCCGCTCGCTGAGATCGAGAATGCCCTTGAGACTGTCCTTGGTCAGCTTGCCGAAGATGACGCGCCAGTACAGGTACAGCATGTAGACGGCGCCCAGGATCAGGCCGGTGGCGATCAGCGCCGCCACCCAGGTGTTGGCCCGGAACGTCCCGGTGATGACCAGGAACTCGCCGACGAAGCCGCTGGTTCCGGGCAGGCCGACCCCGGCCAGCATGAACAGCATGAAGAACAAGGCGTACTTCGGCATCCGGTGGACGAGGCCGCCGTAGGTCGCGATCTCGCGCGAGTGCATGCGGTCGTAGACGACGCCGACCACGAGGAACAGCGCGGCCGAGACGATGCCGTGGCTGAGCGCCTGGAAGATCGCGCCCTCGATGCCGTGCACCGTCAGCGAGAAGGTGCCCGCGGTGACGAACCCCATGTGGGCGACCGACGAGTATGCGATCAGCTTCTTCATGTCCTCCTGGGCCAGCGCGACCAGCGAGGTGTAGACGACCGCAATCACGCTGAGGACGAAGATCAGGGGCGTGAACTGCGCGGTGGCGTCGGGCAGCATCGGGACAGAGAACCGCAGGAACCCGTAGGCGCCGAACTTCAGCAGCACCCCCGCCAGGATCACCGAGCCGGCGGTCGGCGCCTCGACGTGGGCGTCCGGCAGCCAGGTGTGCAGCGGCCACATCGGCATCTTGACCGCGAACGAGACGAAGAAAGCCAGCCACAGCCATGTCTGCACGCCGGCGGGGAAGTCATAGGCGAGCAGCTGCGGGATATCGGTGGTGCCCGAGATGAAGTACATGGCGAGGATCGCCAGCAGCATCAGCAGCGAGCCGACCAGGGTGTAGAGGAAGAACTTGAAGGCGGCGTAGACCCGGCGCGGGCCGCCCCAGACCCCGATGATGAGGAACATCGGGATCAGGACGCCCTCGAAGAAGATGAAGAACAGCACCAGATCGAGGGCGCTGAACATGCCCACCATCATGGTCTCCATGACCAGGAAGGCGATCATGTACTCCTTCACCCTGTCCTTGACGGTGCGCCAGCTCGCCAGCACGCAGATCGGGGTCAGCAGGGTCGACAGCAGCACGAACAGCATCGAGATGCCGTCGACGCCCATGTGATAGGAGGCGCCGATCACCGGCAGCCAGTCCGACTTCTCGACGAACTGGAAGTCGGCCGTGGTGCGGTCGAACCGGAACCACAGGAACAGCGACAGCACGAAATTGATGACCGAGGTCCATAGCGCGACGCTGCGGGCGTTGCGCTGCACCAGCTCGGGCTCGGCGCGGACGGTCAGGATCAGCAGCGCCCCCACCAGGGGCAGGAACGTCACCAGCGAAAGGATCGGGAGCTGATACATCGCCGTCTCATCCGGCCGTTTGGAACAGGTACCAGGAGACCAGGATCACCACGCCGGACAGCATCGCGAAGGCGTAGTGGTAGATGTACCCGGTCTGCCGCGCCGCCACCCAGCGCGCGATGGCGACCGTGCGGGCGGCGATGCCGTCAGGCCCGAAACCGTCGATCACCAGTCCGTCGCCCACCTTCCAGAAGCCGCGGCCGATCGCCATCGCCGGCCGCACGAACAGGCGGTCGTAAAGCTCGTCGAAGTACCACTTGTTGAGCAGGAAGCGGTACACGGCGGCGAAGCTCGCAGCGAGCTTCGCCGGCAGATGCGGTGCCAGCAGGTAGAAGACGACCGCCAGCCCGATGCCCGCGGCGCCGACGATGGTCGGCGCCCATGGCACCCAGCCCGGAAGATCGTGGATCCGGGCCAGGGCGTCGTGGCCCTGCGCGACCAGGATCGAGTCTCTCCAGAAGCCGCCCGCGTCGTGGCCGACGAACGCCTCGTAACCCAGCAGACCGGCGAGCGTCGCTCCTGCCGCCAGCACGAACAGCGGCCACAGCATGACCTTCGGACTTTCGTGCACGTGCGCCAGCGTCGTCTCGTCCATTCGCGGCTTGCCGTGGAAGGTCATGAACAACAGGCGCCAGGAATAGAAGGCGGTCAGGAAGGCGGCTGCCACGCCCATCCAGAACGCATAGGCGCCGACCCCGCTGCCGGCGGCATAGGCCGCCTCGAGGATGACGTCCTTCGAGAAGAAGCCGGAGAACGGCCAGATACCGGCCAATGCCAGAGAGCCGATCCACATCAGGACGTAGGTGACCGGGATCATCCGCCAGATCCCGCCCATCCTGCGCATGTCCTGCTCGTCGGACATGGCATGGATTACCGAGCCGGCGCCGAGGAACAGCAGCGACTTGAAGTAGGCGTGGGTCATCAGGTGGAAGATGCCGGCCGAATAGGCTGACACCCCGCAGGCGAAGAACATGTAGCCGAGCTGCGAGCAGGTCGAATAGGCGATCACCCGCTTGATGTCGTTCTGCACGCAGCCGATGGTGGCGGCGAAGATCGCCGTCGAGGCGCCGACGATGGTGACCACCGCCAGCGAGGTCTCGGACAGCTCGAACAGCGGCGACATGCGGGCGACCATGAAGATGCCTGCGGTGACCATGGTCGCGGCGTGGATGAGGGCGGAGACGGGCGTCGGGCCTTCCATGGCATCGGGCAGCCAGACGTGGAGGCCGATCTGCGCCGACTTGCCCATCGCGCCGACGAACAGGAGCAGCGTGATCACCGTCATCGCGTGGAAGGTGCCGCCGAACACGTTCATCGTCGCCTGGGCCTGCGACGGCGCAGCCGCGAAGATGGTCTCGAAGCGGACGGTGTCGAACAGCAGGTAGATGGCGACGATGCCGAGGATGAACCCGAAGTCGCCGACCCGGTTGACGACGAAGGCCTTGAGCGCGGCGCGGTTGGCCGACGGGCGGTCATACCAGAAACCGATCAGCAGGTACGAGCACAGGCCCACCCCTTCCCAGCCGAAGAACAGCTGGACCAGGTTGTCGGCCGTCACCAGCATCAGCATGAAGAAGGTGAACAGGCTGAGATAGGCCATGAACCGGGGCTTGCCCGGGTCGTGGTGCATATAGCCGATCGAGTAGATGTGGATCATGGCCGAGGTGATGGTGACCGTCGCCACCATCACCGCCGACAGCGTATCAAGCCGCAGCGCCCAGGCGAACTCGAGCGAGCCCGAATCGACCCAGGTGAAGATCGTGATCGTGCCGCCGCCGCCCTCCAGTGCGACGCTGTTGAAGAGGAAGATGCCGGCAAGCGCGCTCAGCACCATCAGCGTGCACGTCACCAGTTGCGCGGCACGGTCGGCGCCGGCCTTGGTTTCCTTGCGGCCATGGACGAACGCGAGGGCGCCGGCGACGAGGGCGCCGATCAACGGCAGGAAGACGGCTGCTGCTGCGCTCATGCCCGCGTCACCCCTTCAACGAGCTGATGTCTTCGACCGCGATGGTGGCGCGGTTGCGGAAGAACACGACCAGGATTGCCAGCCCGATCGCCACCTCGGCGGCGGCGACCGTCAGCACGAACATCGCGAACACCTGGCCGACCAGGTCCGACATCGCGGTCGAGAACGCGACCAGATTGACGTTGACGGCCAGCAGGATCAGTTCGATCGCCATCAGGATCGTGATCACGTTCTTGCGGTTCAGGAAGATGCCGAAGACGCCGAGCACGAACAGGATCGCGCCGACGGTCACGTAATGGCCGAGGCCGATTTCGGTCATCAGATCCCCCTTCCCGTCGGAACCTTGCGCACCTCGACGCGCTCTTCCTTGCGGACGCGGAGCTGGTCGGAAATGCGCTGGCGGCGCACCCCTTCCCGGCTGCGGTGGGTCAGCACGATGGCGCCGATCATCGCCACCAGAAGGATCAGGCCCGCCGCCTGGAACAGGTAGATGTAGTCGGTGTAGAGCAGCCGCCCGAGGGCGTCGGTGTTGGTGAGGCCGTCAGGGATCGGAGCAGCCGCAAAACGCTGCCCGCCCTCGGGAGCGATCGACCAGCCGCCCAGCACGATCAGGATTTCGGCCAACAGAACGATGCCGACCGCCGCGCCCAACGGCGCGTATTTCAGGAAGCCGCGCCTGAGCTCGCGGAAGTCGAGGTTCAGCATCATGATGACGAACATGAAGAGGACGGCGACCGCGCCGACGTAGACAACCACCAGGATGAGGCCCAGGAACTCCGCCCCCATCAGGATGAACAGCCCGGCGACGTTGATGAAGGCAAGCACCAGGAACAGCACGGAGTGGACCGGGTTGCGCGACGCCACGACCATGACGCCGGCAAACACCGCCACCGTGGCGAGAATGTAGAAGGTCACGGCCTCGATGATCATGGCGTCACCTGTGCGGCGGTCGTCATTCCGGCGTACGCCGGAAGCCAGGATTGCCCTGGCCCCCGGCTTGCACCGGGGCGACGATGGTGTCTTCGCGTCATTCCCCCTCCCATGGCGACTGCCCTACCGGTACGGCGCGTCGACGCGCAGCCGTTCCGCAATCTCGGTTTCCCAGCGGTCGCCGTTGTCGAGCAGCTTGGCCTTGTCGTACATCAGCTCCTCATGGGTCTCCTTCGAGAACTCCATGTTCGGGCCCTGCACGACGGCGTCCACCGGGCACGCCTCCTGGCACAGCCCGCAGTAGATGCACTTCATCATGTCGATGTCATAGCGCGTGGTGCGGCGGCTGCCGTCCGCCCGCGGCTCCGACTCGATGGTGATCGCCAGCGCTGGGCACACCGCTTCGCACAGCTTGCAGGCGATGCAGCGCTCCTCGCCGTTCGGGTAGCGGCGCAGCACGTGCTCGCCGCGGAAGCGCGGGCTGGTGGGCGACTTCTCGAACGGGTAGTTGAGGGTCACCTTCTGGCGGAACATGTAGCGCAGCGTCAGCGACAGTCCCGAAAGGATCTCGGTCCAGAAGATCGTGCGCGCGGTCCGGTCCAACACACCCATGAACTCGCTTCCTTTCCGCTAGCGCGCCGCCGGGGCGAGGTCGAAGGCGACGAGCACGCCCGACACGACGACCACGGCGGCCAGCGAAACCGGCAGGAACACCTTCCACCCCAGACGCATCAGCTGGTCGTATCGAAACCGCGGCAGCGTCGCCCGAACCCAGATGAAAACGAACAGGCAGAAGGAGATCTTGAGGGCCAGCCAGATGACGCCCGGGATCCAGTTGAGCGGCGCCACGTCGATCGGAGGCAGCCAGCCGCCGAGGAACAGGATCGACGTCATGGCGGACATCAGGATCATGTTGATGTACTCGCCGAGGTAGAACAGGCCGAACGCCATGCCGCCGTACTCGACGTTGAAGCCGGCCACCAGTTCCGCCTCGGCCTCCGGCAGGTCAAACGGATGCCGGTTGGTCTCGGCCAGGGTCGAGACGAAGAACATGGCAGCCATCGGCAGCAGCGGCACGACGAACCAGATGTCCTTCTGTGCCCTGACAATGTCGCTCAGGTTCATCGAGCCGGCGATCAGGATGACGGTGACGATGATGAAGCCCATCGACACCTCGTACGACACCATCTGCGCCGCCGAGCGCAGGCCGCCGAGGAAGCTGTACTTCGAGTTGCCGGCCCACCCCCCCATCAGGATGCCGTAGACGCCGAGCGAGGAGACGGCGAACAGGTACAGGATGCCGACGTTGATGTCGGCGATCACCCAGCCATCGTCGAACGGGATGACGGCCCAGCCGACCAGAGCCAGCATGAAGGTCAGGCAGGGCGCAATCAGGAACACCCCGACGCTGGCCCGGGTTGGAATCACCATCTCCTTGACGAACAGCTTGAGGCCGTCGGCGATCGGCTGGAACAGCCCGAACGGCCCCACCACGTTGGGGCCGCGTCGCAGCTGCATGGCCCCGATCACCTTGCGTTCGACGAACGTCAGGTAGGGCATCGCCACCATGACCACGCCGATCACGATCATGATCTGGATGAACACCCAGACCGTCGGCCACACGTAGCCGTCCCAGATCTCGCCATGCCAGAGGTAGGGCTGGATGAATTCAGGCATGGGTTCCCGTCCTCTCCTCGTCGCGCCGGGCGACGAAGACCTCGGTGCACTTCGCCATGGTGACGGACGCCCGCGAAATCGGATCGGTCATGTAGAAATTGCTGATTGCCGGAACGAACGGTGTCGCGTCGAGCTTGCCCTTGGCGCCGAAGTCGCCCCAGGCGGCCGGCACGACCTGGCCGGTCTCGGTGAAGATCGGGTTGACGTCGCGCAGGCGGATCGCGATCTGGCGCAGGGTGTCGTACGGCAGGCGGCAGCCGAGAACCTCCGACAAGGCGCGCAGGATCTTCCAGTCCTCGCGCGCCTCGCCGGGCGGGAGTACCGCCACGTTGCTGCGCTGCGGGCGTCCCTCGGTATTGACCCAGGTAGCCGCCTTTTCGGTGTAGGCCGCCCCCGGCAGCACGACGTCGGCGCGGTGCGCTCCCGCGTCACCGTGATGGCCCTGATAGATGACGAACGCCGAGCCGAGCCCCGAGGTGTCGATTTCGTCGGCGCCCAGCAGATAGACGACCTTGATCTCGCCCCCACCAGCCGCCGCGATGATGCCGGCCGTGTCAAGGCCGCCGGAACCGGGCACGAATCCGATGTCCAGCCCGCCGACACGAGCCGCCGCGGTGTGCAGGACGTTGAAGCCGTTCCAGCCGATGTCGGGCTTCATCATGCCGAGCGTCTCGGCGATCTCGCGCGCGAGCGCCAGGATCGCCGCCCCGTCCGGCCGTCGCAGTGCCGCCTGGCCGAGGATCAGCATCGGCCGCTCGACGCCCTTCAGCAGCTTGGCCACCTCGTGACGGCCGCCCGCGATCGCCTGCAGCAGGCCGGCGTCGTTGCCGATGTGCCGCGCCGGGTACGTCAGGTCCGCCTCCGGGCCGATCTGGAACACCGGCAGCCCGGCCCTGATCCAGCGCTTGCGGATGCGGGCGTTGAGCACCGGCGCCTCGATGCGCGGGTTGGTGCCGATCATCAGGCAGGCGTCGGCGGCGAGCACGCCGGCGATGGTCGAGTTGAACAGGTAGCCGGCCCGGCAAGAAGGATCGAGCTTGGCGCCGTCCTGGCGGCAGTCGAGATTGGGCGATCCCAGGGCTTCCATCAGGTCCTTGAGCGCCAGCATCGACTCGCAGTCGGCAAGGTCGCCGGCGATCGCCGCGATCTGGCTCCCAGAGACCCCCTCCAGGGCACGGCCGATGGCGGTGAACGCTTCGCCCCAGGTGGCCGGCCGCAACCGTCCGTTGACCCGAACGTAGGGCCGGTCGATCCGCTGGCGTTTCAGCCCGTCGACGGCGAAGCGGGTCTTGTCAGAGATCCACTCCTCGTTGATCTCCTCGGAGGTGCGGGGCAGGACGCGCTTGACCTCGGTGCCCCGGGAATCAACGCGGATGTTGCTGCCCAGTGCATCCAGAACGTCGATCGACTGCGTCTTCTCCAGCTCCCACGGGCGCGCCGCGTACGAGTACGGCCCCGAAGTCAGAGCGCCGACCGGGCACAGATCGATCACGTTGCCCGACAGCTCAGAGCCGAACGCCTTGTTGTCGGAGGTGATGATCTCCATCCGCTCGCCGCGACCGACAGCGCCGATCTCGGGAACCCCGGCGACCTCGGTGGCGAAACGCACGCATCGCGTGCAGTGGATGCAGCGGGTCATGTAGGTCTTGATCAGCGGACCCATGTACTTCTCGGGCACCGCCCGCCGCGCCTCGCGATAGCGGCCGCGGTCCATGCCGTAGAACAGCGCCTGGTCCTGCAGGTCGCACTCGCCGCCCTGATCGCAGATCGGGCAGTCGAGCGGATGGTTGATCAGCAGGAACTCCATCACCCCGCGGCGCGCCTTCCGGGCCTTCTCCGAATTGGTGCGCACGATCATGCCGTCGGCGGCGGGCATGGCGCACGCCACGACCGGTTTCGGCGAGCGCTCGAGGTCAACCAGGCACATGCGGCAGTTGCCCGCGATCGACAGCCGTTCGTGGTAGCAGAACCGAGGCACCTCGATGCCGATCTTCTCGCAGGCCTGGAGGATGGTCAGGCCGGCCTCGACTTCGACTTCGATGCCGTCAATCGTCAGCTTGGGCATGTCGCTTCTCAAGCCACCTTTCTGGTCTTGCTCTCGTGGAACGCGGCGATGCGGCGCTCCAACTCGGGCCGAAAGTGACGGATCAGGCCCTGGATCGGCCACGCCGCGGCATCGCCCAGGGCGCAAATCGTATGCCCCTCGACCTGCCGCGTCACGTCGTCCAGGACGTCGATTTCCTCCAGAGCCGCGTCGCCCACCGACATCCGCTCCAACATCCGCCACATCCAACCGGTACCTTCGCGGCAGGGCGTGCACTGGCCGCAACTCTCGTGCATGTAGAAGCGGGCCAGCCGCGTGATCGCGCGCACGATGTCGGTCGACTTGTCCATCACAATGACGGCGGCGGTGCCGAGACCGGACTTCACCTCCTGAAGGGAGTCGAAGTCCATCCGCACGCTATCGCACACCGACTTCGGGATCACCGGCACCGACGAACCGCCGGGGATCACCGCCAGCAAGTTGTCCCAGCCGCCGCGCACGCCGCCGCAGTGAGTCTCGATGAGCTCGCGCAGCGAGACGCCCATCTCCTCCTCGACCGTGCACGGCGCGTTGACGTGGCCGGAAATGCAAAACAGCTTGGTTCCCGTGTTCTTGGGACGCCCGAGGCCGGCGAACCATGTGGCTCCGCGGCGCAGGATCTCGGGCACGCTGGCAATCGATTCGACGTTGTTGACCGTGGTCGGGCAGCCGAACAGGCCGACGTTGGCCGGGAACGGCGGCTTCAGCCGCGGCATCCCCTTCTTGCCCTCCAGACTTTCCAGCAGCGCCGATTCCTCGCCGCAGATGTAGGCGCCCGCCCCCATGTGCACGTGGACGTCGACCGCCCAGCCGCTGCCGCACGCGTCCTTACCCAGCAGTCCGGCGGCGGCCGCCTCGTCGATCGCCGTCTGCAGCGCTTCGGCCTCGCGGAAGAACTCGCCCCGCGTGTAGACGTAGCAGGCATGGGCGCCGACCGCCGCACACGCCAGAACAATCCCTTCGAGCAGCTTGTGCGGCTCATGGCGAAGGATGTCTCGATCCTTGCAGGTGCCGGGTTCCCCTTCGTCGGCGTTGATCACCAGGTAATGGGGCCGATCGCCGATCTCCTTGGGCATGAACGACCATTTCATGCCGGTGCTGAAGCCGGCGCCGCCGCGCCCGCGCAGGCCCGAGTTCTTGACCTCGTCGACCAGCCAGGAACGGCCCTTGGCGATGAACTCGGCGGTCCCTTTCCAGTCGCCGCGGCGGCGTGCCGCCTCGAGGCTGACGTCCTGAAGGCCGTAGATGTTGGTGAAGATGCGGTCCTTGTCGCGCAGCATCAGGCGCCTCCTGCCTTGGCGCCCGCAGCATCGGGCTCGAGCGTGGTAAGTCCGGTGACGGGCTCGCTGCTGCGACGCCCGTTCTGCGGGCCGGGCTTCGGGGCCGTGCCCGCCTTGAGCGCCAGCAGGACCGCCTCGATGCGGTTCCGGTCCAGGTCCTCGTAGTAGTCGCGGTCGATCTGCACCATCGGCGCGTTGACGCAGGCACCCAGGCATTCCGCCTCATTGAGGGTGAACAGGCCGTCGGCGGTGGTCTCGCCCACGCCGATGCCGAGGAAGGTCTTGCAGGTCTCGAGAATCTCGTCCGAACCGCGGAGCCAGCACGAGATGTTGGTGCATACCTGCACGTGATGACGACCGATCGGCTGCAGGTTGTACATCGAGTAGAAGGTCGCCACCTCGTATCCCTGGATGCGGGCCACCCCGCAAAGGTCGCAGACATGGTCGATGGCAGCCTTCGACAGCCATCCCCCGATCTGGTCCTGAGCCAGGGTCAGCAGCGGCATCAGGGCGCTCGACTTGAAGCTCTCGGGATAGCGGGCCAGGATCCGCTTCGCTTCCGCCGCGTTCTCGGCGCTGAAGGCGAACTCCGCCGGCTGGCCGCACATCGGTGCGTTATTGGTGCTCATCGATCGATCTCGCCGAACACGACATCCAGGGAGCCGATGACGGCGACCACGTCCGCCAGCATATGGCTCTTGCTGAGATGGTTGAGAGCCTGCAGGTGCGGGAAGCCCGGGGCCCGGATCTTGCAGCGGTATGGTCGGTTGGTGCCGTCGGCGACCAGATAGACCCCGAACTCGCCGACCGGGGCTTCGACCGCCGTATAGGTCTCCCCGGCGGGCACGTGGAAGCCCTCCGTGTAGAGCTTGAAGTGGTGGATCAGCGCCTCCATCGACGACTTCATCTCGGCGCGCGGAGGCGGCACCACCTTGCGGTCGTCGACCCGCCAGCGGCCGGCCGGCATCTTGGCCACGCACTGCTGGACCAGCCGCACCGCCTGGCGCAGTTCCTCGACACGCACCAAGTAGCGGTCGTAGCAGTCCCCGGTCTTGCCGACCGGCACGTCGAACTCGAGATCGGCGTAGGCGTCGTAGGGCTGCGCCTTGCGCAGGTCCCAGGGCACGCCGCTAGCGCGCAGGTTGGGGCCGGTGAAGCCCCATTCGATCGCCTCTTCCCTGGTGATCCGCCCGATGTCGACCAGGCGCTGCTTGAAGATTCGATTCTCGGTCAGCAGCTGCTCGATGTCGTCGATGAAGGGCATGAACCTGTCGGCCCAGGCGCCGATATCCTCGAGCAGGCCGGGCGGCAGGTCACCGGCCACGCCGCCGGGCCGAAAATAGTTCATGTGAAAGCGCGCCCCGCTGACGCGCTCCTTGAACTCGATGATGATCTCGCGCGGCTCGAACGCCCACACCATCGGCGTCATGGCGCCAACGTCCATCGCCCCGGCGCCGATCGAGAACAGGTGCTTCTCGATCCGCCCCAGCTCCGCGAACAGACAGCGGATGTACTTGGCCCGCGGCGGCACCTCGATGCCCAGCAGCTTCTCCACCGCCAGGGCAAAGGCATGCTCCTGGTTCTGCGGCGCCACGTAATCGAGGCGGTCGAAATACGGCACCGCCTGCAGGTAGGTCTTGTACTCGATCAGCTTCTCGGTGCCGCGGTGGAGCTGCCCGATATGCGGGTCGGCGCGTTCGACCACCTCGCCGTCGAGTTCCAGCACCAGGCGCAGCACACCATGCGCCGACGGGTGCTGAGGGCCGAAGTTGATGGAATAGTTGTGCAGCGTCTTCTCGGCCATCACTGCTCCCTCTCGCTGCCGTCGCGGCGGAGGCGTCCCATCTCGTCGGGAATACCCTCCCACGGCGACAGGAAGTCGAAGCTTCGGAACTCCTGCGTCAGCCGGACCGGTTCGTAAACGACGCGCTTCTGGTCCTCGTCATAGCGGACCTCGACGAAGCCGGTCAGCGGGAAGTCCTTGCGCAGCGGAAAGCCTTCGAATCCGTAGTCGGTGAGGATCCGCCGCAGATCGGGATGGCCGCTGAAACGCACCCCGTACATGTCCCAGACCTCCCGCTCGAACCAGTTGGCGACCGGGAAGACGGCAACCACGGAAGGCACTGGCGTTTCCTCGTCGGTCTCGATCTTGACGCGGATGCGACGGTTATGGCTGAGGCTCAGCAGATGGTAGACGACATCGAACCGGTTCTCGCGCTCGGGGTAGTCGACCCCGCAAAGGTCGATCAGCATCTTGAACTGGCAATTCACCTCGTCGCGCAGGAACGTCAGGACGCGGACGATCGCGCCGGCACGCGCCCTCACCTCCAGTTCGCCCAGCTTGATCTCGGTCGAAAGGACGTCGTGGGGAAGCGCCAGCGATACCAGTTCGCTGATCTCGTCGATCCCCGCCAGCTCGTCGACCGCAGGCTTGCGGTCCTTGTCTTCGTTCACCGCCATAGGGTGCCCGTCCGCTTGATCTTTTTCTGCAGCTGCATGATGCCGTAGACCAGTGCCTCAGCGGTCGGCGGGCACCCGGGGACGTAGACGTCGACTGGAACGATGCGGTCGCAGCCGCGCACGACCGAGTAGGAATAATGGTAATACCCGCCGACGTTGGCGCACGAACCCATCGAGATCACGTACCGGGGCTCGGCCATCTGATCGTAGACCTTGCGGAAGGGCACCGCCATCTTGTTGCACAGGGTTCCGGCCACGATGATCACGTCGGACTGCCGCGGGCTCGGCCGCGGCACCACACCGAAGCGGTCAAGGTCGTAGCGCGCCATGTAAGCGTGCATCATCTCGATGGCGCAACAGGCCAGCCCGAAAGTCATCGGCCACATCGAGCCGGTGCGGGCCCAGTTCACCAGCTTGTCCAGCTGGGCGGTGACGAACCCCTTCTCGGTAAGGTCCTCGCCGAGCTGGCGCAGAATCTCGTCCTGGGCGGGACCGGGCGGGATCGGACGTTCGATCGACGCGTTCACTCCCACTCCAATGCTCCCTTCTTCCACTCGTACACGAACCCGATGGTCAGCACGCCCAGGAACACCATCATCGACCAGAAGCCGAACACGCCGATGCTGCCGAGCGAGATCGCCCACGGGAACAGGAAGGCCACTTCGAGGTCGAAGATGATGAACAGAATGGCCACCAGGTAGAAGCGCACGTCAAACCGCTGCCGCGCGTCACCGAACGGATCAAAGCCGCATTCGTAAGCGGAATTCTTCTCCGGATCGGGCTTCTTCGGACCGACCACGTAGGAGGCCACGACCGCTCCCACCGACATCGCGGTTGCGATCACCAGAAACAGCAAGATCGGAAGATACTCGACGAGCAAGGTCTTCATCGTGCCCCGCCATTCCAGGGTCGGAGTTCACCGTTTAACAAATCTCGCGCGCAGAACGAACGAAAAAAACGGCCGGACGTGGCTTTGTATGGGAGCGGCGCACCACAACCCCGCCAACGCCTCTTGCGGGCGGTCGCTATCGTGGCAGATCCGGTGGAAGGAAACGGCGAACTCCACGCCCCACCATATTGTCAGCGACGGCCAGCAGTTCAAGCGCGCTGGCGGCGTGCAAAAAGGCCGGAAGCAGGCGTGCTTCCGGCCTTTTTGCGAAACTGGCGGGAGCGACGGGACTCGAACCCGCGGCCTCCGGCGTGACAGGCCGGCGCTCTAACCAACTGAGCTACGCCCCCATTTGTCCTGCGGGAGGAAACCGCCCCGCCGCAGCAAGTCGCGATGACATAGAGCACGGTGACGACTGAGTCAAGACACGTAATCGACGCCTCGGCGCGTCCGGGTAGTTCCCGCTGCGGGGCGTCGACGCCGCCCACTGGAGGCACTGTCAGAACGCCAACCCTCCGCCTCTGTCCGGTGGCCTTCGGCGCACCGGGGACGGAAGCCGCAAGCGAGATGGTGGGCGATGACGGACTCGAACCGCCGACATCCACGGTGTAAACGTGGCGCTCTACCAACTGAGCTAATCGCCCGCCTGCGTTCGAGAACGGGCTCGCCGCTCCAGACGACGAGGCCGGCCACGCGTCATCGGCACGGCCGGCCCCGGAAACCTCTGGTCAGATGGCGGTGATCAGTTCACCGCATCCTTAAGGCCTTTGCCCGCCTTGAACTTCGGCTGGACCGACGCCGGGATCTTGATCTTCTCGCCGGTCCTCGGGTTGCGGCCCTCGGTAGCCGCACGCTTGGCAACGTTGAACGTCCCAAATCCCACCAGACGCACTTCCTCGCCCTTCTTCAGAGCGTCGGCGATGGCGCCAAACACGCCGTCTACCGCCTTCGCGGCATCCGACTTGGAAAGCCCGGTGCTGGCCGCCACAGTCGCAACGAGATCATTCTTATTCAACTTGAGGCCCCCTCTTCTGACGCAATCGGAAGATCATGGTGTCGTGCGTTGACAGCCGCGAGTGTAGATCGGGGTCCGCCCGCTCGTCAATCGGAGAACCGCTGTTTTCCGCACCTTTTCGCGGTTTTTGCCGGCCCCAGATACGCGACGGCGGCGACCCGGAGGTCGCCGCCGCACGTTTTACTGGCATATGACGCGTCAGTGCGTGATGAGACCGCCGACCGCATCATCGTCCTTCTTCGAGGCGGCCATCTCCCGAGCCGCCCGTTCCTCGTCTTCCTCGGTCCAGGCGATCGGCGTCGGTCGCGATACCAGGGCCTTGTCGAGGACCTCGTCGACATGGGAGATCGGAATGATCTTCAGGCCCCGCTTGACGTTGTCAGGAATTTCGGCGAGATCCTTCTCGTTGTCCTTCGGGATCAGCACCGTCTTCAGCCCGCCCCGCAACGCCGCGAGCAGCTTCTCCTTGAGGCCGCCGATCGGCAGCACCCGTCCCCGCAGCGTGATCTCGCCCGTCATCGCGACGTCTTTGCGCACCGGAATCTGCGTCAAGACCGAGATGATCGAGGTTACCATGGCGACGCCCGCCGACGGGCCATCCTTGGGCTGCGCCCCTTCGGGGACGTGCACGTGGATGTCGCGCTTGTCAAACAGGGGCGGCTTGATCCCGAACTGCACCGCCCGCGACTGCACGAACGACTTCGCCGCCTGGATCGATTCCTGCATGACGTCGCCGAGCTTGCCGGTGATGATGACCCGGCCCTTGCCCGGCATCACCACCGCCTCGATCGACAGCAGCTCGCCGCCGACCTCGGTCCAAGCCAGCCCGGTGGTCACCCCGACCAGATCCTCGAGCTCGACTTCGCCGAAGTGGAAGCGGCGAACGCCGAGGTACTTCGCCAGGTTCTTCTTGGTGATGGAGATCTCGCCGCCCGGCTCCATCACCAGCTCCTTGGTCGCCTTGCGGATCAGGTTGGCAAGCTCACGCTCCAGGTTCCGGACGCCCGCCTCGCGCGTGTAGTAGCGAATGATGTCGCGGATCGCCGTTTCCGAGATCTGCCACTCGCTGTCCTTGAGGCCGTGGGCGCTGAGCTGCTTCGGCAGCAGATGGCGCTTGGCGATCTCCACCTTCTCGTCCTCGGTGTAGCCGGACAGGCGGATGATCTCCATCCGGTCCATCAGCGGCGGCGGCATGTTCATCGTGTTGGCGGTGGTGACGAACATGACGTCGGAGAGGTCGTAGTCCACCTCCAGATAGTGGTCGTTGAAGGTGCTGTTCTGCTCGGGGTCGAGAACCTCCAGCAGGGCCGACGCAGGGTCGCCGCGCCAGTCGTGACCCATCTTGTCCACTTCGTCGAGAAGGAACAGGGGGTTCGACGTCTTGGCCTTGCGCATGCCCTGGATGATCTTGCCGGGCATCGAGCCGATGTAGGTGCGCCGGTGGCCGCGGATCTCGGACTCGTCGCGCACGCCGCCCAGCGACATGCGGACGAAGTTGCGACCGGCAGCCCGCGCGATCGACTTGCCGAGCGAGGTCTTGCCCACCCCGGGGGGGCCGACCAGGCACAGGATCGGCCCGCGCAACGACTTGGTGCGCTGCTGCACCGCGAGGTATTCGAGGATGCGCTCCTTGATCTTCTCGAGGCCGTAGTGATCGGCTTCGAGGATCCCCTCGGCGTCGTGCAGCGTGGTCTTGATGCGGCTGCGCTTCTTCCACGGGATGTTGAGCATCCAGTCGAGGTAGTTGCGGACGACCGTCGCCTCGGCCGACATCGGGCTCATCGTGCGCAGCTTCTTGACCTCGGCCTGCGCCTTCTCGCGCGCTTCCTTCGAAAGCCGGGTCTTGCGGATCCGCTCCTCGAGCTCGGCAGCCTCGTCGCGACCGTCCTCGGACTCGCCCAGCTCCTTCTGGATCGCCTTGAGTTGCTCGTTCAAGTAGTACTCGCGCTGCGTCTTCTCCATCTGCCGCTTGACGCGATTGCGGATCTTCTTCTCGACCTGGAGGACGCCGATCTCGGATTCCATGAAGGAATAGACCCGCTCCAGGCGCTCGGCGACGCCCTCGATCTCCAGCAGCTCCTGCTTTTCCGAGATCTTCAGCGCGAGGTGCGAGGCGACCGTGTCGGACAGCTTGCTCGGGTCCTCGATCTGGTTGATCGAGACCAGGACCTCGGGCGGGATCTTCTTATTCAGGCGGATGTACTGCTCGAACTGCGCCACCACCGAGCGCGACAGTGCCTCCAGCTCCTTGATGTCTCCGGTATCCTCGTCGAGGATCTCGGCCTGGGCCTGGAAGAACGAGGCATTCTCGGTGTAGTCGGTGATACGTGCGCGGTGACCGCCCTCGACCAGCACCTTGACGGTGCCGTCGGGCAGCTTCAGAAGCTGCAGGACCGTCGACACGGTGCCGACCGCATAGATGTCCTCCGGCGTCGGATCGTCCTGGGCGGCGTTCTTCTGGGCGACCAGCAGGATCTGCTTGTCGTCCTTCATCACGTCCTCGAGCGCCCGCACCGATCGCTCGCGCCCGACGAACAGGGGGACGATCATGTGCGGGAAAACGACGATGTCACGCAAGGGAAGGACCGGATAAAGGCCCGTCTGTGTCGTCACTACACCAATTCCTCTCGGCTTGCCGACTGCCACCGTCGAAAACGGCGAAAAGTCGTCGGTTTCGCTGTCTCGAAAGGTGGCTTGCCGGGAAGGGTTGTCAAGGCGCGCTCACGCGCTGGATTCAATGTCCCCGCGGCGATCGGAATAGATGCTGAGCGGCTTGGAGCGTCCCTCCACCACCTCGCGATTGATCACCACCTCCTCGACTCCCTGCAGGCCGGGAAGCTCGAACATGGTGTCGAGCAGGATCGCCTCGAGGATCGAACGAAGGCCCCTGGCGCCCGTCTTGCGGTTCGCCGCCTTGCGGGCAATCGCGGCCATCGCCCCGTCGGAGAAGGTGAGCTTCACGTCCTCCATCTCGAACAAGTACTGGTACTGCTTGATGAGGGCGTTCTTCGGCTTGGTCAGAATGTCGACGAGCGCCGCCTCGTCGAGATCGTCGAGGGTGGCGATCACCGGCAGCCGGCCGATGAACTCGGGGATGAGGCCGAACTTCAGCAGGTCCTCCGGCTCGACCTCGCGCAGGATTTCGCCGGTGCGGCGCTCGTCCACGGAACGGACGTCGGCGCCGAAGCCGATCGACGTGCCCTTGCCGCGGGCCTGGATGATCTTCTCCAGCCCGGAGAAGGCACCGCCGCAGATGAAGAGCACGTTGGTCGTGTCGACCTGCAGGAACTCTTGCTGCGGGTGCTTGCGGCCGCCCTGCGGCGGCACGCTGGCGATGGTCCCCTCCATGATCTTGAGCAGCGCCTGCTGAACGCCCTCGCCCGACACGTCCCGGGTTATCGAAGGGTTGTCCGACTTGCGCGAGATCTTGTCGACCTCGTCGATGTAGACGATACCGCGCTGCGCGCGCTCGACGTTGTAGTCGGCGGCCTGCAGCAGCTTGAGGATGATGTTCTCGACATCCTCTCCGACATAGCCGGCCTCGGTCAGGGTGGTGGCGTCGGCCATCGTGAACGGCACGTCGAGGATGCGCGCCAGCGTCTGCGCCAAGAGCGTCTTGCCGCACCCGGTCGGCCCGACCAGGAGGATGTTCGACTTGGCGACCTCGATGTCGCCGGCCTTGGCATTGGCACCCTCGGTCTTGGTACCGTGGCCGAGGCGCTTGTAGTGATTGTGAACGGCCACCGAAAGGACGCGCTTGGCGTGATCCTGACCGATCACGTAGTCGTCGAGGACATCGCAGATGTCCCGCGGGCTGGGCACCCCGCCGCGGGATTTCACGAGATTGCTCTTGTGCTCCTCGCGGATGATGTCCATGCACAGCTCGACGCATTCATCGCAGATGAACACGGTCGGTCCGGCGATGAGCTTGTGGACTTCGTGCTGGCTCTTGCCGCAGAACGAGCAGTAAAGGGTGTTCTTTGAATCGCTGCCGGTCGGCTTGCTCATGGGTACTCCGATCGATGAACCGGCTCCTTCAGGACCATGTTAACCGCTGGAGCCGCGCGCGCACAATCCCCAATGCGCGCAGCTCCCCTCCTGAGGGTCGGGCCGCTGGCATAAATATGGTCTTCAAAACGGCTTGCGAAAGTCGGCGCAGCGTCCGTCAGCGCGGCTCCTTGTCCTCGCCTTCGGGGCGCGGACGGGAGGCGACGATCTCGTCGACCAGGCCGAAGCTCTTCGCCTCCTGGGGCGTCATGAACTTGTCGCGCTCGAGAGCATCCTCGATCTCGGTCAGCTTCCGCCCCGTGTGCTTTACGTAAATCTCGTTGAGGCGGCTGCGCAGAGCGAGGATCTCGCGGGCCTGGATCTCGATGTCGGTGGCTTGGCCCTGGAACCCTCCCGAGGGCTGGTGGACCATGATCCGCGCGTTGGGCAGCGCAAAGCGCTTCCCGGCGGCTCCGGCCGCCAATAGCAGCGAACCCATCGAAGCCGCCTGACCGATGCAGACGGTGGAGACGTCCGGGCGGATGTACTGCATGGTGTCGTAGATGGCGAGGCCCGAGGTCACGATGCCGCCCGGCGAGTTGATGTAGAAGGCGATGTCCTTGTTGGGGTTTTCCGATTCCAGGAAGAGCAGCTGGGCGCAGATCAGGCTGGAGACGTAGTCGTCCACGCCGCCGGTGAGAAAAATGATGCGTTCCTTGAGGAGACGCGAATAGATATCGTAGGCGCGCTCGCCCCGATTGGTGGTCTCGACGACCATCGGCACGAGGTTGCTCATATAGTTATAGTCGCGCTCGCCCGTCATGCCTGTTCTCCGCCTGTGTGCTCCGCCCGCGTCCACCACCCCGGATGGGCTAACCCCTAAGCCCCCGCTCCTTCGTCTTTTGCCGCCGCCTTGCGCGACTTCTTCTTGGCCTTGGGTTCAGCGGGCTTGTCCTCCGCCTTCTCCTCGTCCGGGTCCTTGAGCAGTTCGGCCACCGAGACCTTCTTCTCGGCCACTTTGGCAAGCTCGACGATGAAGTCGACGACCTTATCCTCGATCAACGGACCCCGCAGGCTTTCGAGCGCCTGCGGGGTCTTGCGGTAGTACTCGATCACTTCCTTCTCGTGGCCCGGATAGCGGCGCGCCTCGTTGGCCAGTGCCCGGTTCAGCTCGTCACGCCCGAGCTGGATGTCGTTGGTCCGGCCGACTTCCGCAAGCACCAGGGCGAGGCGGACGCGACGTTCGGCGATGCCGCGCAACTCGGCCTTGATCTCGTCGTCCGACTTGCCTTCGTACTCGGAAAGGTCGAGCCGGCCCGCCTTGCGCTGCTCCTCGAACTGCTGCCAGATCGCATTGGTCTCGGCGTCAGCCATCGCATCGGGGACCGGGAACGTGTACTGCTCGGCAAGCTTGTCGAGCAGGGTACGCTTCAGGCGCAGCCGCGACAGCGACTTGAGCTCGCGCTCGTGCTCGTCACGGATGTTCTTCTTCAGGCCGTCCAGGTTCTCCGCCCCCACCTTCTTGGCCAGCTCGTCGTCGATCGCCGCCGGCTTGCCTTCGCGGATTTCCTTGACGTCGACCTCGAACACGGCGTCCTTGCCGGCCAGCTCCTGGGCCCCGTAGCCCTCGGGGAACTGGACCTTGACGTCGACGTGCGCGCCGGCCGCGACGCCGGTCAGCTGATCCTCGAACCCGGGGATGAAGGTGCCGGTGCCGAGCTCGAGCTCGTAGCCCTCGGCCTTGCCGCCCGGGAACGCCTCGCCGTCGATCTTGCCGACGAAGTCGATAAGCAGGATGTCGCCCTTCTGGGATTCCCGCGCCTTGGCGATCGGCTCGGAGCTCTTGTTGGCGGCGGCGAGGCGATCGAGCGCCGCCTGGATCTCGTGCTCCTCGGGCTCGGCGACCAGCCGTTCGAGCTCGAGGCCGTTGAAGTCCTGCAACTCGATCTCGGGCAGTGCCTCGACCGACAGCGTGTACTCGAGATCTGCCCCCTCGGCGAACGAATTGACCTCCACCTTCGGCTGGGTCGCCGGCCGGATCCCGCGATCGGCCAGCGTCTTCTGGGTCGCCTCTCCGACCGCCTTCTCCAGCACCTCGCCCATTACGGCGGGGCCGAACTTCTTCTTCATCAACGAAACCGGCGCCTTGCCCGGACGGAACCCGGGAATGCGGACGGTGCGCTTCAGCTCTTCCAGGCGCGTGTTGACCTGGCCGTCGATATCGCCGGCCGGGACGACGATCTTGAATTCCCGCTTAAGTCCTTCGTTCTTGGTCTCTGTTACCTGCATGGGGATCCTGCCTGGAGAGTGATTGTCGGGCGGCCGGTCGAAGCGCAGCGGCTGGTGCGGGCGGAGGGACTTGAACCCCCATGGCGTCGCCGCCACCAGGACCTAAACCTGGCGTGTCTACCAATTCCACCACGCCCGCGGTCAGCGCAAGCCGAGTGGGCGCGCGACTCTATCCGATTGCACGTCCCTGTCAATGCGGTTGCTGATGGAAAATGGCGGTAGCGGCGGCCGTCGCCATGCAGGCGACGTCACCTCGCCGCGGAGGGTTGGCTCGTGTCTTATATTTCGGAACTCTCGAACAGAGGGGCATCCGGATTTCAATAGCTTCGCACCCAGAATTTTTGCAAGATGGGCATATTTCCCAATTCCTCCCTCCAGGAGCGCTCGAAATGCCCGCCCTCGACGTCAGTCAGCAGTCCCGGCTTCTTCTGCTCGATTCCCAGACCGTCTCGCTGCTGCAAGAATTCCGGAAGGTGCTGGAGCCGCGCCTCGATGCCATCCTCGACGTCTTCTACGGGCACTTCACCCGTCAGGATGCCACCCGTGCACTGCTGGCCTCGCCGGATGCCCTCCGCCGCGCCAGGCAGGGGCAGAAGAAGCACTGGCTGGAGAACGTCTTCGCGGGCCGCTTCGGATCCGAGTTCGCGACCACCGTCCAGGCGATCGCCCGGGCACATCTCGGCCTTGGTGTCGAGCCGGGCTGGTACATGGCCGGCTATTGCCTGGTGCTCAACGAACTGACCGCTCTCGTCGTGCAGACCTGGGGCAAGAAGCCCGACCAGGTGCAACGGATGCTGCAAGCGGTCAACAAGACGGTGTATCTCGACATGAGCCTGGGGCTCGACGTCTTCCGCGATCTTGCGTTCCGGCGCCTCCTCAATGCCCAGGCCGAGGGCTTCGAGGCCAACGTGAAGTCCATTCTGCACGGCGTCGTGGAGGCTTCCGGAAAGCTGGAGGCGACCGCGTCCAGGATGCAGTCGATCGCTTCCGCCACCAGCGAGCGCACGATTGCCGTCGCCGCCGCGGCCGAGGAGGCCTCCAGCAACGTGCAGACGGTCGCCACCGCGGCGGAACAGCTTTCCGGTTCGATCTCCGAGATCGGCCATCAGGTGGCCGAGTCGTCCCGGATCGCCGGGGTGGCCGCAAGCGAGGCCGAACGCACCAACGCGAAGGTGCAGAGCCTGATGGAATCGGCGCAGCGGATCGGCGACGTCATCAAGCTGATCACCGATATCGCCAACCAGACCAACCTGCTTGCCCTCAACGCGACGATCGAGGCGGCGCGCGCCGGCGAAGCCGGCAAGGGCTTCGCCGTCGTCGCCTCCGAGGTCAAGAACCTTGCCAAACAGACCGCCAAGGCGACCGACGACATCAGTGCCCAGGTCAGTGGCATCCAGCAGGCGACCGGAGAAGCGGTCCAGGCCATCAAGGGCATCGCCGGCGTCATCGTCCAGATGAACGAGATCGCCTCGACGATCGCGGCGGCGGTCCACGAGCAGGGAGCCGCGACCGGCGAGATCGCCCGCAACGTCGAGCAGGCTTCGATCGGCACCGCCGAGGTCACCCGCAATATTGCGGGCGTCACGGAATCGGCCCGCGAGACCGGAGACTCCGCGGGACAGCTCCATCAGGCGTCTCGCGACCTGTCTTCACGGGCCGACAGCCTCAGCAAGGGGGTCGACAAGTTCCTGGCCGGGATCCGTCAGGCCTGAGCCTCTCGCAAGTCGGCCAGAACGCCCGGAGCGGCATCCAGCAGATCCTCGGCGAGCAGGCCGGGCCCGATGGCCCGCGCCGCCTCGCCGTGCATCCAGACGGCGGCGCAAGCGGCTTCGAACGGTGGCATGCCTTGGGCGACCAGGCCCAGCACGAACCCCGACAGAACGTCGCCGCTGCCGGCGGTTGCCAGTTCGGCGGGGGCGTTGACATTCACCGCCGCCCGCCCGTCGGGTGCCGCGATCACGGTGTCGGAGCCCTTCAGCACCACCACGGCCCGGGCGTATCGGGCTGCCGCCCGGGCCCGCGTGATCTTGTCGCCCTCCAGATGGTGGAACAGGCGCGCGAACTCCCCTTCGTGGGGGGTCAGCACACACGGCGCGGTGATCGCCGAGAACAGGGTTTCGGGTGAATCCGCAAAGGCGCTCAGGGCATCGGCGTCGAGCACCGTCGCCTTCTCCATGCGCAGGGCCGACTGGACCCGGCTGCGCGTGCCCGCCGAGGCGCCTGCTCCGGGGCCGATCAGGATGGCGTTGCGTCGCGGGTCGGCGATCAGGACGTGGAACTCGGCCTCGTCGACGACTGTGTGGACGATGGTCCCGGGGTTGCCCGAAGCGTAGATACCGGTCGTTTCCGGCGAGGCGGCCAGGGTCAGCATGCCGCAGCCGATCCGCCGCGCGGCGACCGCCGCCAGCCGCGCGGCGCCGGTCATGGCGGCGCCGCCCGATACCACCGCATGGCCCCGCTTGTACTTGTGGTCGGCCGGATGCGGCCAGGGCAGCATCCCCGACCACAGCGGCGGCCCGTTCACCCACAGGCCGGGGCGAATATCGCGGAGCACGTCTGCGGGGATGCCGATGTCGGCCAGAACGCAGTCGCCGCAGAGCTCGCGTCCCGGCAGCAGCACATGCGCGGGCTTGAGGCGAAAGAAGGTCACCGTGACCTCGGCCCGCGGGGCCGCTCCCATCACCGTACCGCTGTCGCCGTGGACGCCGCTTGGCACGTCGATCGCCACGCACGGCAGGCGGCGGGCATTCACCGCCTCCACCACCTCCCGCGTCGGTCCTTCGAGCGGCCGCGCAAGTCCGGCCCCGAACAGGGCATCCACCACCAGCGTGCGGCCGTCCAGCACATCGGGCGACAGTTCGACCGGCGCCCTGGCATAGCGTTCGGCGTTCACCGCGGCGTCGCCGCGCAGGCTGTCCCGCCGTCCCAGAAGGGCGACGCGCACCGGCCAGCCGCGCCGCTCCAGCAATCGGGCCACGACGAAGCCATCGCCGCCGTTGTTGCCGGGGCCGCAAAGGACGACGACGGGCCGCGGCGACCAGCGGCGACGGATTTCCCGCGCCACCGCCTCGCCGGCCGCCTCCATCAGCTCGAGGCTGGGAACACCCGCCGCGGCGGCGTGGCGGTCCGCCTCGTACATCTCGCCGGTGGTCAGGATCGCATTCGCGTCCATAACGGATTCGCCTCCGATCTGATGTGTCCGCACTCTATCCCGCCGCACCGGCGCGGGAAACCGGCGGTGCCCGCTTTTCTCTATCCTGCGCCGGCGAGACGGCCTATAAACGCGACCGCTCACATCGCTCGACGACCCTGAAGCCTGGAAGTCGCTTCCATGAAGATCCTCGTGCTCGGCGCCGGCGTGGTCGGCGTCACTTCCGCCTATTATCTAGCGAAGGCAGGACACGACGTCACGGTCATCGACCGCCAGCCCGGTCCGGGCCTGGAAACAAGCTTCGCCAACGGAGGACAGATTTCCGCGAGCCACGCCGATCCGTGGGCGGGCCCCGCCACCCCGGCCAAGATCGTCAAGTGGCTGGGACGCGCCGATGCGCCCCTCCTCTATCGCTTCCGCGCCGACCTTGCGCAGTGGGCCTGGGGCCTGCGCTTTCTTCGCAACTGCACCGCCGGCCGCAGCCGCATCAACACCGAGCGCGTGCTCCGGGTCGCGGTTTACAGCCGCGACTGCCTACGGGCGCTGCGGGCGGAGACCGGGATCGCGTACGACCATCTCGGCAAGGGCATCCTCCACGTCTATTCCGATCCCCGGGAGTTCGAGCAGGCGGTGCCCAAGGCGGCCGCGATGAGCGAACTGGGCTGCATCCGCAAGGTGCTGACGCCGCAGGAGTGCGTGGCGATCGAGCCGGCGCTCGCGGCGTCCCGGGACGAGCTGGTCGGCGGCACCTTCAGCCCGGACGATGAGAGCGGCGACGCCCATGTCTTCACCGGCCGCGTGGCCGAGCTGGCTGGCGCCGCCGGCGTGCAGTTCCGCTACGGCGTCACGGTGACAGGCTTCGCCACCGAAGGCGACCGTCTGACCGCTGTGCAGGCCGGAAGCGAGCGCCTGACGGCCGACGCCTGCGTGGTGGCGCTGGGCAGCTTCACGCCGCTGCTCGTGCGGCGGATCGGCATCCGGCTGCCCGTCTATCCCGCCAAAGGCTACTCGGTGACGATCCCGGTCGACGGCCACGCCGGCGCTCCGTCGGTGGCCATCATCGACGATCAGCGCAAGATCGTCTATTCGCGGCTGGGACAGCGGCTGCGGGTCGCCGGCACCGCTGAAATCGCTGGTTACGACACCACGGTGCGCGAGGAACGGACGCGGCCGATCCTGAACGCGGCGATGCGCCTGTTCCCCGACTGCGGCGATCCCGGCAAAGCCGAGTTCTGGGCCGGCCTGCGCCCGACCACGCCGGACAGCGTGCCGGTGATCGGGCCCACCCGCTACCGCAACCTGTTCCTCAACACCGGCCACGGCACGCTCGGTTGGACGATGGCCTGCGGCAGCGGCCGCCTGATCGCGGACCTGGTGTCCGGCCGTGCGCCCGAGATTTCGCCCGAAGGACTGGACGTATCGCGCTTCTAGCGCGCGCCAAAGACGCAGGGGCGGATCCGCGGCCCTGTGCTCCCGCCGCCTACTTGAAATACTCGGGGAACACCTTGCGCAGGTTCGCCTCGACGCGGTCGCGCACGTTCTCGTGAGCGTGCGGGCGGACGAACTTGTGGCCGGTCACCTGCTCGTAGAGCTGCACGTACTTGTCGCTGAAGGCGATCAGGGTCTCGGCGGGGATCTCGGGGAGCGGATCCTTGTAGGGGTCGCAGCGCTTGGTCACCCACAGGCGCAGGAACTCCTTGTCGAGGCTCTCCGGTTCCTCGTGGGCGGCAAACCGGGCGTCGTAGGAAGCGGCGCGCCAGTAGCGGCTGGAATCCGGCGTGTGCGCCTCGTCGGCCAGCACGATCCGCCCCTGCTCGTCGAGGCCGAACTCGTACTTGGTGTCGACCAGGATCAGGGCGTTGCGGGCGGCGATCTCGCGCCCCCTGGCGAACAGCGCAAGGCTCAGGGCCGCCAGCTCGTCCCACTGGGCCTGGGTGAGCAGGCCCTGGGCGACGATCTCCCTGGGCGTGATCGGCGCGTCGTGGGCCTTGCCCTGCCCCTTGGTGGTCGGAGTCAGGATCGTCTTCGGCAGCTTCTGGTTCTTGACCAGCCCTTCCGGCAGACGCTCGCCGTAGACCACCCGCTCGCCCCGCTGGTACATGGTCCAGATGCTGGTGCTGGTCGATCCGGTGATGTAGTCGCGCACCACCATCTCGACCGGCAGCATGGTCAGCTTCTTCGCCACCACCACGTTGGGGTCGGGAAAATCGAGCACGTGGTTCGGGCAGACGTCGGCGGTCTTCTCGAACCAGAACCGCGCCGTCTGGTTCAGCACCTGTCCCTTCAGCGGCACCGCGGCCAGGACCTGGTCGAACGCCGACTGGCGGTCGGTCGCCACCATGATGCGACGGCCGTCCGGCAGATCGTAGGAATCACGCACCTTGCCGCGCTGGAAGTTCGGCAACTGCGGAAAGTGCGCGTCGACAAGTCTGCCTTCGAGAAGCTTCTGGATGTCCTTGGCGTCCATGGCTGCACCGCTGTCCCGGGGAAAGGGCGGCGCAGTATAGGTCATGGCTGCGGGGTGAGAAAGCCCCTGCCGCGCGCATTGTGCCTAGGCCCCGAGAGCCGTTTGCTGGTGCGGGTCCGCTTGACGGCGCAAACAAGGATAATGTAGACAACATTTGTAATACGATGGCGCTCCCTGTTCGGGTGTGCCGGGCAGCCTCGGCGGTTCCCCGGCTTCGGATGGCCCGCAATTCCGTGAAAGACCGCCGTCATACATTGACATGGCGCCGTAATCGGCGCTGCAACGATTCAAGCCGAGGGGGGAAGGGATGAGTTTGAAGTTCGGCCACTGGAAGATCGGTCAGCGCCTGATGGCTCTGGTCGGGCTGTTCGCCCTGATGTACGTCGGCGTCGACACCTTCAATCTGGTGGGCTTGCGCGACGCCCTCTACGAACAGAAGGCGGACGAAACGCGACGGATCGTCGAAGTGGCCCACAGCCTGGTGCGGGACTTCCACGCCCGGGCCCAGCGGGGCGAGATGCCCGAAGACAAGGCCAAGGAGGCGGCCCTGCTCGCGATCAAAGGCCTGCGCTACGAGGGGGAGCAGTACTTCTGGGTCAACGACATGGATGCCGTCATGCTGATGCATCCGACCTCGCCCAAGCTGGTCGGCACCAGTCTGCTCAAGCTTCAGGACGCCCACGGCGAGCACATCTTCTCGGACATGGTCGAGGTGGTGAAGAGGTCCGGGGCCGGCCATTACAAATACTTCTGGCCGCCCGAGAGCAAGTCGGCCCAGCCGAAAGTCTCGTACGTGGCCGGCTTCAAGCCGTGGGGGTGGGTGATCGGCAGCGGCGTCTTCGTCGAAGACGTCGAGACGACGTTCTGGCGCAAGGCGGTGCTGGCAGGCGGCGTCTCGGCGCTGACCCTGCTGGTGGTGGTGTTCGTCGCGTCCCGGATCGCCCGCAGCATCACCAAGCCGGTCAACGAGATGACCCGGGTCATGGGGATCCTGGCGCAAGGAGACCGGACGATCGAGATCCCGGCCCGCGACCGCCGCGACGAGATCGGCGCGATGGCGACCGCGGTCCAGGTGTTCAAGGAGGGGATGATCGAAGCCGAACGCCTGGCCCAGGAGCAGCGGCGGGAGCAGGAGGCCAGGGCGGAGCGGGCGAGGCGGATCGAAGAGCTGTGCGGCGCGTTCGACGCGGCGTCGGCGGCCGCCGTCAATTCGGTAGCCGCGGCGGCGGCCCAGATGCAGTCGTCGTCGGAGTCGATGGGCGAGGCAGCGGATCAGACCTCGCGCCGCGCCGACACGGTGGCGGCCGCCTCGGAGCAGGCCTCGGCCAACGTCGAGACGGTGGCAGCCGCGACCGAGGAGCTGTCGGCGTCGATCGCCGAGATCGGCCGCCAGGTGGGCGCCGCCTCGGAGATCGCGTCCACTGCCGTCCGTCAGGCCAACGACACCAGCGCCAAGGTTCAGGGCCTCGCCGACGCGGCCCAGAAGATCGGCGACGTGGTGAAGCTGATCAACGACATCGCCGACCAGACCAACCTGCTGGCCCTCAATGCCACGATCGAGGCGGCACGGGCCGGCGACGCCGGCAAGGGCTTCGCCGTGGTCGCCTCGGAAGTAAAGAGCTTGGCCAATCAGACCGCCCGGGCCACCGAGGAGATCGCCGCCCAGATTTCCGGCGTCCAGTCCTCGACCAGGGAAGCGGTCGAGGCGATCATGGCCATCACCAAGACGATCGAGAAAGTCGACGAGATCGCCTCGTCGATCGCCTCCTCGGTCGAGGAGCAGTCGGCAGCGACGCGCGAGATCGCCCGCAACGTCGAGCAGGCGTCGAGCGGTACCCACGAGGTCTCGTCGACCATCCTCGGCGTCACCCAGGCGGCCCAGGAGACCGGCAGCGCGGCCGCCCAGCTCAAGAGCACGGCTTCCGACCTGGCGCGGCAGTCGGACCAGCTGAAGCTCGCGGTCGAGACGTTCCTGCTCGACGTCAAGGCCGCCTGAGCCGGTGGAGGGGACGCCGCAGCTCGCGCGGCCTTCCCCTCCTCCCTGCATCTTGCCTGGCCCGGCCGGGCTCCGTAAGGTGACGCTCCACCTGAAGGGAGAACCTTTGATGCGTCTCGGCTTCGTCGGCACCGGCAACATCACCGCCGCCATGGTCACCGGCTTCTGCACCGCGACCGAGAAGCCGACGCGCGTCTTGGTCTCGCCCCGCAACGCGGGAACCGCGGCGCGCCTCGCCGCCGCCTTTCCCGGCATCGTCGAGGTCGCATCCGATAACCAGGCCGTCCTCGACGGCAGCGACTGGGTCGTTCTGGCCGTGCGGCCGCCGATCAGCCGCGAGGTGATCGGCGGCTTGCGGTTCCGCCCCGATCATCGGGTGGTCAGCGTTATCGCCACTCTCGGCCCGGCCGAGTTGGCCCGGCTGGCGGCGCCCGCCGTGCGGGTGGTCCGGGCGAACCCGCTGCCGACGGTGGCCGGCCACGTCGGTCCGATTCCGCTGTGCCCCGACGACGCCGAGACGGCGGCCCTGTTCGGACGCATCGGCACCGTGGTGGCGGTCGCGCAAGCGGCGGAGTTCGACCGCCTGATCGCCACCACCAGCCTGATCAGCACCTTCTTCAAGCTCGAGGATGTCGCGGCCGGCTGGCTGACGGACCAGGGGGTGGCGTCGGCGCAGGGCCGCCGCTTCATTGCCGCCATGTTCCATGCTCTCGCCCGGCAGGCCGATGGCTGCGACGAGGATTTCGCCGCGATGTCCGCCGAAGCCGCCACCCCCGGCGGTCTCAACGAGCAGGTGGTGCGGGAACTCACCGAAGCCGGGTCGTTCGACCCGATCGGCCCCTCCCTCGACCGCATCCTGACACGCATCGAAGGCCGCTAGGGGCGCGCCGGCTCTTCCTGGCGCACCTTTTTGGTCCGTTCCATGATGAACATGCCGGCGCCGATGATGACGGCGGCGCCCACCAGAGTGACGCCGTCCGGCCAGTCGCCGAACACCACGGCGCCGTAGAAGATCGCCCACAGCATCTGGCTGTACTGGAAGGGCGACACCAGGCTGGCCGGCGCGTCGCGGACCGCCAACACCAGGAACACATGAGCGAGGCCGCCGAGGATGCCGACCGCCGCCACCAGGACGATGTCGGTCGGGGCCATCGGCGTGAAGCCGCCGAACGGGAGCATCAGGGCGGCACCGATCACGATCTTGACCGCCACCAGGGTGACGAGCAGCGCGCCGTAGTTCTCGTTCCGCAGGCGGCCCAGGATGAGGATGGAAAGCGAGAAGCAGAGGGTCGAGGCGAGTGCCGCAGCATGTCCCGCGTCGAGGACGCGGAACCCCGGCCGCAGGACGATCACGACGCCGAGGAAGCCGACCACCACGGCGGTCATCCGGCGCCACCCGACGCGCTCGCCAAGCAGCGGAACCGCCAGCAGCGTGACCAGGATCGGCGTCACGAAGATCAGGGGGTAGACCTCGGCCAGCGGCATCCGCGAGAAGGCGTAGTAGCAGAGCAGACCCTCGGTGGCGAGCATCAGGCTGCGCACGATCACCCACCCCGGGTGCCTCGGCCGCAAGGATGCCCAGCCCCCGGTTCGGGCCACCAGGGCGCCGATCGGGATCACCGCGAACAGATAGCTGACGAAGGTGAGCTGGAAAATCGAGTATCCGGTCGTCAGCCACTTGACGAGGGCATCACCGGTCGAGAAGCAGGCGAACACCAGCACCGCGTAGATGACGCCGCGCCGCACATTGCCGTTCATCGTTGGGCTTCCTCCGCCTTCACGGCCGCCGGCCGCCGCACGCTCTCGCGCATGCCGATGTAGATACCGCTCGCCATCACGATGGCCGAGCCGAGCACCGTGTAGACGTCGGGCCAGGTGTCGAACAGGAGCACCCCGTAGAACACGGCACCAACCATCTGCAGGTACTGGAACGGCGCCACCACCGCTGCCGGGGCGTGCCGGAAGGCGATGATCAGCAGGATGTGGGCGACCCCATAGCCGATCCCGATGAACGCCATCAGCCCCAGGTCGGGCAGCGTCGGCATCCCCCAACTCCCCTCGATGACCAGCATGAGCAGCCCGCAGCCCGCTCCCTTGACGACGATCATCGGCGTCAGCAGGGCGCTGCTCGTCTCGTTGCCGCCGCGCCGCAGGATCAGCGAACTGAGGCCGAAGGTCGCCGCACTGGCAAATGCCGCCAAGTGGCCGAACCCCAACGGGTTCACCCCCGGCCGCAGCATGACCAGAACGCCGGCAAAGCCGACCGCGACCGCCAGCCATCGCCGCCAGCCGACGTGCTCACCCAGCACCGGCCCGGAGAGCGCCGTCACAATGAGAGGCGAGGTGAAGACCAGCGTATAGGTCTCGGCGATCGAAAGCGTCTTGAACGCCGTGTACGTGCCCAAGGTGGCGACCAGCATGAGCACCGCGCGCACCATCACCAGCACCGGCGACCGCGGCCGCAGCCCCGCCAGCCCCCCGGTTGCGGCAACAAGGGCCGCATTGGGCAGCAGCGCGAACAGCGACATGCCGAAGGTGATCATGAACGCCGAATAGCGGCCGCCCAGCAGCTTCACGACCGCGTCGTTGGTCGAGAAGATGAAGAAGGTGCCGATGCAACAGAGAATTCCGAACCCTATACGGTCCGCCTGCCTGGCCCGCTCGCCCACTTCACGCTCCGCTGTCCCGACACGGCGCGATCATAGGGGCCGCGCTCCCCGCGTCACGCGAAAAATAGCGCATCATGCACGCCGCTTCCTGAGGGTGTTCTCCCGCGCCGCGATGTAGAGGCCGCTTCCGACCACCACCGTCGCGCCAAGCAGGGTGAAGCCGTCCGGCCAGTTGCCGAACAGGACGATCCCGAACACCGTCGCCCACACCATCTGGCTGTACTGAAAAGGCGCCACGATCGCCGCCGGGGCGTAGCGGAAGGCAAGAATGAACAGGATATGGCCGGTACCGTAGCAAAGGCCGGCCGCCGCCATCAGGAGGAGGTCGACAAGGTTCGGCATCACCCAGCCGTCGACGACCGTCACCAGGATGGCCGAGGCGGCAAGCTTGACCGCCACCATGGGCGTCAGCATCGCCGCCGGGGCCTCGGCCCCGTAGCGACGCACGATCAGGGCGCCGGCGCTGTAAGTCAGGGCGCATCCGAGGGCGGCCAGGTGTCCCGTACCGAGCGTCTGCATGCCCGGCCGCAGCATCACCAGCACGCCGGCAAAGCCGACCGCCACCGCCACGCTGCGGCGCCAACCCACCTTCTCTCCCAGGACCGGGACCGACAACAGGGTGATGATGAGGGGCGAGGTGAAGACGATGGTGTAGGCCTCGGCCATCGTCAGCGAGCGCAACGCCGTGAAGATGCACAAGGTGGAGGCGAGCAGGATGACCGCCCGCACCAGCACGACCAGCGGATAGCGGGGCCGCAGCGACCGCAGCCCGGTAGCCCCAACCAGCGCTGCCGCCGGGATAACGGCGAATCCGGTGATGACGAACACGATCAGGAACACCGAATAGCCGCCGCTGACCCATTTAACGATGGCGTCGTTGGTAGACCACGTCGCGAAGGTGAGCACCGCCAGCGCGAGGCCCAGCCCGATCCGGTCCGGCCGGGCGCCCGGCAAGCTTTGCGCTAAAACCGCCACTTGATGTCCCATCCTTTCAGAGCGACACGCGAGATCATAGATCGCCGCCGTCGTGCGTCACGTGCCATTACCGCATAGCCGGGATCACTCGTCCCTGGAGGCGCGCGGGTCGAGTTCGCCGATCGTCGGCGACGGTTTGGCAATCCCCGATGGCACGAACTCGGTTTTGCGCGTCTCTGCCGGCGCGTCGCGGCGGCTCATCCGGTAGAGCGTGAACGCGAACAGGGTGGCATGCACGCCCGCCGTGATGAGAAACAGGGCGCCCGCCCCCCAGGCCTGCATGGTCACCGAAGCGAGCGAGGGCCCGATGGTGGCGCCGATCGCCCATGCCAGCAGCAGGCCGCTGCTTGCCTCGACGAACTCCTGACGCTCGACAAAGTCGTTCATGTGGGCCGCGGAGAGTCCGTACAGCGGGTGGGCGGCGAAGCCGTAGAGGCTGGCGACGACGATCAGCGCCGTCCCCGTGAAGAGGGGCGGCAGCAGCGGCTCGCCGCCGAATCGGAGCTGCCCGCTGGTGAAGGCGAGCACCAAGCCGAGCAGACACGCCGCCAGCATGCAGCCGGCGATCACGCGGCGCCGATCGGTGCGGTCGGCGATCATCGCCAGCGGCCACTGGGTGGCGGCGCCGCCAAGCAGGGCGCAACCGGTGAACAGGGTGATCTGGAACAGCGCCAGCCCGGCGTCCTGGGCGAAGATCGACCCCATCGAGAAGAACGCGCTGTTCGCCATCCCGGCCGCGAACGCGCCCACCATGCCGACCGGTGACAGTCGGATCAGCCGGATCAGGCGGACCGAGATTCGGGTCGGCGGAACCGGAGTGGCGGCAGTGGTCAGGCCGACCGGAATGACCGCCGCGCAGACCGCCGCCCCACACGCTGCGAACAGCCCGAATCCACGAGGATCACCAGCCGAAACAAAAACTTGCCCGCCGAAGTTGGCAAGATAGTTTACAATCTGGTAGACGCTGAAGATGCGAGCGCGCGCCTCGTTGGCGGCGCGATCGTTGAGCCAGCTCTCGATCACCATGAACAGGCCGGCGACGGCGACCCCGCTCAGGGTGCGCAAGGCCAGCCACGCGATGGCGTTGGGAACCAGGACGTAGGACATCACGGCGATCGCCACCACCGCCGCCAGCACCGCATAGGTGCGGATGTGGCCGACGCGACGGATGATCAGCGGCACTCCCAGGCAGCCGGCGATGAAGCCCAACGAATAGCCCGAGGCGATGAAGCCGATCGCGGTGGTCGAGAACGCCTCGGCGGAGCCGCGCAACGGCAGCACCACGGTCTGCAGGCCGTTGCTGAAGTTGAGGAACACCGAGCTCAGGAACAGGGCGGCAAACGCCGACAGGAACGCGAGCATGGGAAAACCAAGGGGTGGCCGGGCGGATTTGACTATAGAAGGCGACTTCGCCCTTTCCTACTCCCCTATCGATAATTTTCCGTTGCCGAATGGGAAGCAGGGCGATCGTCCAAACCCTCTTCTGACCCAAGTTCGGAGCCCACGAATGGGAAGACCCTCCGCTTGACCTCTGAACGGAACCTATATAGAACAAAATAGGAATACAGGAACGCAAAACGCGTACAGAAGGTCGTTGTTGCATGTCCTCCCTCTCCCTGTCCCGCAGCCAGGCGCTGACAGCGCTGCGGGAACAGATTCATCGGCTGGAACAGGGTCGGACGGCGTGCCCTCCCGCCCCGCTCGCTTTCGGCGCCGGCGCCCTCGCGGCGCTGCCGGGCGGCGGCCTGGCGCGCGGCGCGCTGCACGAGATTCTGGGCAGCGACGGCGCGGCTCACGGCTTCGCGGCCTGGCTCGCCGCCCGCCTCGCCGAAGACGGCCGGCCGGTCCTGTGGTGCCGGCGCGGCCGCGACCTCTACGGCCCCGGGCTGGCAGCCCTCGGCCTCGATCCCGCACGGCTGATCCTGGCCCGCGCCGGCAGCGACGTCGACGTCCTGTGGGCGATGGAGGAGGGTCTGCGCAGCGGCTGCCTCGCCGCCGTCCTGGGCGAGGCCGAGAAGGCCTCGCCGACGGCGGCCCGCCGTCTGCAATTGGCGGCCGAGGCCAGCGGGGTGACCGGGCTGCTGCTGCGCAGCGGGGCGGAGACGTCCTCCTGCCCCGCCGTCACGCGCTGGCGCGTGGCCGCCACCGCCAGCGGGGTCGACCGCTACGGCAGCCCCCGCCCCCGCTGGCGGCTGGAACTGCTGCGTTGCCGCCACGGCCTTCCCGCTTCCTGGATCGTGGAGAGGAGCGATGACGCGACGGGTCATCTCGTTGTGGTTGCCGACCTTCTCGACCGACCGGCTGCGCCGGCGGCTGGCGAGGTCGCACGCCTCCGCCGGACGGGATAGGCCGCTGGCAACCGTGGCCGCGGTGCGGGGCGGGCAGCGGATCGTCGCCGCCGATGCCGCCGCCAGGGCCGGCGGCGTGTTCCCCGGCATGCCGCTCACCGACGCCCGCGCCACCCTGCCCGCCCTGTTCACCGTCGAGGCCGATCCGGACGGTGACCTCCGAGCGCTGGAAACGCTTGCCTTGTGGTGCGGCCGCTACTCGCCATGGACCACCATCGACGCGCCGGAGCCGCACGGCAGCGCCGGTATCCTCGTCGACGCCAGCGGCTGCGCCCACCTTTTCGGCGGCGAAGCGGCGCTGCTGGAAGACATCGTCGGCCGCCTGCGCACGTGGGGGGTCGCATCCCGGGCGGCGCTCGCCGAGACGCCCGGCGCCGCCTGGGCGGTCGCCCGCTTCGGCAACCGGGGGACCGTCGCCGTCGTTCCGCCGGGCGGGCTGACGGCAGCGCTGGCGCCGCTGCCGGTCCGCGCCCTCCGCCTCGAAACGGCGCTGGCCGACGACCTCGAGCGGGTCGGACTGCGGCGCATCAGCGACCTCACGAACGTACCGCGGGCGCCGCTTGCAACCCGCTTCGGGCAGGCCCTGGCCGACCGCCTCGACCTCGTGCTGGGCCGGACGGCCGAGCCGGTCTCGCCACGCCGTCCGGTGGCTGTCCTGCGGACGCGCGCCACCTTCCCAGAGCCGATCGCCGACCCCGCGGACATCGCCGCCGCGACCCGCCGCCTGCTCGATGAAGTGGCCGTTCACCTCGCCGACGGGCACCAGGGCGCCCGCCGCCTCGAACTGGTTGCCTACCGCTCCGACGGCACCCTGGCAGAGATCGTCGTCGGCACCGCACGGCCAACCCGCGACCCGAAGCATCTGGACAGGCTGTTCGCCGAGAAGCTGCCGGCGCTGGACGCCGGCTTCGGCATCGACACCCTGGCCCTCGGCGTCCTCGTCGCCGAACCGCTGGTGCCGCTGCAGCGCGACCTCGCCTCGGGACGGGCGGCACCCGAGGACGATGCGGGGCGCCTCGTCGATCGCCTGGGCGCCCGGCTGGGGCCGGAGCGCGTCCTGCGTCTCCAGGCGCGCGCCAGCCACATTCCGGAACGCGCCTGCCGCGCCGTCTCCGCTTTCGCCCTCAAGTCATTGCCGGAGATGGCCATTCCCGGACCGAGGCAACCCCGGCCCGTGCGCCTGCTGCCGACCCCCGAGGCGATCGAGGTGATCGCCCCGGTGCCCGACCATCCGCCGGTCCTGTTCCGCTGGCGGCGCACCTCCTACGAGGTCGCCCGCGCCGAGGGACCGGAGCGCATCGCCCCCGAATGGTGGCTGGAAGGCGCCCCCGCCCCCGAGCAGGGCGTGCGCGACTACTTCCGGGTCGAGGACAAGGCCGGCCGCCGCTATTGGCTCTACCGCGAGGGCGTGTACCTGCCGGGCGTGTTTCCCCGCTGGTACCTGCACGGGTTCTTCGCATGAAGATGCGGGGTAACCACAGAGGCGCAGAGACACAGAGGCGCTCGTACCCTCTCCCGCAGTGCGGGAGAGGAGATGGAGGTCCTTCATGACCCCCTATGCCGAGCTTCACATCGCCAGCAACTTCTCGTTCCTGCGCGGCGCCTCGCATCCCGAAGAACTGGCGCTGGCGGCGGCAACGCTGGGGCTGAAGGCGTTCGCCATCACCGACCGCAACAGCCTCGCCGGCGTGGTGCGGGCGCACGGCGCCGCCAGGGAGGCCGGCATCCGCCTGGTGGTCGGCGCAAGGCTCGAGCTGGCGGACGGGCTGCACCTGCTCTGCTACCCCACCGACCGCGCCGCCTACGGGCGTCTGAGCCGCCTGCTCACCGTCGGCAAGCGGCGCGCCCCCAAGGACGGATGCGAGCTCTACGTCGAGGACGTGATGGCCCACGGCAAAGGGCAGATCGTGATCGCGGTGCCGCCGGAGCAGCCCGGCGAAGAGTTCGTCGAGGGCCTCCGCGAGCTGAGAGTATGCTTCAAGAAACGGCTCTACCTCGCTGCTTCCTTTCTTTATGGCGGCGACGATGCCGCGCGGCTGCGCTACCTTGCCGAAATCGCCGCCGAGGTCCGGGTGCCGCTGGTCGCCACCAACGACGTGCACGCCCATGCCCCGGCCAGGCGGCCGTTGCAGGACGTGCTGACCTGCATCCGCGAGCACGTCACCATCCATGAGGCGGGCTACCGGCTGGCCGCCAACGCCGAGCGCCACCTCAAGCCCGGCGACGAAATGGCGCGGCTGTTCCGCGACCACCCCGACGCCATCGCCCGCACGATCGAGATCGCCGAGGCCTGCCGCTTCAGCCTGGAGGAGCTGCGCTACGAGTACCCGGTCGACCCCGTGCCGGCCGGCCGCACGCCGCAGCAGGAGCTGGAGCGGTTGGCCTGGAAGGGCGCGAACCTGCGCTATCCCGGCGGCGTTCCCGACAAGGTGCGCGCCCAGGTCGCCCACGAGCTGACGCTGATCTCCGGGCTCGCCTATGCCCCCTATTTCCTTACCGTCCACGACATCGTCCGCTTCGCGCGTTCCCGCGGCATCCTCTGCCAGGGCCGCGGCTCGGCGGCGAATTCGGCGGTCTGCTACTGCCTGGGCATCACCGCCGTCGACCCGGCGCGCATCGACGTCCTGTTCGAGCGCTTCGTCAGCGCGGCGCGCAACGAGCCGCCCGACATCGACGTCGATTTCGAGCACGAGCGGCGCGAGGAGGTCATCCAATACGTCTACGGCAAGTACGGTCGCGAGCGCGCCGGCATGACCGCGACCGTGATCTGCTACCGCGGCAAAAGCGCGGTGCGCGAGGTCGGCAAGGCGATGGGCCTGTCGGAGGATGCGATCGTCGCCCTCCAGGGCGTCGCCTGGCGCCGCCACTGGGACGACATCACTCCCGAGATGATCGCCGAAAGCGGCCTCGACCCCGCCGACCACACGGTGCGCATGGTGATGGAACTGGCGGGAGAGATCCGCGGCTTTCCGCGGCACCTGTCGCAGCACACCGGGGGCATGGTGATCACCAGGACGCCCTTGTCCGAGGTGGTGCCGATCGCCAACGCGGCGATGGACGACCGCACGGTGATCGAATGGGACAAGGACGATCTGGATGCGCTGGGCATCCTCAAGATCGACATCCTCGGCCTCGGCATGCTGACCTGCATCCGCAAGGCCTTCGACCTCGTCCGCGGCCATTACGGCCGGGCGCTGACGCTGGCCACCGTGCCGGCCGAGGACCCGCGCGTCTACGACATGCTGTGCGAGGCGGACTCCCTCGGCGTCTTCCAGGTCGAAAGCCGGGCCCAGATGGGCATGCTGCCCAGGCTCCGGCCGCGCTGCTTCTACGACCTCGTGATCGAGGTGGCGATCGTGCGGCCGGGCCCGATCCAGGGCGACATGGTGCACCCGTACCTGCGCCGGCGGTGCGGCGAGGAGCGGGTGAGCTTTCCCTCGCAGGAGCTGGAAAGCGTGCTCGGCAAGACGATGGGCGTGCCCCTGTTCCAGGAGCAGGTGATGAAGATCGCCATCGTCGCCGCCGGCTTCTCTCCCGCCGAGGCCGACGCCCTGCGCCGCTCGATGGCCACTTTCAAGCGCAACGGCCAGATCCACGGCTTTCACGAGAAGTTCGTGCGCGGCATGGTCGAGCGCGGCTACGAGGCCGGGTTCGCCGAGCGCTGCTTCCACCAGATCGAGGGCTTCGCCGACTACGGTTTCCCGGAATCCCACGCCGCCAGCTTCGCGCTCCTGGTCTACGTCTCGGCCTGGATCAAGCGCCACTATCCCGAGGCGTTCGCCTGCGCGCTCCTGAACAGCCAGCCGATGGGCTTCTACGCCCCGGCCCAGATCGTCCGCGACGCCCGCCAGCACGGCGTCGACGTGCGCGCAGTCGACGTCTCCCGCAGCGACTGGGATTGCACGCTGGAGCGTTCTCCCTCTCCGCCCATTCCAGAGCGCCGGCCGGCGCCCACCTCACCCTCCCGCCGCTGCGCGGCGGGCCCCTCCCTCTCCCCCCTGAAGGGCGGAGAGGGGAAAAGGGCCCTCCGCCTCGGCTTCCGCCAGGTCAAGGGGCTGGCGGCGCGGGATGTGGCGCGGGTGCTGGAGGTGCGGGGCGAGCCGGCGGCCCTGTGGCGGGCCGGGGTGCCCAAGCCGGCGCTGGAGATCCTGGCCCGCGCCGACGCCTTCCGTTCCCACGGGCTGACGCGGCGGCCGGCCCTGTGGGCAGTGCGCGCACTCGACGACGGGGCGCCCCTGCCGCTGTTCGCCGCCGCCGACGCGAGGCGGCCCGAGCCGCCGGTGGAGCTGCCGCCGATGAGCCTGGGCGAGGAGATGATGGACGATTACCGCATGCTGCGGCTGTCGCTGAAGGTCCACCCGATGGCGCTCCTGCGGCCGCAGCTCGCCCGCCTCGGCTATGCGCCCTGCCGCATTCTCGAGCGGGTCGGCCACGACGCCTGCGCCGCGGTCGCCGGCGTCGTCACCTGCCGGCAGCGCCCCGGCACCGCCCATGACACCATGTTCGTCACCCTCGAGGACGAGGACGCGATCGCCAACCTGATCGTCTGGAAGCGGGTGTTCGAGGGCTACCGCAAGGAGATCCTGCGCGCCGGTCTGCTGGCGGTGCGCGGCCGGGTGCAGCGGGAGGGCAAGGTGATTCACCTGCTGGCCGACCACGTCGAGGACCTGACGGCGCTGCTGCACGGACTGCAAGGCCAAGCTTTCCCGGCTCCCGACGCCGAACGCCTGCCGCGCGGTCGCCGCAGCATCGCGGTCGCCGAGTCGCACGACTTCCGCTAGCGGATCCTTCCGCAATCCCCGTTGCGCGCGAACCTCGGAACCCTCAACTTCAGGAGAAACCAGCGGAGGCCTTCGTCATGATCAGCGTCGCCATCCTCCTCGCCCTGCACGGTCTCTTCGCCGCAATCTGGGTCGGAGGGCTCGCATTCGCCTATACGGTGCTGCGGCCGTCGGTGGACGTGATGCCGCCGCCCGAGCGGCTGACGCTGCTGGCCCGCATCTTCCGGCGCTGGTTCGTCTGGATCTGGCACGCCGTGGTGATCATCCCGCTGACCGGCTATCTGGTCATGTTCATGCTCTACGGTGGCTTCGCCGGGGCCGACGGCTTCATTCACCTGATGCAGGGGCTGGGCTGGATCATGGTGATCGCCTTCCTGATCCTGTTCTTCGGCCCCTACCCCGCCTTCCGCCGCGCCGTCGCCGCCCAGGACTGGGCCGGCGCCGCGCCCCGGCTGCTGGCCATGCGGCGGATCATCGCCCTCAACCTTGCGCTGGGACTGGCGACCGTCGCGGTCGGCGCCGGCGGTCGATTCTGGGCGGCATTTCCCTAGCCGAGACCGCGCCTCACGAGATTGAGGCCTATGACAACCAGGATCACCGTCACCAGCTTGCGGAACGCCTGCTCGGAAACACGCCCGCGCAGGCGCCGGCCGAGCTCCATTCCTAGCTGGACCGGCACCGCCGCCACTACCGATGCGAGGAAGACCTCAGGCGTCAGTACGTGGTGGTAGGCCAGGCTGGCGTACAGCGGCAGGCCGCCCACCACGAAGCAAGCGCCCAGCAGCGGTACGAACAGGTCCTTGGGCAGGCGCAGGGCCGAGAAGTACATCAGCAGCGGCGGCCCATGGAAGCTGGAAACCCCGCCCAGCAGTCCCGACAGGCTCCCGACCAGAGGTCCCAGCCACGTCATCGAGGCCGGCGCGACCCTGGGATTGCCGGACCGGGTCAGGCTGAAGAGGATGACGACGCTTCCCAGGATCAGCGCGATGATTTTCGGGTCCACGGTCACCAGGATGCGGGCGCCGACGACGGTGAGCGCAAACAAAGGCACCATGAGCGGCCAGAAGCCCAGGATCTGCGGCCAATAGCGACGGCCCTGCCAAGTCTGCACCACGTTGGACGAAAACAGGGGCACGGTGGCGAGAGCGACCGCGACCGCAGGACTCATCACGCTGGCGGCGGCGGAGACCAGGACCATCGGCAGCCCGGCGCCCGCCACGCCCTTGAGAACTCCGCCCAGCAGAAAGGCGACCCCGAGAGCGGCAAGGGTCATCGGATCGAGATCGAGGAAAGCCATGCACGGTTTCCTGGCGGTGGCGGCATCGATGTAGAGCCGACCGGCGCGCGAGTCCAGCCGCAACCGGACTTGATCGCGGCCCGCGATCGTTGCACAAAGCCCCCGTCATCAAAGGAGCCGCCGATGAAGCGCCAGGACGTCGAGGTCGTCAGCAAGACAACCGTCTTCAAGGGCTATTTCCAGGTCGACCGCTACCAGCTTCGCCATCGCGAGTTCGAAGGGGGCTGGACCAAGCCGATGCAGCGCGAGCTGTTCGAGCGCGGGCACGCGGTGGCCGTTCTGCTGTTCGATCCGGACCGCGATGCCCTGGTGCTCATCGAGCAGTTCCGGATCGGCGCCTATGTCGGGCTTTCCAGGCCTTGGTTCGGGCCCGAAGACTCGCCGTGGCTGATCGAGATCGTCGCCGGCATCATCGAGGACGGAGAAGGTCTGGAAGAGGTGGCCCGCCGCGAGGCGCGCGAGGAATCCGGCTGCGAGATCCAGGAGATGTTCGAGATGACGAAGTTCTTCGTCACCCCGGGCGCGTCGACCGAATCCCTCATCGTCTACTGCGGCCGGGTCGATTCCTCGCGGGCCGACGGGGTGCACGGACTCGAAGACGAGGGCGAAAACATCCGCGTCCGGGTGGTACCCTGCGACGAGGCGTTCCGCTGGCTGGACGAAGGTCGCATCACCAACGCTACCTGCCTGATCGCCCTGCAGTGGCTGCGTATTCACCACGCAGAAGTGAAGGCACGCTGGGCCTAGTCGGCAGCCACCGACCGGAGACGATCGCCATCGGAGCACCCTGGTTTCGCCGCCGTGGCCGGAGTTGCTGCTCTTGAACGCCCGGGCCGGCTTCACCACTGTCCGGAAGGTCTCCCCGCAGCGAGGTTCGGCCATGACCATCCGCAACGGCTTCGTCGACGCGATCGGCAACACGCCGCTGATCCGCCTCCGCAAGGCGTCCGAGGCGACCGGGTGCGAGATCCTCGGCAAGGCCGAGTTCCTCAACCCCGGAGGATCGGTCAAGGACCGCGCAGCCTGGTTCATCGTCAAGGATGCCGAGGAACGCGGGGCACTGCGGTCCGGCGGCGTGATCGTCGAGGGCACGGCGGGCAATACGGGAATTGGGCTGGCCCTGGTCGGCAATGCCCGCGGCTATCGCACTATGATTGTCATCCCGCGCACCCAGACGCAGGAAAAGAAGGACATGCTGCGCCTGTGCGGCGCCACCTTGCGCGAGGTCGACGCGGTGCCCTACCGCGATCCCAACAATTATGTCCACGTCAGCCGCCGATTGGCCGAGGAGCTGGCGGCCAGCGAGCCGAACGGCGCGCTGTGGGCCAACCAGTTCGACAACCTGGCCAACCGTCGTGGTCATTACCAGACGACAGGACCCGAGATCTGGGAGCAGACCGGCGGCCGCGTCGACGGCTTCGTCTGCGCGGTGGGTACTGGCGGCTCCCTGGCCGGCATCGGAATGGCGCTCAAGGAACGCAAGCCCGGGGTCGTGATTGCGCTCGCCGACCCCATGGGAGCCGCCCTCTACAGTTACTACAAGACCGGCGAGCTCAAGTCCGAGGGTTCGTCGATCACCGAGGGGATCGGCCAGGGACGCATCACCGCCAACCTGGAGGGCGCCCCGGTCGACGAGGCGTTCAGGATCCCCGACGAGGAAGCGCTTCCCCTGGTTTTCGAACTGTTGACCGAGGAAGGTCTCTGCCTCGGCGCGTCCAGCGGGATCAACGTCGCGGGGGCGATCCGGCTGGCCCGGCAGATCGGTCCCGGGCACGTCATCGTGACGCTCCTGTGCGACAGCGGCACCCGCTATCAGAGCAAGCTGTTCAACCCCGAATTCCTGCGGGGCAAGGGGCTGCCCGCGCCGGAATGGCTGGAGCGCACTTGACCTGGCCCGTAGCCAGGCCGACAACGACCGAACTCCGCCGCAGTCCCGCGCCAGCGGGAGCCCATTGGCGACGGCATCAGCGCCGTTCCCGAACGCGCGGAACGGCACGGTCCGGATTCCCGCTTCCGCGGGAATGACAACAAGAACCGAGAGGCACTAATGGATTTCGTGAACAAGGACGCCCTCGTCGACGTCGAGTGGCTGGCACAGCACATCGGTGATACCGACCTGCGTATCGTTGACGCGTCGTGGTATCCCCCGTTTTCCGACGCCGATGCCGCAGAGGAGTACGAGATCCGTCACATCCCGGGGGCCCTCTTCCTCGATCTGGACGCCGTTTCGGATCCGGCCGGCGAACTGCCCGTCAGCGTCTCGCATACCGGACGCTTTGCCCAGACCGCCGGCGAAATGGGGATCCGCCGCGATTCCCCGGTGGTCATCTACGACTCCTCCGGCGGCTATTCGGCCGCCTTCCGGGCCTGGTGGTTGTTTCGCCGCAACGGTCATGAGCGGACCACAGTGCTCGACGGCGGCCTGTCGGCGTGGCTGCGGGCCGGCAAGCCGGTAAGCGACGAGGTGGTGCAGCCGGCGCCGGCCGCCTTCGATCCCGCGATGGGCATCTCCCGGACCCGCTCGCTGCAGGACATGCGTGCCAATGTCGAAAGCCGGGCCGAACAGGTGGTCGACGTCCGCTCGGAGGCGCGCTTCCGGGGCACCGATCCCGAACCGTTTGCCGTCTGGTTCGCCGAAAAAGACGGCCGTGAAGCCCGCCACGGTCACATTCCGGGCGCCCGCAACCTGCCGCTCGACCGTTTGCTTGATCCGGCCCGGGGATACCGGGTGCGCCCCGCCGACGAGATTGCCGCCGCCTTCGCCGCTGCGGACATCGACATCGATCGTCCAATGGTCGCCATGTGTGGTTCCGGGGTGGTCGCCTGCGTTGTTCCCTTCGTCCTTCACCTGCTGGGAAAGACCGAAGTGGCTGTCTATGATGGCTCGTGGGCCGAGTGGAGCCGTTACGACGACACGCCGGTCGCACCCGACGACCAATCATCCTGAGGACGCACGATGAAGAAACGCAAGGATACCGTGGTTGCCCACGCCGGCAACCACCCCGCGGAGAACCACGGCATCGTCAATCCTCCCGTCTACCATGCCTCGACCGTGCTGTTCCCCACCCTGGCGGCCCTCGAGGGCGCCTCGAAGATGGGCTACGACAAGGTTCGCTACGGGCGCTTCGGGACCCCGACCACCTTTGCCTTCGAAGAGGCCGTCGCCGCGCTCGAGCAAGGCTTTGGCACCGTCACCTATCCGTCCGGGCTGGGCGCCATCTGCTCGGTGCTGCTGGCGCTCCTGAAGGCGGGCGATCACGTGCTGATGGCGGACACCGCCTATTTCCCGACCCGCCGGTTCTGCGAGGGGTTCCTTAAGCGCTACGGAGTGCGGACGACCTTTTACGATCCGATGCTCGGCGCCCGCATCGCCGAGCTGATCGAGCCGGCCACAAGGGTCGTGTTCGTTGAATCCCCCGGCTCCCTCACCTTCGAAGTCCAGGACGTTCCCGCGATAGCCGACGCCGCCCACCGTGCCGGCGCCGTCGTGGTGATCGACAACACGTGGAGCGCCGGCTACTTCTTCCAGCCCCTCAAGCACGGGGTCGACATCTCGTTGCAGGCGGCAACCAAGTTCCTGGTCGGCCACTCCGACGCCATGCTGGGGGTCGCCACCTGCGCCGACCGCGCCACCTTCGAGATCGTCAAGGGTTCCGCCTGCGAGCTTGGCACGTGTGCCGGGCCGGACGACTGCTATCTTGGCCTGCGCGGCCTGCGTACCCTGGCCGCCCGCATGGACCGCCACCAGGCGACCGGGCTCAAGCTCGCCGCCTGGCTGAAAGGCCGCCCCGAGGTGGAGGCCGTCTACCATCCCGCGCTGCCCGGCAACCCCGGCCACGAGTTCTGGAAGCGCGATTTCTCGGGGGCCTGCGGGCTGTTCAGCTTCGTCCTTCGCCCGGTCGAGAAGACGGCGCTGGCGGCCATGCTCGACGGGCTCGAGGTGTTCGGCATCGGATACAGCTGGGGCGGTTACGAAAGCCTGATTGTGCCGGCCCATCCCGAGGCCTCCCGGAGCGCCACCCGCTGGCCGCATGCCGGCCCGGTCCTGCGTATCCATGCCGGGCTGGAAGATGCCGATGACCTGATCGCAGACCTCGCCTCCGGGCTGAAGCGCCTGGCCGGCCTCTGACAAGCCGGTCCGGACGGAAAAGATCGGCCGGTCGCCCGGCCGATCTCCGCCCGCTTCGCCCCGTCAGTGCCGGTGGTGGGCATGGACGACGGCATGGCCCCGGCCGTGCCCGATAAGCCAGCGGTTGACCGGGAATGCGGCCAGAGCGGCGACCGCGAGGGACAAAGCCAGAGCGCCCCAGAACAGAAACTCGGTCAACCCGGCGTCCATGGCCCCGGGAATGAACAGCATGATGGTGTTGTCGACGATCTCCATCACCGTGATCGACGCCGTGTCTGCGGCAAGCGCCAGCTTCAGCGCCGCCGGCCACCCCAGGCCGGCCCGCAGCAGGGGCGCCAGCGTGAAGGCGTAGCCGAACCCGAACGCCAGGGCGACGGCAAGGGCTATCGTAAGCCCGGTACCGAACCCAAGCGCCACGCCGATGACCATGCCGAGGGTTTCGCCGATGGCACAGCCGGTGAGGCAGTGCAGGGTGGCGCTCGCGGCGACGCGGTTCAGCGAGGCTCCGCCGGGATGATCGTGATATTGTCCGTTCATGGCGCATATCTCCTTGGAAGCGATATGCAGCCTCTCTACATTCCGTACCATGGTACGGAGTCAAGAAGAGTTTTCCTGGGGTCCGATCGGCCGCCTCGCCGAGGCAGCCGGGGTCGGCGTCGAGACGATCCGCTTCTACCAACGCCAGGGGCTGCTGCCGGTTCCCGCACCGTCGCCGAACGGCAAGGTGCGCCAGTACGACGTCTCGGCTTTGCGCCGCTTAAGGTTCATCCGCAACGGTCAGGCCGCCGGGTTTACCCTGGCCGAGATCAACGAACTCCTGAGGTTGGACAGCACCCAGGAGCGGACGCGTATCCGCAGCCTCGCCCAGGCCCGCCTCACCGACCTGCAGAGGAGGGAGAAGGCGCTTCGCAAGCTCATCGCGACGATGAGGACCCTCGTTCACCATTGCGAGCATATGCCCGAAGACGTGCCGTGCCCGATCGTCGAGGCGATCGGTGCGGACCCACCTATTCCGCGCCGCGGCTCCGGCAACGGGGGCAAAGGCCTTCGAGCTCGATCGTCGAGTTGCTGAGCTCGAACCCCATCCCCCGGGCGGCGTCGTCGATCGCCTCGTCGATCCCCTTGTCGCTCATCTCGGCCACGGCGCCGCAGCCCCTGCAGAGCAGGAACTGAGCGGTATGGCGCTCCGCCGGCCGGCGGCAGCCGAGGTAGGCGTTGAGCCGCTCGATGCGGTGGACCAGGCCGTTCTCGACCAGGAACTCCAGCACGCGGTAAACCGTCGGCGGCGCGGCGCCGGCGCGCTCCTTCTTCAACACGTCGAGGATGTCGTAGGCGCCGATCGGGATATTCCGTTGCCACAGGATTTCGAGCACCCGCTTGCGCAGCTTGGTCAGGCGCACGCCGCGGTGCTCGCAGATGATCTCGGCCTGATGGAGCGCGCTGTCACGGAAGTCCTGGTAGTCCTGCGGCTCGTGAAGGAAGGTGCGCGCCTCGTTCAACATGGGATGTCCGCCTTCGGGCCATTTCCAGAAAAAGAAACATAATGTCCTGTTCCATCGACGCCAACAGGAACGATATACAGTGCGCGACCGTGTCATCCGATTGGGGGACCCCCGATGCCCGAGGAATCCGAGATCAGCGCCGTCCTCGCGGCGCTCCGTTTCAACGCCGACGGCCTGGTTCCGGCGATCGCGCAGCAGCACGACACCGGCGAGGTCCTGATGATGGCGTGGATGAACGCGGAAGCGGTCGCGGAGACTTTGCGCACCGGCCGGGTCTGCTACTGGTCGCGGTCGCGGGCCCAGCTCTGGCGCAAGGGGGAAAGCTCAGGCCAGCACCAGACGCTGCGCGACTTCCGTTGGGACTGCGACGGCGACACCCTGCTGCTGTTGGTCGAGCAGCACGGGGTGGCCTGCCATACCGGGCGCCGCAACTGCTTCTTCAACGCGCTGAGGAACGGGCGCCCGGCGGTGATCGCGGAGATCGAGATCGATCCCAAGACATTGTATGGCTGAGCGGGTTCAGGACTCCGGCACCGGCACGTCGACGCGCACGGTGGTGCCGTTGGCGCCCGGAAACCCGGTGAACAGGCCCTCCACCAGATAGGGCATGACCGGCGTGATCTCGCGTCGCGTGCCCTCGGCCACCGCCCGACCCTCGAACAGCAGGCGCTGCTCGCCGCGCCGCCGGGCTGCGGCGTCGGCGATCCTGACCTCCAGCCACTTCGGGTAGTAGTTCACGACCCGGGTCTCCCAGCTGTACGGCCCAAGCGGAATGCCGATCCCCGCTCCCGCCCAGTGGCCGCGGTGACCATGACCGAAGCTGGTGCCGAAGGTGGGCGGCGGGTCCTGGGTGACGATCGTGTTGGGTTCCCCGACCCCCCAGCGCAAGGTGACGACCGTATCGGCGTCGCTCGATGTCGGCGGGATCGCTCGCCAGCCCTGGTTGGTCAGCGCCGCCGCCACCAGGTCTGCGTTGCGCTGGAACTCCAGGCTGCCCGCCTGACCGGGTTCGGGCAGGATGGTGAAGGTGCGGGATGCCGGCGCTGGCGCCAGCGCGTGGAACCGGGTCACGTCGGTGCGCACAAGAGTGGGACCGCAAGCGGCCAACAGCAGCGGCAGCAGGATCATCGCGACGAAGGGCAGTTTACGGCGCATCCGGACACCTCCTGCCACCCATATGGGAAGAATTGCGCCGGTTTCATGCCGTCCTCTCCGACCCCCCTTTACCGGTTGCTAACGGTTGCCGGCCACCATGCCCGCGGCTTTCCCTCCGGTCCGGTAGTCGGCGTGTCGCGGGTTCTGGTCCTTGTCGTTGCGTTTTTCGTCGCCTTTCCCGCGAACGCCGCCTGCTACCGCTGGCCGTTGCGTCTGGGCGGCGATGGACGGCCGAGCTACGACGCCGACACCATACGCATCAGCATGCCCGGCCTGCCGCCCGAACTGTCCGCCGTGTCGGTGCGCCTGCGCGGCGTCGACGCCCCCGAGATCAAGGGCAAGTGCCCGCGCGAGCGAAAGGCTGCCACCGCCGCGCGCGATTACGTCAGCGGCGTTCTCCTCGAGGCACGCTCGGTCGAGTTCTGCGACCCCACGTGGGAGAAGTATGGACGGGTTCTGGCGACGGTGAAGGTGGACGGCCGCGACCTGGCCGAGACGTTGACCACGAAGCGCCTGGCCCGCGCTTACGACGGCGGCACCCGCGCCGGCTGGTGTAACCCCTGAAGAAAAGAGACCCGGCGCAAGGGCCGGGCCAGGCGTCAGGTTTGGGAGGAACGCCCGGTTACGTAATAACGTACCACCACAATTCAAGGGCGAGCGGCCGCAACAGGGGGCGGCCTTATCCTCGGCCAAAAACCTTCTTCAGGATGTCCGTCGTCCGGCGCGCCGGATCGCTGCGGATTGCCGCCTCCTCCTTGGCGAGGTAGTGGAAGAGACCCGACAAGGCGCCGTCCAGCGCATGATCGGTAAGGTTCGCCTTGAGGTCGGGCATGAGCGGCATGGCGCGTGCCTTGCCGACCAGCGCGTCGTAGGATTTCACCGCGCCCGCCTCGGCTAGGCTCTTGTCGACGATCGGCCGCATCCCGGTCTTGAGCTCGGGCGACATGGTACGACGGAAATACTGCGTTGCCGCATCCTGCGGGCCGTCGAGGATCGACCGTGCGTCCTCCAGCGTCATCGCCTCGACGGCATTCCAGAAGATGCGCTTGGCTTCCGGCGCGGCGGACTCGGCCGCGCGGTTGATGCGCAGCTCCAGATCGTCGGCCAGCGACGACATGCCGGCCTTGCGCAGCAGACTCTGCGCCTGTGCGAGCCTGTCGGGCAGCGGAATGTGGATGGCGGGGTCGGCGTTGAAGCCGTCCTGCTTTCCCACCGTGGCCACGACTCGCTCGGTGCCGACCCGGAGCGCCTCGCGCAGGCCGCCGGCGATGTCGGCAGCCGAGGCGCTCCCCGACGGCTTGGCAGTGCCTGGCGAGGCCGCACCGCCGACCGCGCCGCGGACGGCATCCAGCAGACTGCCCTGGCCCATGGCCGCCACCGGCAGCATCAGAATCCCTGCGGCGAGCGCCGCCACCAGCGCCTTTCCCCCTCCGAACATGCGTTCCTCCCTCGTCCGTTCGCAAGTCCAGCATAAGGGAAGATGGTCATCGGCTGCCAGCGGCCGGACGGGGTAGGCTTACCCGGTCAGAGGGATCTCCTGGATCACGGGTGTGTCCAGAACCAGATCGTCGGTGGTGCCCAGCAGCCAAAGCCGGTCGACCGCAAGACGCAACAAGACCCGGTCGCGCCAGCGTTCGAGCAGCGCCGCCAGGGCATCCGCCTCGCCGCCGTCGAGGTCGTCATTCAGGTTGTGGAGCCCGACCAGGTAGAGATCGGTCTCGGGCCGACCCAGGATTCGCTGGATGCGGCGGAACACGTTCTCTCCGTCCCGGCGCTCGGGGTAGACCGGAAGATACAGGCGCCCCAGGTTGACGTTGCCCGAAAACGGGCCGCGCACCCCGGCATGGATGGGACCCAGGCGTGCGAGCTCGTCGAGCACCGCCGGGTCGAGGATGGGCGCCGTCTCCTGCACCCCGAGACCGCCGCAGAGTGTCGCATGGAGACGGTCGCGGCGCGGCTCCAGGAGATCCCAGGCGACCTTTCCGGCAAACGAAGCGGCCCGTAGCTCGCCCTCCAGCTCGCGATAGGGCGGCGCGGCGAACAGAACCTCCGCCGGTATCGGCAGCACCAGAGAGAACGAACGTGGCCGGCGCCCCATCAGGTACGGCTTGCCGGGGCGGGAGGCGATCGCTCGCGAATGCCGGGGCGCCACCAGCGGCAGGTGCGCCAGCCGATAGGCGTCGTCCATCGCCAGGCCGGTGCCCGGCGCGAACCGGGTACGACTGCGCTCGTAGCCGAGCTCGCCGTCACCGCAGAACTCGACGTCTCGCACGGCCATATCGCATCTCGCGCCGATGGAGGTCTGAAAACTGGCGCGCCCGGCAGGACTCGAACCTGCGACCTTGAGCTTAGAAGGCTCCTGCTCTATCCGCTGAGCTACGGGCGCATTCCGAAGGGACCTTACGTGAGCCGCCCCAATCTGGGCGAGCGCAGTTTCTCCGCGTAGCTGACGGGACGCACAGGGGCCGCGACCTCCGGCTCTTGAAGCCGGTAGCTGAGGCCGTGCCTGTCGGCAAACGCGATCGCCGCCTCCTTGGTGGCGAACTGCAGGCGCACCTGGTCACGGGTGTCGAGGCTGCCCGTCCAGCCCATTAGCGGATCGATGAACTTCGGGCTCTGCGGCTCGTACTCGAGAACCCACTGCCGGGTCTGCTTGCGCCCCGACTGCATCGCGTTCCGGGCCGGTCGAAAGATGCGGACGTCCGCCATGATTCCTCGGCTTCCTGACACTGCAAAGGTAGGCCGCCCCCGCCGAACGGCAACCAGCGTGGGGCGCGGCGACGATACCGCGGGACGCCGGCCGCGTAAAGGCCGCGACCTCCTCCCATATGGAGGGAAACCTCACCCGGATCGGAAGCCGCCATGGGGGATTCCCGCACCGCTCTCGTCGAGACCTTCTTCGAAGGCACCGGCGCCAGCTACGACTTCATGGTCAACGCCGCCACCTTCGGCTGCGACCGGCTGTGGAAACGCAGCATCGTCGCAGCAATTCCCCGCGAGGCCGGGCGGGTCCTGGACTTGGCGTGCGGCACCGGCATCTCGACCATGGCAATCGCCCGCGCCCTGCCCCGCGCCCATGTGGTCGGCGTCGAACTGCGCGAAGAGTACCTCGCCATCGCCCGCGACAAAGTGCGCAAGGCGGGCCTCGGCAACGTCGAGCTGGTACTGTCGCGCGCCGAGGATTACGTGGCCGACGCCCCGTTCGATTGCGTCGCCTCGTCGTACCTCGCCAAGTATGCCGATCTGCCGCTTCTCACCGCCAACAGCCTCGCCATGCTGAACCCCGGCGGCGTTCTTCTGATGCATGACTTCGTACTGCCCCCACAGCCCTGGCTGCTGCGTACCTGGCGGCTCTATTTCCGCTTGCTGCAACGGTGGGGCGTGCGGATGTTCCCGGCCTGGCGGGAGATCTATTTCGGCCTGCCGCAGTTGATCGAGCGCACGAACTGGGTCGACGACCTTCACAACGCCCTGCGGACCAACCGCTTCGAGCAGGTGCGGATGGAGTATCTCGCCGCCTATGGCTCGGCGATGGTGACGGCGAAGCGAAGCTCGGCCCCCGCGGTGGCTGTCAGGCCCAGGCGCGCCACAGGGTAAGGCCGGCGGCGGTGAGGACGACGCCGCCGCTGATCGATTTCAGCACCGCCTCATAAGCGGCCGCATGGGCGACCGCTGCGGCCTCGGAGGAGCCCTCGCGGCGCAACACCTTGTAGGGCCGCGACGCCTTGATCTCGACCAGGCTGAAGAACGCCGCCGCCCCCGCCAGCATGATCACCGGAATCGACAGCGAATCAGTCTGCATCACGTAGCCCGCCGTCACCGGCAACCCGCCCCATGACAGCGCGAACCAGCCGTCGGTATGGAAGCGCCCGCCGAACAGCTCGAGATTGTAGGCGACCAGGAAGAAGCCCTCGGCGATCGCGATCGGCCACAGCAGCGGCACGTCGGCGATCATGTAGGGGATCAGGATTGCGTAGGCCGCCGCCACCGAGACGACGGCCAGCGTCCACAGCTGGCGGTCGCCGAACACCCTGCCCCACGGCTTGCGGCCCTTGCTGCCGACGGCATCGAGCGCGTGGGCGCCGACGCCGAGCGCGATGAAGTACGCGCCGGTCAGCGCCATTACCCGCTTCCAGTCGACGGTTTCGGCCAGCATGGCGCCGATCAGGGTAAAACCCAGCACCATCGCCGTGTAGGGCAGGAAGAGGAGGCCGACGAAGACGCGGAATCGTGGCGGTCCGAACGACGGCACGAACCATTCCCGGGTCCGATCGCCGCCATGCTCACCGTCCATGCCGATGCTTCCCTTGCTGGCTCCGCCCCGCACCACATATGGGATCCCCGTCCGCCGCAGCCGATGCCCGCGCGGGTCCCCTTGGAGGTGAAAGGCCGCTCCTCTCCTGAAACTCGGGAATACGACCTCTGAGCGCTCGCGCACCGGGCCAGGCGTAGCGGATGGTTGGCCCTGGAACGTCTGGGGGCGGAGCCATGCGCGACCTCAAGGATCTGGTCAAGGACGGCATCGAGGAGGCGTTCGCCCTTCGCTATCATCGGAACCACAAGAGCCAAGTGGCAAAGATCCTGAGGGCCCGAGAAGCGAGATTCGGCAAGCCGGATCGCAGGCTCTTCAAGCACGCCGAGAGCTACGCCATCGAGGTCCTGGGCGATCGCCGCTACGCCCCATGGCTGTGGGTCTATGCGGCGATGGCGGGAACCTTCAAGGAAGGCTGGATCCCCGACAACTACTACGGCCGCGTCGTCGTGCCCAGGATCAACGGCCTCTACGGCAAGGCCTCGCACCTGAAGCTGATGGCCGGCTTCGCCTTCGGCAGCAGCCTTTTTCCCGATGTCGCCTACGCCGTGAATGGTCTCCTGCTCGGTCCCGAGCGGACCCCGATCGGCCCCGCGGAGATCAGAAGCCGCCTGTTCGGCGATTCCGATCGCGCCGTCTTCAAGCTCGACACGTCTCGTCAGGGCAAAGGTGTGGTTTTCCTGTCGTCCGACGGCTTCGACGCCAAGCGTGTCGCGTCGCTGGGCAACGGCGTGTTCCAGAGCTGGATCCGCCAACACCCGTTCTTCGCGGCGTTCACGGCCGGTTCGGTCGCGACGCTGCGCCTCACCACGGCCGTCGACGACCTGGGGTCGGTCTCGCTGCGCGCGTGCTATCTGCGGCTGGGCCGGCACGCCGACACCCATGTCCAGTCGAAAAGCCATGTGCGCGTCCCGGTCGATCCGAAGACCGGCGCCTTGTCCCCCGAGGGCTGGCTGACGAGTTGGCTGCCCGTCACCGGGCATCCCGACAGCAAGGTGGCGTTCGCAGGCCTCGTCGTCCCCTCCTACGCCGCCTGCGCGGACGCCGTGCTTAACCTTCACCGCCGGGTGCCGTTCGTCCGCTGCGTCGGCTGGGACGTGACGGTAGCGGAGGACGGTGCGGTGCGCCTGATGGAATGGAACGGCGACCACAACGACATCAAGTTCAGCGAGGCGACCCAGGGACCGTGCTTCGCCGACCTCGGATGGGAAACGCTGTGGCGTCCCGACTCGCCACGACCTCGCGCTCCAATGGCAGACGACGCAGGAAAGGGAAATCCGTGCACGACATCGGCACCGTTCAGGCGATCTTCCGCTATCCAGTGAAGTCGATGTCCGGCGAGCGGCTGTCGAGCGCGACGCTGCGCTGGCAGGGGCTCGACGGCGACCGGCAGTACGCCTTCTACCGCACCGGCAGTGCCTCGCGCTTTCCGTGGCTGACGGGGCGGGACGTCTCCGCCCTCGTCACCTGGAAGGCCCGCTATGCCGTGCCGGACGATCCGCGACGGTCGCCGGTCCGGGTCGAGACCGGCAACGGCGAACACGGGCTCGACGACCCCGCGCTGCGCGAGCGGCTCACCCGAGAAGCGGGGCAGGAGATCCGGCTGCTGCAGGTCGGCCGCGGCACCTTCGACAGCATGCCGGTCTCGGTACTTTCGACTTGCACATTGGAACTGCTGGAGGCGGCCTTCGGCCGCGCCGTCGATCCGGTCCGCTTCCGCGCCAACATTCTGATCGCGCCCACCCGACCCGCCCGCGAGACCGAGTGGACCGGCGGCACGCTCGCCTTCGGCGACCGGCAGGACGCGGCGCGCCTGCAGGTCAACGTTCCCATCCGCCGCTGCAGCATGATCACCCTCGATCCCGCCACCGCCGTCGCCGACCCCGCCTTGCTGCGTTGCGTGGTCGACAGGTTCGACAACGAGATCGGTGTCTACGGCGCGACCCGGACCCCCGGGACCATCGCGGTCGGCGATGTGGTGCGGCTGGAACAGGCGTGAGTGGTCGGGGAGACAGGATTCGAACCTGCGACCCGCTGCTCCCAAAGCAGCTGCGCTACCAGGCTGCGCCACTCCCCGACGGCTGGAAATCTAGGGGTTTCGGCGTCCGCGCGCAATCGCCATCACGGATCGAACCGCCGATCCCGGGTGCGGAAGCACGGTTGGCGGCGAAGCTTCCCCAGGGCCAGGAATATCGTCGCAGCGGGCGCGTCTAGGTGTGACAAGCCACACGCGGAGAGGAGAACGCCCGTGCAATCCTCGTCGAATTCCGGACTCGACATCGGCCTTGTCGTCGGCGGCGGCGCCGTCGCCATCCTCGGACTTCGCCGCGGCGGCCCGCTGGGCCTGGCGATGACGGCGCTGGGCGCCGGCGCCGCCGCCTATGGCGCCCGCAACACGGCGGTGGCGCGGCAGCTGCCGGTCCGCCGCGCCCTCGAAGCGCCGATCGAGGTGACGCGCGCAGTGACCGTCGAACGGTCCTTCGAAGAGGTGTGGCGGTTCTGGTGCGAGCCATCGAACCTGTCCCAGGTCCTGCCGCGCGTCACCCACATCGAGGAGCTGGGCGGCGACGTCTGGCGCTGGACGGCGGATTTCCCGGGCGGCGAGCGCGAGTGGGAGACCGACGTCGCACGCGACCAGGCGCAGCGCATCTTCTCATGGAACACGCGCCCCGACAGCCGCTTCATGACCTCGGGATTCGCCCGTTTCGCCGACGCCCCCGGCGGCCGTGGGACCGAGATCGTGCTGCGACTCAATTACCGGCCGCCGTTCGGTCCCATCGGCAAGGCCGCCGGATGGTTCGCCAAAACGCCGATCGGGCTGGAGATGGCGGCCGGGCTCTCGCGCCTCAAGCAGATGCTGGAACTGGGCGAAATCGCCACCATCCAGGGCCAGCCGAGCGGAAGGAGCGCGACATGAAGGCGCTGTGCTGGAACGGGGTCAACGACCTTCGCGTCGAGCACGTCCCCGACCCGAAGATCCTCAACCAGACCGACGCCGTCATCAAGGTCTCGCTGTCGTCGGTATGCGGCTCCGACCTTCACCTGATCGACGGCTACGTGCCGACCATGCGGGCGGGCGACATCATCGGCCACGAGTTCGCGGGCGAGGTGGTGGAGACCGGCCGCGAGGTCGAACGCTTCAAGAAAGGCGACCGGGTGATCGTGATCTCGATCATCGGCTGCGGCGAGTGCTGGTTCTGCCACAATGACCTGTGGTCGATGTGCGACAACTCGAACCCGCACCGGCCGCTGGCGGACGCCGCCTATGGCCATGGGGGCGCCGGCATTTTCGGCTATTCGCATGCCTTCGGCGGTTACGCCGGCAGCCATGCCGAGTACGTTCGCGTCCCCTTCGTCGATCACGGCGCCTTCGCCATCCCCGAGGGGTTGAGCGACGAGCAGGCGCTGTTCGTCTCGGACGCCTTTCCGACCGGCTACATGGCCGCCGACATGTGTGACATCCGGCGCGGCGACGTGGTCGCGGTGTGGGGCTGCGGCGGGGTCGGCCAGATGGCCATCCGCAGCGCCTACCTGCTGGGCGCGGAACGGGTGATCGCCATCGACAGCGTGCCCGAACGCCTGCGCATGGCCGAGGACAAGGGCAAGGCCGAGGTCATCAACTTCAAGGAGACGAGCGTCCACGACGAGCTGATGGCCCGGACCGGCGGCCGCGGCCCCGACCACTGCATCGACGCGGTCGGCATGGAAGCCGATGAGACGGGCGTCGAGTACTGGTACGACCGCGCCAAGCAGGCGGCACGGCTGGAAACCGACCGGCCGTACGTGCTGCGAGAGGCGATCCAGGCCTGCCGCAAGGGCGGCACGGTCTCGGTGATCGGCGTCTACGGCGGTTTCATCGACAAGTTCCCGATGGGCGCCTTGATGAACAAGGGCCTCATCCTGCGCACCGGACAGCAGCACGGGCAGCGCTACGCACAGCGCCTGTTCCGCCACATCGTCGAGGGCGACATCGATCCGACGTACATGATGACCCACGTCCTCCCGCTCGACGAGGGCGTGCGCGGCTACGAGATCTTCAAGAAGAAGGCCGACGGGTGCGTCCGCAGCGTCTTCCGCTGCTAGCAACTCCGCCCTATCGCTTCGCGAACATCGGGTGGCGGACGAGGTTGCCGACCGCGATGCCGTGCTTTCGTACGCTGCCCGCCAGCAGTTCGAGAACGGCGCGAACCGGCACTCGCGACGACAGCAATTCCTCGGACATCGGGACCGTGTCCTCGATGATGTGGACCACCTTGCCCCCCTCGTCGATGAACAGCATGTCGAGCGGCACGAAGGTGTTCTTCATCCACATGCCGACCACCTCGTTGCCGCCGAAGTCGAACAGCATCCCGGCGTCGGGGGCGAGCCGGGTCCGGCCCATCAGGCCTTGCATCCGCTCGGCCCCCGAAAGCGCAAGCTCGACCTGAAACGCCGCCCTGCCGCCGGCGGTCTCGATCGTCACCATCGAGCGCTGGAAGGCGTGGCAAGCGCCGGCCGCCAGCAGGAGGGTCGCCAGCACGAATCCGTGCGCCAGTTTTCTCATCTTGCCTGCGTGCCCCTTCGACCCATATAGTCCGCGAACCAATCACCAGGGGGAGCCGACCTCGGCTGAGAGGCTCCGTCAGCGGAGCGACCCCACGAACCTGATCGGGTTAATACCCGCGTAGGGACGAGTGAGCCCATGGATGCTTCCGCCTCTCCGGCGCCTCTTTCCGTTCACGTCCGCTCGGCGCGCGTCGTTTTCGACGCCGAGACCCTGTTCGACGACCTCGATTTCCCGCTCGAGGGGGGCCGTTGGACCTGCCTGCTCGGCGCCAGCGGGGTCGGCAAGTCGACGCTGCTGCGCACGATAGTGGGGCTTGCGACGGACGGGGGCAATAGCGGCGAGATCGTCTGCTCGGACGGCCTGCCGCTGGCCGGACGCGCCGCCATGATGGCGCAGCGCGATCTCCTGTTCCCCTGGCTTACCGCGATCGACAACGTGATGCTCGGCGACCGCCTGCGCGGGCGGCGTGGCGCAGGGCGCGAACGCGCCATGGCGCTGCTCGCCGAGGTGGGGCTTGCCGGCTACGCAGACGCCCTGCCCGCAGCGCTTTCGGGCGGCATGCGCCAGCGCGTGGCCCTCGCCCGCACCCTGATGGAGGACCGGCCGGTGGTGCTGATGGACGAGCCGTTCTCGGGCCTCGACGCGGTGACCAGGATGCGCCTTCAGGACATGGCCGCCGCCATGCTGGCGGGGCGGACCGTGCTGCTCGTCACCCACGACCCGCTGGAGGCGCTGCGCCTCGGCCATCGCGTCTTCATCCTGGCCGGCCGGCCGGCACGACTGATCGAGGATCTGCGGCCGGCCGGGTCCGCCCCCCGCGACGTCGCGGATCCCGATGTGCTGCGCATGCAAGGCCTGCTGCTGCACCGCCTGGCGGAGGCGCAGGCATGAAGCCGCTGCGCCCCCTGATCGTGCTCGCCGGCCTGATCGCACTGTGGCAGCTCGTGGTGGTGGCGACCGGCGCCCCGCCGTTCATGCTGCCCGCTCCGGCGGCGGTGGCGCGGGCCTGGTTGTCGCACACGGACCTCCTGCTCCGCCACGCCGGCACGACGCTGTCCGAGATCGTGCTCGGCATGCTGCTGGGCAGCGGATTCGGGATCTTCGCGGCCCTGGTGATGGCCTACTTCCGACCGGCCCGGCAGTGGCTGCTGCCGGTGCTGGTGATCAGCCAGGCGATCCCGGTATTCGCCCTCGCTCCCCTCCTGGTGCTGTGGCTCGGCTACGGCATGGCGTCGAAGATCGCCATGACCACGCTGATCATCTTCTTTCCCGTCACTGCCGCCTTTCACGATGGGCTGCGCCGCACCGAGACAGGCTGGCTCGACCTCGCCAGGACCATGGACGCCCGCCGTTGGGCGATGCTGCGCCACGTGCGGGTTCCCGCTGCCCTGCCGGCGCTCGCCTCCGGCCTCAGGGTTGCCGCCGCGGTGGCGCCGATCGGCGCGGTGGTCGGCGAGTGGGTGGGCTCCAGCGCCGGGCTCGGCCACCTGATGCTGCTCGCCAACGGCCGCATGCAGGTGGACGTCATGTTCGCCGCCCTGGCGACCCTCGCCGCCATGGCGGTGATCCTGTTCGCGCTCATCGACTTCGGCCTGCGCCGCGCCCTGCCGTGGCAGCCGGAAACCGCTCCCAGCAACGATTGAGGGGACCATGCTCGATCTTCGCCGCCTTCCGTCCGTCTTCGCCGCCGCCGCGGTCCTGCTGTCGGCGCCGGCCCACGCCGCCGACAAGCTGACCGTGCTTCTCGACTGGTTCCTCAATCCGGACCACGGGCCCCTGGTGATTGCCCGCGACAAGGGCTACCTCCGCGAGGCCGATCTCGACGTCACCTTCGTCGAGCCCGCCGACCCCAACAACCCGCCGAAATGGGTCGCCGCCAAGCAGGCCGAGGTGGCCGTCTCCTACCAGCCGCAGCACCATGTTCAGGTCAGCCAGGGCCTGCCGCTGGTGCGTTTTGGCACCCTGGTCGCGACGCCTCTCAACTCTTTGGTGGCGCTGGCCGACGGCCCGGTGCGGTCGCTGAGCGACCTCAAGGGGCGAAAGGTCGGCTATTCCGTCGGCGGGTTCGAGGACATGCTGCTCGGCGCCATGCTTGAGTCGGTCGGCCTGTCGCTCAAGGACGTCGAACTGATCAACGTCAACTTCTCGCTCTCCCCGTCGCTGGTGTCGCGGCAGGTCGACGCCGTGGTCGGCGCCTTCCGCAACTTCGAGCTCAACCAGATGGCCATCGCCGGCCGGCCCGGCCGCGCCTTCTTCCCCGAGGAGCACGGGGTCCCGGCGTACGACGAGCTGATCCTCGTCACCCATCGCGACCTCGCCGGCGACCCACGGCTCCGCCGCCTCGTCGATGCCATCGAACGGGCCGTGCGATTCATCGTCAACCACCCCCAGGAAAGCTGGGAGACCTTCAGAGCCGCCGACCGCAAGCTGGACGATGAGCTGAACCGTCGCGCGTGGCTCGACACCGTGCCCCGATTCGCCTTGCGGCCTGCGGCTCTCGACACCCGCCGTTACATTCGTTTCGCCGATTTTCTCAAGGCGCGCGGACTGGTTGCAGAGGTCCCGCCCTTGGAGTCCTACGCGATCGAACTGCGCTGATCGTTTTTTCCTATCACAGGGCTTGCCAACGGCGGAATTGCGCGAAACCACGGTTACGCCGAAGGCGAGGCATGAAATTTTCGTTACCCCTCCCCTTGACGAATGCAGGTCTGGTCGTCAAAACGAGCGTGGCCGGGTCCGCCCCCCCAGGCGGCCCGGCGAACGCCATCGAAGGAGGCGGTGTTGGTACACGCGCTCAGTCTGGGGGGAGTCCTGGCCGTTCTCTGGCTCCTCCTGTCCGGATACTTCAAGATCCTTCTGCTCACGCTGGGAGTCGCTTCGGTCGCGTTGACCGTGCTCGTCGCGCGTCGGATGGATATCGTCGATCACGAAGGGCACCCGATCCACCTCGGCTGGCGGGCAGTCACCTATTGGTTGTGGCTGCTGAAGGAGATCGCCAAGTCCGCCCGTGACGTCGCCAAGATCGTCGTGCAACGCGAGATGCCGATCGCGCCTTCTGTGTTCCGGGTCAAGGCAACCCAGAAAAGCGAGCTCGGCAACGTCATCTACGCCAATTCGATCACCCTCACCCCCGGCACGGTGACCCTCGAGGTGGAAGACGGCTATCTCACCGTCCACGCCATCGACCGGGGCTGCCGGGAAGGACTCGAAAACGGCGACATGGACCGCCGGGTCACGCACATGGCCGGCGAGTTCGCCGAGGAGGAGAAGGCATGATGTTCGCCGCCGCCGCCGCCGGCGTGCTCGTCGCGATGGCGCTGGCCCTGACCCGGGCCTGCCTGGGCCCCAGCGTCTTCGACCGCATTCTCGCGGTCAACAGCTTCAGCACCCTGACCATTCTCCTGATCGCCATTCACGGCTTCCTCACCGAGCGTCCCGAATTCCTCGACATCTGCCTGGTCTACGCGCTGATCAATTTCATCAGCACGATCGCGGTCACGAAGTACATCGAGAACCGCGGATTCGGCCCGGCCCCGAAGGAAGAAGAGCCGGGAGAAGTGTGATGGAGATCGTGCTCGACATTCTCAGCTGGCTGAGCCTGGGGCTGGGCTGCGCCCTCGTCATCATCGGCTCGCTCGGATTGGTCCGCCTGCCCGACATGTACACGCGGATGCACGCCGCCGGCATCACCGATACCCTCGGCACCATGATGGTGATGCTCGGGCTGGCCTTCCAGGCCGGCTTAACGCTGGTCACGGTGAAGCTCGCCTTCATCGTGCTCTTCGTCCTCTACACCAGCCCCGTCGCCACCCATGCGCTGGCCCGCGCGGCCCTGCGCGGCGGCCTCAAGCCGCTGACGGTAGGCGACGACAACGTTCCGGTGACCAGGAAGGAGAAGGAGCCCGCGGAATGATCACCCTCGGCAACGACGTCATTCTCGCCTCCGACATCCTCAATGTCGTCCTGCTGGTGTTGATGCTGATCACGGCGCTTTCGCTGATCTTCCTGCGCAACCTGTTCGCCATCATCATGATGTCGGGGATATTCAGCCTGACCGCGGCCGTGCTGTACGTGGTCTGGGACTCGGTCGACGTCTCGTTCACCGAAGCCTCGGTCGGCGCCGGCATCTCGACCGTCCTCATGCTGGCGACGCTGGCCCTCACCGCGCCCGAGGAAAAGCGGATCCGGCAGCGTCACTGGGCATCCCTGGCGGTGGTTACGGTCACCGGCGCGCTGCTCGGCTACGCGACCATCGACATGCCCCGGTACGGCGATCCGGAAGCGCCCGTCAACAAGCACGTCGCCCCCCGGTACATCTACGAGTCCGGGAAGGAAGTCGGGCCGCCCAACATGGTCACGTCCACGCTCGCCGCGTATCGGGGCTACGACACCCTCGGCGAGACCACGGTCATTTTCACCGCAGCCGCCGGCGTCATCACCATCATCGGTGCCGCCCGCCGCCGCCGCCGCACCAGCGCCGACGTCTCGAAGGTGCGAGAGGTCTGACGCCATGAAGCAACGCCCCGTCCTTCGCGTCTCCTCGAAGTTCCTGATCGCGCCGATCCTGCTGTTCGCCCTCTACGTCCAGTTCCACGGCGATTTCGGGCCGGGCGGCGGCTTCCAGGCGGGCGTCATCTTCGCCAGCGCGTTCATCCTGTACGCCATCATTTTCGGCGTCTCGAACGCGCGCAAGGTGATGCCGGCCTGGCTGACCCGGATCCTGCTCTCGACCGGGGTCCTGATCTACGGCGGCACCGGCCTCGCCTGCGTGCTGATGGGGGGCGCCTATCTCGATTACGGCGTCCTCCTGCACGACCCCGTGCACGGGCAGGAGCTTGGCATCATGCTGATCGAGTTCGGTGTCGGCACCACGGTGTCGTCGGCGATGATCACGATCTTCTTCAACTTCGCGGGCCAGGACTGACGGTCATGGAATTCCCGGGTCATTTCAATTACTGGATCGTGATCGTGATGATGATGGCGGGGTTCTACGTCGTCATCTCGCAAGGCAATCTGGTCAAGAAGGTCGTCGGCCTGAACATCTTCCAGGTCTCGGTCTTCGTCTTCTACATCTCGATGGGCAAGGTCGACGGCGGAACCGCGCCGATCATCCACCCCGACTGGACCACCTACACCAATCCGGTGCCCAGCGTCCTCATCCTGACCGCCATCGTGGTCGGCGTCGCCACCACCGCGCTTGCGCTGGCCCTGGTGGTGCGGATCCGCCGCGCCTTCGGCACCATCGAGGACGACGAGATCGAGGCGCAGGAGGAGGCGCAATCGTGATTTCGAGCAATCTCCCCGCGCTGCAGATCGTCATTCCGCTTCTTTCTGCGCCGATCTGCGTCATCCTGCGCGACCGCCGGATCGTCTGGGCGTTCGCCCAGCTGATCACCCTGTTCGCCTTCGGCTGCGCGGTGGCGCTCACCGTCCAGGTGCTGCAGACCGGTCCGATCAGCTATGAGATCGGCAACTGGCAGGCGCCGTGGGGCATCGAGTACCGCATCGACCTGCTCAATGCCTTCATGCTGATCATCGTTTCGGCGATCGGCGCCATCACGATGCCATATGCGCGGGTCAGCGTCGCCAAGGAGATCCCGCAGGAGCGGATCTACCTGTTCTACACCATGTACCTGCTGTCGATGACCGGCCTGCTCGGCATCGCGATCACCGGCGACGCCTTCAACCTGTTTGTCTTTCTCGAGATCTCGGCGCTGTCGTCGTACGTCCTGATCAGCCTCGGCGAGGATCGCCGGGCCCTGACGGCAGCCTATCGCTATCTCGTGATGGGCACGCTCGGCGCCACCTTCTACATCATCGGCGTCGGCCTGATGTACATGATGACCGGCACCCTCAACATGGCCGATCTGGTCGGCCGTCTGCCGGGCGTGGCGCACACGACGACGATCCTTGCCGCCCTCGCCTTCATCACCTGCGGCGTCAGCCTCAAGCTTGCGCTCTTCCCCCTCCACCTGTGGCTGCCCAACGCCTACGCCTTCGCGCCGTCGGTGGTCACGGTGTTCCTGGCGGCGACGGCGACCAAGGTCTCGGTCTACGTCCTCCTGCGCGTCTTCTTCACCATCTTCGGCGGGGTCGACCTGTTCATCGACTCGCATCTCGCCGACATCCTGATGGCGCTGGCGCTGGTCGGCATGTTCACCATGTCGGCGGTGGCGATCTACCAGAAGAACCTGAAGCGCATGCTCGCGTTCTCGAGCGTGGCCCAGATCGGCTACATGGTGCTGGGCATCAGCTTCGTCTCGGTGCTCGGCCTGACCGGCACCATCATCCACCTGTTCAACCATGCCCTGATGAAAGGCGCCCTGTTCATGGCGCTAGGCTGCATCGTGTTCAGGACCGGCTCGGTCGACATCAAGGACATGGCCGGGATGGGCCGCCGCATGCCGGTGACAATGGCGGCATTCGTGGTCGCGGGGCTCAGCATGATCGGCGTCCCGCTCACCGTCGGCTTCGTCAGCAAGTGGTACCTGGTGCTCGCCGCCCTCGAGCAGGACGCCTGGTGGATCGCCCTCCTGGTCCTGTTGAGCTCGCTGCTGGCCGTCGTCTACATCTGGCGCGTCATCGAGGTCGCCTACTTCCGGCCGGTGCCCGAAGGCGCGCCGCCGATCAAGGAAGCGCCGCTTTCGATGCTGCTGCCGATGTGGCTCCTTACCGGCGGCGCCGTCTTCTTCGGCGTCCACTCCACGCTGACCGTCGACATCGCCCGTGCCGCGGCCACGTTCCTGCTGGGAGACCGTCAATGAGTGCCGAAGCCGCGATCGTTGGAGCCCTCCTGGTGCCGCTGGGGGGCATGGTACTGATCGCCTTGACGGGCTGGCGTCCCAACGTCCGCGAGGGGGTCACCTTGGTGACCTCGCTCGTCACCTTCCTGCTCGTCGCTTCGATCTTCCCGTCAGTGGCGGCGGGAGCACGCCCCGAAGTCGCCCTGTTCGAGATGCTGCCGGGCCTGGCCTTGGCTTTCCGGGTCGAACCTCTGGGCATGGCCTTCGCCGGGATCGCCAGCTTTCTGTGGATCATCACCTCGATCTACTCGATCGGCTACATGCGCGGGCATCACGAGGAGAACCAGACCCGGTTCTACGCCTTCTTCGCGATGGCCATCTTCAGCGCGATCGGTGTCGCCTTCTCGGCCAATATGCTGACGCTGTTCGCGTTCTACGAGGTGCTGTCGGTCTGCACCTATCCGCTGGTCACCCACCAGGGGACCGACGAGGCGAAGCGGGCCGGCCGCATCTACCTGGGCATCCTGATCGGCACCTCGATCGCGTTCCAGCTGCTCGCGATCGGCTGGACCTACATCGTTGCCGGCACGCTCGACTTCCAGGATGGCGGCATCCTCGCCGGCAAGGCCGAGGGGCCGCTGGTGGGCGTGCTGCTGGCCCTTTACGTGTTCGGCATCGGCAAGGCCGCCCTGATGCCGTTCCATCGCTGGCTGCCGGCCGCGATGGTGGCGCCGACTCCGGTCAGCGCCCTGCTCCATGCCGTCGCCGTCGTCAAGGCTGGCGTGTTCTCGGTGGTCAAGGTGATCGTCTACATCTTCGGCTACGACTACCTCGCCCAGCAGATGTCCGGCGGCTGGCTCGTCTATGTGGCAGGTTTCACGATCATTGCCGCCTCGATCATCGCGCTGCGCCAGGACAACCTGAAGCTCCGGCTCGCCTACTCGACGATCAGCCAGCTGTCGTACGTAGTGATCGCCGCCGCCATCCTGGCGCCGATGTCGGTGATGGGAGCCGCGCTCCACATCGTCGCCCACGCCTTCGGCAAGATCACCCTATTCTTCGCCGCCGGCGCCATCCTTGTCGCCTCGCACAAGACCCAGGTCAGCCAGCTCGACGGCATCGGCCGCCGGATGCCGTGGACGATGGCAGCCTTCGCGATCGGTTCGCTGTCCATGATCGGGCTGCCGCCGACGGTCGGCTTCATCTCGAAGTGGTACATCCTGCAGGGTGCCGTCCAGGCCCACCAGATGGTCGCGGTGGCGGTCATCGTCGTCAGCACGCTTCTGAACGCCGGCTATTTCCTGCCGATCGTCTACAGCGCCTTCTTCAGGCCGGAGAAGGCCCTGGCCGGAGCGGCACAGCATCATATCAAGGTCGATCACGGCGAAGCGCCGTTCACCAGCGTTTTCGCGCTGACGGCGACCGCGGCCGCCACCGTGGCCCTGTTCCTTTTCCCCGACGCTCCCCTCTCGCTCGCCCGCCTGCTGGTCGGAGGCTGATCCATGCACGCCAGAACCGAGAAGGAGCTGCACTGGCTGGTCCGGCCCGCGACCATCCGCCTCTTGTGGCGGTACGGGTTCGCCATCCTGGCCGTGCTCGTGCTGCTCGACTTCGCCATCTCGCCGCACCCCTACTTCGGGATCGACGGCTCGTTCGGCTTCTTCGCGTGGTACGGCCTGGCCACCTGCGCGGCAATGGTTATCGTGGCCAAGGGACTGGGGCTCTTTCTGAAGCGCAAGGACACCTACTATGACGAGTAGCCTGCTGCTGCCTCCCGGCCTCGTCCTCGTCCTCGGCGGGCTTCTGCTGCCCACCCTGCGGGATGCGTGGCGCTCGGCCTTCGCGCTGCTGCTGCCTGTAGTCGTGCTCGCGCTGGTATGGACGCTGCCCGACGGAGCCGCGTTCACGGTCCGCTTCCTCGACTACACCCTTGAGCCAGTCAAGGCGGACGCGTTGAGCCGCCTGTTCGCCACTATCTTCACGATCATGGCATTCGCCGGCGCCCTGTTCGCGTTGCGCCAGGCGCGCGTGCTCGAACTGGCGGCCGCGTTCGCCTATGCCGGCGGCGCGATCGGCGTGGCCTTCGCCGGCGACCTCCTCAGCCTGTTCGTGTTCTGGGAGCTGATGGCGATCTGCTCCACCCTGGTCCTTTGGGCGGCCGGCACCGAGTCCAGCTACAAAGCGGCGATGCGCTACCTGATGGTCCACCTCCTGGGCGGGGTGGTGCTGATGACCGGCATCGTCATCCACATTGTCGAGACCGGCTCGATCGTCTTCACCGCGATGAAGCCGGAGACGGTAGGGACATGGATGATCCTGGCCGGCTTCCTGGTCAACGCCGGCGCCCCGCCCCTTTCGGCGTGGCTGCCCGACGCCTATCCGGAGGCCTCGCCGAGCGGCATGGTGTTCCTCTCGGCGTTCACCACCAAGACCGCGGTCTACGTCCTGCTGCGCGGCTTCCCCGGGGCCGAGATCCTGGTCTTCGTCGGCCTCTACATGGTGTTCTACGGAATCATCTACGCCCTGCTCGAGAACGACATGCGGCGGATCCTGGCGTACTCGATCATCAACCAGGTCGGGTTCATGGTCACCGGGATCGGCATCGGTACCGAGCTCGCCCTCAACGGCGCCGCCGCCCACGCCTTCACCCACATCATCTACAAGGCACTGCTGCTGATGTCGGCGGGCTCGGTCCTGTACCAGACGGGCAAGCGCAAGTGCACCGATCTCGGCGGCCTGTTCCAGAGCATGCCGCTGACCGCCGTCTGCGGCATCATCGGTGCCCTTTCGATTTCGTCGTTCCCGCTCACCTCGGGCTTCATCTCGAAGTCGATGATCAACGACGCCGCCGGGCACGAGCACATGATCTGGGCCTGGCTGCTGCTGACGGCCGCCTCGGCGGGCGTGTTCCTCCACGCCGGCATCAAGTTCCCGTGGTTCGTCTTCTTTCAGAAGGATTCCGGCCTGCGGCCCGCCGATCCGCCACGCAACATGCGCTACGCGATGGTGCTGTTCGCGTTCCTGTGCATCGGCCTCGGCGTCTATCCCGACCCCCTCTACGCCATCCTGCCATTCCCGGTCGACTACGTTCCCTATACCGCCAGCCATGTGGTGCAGATGCTGCAGCTCCTGCTCTTCTCGGGGCTGGCCTTCTTCCTGCTGCTGCCGGCGATGAAGCGGACACTGACCATCACGCTCGATGTCGACTGGTTCTATCGCAAGTTCTTCGCCTGGCTGGCGGTCGATCTGGTCGAGAGCGCCCTCAAGGCCTACGCGGCCGCGACCCGTCAGTTGCTGGCGATGGTGGACGGTATCCTGGGCGTGGTGCGAACCCTGCACGGCCCGCAGGGGCCGCTCGCCCGCACCTCGGCGGCCGGGGGGATGGTGATCTGGGTGGTCCTGTTCCTCGGCGCCTATCTCGCGGTCTATCTGACTTGGCAGTAGGCCGAATAGCCGGCGCTCAGGACCCGCGACGCTTCGGCGTCAGGGGCTTGGGCGCCCAAGCCTTGACTACCACCGGCTTGCCCTCCTGGGTCCGCATGACCTTCGGCTTGGCGACCTGCGCCGCCGCCGGGGTCGTTTCCGCCCGCGTGAACGCCTGGCGCATCGCCTCGAAAGTGATCTCGGACTTGGGTCCGCTGCGGTAGGCCTCGCGATAGGCCGAGGTGGCCTTGGTGATGCGGGTCAGGTGGTCGGCGGAATGGTGGCCGAACTTGCGCCACAGGTTGGTCAGGAACTCCTCGGCGTCGGGATCCAGGAAGTACACGGAATCGACGTCCGGCCGACCCCTCTGGAAGGCCTTGTAGATGGTGGGTTCGATCGGCCCCGCCTCGTCGGCAATGAAGAAGGCCGGCATCAGCTTGCGCCCCTTGTAGAGCACGGCGAAGTACGCCTGTGCCAGGAACAGCAGCCGCTGCATCTTCTGCGGCTGCAGATACTCGTTGTGATTGAGGGCCGTATCGGCAAACCAGAAGGCTACGTCGAAGGTGGTCTCAACCGCCGTCGGCTTCATCGCTCGGGAGACTCTCGCACGATATCGGACGGGCGCAGAATAGCGCCGTGCCGTACCGCGGGCAAACCCCGATCAGAGGTGGAAGCTGTAATGGCCGCCGCGCGCCGACTGCATCGTCCCGGCGGTGACCCGGGCAGTCAGCTCGTAGGTCCGGATCGCCTGCGAGAGCGTCATCCCGAAGGCCGACACCTTGCGGGTCGAGCGTTGTCCGTCGCCGTTGAACATCTCGACAAACGAAGCGAAGGTCTCGCTGGTGCTGTCGACCAGCGACGGCACGCCCCGCGGCGGCGGCTTCCGCGCGCCGGCGTGGCTCTGCTGGCCGTAATCCTGGAACAGATACTCGGTTTCTTCGTAGGAGACGCCGGCCTTGGGGCTAAGTTCCTCGACTGGGCCCGACTCCAGCGACGCGACCGACCGCGCCCCCGTGGGAACACGGGGGACGCTGGGTGCCGCAACCGAATTGGCGGCTGCCGTTCGCGTCAACTGGCTCATCGTCGCCATATCCAAAGCGGGCGTGCGCGCATGGGCACACGCCTTATTCTATGCTCTTCGTTGCGACGCCGCAACGGAGAACGCGGAATTTGTCTGAAAAGCGGGCAGATTCCAACAGGTTGCGGATATTAATCCTAAAGTTTTACGAATGCGTAAACGCAATCACGGTTCGGCGGAAGCCGGCTCGCCGAGGAATTGCCACACCGCCACCAGGCCGCCCTGCTGGTGGACGTCTTCGTGTCCCGCCGCTTCCAGGATTTCCAGCCGCTTCGGTGCAATCGCAGCGGCGAACAAGGCCTGCCCGTGTCCGACCGGCACCACGGCATCCCTGCCGCCATGCAGGATCAAGAGCGGACAGCCGATCTCGGAGATCAGCGAGCGGTTGTCGAAGCGATCCTTGAGCAGCAGCCTGACCGGGAATACGGGGAACTGAGCGGCCGCGATGTCTGCGATGGAAGTGAAGGGCGCCTCCAGAACCAGCGCGCGGGCCGGGGTGCCGCGCCCCGCCATCTCGTGCGCCATCGCGGTGGCGATGCCGGTGCCCAGCGATTCACCGTACAGCACGATGCGGTCGGCGGGCGTCCCCCGCTCCTCCAGGAAGCGGAGCGCCGCCTGGCCGTCTCGTCGCAATCCCAGTTCGCTGGGCCGGCCCGGATTGCCGCCGTAGCCTCGGTACTCGACGGCGAGCAGCCCGAACCCCCGCTCGACGATGGGCCGCAGCTTGAAGCCGCGGTGCTGGATGCTGCCGGCATTGCCGTGGAAGTACACGAAGGTCGGCAGCTCGCCATCCGGTGCCCGGTGCCAGGCCAGGAGCTCGAGGCCGTCCGCTGTCCGCAGCCGCACTTCGGCCAGCTGGGGCAGCCCGGCGGCCGCCTTGTCGGGGCGGTTCCCGTCGGGAAAGTACATCAGGCTCCGCTGCCCCAGATAGAGCAGCGCCACCAAGGCTCCATAGACGAGAGCGAGCAGCACAGCGGCGCGCAGGGCGAATTCCACGGCCGCCCCCTACCGCGATTCCGGGCCGGGAGTCACGGCGCGCAGTTGTAGTGGGCGGCGGCCGGAGTCAGCAACGGGCAGGCGAGGACCCGGTGATGCGTGAACACCGCCCGCTTGCCGTAGCGGCCGCAGCTTTCCGCGGCCAGGGCGTTCACCGCCTGCGGAGTCGCGTTGCGACTGTTATAGCAGACAACGACCTCGGTCAGGTCCGTCGGCTCCTGTCCGAAGGTCGGCAGCGTGCGATCGAACTCGCGCGGCCGGAACACGAAGGGTTCCGGGAGGCTGCTGCAACCGGCAGCCAGGCCCATGATGCCGATCAGCGCGAGACGGCGAAGCGTAAGCATTCTTTCTCTATACCGGCATCGGACAGGCAACACAACCCAAGCGGACGCTTGCCGAGGAGCGTGCGTCCGGCCATCATCAACGCAGCGCAGAGTGCGGAGTGGCCTGATGCAGTATCCGGTCGTGGTCGGCCTCTCGGGAGCGAGCGCCCCGATCTATGGCATTGAAACGCTTAAGGCCCTCCGGGCGGTGGGGGTGCCATCGCACCTCGTCCTCAGCCGGGCCGCGGAGCGGACCATCGCCCTCGAGACCACGTATACGCTGGACGACGTTCTGCACCTCGCCGACGTCGTGCACGACGCCTCCGACATGGCGGCTGCGGTCTCGAGCGGATCGTTCAGGACCCGCGGCATGATCGTCGCGCCCTGCTCGATGAAGACGCTGTCGGCGATCGCCAATTCCCATTCCGACAACCTGGTCGCGCGTGCCGCCGACGTGACCCTGAAGGAGCGCCGGCTGCTGGTGCTGATGGTCCGGGAGACCCCCCTGCACCGCGGCCATCTCGAGCTCATGCTCAAGGCCGCCGACATGGGCGCGGTGATCCTGCCGCCGGTCCCCGCCTTCTACCATCGGCCGCAGACCGTCGACGACATCGTCCGCCACAGCGTCGGCAAGGCGCTCGACCTGTTTGCGATCGAGCACGATCTCTTCCGCCGCTGGCAGGGCCCGCCCGCCGACGGCTAATACGGCCAGCGGCCCCGGCTTTTCAGGATCAGCTCGCAGACTTCCCGTACCGCCCCGCGCCCACCCGGCTGCTGGGTGACGTAGATGGCCCGCTCGACCACCTCGGGGCGGGCGTTCGGCACCGTGAGGGGGAAGCCGACGCGCTCCAGCAAGGGGATGTCGTTGATGTCGTCACCGACGTGGATGACATCGTCGAATCCGATCCCCTCCTTGCCGCAGATCTCCTCCAGCGCGCCGACCTTGTCCTCGAAGCCGGTATAGAGATGGGTGATGCCGAGAAGACGGCCGCGGACCCGGATGCTCGGCGTCGTGCTCCCGGTGATGAGGGCGACCGGGAAGCCGGAGTTCACGACCATCTTGACGCCGGTGCCGTCCTGGACGTTGAACACTCTGGTCTCGGATCCGTCCTCGAAATAGTAGAGCTCGCCGTTGGTCAGCACGCCATCGACGTCGAGGCTCAGCAGCCTGGCCGCTCCGATCCGGCGTGCGATATCGTCCCTGGAAAGCTTCTCCCGTCCCACATCGATCTCCGGAGTGTCGTCGGCGGATGGCGTCTCAGAGGCGCCGGTTTTCCTTGAGCATCGCCTCGAACTTCTCGGCCGGCAGCGGCCGGCTGAAGAAATAGCCCTGGATCTCGTCGCACCATTGCTGACGCAGGAAGGCGAGTTGCTCGGCAGTTTCGACGCCCTCTGCGATCACCCGCAGACCCAGGCTCTGGCCGATGGCGATCACTGCGGCCGCAAGCATGGCGCCGCCGCCCCCGCTGCTGCCGATGTCCGCGACAAAGGCGCGGTCGATCTTGAGCGCGTCGAGCGGGAAAGTGCGAAGATAGCTGAGCGACGAATACCCGGTCCCGAAGTCGTCGGCAGTCAGATGGATGCCCATGTCGCGCAGGTCGCGCAGCAGCGCGATCGCCTCTTCCGCCCGTTCCATCAACGAGCTTTCGGTGATTTCCAGCTCGAGGTAGTTGGGCGCCAGGCCGCAGCTGTCGACAATGTCGATGATATCCTTGTAGATGCCGTCCTTGGCGAGCTGACGGGCCGACATGTTGACCGCCGTGAGGATCGGCGGCAGTCCGGCCTCTTGCCATTTCCGTGCCTGGCGGCAGGCCGTCCGCAGCACCCATTCGCCGATCGGGATGATCAGCCCGGTCTCCTCCGCGAGCGGAATGAACTTATCCGGCGGAATCAGCCCCTCGCCGGGGCAGTCCCACCGGACCAACGCCTCGACGCCGACGATCCGCCCGTGCCGCAGGCTGACCTTGGGCTGGTAGTAGAGGACAAGCTCCTCGCGGTCGAGGGCTCGTCGCAGACGGTTCTCGAGGTTGAGCCGCTCGGTCGCCCGCAGGTTCATGTCGCCGGTGAAGAACTGGAAGACGTTGCGGCCCGCCCGCTTGGCGTGGTTCGCGGCGGTGTCTGCGCTGCGGATCAGGTCGTCGGCAGTCTTGCCGTCCTCCGGAAACACCGAGATGCCGATGCTGATCGTCACCACGATGTCCTGATCGCGCTCCTTGATCGCGATCGGGCGCGCCACCGCATCGAGGATCCTTTGCGCGATCGCCGAGGCCTCGGCGACCATGCCGATCTGGGGCAGCACGACGAGGAACTCGTCGCCGCCGAGACGGCCGATCGTGTCCTGCTCGCGCAGGCAGGCCTTCATCCGGCGCGCCATGTCGACCAGCAGCAAATCGCCTGCGCTGTGGCCGAGGCTGTCGTTGACGAACTTGAAGTTGTCGAGGTCCATGTAGAGGACCGCAGTGCGGGACTGCGAATGCGCCGCCACCGCGATGGCCCGGCCAAGCCGGTCGTGCAACAGACGCCGGTTCGGCAAGTTTGTCAGCGCGTCGTAGTTCGCCTGGAAATTGATCCGCTCCTCGTCCTGCTTGCGCTTTGACATATCGCTGAACAGCGCGACGTAGGCCGAGATTTCGTCGCCGGCGCCGCGCAGCGGAACGACCGAGAGGTGCTCCGGAAACACCTCGCCGTTCTTGCGCCGCTGCAGCACCTCCCCTTCCCAACGCCCCCGCGCCTCCAGCACCGACCAGATCTCGTCGGTGAACGAGCCGTCCTCGGCCTCGGCATGCAGGAACGACGGGTCGCGGCCGATCACCTCCTCCTGGGAGTAGCCGGTGATGGCCGTGAAGGCGGGATTGGTGGCGACGATTCGGTTCTCGCGGTCGTTGATATAGATGCCTTCGGCCGTCGCTTCGAAGATCACTTCGGAAAGCCGCAGCTTGTTGCGCAACTCGCGGCGTTCGCCGGAATCCTCGATCGTCCATGCGCTTTCGTTCGGCGCCTCGCCAAGGGCACGACCGCAAAGCCGTGCCCAGAAGGCGCCGCCGCCGGCTTTGCGCAGGAGATATTCGACGTACAGCCCCTCGCCGCGGGCGCTGGCCTCGGCCCAGGCGCGCCGAAAGCTCTCGGCATCCTCGCCGCGGGCGAAAAGCGAGGAGAAGGCAGCGCCGAGAAGGCCCTGCTCGCCAAAGCCGGCAATCTGCCGGAACGCGGGGTTCACCCTGACGATCACGTCGTCCTTGAGGTGAACGACCCCCACCGCCAGCATGTCGAGAAGCATCACCTCGTCGGCAATGCGATCACCAAACCGCCGTGTTTCGGTTGGGACGGGGTGACGCTCCATATTCGGCGCTTGTTCTTGACTCTGCGATCGCTGAATACGTCATACCCTAGTCTCCGACCTGCTTCCACTGCCGAAATCGCCAACCCAGCAGATGGCACGGACAGACTGCGATTCCTACATCCCGAGGTAGGCTTTGCGCACAGCTTCGTCGGCGAGCAGCTCGCGGCCACTGCCCTTCAACGCAACCGAGCCGGTCTCCAGCACATAGCCGCGGTCGGCGATATAAAGGGCCGACGAGGCGTTCTGCTCGACCAGCAGGATGGTCACCCCGGCGCCCTTGAGATCGCCGATTTTCTCGAAGGTCTCATCGGCGACGTTGGGGGCCAGCCCCATGCTCGGCTCGTCGAGCAGCAGCAGCCGGGGATCGGCCATCAGCCCGCGGCCAATCGCCAGCATCTGCTGCTGCCCCCCCGACAGGGTTCCGGCAGCTTGACGCCTCCGCTCCGCCAGCACCGGGAACAGGGCGTAGGTCCTTTCGATATCCCGCGCAATCTGCGCGGCGCCGTGGCGCGTGAAGGCGCCGAGGCGGAGGTTGTCCTCGACGCTGAGCGGTCCGAACACCTGGCGGGCTTCCGGCACTTGAACGATACCCATGCGCACGCGCGCGTCGGCCGAGGCTGCAGCAATGTCGCGACCGGCGAAGCGGATGCTTCCGCGACTTGCCTCGACGATGCCGGAAAGCGCGTGCAACAGGGTCGATTTGCCCGCCCCGTTGTTGCCGACCAGGGCAACCAGCTCGCCCTTGTGGACCTCGATGGCGACTCCGCGGAGTGCCTGGATGCCGCCGTAATGGACGTCGAGTTCGGCTACCGCCAGCAGCGGCGCGGCGCTATTCGGCATGGATGTCCCCCGCCTTCGGTCCCAGCGCGGCGGCGCCGAGGTAGGCAGCGATCACCTGAGGATCCCGACGCACCTCGGCCGGAGTCCCCTCCCCCAGCTTGCGCCCGTTGTCGAGGACCAGAATACGGTCCGAGATCTTCATCACCAGCCGCATGTCGTGTTCGACCAGCAGCACCGTCACCCCCGAATCGCCGATCTTGCGGATCAGCAGGTCGATGTCTTCGGTCTCGGTCTGGTTGAGGCCGGCGGCCGGCTCGTCGAGCAGCAACAGCCTGGGCCGCGATGCGACCGCACGCGCGATCTCCAGCCGCTTCAGGGCGCCGAACGGCATCGAGGCGGGGAACGCGTCGGCGTACCGCTCGACCCCGGCAAAGCGCATCAGTTCGCGGGCCTCCGCCCGTGCCTCGCGCTCGCGGCCGCGCAAGGCCGGCGAGCGCAGGAGTTGCGGCAGCAACCCCATGTCGAGGCGCATGTGCAGCCCGACCAGGACGTTCTCGAGCGCCGTCATGTTGGCGAACACCTGGAGGTTCTGGAATGTCCGCGCCAAGCCCAGCGCGGCCCGCCGATGAGCTGCCAGATCGGTGATCTCGGCGCCGCCCAGATAAACCTGTCCGGCCGAGGGCGCATAGATGCCGGAGATCAGGTTGAACACGGTGGTCTTGCCGGCCCCGTTGGGACCGATCAGCGAATGCACGGTGCCTTCCGCGACCGCGAACGAAAGCTCGCGGACGGCATGGACCCCGCCGAAGGCCCGCGACAGCCCCCTGACCTCGAGCACGTTCATGGCGCCCTCCGGCGGCGGAACAGGGCTGCGCAGCTGGGCACGACGCCGCGCGGCAGGAAGATCATGGTCAGCATCAGGATCAGCCCGAAGACGAGATGCTCGTAATCCTGGAAGCTGGACAGAAGCTGCGGCAGCGCGGTCAGGATAACGGCCCCGACCACCGCGCCGAAGGTCGACGCCATGCCGCCCAGGACGACCATCGTGACGTATTCGACCGAGCGCATGAAGCCGGCATCGGCGGGCGTGATGAAGCCGACATAGTGGGCTCCCAGGCTGCCGACCACCGAGGCGTAGACCGCCGATACGGTGAAGGCGATCACCTTGTAGCGGTCGGTGTCGACGCCACAGGCGCGGGCCGCCACCTCCGAGCCGTGCACCGCCCGTAACCCGCGGCCGAGCGGCGAATCGACGAGATTGATGGTCAGCCACACGGTGGCGGCCAGCAGCACCAGCGCCAGCCAATACCACGCCGCCTCGCCCTCGACGACGAAGCCGGCGAAGCTGAGCGGCTCCACCGCCATTCCGTCCGGCCCACCGGTCAGTTCGCGCTCGGTATTGGCGACGATCGACACGATCACCCCCAGCCCGAGCGTCGCCATCGCCAGGTAGTGGCCGCGCAGGCGGAGGATCGGCCGCGCCACCGCGAATGCCAGCAGCCCCGAGGCGGCGGCCCCGGCAGCCAGGGCGAGCGGCGCCGGCCATCCGAACGTGCCGGTCAGAATCGCGCTGGCGTAGGCGCCGATGCCGAGGAACCCGGCATGGCCCAGGCTGATCTGCCCGGCGTAGCCGATCAGCAGGTTGAGCCCGACGCAGATCGAGGCGTTGAACAGCGCCAGGATGGCGACGTCGAGAAAGAACGCGTTGGGCAGCACGAAGGGAAGCGCGACCGCCAGCACGAGGAAGACCAGGAAGCCGCCAGTGCGCGGCGCGAAAAGCCACCTCCTCATACCCGTTCGCTCCTCGCGCCGCGGCCGAGAAGGCCGCGCGGCATGAACATCAGCACCAGCAGGATGATGACGAAGGCGACCGCGTCCTTGTAAGCCGAGGCGAGATAGCCCGCGCCCATCGCCTCCACCACCCCGAGCACGAGGCCGCCTACGACCGGCCCCCAGCCGCTGCGCAGACCGCCCAGCATGGCCGCGCAGAAGCCCTTGAGGCCCAGCATGATGCCAACCTCGTAGTAGGTGGCCGAAATCGGCGCGATAAGCACGCCTGCGATGGCGCCGAGCAGCGCCGACATCCCGAAGCTCAGCAGCAGCACGAACCGGACCCGGATGCCGCACAGCCGGGCCGCCAGCAGATTGGCGGCCGCCGCGCGCACCGCCTTGCCGTGCAGCGAGTGCTCGAAGAACAGCCACAGCCCCAGCACGACCGCCGCCGTCGCCCCGACCACCCACAGGCTCTGCGGCATCACCGCAGCGCCGCCGATCAGGATCGGCTCTTCGCCAGAAAAGGCCGGCAGGGGGTGGAAGTCCTTGTCGAGCACCACCTGGACCAGGCCTCGGAAGAAGATCGAGGCTCCGATCGTGATGATGATGAGAGTGACCACCGAGCCGTTGCGCGTCGGCTCCACCGCCAACCGCTCGAGCAGCAGCCCGGCGACGACCGCGACCGCGAGGGCGAGCATGATGGCGACCGGCAGCGGCATGCCGAGACCGAGGAACGCCGCGGTGGCCATGCCGCCCAGCATGACGAACTCGCCCTGGGCGAAGTTGATCACGCCGCAGGCGGTGTGGATGATCCAAAACCCGAGGCCGACCAGGGCGTACGTCGCGCCCACGGTCAGCCCCGACAGCAGGAACTGCAGGAATTCGACGCCCATGTCGTCACCCCAGTTTTCGGCAGGCCGGCCGCGAGCGCGCCGGGACCTGCCGAACGATCACTCGATGACGACCCAGTCGCCGTTGCGGATCTCGAGCATCCGGAATGCGGAGGCGTCGAGACCCATGTGATCGGCGGCCGACATCCTGACGATGCCGGCTGTGCCGACGAAGCCCGAGGTCTTCTCGATGGCGTCGCGCAGCTTCGGCTTGTCGACGCCGCCGGCACGCTTGATGGCGTCCACCGCGATCAAGAGAGCGTCGTGGGAATGGCCGCCGAACGTCGACACCGGCCCGAACTTGCTCTCGTAGGCGGTCTTGTACGCCGTCACCACCGGCTTCTGCGGATCGTTCGCACGCAGCTTCTCGGCTACCAGCAGGGCAGCCGCCGGCAGGCGGACGCCCTCCGCGGACTCGCCGGCCAGTTCGATGAAGCTTTTGGAGGCGACGCCGTGGGACTGGTACAGCGGCAGGGTCATGCCGAGCTGGCGGTAGTTCTTGTTGGCGATCGCCGGTCCCTGCCCGAAGCCGGCGATGAAGAACGCCTTCACCCCGGCGACCGAGCGCAGCTTCGTGAGCTGCGGCGTCATATCGGTGTCCTTGGGCCCGAAGGTCTCGTCGCCGAGGACGCGGATACCGAGGCTTCCCGCCAGATCGAGGCACTGGGTGCGCATCGACTGACCGAAGGCATCGGTCCCCGAAAGCAGCGCGATGTCGTTCAGACCCCGCTTCTTCATGTCGCGGAATACTGCGCCGCAGGCCATGCGGTCGGTATGGGCGACCTTGAACACCCACTTCTTGACGGGATCGATGATGACCACCGCGGCCGCCAGCGAGATGAACGGGATCTCCTCCTTCTCCACCAGCGGCACCACCGCCATCGTGGTTCCGGTCGAGGAACCGCCGATGATGAGGTCGACCTTGTCATTGGTGATGAGACGCTTGACCGCCGTCCGGGCCTTGGTCACGTCGTCGCCGACGTCGTAATGGACAAGCTCCAGCGTGCGGCCGAGGACGCCGCCCCCGGCATTGACCTTGTCGATGTACATCTCGAGCGTCTTCAGCTCGGGATCGCCCAGGAACGACGCCCCTCCCGTCACCGAGAGAAACGATCCGATCCGGATCGGATCGGCTGCCACCGCTGCGGACGCGGCGATCACCATCGCCGCGAGTCCGACGAGGGCGGACCCCAGGCCACGCGAACACTCTGCGTGCATGATCGGCTCCCTGTCGTGTTTGTGAGGCCGGTTGACCTGATTGGGGACAGAATGCACGGTCGGATCGCCGCGATCAACGGCAAAACCCTTCATCCGGTACGGGAAAGGGCCAGCTTTATACCCACAACTTCCCTGGTGACATTCGCCGGATGGTTCGCGTACATTCCGCCTCACCTCTCGGACGACAGGTCCGGTCCAGATCCAAGCGGCGCGATAGGGCGCGTCGGGACAGAACCAAGTTGATCAACGGCAGCGCCCCCGCCGCCGGGATGTGTTGTGTCGGGAACCGAGAGGACGAATGGATCACACGCCGAGCCTGCTTTCGCACATGCATGAGCCCGCGATCGAGACCATGCCGCGCGAGCGTCTTGCCGCCCTTCAGCTGGAAAAGCTCAAAAGGACCCTGCGGCACGCCTACGAGAACGTTTCCCATTATCGCAAGAGCTTCGACGCGATCGGCGTCCGCCCTGACGATCTGAACTCGCTTGACGATCTCGTCCGCTTCCCGTTCACCGTCAAGAACGACCTGCGCGACAACTATCCCTTCGGCATGTTCGCCGTACCGCGGGAACAGGTGGTGCGCGTCCATGCCTCGTCCGGCACCACCGGCAAGCCGACCGTGGTCGGCTACACCCGCGACGATCTCGAAACCTGGACCAGCGTGATGGCGCGCTGCATCCGCGCCGCCGGCGTAGGTCCGGAGGACGTCGTCCACAATGCCTACGGCTATGGCCTGTTCACCGGCGGGCTCGGCTTCCATTACGGCGCCGAGCGCCTGGGCTGTACGGTGACCCCGGTATCGGGCGGCAACACCGAGCGCCAGATCATGCTGCTCAAGGACTTCGGGGCGACAGTCTTGTTCTCGACTCCCTCCTACGCCCTCAACATCGCCGAGACGGCGTTGCGGATGGGCATCGATCTCGGCAAGGGCCCGTTGCGGGTCGGCATGTTCGGCGCCGAGCCGTGGAGCGAGGGGCTGCGCCGTGCCCTCGACGAGCGCCTCGGCATCATCTCGTGCGACATGTACGGGCTGTCCGAGATCATCGGCCCCGGCGTCGCCTCGGAGTGCGCCGAGGGCCGCAACGGACTGCACGGTTGGGAAGACTGCTTTTTGTTCGAGGTGATCGACCCCGACACCGGCGAGCGCGTGCCCGAGGGCCGCAGCGGCGAGCTGGTCATCACCACGCTCGCCAAGTGGGCGCAGCCGATGATCCGCTACCGCACACGGGACATCACCCGCATCACCACCGAACCCTGCATCTGCGGCCGCACCCACCTGCGTATCCTGCGCGTCACCGGCCGCAACGACGACATGCTCATCATCCGCGGCATCAACGTCTACCCTTCCCAGATCGAAGCGGTGCTGTTGGGACGGCCCAATATCCAGCCGCACTACCAGCTGGTGGTCCAGCGCGAGGGCTCGCTCGACGCCCTGACCGTCGAGGTCGAGGCCACCGCCGGCGTGCACGTCGACGACTACCCGCGGCTGGCCAAGGACGTGCAGCACACTATCAAGTCGATGGTCGGCGTGAGCTGCCGGGTGATCGTGCTCAGCCCCGGCGAGCTGCCGCGTTCGGAGGGCAAGGCGGTGCGGGTGCGTGACCTGCGTCCCAAGGAGAGATGAGGAAAGAAAGGGGGCGGAGCCCGGGCCGCATCTCCGCCCTCGGCGTTCAGTCTTCTTGATTGCCCCCCGCGATCGGTCCAATATCCCGAACGAACGATGAACTTTCCGGCCGGACGGGGGCTTTCATGGCAGGCAGCGTGAACAAGGTCATTCTGGTGGGCAACCTCGGTCGTGATCCCGAGGTACGCCGCGCCCAGGACAACTCCAAGATCGTCAACTTCACCCTCGCCACGTCCGAGAACTGGAAGGACCGCCAATCCGGCGAGCGGCGCGAGAAGACGGAATGGCACCGGGTGGTGATCTTCAATCCCAATCTTGCCGATGTCGCCGAGAAGTATCTGCGCAAGGGCTCGAAGGTCTACGTCGAGGGCCAGCTCCAGACCCGTAAGTGGACCGGCAACGACGGGGTCGAGAAGTACACGACCGAGATCGTGCTGTCGCGCTTCCGCGGCGAGTTGATGATGCTCGACGGACGCGGCGGCGGCGAAGGTGCCGCTCCCTCGGGCGGTGGTTACGGCGGCGAAGAGCCCGACTGGGGCGCCCCCAGCGGCGAACCTTCGCCCTCCTCCGGCCCGCGCAGCCCGGGCGGCGATCTCGACGACGAGATCCCGTTCTGAGGAACACTAAACAGAACGTGTAAATAAGGGTGGCGGGTGCCTTAAGGCATCCGCCATTTTTGTATTGCTTTTCCAGCCCCTCATGTCCATAAAGTCCTTGTGGTTATAATTACCATGAGGAAGGCGTCAATAATGGAGAATCCTTACCGGACGAAGATGGTGGTGGCCGCCGACGGCGAACGGCTGCCGGTCCTCATCCATCGAGCGAACGGCATGCCCCTGTTCGACCCCAGCGTCTACATTTCGACTCAGGTCCGAGGTCGGTCGCAGGCTGCAGCGACGATTGAGCGGCACCTCCGGGCCATCATGCACCTTCTGGTCTTCGCCGAGGTCGAAGGCATCGATCTCGATCAACGCATATGGATGGGGAGCCTCCTCGCTCCGCATGAACTGGATGCCCTCGTCGAGGCGGCGGGACGGCCGATCAAGTCTTTGATCAGTTCACTCGCCAATCGCCGCGATCGACCCGAACCGGCAGCATCTGCGGGCGGTCCGAGATCACTTGAGCGCTTCCGCGCCCGGTTGAACGCGGCAGAAACTCCGGCTGTCGACCCCGCCAGTGCCGGAACGCGACTGCGCGCTATACGCGACTATATTAAATGGCTCGCCGAACGGCGAATTGGCCAATTGATTGAAGATTCGGAGATCGCTGCATACCGCGACGCTCTTCAACGGTTTATCGAAGGTATCGATGCGCGCGTACCCTCGACCGGCCGCCACGACACGAGTCAATTGCCTGAAGGCTTGTCCGAAGAGCACATCCAGCAGCTTCTGGAGGTCATCGACCCTGAGGCGTCCAACAACCCGTGGACCGATGGCCGAGCGCGAATCAGAAACCGACTCATCGTCCAGTGGCTATTGGGGTTGGGCATCCGCCGCGGCGAGCTTCTCGCAGTCCGCATCCCCGACATCAAGGCGATGTCCCAGGAGGTTTCCATCAAGCGACGGCCCGATTCGCCGGACGATCCGAGGGCTCGTCAGCCCCTCGTGAAAACGAAAGGGCGCAATCTTCCGATGACCGCCATCTTCCAGGACACCGAGCGCTACATCCTCGAGGTCCGTGGCGCCATCCCGAGCGCCACCAAACATCCGTTCCTGTTCGTTGACGTGCGAACTGGCCGGCCGCTCTCCCTTTCGGGTCTGACCAAGGTGTTCCGTGACCTCAGCGCCGCCCTCGGGTTCTTGGTCACCCCGCACCTGCTCCGCCACAGCTGGAACGACCGCTTTTCGGCACTGATGGACCAGAAGAAGGTCCCCGAGACGACCGAAAAGAAGGTTCGGAGCTACTTGCAGGGCTGGTCCGAAACCTCGAACTCCGCGGCGGTCTATACCCGCCGACATGTTCGCGATCAGGCCGCGAAGCAAATGCTCGCCATGCAAGAGCGAATCTTCAAGAAAGGGCCAGAGGGCGACGATGAGCGGAAATAGGACAGCATGGGCGGCGGAACGCGTTCTGCCCGGGCCGGCAAGAACCTTCGCCGGAGGAATCTTTCATCCCAACCACGACGTCTGGGAGGTGTGGGGGGCCACCCAACCCATTCGCTTTGATTTTTTGACCCTTACGGGCGCTGATCCTTCCTTGATTCCCTCGTTCAAGATGGTGCTGTCCTGGTATGTGCAGCACCGGGCTGCCGATCACGCGGGCAACATCTACAAGTATGCGAAGCACTTTTTCGACGAGATGCTTGCCCGCACCGGAGGCCCGATCGACAACATCACGAACATGCATCTGATGGGCTATCGGGATAGTCTGGGCAAAGAAAGGGAATACTACCTGGCGTCGCTAGCCGGTTCCCTGAAGAAATGGCACGCCTTCGGCTATCCTGGTGTCGATCCCAGCGCCATCGATTACCTCCGGAAGGTGCGCCTGAGCGGAAACCGCAAGGGCGAGGCAGTCCTCACCATGGATCCCGAGAATGGTCCGTTCACCGATCTCGAATTCGAGGCCATCCACGCGGGCCTCACCGAGGGCTTTCGTAAGAAGGACCTCAGTCTTGAGGATTATCTCGTGACGCGGCTGTTCATGTTGCTGGGGTCGCGACCGGTCCAAATCGCCTTGCTTAAGGTGTGCGACCTCGCGGCAGTCGACAACGCGGACGGCTCGAAATCCTACTGGCTCAATGTTCCCCGGGCCAAGCAGCGGGGAGCCGCCCCAAGGAGCGCCTTCAAGCGACGCCCGATCATATCCGACATCGGGGCGCTTCTCGCGGAGCACGCCGAACGGACGCGCACAGCTTTCGTGGCGCGTGGCCAGGACCCCGCGACGGCGCCCATGTTTCCGGCTGAAACGGGCAATCCGACGGCTCCCCAGGGCTTAGAATGGCATCTCCCTGCGGCCGCGTTGTCGAACAGGATTATCCGCGCCTTCGCCCACATCGCTCCCAGGTCGGAAAGGACAGGTGAGCCGATCCAGATTATGCCGACACGTTTCCGTCGCACGCTTGGCACGAGGGCGGCTGTCGAAGGGCACGGAACTCTTATCATCGCGGAGATGCTCGACCACACCGACACGCAGAATGTCCAGGTCTATGTCGAGGCCCGGCCGGAGATCATCAAGCGCATAGACAAGGCAATCGCCATGCAGATGGCGCCCATCGCTCAAGCCTTTGCTGGCACGGTCGGGTCAAGCGATGACCCGCGCAGGCCGCGAATTGCCGACCCGCGATTCGACCCGACCAAACCTGTCGGCTCCTGCGGTCAACATAGCCATTGTGCGTTTTCGGCACCAATCGCCTGCTACACCTGTGGCCAATTCAATGCCTGGGTGGACGGGCCTCATGAGGCCGTCCTCGACTATCTGCTTGCCGAAGAGGACAGGCTTCTCAACCTAGTGGATGAGCGGATAGCGACCATCAACCGCAGGACAATTCTGGCTGTGGCCGAAGTCGTCCGGCGCTGCGAACAGCGCAGGCGCGGGGAGGCGAACCATGGGTAAAATTCATCATTTCGTTCCCAAGTCTCATCTGAAAGCCGCGGACAACCTCGCCGCATTCCTCAACGCATGCCGAACCGAGCTGACCGTTTTCGGCGCCAACCTCGATTTCGATGCCGATGTCTGGGACATCACGGAATCATCCGATCGGCGCGCCGCCAGCAAGACTGAACGAATAAGCTTCTGCACCCTGCTGACGACCGGTCGAGACCAGCAAAGCGAGCCTATGGCAGAACCTTTCAAAAGCTTCGCCAAGGCCTACATCCGCTATCAGCATGGACTCAAGCCAACAAAAAACCCGGCCCCGCGCATGGCGGCGCTCCGGGCCATCGAACATGTGCTCCGCGCGACACAGGGCGGCAATACGGCCGACCCCACTGCAATTACCGGCGACCTGCTGAACCAAGCGTCCGAACTGGTAAAGGAGCGCTTCGAACCTTCGACCGCGTACCGTGTCGGGGTCAACATCGAGATGACCGCCGAGTTTCTCGACGGACACCGGCTGATACCAGGGGCAATCGGCTGGCGCTCGCCCCTGAAGCGCCCCCTCGAAGGTACCCGCGTCGGCGAGGAATTCGCGGAGAAACGCGCAACAAAGCTTCCCTCCCAGGCTGCCCTTTGGGCGTTGCCGGACGCGTTCAACGTCGCCACCAAACCCAGGGATGTGATCCAAACCTCGGTCGGCGCCATCCTGCAATCCGTGCCGGCGCGTATCGCTGAGCTACTGACGCTGCCGGAGAACTGCGAAGCGCCGCCCCCGCCCGGCGGCGACCCGGATCTCTATGGCGTCCGGTGGTGGGCGGCCAAGGGTGGCGACCCCCAAGTGAAATGGGTCATCGCTTCCATGGTCGATACCGTCAAGCGGGCGATCGCCAACATCCGCCGGGAGACCGCCCAGGCTAGGCGGGTCGCGGCGTGGTACGAGGCCAATCGGAAGCTTTATCTTCCCCCTGGGCTAGAACATCTCCGTTCGAAGGGACGCATGCACCTAGACGATCTGACTGAACTGCTCGGCGGAAACAGCGGTCTCAGCTTCTGCAGGAACCACCACCTCCCATTCAAGCAAGGTTTGGTGCACTTCGCCGATGTGGAAGACAAGATCCTCGCGGACCTGCCCCCTGACTTTCCGGTCTTCGATGGGACATCGGGGACCTCGTACAGCGAGGCGCTTTTCGTGGTCCTCAAGCACCAGTTCCGAGAAACGCCACCGATGCCATGCATGATCGAGCGGGTCACGCATGGACATATCGCCGACGGGTTTGGCGCCCGCGTGCAGTACGGAACGAGCTCCGTGTTCGAACGCTTAGGTTTCAAAGAACCGGACGGCTCACCGATAATCGTGACGACCCATCAGTTCCGCCATCTGCTGAACACCATGGCGCAGAAGGGCGGGGCGTCACAGTTTGCCATCGCTAGGTGGAGCGGTCGCCAGGACTTCTCCCAGAACCCGACCTACGATCATGAGAGTGCAGGTGAGCTTCTGGCTCGCGTGCACGCCAAGGTCGGCGATGCATCAGGGCTTTTCGGGCTGCCGGCTGAGATCCGCATCAAGGATCCGGTAACCCGCGAGCATTACGCCCGCTTGGCGGCACCGACGGCGCATACCACCGAGATCGGCTTCTGCCTTCATGACTTCGCTGTCGCGCCCTGCGAATTGCACATGGACTGCCTGCGGTGTACAGAGCATTTCTGCGTCAAAGGCAACCGGCACAAGACCGAGGCGGTCCGGGAAAGGCTAACCGAGGCTCGGACCCTGCTTGCCCGCGCTCGCGATGGCGTGACCGCCGAGGCTTGGGGCGCGGACCGCTGGGTGGAAGCCCACACCGAAACCGTGGCGCGGCTGGAAGCCCTGTTAATCGTCCTCGAAGACCCCAAAGTGCCAGACGGCAGCATCATCCGCGTGAGCGTCGGTGGACCGTCCCGCGTCGTCACCGCCGCCGCGGAACACGGGATCAACATAGCCCCGCCGACCGCAAGTCCGGCCCTAAACATGGCGCGGGGCCTCCTTGAAGACAAGCGGGGCGACAATGGGTAGACGTAAACGCGCCCCGAACCTGACGGACGCGGACATTGCCGCCATCGTCCAGATTATTGACGGATGGACCAGTAGATTGACTTGGCAAGCGCTCATCGACCGCATCGAAATCGTACGGCATGTCCGCTACACCCGGCAAAGCTTAGCTAACCACGACCGCATTCAGCAGGCCTTCACGAACTTCGTCGAACCGGAACCAAAAGGTCCCCAGCGGCGACCAGAGGTCGAGCTCCTAAAAGAGCGGATTTCGCACCTGGAAACCCAGATCAAGCGGCTCGCGGCCGAGAACAACCGACTGCTCGAACAATTCGCGCGCTGGGCTTACAACGCCCATCAAAAGGGCCTCGACGAGAGCTACCTCAATAAGCCGCTCCCCAGTATCGATCGAGGGAGACAAACCGATGAGGAGCGGCGATCGCGGCGAGGCCCACGTGGTGCCTCCGCTGAGGGATCTGGCCGTGGAGCCAGAAAGTGAGCAAGAAGGGCAAGTCAGGCAGAGACGTTGGTGTCGAGAACGTCCGGAAGCTGAAAGTCTACCTCGACTCCGCCGACTCCGTTCCCGCGAGAAATGGCAAGGTCGCCATCACGGCTCTAGCCGAGGCCTGCGGCGTTGATAGGCAAGCCCTCTACCGCAATCCAGCCGCCAAGGCTCTGATTGGCGACGCCGTCGCCAAGAAGGGCCTGAAGGGCGTCGAGCCGCGCGAGGGTGCCGAAGACGCCCAGCACGTCTTGCTTGAGCGAAGGATCACGTCTCTCGAACAGCGCAACGCCGCCCTCGCTGCCGAGAACTTCGAATTGCGCCGTAAGCTCAGGCAGTATGCGGCCGTCGAGGACATTATGTGTCAAGGGAAACGCGTGATCCCATGACGCAAGTTGTTGTCGAGAACGTGCTCTGGAGCGGCCGCGGAGCCATCTTCAACGGCATCGCCAATGGCACCGGAGCGAAACACCGCATTGTCGCGTCCAGACTAGTCATGCCACGCGAGCCGGTCCCCGGCGAGGTGTGGAATGTGTCCGGCGTCATTCGCAAGCACCCGAAATATGGCCCGCAGGTCGAGGCCTCGTCGGCGACGCTTCTGCGGCCGTCGGGCCGCCTGATCGTCGGGACCATTGCGAAGTCCCCTGCGTTCCGGGGGATCGGCGAGGTCCGGGCGAACCGGCTGTGGGACGCATTCGGCGAGAAGATCTATGAGCTGCTGGACACGGGCGACCCAGCCCCATTCATCGACCTTCTCGGCGGCGATCTGGCCGGGGCGCTGGTTGAGGGTTGGAAAGCCATCTCCGTCGACGCCGCTGTATACCAGTGGCTGGACCGTCACGGCGTCGGCCCAGCTCTCGCCCGCAGCATCGTCACCATCTATGGCCCCGATGCCGTGAAGGCTCTGGAAGACAACCCCTACCGACTACTGGCCTTCTCGGCGTGGGGCATGGTCGACGCGCTCGCCCGCAGCATGGGAGTCGCGCTCGATGACGATCAGCGCCGGGTCGCCGCCGTCGATGCCGTCGTCTACCGGCGTCTCCAGTCCAGCCACACTGTCTGTGACGAGGCCGCATTCACCTCCCAACTCCGAAAGACCCTCGGCTGCAACGCAGAGGCGGCTTGTGAGGCCTTGGGAGCCGGCCTGAACGCCCATGCCGTGATTCGGGTGGGTCAGGGACTGCAGGGGCTCGGGCCGGCCTCCATGGAGCGATTCATCGCCCAGAGGATCGTCGCCATGGCATCAGGTGCGTTCGAGCCCGAGCAGGGCACGCTACGTGCTCCGGTCGACTTCGACAGGATCGCGGATGAGTTTAGAAGTCGAGAAGGTCTCGACCTCAACTCTGAACAGCGGAAGGCCGTCCAGATCGCTTCCACGCAACCCGTCTGCTGCATCACTGGCGGCGCCGGCGTGGGCAAGACGACCGTGCTGCGGGCCGTTCACGCCGCCATCGAGCGAAGCGGTGGCGCCGTCATCCAGATGGCGCTCGCGGGTCGGGCGGCGCTGCGGATGCAGGAGGCCACGCTACGCCCTGCGATGACCATCGCGCGATTTGTGAAGGACGTCGATAATGGCAGAACGGCGCTGGACCGCGGCCAGACCGTCGTGATCGACGAGGCCTCCATGGTCGACCTGCCGACTATGTATCGAGTGCTGCGCCGCATGCAGCCAGGTTCCCGGCTCGTGATGGTCGGCGACCACGCCCAACTCCCGCCGATCGGTTTCGGGCTGTGCTTCCATAGCCTCGTAGCTGCAGAAAATGTGCCGCGTATTGAACTGACTCAAATCCACCGCGCTGCCGCCGAGACGGGCATTCCCCAGACCAGCGTCGCCATCCGTAATGGCTCTGTTCCCAATCTCCCCAAATATGAAGGCCGCCGACCGGGCGTGACATTCGTGGAGGCCTCGCCGCAAGAAATCACGGAAAGGGTGCTCGAGGTCGTGAACGACCTGGGCGGCGTGGCCGAGAGTCAGGTCATCGGGGCTGTCAAGGCTGGCCGGGCGGGAGTCCGGACGATCAACACGATGTTCCACGAACTGCTCACCCCAGGACGAGTAGAAAGCGGAGGGTTTGCCGAAGGAGAGCCCGTTATCTGGACGGTCAACAATTACGATCTTGGCCTCATGAATGGCTCACTAGGCACCGTCATCAGCGCGGTGGATCCTGACTCGATCGGCGTCGATTTCGAAGGCGCCGACATGACCATCCCGCATACGGACTTGGGTGACATGGAGCACGCCTACGCCATCACGTGCCACAAGGCGCAAGGAAGCCAGTTCCGGCGCGTCATCGTGCCGGTGCTGCCGTCGCGCCTGCTTGACCGCACGCTGCTCTACACCGCTGTCACCCGCGCACGGGAACAGGTCGTGCTGATCGGCAACCGGCAGGCGTTCGAAGATGCTGTGAAGGCCCCACCGAACCCGAGCCGCAGGGAGACTGGGATGGAGCACCATCTATGCCAGGCGCACGAAGGCGCCCTCGCGGAGGGTGTCGGAGTCGCGTATTCCTGGATCACCGGTATGTTTTGAAGGTGTACTGACTGATGGTGCCGACCGGTGGATAAGTGGCCTGCCGGCGCGACCATCAGAGTCTGGCGCCGGCAGGCCACTTACCCACCGCTCTTGTCGTGCGTGGTGCGGATCTTTTGGAGGGACGCATTGACCGGGCGGCCTTCGAGGTTAGGCCGTCGTAGTGTGGACTACGACCGGCCCGGCAGAAGAGCCTGCTGCCCGCCGAGGCGTTGTTCGCGGGTGACTACCTTGGCCGACAGGCTTGCGAGAGGCCTCTCGATGGACCGGAAGGGGCTCCTCGACTGGTCGCGACCCAGGCTTACCACATTCACTCGCCCCGCTGTGAACTGGGATCATTCGTCCAGCGCCTTGAACACCGCGTCAGGCGCGTCCTTGTAGAACTCGATGCTGATCCTCGTCCAGAGGTCGTCGGGCAACTCATTGAGTTGCCGGCGGGCGGAGACCGGCATCAAAAGTGTCTGCGCCTGCTTGTCTATGGCGACCTCGGCCATGGCCACGGCATTCGAAACTATCTCGATCGATCCGCCCAGGTTGAGCTCACCGACGATGATCGTCCCGCCTTTGGTGTTCCGCCCGAGGAGCGCACCGCACAGTGCGACGAGCACCGGCACGCCAAGCCCACCGCCGCTGCGATCTGCGTCCATCGGCCGCATCTGGATTGAGAACTCCTCCTCGCGGGGATTTCGATCGCCGACCAGGTCGCGCGCCCGCGTGTAAAGGTTCTGCTCACCTACCCGGACGCTTTCTCGGAACGCCGGAGGAGTCGGCTGGTTCAGGATCTTCACCCCACCGCCGGGACCGCAGGTGACCTCGATCCGGTACAGGCCGGGACCGGTCTCGCCGAATCCGGAACTGATGCCCCAGACTTGGCCGGCCGGCAGTGGATCGCTCTCGATCGCCTCGTCGCTGTGGAGCTCCGGGGTCGATACGAACTGCTCGATCCCCTCCGCACCAAGGATGTAGCTGAAATGCGTGTTCCGGAACTCGCTCTTGAACACCCGCTTCTGTTGCTCCTTGACCCGGCGCCGCGCCTCCAGCGCGGCGCGAGCGGCCCATTCCAGGTCCTCGTCCGGAATCGGCATTTCGGGGTCGGGGAACAGCAGCTTGATCAGGCCGCTGAAGGTCTTGTTGACGGCCTCTATGTCGCGGCCGCTCAAGGCGCCGCCGAGATGCAGGCGGCCCTGCATGACGGCCACTCGATTGGCCGTCCGAATTCGCGTCCAGCACTCGCTCAGGAAGTCGCTCACGAGACCAAAGTGGTCGGTCAGGTGCTCGCGGGGGCTGACTTTCGGGAAGTCCCATCCCGGCGCGAAGGCATGGATGCGGTCCATGAAGGCCGTGTCGTCGCGCATCTCCGGCGGCATCGGGCTGAGCAGGTGACCGATCTTCTGCTGCTGCTCGACATCGACGTCAAAGTTGCCGACCATTACGAGGCTGCCGTCGGCGCGAATGTTCTCCTTGCCCCGGCTGAACTGGCCGGACGCCATGTAGCCCTTCATGATGTTGACGCCGTCCTTCTGGTCGAAGGAGATGCCGGCGACCTCATCGAAGCACACGACGTCGTATTGGCACACCAAGCCCCGTTGGCCATTCGCGTTGTTTACGAACATCTTGGCCACGGTCGCCTTGCCGCCCGAGATCAGATGCGCGTACGGGGAGATCTGCTGGAACAAGTGGCTCTTGCCGGTCCCGCGCGGCCCGAGTTCGACGAGATTGTAGTTCCGCTCGACGAAGGGGATCATCCGCAGGAGCGTCACCATCTTGGCCCGGTCGGTGAAGGCGGCCGGCTCAAGCCCGATCGATCGCAGCAGGAAATCGATCCATTCGGCGGTCGTGAAGGCGTGCCGAGCTTTGGCGAGGATCTCGAGCGCGTCGGATTTCGACATCTGAATCGGCCGCAGGTTCTCGATGGCGAACGGGCGTCCGCCCTTTTCCTGCGCGATGATCCCGTCGTAGCCCAGGGTCACCTCGGCGTAGAAGCCATCCGTCAGCATCCGCTCGTTCTCGCGCACCAGGGAGTCCTCGATGCGGACGTCGCGCAGCGCCAAGCTTGGCAGTTCGGCGACGTAGCAATCGTGCTTGGCATCGAGACGCGCGCGGACGATGTCGATCAGGCGGACCGAACTCTCCTCGCGCGCCCGGGCCTTGAACAGCTCCTCCTGGCCGGTCCGCACAGTGCGGTCCTTGAGCTGCTTCTCGACGATCTCAAGTCCCTCGTGGATCTCCCGCTCATCGACACTGGCGCAGTAGCGGCCGAGCAGGAACTCGACCACGTACGTGGGCACCGGATACTGGCGCGAGTACTTTCGAACAAGGTCTTTGCGGACGAGATAGCCATCGAAAACCGATGCCGCGATACGGTCCAGGTGGTCGAGTTCCATGCTCATGATTCTTCTCCGACCGTCGTCGCCTTGTAGTCGAGGACCTTGCCCGACCCGTCGAGCACGACGACTGCCGCCGCCGCACCTTCGTGACGGTCGTCTTCAACGACAAGACTCGCCTCGCCGGATGTCTCCAGCGTCTTGGTGCCGGCCGCTATCGACGACGCGGCCTGCTTCCAATTGAGCCGCAGGTCCACGGTGACGCCCGCGGCGTTCGTCTCAACGGAGACCCGGCACCGCAACCCGCGCCAGGACACCGCCTTGATGCTCGCCCGCGCCTGCTGTTCGCCGCGTGCCACGAGCAGCTCGGGCACGACGCATTCCTGCGCGCTGATCCCGCCGTGCGCATACTCCTCGCCAGCGTAGAACGACCCGACACCCGGCGGCGACGCGACGCGAAGGAAGGAATTCCAGTGCCACGGATAGGTGGGAATCTCGGTCGCGGACTCGCCCTTCACGGCGGCGCATCGTGCCCATCGGGCCTCGACGAGGTAGTGCGGCAGGTCGATCTTCGGCAATCCACCGGGCAGCAGCAGCCAGCCGTGGTCCGTGACGACACGGACACGCTCCCACCCGGAATTGAGCAGTTCCGAGATCCGGTCTGCGAGAAGTTCGACCTGCCGGTCGATCTGCCCCGCCATTTGTCCCTTCAACGCGTGGCCAAGGGCGTCGAAGCTTCCGGCTTCCAGCCAACCACCATGTTCCACGCCCGAGGGCATGCGCAGATCCTCCGGGTCCAACACCTCGACCCCCATGTCTTCCATGCTCTTGCGCAGTCGGATGGTCGTCGCCGGCTGTCCGCTGGCAGCGAGTATGGGTTCGAAGGACTGGGCATCCTGGCTGCGCGCACAGGCATTATGCGCCGGCGAAGCCAGCGGCTTGGCGGTAGCGGTGACCGTCGGCACGGGCGCCAGACGGGAATCGAGGCGCACCCGCAGCCCGCGGCTCTCCAGCATCTCCTGCAGCATCGTGGCGACGTCGTACCGCAAGCCATCGGCGAACAGAATGCAGACGTCCTTCTCCGCGGCAACGCCGGCGGCAAGCGTCGCCGCGGCAGGCCCGGCGTCCGACATCAGCTTCTGGAAGGATCGCGCCGAACTGTCGAGCCACGGCTCGTACAGAGCTTTGACCACCCGCGCGACCGACGAGGAGACGCTGCCGGACTTGCCCGTCGTCAAGGCCTCCAGGGCCGCCCGATCGCAGCGCCACCCTCCGCCAGCATACATGTCGATGATGGCTTTCAACGACGAAGCGGTCATCGGCGCCTGCGCCAACTGGGCGAGCCGGCCAAGCGGTTCCAGCGCCACGGCATACGGGCTGTCGCCGACCTGCGCCCAGACCCAGCCACGTCGTTCCCGGTGCTGACTTTCAAGGGCCAGCACCTTCTTGCACGCCACGCCGTGCGGCAGATCGAGAACCGCCTCCAGTTCCCGGCGAAGCAGATCCTCCCGCTCTTCATTCAACCCGGGCCGGCGCGAAGGGTCCGACAGCAGGTCCTTCGGGCGCGCCTCCTTTAGGCACTGCCGCACGCCAGGAAACGCAGCCGGGGCCTCGAAGAAGCGGCGCCAGACGTCGTCCCAGCGTCCTTCGCCCTCGAGCAGCAGTTCCCCAGCCGTAACGGCGCCGTCGGCTTCCGGATCGAACCCGAATTCCCGCGCGCACACCCCGCGGAAGGTCGACCAGCGGTTTGCATCGCACCGAGCCTGGAACGCCTCGACATCGTTCATCCAGGCCAGCAGATCGCGCAGAGGGTCGCCGATCAGCAATCGGTCGAAGTCCTCCGCCTCCACGCGGCGGCCGCGCAGTCCTGCGACGGGCTCCGTGGCCAGCGCTGACAAGGCGCGCAATGCAGCGTCTCGGGTCTGGCGATCCTGGGCAACGTCGAGGCCGAGCCCTTGCTCGGACATCAGGAAGGCTTCGACCGTCCAGTCGCGGCCGTTACGCTGATGCCAGATAGCGCCGCGATACTGGAGCTCGATGAGCGGCTGAAGCGCTGGCGGGCAATCCCCGCCGGCACGCAACGACTGGCGCGCGATCTGCGGCAGATAGAGGATCGGGATCACGTCCGGCGGCGGCGCGACGTCCGGCAACGCCCGGTCGATGACGCACTTGAGCCAAATGACGGGACCGGTTCCTTCCGAGGGCGCATAGTCGCCGAGAACGTAGAGGTGCGGCACCACCTTTCGCACGGCCGGGAGAAGCGGCCGCCACTGCCCGTCCGGGTCGGTCCACAGCAGCGCGACTGGACTGACCACGCCGTCGGGAACTCGTGTCGACAGATCGAACGAAGCGACCAAAGCGTCCATGAGAGTGACGGGCGCCGATGCAGCCAGCGGACTCATGCCGTTCCTTCCTTGCGGGGGCGCGGTTGGGGTTTCGGCAGAAGCTGCGTCGTCATGCGTTCGAGCTGTCCCGCCGTCTTGGCGATATGATCGATGGATACGCCAGCGGGAATGTCACCCGCTCCGAGATGGCGGGAAATGTATTCGGCGCTCGTGCCCTCGAGGCCCAAGCGGCTGGTCACGAGATAGGCGACCGCCTCCGCCTCGATCTCAACCGAATGGTGGTCCAGGTCTGCGCGCCCAGGCCACCAGCGGTCCTGCATGTTGTTGTAAGGCGCGTAGTCGCGGAAGCGCGCCATGAACTGGACCATGTCCTTGAAGGCCTCGGAGGCGCGGTAGACGCGGCTTTGGCGGACCAGGTGGTCGATCGAGGAGACCATCTCGGCGTCGGGAGCGCCCTCCCCCCTCAACGCTCTGGCGAGATCGCCGTCCAGCAGGCTCCGCAGGTAGTCGCGATGCGCTCGCGTCAGCCCAGGGTCCCCCTCCAGTTTCCTGACCAGAGCCGACACATGCCAGCGTGCCGGCAGCCCCAGTGCGGTTTCGATGTCACTGAGGAGCTCCCGTGCGGACGGTTGACGACGCCTGGCTAGGACGTCCCGGATGAACCGTTCCACTTGGTTTGGCAGGTCAGGAGCACCGAAAAGCTCCTGTTGCTCCGGGACAACCACGGTCATGATCCCCCCTTCCGTTGCCGCGCAGCCTGCTTGAAGGCGACCGAGTAGTGGAGGTCGTTCCAGCGGTTGCCGTCGAAGGAGTCCCCGCCCGCAAAACCGGTCTCGGTCCCGGAGGCGCCCCAGAACCACGGGTAATCTGCCTTGTCACGGGTAGGCTCTTTGCCGCGGTCCTTCTCCCATTTGATTCTGGGCGTCGACCGCAGAACGCAGGCGTTGGCGCCGCGGGCGTTCAGCGTGCGCCCTGTCATGAAGGGTCGGATGTTCATTCGCACGCCATCGTTGATGTCCGGATCCCAGCCGATCGGCTGCTTCTGCAGAGGCTTCCAGCGTACGAAGATGTCGTAGGGCGGCTCGCCCTCCAAGATCTTGATCAGTTCCGCACGCAGATGCTCGGCGTAGGCGAGACGCGCGTCGGCGCCCTCGATACCGGCCTTTTGCTCAGCCCGCTGGCGCTCGATCCAGTCACCGAGATAGGAGTAGATCAGCTTCTCCAGCGTGCGCCTCCCCTCGCCGTCCGGAGCGGCGAGGCGGTGGTAATTGACGAGGGCGTGGAACCCATCACGACGGCCGTCCCAGACGTGCCATACGAAGGGGCGCTGATGGAATAGCGCGCAGTGGTTCTCAAAGAAGCCGTCGCGCAGCCAGTCCTGTATGGTCTTGCCGGCGAACCCCACCTCGGCGAGCAGGCTCGCAAGCTTCTCTGCGGACCATTCCGCGCCGAAGGCATCAGCCAGCAATGCGATCAGACGCTCATGTGCAGGTGCCTTGCCCTTACTGGCGATGAGACAAGCAATCCCATCGGGGTCTGACGGACAGCCGGTTTCGAGAGCCGCAGCTTTTGCTGCTAGATCGCGTCCCTTGGGTGCAATCCGCATGGAAGCATCGGTCTCCGCTGGCCAGCGATAGCCGACAAGCCGAAGCACTGCCACCTGGAGTGCTGTACCGCGTTCCGTCTGTCCGGGGTGGCCATGGAACAGCCACTGCGTCAGATCTTCTGAGTATGGCTCAGGCAATCCGATAGGAAATCTCTCCGCAGCAACCTTATCCCATTTATCCGCATCAAACGGTACTTTGACAAGAGTTGCAGCAGTGACCTTAAGTACTTTATCGATCATCCTTATATCACGTTGGTACTCTTTCGATAATACGTATGCTGCAATCGCCCCGATATCGTTATCATTATGTGGGGCGATGATCCCAACATTGTCGTCGAACACTTCCCCATCATACAAAAATGCGTCAAGAGAGCGCATTTTGCTTAAAGCAACGCCTCTGCGACCCCAAATCTCGTGACCACGCAGCCAGCATCCGAGCTGTGAAGTTAGCTCATGGCAGTCGAGAGGATGAGTGAGTACTAGTTCTCGGCCGCTCCACAACTGACCTGGTTTCGGGGAATCAAGCCATCGCGACATTCTCTTTGAGATTTTCTTCAATTCCCAGAAGTACCGTAGGAAGCGAGGTCGATCACCCGTGGTGCTGCCCTTTCCGTAGTCTGCCACCGTCGATAGCAGGCACTCTTGCCGGAGCGAGCTCAAAGTAATCCGATGGTCGGGGTTCTTGCACTGATCCGCTTGGTTGAGCACCCAAAGCTCGCCCTCGCGCAGATGCTGAGCCTTGAACTCAGGAGCCCGACCAGCCTCCGCGTCGATTGCCACGAACACGCTCCGCTCAGGGGGTCTCTCGTCAGAAAGAACCGTGAGGGCGGTCCGTGCTGCCCACCAATTCATGTCGTGAAAAGCCGCTGGTCCTAGATCTGCGGTGATGTTGAGGCGAGCCTTTCTAAGTAAAAGCTCTCGCAATCTTCGATAGCTTCCCAAAAAGTACCAATTCTGCGGTGTTACAGCAGCAATCGTTCCCCTTGGATGGGCCAGCGCGAGCATCCGCAGAAGCATGACCGTAGATAAGTCGGCTTTCCCTTCTCGCCAGCGAGAAGCCGTATGCTCTCGCAGGCCCGGCACCATCTTGCCGGCAGCCAAGAATGGGACGTTTGTGATTTGCAATGTGTAACATTTACTCAAGCTTTCGGCCGCCTTCGCCATGCCTTGCGCTACGACGGCCATTTCACGAGCATCATCCGTCTCGGCTGCGGAGAGGACCGACGCAAGCAGCGGCTGTAGGTTGTCAAAGCCCTCGCGGAAGATGTCGGCGCTGGCGCTACGTGGATCAATCAGACTGCCCAGCCAGGGCGCCATGGCGAAGAGATCGTAGAGCGCTTCAAGACCGTTCTTAACTCGCTCTTCCAGGCCGATTGTAAGAAGATTTTTCTCGATGCCGAGCAAGTCTCGGTGTGCCGCCGGGTCGGCCGCCGTCACCGCCTTCTCGGAGAGCCGCAGCCATTCGGGTTTCGTGACGCCGATTGCGAGGCCGGAGCAGGCGATGTTGAGCTTCGGCAAGGGTCTGTAGCCGACCATGCGCCAAGCGGCGAAGGCGAGATTGAAGGCCGCAATCTGCGTGCAGCGCTGATCGATTTCGAGGCCGAACAGATTGTCGCGTAGCACCGCCTCGACAGCAGCCTGGCGGGACAGCCCATCCTCGGCCATACGGAAGGCGGCGAGGATTGGTAGAGCGAAGACGAGGAAGTGACCAGAGCCCATGCAGGGGTCGAGCACGGTGACGTCCTTGGCCGCCTTGGGCCAACCATCGAATGTCCCAGCCGCCGGCCGCCAGGGACCTTCGTCACCGTCGTCGTTGATGTCGCGGACGAACCGCAGATAGGTCCACTCGACGTCGCCGACCCTGCAGGCGGGACGCAGGTCGTCCTCGCACTTTGCCAAGTTGGCCAAGTCGGGGTTTGCAGCCAGCACCTTGCCGGCCCACCAGGCTCCGAGAGTGTTGTGAAGGAGGAAAAGGACCATGTAGTCCTCGGTGAAAAGCTGGGTCACAGCCGGGAGCTCATCCGCCCCGATCTTCACCTCGGACCGATTGACCGCGTCCTTCTTGTCGGTCTGCCAATACTGGTAAACCCAACCCAGGCTGTCGTCGGCCTGAAAAACATCGGGGGAAAGTACCTTGAGCAGCGTTTCCAACTCCTGACGTGTTTCCGGCGGCAACACGATGTCGAGAACGGGATCACCCGGGCGGAAGATCTGGGGCAGCATCCGCACCGCGTAGGCACTGGCAAGGTCGAGCCAGTCGCGCCCCTGTTCCCGAGCCAATTCCCGGCAGTCTTCGAGCGAAATCGCGATTCCGCTTCCAGGTTCAATAAGAAGCTCATTCTCCGCGAGGAACCGGGCGAAGAGCATGCGGTGCCAATGTTCGTAAGCACATTCGGTCGCGAGGCGGCTGATGGCTTGTGCGCCGGTTCGGGGATCGCGTCGGTCGCCGAGCTGTCGGCCATGGGCGCGTAGACGATTGCGCAACATGCGCTGCTCGGGGGTCATAGCCGGCCACGGTTCGTGATGACCCACGGCCAGTTGCTCCAGGGCCTTGCGAGCGCCGTCTTCGCCGGTTCGCCGAGCCTGCCGGACCGCCGTGTCCAGATCGCGCCTGAGTTCGCGCGCCAACGCTCCCATGACGTTCCCCCACCTATTTCACCAGTACCGGTCCCGCCTTCAACGCCGCGATAACCGCCGACCGAGCCTTGCCGAGCCAGGCATCGACTTCGGCCTCTGTGTGCAGAGTCTCGCGATCCAGCGCAACCGTTTGCACCCTTGGTTCCAGGAGCCTCGCCGCCCGTTCGATCGCTTGGCTGACCCGTGCCGAGATCGCATCGACCTCGGCACGCATCGATGGCAGCGGCCGGGCGCCGAGTTGGGTCCGAAGCTTCTCGTCAGTGGAAATGTCCGGCTTAGCCGGCGCTGCGAGGCCGACCCCGATCAGGATGGAATGCTGGTCCGCGGGGGAGATCTTGGTCCACACGTTGCTGGCGGCGAGCTCGCCCAAGGCCCGCTCATAGGCTTGCTGATGGGCGGTTGAGGCAGCATTCACGGCGTCACGCAGAATTCGGGCGATCTCTGCCTTGACCGGCGCCACCGGATCGGAGGACTCCAGCAACAGCCGCTTGTCCCGGATTGCCGCGATCTCGTCCAGATGCGGCTTCGCCTCGGCGATCGCCTCGGCATGCCGCGCCAAGCCCTTCAAGAGGTCCCATGCGGGTTGGCGGCTGGCAGCGAGGGCGCGAAGCTTCGACCACTCCTCGATGCGCGCCTCCCAATCGTCGTTCGCGTTCCGGATGGCCAAGAGCTGCTCGTTGCCGAGAAGGCTCTGCAGCTTCTCCACCTCAGCCACAGACGGCATTGCGGGCAGCGGCGGCTCCCCGCCCGCCTCCCGGGCGAGCGCAAACAAAAGGTTCACGAACTGGTTGGCGCCGGCAGCTTCCTCGCCGCTCTTGCAGGTGATGCCCACCTTCTGGAACAGCTTGCGGAGCTTGATTCTATCCGCCGCGCCCAAGGTGACGTTCTCGACCTGGAACTCAGATTTCGCGATCTTGTTCTGGTCGAGCTGACCGGCCTGGAGCGGTACCCCGTTCAGTCTCGCCTTGAGATGCTGCGAGCGGTGAAGCGCGATGAGGGCGGCATCGATGGCGTCCTGGGGCCAGCCGTACGGAGACGCCCGCAATTCCTTGCGGACGTCGCCGCCGCTCTTGCCGGCGCCGACGGTGGCGAGTACTTGCTGGCAAACGGGGTGCTTTTCCGTCTCGACGGTATGGCCCGCGGGTTGGAACGGATGGTCCGCGCCGTCACGCGCGCGCTTCACCACGGCGCCCCAAACACCCGTATCGGCCTCGTGAAATCGTGGAAAAAGGCGGATGAGCGAGTCGTTCGCGGCCGCGCGGATGCGGGCCTCGAACTCCGCGGAGAGTTCTTCGTTCCCCCCGCCTTGGAACAACTTCGCATTCCCGACGATCTCGCCGATCAGGCGGTCCACCATATCCTCGGCCGTCGCCAGGCGGGATTTCATGCTCTGCTGTGCTTCCTGGCCTTCGGGGGTGGGCATGTTGCCGCCCTTTACGGTGATGGTCTGGCGTGCGGCTTCTGCATCGACAATCGAGCGACGCAGCTCGTCGTGCGACTGGCGCGGAATGAAGACGAAGAGGACCGGGCTGTCGACGCCAGCTTTTCGTGCCTCTCCCCGCACGTCGTTCTCCGCGCAGGACCAGCCATCGCGGATCCATACGGGGATCGCGGCACTGTCGGCCGTGGGCGGCGTATCGCCCCGGCAGAGGCTGAACTGCCTGGCCTCTTTCGCGGCGCCGTGGATCAGCTTGATCCCGCGCACGATGCGTTCCGCCTCGGCATACAGTTTCTCGTCGCGCTTGAACTGCTGCTTTGCGGAATCGCTGTTGAGCGAAGACTGATGTTTGCGGAACTCCGCATCCCACTCGCTGCCCTCACGAGTCTGGATACGGTACTCGTCGCCGACCTTGAGTAGGACCGCCTTGTCCGCGAGACGGTCGAGCATGTCGCCCACATCATTGCGGAACTTGCCGTTGTCGTCGTTGAGATCCCACACGAGCAGGTCCGCTATGTGTTCCTTCGTCGCCCGCACTCCGGTGTTGGCGACTCCCTCACGAGGCAGCTTGCCGATCAGGAACACGAGGCCGCAGATGCTGCCAGCAAGCGGTCCATAGTTCTTGTGGACCTGAAGGATCCGCTCGTTGATCTCGCGAAGCAGGACGCCGCTGGTCACCATCTCCGGCGCCAAGCCCTCGTAGAGCTCGTCACCCGGCAGAACAGCCCCGACCTCCCGTCCCGAGATCTTGGCCACGGCGTCATGGACAATGCGCAGCTGGGAACGCAACTGGCTATGGGTCCCCTCGGCGTCGATCTGGCGAAAACAGTGTTCCCAGAACCGGCGACGCACAGGAAGCAGCGGGTAATCGTCGACGATGACCTCGCGATCCTTGGCGAGGCTTGCCACGCTGGTGTTCTGCAGCTGGCGATCGATCTCCCCGGAGCGGCTCTCCAGGAGATTTTTGATGCCATCCACGGCACTCGGCTTCTTCTGGAGAAGCACTTTGCGGGTAACCGTTTCGACCTCGACGTCCGACAGCGGAACACGGATCGTGAAACGGTCCATCATCTTGTGCAGCAGCGGCACGTCGGTAAGCGCGCTCTGCCCCGCGGCGACCACCATCACGCGGCTGTCGAGCTGCTTGGAGACCGCCTCGACCACTTCTGTCACGATGACGGAGCGGTCGAGGGAGTCGCTGATATACTGCTGCGCCTCGTCGAGGATCAGCAGGGTGCAAGGCAACTTCGCACCGCGGCCGCAGAGCAGAAGCGCCTCCTTGGCTATCGCCAGGAACTCGGCCGTCCCGATATCGGTCGTCTGCGGCGGGAACTGCGAGCGCAGGACCGGGCGGACTGCCTTCTCGTCCGCGGCGATGTCGGGGTCGCATGCAAGCAGGGCTTTCGCGAGCGGCCCGCTGACATACAGGTTATTCAGCTCGGTTTCGAAAACCTTGCCGGCCGCCTCGACGGCTGTCTTGACCTTGTCGTAATAGCCCTGGGACTTGAGCCACAGGCAGAAGCGCGCCTGCGGATACTGCTCGGGCAACCCGACGGCACGCAGCAGGATGCCAAGGATCGTGAGGCGGACGTTCTCGATCGTCCCGCCGGGCAACGCGCCGGCGGCGGCGAGAAGACCGCCTTCGCGCCGGCCGGCGATGTCGAGTTCGCGGAGAAGAGCGCGGAGATCATCGGGAATGTGCGGAACCAGGCCACGGGCAGTCGTGCCATCGGAGAACGCCGTGTCCTGCCACAAGTGGCACATCATCTTCAGCAGGTGCGACTTGCCGCTGCCGTAAAAGCCGCTGACCCAGGCCGCGCGCTGGTTGGTCTTGCCCATGTTGGCAAGGAAGGAACTGACGACCTTCTGGATGCCCTCGGCGTATTCGCCCTCACAGACGAACGTGCAAAGCTCGCCCCGAAGCTCCTGCTCAATCTGGCCGCCGGTCTCGCGCGTGATGCGCGCTTGGCCCTGGTTGACGAGCGAATGCTCGGCCGGGTCGCGCTGCAGGACATCCTTGATCTTCAAGTTCATGTGCCGTCTCCCTCGCCATGCCTCGTGATCGGCACGGCCATGTAGTTCCACCCATCCCGGGCATCGAGAAGCCGGTAATTGCTTCCCTCGAACTGCCCGGGGAAAAACACCACGAGTCTTCCGCGGATATCGCGTTCCACCTCGTTCAACACGTCAGAAACCCGGGAGAAGCCGAACAACGAGGCCATGCCCAAGGCGGCAACAACGGTGTTCTCCGGTTGGGGCGGCGCCGCCAGCGCTCCCCTCAGCCTCTCCGCCACAAAGCGCGGGAACTCGGCTTCAACCTTGATCTGAAGGTCCTCGGGCGATTCGAAGTAGGCTTCGCGGTAGTCGTCTCGTGCCATCCACTGCGCAAACGAGTCCGACAGATCGATCTCCGCCCAAGCGTAACCGGCTTGCTGTGTTGCGATTTCGAACAGCTGTTTGCGCGCTCGCAGGGTGCGTTCGAGTTCCTTGTCGTAGACCACCATGATCACCCTCTGCGCACCCGCGACGGTACGCTGCCAGCGCAGAGCGATGTGTTGGCCGTACTCCTGAGCCAGCTTCTCGATCTGTCCCATCCGTTACCCTCCCGTGCGACCAGGATCCAGGCGCCGCAGGTCAAGATCGACGACTTCGCGGCTGATGCGGAGGTCGATCAACCCCGCGCGCTTGGCCGCAAGGGCCAAGTCTTGTGCAAGCGCCGGCGAGCAGTCGAGCGTCCGGCACCACCCCGACCCGAACAGCCCTGTTCCCCGGAAACCCGCGGCGTAGCCCAGATAGAGGGCGAACGCCGTCGCGGCCGGCATCGCCTGGACAATCCTGCGCTTCTTGAAGGTCCGCCCCTCGAGGTGGCCAGACTGTGCCCATGAACTGGCGGCGTTGCGGACGACCTTGTCGAGGATGCTTTCGTTGAACCGCTCGCCGACGCTGGCAATGAGGTCCAGCCTCATGCGGTCGCGCCGGAACTCCTCCCCCGCCGCGAGGGACAGGACTGATGCCGCCGTCGCCATGAGGAGCGGATCGCGGGCAAGCGCGCAGAGGAGTGCCAGCAACGGCCGTCCGACTTCATCCACGGACCACAGCCGGCGAAGAACGCGAAAGATCGGCACCGCGGGATCCAGAACGTAAAGCTCGCTAAGCCTTTGAAACGTCAGTTTCCGCGTGGACGCGGTCCGTTTCCCCAGGCAGTTGGCTTCCGTGACGGCAGCCATGAGATCGGCCCTGCTCCCCGCAGGCGGAACGGATTCGAACAGCGCCGCCAACTCCGCCATCATGATGGTGCGGCTCGTATGGGTCCCTATGGAACCCGAACGGAAGCCAACTTCGAGTGCCGCGCCGTCCAGATTGCGGGGGACGAAATCGCGGATTTGATCTTCACAGGACATTGGGATTTCTCGCCGGCAAACTTGCCGGCAAGTGTGCCAGGCCTGTCCCCAGTTGTCAACGAGCGAAACATGCCTGCTGTGGGGGCTTTGTCCCGGGGTCCGCTGCTAGGCAACCGCCGCAGGCCTATTTCCTTTGTCTTTCATCCTTGAAGCGCAACGTAAGCGAGTCTTCTCGTTTCCCCAGCGTGCCGTCTTTGCGAAAACGTCTGCCGCGTACGATGAAGAGAACATCGTCGTCGCTGGCATGGAGCCAAATTCCGGTCACGAAAAGGCGCGACAGTTGGTCGCCGTTCTGAAATGCCACGATGTCTCCGGTCTGGATGCCGAGGATATCCTGGGCCAGCGTCGACCGCTCAGCCTCGAGCTCTGCATCCCAACGCTCCAGCTCTCCGTCAAGGCGTCTCCACGCCTCCCGCGCCGACAGGAAGGGCCGCTCGGGACCGAACCAAAGCCTGTCTGCGATGGCGAGCGTCTCGTCGGGGACTTCGCGTTCGATCGCGTAAGCGGAGCTAGTCACCATCTCGTACACGCGCTCGACCTCGCGGAAGGCGTCAAGTCGCTTGCGATAGGGGGCGACGGCGACGCCAGAGACCACGGGTGACAGCGGAACATCACGCACCGGCATGCAATCGGTCGGCATGATAGCGTCCAGCCTCATCCTGTTTGTAACGAGGCGTTCCGGGGGGTCCTCCTCGCGCCATGCTTTGCGGGTGGACTCCACCCAGATTTCGGTTGTCGAAACGCACAGCATGCTGTCCAGAAACAGGCGCGACTCCGGGCCAAAAGCGTAGCGCGCCGACCAGGCATGATCCGCCGCTATGAGCGGCACGACGACATGCTGCAGCCTCTGATCCCGCACGATGCGAACGAGTGTAGCGATCCGCTCCTGTAAGGGTGCCGTCAAGCGGACGAAGACGACGGGACCAGGGCTAGAGTATCGGCTCCTCTCCCCTTCGCTCTCGAACACCAGCAACTGTGGCTGCGCGAGCGGCAACAGCTTTTCGACAAGCTTGATGACGCTGCTCTGGGCGGGTGCCCCCCAAGTGGTGGTGACTTTCTCCTGCTCGACCCAATCGTGCCGGCGGTTCTGGATGAGAAGAAGGATCTGTGCGGCAATGTCCGGCGCCAGCTCGGGTAGTCTGTTTCCCCGCGCCTCGGCCCCTTCGACATCGATGTCTCGGCTTTTCAGGTCGGACAAGGCGGCCCGATAGAACTCGATCTGAAGCTTCGATAGCGTTCCCGCCGCTCTTTCCCGCGCGGCCTCTCGACGTTTGCGATCGACCTCCTCGCGAAAAGCCGCGAGCGGCGGGCGTCGCGGGGTTTGGCCCGAGTGCACCCTGGCCCAGTAGCCTCGCGGCGGTTTGGGAACCTGGAGGCGTTCGCACAGCTTCCCGATCGCCACATCCGAAACGCCCAGCTCCTTCGCCACCTGCCGGGTGGGCTTCTCCCACACCAGTGCGAACAGCTCCTCGCGGGAGGGTTCTTGTCGACGCATGCCATCTCCGGATCCCGTGTGATGCCCTGCCTCGTCTGCTATGGGGGGCATGAGGATGATGTCGTCGGCCGGGATGCAGAACAACGAATTCCTAATACTCTCAGAACGACGGACCGGCCTTGGGCTTCTTGCGAAGACGGCCCTTTCGGGCAAACGCCTCGTCAATCCTCTCGGCCGTGCCGGGTTCCCTCAACACGGCCAGCCTGGCATCCATCTGCCGCTCGATCTCCGCCAGCGCATGACGCTCAAGCCAAGCCTGCCCCTGATCGGTAGCCAGCCACGCCTCTCGCTCGCTCTGGGCCGCCAGATCCAGGCAGATGCCAATCAGGCGATCGGCATCCGACCGCGCCTGCTGCTCGTCCTGAAAGCTCTTCGATCGCGGCCCGAGCAGCCAATCAACCGGCGCCGTCACGATCACGACGGACTCTCTGGCGTGCGGATACACACTGATCGTCGCGGGGCCGATCTGCGCCGCCATCGCCACTTCGCCCCGTTCCGCGCGATGCCACGCCGCAACGAACCGACGTCCCATTTCCTCGATATCGCTCATAGTTCGTCTCCACGGCCGGCCCATCCCGCCTTTTCGCCGGTCAGCGCTCGATCCTGTCAGGGATCACCTCTTTCCCCTCTCTGGGTCGGGGCCACCAATTAGTCCATGGCCCGTTTCCGGTGCACGGCCCGCACCTGCCAAGCCTGCCCCTCAGGAGACGCCAGAAAGGCCTCTCGCGCTTCCGCCGCGACATTATCCAGCAGCACGCGCACTAAATCGTCGACTCTCGGCCGCGCGTGTGCCGGCTGGCTTAGCGGAATCGGCTTGGTGACAAAGCCCGGAGGCGGGTCGTCGACGACGACCCAGAGCCGGGTCACCTCGAACCTTGTCGGCAAACCGATCTCTGGCGTCTGAATGGCTGCCCGGCTCCCGAATTCCTTCTTGAAGCTGCGATGCGGGAGCACGCGGACCCGCGATGAGCCCACCGTCAAAGGCGTTGGGAGCTTGCCGGAACCCATGCGCGTCTCCTGACGGCTCAGATCAGTCCACGATCGATGTCGGAAGAAAGTCGTCCTCTTCCAGTTCCGCAACATCCATGGCCACCGTCGTCGGCCCCGCTACGGAGCCGCAGAGGAGGCGGATCCGCTTTTCCGCGACGCTCAGGGCTTCGCGAAACGAGGACGCGGCAAGCCGAACATCGATATTCAAACGGCCCGGTGCTTCCGGGTCCGCCCAGGCGGAGCACGGAAGCCCTTGCGCAACCAAGGACTCCGTCATCTCTTCGGACGTCCTCGTCCCGACGGGCGCCGCCATCCTGAACACGAAGAGGCGCATGGTCATGCATCCGGAACCAGGAGGTGGCGTCCCGCGATTTCCGCTGGATCGACGTTGCAGATGACGGGAACGTGCCCGGCAAGGCCCCATTGACCAAAGACACTGACGAGCGTGCAGAGCGCACTGACCGACGTCGTGGTCCGCGGCCCCAGCGTGTACCGGCGCCCTTGGGAAGCCGTGTAGGCGAAGGTGAGATCTGGCGACAGGAACCGAATGGCGCTGGTCGTGATGAAGTTGCCCGACCTAAGGCGGTCATGGCCGCTGACTTGGCCGAGCAGGACGTAAATATCTTCGGGGACTCCGAGCCGAACGAGAGCCCAATAGTCAAGATGCGCAGTGAGCTCCATCATTCCAGGCCCTCATAGAACCTGGCCGCGCTGATGACGCGCTCGACCTGCCCGGCCAGCAGCGCTTCGAGAGGCAGGCATCCGAGAGAGGGATCGCGGACGGTCAAGAACCAGAAGATTGTCCATGGGCCACCGATCATCAGGCCGTGGAGCGTCTCGATGCCGGGTAGAAGCTTTCCTGACCCGAGAACCTGCCATATTGGGAAGCCCGTCTGGCCTGAGTCGTCCACGAGCTTCAGGACCTTGCCCCGGTCTGCGAGATCGAGCACTTCGGCCTGGGAAATGCCGAGCACGTCCGCAAATCGTGAGAGGGGAACAACCTCGTCTGATGCCAGGACGTCCGCCTGGAACCTGCGGCCCCTTTCACGAGCGGCGGCCAACGGATCGTCGGACATCAGTAGAAGACCTCCGGCACCTCGAGGACCTGCCCGCCACCCCATGCCCAGAGCATGTGGCAGAGGTGCAAAATGTGTTCTAGGGGCGGCTCCCCTTCTCCGGGCTGTTCGAGCAGATAGAGGCTCCCGGACCGGGTCCGAACGCGGCTGCGCTTCTTGTCGAGGGCGACGACGGGCGAGGTGCCCCAGTATTGGCTGTCGCATGTTCCCAGGAGGACGACCGCGGTGGGGTTCTCCACGATGTGAATGGCGATCAATCTCCAGTCGCAGATGCTGCCACGGACCACGCCTTCACCCGGGTCACCTTCCAAAGCCGAAATCTCCGCCGGGGACGCCAAGCAGGTATTGCCGAGGTCCGTTCTCCCGATGACGTCGCGAAGCGACAGGGTCGACAAGTTTTCAATTGGAATCGCTACCATATCCACCACCGCCTGAATTTCGGCTGGCCTGTTCGTCCTCGTGGAAGATCCGTTATCTTCGGCCTGCCGCGGCGCCACGACTTCGGGGATCTCCCGACGGACTGCTCGGCGCCGGTATGCTCTCGGGATCACCCGTCGAACCCCTAAGTTGATTCAGATGACGGAGGATGGCGAGGATTCCTGGTTCCCTGCCGCCGGCGTCTTCGTAGCGCTGTTGGAGGTCGCGGAAACCCGCTTCAACGAGCATGCCCGCGATCTTGTTTCGGCTGAACCCGAAATACTCACATAGTCCACCCAGACGGATCAGAACGCCCTGATTTACCGGGATCGTGATCTGCCTTCTCGACGGTCGATTCGAAGGCTGCTCGCCGGCCGCTTTCTTGCCCATCAGTTCAGGCCCTGGTGCAGACTCGAGGAGGGGTATTGTACCTATTTTGATGGGTTTGCAAACTATTTTTAAGGCGGGGTGGCTTCGTCACCTGCAGGTGGCGATGAAAGAAATGGTTTCTGAACCCATCACAATAGTTTCTGCACCTATTTGCATGGCCATCTCTATGCTGTAGGAACCATCATGGCGAAATGATTTCAGGCGCGCAGATCAGAGCTGCACGATCTCTCCTGCGGTGGCATCAAACGGTGCTCGCAGAAAAATCGCTAGTCGCGATCAACACCATTCGACATCTGGAAGCGGATCACGCTTTGGACCATCGGATGAGCACCGTCATGCGGATAAAGGCAGTGCTTGAGGAAGCTGGTATCGAATTCATTCCGGCGGCGGCGGGTCGAGGAGAGGGGGTCCGTTTTTCCAGGGCGCCCGAAGTACGCTCCAAATCCGCGTGAGTTGGACCCCATCACCTGAGAATGATCGACAACGCTAGGCGTGGCATCTTCCCGTCACCGGAGCAAATTCTCTTTCATGACGAAAAGTTTTGGCAGGAACTACCGAATGTTCTTACCGCCCCTTTTTTGAACGCCATTTCGGGAAACAGCGGCCAAACGCTCGCTCAGCTGCCCCGCCTCGGCAATGCTCGACTCAAGTCTCGCAGAAAGCTCACCTCGCTCGGCGACAAGTGCGTCGATGCGGGCAGTGAGCTCGGCTTTGATTGCCTTGGTCCCAGCTTTCTCCTCGATCAGCGCTTCACGAGCCTCGTCTCGCTCCTTCGTCAGGAGAAGGATCGTGTTCTCCATCTTTTCACGATCGTTCCGAGCTTCCTGAGCGATGCGTCTCCGTTCGACGTCGGCTTCCTGGTGCTTCCGCTCCGCCTCCTCGGCACGTTTCTCCGCTGCCATCCTTGTCTTTTCGGCCTGATCCCTACCGACTTCAGCGGTCTTCGCTCTGTCGTCTGCGAGCAAGACCGTCTGCTTGAGAGCATTCATCTCAGCGGTCAGCCGTTCGGCTTCATTGCGAGCCGACCGATGCCGATCTCGCTCTAGGCTGAGGTCCTGTGCCAGGCGCTCCTTCTCTGCCGACACGACGCTGAGGCGTTCCGACAAGTCATCCCGCGCCGCCTCAAGCCGGCCAATTTCGTCGGCAAACTGCGCGACCTCATCTTCTGCGTCACGACGCCTCGCCTGGACCTCATCGAGGCGACTTTGATTCAAGTCCCGCTCTGCATCCAGTTCGAGGCGTCCCCGGCGCCGCTCGTCCGTCACGGCCGTATTGATGGCGGAGATTATACCTTGGCCAATAGCGTCCAGCGCCAGCCTAGCGCTGTTGATTGACTGAGCCAGAATCTCCGGCATCTCCATCGGACTGTCAGAATCGAATGCCGGCGGCTGCTTGGCCGCGCCCTCCAACTCGTCCAACAACTCTCGCACGAATGGATTGATCGTGCTGTAGCTCCCGCCGCCAAGTTCCGCCCTGATGGCCATTCGCGTCGGCTTCTCTCCCCGCGCGATAATGGCCTCGTACGCGGCACGGACGTTCTCCCGAGTTACTTTTGCGGTCTGTGGCATCTGATCCCCACATATGTTCGTAACGTATCGTTCGTAATACGATACAGTACAGCCCACTCTGGTTCAATGGAGAACAGGTCGCTGCGCTACGCCGCACGGCTGCAGCCAGTCGGAAAACACCTGTTTTCCGACGCATCGGCCCGAAGACCAGATGACGCTGGCTGCTCTTGACGATTTCTGTACGGAAAACACTGCCGGAATACTATGTTGTACGGAAATGGCAGCCAGGCGGGTTTTCCGACATGCTCTTAGGATACATGCGGGTGTCATCCGACGGCGATCGTCAATCGACCGCTCTTCAACGGGATGCTCTGATCGCCGCAGGCGTCGATGAGCGGCACGTATTCGAAGACAAGGCGTCCGGCGCTCGAGACGACCGGCCCGGCCTTCAACGCTGTCTCGACTACGTAAAGCCGGGCGACACTCTCATCGTCTGGAAGCTGGATCGACTTGGGCGGTCCCTGCCCCACCTGCTTCAAGTCGTGGCTAGCCTACGGGAGAAGGGTGTCGCGTTTCGATCACTGACTGAAGGCATGAATACCGACACCGCGCATGGCGAACTGCTGTTCCAGATCTTCGGCGCCCTGGCACAGTACGAGCGTGCTCTGACACGAGAGCGGATCATGGCGGGGCTGGCAGCGGCCAAGGGGCGCGGCAAGCGCGGGGGGCGCCCGACGGCGGTCAACCCCGAAAAGCTGGAAGCGGTGATTGCCGCCTTGAACGGAGGCACGAGCAAGGCCGCGGTGTGTCGCACCTTCGGAATTGCTCGGAGCACGCTCGTCGACACCCTGGCTCGGGTCGGGTGGAGCCCCGGTCCACACTAAGATCGAATACCAAGCACCACGACCGCCCAGACCACGGCTCGTTATCCACAGGTTGCTCGTCTGATTTCGGTCGCGCCGGCACAGCACTGACTAACCCAGCGACGAGCCCGATCCAGAAATGGCCCGAAGGGCGACGACGCCGCATTCCCCAGCACGCCCGGGGTTCGCGCCCGAACTTCTCGGTCTGGAAAGATTGTAGGTTTCATGCTACACAACCCAGAGATCCGTAGCACGAAGAAAGCAGTTTAGCTGCCGCTACGGGTGGTGGCCCCAGGAGGGGCTCCTTCGGCTGCCGAAGCTTTGGGGGGCAAGCCGGTGATCCTGACAGACAACGAGACTAAGGTCGACCTTCTCAATAATGAGGCGATCGCAGCAACCATCAGAGAGCTCCTCCGCGACCGACCCGATCAACCAGTGACCGTTGGTGTGCATGGCGATTGGGGCGCCGGCAAATCTAGCGTGCTGGAAATGATCGAGGCGGGCTTCGATGGCGAGGCGAAGGTCCTCTGCCTGAAGTTCAACGGTTGGCGCTTCCAGGGATTCGAAGACGCCAAAATCGCCCTCATCGAGGGCATCGTTACCGGCCTCATCGAAAAGCGCCCCGCTCTCACCAAGGCGGGCGAAGCGGTGAAGGATGTCTTTCGTCGGATCGACTGGCTCAAGGTGGCGAAGAAAGCCGGCGGGCTCGCGTTCACCGCCTTCGCCGGCATCCCTACACCCGATCAGATCCAGACCATTGTAGGTACATTGGAAGGCTTCCTCGCCGATCCGACAAAGCTCGCCACCAAGGATAGCCTCGAAGCCGCCGTCGAAGGCGTGAAGGGTCTGTTGAAGCCGAAGGGTGAAGGCGACTCGACCAATGTGCCCGAGGAGATCAACGCATTCCGGAAGGCCTTCGACGATCTCCTCGAGAAAGCCGGCGTCGAGCAGCTCGTTGTACTGATCGACGACCTGGATCGCTGCCTGCCCGACACTGCGATCGAGACCTTGGAAGCCGTGCGTCTCTTCGTCTTCACGTCGCGCACCGCCTTCGTCGTCGCCGCCGACGAAGCCATGATCGAATATGCAGTGCGCAAGCACTTCCCCGACCTGCCAGACACCACCGGCCCGCAGACATACGCCCGGAACTACCTTGAGAAGCTCATCCAGGTGCCCTTCCGCATCCCGGCGCTCGGCGACACGGAAACACGCATCTACGTAACGCTCCTCCTCGTCGGCGCCGAACTCGGCGAGAACGACGCCGCATTCAACGCTTTGATCAAGGTGGCTCGTGAACGGCTGAAGCGTCCATGGACCACGGGAGCGCTCGATGCGGCCACCGTCAGAGCCGCACTCGGCGACAAGGCTTCGCGCGCCAATAATGCGTTGGCGCTCAGCGATCAGATCGGACCGATCCTGGCAAGCGGCACCAAGGGCAACCCGCGTCAGATCAAGCGCTTCCTCAACACGCTTGTCCTGCGGCAGCGCACCGCCGAAGCACGGGGGTTCGGGGAGGACGTGAAGCTGCCGGTGCTCGCAAAACTCATGCTCGCCGAGCGGTTCCTCCCCCGCCTCTTCGATCAGATCGCGGCGGCCGCAGCAGCAGCAGCGGATGGAAAATGCCCGGACCTGTCGGTACTCGAGGCCGCGATCGCCAAGGAAGACACGAAACCCGCGGTTAAGCCGAAGAAGGCCTCTGCGAAGGCCGACGATGCCGTGAAGCCGGCGCTCAAACCGGAAGCCGCGAAATCGACTGACAGCGCCCTGCTGAGCGAATGGCTGTCGTCCCCCGCGATCAAGGCCTGGGCGGCGGTGCCGACCGCGACCGGCGGCGAGGATCTCCGCCCCTACCTCTTCGTCGCCAAGGACCGGAAGGATTATTTCGGCGCAGCCTCCGTGCTCGGCCACTTGGCCGCCGTTGTCGAGCAGCTCTTCGGCGGAAAATTGGCGGTGCAGGGCCTCGAAGCCGATCTGAAGCGCCTCGCCCCACCCGAAGCCGCGCAAGTCTTCGAAGCAGTGCGCGGCCGCATCGTCGGTGGGGACAGCTTCGACATCGAGCCGCCTGGCGCCGCCGGTCTAGCCGTTCTCGTCAGGGCTCACCCGACCCTGCAAAGCAGTCTCGTCGACTTCCTTGAAGCGCTTCCACGAGATCGTCTCGGGCCATGGGTCTGTAGCGGCTGGGAGGGTGTTCTCAAGGACAGCGATGCGACCCAACTCTTCGATCGCCTTCTTCAGATCTGGGGCAAGGAAGGCGGCGCGATGCTCAAGGTGGCAGCCATGGGTGTCCTTCGCACTCGCAAGGGAGTCCGCTGATGGGCACCTCTAGCGCATTCGGTGGCCAGGGTGGCGGGACGCCACTCGTTCCGAGCTGGCTCGGCGATGACGGCGCACAGCCCGCTGCTCCAGACGGGGCGCCACCCGATGGTGGCCTACCAGCTGCTCCTCCGGCACCGCCGGCGCGACCGCCCATACCGCCGGTCGCCGATCCCACGCGCTTTTCAACAGCTCGCAACAACTTCTCGCGTTTCGCTGGTTCGGGCGGCAGCGACCGCAGGAGCCTCGGGCGAGCGGTATCGCACTATGTCGGCTCATCGTCGGGTGGGGCACGCACAGCAGCCGCGAGGATGGGATCGGCACGCGGCGCCGGCAGCCGCCTGCTTGGCTTCCTCTCGGACGCCGTTGCGCGCGGAGCGACCGAAGCCCTTCGCGCACTCGACCTCGGCGCTCTCGCAGGTCGCCCAATCGAAGAGATCTTTCTCGGTTTAGCAGACTATGTGTGTCCTGATGGCGGTTCGATTGATGAAGGCATCGCACGCGAAGCATTTATCGAAACGATCACGGACCTCGCCGGTGCGGGCATAACCGACCTCGATGGGCTCACCTCCGACCAGATGCAGACCGTTTTCGAGCTCTATGCGACCAACGCGATCGAAGCACGACTCTGCAACGACATCGGGGCGAAGACGATCACCTTGCCGTCGGACAGTCGGGAAGCCGCGCGCGTGCAGGCGCAGTTGAACGACTTCATCCGGCGCGGGGTGGCCGACGCGCTTACGGCTGCCCGCGCCGCGGCTGCCGCGCTGACGCCCGACCGCGTGCTCCAGTTTGTCGGACGCATCTACGAGCAGGCATTCGGAATCCTGCAGATCATGGGCGACGCCGAAGCGGAGGGCGCATGAGGAGACACGCCATCATAGGCCGATACGGTCCAGGCGACCGAGGCCGCTTCGCTCTCGGCGATGGGGAAGTCGAAACGCGCCTCGATCTGATCGCCGGCGAACGAACATTCGATCACGGGATCGGCCGCGCGATCGCCGATCTGTCGCGGCTCGGTGTTCATCCCTCGGAGATCGGCGTGGACATCCTGGTACTAGCGGCCCACGTCCACGCTGCCGACACTCGAATTTCGCGAGCGAGCGAATCGCAGGATGGTTGGACCCGCGAAATCCGGCTGATCGTTCCGGTTGCCGATCCCGATCGATGGACGGCTGTCGCGTCAACCTTCGTCCGGATGCTGAACTTTCTCACGGGCGACCGCTGGTCAATCGCGTTTCGCGCCCGACCACGCCGCTTCGCCAGAATCGCACCAGCACGCCCTCCTCGGCTAATTGGCCCTCCCTTCGACGACATCGCCCTCTTCTCGGGCGGTCTCGACAGTCTCATCGGCGCGATCGACGCCCTGGAGAACGGCTGCACACCGCTTCTCATCAGTCACGCCGGTGAAGGCGCGACCAGCGATGCGCAATCGACCATTTTCGACGCGTTGAAGACCCACTACCGAGGCCGCGCCTTTGATCGCTTACGCCTCTGGATGGCATTCCCGGACGGCTTCGTCCGTGGTTCGGGCGGAGAGAAGACGACCCGCGGCAGATCGTTCTTGTTCTTCGCCCTCGGCGTCTTTGCCGGCAGCGGCCTCGACGCGCCGTTCACCCTGAAAGTCCCCGAGAACGGCCTCATCGCCGTCAATGTGCCGCTCGATCCTTTGCGTCTTGGCGCACTGAGCACACGCACCACCCATCCTTTCTATATCGCCCGCTGGAATGACGCGCTCCATGGCCTCGGCGTGAATGGCAGGATCGAAAATCCCTATTGGGATAAGACCAAGGGCGAGATGGCCGCGGCCTGCGCCAACGGCGCGTTGCTGCGTCGCCTCGTACCCTCATCGCTGTCCTGCGCGTCCCCGAGCAAGGGACGCTGGCAGGGCCTGGGCACACAGCATTGCGGCTATTGCCTTCCTTGTCTCATCAGGCGGGCTGCACTCGTCGCCGGCCTCCATCCTGATCCAGATCCGACCGTCTATACGGTCGATGACCTCACCGCTCGCGCGCTCGACACACGCCAGTCAGAAGGCGTCCAGATTCGCTCCTTCCAGCTCGCGATCGAGCGACTTCGCGCCCGACCGGCACTGGCGCCAATTCTTATCCACAAACCCGGCCCGCTCTTTGATGAATCGCCGGCCCGGCAAGCGGCTCTCGCCGGCGTCTACTGGCGCGGCCTCGAAGAAGTCGGCGCACTCCTGGCGGGTGTGAGGACGCGGCCGGGATGACCGAGAACGTTCAGGCCATCGGCGTGGATTTCCATTGCCATCTCGACCTCTATCCCGACATTGAGGCCGCGATCGCAAGGACAGAAGCCGCTCGGATCTATACGCTGACCGTCACGACAACTCCGAAGGCATGGGCGCGCAACCACGAGCTCACGCGTCACACCCGCTTCGTGCGCGCTGCACTCGGCTTGCATCCGCAGCTCGTGGCAGAACGGGCCGGCGAGCTGCTGCTGTGGGAGCGCCTGCTGTCTGAGACACGTTACGTCGGCGAAGTCGGCCTCGACGCAGGTCCGCGCTTCTACAAATCGCTGGACGCCCAAGAGCATGTGTTCCGCGGTGTTCTCGAGCGATGCGCAGAAGCCGGCGGCAAGATTCTCACCGTCCATAGTGTGAGGAGCGTTCCGGCGGTGCTCGATATGATCGAACGATATCTGCCGCAGGACCGCGGCGCCGTTGTGCTCCACTGGTTCAGCGGGAGCAAAAGCGAGGCTCGACGTGCGGCGGCGCTAGGATGTTATTTCTCCGTCAATGCTGATATGACCCGTTCAGATCGAGGACGCGCCGTCGTCACCGAATTGCCGATCGATCGGATCCTGACAGAGACGGATGGCCCCTTCACGCAGATTGACGGACGTCCCAGCGAGCCCACTGACGTGAGAACCACCGTCGCCGCGATCGCCGACGTCCGGAACCTCCCCGTCGAGGCCGTCACCAAGCTGGTAATATCAAACCTTCGCTCTCTGCTTGCTTAGCGCCCAGGAAGGCTCGCAAAAACTGTAAATTTCGTACTACATATTTCCCGGTTCTGTAGTGCGAAGGTCTCAAAATGCCCACTCACAATCCCCCCGCCGCAGTGGCGGCACGCCCTGCGTAAGCTTGGGGCGGATATCCATGATGCCCGCCGACGCCGACGGCTGCCGATGGCAGTCGTGGCCGAGCGCGGGTTTACGTCCCGATCGACGTTGTACAGGGTTGGGCGCTCGCCCTGTCATTCGCTGCGCTTCCGGTCCTGGATATCAAAGCCGGGCACCGATAGGCTGACGATCGTATCAATAAAGCGCTTTGCCTCAGCGATGATTTCCTCGGCCTCGCCTCGGTTGCTGAAACGACCTTGATGCACAACCTCGTTACGAACTTTGTTGATCTTCTCCGCGGACAAAATCAGCGCCTTGGCGGTTTGACTCTTCTTCGGGTGTGCAAAGTAGATCGGCACGAACAGCCTATCGATCTTGCCGCGCAGGCCGTTCGCCCAGAGGAGAAATTGGTCAACAATGGCTGCATCGAAATCTGTCCGCCGCGCCCATTCGCGCCTTATGGCGTAGTTGGCGGCGATCTCCGCAGCCGTCGAGCATCTGACGATTGCCGCCGACGGCTCGTCGCGTAGGTGAAGCCCGGACAACTTGTTCCACTGTGACTGCAGCTTTTCGAGGTCCGACCGCTCATTGTAGCGCCTCTTCCTTTTTGCGCGGTGCGCCTCGCTCGACTCTGCCATTTGGTCCTCCCGTTGCCCACGAAATGTCAACCGACACCAGGAACTGATCCTCTGACGACATGAAGAACTGACCCACCCTGTTGACGATGTTCTGCGGGTCGTCCCCGGAGTCCATAGGGGGGACCCGCGCGCCGTGGAGCGGCCCCCGAGCGCCAGGCGGAGCGG
>JAHDSF010000011.1 GCA_018432935.1 Rhodospirillales bacterium | reverse complement strand
GCGGTGCGGGTGTAGTTCTCGAACGCGAACAGCGGGTCTTCCGAACAGGTGCGCGACCCCCATAACCGGAAGCCGTCCTTGCGGATCAGGGTGGTGACCTCGTTCGCGTTCAGATAGCCGGCATCGGTGGCGGGGTTTTGCAAATCCCAGAACACGTCCTTGGAAATGCCGGTGACACCCTGCACCTCGACGTTGGACAGCGTCTTGTGCCAGCCGGTGTCTTCGTCGATCTGGGCGCGCAGACCCAGTGCGCGGGCCGTCGCCCATTCGGTGCGGTCGGCCGAGGTCACGGTGTCCCACGAAATGAAATCCGGCCAGATCACCATCAGTTCCCGCTGGCCGAAATTCTCGCGGTACGCCACGGCGGCTTCCTTGGTTTCGCAGCCGAAGGCGGAAACATAGGCGAAGGCGCGGGTCAGCTTGGCGACCGACGCCAGCTCGGCGGCCACGGCCTGGGTATCCAGCCCCGGCACGCCCAGAATGCGGGGCGTCACGCCCAGCAGCGACTTGGCCGCGGTCAACGCCTGGATGCCGGTCTTCTGGCCGGCCGCGGTCACGGTGCCGATGACGTTGCTGGTGGTTTCGGCGTCGTCGTCGCCGGGCTCGACCCGGACGACCACCGTGGCGGGGTTGCCGTGGTCCTTGATGGCGTCCAGCACATAGGGCAGCGTCCCGGTGGTGCCGGCCTTCCCCAGCGCGGTGGCGATGTCGGTCACCAGCGCCGGCCGGTTGAGCGGGAAGACGGCGGCATCAGCGCTGGCGCCGGTGGCGACAAGCCCGATGACGGCGGTTTCGATGGTGCGGATGGGGCGGGTGCCGTCGCTGATTTCGACGACGCGGACGCCATGATGATAATCGGTGGGCATGGGTTCCTCACTCGGTCAGGGGGGTAGCGGGCCATTCGACTGCGGCCGGATCGCCGTCCGGGGCGCCGAAGGCTTCAGGCAGGTCGCGAAGGGTCTGCCGGTAGACCAGCAGCGCGGTCACCTCGGAGTCGTTCAGGGTGGTCGCGGTGCGCAGGCCGGTGGCAACAAGGGCCTTCTCGTCGTCGTGACGCAGCAGCAAGGCATCGGTTTCGGCCAGTAGGGCGTCCCGCGTCACGCGGACCCCGCGCCAGCCCTCGGCGCGGCGGGCATCCAGGGTCTCGGACGAGAGAGCGACGGGCGCGTTGCGCACGATCCAGCGGCCGTCCTCCTTGAGCGGAGGTTGGATCTCGCCCGCGTCCTGGGTGGCCGGGTCGAAGGCGACCTCCTCGCGGACGACCGGATAGAGGCGGATTGCGGCCAGTTCGGCGGCGGTCCAGCGTCCGAATATCGCCGCCGGATACTGGACCCCGTCCACGGTGACGTCGGCGGGTCCCTGGAAGGCACGGGCGATGGCGCCATCGGGGGTTTCGAGAACGTGGGTGATCATGGCCTTACTCCGTCTGGCCGTTGGAGAGGACCTTGCCGTAAAAGGCCGAGTACGCGGAATTCGCGGCGAACAAGGCGATGTCGTGTTTGCCCAGCGGGCAGGGGTTCGGGGCGGAGGCGACGAAGGTGACGCCGTCGTCGGCGAGCGTCTTGAGCGCCCCGACCTTGAGGGTTTCCAGGTCGTTCGCCGCGGTCGGATTGATCTGGATCGGAAGGAACTTCCGGTCCTTGGTGAACAACAGGGCGCAATCCTCGGCGATGTAGCGCAGGGAGTCGTTGGGGTAGTGGTCGCTCCATGTCGCGCCGGCCATGGCGTCGGTGATGTCCAACACGCTCCCTACGGACACCACGCCGTCATTCACCCCCACCAGACGGAGGTACGTTCTGGCGTCGCTGTTGTCCTGGTAGGCAAGCAGGAACCGATTGGCGGTGGCATAGCCGTGGATCGGGTCCGACACGTGAACTTTGACGGCGTCGGCGATGTGCGTGACAGTGGCCGCCGCCCCCGGCCCAAACGCCGTATCGAGCCCGGAAAAGGCGATCTCGCGCGCCTTGAACGTCGTCGGAAAGGACGTTCCTCCGGGGTAGAAAACGATGCCCCGCGTTGAACTCAAGGGGAAGCCGGCGTGCCCGGAATCGTAGATGCCGGCGACGACGACAAGGGGGGTCCCCTGACCGCCGATCGCGGCGCCGGCCCGGTTGTGCTGGACCAGACGGGCGTTCACGTCGCTTAAGCCGCCACTGGAAACGGACCACAGGCACTTGCCCAGGCCGGGGAAATTCTTGACCGCGAGGTTGTTGCCCTGGGCCGGCGTGCTGGCGGAGGAAACCGACTTCCCGGTCACGCCCGTCGCGTCGTGAAGCCCCAGGCTCATGCGGGGGTTGTTGGGGGTTCCGGCCTGGGTGGTCACCCAGAAATAGGCGTCATCGATGACGCCCGCGGGGCCGGCGGTCGCCCCGGCGGGGCCGTCGTTGCGAACGTAGGTCCAGTTTCCGACGCGGACGATCGACTTGGCCGCCTTGTCGACGGCGAACCGCGCGGCGACGGCCATATAGGCGCTGCTGTAGCCCCAGGCCGACAGAATGCCCCAGGTCGTCGCGGCCAGCGGGGACTCGGCAAAGGGGCTGAGGCGGCTGACCGCGTTGGCCGTTCCGATGATCGAGCCTCCCGGCGTGCCGATGGATGTCCAGGCGCCGTCCTTCGAGGCGTCATAGGCGTTCCAGTGATCGAACAGGGTCTTGCGGCCAGCCACCAGCATGCGTCTGCGCAAGGGCATGGTCAGGCCCCCGCCTTGCTGTCGGCCAAAAGGGCGGCGGTGACGGAGAGCCCATCGGCGGCGGTCTCGAACACCAGAAGGTCGACGGCGCCCGCGGCCGTGGAAAGCGCGGGAACCTTGCCGCCCGCGAAATGCCAATCGGTGGTGAAGGCCAGCGTCCGCCCGCCCGCGGCGTCCTGCGCGATCCAGATCGCGCCGGATTGCCCGGCCGCGAGGTGTTCCGGCGCCGGCAGCGTGCGGTTGGCGCCGAGCGTCCACGTGTAGACGTTGGCCCGTTCCAGGTCGATCGCGGGATCGGCGTCGTCGATGACGACGGGCGCGGCGCGCTGTCCCTTGGTCCACGCCTGGGCGGCATCGAGATAGGCGACGCCATTCATCGCGGCCGAGAGCAGTGCGGCGATGGCGAAGGGTGTCACCGCCCGTTCGCCGTCCTCGCCCGCCGCCGTCTCTTGAGGCGTCGCCAGCTCGACCTTGCCGGCGATCTCGGTGGTGGCCATCGGGACGGTCAGGTTCGGGTGGGGGTCGGAGTCGGCGACGTGATCGGCAAGGCGTTCGTCAACGAAGGTCCGAGTCGCCAGCACGATCGCCGGGTCGATCTTCAAGGTCACGGTGGTGACGTTGCCGTGTTGCAGAATCAGGCGGCAGTACAGATCCTTGCCCACCCCGGCGGCCAGTGCCGGCTTCACGCTTTCCGGGTACTTGGCGATGGCGATCAGGTCGCCGTCCGAGTCGAACACGCCGGCCTCGCGCACCGTCCATCCGCCCACGGTGGCCGGAATGACCGCCTCGACGGTCAGCCACGTTGGGTTGTCCGCGTCCGCGCGGATGGCGTTGATCGGCGCGCGGTAGACCTCGCGGGCCAGCGCGGTCTGGGTCTGCACGGGGTTGTAGACGGTGCCGTTGCCGTCCCCCACCGCGAAATGGGTCAGCGTGACCGCCTGTCCCAGGGCCAGGGCGTTGGTCAGCTTGGCGTTCCCGATGTCGGTGACCAGCGTGTAGTAGTCGGCACTCATGCGGCGGCCTCCAGCGGGTAGACGGTGCCGGTTTCCGCGCCGTACAGGCAGGCGCCCAGAAGCGGCGTGGAAAAGCGGGTTTCGATGGAATCGAGCAACCAGGGATAGACCGCGATGTCCTCGCCAACGATCGAGGCCGCGGCCATCAGCGGTACGGCGCTGGCCTGTTGCAGCGCGACGCGTAAGTCGCCCAGGTGCGAGCGCACGTTCTTGGCCGCCAGGATGGCGGCCAGCGCCTCGGACTGAAGCGCGGGCGTCACGGCGCCCGTGCTGCCGACGTCGACCTCGAAGGTGTAGGGGGCGCCCGGCGGGTCCGCCTGCCACCATTCGACGATGCGGATGGTTTCGAAGCCCAGGGCATCCAGGGCCGTGTGCACCGCCCGCCGCGTGCCCTTGTGACGGTGAACCTCGAACGAGGCCGCGATGACGGCCCGCTTTTTCGCTTCCGGCCAGTCCGGGTTCCACACGTCGACGGAAAACGCCCAGGCCAGCCACGGCAGGAACGGCGCCGGGCAGGCCCAAGGGTTCCACAGGGTACCGATCCGGACCTCGATCGCCTCCATCCGCTCGGCATCCAGCGTGGCCAGGGCGCGTTCCAACGCGGAAGACGAAGGCGGCAGCAGGGCGGTCGCCATCACGCCTCCCCGTCGGTAGCGATCGACACCGCGATGCCGGTGCAGTTGGCGAACGCGGTTTCGCCCACCTCCACCGACCCGGCCGGCTCGGTCAGGGTGACTCGGCGCACGCCCTCGACCCGCAACGCCTTGTGCAGGCCGTCGATGGTGACGGGTTCGCCCAGCAGGCGGTGCGCGGCGGTGAAGGCGCTGATGCTGTCCAGCGCGGCGGCGCGGACCACCTCGGTATCCGGGCCGTCGTAAAGCTCGAGGGAGGCGGCGACGGCGTAATCGATCCGGGTGCCGGCCTGCACGACGACATGATCGGTGAAGGGCCGCACGCCGTCCGTTCCCGTGCCCGGCATGGCGGCGGCGACCGCGGCCAGCAGGCCGGCGCCGGCCGTCCCGTCGCCCTCGGCCGACAGGACGGTGACGACCACCTGGCCGGGCGTGGGCGAGGTGATCTTGACATCCGCCACTCGCGAGTCGGCCGATTTGGCGTGGTAGATGTAGGCCCCTTCCGGCCCGGCGGTGGACAGGGCCTCGAACGCAAGCTGGGTTCGGGCCTTCAGGGAGTCGTCGCCTTCCATGACGGCGGCCACCGGCGGCACGGCTTCGGGCTGGGCGGGCGCGATCTCCAGCCGCTCGGTCGAAAAGTTGGCGGCCAGATTGTCCAGATCGGTGCCGCTGGTCCGCGCCAGCATGACGGCGCGGCAGCCGTCGTTGACCCGCTGGCGCAACAGCATTTCCCGATAGGAACCCTCTTCCAGCAACTTGACGAGGGTGTCGCTTTCCAACTCGGCGTTCCAGTCGGCCAGGATGCCGGCCTCGGCCAGCAGCTGCTTCATCCGCGCCTTGCGCGCGGCCAGGATGGTTTCGTAATCCAGCGCCTCGACAATATCGGGCGCCGGCAGCTTGGACAGGTCGACGGCGGCGAAGCTCATGCCGCGCCTCCGATCCGCGCGTCGGCTGTGACGGTGAGGCCGGAGGCGTTGACGGCGCAGGTGGTGGCAATGGTCGCGGCCCCGCTCAGGTCCACTGTGATCCGGGCGGATTTCAGCGTGACGCGCTGCTCCCACCGGGCGATGGCGTCGGCCGCCGCGGCGATCAGCGCCATGGCGCCCGCGGGCGAACCCGGCGCGTCGACCAGATCGAAGATGTGCGACCCGTAATCCCGCCGCATCACGCGGGTGCCGACCGGGGTGGCCAGGATGTCGGCGATGGACTGGCGGATATCGGCCAGTTCGTCCAGGACCGTGCCGGAAAGGGCGTCGATGCCGGCCATCAGCCACCTGCCTCGCCGGGGCTGACCACCCGTGGCGGACTGAATCCGTTGTCCGGCAACGCGGTGACGACGGCGCCCGTCTCCCAGGTCGCGGCCTCGAACTGGTTGCCGCCCATGTGCGTCAGGCGGGTGACCTTGCCGGCGTGGTCAAGCTGGAAATAGCCGCCCTCGCCGGTGCGGATGACCACGTTGGTGGCATCCAGAACCAGGGTTCCGCCGGGGCTGGTGATCTCGGTCCGCCGGGCGCCGGAATCGTGGCGGACGATAGTGCCGTCGTCGAACTGGATCAGGTCCACGGCGCCGGAGTTCGCGGACGGCGGCAGAGCGTCGGTGTATAGGAACTGGACGATGACCGCGTTCGCCGGATTACCGGAAGGGCATGCCGCCAGTACCTGGGTTCCAACCCGCAGAGGCCGCCAACGGCGGAAATTGGCCCCGATCTCGGCCGGGTAGGGCAGCCAGCCGGTACGCCGTCCGGAAAGGTCGAGACGCACCTTGGCTGCGGCGTGGTCGACCTCGGCGATGGTGCCGAGGCAGACCACGTTGTCGAGCAGGCGCATCAGATCGGACGGGGACTGGCTCATGGGGCCATCATGATCGCGCCGCGTGGCTTGGCGTCACCAACGCACGGGTTGGGAAGGCGTCTTCCCAACCCTCGGGACCGCGGCCCAAGGCGATAGAAGTTCGCTCATAGCGAATTTTTCGCTTGCAATCGCGTTCGCTATCAGCGAATATCTGTTCATCGGAGCGGGGGCAAGGCGATGCAGATCACTTACGAAACCAAGGCGATTAAGGATCTGAAGGCGATCGAACCGAAGACCCGAGCCCGCATCGTCGGCAAGATCGTCCAGTACGCCGATGCCCCGGCCTCGCAGGCCAACAACGTGAAGCACCTGACGGGGTCGCCCTTCTATCGCCTGCGGGTGGGCGACTACCGGGTGATCTTCTCGCTCGAAGAGGAAATCACCATCGTGATGACCGTGATCCGCGTCCGCCACCGGAGGGAAGCCTATGACTGAAACCATCACCATCCCGCGCGCCGAATACGAGGCGCTGCGGGCCCGTATCGAGGATCTTGACGATATCCTGGCGGGGCACGCCGCCCGGACCGGGGTCACCCTGCCCCACGAATACGCGATGCGCATCGTCGAGGGCGAACATCCGGTGCGGGTCTGGCGCGAATATCGCGGCATGACCGCCGCCGCCCTGGCCGATGCCGCCAAGGTTTCGAAGACCTATCTCAGCGAAATCGAAACCGGCAAGAAGCCGGGATCGGTCGATGCCTACAAGGGCGTGGCCGGCGCCCTGGCCGTGCCGGTGGACGCCCTGCTGCCGTAGGGAATGACAGCAGAGGGCTCAGATGGCCTTTTCCAGGGCATCCATGATGGCGTGGCGGACGAACGCGATGTCGTCGGCATCCAGGCCCAGCAGCTCGCGGGCGGGATACTTGACCTTCGGCCCTTCCTGGCCGACGGCGCCGACTTCGCCGAAGTGGTGGACGGCCGCGATCTTCGCGGTCCGGCCGGAATAGCCGAGTTCCATCCCGCCCGGCCCGGCGGAAAGCGCGAGGCGCCGGATCTCGCGCAGGCCCTGCAGCATATTGGCGGTCGATCGCACCTTGCCGTGGCCGTTCCGCTTGCGCGGCGGCCAGGGCGCGCCGTCCGGCCCGGTCTGGCGGGAGATGCGGCGCTGGTTGCGCTTGCGCAGCTCGCGCCCGATGCTGGCCAGCAGGGCCTTGCGCGCGCTCGGCTCCAGGGCGGCCAGGGCCTGGGCAAGCCAGCGTTCGACCGGGGCAAGGGGATCGTCGGCGGCCACGGTGGCGGTCAGGCCGTCGCCGGCCGGTCGGGCAGGTCGCGGAATAGCGTGCCCATGTCGACGGCCCGCTCGTCCGGATCGGCGGCCGGCGTCAGGACCAGGCCGTCCGGGGTCTCCGTGGCGGCGACGATTTCGGTGACCTCGATCGCCAGCGACACGTCGGCCTTCTTGTGGTCGATGATGTCGATGTGGAAACGCACGGCGTCCTCGGGCGCGTCGGGACATTCCCGGTGCAGCCAGTCGAGGGCGACGAAGAACAGGTCCTGTGGCGCACCCGTATAGTCGGTGACGATGAAATGCGCGGTGTAGGTTTCCATGAAGGCGGCGTTGCCCTCGCCCCGCCAGGACTTCAGCGTCCCTTTCTCGGCGAAAGTCAGCAGGTGGTCGGCGCGGATCTTCAGCGGTGAGGCCAGGAACGCGGCACGGGCCGAGGCGAGCTTCTTCATCGGCCGTCCTCCCGGTCTGCGGCCAGCACGTTCTGGCAGGCCGCCAGCTTCTGTTCCAGGCGGGTCATTCCGGATCGGAGGGCGAAATAATCCGGTCGAGAACCGGGATCAAGCTCGGCTCGGGCTCCAGGATCCAGGCCGGCACCGGCGGCAGCCGGGGGCACGCTGGGGGCGGCGAGGCAGCGGGCGGCGACGCGCAAGCGGACAGCGCCAGCATCCACAGCAGCGCGCCGGCGACGGATTTCGTCATCGTCTTTCCTCCTCTGGTCGGTCGCCATGGTGTCGATGGCGGCCATGCGGGCGCTCAGCGCGGCTTCCCGCGTCCGCGCCGCTTCGCTGGCCTCGGCCAGGGCGGCGGCGTGGCGTTCCTTCATGCCGCTGATCTCGGCGTCTGCGACCCAGCCGCGCGCCGTCCAACCCGCCCAAACGAGGCCTGCGGCCAATAGCGCCACGCCGATGGCCCGCCATGGCAGGCCCCGCAACAGGGTCACAAGCGGCACAGCGCGGCCTCCTGTTCCCGACGAATCACGATTCCCCGGCAGTTGCTGGCGGGGTCGCGGCAGTCCTTCCCGCCCACGTAGACCCAGCGCAGGATTTCGTCGCAGGCCTCCGGATCGTCCGCGTTCAGGCGCCTGATGAAGGTCGACCCGGTGCACTTGGCGAGCCCCAGGTTGAAGCCGCAGAACGATGCGACGGCGGCCCGCCGGGGCTCGGACATGGGCACGGTGACGATGCGATCGGTTTCGGACAGCGCCGTTCCAACGTCCGAGGCGAACAGGCGGTCGCACATCTCGGGCATGGCGCGCATGCCCGGCCGGGCGGTCGCCGTGTGGCCACGGCAGATGGTCCACACCTTGGCGCCGTCCTGATAGGCGCTCAACGATTCCCCTTCCTTTTCCCCGATGAAGGTGGTGGCGATGACAGCCGCGCTGGCGCCGGCCGCGACCAGGGCCATCACCCGTCCGGACAAGACGCGGGATAGCGGGTTCATGCCGCCGGACCCCGGCGGCGGCGCAGGATGGCCCAATACTTGGGCACCAGCAGGCCAATCTGGGCGACGACATAGACCAGGGTGGCGATGGCCACCCATTCGTTGAGCGTCAGGCCGGCCCATGCGGCGCCTCCGATGGCCGGCGCGATCTTGGCGGCAACGCTGGCTTCCTCGTGCATGATGTCAGTCCCAGAGGCTGATGGGGGTCTTCGCCGTCGCGCGGCGCGGCGGCAGGATGACAGGTGTGCCGTGCGGCAGGGCAGGGCCGAGCGTCGCCAGCCCCGGATTGGCTTCCAGGATGGCGCTCACCATGCCGGTGTCGCCGTCGTAGCAGCGGGCGGCGATCTGATCGACGGTTTCGCCCTGGCGGGCCAGCACGCGGATCATCAGATCAGCTCCACAACCATGCGCGGGCGCCCGGTCAGGCGGGCCAGGGCCTCGGCCGACTGGCCCAGGTGGTCGTCCGCCACCCGTTCCAGGGCGTCGGCCTTGGCGTGCCCGTCCTTGGTGCTGTCGTAGTCGCGCGTGACGCGCAGCAGCATCGAGCGCGCGCGGGCGAACACGGCCTCGGTGTAGAGGATGACTTTTTCCGAGGTGTCGCCATAGGCCGGGGCCGGAACCTCCGCCAAGGTCGCCACGGTCTGGCCGGCCCGCCATGCGGCGATGCTGGCGTTGACCTCGATCATCGCCGCCTGGATCACGGCGGCGATCCGCTCGGCGCCGAACACGTCGCCCTGTCCGGTCTGCCTCTTGAAGGCCGCGGCATCCAGGTCCGGATACCAGCCGTCGTTGCGGACAATCGGATCGTCGTCGGGGTTGGTGGAGGGGATGAACGCAGTCATCGGGCGAGCCGTTGAAAAAGTGGCGGCGACGGTGGGTTCGGGTCTGGGCGGATCGCCCGCGCCTTCCCCCGTGCCGTCGCCGCGCCGGGGGGATCGACTATTCCCCGGTACCCTCGCTGCCGGCAATGTCGCCGGCCGTGACGGCACTGAGGACTTTCTTCAGCCGGGTGAGGGCAGTCTTGACACCGCTCTTGGGGTCCAGGGCCAGGGCCGTTTCGAGGTGGACGATGGCCCGTTCGGGGTCGGTCGCATCAATGATCAGGCCCAGGGCCTTATGCGCCTTGGCGCGGACCTCGTCCGGCATGTCGCAATCGCCGGTCAGCTCCAGGGCGGTCTGCAATCGATCGATCATTGTGGCGGAGGGTTCCGACAGCGCCAGGGCGGCGTCCGCGATTTCCTCGAGCACCGTGGTGGGCACATCGCGGGAGAACGATTCCGGCATGGCCAGGCGGTGGCCGATGGCATAGGCGGCGATGCCCAGCGCGCCGTCCCAGTCGCCGATGTCCAGCCGCCACAGCATGATGGTGGTGACCACCGGGTCCTGGGCGCCGGCATCGGCCGCGATGACGCCGTCGATGTAGGCGGTATAGTCCGGCAGCATGTCGCGCTTGGCCTCGATCTTGGCGGTGCGCGACTTCAGGGCCTTTAGCGTCGCCGCGTGCATGGCCAGCTGGGCCGCGATGCGCTCGGCCATGGTGCCGTAGGAGGCGGTATCGGCCATGACGCCGCCGGGGAGCGCCCTGGTGGCGGTCGCCTCGCGAGCCGCCACCGTGCGCTGGAAATGGAAGCGCGCGAGGCTCATGGTCTACACCCAGGCATCGCCGTTCCAGGACAGGATGCCGTCCACGAAGGCGCAGGCTTCCAGGTCCTCGATCACGTAGTCCTCGTTGTCCGAGGCGTAATCGACGATGCGGTCCCGTTCCGGCTCGTCCTTGATGTGACGGCGGTGGCTGCCCGTCTGCCAGTAGATGGACAGGTTGCTGGGTCTGGTGATCAGCAGCGAGGTGGCCGGGAAGAACGGAACCAGCTCGGCCCGGCGGCCACCCACCGTCTTGTTCAACAGCAGGGTGTTCATCGCTGCCTTTTCCGTGGGCGCGTCGGCGTCGGCCGAGTTCAGCAGGCCCAGGTACTTGTCGGTCAGCAGCGATCGGCCCATGAGCACGACGATATCGGGATCCTCCTGATACCACTCGGCCAGCATCTCGCCCGCCGCGTCCAGGACCAGGGCGTCCAGGTTGCGGTAGTCGCTGCCGGCGGCGGTGCCGACCTTGATGTCCGACAGCACGCGCTCCGGCGCGTCGGCGCGGATGTGCTGGAGCCAGCCCACGTTGACGTCCTGGAGAAGGGGGTTGGCGGCGATGTCGGTCTCGGCCGCCGCGGAGGTGCCGTTCCAGCCGATGGTCAGGCGGTCGCGGGCGATTTGCAGGGTGACGTGGTTGCGGATGCGGGCCTGGAAGTCCGGAAACTTGGCCCACATGTCCAGCTGCTGGTAGGTGACGTAGGTGTCGAAGTTGGTCTGCCGGCAGGTGTAGCCCCGCTCCGTCAGGTTGGTGATGGCGCGCGGCTGGCGCGTGTTCACCGTGGTGTTGGTGCGGCCGGCGGCGGGCGCATTGGTGCCCAGGCCAAGGATCTGGGCGGACTGTTCGGCCACGCCGATGATGTTGATGCGGCCCAGGAAGTCCGCGTTCTGCTGAATGCGGTCTTCCAGCGTCTGTTCCACCGTCGGCGCGACGGTGAACTTGGTGGTGGCGGCCGGCACCCCGTTCAGGGCGGCGAGCTGGGCGGCGTAGGCGTTGAAGGCGATGCGGGTTTCGGTGCGCATGGGTCAGCAATCCGTCTGGTTGGCGTCGGGACCCGCGACCTTGGGCCGGGGTGGTGAACCGGGGGTGTTGGACAGCTTGGCGGTCAGCTCGGCCAGCTGCGCGGACAGGGTTTCAACCTTGCCGGACAGGGCCTTGAGCGCGCCGGCATCGGCGAAGGCGTCGGGCTTCGGCACGCTGTCCCGGATTCCGGCCACGACCTCGGCGATGGCCGTGACGGCGCTGTCCACCTGGGCGAAACGAGCGTCGTCGCTCTTGCCCTTGCCGGCCAGCAGATCCTTGACCTTGGACAGCAGCGACGCGCCGGGGTTGGGTGGCTCCTCGGCTTCCAGGGCGGCTTCGACCGAAACCGAGAACAGGTGCGCTTTGACGGCCTCGGGGGCGGCCTTGGCGGTGACGGCGAAGGCGAGCATCTCGGTGCCCAGGGAGGCCGGGCTGTCGGTGACGGCAAGGCCCACCATGTAGGCTTCGCTCGAACCGGCGAAATTGGGGTCCATCTCGATCGACCAGAACACCTTCTGCCGGTCGGCGGCCATCTTCACCAGGTCGGGGATGGCGTCGACCTGGGCCAGCAGCACGCGGCCGCCGTCCGCGTCGGTTTCCGATTTCAGCGCCAACACGTCGCCGTAAGCCTTGAACGGGCTGTCCGGCAGCATCGAGCGCAGATGCTCGATCCACACACGGGCGCCGTATGTCGCCGGGTTGTAGGAGGCGGCCATCTGATCGACCTGGGCCGGGGTGATTTCGCGCCCGTCGATGGTTTTGCCGGACTTGGCAACGCGGATGAACTTGGTTTTGGGCATCGGGGTTTCGGAGCTCCGGGGATGGGCGGGCATGGCGCCCTGGTCCTGGTCAGGTTGTTCGCTGGGCGCCGGACCCCGCAAATGCCCTAGCGTTGGAAACGCCGCTTCCCAACCAGGGAGCGCGTGCGGGGTCAGCCCCGCCGCCCACAGGCTGGCGCCATGGACGCCTCCGACGACACGCGCCTGAAGGCCCGCAACCTGTTCTGGCAGGGCTACAGCCCGGCCGAGATATCCCGCACGCTGGGCGTGCCCTACGGGACCGTCGACGCCTGGAAGCGCCGCGACAAATGGGATGACGCCCCGGTCGTGGTGCGGATCGAGGCCCATATCGAAACCCGGCTGATGCGCCTGATCGCCAAGGACGCCAAGACGCCAGGCGATATCGCCGAGATGGACCAGCTGGCCCGCATCCTGGAACGCACGGCGCGGGTCCAGAACTTCGCCCGGACCGGGAGGGAGTCGGACCTCAACCCCGAAATCGGCAAGCGCGCCGAGGGCCGGAAGAGGAAGAAGGAAGACAAGAACGCCCTGACCGAAGAGCAGGTCGAGGCGCTGACCGATGCCTTCGACCGTAGGCTATGGGCCTATCAGCGCCGGTGGTTCGAGGCCCGGAAGAAGTGTCGGGTCCGTAACATCCTGAAAAGCCGCCAGATCGGCGCCACGTTTTACTTTGCGCACGAGGCGTTGATCGACGCGGTCCAGACCGGCGACAACCAGATTTTCCTGTCGGCCTCGAAGGCTCAGGCGCACGTCTTCCGCGAATACATCATCCAGTTCGTCAAAGACGTGACCGGCGTGCTGCTGAAGGGCGACCCGATCACGTTGTGGAACGGGGCGACGCTTTACTTCCTGGGCACCAACTCGAAAACCGCGCAATCCTACCACGGACACGTCTACCTCGACGAATACGCCTGGATCAGCAAGTTCCTCGAATTCCGCAAGGTCGCCTCGGCCATGGCGACCCACAAGAAGTGGCGGATTACCTATTTCTCGACCCCCTCGACCCTCAACCATGAGGCCCACGCCTTCTGGTCGGGAGCCGCATTCAACAAAGGGCGGGCCAAGGACGACCGCGTCGAGTTCGACGTATCCCACACCGCGCTGAAGGACGGCGCCGTGTGCCCGGACGGCCAGTGGCGCCAGATTGTGACCGTCGAGGACGCGGTGGCGGGCGGATGCGACCTGTTCGACATCAACCAGCTTCGCCTGGAATACAACGATCAGGACTTTGCCAACCTGTTCATGGCGGTATGGGTCGATGACGCCGCCAGCTACTTCGGCTTCGAAGAGCTGCGCCGCTGCATGGTGGACAGCTGGGACGAATGGGGCGACTTCGATCGCCACGCGGCCCGGCCGTTCCGCGACCAGCCGGTGTGGGTCGGCTACGACCCGGCGAAGACCGGAGACAACGCCTCCATCGTCGTGGTCGCGCCGCCGCTGCGCGGATCCAACAGCGGTATCTATCGCGTGCTCGAGAAGCTGTTCGTCACCGGTGCAGATTGGGAATCGCAGGCCGGTACCATCCGCGGCCTGTGCCAGCGCTACAACGTCGAGCACATCGGGATCGACAGCACCACCATCGGCCAGGGCGTGTTCGAGCTGGTCCGCCGCTTCTTCCCGGCGGCGCGCCAGATCGTCTATTCGGTCGACGTGAAGACCCGGTTGGTGCTGAAGGCCAAGCAACTGGTCTCGCGGCGCCGGCTGGCGTTCGACGCCGGCTGGTCCGACGTGGCGCTCGCCTTCATGGCCATTCGCCAGACCGCCACCCCCTCCGGACGTCAGGCGACCTTTGCCGCCACGCGCTCCGCCGAAATCGGCCACGCCGACGTGGCCTGGGCGATCATGCACGCGCTCGACAAGCTGGAATTCACCGATTTCGACCAGGCCCCCGGCCGCGCCGGCGGCGGATTTGTGGAGATATTCTGATGACGACGAAGCGAAAAGCGGCACCCGCAAAGCCCACGGCCGAGGTGTTCACCTTCGGCGATCCGCTGCCGGTTCTGGACCAGCGGGACTTCCTGGGCTACTTCCATTCGTCCTGGAACGGGCGCTTCTATGAGCCGCCGGTGTCGTTCGACGGCCTGGCCAGGGCGCTGACCGCCAACCCCCATCACCAGAGCGCCATCGGCTGCAAGGCGAGCCTGCTGACCCATCACTTCAAGCCCCACCGCCTGCTGTCGCGGGTCGCGTTCAAGCGGCTGGCCCTGGACTATCTGGTGTTTGGAAATTCCTACCTGGAACGGGTTCGCTCGCGCCTGGGCGGGGTGATGGCCTTCAAGCCGGCGCTGGCCCGCTGGGTGCGGATGAAGAAGGACGGCAACGCCATGATGCTGGTCGACGGCCAGGAACACCAGTTCCCGGAAGGCGACGTGCTGCAGATCCTGGAACCCGACATCAACCAGGAAATCTATGGCCTGCCGGGCTACATCGGCGCCATGCAGTCGGCCCTGCTGAACGAGGCGGCAACCCTGTTCCGGCGGAAATACTACCTGAACGGCAGCCACGCCGGGTTCATCCTCTACGTGTCGGACGCCGCCGCGAATCCGGAGGATGTGGACGCCATCCGCGACGCCCTCAAGAAGTCCAAGGGTCCGGGGAACTTCCGCAACCTGTTCATGTACGCCCCCAACGGCAAGAAGGACGGCATGCAGGTGATTCCCATCGGCGAGGTGACCGCCAAGGACGAGTTCTTCAACATGAAGAACGTCACCCGCGACGACGTGCTTGCCGCCCACCGCGTGCCGCCCCAGCTGCTGGGCATCGTGCCCTCGAACGCGGGCGGCTTCGGGTCCGTCGCCCAGGCCGCGCCGGTCTTCTTCGCCCACGAAATCAAGCCGCTGATGACCCCGTTCCTGACCATCAACGATTGGTGCGGCGAGGAGGTGGTTGCCTTCGAGGAGTATGTGCCGCCCGCCACCGCCGCCGCCTAACCACCTTTCCCTTCCTCCCACCCTCGGCCGCGTCCTTCCCGGATGCGGCCGTTTTCTTAGCCGCCGCTGATGATCAGCTCGCCCGCCGGCTTGGCGCGGCTCCCGCCGGCCACCGTGTAAGTGGTTCGTACCGCCTCGATGCGGAAGCGGCCGAAGATCGCCCGCACCGGCTCGACATCGTTCAGGGACAGCAGGAACCGCCCCTTCAGCCCGCCGAGGATTTCCGCCAGGCGGCCGAAGTCGTCGCGGCTGAACAGGTCGCGGCCGTAATCGGTCTCGCAGCCGTAGTACGGCGGATCCAGGTAGAACAGCGCCCCCGGCCGATCGTAGCGGCGCAGGAAGTCGCCGTAGGGCAGGCACTCGATCACCACCCGGGACAGGCGGGCGTGGACTTCTTCCAGCAGGGGGACCAGCTTGGTCACGTCGAAGCGCCCGGGGCTGGCCGAGTCGACCCCGAAATTGCGCCCGCTGACCTTGCCGCCGAAGGCCGTCCGTTGCAGAAACAGGAAGCGGGCGGCCCTTTCCATGTCGGTCAGGGTGGCCGGGTCGGTGGCGGCAAGCCGCTCGAACTCCGTCCGCATGGTCAACTGGAACTTCAGCATGTCCAAGAACGCCGCGTAGTGCCGCTGCACCACCCGGAAGAAGGTCGCGAGGTCGCGGCCGTAGTCATTGATGACCTCGACATCCGGGATCATGGAGCGGCGCAGGAAGACGCCACCCATGCCGACGAACGCTTCGGCGTAAAGGTCATGCGGAATCTGCTGGATACGGCTGACCAGCTCGGCAGCCAGGTTGCGCTTCCCCCCGACATAGGGGGCGACCGGCCGCAACGGCCGGATGGTTCGGGTGCTCATGACGCCCTTGCTCCATTGATGACGCTCCAGGGCGTTCTGGTGCGGGGCTCGAGGCCCTCACGCTGTTCAGTGTGCCGCATCGCGGGCACTTGATCTCGATGGCCAGGAAATCGGCCGCCCGCGCCAGCAGGCGGCCGCAATTCCCGCAACGGATGGACTCCATCTGGTTCACCTGATACGGATACCCGCGCTGTGTGCACAGCAGGCGGGATGGGTTTCCATGTCAGGCCTTGACCTGGCGGTTCGGGGCGTGTCACCGCCCCGGCCCCCGCTTTCAGGAGCCGTCGCCAACTCTACGCGGCCTCGCGCCCTGTCAAACCTCTTCGCGGTTGGAAACCCGCCTTGGCACCCCACGCCATTTTTTCGGCCTTCGAAAACTGCCCCTGCGGCGCAATCTCCCCCCGCCACGCCTGCGCCTTAAATGTGCCTCGATTTTTGCGCTGCAGAGCCTCCGAAAAACCGAGCGGGTGCATGGCTCGCGAGCATCTTGCAGGCCCATCGATCATTCTGCGGAAATCGGCACGCGGTCTGCACCACGAGATCGGGCGGCGAGACGTCCAGAAAACGGGTGCTAGCCCTTTCCATGTTGACCATCGGAAACTGGTAATATCGGTTTTACACAAGCCAAGGCGGCATTAATGCATTGGAAAGTAAGGATGTTTTTGCAACTCTTTGTGAGTTACCTAAAGTAATGCCAAAAAAGATTTCAGGTTATGTGATTGATTTTCAAGAATATCCTCTTCTCTCTCAACAACTTCCGATCTTGGTAATTCGATAACTATCATATTACTTAAATATTACCTTTATGGTTCATCAAAAAATCCTTGTTTGTCATGCTGCTACGCAAGAAGCACCGTGTTCATAACCTAGATTACCGTTTTCCGATGGCTGGATTTTTTGGCTGATCCATCATGCCCGTTTGCGCATGCACGCTCGCCTGTCGCAGGCGCACGCGCCCACACCAGGTCGCGCTAGGTCGTGTTCTGATGGAAGTGTCTACAGGAACGCGCGGAGGCGGGATGAAGTATGGTTACGGGTGATGCACGTCCCCGCAACCACTGTCAGTTGACTCCCGGCCTCGACAGAGGCCGGGAGTTTGCTTCTGGGCTTCTGGCCATGGCAGAGGGCCAGGATCTCGGCGAGGACGCCGTGAAGCTCGACGCGGATCCCGTCAGGGGCGTCGGCGTCCGGAGTGATGACGACCTTCTGGATGACCGTGCGAAGGGCCTGGTGCGCCTCCGAACGGAGATCGGGGTCGTCCAAGGCGGCGGTCAGGTTGGCGACCTTGACGGCAAACACCTCCGCCAGGTTGGGCAGAGCCTCGACGTTCGTGGCCGGCTCCTGCAACGCGGCCAGCTCCTCGACCAGAGCAGCCTTCTCGTTTTCCCGTTCGGTCAGGCGCTGGTTGATCGACACCGACGCGTTCCCCAGCTCGATCGCCCGGAACAGGCCGTCGATCTCAGAATCCTTCTTCGCGATCAGCTTCTCGAGTTCGGACCGACGCTGGTCGCCATTCTTGCGCTTGCGCCGGACCTCCTCCCGGACCTCCCGGACGAACTGGCGGACGAGTTCCGGGGCCAGGAGGCGGTCCTTGAGGCCGGCGAGGACCCGCCTCTCGACCGTCTGCCGCTTGATGGTCTTCGCGTTGGCGCAGGTCCCCTTGCCGCGGTTGCGGTTGGCGCAGCCGTATCGATCCTTTCCGACGATCGTGTAGCCCCCGCCGCAGACCGGGCAGACGAGCAAGCCGCTCAGCAGGAACTTCTCGCGATGAGTCCCGTTGAGCGCGTTCGTGCGGTGCCCTTCGATGGCCTTCGCGTAGTGCTGGCTGATCTTCCTTTGGCGCGCCTTCACCCTCGTCCAGAGATCGTCGTCGACAATCCTCAGGTGCGGGACCTCGGTGACCATCCATTGTTCCGGCGGATTCGGCCGCGGCTGACGCTTGCCCGTCTCCGGGTCCTTGACGTAGCTCGTCTTGTTCCAGATCAGCCGACCAAGGTAGAGCTCGTTGTTGAGAATGCCGGTGCCGCGGTCATCGTGGCCGCGAATGGCGGTGTCGCGCCACTCGCCGCCCCGGGGACCGGGGATCTTTTCGAGGTTGAGGCGGCGGGCGCTCTCGATCGGGCTTTCGCCGCGCGCGAATTCTTCCATGAGGCGTCGGACGATCGCGGCCTGCTCGGGGATGATCTCCCGTTCCCCGGCGTACCACGCCTTTCCATCCTGGACGGGAGGGAGCGCGCGATACCCGTAGGCCAGTCCTCCCGCAAGCTTGCCCTTCTCGATCCGTCCAGCTTGGCCCGACTTGGTGCGCGAGGAGATCACCCGGAGCTGTTCTTGCCCCATCAGGCCGTAGACGGCGATGTGCATGGGCGTGATAAGCCCGAGGCTCGGGGAATACAGGCTAATCCGGCGATGCGAGAGCACATCGTGAAGGTGCGCGACGTCGGCGAGGCGGCGGCCCAGGCGATCGATCGAAACGCACAGCACGGCTTCGAACCGCCCGCGCGCGGAATCGGCGATCATCTTCTGGAACTCCGGCCGAAAGGCGGAGGCGCCGCTCTTTGCCGGGTCCGCGTACGTGGCGACGACGGCGGCGTTGAGCGTCTGTTGCGCATATTCCGTGCAGACGCGGACTTGATCGGCAATCGAAGCGTCGTGCTGGAGGTCTGACGAATACCGAGCGTAGACGACGGCGCGCATGAGTGACTCCTACTTCACACAAACACGGTACACGATCACGAATCCGAAGGACAGAAGGACGCCCAGGAGGAGAAGGCCGCTCTTTTCGAGCGGCCCGTTGATGATCTCCTGGGCAGTCTGGCGGGCCAGGATCCCAACCAGGATTTTCAGCGCGGCGTCCAAGGCGATGTTCGGGTCGGTGTCGTCGCCGGCCCCGACGGTGGTGAAGTGGTTCATGATGGGCTTCCCCGTGTCGCGCGGACGCACGATCGCGCCTCGCCCATCCATATTGGGTTCGCGTTTTCGAGCTGTTTCGCGAGAGGCGGCGATTTTTGAAACCCGGACTAAGTTTTTTTGTTCGTCCGTTTCCTGGAGACCCATATCGCTTTCGGCGCGGCGTCCTGCCGTTGCCGATCAAGGCAGGATGGTCTGCCAGGGGACATACAAGATGAGCGACGAACTTTCGAAAGACGCCGCGGTCCGCGAAGTTTCAGAAGCTTCCGTGGCGGCGAACGACCACGACGCAACCGATCCGGCGCCGGAAATCTACTCGACCAAGGTCGCGCAGGTGACCACGCTGGTCGCCGCCAACGACAACGAGGGGGATGATGATCCGAGGCACGGCGGAGCGGGCGCGCTCCGCCCCGACCCCCTGACCAGGGACTTCGGGGAGCCGACGCCCGTCCCGGCGCAGGCACTGCCGAGGCTTCTGCGCAATGCCGCGCTCGCCATTCAGCGGCTCACCCAGGCGCCCCCCGCGATCGCCGTCCAGTCGGTCCTGTCCGTCGCCGCCCTCGACGTGCAGCGGTTGTTCTCGGTCGCCACTCCCTTCGGGGAGACAGTCGTGCCAGCCCTGTTCCTGATCACGATCGCCACGACAGGCGAACGGAAGAGCGCGTGCGATAAGAAGGCCCTTCGGGCCATCCGCGAACTCGCCGCTTCGGCCCGTCGTGAATATGCGGATCAGCTGCGGTTGTGGCGGTCCCGCCAAGCCGCCTGGGAGAAGCGGTTTGACGAACTCGCTGCCCGTCAGGCCGATGGGGAGGATGTCGACGAAGAGCTTGCCACGCTCGGGACCCAGCCCATGAAGCCGATCTCCCCCAAGCCATTCTTCGCCGATGCCACCTACGAGGGCATCTTGAAATTTCTCCGCGAGAAAGGACCCTCGGCCGGCCTCTTCTCCGAAGAAGGCGGGGTCTTCCTGGCCGGCTACTCGATGAGTGCGGACAACAGGAAACGGACCGCGGCAGGACTCTCGCTCCTGTGGGACGGCTCCGTGATCGAGACCGTTCGCGCCGTCGCCGACGAGAGCGATCTTCATGGACGGCGGATGTCGATGCACCTGCTCGTTCAGCTGAGCGTCGCCAGCGCCTTTCTTAGCGACCCGATGTTGGCGGACCAGGGGCTTCTCTCGCGAATCCTAATCGCGGCCCCGGAATCTCTTGCGGGAACTCGTTACTTCAAGAAGCCCGACCCGACTGATTGGGCTCTGCTTCGGGAGTTCGAAGATCGCTGCCGCGAGATCGCGCGGATCCCGAGCCGCTTCTCGGACGCTTCCGACTGGGTCCTGGATCCGAAGGAGGTCGCCCTTTCGCAGGAAGCCGAGGACGTCTGGATCCACTTCCACGACGAGGTTGAGAGCAAGCTCGGCGCCGGCGGCGAATGGCAGTCCATCAGGGGGCTTGCCGGCAAGTTGCCCGAGCACGCCACCAGGCTGGCCGGCGTCATGGCCCTCTTTGAGGATCCGGACAAGCGCGTCCTCACGAAGGCGGACATGGAGGCGGGCATCACCATGGCGAACTTCTATGCCGCCGAGGCGCTGCGCCTGTTCGGTGCCCAGCAGGTCGATGGCGATATCCGCTTGGCGATCGACCTGGAGCGCTGGCTGCTGGAGCACGACCTTCGGCTTGTGTCCTTGCCCGACATCTACCAGCGCGGTCCCAATGCGATTCGCGACAAGAAGACCGCCGCGCGGATCGTCGAAGTCCTCGTGAACCACGGCCGCCTGCGGCGCGCCAAGCCGGGAACCGTGGTCAACGGCCGCAAGCGCCAGGACGTTTGGGAGGTCGATCACACCCCGGTCGCTTGACCACCAGTCGGCAGCTAAACCGCTAAACTGCTAACGTCTCCCAGCGTTAGCAGTTTAGCACTTTCGCAGCCCTCACTTCCTCGAACGGGCCTTCTTGAGGATCGTCGCCGCTCTCAGGCAGTCAGCCGCCGCGCGCGGGTCGATGTCTTCATACGCCTCGCGGACGAAGTTCTTCAGGCACACCGCGGCGTCCCGGCCGTAGGCATCTGCGGCAGCGAGCATCGCGTCGCGAAAGGCAAGGTCGAAGTCGGTCAGCGCGATCAGGGATTTCGGTGTGGCCAGAAGGCGCTTGGCCGAGGCGACGTAGACGCAGACGGCCTCCTTGAACCGCTGCGGCGAATTCAGCGGTCCCGTTCCCCTCGCTCGCCGAACCCCTCCAGTCGATCGGGGGTATCGGACGTCGGTTTGTCCTGTCCGGTCCATTCCATGAGCCGGGCGTGTGCACTGTGAAGGCGGATGACCTGGCTTTCCAGGCCGGCCACGTGGGTCTTGATCTCTTTCCATTGCCGATACTTCCATCGCTTGCGCGGCGCGCGGCTCTTGGTCGTGTGCTCGAACGCCGCGCTGACATCATTCCAGAATTCCGATTGGAGGGTGCTCATGGCCGCTTTGTAGGCGGCGTCCTTCTCGCCTTTTCCTCCAGCCGTCCGGTTCCTTGCCTGGACGCCAGGGTGGAAATCCTCCATGCGCTGGCCGAGCCGGAAGTGGGGGATGGCGAGAAAATGGAGGTGTGGATGAGCCTCGTCTCCTCCGTGCTCGGCGATGGACACCAGGGCGTCGCCAAATCTCTTTTGAAGCCACCGGCAGGACGCTTCGCGCCATGCCAGGTATTCTTCCACCGCGGGCCGAGCAGCCGCCCGGAGGGCATCGCAGGTCACCGGATACGAGGTGACCCCGGCGAGGAGGATCTTGGCATCCCGCCGGAGCTTGCGTCCCTTGGCGTCCGTCGCTCCGTCGGTGCGCGCGTCCAGGATGGCCGCCACTGTATTGAGCGGAGCGCCATACAGGACCGCGGGCGTCCTTGGCTTTGACACGTGAGGGCACCGTCCCGGCGTCCGGGCGACCTCATCGAGGATCTCCCGAATGGTCCACTGCCGTTGAGTCGCCTTGAGCGGCGACACGCGGGCGTAGGTCTCGAGGTGGATGAACTGCGCGGACATCTGGATCGCCCTCCCAAGGATCCAGATATCGTCGACGGGTCTGATGGGAAGGGGGAAAGTGAAGCATAACCGACTATGTTTATGGCTGCGCCATAAACGTCGGTCCTGCGGGGCAAGGGGTGTGCCTTGTCGCGTGCTCAGGAGCGAGAGCAGTGCCGCCTTGGAGGCGAGGGCCGCCGCAATTCGTTGAACAGGACTGGCCCGGCCTGTTAGAGATTGTGCCTGCTTCCTGGCACGAGGCCCTGACATGCACACCCTTACCCCCTCGTCTTCCGCCGAAGTTCTCCGCCGGGAGGTGAGGTTGCGCACTCCATTCCGGATCGAGGCTCTTCCCCTGCTGTCCCGGTTGCACAGCGCCGCGTTCTTGCCGCGTCGCCGCATTTCAAAGCGCTTCATCGGTAAGCCCGCCAAGCAGTTGTTCCGGCTGCTTATCGCACTGGGCGTGGGGGGGCGCGGCCGGTTTAGCGTCAGCCTTCCGGAGGGTCGGCGTGAGGTGGAGTTCAATGCGCGCAACACACAATTTGGCGCCCTATACCAGCCGCAAAGCCAGCCAATCTACGAGGCGGAAACCTCTGCCTTGCTGGACCTTCTAGTGGCAGATGTTGGCTGTTTCGTGGATGTCGGGTCCAATTGGGGCTGGTATTCGCTGTTGGTTGCCAGCCGGCCCGGCTTCAACGGGCAAGTCCACGCCTTCGAACCATTCCCCAGCTCCTTTGCCGATCTGGAGGCAGTGGTTCGCTCGGCCGGCTTAGGAAATCGCATAACCTGTCACGACGTGGCCTTGGCTGACACGATCGGCACTGCCACCATGGCGCTTTCCGATGGTATCCAGAGCGGCCTCGCCCGCCTGGGCGAGGCGGGCGGCGTCACCATTCGCATGACGACGATGGACTCGCTAACTCTGCCGCCACCGGACGTGATCAAGATCGACGCTGAGGATCATGAACTAGAGGTTTTACGCGGTGCCGAAGTCACTATCGAGCAGGCACGGCCGTATGTTGTTTTTGAGAACTGGCTCCACCGCGACCGGCCCGCCCTGACACTCGACCCATTCCACTGGTTTGCCGAGCGTGGCTACTGCTTCTTCCATGCAGGATGGGTGGCGGGGGAACCGAGTTTTGTCGTGCAGGAGTTGTCTCAAACCCTAGACGGCCGCGCCACTCTAGCATTGATGCCCCTTTTGGCAGCACAGCGTTTCCATCTACCCTGCCAGTTGAACGTGCTGGCGGTGCCGAGTGATCGTTTGGACGATCTACGCAACCGGGTTGAAGGCGTTGCGATGCCGTCGAAGCCCTTCGGGACAAGCGCAGTGGGTAGTCATCGGCCCGGCTGATGCCGCATGGAAAAGGCTCCGCCTGGGGGACGAGTCAAATGTCGGTGCATTCAAGTCCCCGCAACCAAATTAAACGCCGCTAAGTCAACAGCTTAGCGGCGTTTTGTATTCGTCCCCCGTGGAAGCGCCAGACGGCGTGGAAGCAGGTCACTTGCCCCGCCCGGCTTCGAGGTCGGCAAGGCGGCCGTTGCGGATGGTGAACAGCACGAGCCCCGCCTCGTCGAGCCGCTCGAGGCCGAAGTCGGTGAGGTCCCATCCCAGCGCGCCATCGAGAATCCCCGGCGCCCGCGGCAGGCTGTCCCGAAGCTCTTGCGGCGACCAGTGCGCGAACGGCGGCAGCGGGAACCCGAACGAGCGGATGAAGGCGTCCGCCTCGACCAGGATGGGGTTGACCTGCGAGCGTTTCATGTCCCGGCCCCTTCCTCATCTTCGAGCGGATCGCGCCAGCCCCAGGCGGGGGCCAGGGCTAGGCAGGTCCACCAGTGCTACACCGAGCGCAGGCTGGCTGCCGACGCCGCGTGGCCGAGGGCCAGCGCCTGGTCCAGCGGCCATGCCTCGTGCAGCCCGAACAGCACTCCGGCGGCAAAGGCATCGCCGGCGCCGTTGCTGCCGATGATCGGCCGTCGCGCACCACGGCGGCCAGCCGCGCGGGAAGTGGACGACGATCAGCTCGGCCGCCCCGTCGTCCATCACCCGCCGCGCCGCCGCGACGCAGGCCGGCACGTCGGCGACGCTTTCCTTGACGGTAGTGATGCCGGCGAGCGCCCCGATCTTGACGTCGTTGACGATTATGTAGTCGAGGTGCGGGGGGTTCGCTGCATTCGCTGCTTTTTCGACCCGTCTTCCATCGAACGCCGGTACTACCACGCCATCGCCGGATGGAGGCACACGACGTCTTCGCAGCCGCCGGACAATCTGGCTGCTGGGAAGCGAGTCGCGCACGGCCAAGATTAACCGTATTAATACCGTTGATGGTCCATCTAGTGGCGCGATTTAGCAAGCCATTACGCGGCTTGCAATTAAAACGTAAGCCGTTGTTATTGACTAACTACGATTTCCAGTTTTATCCTCCTGAGCTGAGGAGACACATGAAAGCGTCCGAATCCCCGCCCCCAGCGACCCCGGCCCGGCTTTTCCGGGAGCGAGTGGTCTTGACGGAAATGCGCCGGCTGGGCCAATGCTCAAAGACGGAAGTCGCCAACCAGACCGGCTTCCCGCTGCAGACGGTCGTCGATATCGTCAACCAGCTGGAAGCCGATGGCTTGGTCTCGAAGCTCGGCAAGCGTCTCGGGCGCGTCGGCCAGCCTTCGATCCTGTACGGCATCAACCCTGACGGCGTGTTCGCGCTGGGACTCAAGGTCGACCGCTGCCGCTGCGATCTCCTGGCCATCGACTTCGAGGGCCGCATCCGCGACCGCTGGGTCCACAATTACGAGCTTCCGCATCTCGAGACGGTGTGCGGCTTCCTCTCCGGCACCATGCACGATGTCGTCACCCAGGAGCGCTGGCGCGGGCGAATCTGCGGCCTCGGTGTGGCGCTCTCCCACGACCTCTGGTACCAGCCAGCGCGACAGGGACTGCCCGAGCAGGTGATAGGACCGTGGCGGGATCGTGACGTCGCCGGGGAGTTCAGCGCTGCCATCACCCTGCCGGTATTCGTCGAAAACGATACCCGGGTGGCCGCCGTCGCCGAATACCTGCTTGGCGCCGGCCAGGAATTCAGCAAGTTCCTCCACGTCGTCATCGGCACCCACATCTCGGGTGCGCTCGTGCTCGGCGGCAGCCTCGAAACCGGGGCGCACGGTCGCGCCGCCACCCTCGGCGCCATCCCTGTCGGCCCGAGTCGGCTTGCCCATGCGTCCTGCGGCGAAAGCGGCGACAACCGCCTTGGTGCCCGCGCCTCCCTCAGCGGCCTGATGCGGCACCTCGGCCTGCACGGCTTCACCATCCGCGCGGTGTCGGAACTGCCGGAGGTGCTCGACCGGGCGCGCGGTCTGGTTCAGGAGTGGCTGGACGACTGCGTCGAGGCCCTGGTCGAGGGCCTGACCGCCTGCTTTGCCGTAATCGACGTCGAGGCGGTCATCATCGACAGCGGGCTTCCCCAGTTCCTGGTGATGGAAATCGTCGACAAACTGGGACGCCGCCTCGCGGCGGCCAACGTGGAGCATCTGGTGGTGCCACAACTCCGGCTCAGCCGCATGGGCGCCGACGGCGCCCTCGTCGGCGCCGCCATTCTCCCGATCAACGCGCATTTTTTCCCCAGCCGCGAGGCTCTCGCGGCAGAGCAGTTGAACGAGACCTACCGGCTGTCCCGAGGTCGCAAAAGACAACGCAGCACAAAGACCTGAGACGCCTCGCCAAGATGAAATCCTCAGGAGGAGACAGACCATGACACCCGCCCGCATTCGTGCCGTGCTTGCCGCTGGAACCGCGGCCTTCCTGGTCGCCGGCGCCCTGTCGCCGGCGATGGGCGAAAGCGTGCTGCGCATCAAGGCTACCGGGGACCTGAAGCAGATCGACCCGCTGTGGACGTCGAGCTACCCGGTCCGCGACATGGCGTACCTGGTCTGGGACACCCTGTTCGCGATGGACGCCAAGTTCAACGTCCAGCCGCAGATGGTCGGCAAGTACGAGATCAGCGGCGACGGCAAGACCTATTCATTCACCCTGCGCGATGGCCTCAAATGGCATGACGGCAAGGCGGTCAGCAGCGCCGACTGCATCGCCTCGATCGAGCGCTGGCTGAAGAAGGACAGCCTCGGCGGCGTCATGGCCGGCTATGTCGACCACTTTGAAGCCGTCGATGCCAACACGTTCAAGCTGGTGCTCAAGGAGCCCTGGGGCCTCACCCTGGCGGCGCTGGGCAAGATCAGCTCCTACGTCCCGTTCATGATGCCGGAGCGGCTGGCCAAGACGCCGCCCGACAAGGACGTGACCGAGCCGATCGGCTCCGGGCCGTTCATCATGAAGATCGACGAATGGGTGCCGGGCAGCAAGGTCGTCTACGTCAAGAACCCGGGCTACGTGCCTCGCGCCGAGCCCGCCAGCGGCATGGCCGGCGCCAAGATCGCCAAGGTCGATCGTATCGAGCGGCTGCACATGCCCGACGATCTGAGCGCCATCAACGCCCTGATCGCCGGCGAGATCGACTACATCGAGGACGTGCCCGCCGACATGTCGCCGCTGATCCAGGCGCAACCGGACCTCGTCATGAAGGCCCGCGACCCCCTGGGCCGGAGCACCCAGATCGTGCTCAACCACACCCAGCCGCCGTTCAACAACGTCAAGGTGCGCCAGGCCGTGCAGTTGGCGCTCAGCCAGAAGGAGTTCACCCAGGCCCTGTACGGCAGTCGCACCGAACGATTCAGGATCTGCCCTGCCATGTTCTTCTGCGGCGGCCCCTACGAGAGCGACGCCAACAGCGAGCGGGTGATGACGCTCGACCCCGCCAAGGCCAAGGCACTGCTCAAGGAAGCCGGCTACGACGGCACGCCGATCACCGTTCTTCACCCCTCCGACCTCAAGCTGCAGGATGATCAGTGCACCGTGCTGGTCCAGGCGCTGCGGCGGGCTGGCTTCACGGTCGACGACCAGATCATGGATCTCGCCACCATGTTCTCGCGCCGCACCAACAAGGGCACCGTCAAGGAGGGCGGCTGGCACGCCTTCGTCACCGGCTGGGGCGGCGTCGACCTGATGAGCCCGGCGACGAACGTCTATATGACCGGCGCCTGCGACAAGGCATGGTTCGGCTGGCCCTGCGACAAGGAGCTCCAGGACCTGCGGGCCGCCTTCTTCAAGGCTACCGACGAAGCGGAGCGCAAGGCGATCGCCACGAAGATGCAGGCCCGCGGCATGGAGATCGTGACCTACATCCCGATGAGCCAGGACTTCCTGGTCCAGGCCTGGAGCAAGAAGCTCAGTGGGGTCATCGACGCGCCGGTGTCGGTGTTCTGGAACGTCAGCAAGGCGGACAAATAGGGGAAGGGGAGGGGGCGCGGTGCCGGACGGACCGGCGCCGCGCCCGCCCGGAGAAGTCCCATGCTGAAGTACGTCGGGTTGCGCCTGGTGGCGGTGATCCCTGTGGTGGCCTTCGTGGTGGTGGCAGTCTTCCTGCTGCTCCACCTTGCGCCGGGGGACCCCGCGGCCCTGATCGCGGGAGAGAACGCCAGCCCGCAGCAGGTAGCCCTGATCCGGGCCCGGCTCCACCTCGACGAGCCGCTGTTGGCACAGTTCTGGATGTGGCTCGCCCACCTCGGCACCCTCGACCTCGGAAACTCGATCTTCTCCAACCAGCCGGTCGCAAGGCTGATCGCGCAACGCATCGAGCCGACGCTGATGCTGGCCATCGCCACCACGGTGCTGACCGTGCTGTTCGCGGTGCCGGCCGGCGTGTTCGCGGCCTGGAAGTCCGGCAGCACGCTCGACCGTGGGGTCATGCTGATGTCGGTATCGGGCTTTTCGATCCCGGTGTTCGTCATCGGCTACGCTCTGATCTATGTATTCGCGATCCAGCTACACTGGCTGCCGGTGCAGGGCTACAAGCCCCTGGCGGGCGGCCTATGGCCCTGCCTGCGCAGCCTCCTGCTACCGAGCATCGCGCTCGCTCTGCTCTTTTCGGCGCTGGTCGCCCGCGTTGCCCGCGCGACCGTCCTCGAGATCCTGAGCGAGGACTACATCCGCACGGCTCAGGCCAAGGGGGCGCGGACCCCGCGGGTGCTGCTGCTCCACGCCCTCAAGAACGCCGGAGTACCGATCGTCACCGTGATCGGGCTCGGCTTCGCGTCACTGATCGGCGGCATGGTGGTGACCGAGTCCGTCTTCAACATACCGGGCATGGGGCGGCTCACCGTCGACGCCATCATGCACCGGGACTATCCCGTGGTGCAGGGCGTGATGCTGACGTTCTCGGTCGTGCTCATCGTCGTCAACCTGCTCGTGGATCTGAGCTATTCGCTGTTCGATCCACGCATCCGCTATCGAGGCAAGTGATGGCGCCGGCTCCTGCAAGCGGTCCCGGTCTCGCAACGACGGTTCCGGCGCCACGGCGGGTTGCATTCCGCCGCCCCGGCGCGGCAGTGATTGCGGGCGTTGCCGTGCTGGGCACGCTCGTCGTGATCGCCGTGGTCGCGCCGCTGCTGATCCACGATTACGTCTCCATCAACACCGGCGCGAGGCTGCTTCCCCCGGGGTCCGAGCATTGGTTCGGCACCGACCATCTCGGCCGCGACATTTTCGACCGGACCATGGTGGGCTCGCGCAATTCGCTCGTTGTCGGCGCCTGCGTCGCGCTCGCGACCACCCTGCTCGGCGTCCTGTTCGGCCTGGTGGCGGGTTACTTCCGGGTGGTGGACTCCGTGCTCATGCGGGCCATGGACGGCATGATGGCGATTCCCGGCGTGCTGCTCGCCATCGCCCTGGTGTCGCTGCTCGGCGGCGGATTGTGGACGGTGATCGTGGCCATCACGGTGCCCGAGGTACCCCGCACCGCCCGCCTGGTGCGCAGCGTGGTGCTCACCCTGCGCGAACTGCCGTTCGTCACCGCGGCGATTTCCGTCGGCACCTCGACCCCGAAGATCCTCCTCACCCACATCCTGCCCAATGCGGTTGGCGCGTTGACGGTGCAGGCCACCTACGTCTGCGCCTCCGCGATCATTGCCGAGGCCGTCCTCAGCTTCCTCGGCGTCGGCACCCCGCCGGACATCCCGAGCTGGGGCAACGTGATGGCGGTCGGCCGGCAGTACTTCCAGCTCGCACCATGGATCATCGGCTTCCCCGGCGTTCTGCTGTCGGTCCTCGTGCTGGCCATCAACACTCTCGGCGACAGCCTGCGCGACCGGCTCGATCCCCACCTAGCCCGGCGGAGCGGCCTATGATCGGCTCCCCCTTGCTCGATGTCGCCAACTTGTCGGTGACCTTCGGTTCCGGCCCGGCAGCGGTCCGCGCCGCGGTCGGCGTGTCCTTCACGCTGGAGGCGGGGCGGACCCTGTGCTTGGTGGGCGAATCCGGCTCGGGCAAGAGCGTCACTGCGCTGGCGGTAATGGGCTTGCACGGCAAGGGCGCGCACGTCGCGGCCGACCGCCTGGCGCTGGCCGGCGAATCCCTGACCGGCGTCTCTCCCGCCCGTTTGGCTGCGATCCGCGGTCGCGAGATCTCGATGATCTTCCAGAACCCGATGAGTTCGCTCAATCCGGCGTTCACGATCGGATACCAGATCGCCGAGGCGATCCGCCTCCACGAGGCGGTCGACAAGGCGGCCGCCCGCAGGCGCGCCCTCGACATGCTCGAGCACGTGCGCATCCCGGATGCCAGACGCCACCTCGATAGCTATCCCCACGCCCTGTCCGGCGGCATGCGCCAGCGGGCGATGGTCGCCATGGCTCTGGCCTGCCGGCCCAAGATCCTGATCGCCGATGAGCCGACCACCGCCCTCGATGTCACCGTTCAGGCGCAGATCCTCGACCTTATCGAGACCCTGCAACGGGAGTTCGCGACCGCCGTGTTGCTGATCACCCACGATCTCGGCGTGGTCGCCGAGATGGCCGACGAGGTGGCCGTCATGTACGCGGGCCGGATCGTCGAGAAGGGGCCGGCCGCCGCTCTGTTCGACGCCCCGGCCCACCCATACACCGAAGGCCTGCTGGCGGCGGTCCCCGACCACCGAAGCGCGCGCAAGGAGCGTCTGAGCGAGATCCCCGGCAACGTCCCGGTTGTCAACCGCGAGATCCCGGGCTGCGCCTTTGCGCCGCGTTGCGCGCGGGCTCGGCCGGTCTGCGCGGAACGGTCCCCCCGGCTGGAGGCAATCGCCGCCGGCCGGGCGAGCGCCTGCCTGCGCCGGGCGGAGATCGAAGCCGAGCGGGCCGGGCACGTGCTGCCCTGTCGGGAGGACCGTCATGCCTGAGGCCGTCGCTGTTCTCGAAGTCGAGGACGTCGTCCGTCACTACGGTCCGCCGCGGCGGCCGGTACGCGCGGTCGACGGCATCAGCCTGACCATCCGGCCCGGCGAGACGGTTGCGCTGGTCGGCGAGAGCGGCTGCGGCAAATCGACCCTGGCCCGCGTCATCCTCCGCCTCGAGCCGCCAACCCACGGGCGGATCCGTCTCGATGGCGAGGACATCACCGAACTGTCCGGCGCCGCCCTGCGCGACCGCCGGCGGTTGGCGCAAATGGTGTTCCAGGACCCCTACGCCTCGCTCGATCCGCGCATGACGGTGGAGGCGATCGTGCGCGAGCCGCTCGACAACTACCGCGTGGGCGCGCCCGAGGAGCGGCGGATCTGCGTAGCCGCCCTGCTGCGCCGGGTCGGACTGGTCGAGGAATTCGCCGAACGCTTCCCCCACGAGCTGTCGGGTGGCCAGCGGCAACGCGTCGGCATTGCCCGAGCGCTGGCCCTGCAGCCCAAGATCATCATCGCCGACGAGCCGGTCTCCGCGCTCGACGTCTCGATCCGGGCCCAGGTCATCAACCTGCTGATGGATATCCAGCGCGAGCTCGGGGTGGCCATGCTGTTCGTGTCCCACGACATCGGCGTGGTGGCCCATCTCAGCCACCGGATCTGCGTCATGTACCTTGGCCGGATGATGGAGACGGGACCGACCGAGACCATCATTCGCCGGCCGCAACACCCCTACACCCGGGCCCTGCTCGACGCCATCCCGGTGTCGCATCCGTCGCTGCGGCGGCCGCGCCGCCTGCTCGAGGGCACCCCGCCCAGCCCCTCCAATCCGCCGCAGGGATGCCGCTTCCATCCCCGCTGCGGCTTCGCCCAGGCCTGTTGCCGGAGTGCGATGCCCGAACTGCGGAGCCTGGGTGGCGGGACGTCTGTCGCCTGCCACTTGGCGCCGCTTGCCGATGCGTCTTCGACCCAAGGGGACCATGTTCAATGAAGAAGAGCTATCCTCTCGTGTTCATTCCCGGCCTGCTCTCCGACCGCACGATCTGGAAGTGGGAGATCGCCCATTTCCAGGACCGCTATGAGATCATCGTCCCCGACTGGCACTTCGACCGTCCCACCATCGCCGCCATGGCCGCCGCCATTCTCGACGGATTGCCGGCCAAGTTCTTCCTGGTCGGCACGTCGATGGGCGGTTACATCTCGCTCGAAATCGTCCGTCAGGCCCGGGATCGCATCCTGCGGCTCGGACTGGTCAGCACCTCGGCCCGGCCCGACGCCCCGGAGGCGGCGGCCGAGCGACGGCATTCGTGCGACATCGCCGAGCAGTCCAGTCCATCGGTCGCCTGGCGCAGCAAAATGGGCTACAACTATCATCGGCCCGACCGCCTCCCGACCGAGACGATCGCCGAGATGGAGGCGATGACCGACCGCCTTGGCGCCCGACTTTTCCGCAGCCAGCAGGAGGCGATCATCTCGCGGGCCGACAGCCGGCCGGTGCTGCCGGGCATCCAGTGCCCCACCATCGTCATCTGCGGCACCCACGACCAGTGCACGCCACCGGCGCGTTCCTGGGAGATCGCCTCCGCGGTGGTCGGCTCGGAGCTGCACCTGCTGGCCGAATGCGGCCACTGCTCGACCATCGAGGACCCGCCCGCTGTCAATGCCCTGCTGGGCGCCTGGCTCGACCGGCGCTACGATTAGGCCAGTCACTCTGGATTGACCCGATACGACTGCCGAGGACGGAGTTTCACCTACCTCGTCCTCGCTCGACATTTCGCCGAACGCCCGTTTCGTTCGGTCGCACCTGTAGATCTCTGTCACCCCGCCGTCACAGACCATTTCAACGAGCGGGCGCGAGAAGATGCCGCTGCCCGGAGAATATCTTCCGAACCGGGCAGCGGCGGGGACTATTTGGCTCCGGTACGGATTAGCGAGAACTGATCGTCCACAGGTCTTGCCAATCCTGCAGCTTGGCGAAATCGTCCTTGGTCGTTTCGGAATTGTTGACGTGCAGCTGGTCGACGAGCTGGGCGACTCCCGACGCCTCGTCGGCAGGCATCTTGGTCTTCGTGTTGGTCGGCAGCTTGCCGTCGGCGAACTGCGGCGCCATGCCCTCGCCGCTCATCATGAAGTGGACGAACAGCTTTGCTGCATTCGGGCTGCGGGTGCCGGCGGCGATGACCGCGACCCGCGGCGTAAGCTGGCCGGCCCACGGCTTCAGCCCGCTGCAGATGGCCATCTCCGGGTTGTTGTTCTCGGTACGGAAGATCGCCGCGCTGAGGAAGCCGAAATGGGGGTCCTTCAGACCCTTGGCGCCGACCACCGGGCCGACATCGGTGTCGCTGCGCGTGACGTTGGGGCTGTTGGCGGCGAAGCGCTTCACCCACTCCCGGGTCGCGCTCTTCACGTCGGCGCCCAGCGGCTTGCCGAAATGGGCCTGGTAGGCGTCGCGCATCGCCTGGTCGAAGTTGGTCTCGATCTGGTTGAACCAGAACATGGTCTCGTTGCGCAGGAGCGGATCGGGGATGCTGACCTTGCCCTTCCACTTGGGCTCCGTCAGCTCCCACCAGTTCTGCACCGGGCACTTGTCGCCGTGCTTGGCGGTGTTGTAGGCCCAAAGCCAGGGGTTGAGACTGGTGATAGCCGGGTTCTGGTAGCCTTTGGGGGTCTCGTTCACGAGGTCGGGCGGCATCCAGCTGACGCCGATGCCTTCCGGCAGGAACCGCGTCGTCACCGACGGCAGGTTGCTCATGTTGAAGACGTCGTGGGTGACGTTGCGGGCGGCGGCTTCGCGTGCCAGGACCTGCTCCTGGTTCTGGGCGCTGAGCTTGACGCCGGTCGCCTGGATCCCGTACTTGGCCGTGAAGTTCTTGGCCATATCCTTGATCTTGCCGGTGGCGTCGACCACCACGATGGGCCCCTCTTTCCGCGCGGCTTCGATCAGGGCTTCCAGGGTATAACCCTTGTCCGGAATGCCAAGGTCCTGCGCCTGAACCGGCGTGGCGAACGATGCCGCGGCTACAAAGGCGGTCAGCACCACGCCTCGAGAGACCTTCGTTTGATGTCGACCCGTTGAACGCATTGCTTCCTCCTGGCTTTGCCTGAAACGCGGGCGCTTCAGACGACGTTGATCCTGGACGATCCAGAATCGAACAAGTGAACGTGCTTGCGATCCACCGTGAACGTGACCTGCCTGCCGGTGGCCAGGCCGTCGATGTCGCCGCTGAGGGCCAACAGCCGCTCGCCGCCGACGTCGAGCTCGACGATCCAGTTGCCGCCCGTCGGCACGATGTCGAGGATCGTGGCGGCGCAGCGCGGCGTGTCCGCGGCGCCGGCGGGCCGGAGGTCCAGCGACTGCGGACGCAGGCCGACCGAGGCGATTTCGGACGGGTTGACCGGAAGGTGGGACAGATAAGCGGACATCCACGCCTTCAGGGCGCCGTCGTCGGCCATCTCGATAATGTTGATCGGAAGGGTTCCGACGAACTCGGCGACGAACCGGTTCGCGGGGCGCTCGTAGATGTCTTCCGGCTTGCCGAGCTGCTGCAGCCGGCCTTCGTTCATGACGGCGATCGTCGTCGCCAGGGTCATCGCCTCCCACTGGTCGTGGGTGACGAAGATGAAGGTCGAACCGAGCTCGCTGTGGATGCGCTTGAGCTCCGCCCGCATATCCAGCCGCAGCTTGGCATCGAGGTTCGAAAGCGGCTCGTCGAGGAGGATGATCCGCGGGCTGACCGCGATCATGCGGGCCAGCGCGACGCGCTGCTGTTGGCCGCCCGAGATCTCGGACGGATAGCGCCTGCGGTATTGCTCGATGCCGAGAGTGCTCGCGACCTCGCCGATGCGCCGCTGGCGTTCTGGCTGGGGGATCTTCCTGATCTTGAGGCCGAACTCGATGTTCTGCTCGACCGTCATGTGCGGCCACAGGGCGTAGTTCTGGAACACGAGCCCCATGTTGCGGTCCTCGGGCCGGACGAAGATGCCCTTTTCGACGGAATCGACCGTGACGCCGTCGATCAGGATTTCGCCCGACGACAGGTTTTCCAGTCCGGCGATCATGCGCAGGGTGGTCGACTTGCCGCAGCCGGAGGGGCCGAGCAGACACAGGAATTCTGCTTCCGGGATCTCCAGGTCGAGATCCGCAACGGCGTTGGGCGTGCCCCCGCCGTAGTTCTTGGTGACGCTCCGGATGCTGACGCCTGACATCTCTCTAGCCCCCGATGCCATCGGCAAGGTTGCTCCTGCCGATCTTCTGGACGACCCACGTGCCGGCGAATGCGACGACGCAGATCATGATGGCGACGGCGTTCGCCGCCTGGGTGTAACCGTAGTCGACCAGCCGCACGGCATAGGTGGTCAGCAGGTCCGTACCCGGGACCGCGAGGAGGATGACCAGGCTCAGCCCCTTGATCCCCGAGATGAATGGCAGGAGGATGCCCGAGACCAGCGAGCCCCGGTGGATCGGCAGAACGATCGCCACCGCCCGGCGCCACCATCCGGCGCCGGCTATCTTGGCGGCCTCCTCGGGCTCCTTGCCCATCTGCATCATCGCCGCGATCCCGGCGCGTGAAGCGAACGGCATCTGGCTGGCAAACAGCGCCAGCACCAGGATTGCCGTCGTGCCGTAGAGCGAGGGAATCGGGCCGTGCGGTGTGGCGAACATCGACAGGTACGCGGCCGCGAACGCGATGCCCGGCACCAGATAGGGCAGGAAGGTGACCTGCTTCAGGAACGCGGCGACGGCCGCGACCGGCGACCGGACGACCACATAACCGACAAACAATCCCAGCAGGCCCGCCGCGACCGACGCTACACCGACCATCCAGACCGTATTCCAGGTGGCGACCCAGAACTCTCCCGTCAGCAGGATTCCCTGGCGCAGCGCCGTGGTGTCGAGGTCGTGGCCGATCCAGAACTCGAGCGTGAGGTTCCCGGCCGAGATGATTCCCGGCGTCCGCATCACCGTGGTCAGGAACAGGGCGAACAGCGGAACCACCGCACTGACGAATACGACGGCCGCCGCGAACGTCACTGCCGGCCACTGCCAGCGGCCCAGGCGCACCGTGCGGTGGATCGCCCCCTTGGCGCCGATGGTCACATAGCGCTGGGCGGTCTTCAGCAGCCGCATGTCGATCAGCACGGAGGCCGCCCCGAGGATGATGATCGCCCCGGCAATGACGGCCGACATGCCGTCCTGGCCCGTCGATATGGTTCTCAGCAGGGAGGTCGCCAGCAGGTCGACCTTGACCGGAACGCCGAGGATGTAGGTCACGCCGACGTCGCCGAGGCACTTCGCGAACACCAGCGTCGCCGCCGAGATGATGGAAGGCCTGAGGAGCGGCAGGACGATCCTGAAGGCGACGATCCGCGGGCTCGCTCCCAGGCTGCGCGCCGAGTCTTCCAGCTGGGAATCGAACTGCCGCAGTGCGTTGCCGACCAGAAGGATGACGAACGGCAGATAATGCAGGGCAAGGATGATGGTGATCGGAACGATGCCGTACGACAGCCAGTCCGGCGGGCTGAAGCCGAGGGATTCCACCCAGCTGTTCAGGCCACCGATCTTGCGGTTGCGGAACAGCGCCAGCCAGGCGAGGGCAAAAGTCCACGACGGCACCATGTAGGGCACCACCAGGGCCGTCGAGAACCATCGCTTGCCGAGGAGGTCGGTACGGCTGACCAGCCAGCCCAGCAGGCTGCCCAACGCGAGCGTGATGGCGATCACGCAGAACGAGACGATGGCGGTGTTCAGAAGGGGCGTCCAGAAGATGTAGGGCGAGATCCGCGACGCCAGCGCGCGGTGCAGGTAGTACCCGGTGAAGGCGCCCTCCGCGCCGCCGGCCCTGTTCTGGTCGGCGAAGTCGACGGTGATGGCGTCGACCAGCATCATCATCACCGGCGCCAGGATGAAATAGGCGAACAGGCACGACAGAAGTAGGCCGAAGACGATCGTCGGCTCGCTCAGCCATGTCCGCGTCCGGTACCTCAGCCGGTCGATGGCTCGACCCGAGGCTGGGCGACGCGCCTGCGCGGAGTTACCGATCATTTCGGGGTCCCCTGGTTCTTCGCGGGCTCCGCGTTGTCCTGGCCGTCGTTCCGCAGGTTTGCGTCGTCGTCGTCGGACCTGAAGATGTCGCGCACCGCCTTCCAGTCCCGTCGGTAGGAGATCGGCAGGAAGCGCTCGTCTCCCTGGAACGCCTCGGACATCTCGGGCGTGAACCGGAAGCTGAAGAAGCAACGCTTCAAGCTTTCGACCAGCCGCGGGTCGAGATCGTGCGCGTAGACGAACGAGGAGGTCGGAAACAGCGGGCTCTGATAGAGAATGCGAAAATCGTCGCGTCGGATCGTCCCGCGCTGAGTCATCCGCTCGAACACGTCCGAGGCCACCGCCGCCATGTCGTAGTCACCCGAACGCACACCCAGGATCGATCGATCATGGCTGCCCGACATGATCGGCTCGTAGTCCGCCCCGGGGACGAGCCCCTGGTCGGGGAAGTACGCCCGCGGAGCGAAGTTGCCGGAGTTCGATTTGGCCGAAGTGTGGGCAATACGTCTGCCCTTGAGATCGCCGAGTCGCTGGAAGGCGCTTGAGGCCTTCACCACCGCGATCATCCGGTACCCCCTGATTCCGTGCCCATCGCCTTTTGCGGCGAACGGGTGGGCGCCGCCGCTGCGGACCGCCGCCACGGTAGGGCCGGTGGAGAAGCCGGCGAAATGCAGCCGACCCGAGCGGAGCGCGCTCACCTGGGCCGCGTTCGACTGCACGGGATAGTAGACGATCTGGCGTTCCAGGCAGCTTTCGAGGTGCTTGGTGAACGGCTTGAACAGGCTGGCGTAGATCGCCGGGTTTTCGATCGGCGTGTATGCCCAGACCAGGGTATCGGGGTTGCGCAGGCTTGCCGGGTTGCTCGGCGGGTCCGCGAGCAGGTCGCAGTCGGCGTCCTGGTAGAGGGGATCGAGACGTGAGGGAGGATCGCAGGCGTTGGCGTCCGCATCCGCTCCCGAGGCGACGCTCCAGGCGAGCAACGCGAGCACGCCGCCAAGCAGACGCTCACCTCTTTTCAACACGCTGTCCTCCCGCGCCATTGCACGGCCTTGCTTGCGCCCGCGATTGTGCTCAACAATGCCTGTCAAAATCCTGTCACCCGGGGTTCGCTCTCTTGCGTGTGCTCATCATTGAAGATTCGGTCGATCTGGGGTTTGCGATCAGCGAGCGGCTGAAGTCGACCGGTTACAGCGTCGAACACTGCCTCACCGGCGAGGACGGCGAGGAGTTCGCGCGTGGCGGCGCCTTTGACGTGCTCGTGCTCGACATCAACCTTCCCGGCCGCAGCGGGATCGACGTGCTGAAGAACCTCCGCGGGTCGGGCAACGACGTGCCCATCCTGATTCTGACCGCGCGCAGCCGGATCGACGACAAGGTCGATCTTCTGGACCACGGGGCCGACGACTACATGGTCAAGCCGTTCTCGCTGGACGAACTCGAGGCCCGCATCCGCGCCTTGGCCCGGCGCCAGATGGGGAGCACGAAATCGACACTTGAGGCCGGTTCGGTCAGCCTTGACCTGAAGGGCCGCTCGGCCACCGTCTGCGGCCAGCCCCTGAACCTGAGTCGGCGCGAGTTCGAACTGCTGGAGGTGCTGGTCTCCCGGTTCGGCTCGACCGTCCTCAAGGAGGCCCTGGTCGTCAAGCTGTTCGGCCACGACGAGTTCGGCTCGCCGAACGCGATCGAACTCCTCGTGTCGCGGTTGCGGCGCAAGCTCCTGCACAGCGGCCTGGAGATCGTGACGCAGCACGGCATCGGTTACGCCCTGCGGCACGGCGCTTCCGCAGTGGGACCATGAGGAAGCCGTATTCGATCCAGCGGCGGATCCTGATCAGCGCCGCCGTCGTTCTCATCGGCGTCGGGGCGCTGACCAGCACGATCATTCGCAGCCAGGCGGTGCGGGCCGCCGATGAGGCTTATGATCGCGTCCTCGGCGCCGCCGCGCTTTCGATCGCCGGAACGATCGGCCTTGAGGATTCGTCGGTCAGCATAGACATTCCCCATTCGGCCCTGGCGATCCTCGGCACCTCGCAGCTCAACCGGATCTTCTACCGGGTGGTCTCGCCCGAAGGCGCCCACGTGACGGGATCGCCGATCCTCGGGATCGAGATCCCTCTCACGCACACCGACGAGATCGCGTTCTTCGACAGCACGTTTCGCGACGCGCCGATCCGGGTCGCGAGGGTCGCACGCTACCACGAGGGCGCACGCGGCGGCGGCTGGGTCAACGTCTTCGTGGGCGAGACGCGGGAGGCCCGCGAGCTGCTGTCGCGTCAACTGACGCTGCAGGCGTTCCTGCCGACCGCTGCCGTGGGCATCCTCGCCTTCCTGCTCATCGTTTTCGGCGTCAGGTGGTCGTTCGTGCCCTTGCGCACCGTCGAAACCTCGATCCGCAGCCGCAGCCCCTCTGACTTGGCTCCGATCACCGAAGACGTTCCGGCAGAGGTCCGGACGCTGATCTTCTCGATCAACGACTTCATGGAGCGCCTCGACTCCACGCTGGCCGGATTGCGCCGCGTCACCGCCGATGCGGCGCACCAGCTTCGCACGCCCCTGGCGGCGTTGCGCGCTCTTGCCGAACTGACTCTCGACGACGTCAAGGATGAGGGTCCGTTGCGCCAGAAGCTGGTCCGCATACGCGACAACGCGATCGCGGCGGCGACGCTCGCCAGCCAATTGCTGACCGAGGCGACGGTGCTGCACCGCCTCGAATCGGGGGAACGCGAACGGATCGATTTTGCCGCCCTGACGATGAGCGCGGTGCGCCAGGTGGTGGCCGACAACAAGTTCCGCCTGACCCTTCCGCCGATCACGACCCGGCTGGATGGGGTTGCCAACAGGATGCTGTTCGGCGACCGCGTTGCGTTGGCGGAGATGATCCGCACGGTGCTGGAAAACGCGCTCAAGCATGGTGCCGGGCCGATCGATGTGGCCCTCGCCGACGGGGAGGACTGCCTCAGGCTCGCCATCGCCGATCGCGGGCCGGGCATCCCGAAGGAGATCGAGAACACCGTGTTCGAGCGCTTCGTCAAGGGTCCGGCCTCGGCGGGCGGGTCCGGCCTCGGCCTCGCCATCGCGCGCAACGTTGCGGAATCCTGCGGCGGCCGGATCTCACTGGGTCCGCGCGAAGGCGGGGGATTGATCGTGGAGTTCACCTTGCCCACTGCCAACGATGTCCAGAGCAGAAGGCCGTTCGGACGCGCTCTTGCTCTTCTCGCCGTTGCGATTCTCTCGTCGGCCCTGTGTTTTGGCGGCAGCGCGGCTGCCGACGATCGGCGCGAGGAGTTCCGAATTGTCGGCACCGTGCCCGGCGATCGGCTGGCGCCTCTGATTTCGGTGATCGAAGACCGCTTCCCCGATACGCAGATCGACTACCGAAGCCTGTACGAAAGCCAAATCGTATCCCTGGTCGCGACCGAATCCCCCGAAAATGCCGCCCCCGATCTCGTGGTCCTGCCGTCGCCCGATCTCGGAGTCTTCCTTGCCAACGAAGGATACCTGTCGTCGTTCCCGAACATCGAAGCCCTGCTGTCCCCCGGGACGGGCGACGCCATGAAGCATTGGCGCCACGAAATCTTCGGGTTCTTCTACGATCCCGCCGTCTTCCTCGTCCGCAGGCATGCGCTGGGCGAAGCGGAAATCCCGCGCAGCCGGGTCGATCTGGTGCGGATGCTGGAACGTGACGCCGGCCGGTTCCACAAGCGCGTCGGCTTGGTCAACATCGGGATCGACAGCGTCGGCTACGCCCTTGCGGCGCAGGATCTCATGCGTTCGCCTCTGTTCTGGCGGGTGGCCCGTGCTTTCGGGGCATCGCGAGTCCGCATTTACGACAATCATCAAGAGCTGATCTCGGCTCTCAAGGACAACAAGATCGACGTCGCCTACAACGTCCCGCTCTCTGAGGCGACATCGCAGCGGGTTCTCGAGTCCTCGATCGAGGTCGTCTTTCCGGACGACTACCTCATCTCGCTGCCCTGGGTCATCGCGACGCCGAGACGCTCGCCGCATATCGCAACGGCGAGGGAAGTGATTGTCATCCTACTGCGGGAGGTCGCGAGCGGGCGCTATCCTCCGAACCCGGGAACGCCCGAAGCCGTCGGACCGCACTTGCGCAACGTCCAACGGGTCAATATCGGTCCGGAGCTTCTGGCATATCTCGATCCGCTCAAGAAGACGGCGCTCCTCGACAACTGGCTCGAGATGATTGTGAATTAGCAGGATGGAATCTGGTATGCCGACAGCCGCACCTATGACGCGAATCTCGGATGCGGAGGTCCTTTAGCGCCAACCGAAACCGCAAACACGGCCCCTGCCATTGGCTGATGCTCAACCCTGCAGCCGATCGCCAGGTCCGCGGCGCCGCTGCCCTGGGTCTCGGCCAGATCTCTCCGCGTAGAATGCGTCAGGGCGTTTTGATTTCTGGCGCGCATCACTGAATTGCCGCAGAGCGGCGCTCACTTCACCTCCCCGTTCCCCTTCAGGGGCGTGACCTTGCCCTTGAAGGTGTTGCCGGAAAGCTTTGCTTCGGTGGCGGTGATGTTGTTGACGAAGGTGGTCTGGCCGCCCCAGTCGTTGGCGAAGCGGTTGTTGCGGATGGTGATCTCGGGAGTGCGCTGGCTCAACCCCTCGGTGCCGATCGAGATTGCGGCGCCATGGTTGGAGCAGTTCGGTCCCTTCTGCATGAGGTTGCCCTCGACCACCAGGGCGCCGCCATTGGGGATGTCGATCAGGTAGCTGGAGGTGCCCTTGTCGCCGTCGACGATGGTGTTGCCGATCACCTCGGTGCGCTGGGCGCGCGACTTGATGTGGTGGCCCTCCTTGGTTTCCAGGAACTTCGACTTGGTGACCACCAGCCGGGCCAGGGCATTGACGTGGATGCCGTGGGCGCAGCCGCTCTTGTTGGCGCAGGTGCCGTTGAGCAGGAACTCGCTGTTGCTGATCGCGATCGTGCTGTCCGGCTTGGCGTTGGCCAGGATGCCATTCTGGTTGTTGACGAACTTGACGTTGTCGATGGTCAGGTTGGAACCCTCGGCGCGGATGCCGGCGCCGTTGCCGTCGGGTGCGCGGGAGCGGGCGAGCGTGATGTCGCGCACGGTGACGTTGTTGCCGGAGATCACGAACAGGCCCTTGCCCTGGCAGGTCTTGTCGGTGACCACGACCTCCGGTCCCTTGCCAACGATGGTCAGGTTGCTCGCCTTCCACACCGCGCAGTCGAAGTACTCGCCGGGCGCGATCTCGACCACGTCGCCGTCCTTGGCGACGCCGGCGGCCTCGCTCGGCATCTTGAGCTTGTGGTCAGGCCCGACCGCCAGGGTCGCCGCCATGCCCTGGCCGGCGAACCCTAGGAGCAGCACGCCCGCCAGTGCGAACCTGATCATGCGCCCCCCTTGCGCCACTCGCCGCGTGCACGGCGACTGACCGATGGTACACCGGATCGGCGCATGGTTGTAGGGCGGAGGCGGGCGAGCGGCGACTCAGAAGTAGCCGATGAGTCGGCCGAGCGTGAGCACCGCGAGCCACGTCGCCAGCGAGATCGTGCCGGCGGCCCGCAGCAGCGTCGGCGACTCGGGATGGCGCCGCCGCAACAGGCGATAGCCCAGCGCGTTGGCAATGCCGAGGGCCACCAACGCCATCTTGGCGCGAAACAGGGGCGAAGCGGCATACTCGCTCGCACCCGCTGCGAACAGGAGGCTTCCGGCTACGACGGCCAGCGCGAGACCGGTGGCGGCGACCGGGACCAGAACCCGGGACAGCACGGCAAGCGGCAGCTCCGCCCAGAGCCCCAGCATGCGCAGGTCGAGGGCGGCGATCGCGCCGACCAGCAGCGCGACCCCCAGCACGTGCGCGGTGTTGACCAGCGGATAGAGCCATGTCGAGCCGCGCAGCGCCGCTGCCAGTCCGCTACCCTCCAGCGCCGCCAGGACGCCCGCTTCCACCGCCGCCTTACGAGGTGCGGTCGGGGTAGAGGTTATAGTCCTTGCCCGCGATCACCAGCCGCTCCGCCTTGACCAGCCGCTGCGCCGGATCGACCGCGCGGTGGCCGTGGGCCGTGACCTCGGTGCCAATCTTCAGGATCTCGTCGGTCAGGCCGGCTCTCCGGTTCCGCCAGGGCTGCCCGATCTCGACGAGCCAGTCCTCGCCGTCGTCCGCGGCGCCAAGCGTCAACTCGCCGTGAGGATTGCCCAGCCGGACCGCCTTGATGGGTCCCGTCAGTTCGAACTCCTTCTCGGTCGCCCAGGCCCAGCCGTGATGGGCACGGGCCCGGCCGGCGAGACCGCACAGCGCGGCCGCCGCCGCTGCCTGCGCGAGGAAAGTTCGCCTCTGCATCCGCGTCTCCTTCTCCTGCCAGGCAGCACACATGGGAACGTCCGGCAGACAATAAAGGGCGCCACGCGTCTCGGGGCGGCCGGCAAGCCGGGCAGCCCTGGGAGCAGCATTAACGATTTGCTCAGCTTGTCCTGGCAGGCTGAAACTAGGCGGTCGGGACATTGAGAGCGTGTCGGCCGCCGGAGCCTCGGGAACGTCCAGCCGGTCGCGCCCGTTCATCGCAAAGGAACGGCGGACGTCTGCCCGTTGCCGAACAGAGCCCATCCCGCCCCGTGCGTATCGCGAGTTCCTGGAATCCGAAATGTTTCGTGTGCGTGCCTGCGAGAACGACGTTGCTCGCGAGTTGTTCGACGTCGCCGATGGAATTGACGTTCGATCCGATCTGGCCGACCACATCCGCCGTCATCTCGCCGATGGACGGCTGCGGCATCCGAAAAAGGCCGGCTATTTCATCGCCATGGATGCCTTCTACACGCTGTTGCGTGCGGCAGGGCTGGACGGGCCGGGGGTCAGGAACGCCCACGACGTCCGGCTGCGCCGGTTGGCAATGCCGGTGCGAGGCCTTCCCGATGCCCTCAACGGCTTCACCATCCTGCATCTTTCGGATCTCCACCTCGACGCCTCCCCCTACATCGCCGAGGCGATCCGGCGCGCGGTGTCGGGCGTTCACGTCGACCTCTGCGCGCTGACCGGGGACTATCGGCTTTCGGATGCCGGCGAGTACCGGCACGTCTTCGAGCCGCTGGCCAGAATCATGGCCGGCGCCCATTCGAGGCTGGGGTTCCACGCCGTGATGGGCAACCACGACAGCGATCTCATGGTGCCGGGGCTGCGGGAGATCGGCATCGACGTGCTGGTGAACAGCGGGACCGACGTGGAGCACAACGGCTGCCCAATCCGGCTGGTGGGGTTGGATTACGTCCACCGCTTCCACAAGCCGACGGTGGCGGCGACCCTCGAGGACTTCGTCGACGGGTTCTCGATCGTGCTGGCGCATTCGCCCGAGATCGCGCGCGAGGCCGCCGAAGCGGGGGCGCAGGTGCTGCTTGCCGGTCATACGCATGGCGGCCAGGTCTGTCTTCCAGGCGGCAGGCCGATCATCACCCAGATGACCAACTGCCGGAGGTACGGCAGTGGCTTGTGGCGATGCGGCAGCATGACCGGGTATACGACCTACGGTGCCGGCTTTTCCGGGCTGCCGGTCCGCTTCTTCTCGCGTGGGGAGGCGGTGATTCTGGAGCTCGTTCCCGCTTGACCCGGGCTCGCGTCTCACGGTGACGTCAGACGTCGTGGCCAAGCTTGCGCTCGCCGCGGATCTCCTGGCGCACCTGGGCGTAGACGATGACGCTGAACAGGCCTGTTCCGCCGATCACGTTTCCGGTGAAGGTCGGGATCCCGAAGCGGAACAGGAAATCGAAGACCGATACCTCCGCCGCCAGGACCAGCAGCAGGATCTCGACGCTGCCCGACACGATGTGGGTGAAATCCCCGACCGCGATCAGGTAGGTGACGAGGATAATGATCCAGAACTGCCCTCCTCCTTTTGCTGACGGCATCATCCAGACCAGCGACGCCATCAGGAAGCCGGCCGCAATCGCCCGGAAGAACATCTCGCGCCAGCCGTTCTCCAGGGTATGGCGGCCGATTTCGCGCATGGCGTCCAGCATTTCCGGCTTGATGACGCCGCTGAAGCTCACGAAGGCGGCGAAGACGAGGGCGCCGACCAGATTGGCGGCGGCGACGGTCAGCCACATGCGGACCACCGAGAGCAGGCAATCCCACGTCCGGCGCACCATCAGCGGCAGGATTGGCGTGATCGTGTTCTCGGTGAAAAGCTGGTGGCGGGACAGGATGACGACCACGAATCCGGTGCAGTAGCCGACGCTCTCGGCGAGGTGCCGCCATGGCGCATCGGGAAGGTGCTCGTGGAGGATGCCCTTGCCGAACACGGAGAGGCCGATCAGCATTCCGGCTGCGATACCCGACCACCAGAGTGCGGCCACCGGACGGCTCAACTCCCGGTCGCCCTCGCGCCGGATCGTCTGATACACCAGAGGGGCGGGAAGGAGAGTATGCTCCTCCACCTCGCGGACTTCCTCCGCCGAGAGTTCGTCGCCCGCTTCCGGAGAGTCTGCCTGCTCCGTGTTGTCTGCCATCGCGCGCCACTGCCTCGCCTTCCGTCAATCTACAGACGCAGGAACCGGCAAATTGTTCGCGGCAGGTTGAGCCGCCGTGCGGGATCGGCAGGGGCTCAGTCCTGGGGAAGGACGATGACCGATGAGGCGACGACCTCACGCCTTCTGAACAGATCGGCATCATCCATCCGGCCCATGACGGTGATCCGCGTACCGGGTTCGGCCAGCACGCGGTAGCCGAGGTTGCTGGTATCCACCGTCATGGTCCCGGGGCCGGTATCGAGCACGAACTCGTCTTCGGCCCTGCGGACTACGGTTCCGGTCATGGTGACCCAGTCCTCGTCGGCAGTGAAATCGCGGACCGCCGCGCCTTGAAATGGTTCCTCGTCGTCGACCGGCGAGGCGCGGAAGACCTTGTCCAGCGCATGGACATAGACCGAACTCGCTTCGATCGTCCGCCGCTCGTCGAAATCGCTGTCCATCCTTCCGGTCACCGTTACCCGATTGCCCTTGAGAAGCACGGTTTCCCTTGAACCGTCGGCATCGTCCATCTCGACCGTGATGTCGTCATCGCCGTACTCGAGGACGAAGCCGCTTTGGGTGGCGGACGCGATGCTTCCGGTCAGCCGGATCCATTCGCCGTCCGCTGCTGCGTCCGCGGCCTTCTCCTGCGCGAGGGCGGGCATGTCTGTCAGAGCGAGGGCGCCGGCCATCGTCAGGATCATTGGCAGGTTCTTCATCTGTCCCTCCTTTCGAGCTATGCGGTCCGGGGACGATCACCGCGCCGGCGCCGCGGATGGCGGCTTTGCCGGCCGCTCCGACCGACCCATCTGGTCTCTCGCTTGCTGGACCGCCTGCTTGCAGGCGTCGGTACTCTCCTGTCCGAGCAGCGCCCCCACCGCGCGCAGAGGCAGCAGCAGGCCACCGATCAGCTTGAGGGGCGCCTGCACGACCGCCGACGCCTGCGGCTTGATCGCCGGATCGCTCAGCGGTCCTTCGATGACGACCGGCACGGCAAGGCTCGAAAGCTGCTTCGTCTTGGCTTCCGGCGAGAGACGGAGATCCAGCTGCCGATCGGCGAGGTCGATGGTGCCCTTGCCGATCACTGACATGCGACGGGTATCGAGCAGCCCTTTGGTCTGGACTTGGCCGTCCTCGACCCCGAACCGGCCCACCAGGCAGTTGAGTGTCAGGTCCTGATCCTGTTTCCACAGGAACCCGAACAGGTCCAGATCCGGCACCATCCGATGAAGCGTGTCGTCTTCGAGCCTGCCGTCCTCGAGGACAAGGCTGAGCTGTCCCTGAAGCCCTTCGACGACCTGCTGGACCGTGCGCCCCGAGCCTTCGAGGCTCAGCTTGAAGTCGGTCGAACCGGTGATCGCCGCGGCGCCGTCCTGTGACAGCAGGGGCCCGAGCGCGATGTCGTCGCCGGTTGCCCGGACGGAGATGTCGAGCGCTTCGCCGGAGGCGTCGATGCTGCCTCGCCCTCGCACGGCGCCGCCGGAAAGAACGACCCGGAATGGCGCCGCGGTGAGGTTGCCGTCAGCCAGTTTCAGATCCAGCGCGACGTCGGAAATCGCTTCTCCGGCCACGACCAGCCTGTCCGCGCGGAACTCGATCGATCCACTGAATGCGGTGAGCCATTGCGCCGGAGGCCCGTTTCCGGACTCCGCCGCTCCGTCCTGTTGCCCCGTTTTCCCCGCATCCGGAACGGCGTCCAGGAGCGTGTCGATTTCGAGCAGCGGGCTTTGCAGGCTGCCGGTGAGGTTCGGCCCCGACGGGTCAAGAGCGAGGTTTCCCGCAAGCCGGCTTTTGCCAAGCGCGGCCTGCAGATCGGCAAAGCGCCAACTCTCGCCGCTGCGGCTGACCTGAACGGAGAAGGAATAGGGGGGCGTGTCGGGAAGATCTACGCCGAGGGTCGGCGAAAGCCGCGCCAACGTCGGTCCCCGGGACGCTATCTGGAACTCGATGCCTCGAAGTGCAGGTCGGAAGCCGGCGATAGAGCCCGAGACGTCGATGGTCGCCGGGGCCGAGCCGATCGCCCCCGACAACTCCGGTACCGCGACGCCGGCAGCGTCGACCACCAGACGCGCCTCGGCCCGGTACGGGGCGGCGACGTCCAGGTCGAATCCGAAGACCTCGACGAGAGGGGCGAGGCTGTCGTGGGCGGCACGCAGGCGAACCTCCAGCCTTGGTTCGGCAAACAGGTTTTCGACCCTGCCGGCCTGGACGGCAACCGCCGTCGGCCCCGTTCCCACGGTCCCGGAAATCCCGGTCACGGCGGCCTCTCGCGGGTCCAGGGTGCCGGCCAGACGGTACGATCCCAGCCGCGGCAGACTGAGCCCGAACGCCTTTCCGGTCTCGGCGAAACTTGCGCCTTGGAGTTCAAGCGGAATGCCGCCGGCGAGGGACAGGGGCGAGGTCGCAACCGTGATCTCGCCGCCTGCGAAACGCAGGGTCGTCGGCCTTCCGGCGCCAATGCTGCCGGAAACCTCCGACACGACGATTTCGCGGCCGGTTCCGCCGATCCGGGCCTCGGCCGAGAATCCGCCCAACTCGGGCACGTTTCTGCCCAGCCGCGACCCCAGGGCGGCCAGGCTGCTGGCCTGCACCTGGACGGCGAGGTCGGGGTGGGGGGCGGCAAACAGGTCCGTCACCGAACCGTCGATGGTGAGTTGAAGCCCTTCGCCGGCAATTTCCGCGTCGATGTCCCGCAGCGCCCAGCCCCCGCCGTCCTGGGTCGCCAACGCAGCTTCGACTGTGAAGGGGAGCGGGAGTTCCGGCCCATCGAGCCCAACCTGCATCAGGCTCCCGCCGATGTCGCTTCCGGAAAGCGCGACGTCGTATCCGGCATCCGTTGCCGAGACGGCCAGTTTGGTCGCACCGAACCAGCCGTCGATATCAAGGCCTGCGACTTGGCTCTCAAGCAGGGCCGGCAGGGCCGGCAGGTCGCCTTCGAGGGAGAAGGGGACGTTCTTCGCCTGCCCTTCCGCCTCGATGCGGCTTGTCGGCTCGCCGTCCGACCAGCGCAGGTGCGACACCTGGGCGTTCAGGCGCTCGCCCCCGTTTCGGATTGTGAGCCGCACGTCCCGCAGCTCGATGCTGTCGATGTCCGGCGGGTTGGCGGAAGGGTCGCCGCTGCGCGGGAAGGCCCAGTTGAGCCCTTGGGGGCCCAGTGCAACGACGGCTTCGGCTCCGGCTGCCGCCACCCTGTCCACCCGCAGAGCCCCATCGGTGATCAGCGGCGGCAGCGCGAGATCGACTGCGATGTGATCGAGCTTCAGCATCGGCCCGGATGTGCTCCAAGGCGCATCGGCGATGGTGACGTCCGTGAGGGTCAGGCGAGGCCACAGCGACAACTCGAGCCCTGCCTCTCCGACCGCGACCTCGCGCCCCGTCATGCCCTCCAGGCGCGCTTCCGCGATCTGCCGCACGTCGGCCACGCGCACCGCTATGAAGGCGGCAATCCAAACCCCGAAAACCACGACCGCGGCAACGCCGACCGAGATGAGGATTACGCGCTTGCTCATTCGATTCTCCCGCATCTTCGTTGCCGCAGAGTGCGAGGGTCGGGCCTGGCATGCCGGAAGCTGCTGCCCGGCCCTCGCATGAACGGGTTCAGGTGGCGGGCGTCGGCTCCGGTGCAAGCTCGCTTTTGCTAATGAACCGGCAGGACCCGACTGCGGGAACGAGAGTCGGCGCTGCGGTGACCGGATGAACACGTGCCATGGTCGAAGCCGCGATAGGCTTGCGTTGGCAGCCCCCGCCGGTGTGCATACTCAAAAGATGTCCTTAGGAGGCACGGAGGGAGCTCCGAGGTCGCAGAGGGGAGAGGCGCCTTACAGCGGCGGAGAGCGGTAGACGCAAACCGGTTCCAAGCCGCGGTGTCCCCACAGCATCAGGCGCACGAGCGGCCTGTCTCCGGACGGGCCGGCTTCGACTTCTACGATCCCGAGGTTGAGGCCGCCGTAGGGGTTCTCGCGCTGTCCCTCGCCGCGCAGGAAGCGGATGCGGGCGGCCAGTGAGCCGTCGGCGGTTTCGATGCGCCGATTGGCCTTCATCAGCAGCTTCGAGGCCCACTGCAAGGCGAGGCCGGTCTCGTGCGTGATCGGGCTGGAGACGAACTGGTGGATCGGCGGGACGGCGCTGTCCGTCCAGTGGATGCGGTGCGCGCAGCCGATGTGGATATCGCCGCTGAGCAGGACGATGCGTTGTCCGGGGTTGCGCCGCTGGTGGTCCCGCAGCAGGAGCAGCATCCGATCGCGGTCACGCACGTGCGGCAGCGCCGACCATCGGTCGGCAAAGTCTTCCGGCGCGGCCGGCAGCCGCCGCAGCAGCTTGACGAGCGCCCGCGGCAGGTGGATCACCGGGACCGTAAAGACGATGAACAGGGCTGCCAGTTCGCGGTGGCGCGCCAGAAACTCCTCGAGCGCCGCCAGTTGTCCAGGGCCGAACAGCTGACCGTCAGGCCCCGCCCGGCGTTCCGAGCGCAGGTCCATCACGAACACCCCGATCGGACCGTACGTGAACGCATACTGGAATGACGAGCGGTCGCGCGGGCCGGGTCCGAACACCCTGGCCGCCTGGTAATCGGCGAACGCCTGCAGCGCTCCCTTGCCGAGCGCCTGCCAGGGTTCCTCCAGGTGCTCGTCGCGCGATCCCCAGTTATCGACGATTTCGTGGTCGTCAAGCATCGGGTAGCATGGGAACTCCGCCTGCAGCCGCTGCCATCCCGGGATGTTCCAGAAAGCCCGATAGCGATCCTGGTAGATGCGCCGCACTTCGGCTGCGGTGCAGTCGAGAATCGACTGCCGTCCCGCGGGCAGGAGGCGCTCGGCATAGGAAGGGTCGAACAGCGAGCGGCATTCCGGATTGTCGGAGTAGACCTGGTCGCCGACCAGAAGCAGGAACTTGGCGTCGCGGTCGTGCAGGCAACGGCGCGCCGCCTCCAGCATCTCGGCGGCCGGCTGCCGCACGTTGCCACGGGCGTCGAAAGGCTGGTGGCAGCTCATGAGGCCGAACGAGAACCGGCCGGGAGCGTCGGCCGGCCGGGCGGGGGCGGTCTCGAAGGCCCCCTGGGAGATCAGATTGCCGCCGGGTCCCGCCACCTGGAAACGGTAGCGGGTCAGGGGGAGCAGGGATTCCAGGCGGACCGCCGCGGTCGCGTCCGCGGCTTCGTCGGACGCTGCGGCGTATGCGGTGCGGGTGCCCGGACCATCGGGGGCCTGGCTTTCGGGCCAGCAGCGGATGGTGCATTGGCCGCACCGATCCGAACGCAGCCAGATGACGGCGCTGCGCGGCGAGATCGCGCCCACCGCAGCCATTGTCCCGAGAAGGCCCGCCGCGAACCCGGTCGGCGTCGGCTCACGGTTCTCGGAGGCCTGCCCTGCTGCCGAAAGGTGCTGGTGCGCTCGCAATGAGACCGTCTCCATGAACCTTGCGGCCAAAAGGGGCGGAGGGGTCTCTACCCCTCCGTGACGCTCCGTTCCTGGTGCCGGTGGATGTGGTGATCCGAAGCCGGCGGCGCATCAGCCCGGCTGCCAATAGGGGGGCACGGCGAACCTGGAGTAGAGACTCCCGAGTTCGTCGATCGGCAGGCGGGCAGGGACAGGCTCCGACTCCGGCATCTGGTTGCCGTCGCTTCTCGCCTGCCGGTCGGCGTTCCGGTCGAGCACGTAATGCCCCTCGGGGGACCACTGAAGGGCCTGCAGGGGGACGGCGATGTTCTGCTGGCCCATGCCCAGGCTTTGTGCGCCGCTCACCAGTGCATAGGCGACCTGCCCGTGCTGAATGTCGATCATCAGGTTGTCTATCTCACCGTAGAGGCTGCCGTCGCTGCCGTGGATCTCTCCGGCTGCAATCTGCCGGCTGGTCCTGGCCAGCGGGTCCAGGATCGTCGTCGCCATGCCCCGATCGAGCAGGATCTGGGGCATCGAGCCGTCACCCGAACGGTCCTGGGCGGTCGGGGGGAAGGTCGACGAAAGCGGCATGTAGATTTCGTAGATCTCGCGTTGAACCCTTGGCGAGGTCAGGCTGACGAGATCGCCGATTTCGTAGCGCGGTGCGGCCGCCAGCTTGTCGCGCGGGGCCACCAGGTTGATCCTGTCGTTGTACGAGTCCGCCGGCCATGCGGCGATGCCCATGCTGGCCAGAGGAATCGCCGCCAGCGTCTGCGGCTGGCGGATCGCCTGGCTGGGCGAAACGATCGCAAATACCACGTCCCCGGTTTCCGGGGTGATCATGAGATAGCGCATCTCGCCGATCTCGCGGCCCTGCGTGTCCTGGATCGTCGCATTGAGCAGGTTGGCGGCGTCGGTAAGGACGACGCGGTCCGCGCGCGACGGAGCGCCCAGGCTCGCCGTCGTCGGCTCGGCCGCATGGACGTTGCCGGCCGAAGCCAGCAGCACTGCGGCAGATAAAATGAGCTTGCCGTTCCGCATCATGTCGTTCTCCTCACGTCTGTTCCGGTGGTGAAGGCGAAGGCCGCGCGCGGCCTTCGCCTTTCTTGGTCGGTGTCAGGACTGGTTCCAGTAAGGTTCGACGTCGAAGCGGTTGTAGAGGTCGGTCAGATCCTGGCCGGGAATCTGGGTCGGAAGCTCGGCGGTCGGATCCACCGGCGCCTTGGCCTCGATCTGCTTGCCGGCCTGCTCGTTGAGCTCGTACCGGCCCTGGCCCGACCACTCGAGGGCCTGGATCGGCACCGCACTCCACTTGCCGCCCATCCCCAGATAGGCGTCGCTGCTGATCAGGGCGTACGCGACCTTGCCGTGCTCGACGTCGACCATCAGCTTGTCGATCTCGCCGAACTGGCTGCCGTCGGTCTTGTAGACGCTGCTTCCCGTCAGCTGGTTGTCGAGCTTCATGAGGGGAGTGCTCAGCGTCGCGACCACGCCCTCGCCGACCAGGATGTGAGGCTGCCCGGACTGCTGGCCCTGCCCGGACTGCTGGCCCTGCGCCATCTGCTGGCCCTGGCTGGATTGCTGCGCCTGCCCGGATTGCTGACCCTGCGCCATCTGCTGGCTCTGCTGCCCGGATTGGCCGGACTGTTGACTGGCCGTCTGCCCGCTGCTGCCTTGGCTGCCCTTCTGGGTGGACGCGCTGGCCGAGGTCCCGGTTTGGCCGCCCGCCGTACCGGCCTGGTTCGAGGCCTGCGCCTGCCCGGAGCGGCTCTGCTGCGAGCCGGAAGCCTGCCCGGAAGGAGTGGCGAAGATGCCGAAAGCCTCCTGCTGGACCACAGGCGAGGTCAGCCTGACGAGGTCCTCGAGCTCGTAGCGGGGGGCATTGTCGATCGCCTGGCGCGACGCCTTGAGGTTGATCGACGATGTGTCGCTCTTGCCGGACTGCCAGCCGGCGACGTCGATGCTGTCCCACGGCACAGCCACGAACTGCTGGTCCTGGGTCACGTTGTCGCTGGAGGTGACGACGGCGAAGACGACGTCCGCGTTGATGGGGTTGATCATGAGATACGTGATCCTCCCCGCGTCCTTGCCCTGCTTGTCCTTGAGGGTCAGGTTCATCAGCTTCGTCGCGTCGCTGACGAGGATGCGGCCGTTTTGGGCCGATGACTGGCCGCTCGAGGCTTGCGTTTGCCCCGACTGCTGCTTTGCGTTCTGGCTGGTCTGCTGCTGGTTCCCCAGCGACTTGGCAGGGTTGGCCGTCTGGGCGGAGGCTAATGGGGCTGCCAGCAAGAGCGCGGCTGGAACAGCCATGGCAAGATGTCTCTTCCGCATGGTTGGTCTCCTCAGTCGCTGTGTGGCGCTGCGCATGTCCTTGCGCTGGTGGCAGGTGACACCGCAGCGGCTGGAAGCGGGCGGGGAGAGGGACCATGCATTGAGGTCGCCTCCGGCGTGCTCCCGATGGCAGCTACCGGCCCCGTAGCCCGCAGGAATAGTCTTGACTTGGCCAGCTTCGCGGCAGGGGCAACGGCGGCCTTGCTAATGCGCGCCGCCTCCTCGCCGGCCGTTCAGGCATCCCCTCGCGTGGGTGCCCGCTCGCCCGATCGGAGGATCGCCCGGTCCGGTGTTTCGCCATCCGGGAAGCTGCGGACTGGAGCGAGTTATGGCGGCTAGAGATACCGCGTTAGGCTGAGAGAAGACAAGGTTGCCAGCGCCGAATAAGAAGCCTGGAGAATGGCTTCATACTCGGCCAGCTTGACCGTGATCTCGGCCATATCCGCAGATTTGATGTCCTTTGCCAATTGCTCGACGGTGGCGGCCGAGGTTTCCTGACGCGCAATTGCCCCCTCCAGGCGGCCCGCGGTGACCGAGAGAGAACCCTGGATGGCAAGCATCCCGTCCAGCGCCTCGGTTGCCAGCGCGTACGCCTCCTCGACGGCGGCGGTGTCCACCGGGTTGGTGGCCATGTTGGCAAGCAGGCCTGCCGCGCGGATCGCCTTCTCGAAGGCCGGCTCGTCCGCGGTGACGCCGTACGCGACCGTCTGGTTGGCCGAGATTCGGACCGACGAAACGGCGTCGTCGCCCACGTAGTAGGAGAAATCCGCCGAAGAAGGCACCGTCGGCACTGGATAGGCCGACGCCTCGTTCGGAACCGGCGGGTCTTTGGTCAATGCGCCGGCGAACAGGTAGCGGCCGTCCATCTGCAGGTTCAGGAAGTCCGCGAGATCTTCGAGAGTGGCCAGTCCTTCCTGGTTGAGCGTGTTGACGTCGGACGTCTCGGAGAGCGCGCTGCCGAGAGTGGACCGCAGTGTCGTCATGAGATCCGTCATATCGCCGAGCGTTGCGGACATCGCCTCGACCCGGCTGAGGGCCAGTTGCGTGTTGTCCGACCACGTCATCAGGCGGCTAAGCTCGCTTTCGAGCGAGATGATCGTGCCGCTCTTCGAGCCCAGACCCGCGTAGGTGGTGGAAAGCAGGCTGGAGGCCTGTTGCACCTGCTTCTCGGCCATCCGCGACTGGGTCGCCAGGGTCAGGGCCAGCATCGTCTGGGTGAGGCCCGCCGTTGAGACGCGTTCCATCGGCTGCTTTCTCCGCTGCCCCTATTTGACCGCATCGAGCAAGGCGTGGAACATCTCGTCCACCGCGCTGAGCACCTGGGAGGACGCCGCGTAGGCGTTCTCCAGCGCAGCGATCCGCGCCGTCTCCTCGTCGACGTTGACACCGTACTGCGACGCGAAGCTGTCGGTCAGGGCGGCGAGGGTGGTCTGGGCACCGGAGGCGACGGAGTCCGCGGACGACGCCCGCACCGCGACGTCACCGACGATGGCGGCAGCGTAATCCGCGAAGCTGCCGTCGCGGGCTCCCAGGCCGCCCGCGCTGGCGAAGCCTGCCCCGCGCAAGGCGTCGGCCAGTGCCGAGGCCTGCGCTCCCGCTGCCGTGGAGACGACGGTCGCCCCGAGGGACGGCGTCGCGGCGGAACTGTCGAGCCGGCCGACCGGGAACAGGTTCGCATCGCCGACCAGCGAGCCCCGCACCGCCAGCGACCCCGCGCCGTCGCCGACCAGGATGTCGTTGAAGCCGAACCAGGCCGAAACGCCCTCGCAGCCGACCGACGAGCTGACGTCGGCGAGCGCGATGCCGTTGGCCGCGTCGTCGGCAACCAGGGCAAGGTGGCCCTCGGCGTCGATGCTGGCCGACATCCCCCCGATCGCATCGAGCGCGCTGACGAGGTCGCCGACCGTTGCGTAGGAGGAGAGGTCGAGATCGACGACCGTGACCGCGGCGCCGTCGGTGTCGGTGACCGCAACCCGCAGGGTGCCGCTGCCCGAGAACGCGTCGCCCGACGACGACACCCGGGTGGCGGTGAGGGAGGAGGGTGGCGGGATGGAGGTTCCGGCATTGGCGGCGGCGTTGAGGGAGTCCGCCAGCGTCGTGGCGAGCATATCGAGCTCGTCCTGGACCGCGGGCAGCGTGATGTCGCGAAGCTCGACCAGCGCGGCCAGGGCTCCGGAGCCGATGTCATTGGTGATGTCGGTGCCGTTGACCGTGATCGCGCCGAAGACGGTCGAGGCGTCCACTGCGCCGGCGGGTTCGTACGCCAATGGATGGACGGAGGAGTTGACGAGCGCCTGACCCGATTTTGTGTAGACCGTCATGCGACCTGTCGAGTCGACGTAGTAGCTGACGTCGAGTGCGCTTGCCACGGTCAGCAGCGCGTTCGCTCGCTGGTCCTCGAGATCGGCGGTCGACTGCCCCAGGGCCTTGGCGCGCACGATCGTCTCGTTGAGCTTGCCGATCGTGGCGAGCGCGTCGTTGGCGTCGGAGACGGTGGTGGCGATCTTGCCGTCGGCCTCTGCACGCAGTGCCTGGACGGCATTGGACAGGTCCCGCAGATCGCCTCCGATCCGATCCAGGATCTGCACGACCTGGTTTGCCAGGGTTTCGCTTTCTGGTGTCGTCGCCAGCTCGTCGAGAGCGCTCTCCAGCTCGGAAAGGGCGGTGGCGAGCGTGTCTCCGGCGGTGTCGCTGTCGCTGGACAGCGTCCCCATCAGGTCGGCCAGCCTGGCCAGGAACTCGTCGGCGACCGAAGCCTGGCCGTTGGCCGAGGTCGCCTCGACGATGCTGCGGACCAGGTACATGCTGACCGAGCTGGTGATGCCGGTGATCGCAACCCCGGTGCACAGCCCGCCGCTGACGGTCGAGGTCTGGTCGGCCGCCTTCCTGGTATAGCCCGCGGTATCCGCGTTGCTGATGTTCGCCGCAGCGACCGCCATCTGGACCTGGAGCGCGCGCAGCGAGCTGGTGGCGCTGACGAGGGCGGCGTTGAGGGACATGGGGGTCAGGCCCGTCGGCAGGGAACGGTGGCCGGCGCGGATGCGCTGGTCCGCGGCGCTCCGTCAGGTCGGTATCCGCGCACCCTGGCATCCTGCTCGCGGATCGCCTCCATCACCGCCTCGATGCGGCGGCGCGAAGCGTCGGCCGCGCCTTCGAGGCGCCGCATGTTCTCGGCGGTCAATCGGCGCAGGTCGCCCACCGATGCGACCAGGTCGCGAACGATTTCGGGGCGCTCGGCCAGCATCTCGGGGCCGGCACCGAGAACGCTGTGCCAAAGCCGCTGGTATTCATCGCTGAGGGTGATCTTGCGATCGATGACCACTGTGAGGCCGGCCGGCACACGGTGGGCGAGCTGCTCGTTCTCCTCTCTCATCACCATGCACAGCTCTCGCACCACGGCAAGCAGGGTGCGGGCCTCCTGTTCATGGACTTCAGCGGGGCGTGGAAGGGCCGTGTTGGACATGGGTGCCTCCGTTCAGCGCTGCCCGCCGGACGCGCGCCGCGTGTACGCCGCGGCGGCGCCGCTGTGGGCGGCGACCTTGTCGAGATCCCGGCCAACCGCCGAAAGCTCGCCCTTGAGCTCTTCGATCAGCGCCTCGAGCTCCCCGACCGCGACCCCCACCTTGCGCCGCAGGATCAGCGTCTGATCGGGCGGCAGCCGGCTCAGCGAATCGGCGATCGTGTGGGCCAGCTCGAGAGCCTCGTCGGGACCGATCGCCTCGGGGTCCAGGGCGCGCGCGACCTGGGCGAGAGTGCGCTTGGCCTTGTGTTCGACCGGGGAAAGGTGAAGGTGACGGCTTTTCGTCATTGCTTTTTCCCTCTGCTGCTCACCGCACGGCGGCCATCAGGTCGTCGTACATGTCCTGCACCGTGCTGATGATCTGCGAGGCAGCCGAGTAGGCCTGCTGCGCCACGATCATGCGGGTGAACTCGTCGGCGGTGTCGACGTTCGAGGCCTCGACCGCGTTGCCCCGGATCTCGCCGGCTCCGTCGCTGCCGGCGACGCAAAGGTTGGGAATCCCGGAGTCGCCGCTCTCGGCGTAGACGTTGTCGCTCATCGCGGTCAGGCCGTTGTAGTTGGCGAAGGTGGCGACCGCGATCTTGTAGATCGGCATCGACTGGCCATTGTCGTAGATCGCGAAGATCGTCCCGTCGGAGTCGACCGAGAGCGATTCCAGATCGCCGGTCGCGAAGCCGTCCTGCGAGATGGTGCCGACGTCGTAATCGTCGGAAAGCTGGCTCAGGCTGGCGAGATCGAGGCTGATCGAGCTGTCGGCCGCCGCGGTGGTCCAGCCGGTGATGGACAAGGTCGCGGGATCGGGCACCGTCGTATCGAGAACGCCTTCGTCGGTGAAGTTGAGGGTGATGACGGTGGTCGCGCTGGTTCCCGAGGAGGTCGGCGGCGTGCCGGTGTCCGAGGACAGCCACGGGTCGCTGACGCTCAGTTCCCAGGTGTTGTCGCCGGTCTTCTCGTAGGTCGCGGTCAAGGAATGGGAGTTGCCGAGCGAGTCGATGACCTCGAGCGTCGCCGTGTAGGTGTCGCCGACGGCCGCCGTCGAGGGCAGGTTCGAATCCAGGCCGATCTCGGTGGTCGCCTTGGCCGACTGGTTGCGGGCGTTGATGTTGATGACCTGGAGCGTGGCGTCGTCCGGGTTCGCCACGTTCCCTGCGGCGTCGGTCGCCCAGCCCATCAGGTAGTAGCCGTTGGCGACCAGGTAGCCGTCCTCGTCGGTGTCGAACTCGCCGTTCCGCGTGTAGTAGTGGGAGCCGCCGCCCGGCCTGGTCGCGACGACGAACATGCCGTTGCCGTCGATTGCGATGTCGGTGCTGTTGCTGCTCGGTTCGATCAGCCCCTGGGCGCTGACGTTCTGGCGCGCCGACGAGGTGACCCCGCCGCCGGCGAAGGCGGTGCCGCTGGCCATCTCGGTGACCAGGGTGGCGAAGCGGGCGTGCGTCGACTTGTAGCCGACGGTGGACGAGTTCGCGAGGTTCGTGGAGACCATCGAAAGCGCCTGGCCCTGGGCCTTGAGCGCCGAGACGGCCGTGTTCATCGCGCCGTTCAAGCTCATCGCAGCCCCCCTGTCAGGCGGTGACGCGAACCACGTTCTCGAGCTCGACCTCGGTGTCGCCGAGCTCGAGGACGGTGGTGCCGCTGGAGGTATCGACGCCGGTCACGGTGCCGCGGATGCAGGTGGTGGACGTGACTGCTTTGCCGTCGGCGTCGGTTGCGGTCACCTTCAGGGTGTAGCTGCCGTCGGGCAAAGGCTTGCCCGCGCTATCGCAACCGTCCCACTCCAGCGTGTGGCGGCCTGCCGAGGTTTCGCCGCTGCCGCTCCAGACGACCTCGCCCTGATCGTCGGTGATCTCCAGGGTGACCTCCTCGGCGGCGGAGCCGAGGTTGTAGATCCATTCGGCGCCCTCACCCTGATCGATAGTGACGGTGTCGGCCACGGCCTCGACGGTGCGTCCGATGTAGGACACGGCGAAGGACCCCGAGCAGCCGTCGAGCGCCGAGAGCACCGATTCCAGCTTGTCGTTGGTGCTGATCTGCTGCTCGAGAGCCGAATACTGCGCCAGCTGGGTGACAAACTCGGTGCTGTCGAGCGGATCCAGCGGGTTCTGGTTTTCGAGTTGGGTGCAGAGAAGCTGTAGGAAGGTGTCGTAGCTCGCGGCCCAGCTGCTGGCAGCGGAGGTGTTCGTGCTGCCGGTGGTGTTCGAAACGTCGCTGACGGTGGTCATGGGTGCCGCTCCGCAGTTGCGGCCGGATCGCCATGGGGCGAGGTGGCCTATCTGCGGGTTGGTACGAGCGGCGCGGCCGATCCAAGCGGGCTATTTGGCGAAGACTTGGGCGGTCGATGGGGAATCGACGCAGCCCCGCCTTTCCCGCTCAGGGGGGGCGGGGCAAAAACTCATCGGGGCGTCGGAGCTATGGCTTCTTGGGCGGGACGCCGGCGGCCTTCAGAATCCTGTCGACCAGTCCCGGGGGGGCCTTCGGCGCGGCCGTGCGCAGGGCAACGGCCCGCTGCTCGGCCTCGGCGAGCAGGGCCCGCGCCGGTTCCGAGGACGCAAGAAGGGTGTCCGCCTGGAGTCGCTCGTTCTCGGGCCAGGTGGTCAGGTCCTCACCATAACGATCGATGCAGTCCTGAAGCTGCTCGATCGACATCGCAAGTGCGCTCATGGCTTCGAGTTCTTCGTCAGCCAGCAAAGAAGGCACTCTATAGGATATGGCGGGGCGAGCGAAACCCCGGCCTTCGGTCACGAGGCGGCTTCGGCGGGCTCCTTCTGAATTTCGCCGGCGATCTCGGCCCAGGCATCGCGCATCGTGCGCACGCCGCGCTCGATGCGCTCGGCGCATTCGAGGGCGCTTTTCCTGCTCGCCGACGAGATCAAGGCCTTGATGGTGGTCTCGTAGAACGCGCGCAGCGAGACGGCCACACTTCCGCCCCGCTTCATATCGAGCGCGGCGTTGAGCGCGAGCAGGATGTCCGCCGCGCGCATGATCTCGTTGAAGTGAGTTTCATAATCCTTGGCCCGAAACGCCTGCGATGCGTTGCGGATGTGGACGAGGACGCCATCGTAGAGCAGCACCACGGCGCGCAAGGGTGCGACCGTGCTTTGCGCAGAGCGGTAGGCGGATATGGCATAGGTCTGGGCGTTCATGGAGGCTCCTCATCAATCGTCGCTGTCATTCAGGGCTTCCAAAAGGGCGAGGATCGATTCCGCGGCCGACAGCGTCGCCTGAATGCGGGAGTATTTCTCGGTCAGGTACTCCTCGTAATCGGCTGCCCGCGCTTTTACCGTCGCGATGCGCTTCTCGAGCTCCGCGTTGGTCTCTTCCAGCGCCCCGATGACGTCGGTCAGCGTGCTGTCGGTTTCGTCGGCCGCGGTCTTGAGGACGTAGTAGAGCCGATCGGCGAGACCCTGGTTGATCTCGACGTCGATCGACTCCGACGCGCCGCCGGTGTAGACGAACTTGAGACCCTCGTAGATGCTGCCTTCCGCGCCTGAGATCGTGTTGCCGCTGATCGTGAACAGGCTTGAATCGCCGGCCACCGAAGCTGCGGTGATGGTGCCGTCGTCACCGACCGTGATGTCGAGGGTGAACGACAGGCTGTCCTGGGTATCGTCGTGCGACAGCAGCGCGAGATCGCCGTCAGACGTGGTGTACTGATAGGCGAACAGCGCCTGGATCATCTCGAGGTTGTTGACCAGCGCATCCCCGAGGGTGGCCTGATTCAGGGTCAGGTGGTTCGAGGAATCGAACTTCAGCCCGATGTCGGCCAGCGAATAGCCCCCGGAATCGTCGGTGATGATGGCGGCAACGGCGGCCGAAATGCTGCGCAACGTGCTGTCGGCGAACAGCACCGCATCGTCCGCGGCCACGCCGGCGCTGGTGACCGTCTGGTTGGTGACGATGAAATCGCGCAGCGCATTGTAGGCGTCGACGAAGGCCGTGATGGCATCCTGGATGCCGGACAGGTCCGCCGCCGTCTCGAGCGTCAGCGTCGTGTCGGGATCGGCCGCATAGAGCTGCAAGGTGATGCCGTCGAGAGCGTCGTCGATCTGGTTGCTTTCCCGCTCGATGGTGACGCCGTCGACGGCGACGATCGCGCTCTGGTTCTTCCGCAGCTCGTTGGCGAACGTGCCGTCGCTGGCGAGAAATCCCAGGGACGTCAGCACACCATCGGGATCGGTCAACGAGATGTCCTGGCCGGTGTTGGCGGCGGTCAGAACCATCATGTAGCTGTCGTCGTCGACCTTGATCACCGAAGCGGTGACGCCGGTGGTTGCGGCGACGTCGTTGATCTCCTTGACGATCTCGTTCAGCGACATGTCGCCGGTGACGGTGATCTCCGTCGCGGAGCCGTCCTCGGCGCCGACCGTGAACGTGCCGCTGTAGCCGAGCGCTTCCGTGCGGCTCGAGATGTCGCCGCTTCCGATCTTCTCGGCGGTGGCAATCTGCTCGATGACGATCGTGTGGCTGCCGATGTCGGTGCCCTCTTCGACCGTCGCCTCCATCAGATTGGTGGCCGTCGTGTTGCTCGGCGAATAGAGATACGCGGTGCGGTCGAGAAACACGTCGTCCGCCGAATCGATGGTTCCCTTCGGGCTGCGGATCGCCTGCGCCGCCTCCTGCAACTCCAGAAGCAGGCTTTGCAGTTCGGCATAGGCGGAGATCTTGGCCTCGTTGACCTCGATCTTGTCGGCATAGGCGTTGGCGGTCGCGAGCTTCGCCGCGACCGCCGCCTCGATGAGGGCGGCGCTGTCGAACTGATAGCGGCTGGTGGTGGTGTAGCTCGAACCCGAGACGGCTGTGGTGCCGGTCACGATCGCCTCCATTGGCGCACGACGGCGCGGGAAACCGGCCCCGCGCCGTCGTCTGGGGGCTGTTACTTCAGCAGGGCGAGCAGGTTCTGCGGCATTTCGTTGGCCTGCGACAGGGCGGCGATGGCCGCCTGGGTCTTGACGTCGGCAGAGGACAGATTGGCCTGCTGCTCGGCGATGTCGGCGTCCATGATCGCCGATTCCGCCGCACTCAGGTTCTCGATGCTGGTGGCGATCGTCTCGCCCCGGAACTCGAACCGCGACATGGTGGCGCCGATTTCGGCGCGGGCGTTCGAGATGGTGCCGATCGCGGTATCGATCAGGTCCAGTGCGGCCTCGGCGCCGGTCTGGGTTGCCACGGTGGCGGCCGCCAGCCCGAGGGCGGTGGCGTCGACGTCGGTGATCTGCACCTGGATGGTGTCGGTGGTCGCGGTGCCGACCAGGAAGTTGACGCCGGTGGCGTAGGCGCTGGTGCCGTCGAGCAGCGCGTCGCCGTTGTAGCGGGTGCCCTGCGCGATGCCGGTGATTTCGGCGATCAGCTCGGCGAATTCCGCGTTGATGTAGGCGCGCTCGTCGTCGGTTACCGAACCGGAGTCGGATTGTGTGGCCAGCGTCTTCATGCGCTGCAGGATGTCGCCGACGTTCGACAGGCCGCCGTCGGCGGTCTGCAGGATCGAGACCGCCTGCGAGGCGTTGGTCGCCGCCTGGCTGAGCACGGTCACGTCGGCCTGGATGCGGGTGCCGATGGCGAGCCCCGCGGCGTCGTCGGAGGCCCGCACGATACGCGAGCCGGACGCCAGCTTCGAGGTGATGCTGGTCTGCTCTTCCGAGTTCAGGTTGAGGTAGCGAAGAGCCGAGTTGGCGGCGGTGTTTGTCGAGATGACGGGCATAGGTCGTATCCTTCTGATGCGCGGTCACGCTCCCTTCCGGGAGCCGGCCGTCGGGGACGGCTTCAGGTTCTTCAACGGACCGCGAAGGATTTCCGGGCGGGGAAAGTTCCCGCCCTTCAGGTGACCAGCGCCTGCCGTACGTCGCGCTCGCTGCGTTTCAGCCGTGTTCGCAGCCCCTGTCGCCCGCGCTTCAGCAGGGATTCCACGGCCGGTACCGTGGTGCCGAGAATCTCGGCGATGGCGGCGTTGCCGAGATCGTCGAAGTAGGCCAGGGTGAGGGCGGCCCGCTGCTGGGCGGGCATGTGGTCGAGAGCGTCTTCGAGCCGCTCGAACACCTCTCGGCGGTGGATGGTCGTCACTGCGTCGGCTCCCGGGTCGGCCGGCTCGGCAACCTCTTCGATCCAGGCGCTGCGCGGCATTCTTTGCAGGTCGATGCAGCGGTTGACCACCACCCGGTACAGCCAGGTGGAGAAGCGTGCCTTGCCGGCCTGCCAGGCGCTGCGGTGGGTCCAGGCCTTCACCAGAGCTTCCTGGGCGACGTCCTCGGCATCGGCAGCGTTGCGCAGAATTCTCAGGGCAAGCGCATAGGCGCGGTCGACGTGGCGTTCCACCAGGATGCGGAAGGCTTCGGCGTCATCGGCCTTCATGCGCTCGAGCAGGGCGTCGTCGTCCCACGACTCATCCCCCTGGCTGGCAACCCTCATGATGTCCATGGCTGAGCCTGCAAAGCGAGTGGACCATCCGTTCGCAACAGCGAGTTGTTCCCCATTATACGGTCGAACGCCCGAAACCCGGCGAAGATAATTGTTTATTTTCAATTACTTATTAGGAAATTTTTGCCGCTCGTCCGGCAACTTCTGCCGGCAGCAAAGGAGGAAAGCAATAATCAGGCCAATGGCCCGGCAAATCCGCGGCGGCACGGACAGATCGGGACCGGTCAGGGGCGTCGGGGAGGCGGGGGAAACTCGGCCAGGCGTCGACGCCCCTCGGCAGACATCCGCGCCGCTGCTGCCGAGAACGCTCGCCCGGTTCCTTCGATCAGCACTTCCCGCCGGGCGCCCAGTTCCCGCATCGCCCGCCGCGTCGCTTCGGGGTCGTAGGGCTCGGCCCGCAGAGTTTGACCCAGCAGCGCGGGTCCATCGCGCAGTGCCGCCGCCGCCGCCTCGAGCACCTCACGCTCGCGCTGGAAAGCCTCGCGCAGGATGCGGGCGTCCGATTCGGGCAGTGTAGAGGCGACGCGCCCCACCATTCCCATCGGGTCGACTTCCGGGGGAGGGCCGGGGCGGTCCGGTCGATCGAGCCGGGCCACCACGAGGCCGGCCAGGAACGCGTTCAGCATCAGCGAGATGATGAGGATCCGGAAAGTCCAGCGCGAGCCGATCATCAGAACACCGGAATGGCGGCGGGTTCGAGCGACCAGAGCACGGTGGCGACGGAGGCGGCCGAACCGGCGGGCTCGACCGGCACCAGCAGGCCGACGGCGAATCCGGCCGCGGCCGAAAGCCCGATCGGCAGCACGATTCGAAGCAGCCAGGCTTCGGCAGCCTGCCGGATGCCACTCTGGCGGGGGCGGTCGCCGGCCGCCTCGATTGTCCGGGCGACCAGGCGAGCCGTTCGGTCGTCGGTGAGGATGCCGGCAGGGTCGTTGCCACGCAGCAGGCGATCCGCCGCCTGCGCCTCGGCGAGCAGGCGGCGTGCCGAGTCCGAAGTGCCCAAGAGGGACTCCGCGTCCGCTCTTGCGCCTTCCGGCCAGGTGGCGAGGTCGGGGCCGTGGCGATCCACCAGCAGAATGAATTCGTCGCGCCTCATACCAGATCTCCCAGCGCTTCGAGACCGCGCCTCGTCAGGTACTCCCGCAGCCGCCGTCGGCCCCGGACCAGCAGGGAGTCGAGCGCCGAGGGCGTCACGTCCATGATCTCGGCCGCCTCGGCGTATCCGAGGCCTCCGAAGTAGCACAGCGACAGAGCCATCCGCTGCCGGTCCGGCAGGGACTGCAGCGCTTCGGCCACCAGACGCCGGGACTCGGAGGCGGCGTGGCTGTCGAAACCCGTGGCCGACGGGTCGGCCGGTTCTTCGATGCCGTCCACCGGAAGCATCACTGGCCGGCGCCGCCGGTCCAGGCACAGGTTCAGGACCACGCGGTACAGCCAGGTCGTGAACCGGGCGCCGCGTTCGGGTTGCCAACGGCCGGCGCCGTTCCAGACCCGCAGGAAGGCCTCCTGCACGATCTCCTCGGCATCCGGCAGGTTCCCGGTCATGCGCAGCGCCAGTGCCATGGCGAAGGACACGTGCCTCGTCATCAGTTCCCGGAAGGCGCGATGGTCGCCGCGCCCTGCGGCGACAAGCAGCTCCTGATCCGTGGCGGTGGGGGACAAGAGAACTCGCCGACCGTTGGGTGGGTGCGCAGGCCTTCCCGGATTATACGCCGTTGCGGGCAAAACCCTGCGCCGCTCCGATCAACGTCAGGGGGCGCGTGCCGGCAACACAGGGTAGGCCCGGTGCACGCCGCGCGCCACGACCGCCGCGACCACGGCCTTGACGATGTCGCCGGGCACGAACGCCAGCGAGCCCGCCGCCGCCTTCCCGAGGCCGATGTGGGCAGCGGCGGCGAGCCAGGGAATCCCCACTGCGTAGACGACGACGATGCCGCCGACGACTGCCGCGGCGAGGAAGGCCGCCGTCTGCCGAATCGCGCCGTCGGCGGGCGCGGCAACGCGCTCCGCGATCAGGCCGGCGATCAGCGCCCCGGGCACCCAGCCAAGCAGGAAGCCGGCGGTGGGGCCGGCGAATACGCCGAGGCCGCCACGGCCGCCGGCGAGGATCGGCAGCCCCAGGGCGACCAGCAGCACCACCAGGAGACAGGCAAGGGCACCCCGCCTGCCGCCGAGGATCACCCCCGCCAGCATCACGCCCAGAGTCTGCAGGGTGATCGGCACCGGGATGAAGCCGAGCGGCACCGGCGGCAGCAGTCCCAGTACGATGACCAGGCCGGCGAACAGGGCGACGAGAACAAGATCGAGGGTCTTCATGGACGGTGTCGCTCCTTTGGGCTGGCCCCGTCCCGCGGCGCGCCGAAGCCACGGGCGTCGATGGCGGCGGCGATGTCTTCCGCCGCCTTGAGGTTGCGCACGACCAGCGGGACGAGGATGGCCAGCGGGCTGGCGGCGATGCCGCGCGCCGCCTGGGCGTCACGGATTTCCCGATAATGGCCGAAGATCTCCGGTACGAACCGCAAGGTCAGCGCCACCGCGAGGCCGACCTTCGCAGGGTTGGCCAGGCCCATGCGGCCGAGGGGAGAGAGGCCGCGCTCGACCGCCTCCAGCATGTCCGAAGTCCGGGTGGTCACGGTGACCGTCATCGCCGCCATCACCAGCGCCGACAGCCGGCACAGCACGGCGAATGCGGTGCCCGCGTCGGCGAATGCCAGGTTGGCGGCGAACACCAGGGCGATGATCAGCGCCACCGCGCGGAGCTGGCGCCAGAGGCTTCGCGCAGGGGCGCCCGTCGCGGCGAGCAGCAAGGCGGCCGCAGCGGCGGCGGCAGCCAACGGCGCCGGGCTGTCGGTCAGGAACAAGGCCAGCCCGGCGGCGAACAGGAAGCCGAGCTTGGCGGCAGCGGGTATGCGGTGCAGCGGCGTGTCGCCAGGATGATAGAGCGAGCCGATCACGAGCACCGTCCGACGTACCAGTCGATGGCAGCGGCGGGGCAGCCATCGAACCCGATCCGTCCGTCGGCGATCACCACCGCCCGCTCGCAGTCGCGGGCAAGCTCGAGATCGTGGGTGACAATGACGGCATCTTCGGCCATCTCGCCGATCACCGCGCGGATTCGGTTGCGGTTGCGGAGGTCGAGATGGGTGGTCGGCTCGTCGAATACGATCAGCGACGGGCCGGTGACCATGGCGGCCGCCAGCGCGACCAGCTGCTTCTCGCCGCCGCTGAGGCCGTGCACCTGGCGGTCGGCGAGGTGGGCGATACCGAGGCGGGCGAGCACCGTCGCGGTGCGGTCTGCGATCTCGTCTTTCGCCATCCCCCGGTTGCGCAGCCCGAACGCCAGGTCCTCGCGGACGATCGGAAAGACGATCTGATTATCCGGGTTCTGGAACACAAAGCTGACCCGCCGACGCACCGCATGGACGTCCCGCGCCACGTCGAGCCCCGCCACCATCAGCCGTCCTGCAGTTGGCAGCACCAGCCCGTTGAGCAGCTTGACAAAGGTCGTCTTGCCCGAGCCGTTCGCTCCAAGCACTGCAACCCTCCGTTCCGACAGTGCGAGCGTCAGGCTGTCGAGCACGATCGACGCGCCGCGCTTCACGGAAACGTTGTCCAGGACAATGTCGGTCATCGCGCCACGGGAGCCGCAGGGTACGGGCGGACCAATGACCCGCGGCGCCGCGGCTGTCAAGCCGGCATTCCGTCGCGGCAGCCGGCCGCGGGAGGAAGCGCGGCCGGCTCGTCGGCAAGGCTGTACGGCAGGATGCGGTCATCCGGCCGCTCTCCCGACCAGATCTGGGACAGCATCTTTACGACGTGTCCGCCGAACTCGCGGTAGGGGACCTTGAGCGACGTCAGCCAGGGGGCAAGCCACTGGTTGAGGTCGTTGCCGTCGACCCCGACGATCAGGCACTCGTCGGGCACGCGGATGCCCGCCTCCCGGGTGAAGCGATAGGCGCCATAGGCGATCTGGTCGCTGACGCACATGATGCCGCGCGGCCACGGCGAACCGGCGGCCATGGCGCGCGCCGCCTGATACCCGACCTCGGGATGGGAGAGGCCGGGGGCCTCTCCGCGGACCACCGAGGCCAGGCCGGCCAGCCGAGCGCAGAAGCCTTCGCAGCGCTCGCGGGTCACCGACGAGCCCTGGGTCGGATACAGCACGCCGGCCTCGGTGATGCCGCGGCGCAGGAAGAACTCGGCGACGTGCCCGCCGGCCCCGATATTGTCGATGCCCAGGAAGGGGCCGCCCGTGCCGCAGGGGTTGCGGCGCACCACGAACACGACGGGTCCCCCCTCCTCGACGAAGCGGGCCAGCCCCGGACTGGCGACGCTGGCCACCATGACGGTGCCCTCGACGACTTGGGATCGCATCGCCTCGAGGTATTCGTCCTGGAGATCGGCGCGATCGTGGGTATCGCACAGGATCATCACGTATCCGGCGTCCCGGAGCGCGGCTTCGGTCGAGGCGGCGATGGTCGCCATCATCGGGTTGTCGAGGTTTGGCGCCAGCATCGCCACCACCCGGCTGCGGCCGTGCTTGAGCGCCCGCCCCAGTTGGTTCGGCCGGTATCCGAGAGCCTCGACCGCTTGGCGCACCCGTGCCACCGTCTCGCGCGAGGCGCGGCCGGTATCGCCGTTGACGATCCTCGAAACCGTCGCGATCGAGACTCCGGCGCTCGCCGCCACCGTGGCAAGCGATACCCGCTCTCGGGGCTGGACCGGGGTCTTTCTCATCACCTTGGCCCTCCGCCGGCCGGCCGAGACTTTCGCGAAAGCACGTTGACGTCTTTCGCAATCCTTTGTTACCATGTTGGCAAACGTTTGCCAATGGACCTCACCATTATACGAGGTCCGATTTCGTGTTGTGAACTTTTTGTGACGGGCAGGCGTCGTCGCTCTCGACGGGGCGGGACGTGCTTCTCATCTCAACGAGTGGCCAACCTGGAGGAAACGAGCATGAAGCCTTATTGGGCCATCAGCATGGGCGCGACGACGGCGCTCGCCTTGCTGGCATTCGCGGGGCCGGCGTCGGCGGCGACCGAACTCCGGATGATGTGGTACTCGGACGGCAACGAGGGCGAGGTCGTACGTGACCTCCTCGACCGCTTCGAAAAGCAGAATCCCGACATCAAAGTCGTCGTCGACAACGTTGCCTACAAGGCGATCCTGGAGAGCCTGCCGGTGCAGTTGGCGGCCGGCCAGGGCCCCGACATGGCGCGCATCACCGATCTCGGGGGCCTGTCGAAGTACTACCTCGACCTTACCCCTCACGTCGCAGATCCCGAATACTGGCGCAAGAGCTTCGGTCCGTACTTGGATTGGTACCGGAAGCCCGGCGATACGACCGGCATCTACGGCATCCAGAACCAGCTCACGCTGACCGGGCCGTTCATCAACAAGACGTTGTTCGAGCAGGCCGGGGTGGCGATTCCGAAGGAGGGCGCGACCTGGGACGAGTGGGCGGCTGCCGCCAACGCGGTTGCCAAGAAGCTGAAGATTCCGTTCCCGATTGCCATCGACCGTTCCGGCCACCGCTTTGCCGGCCCGGCCATCAGCATGGGCGCCAAGTTCTTCAACGACAAGGGCGAGCCGGCTGTCGTCGACGAAGGCTTCAAGGCGATGGCCTCGCGGATCAAGAAGTGGCACGACGACGGCACCATGGGCAAGGAACTGTGGGGCAGCGTCAGCGGCTCTGCCTACAAGGGCGCGAACGAGGAGTTCGCCAATGCCCAGGTCGTCATGTACTTCAGCGGCAGCTGGCAGATTTCCCAATTCGCCAAGCAGATCGGCGATGCCTTCGACTGGGTGGCGGTTCCGCAGCCATGCGGCCCCGCGGCCTGCACCGGCATGCCGGGCGGTGCCGGCACGGTCGCTTTCAGCAGCACCAAGCACCCCAAGGAAGTGGCCAAGGTGATGGAGTACCTGGCGAGCGAGCCGGTCATCACCGAGTTTTCGGCCCGCACGCTGATCCTGCCGGCCCACGTCGGGGTCGCCAAGAAGGGCGTCGACTTCAAGACCGATATCAAGTTGGCCAAGGACGCGCTGTCGGCCTTCACCGGCCACATCGGCAAGCTTTCGCCGATCGCGTTCAAGCTGCAGGGCTACGCCTACAACCGGGTCCTGTTCAACGCCATCATCAGCCGACTTGGCCAAGTCGTGGTCGGCGAGATGAGCCTGGACGATGCCTATGCGCGCATTCCCCAGGATATCGAGGCGCAGTTGGCCGAACAGGCCCGCAAGAAGTAGAAAACCGGGAACCGGGGGGCGTCCCATTGCGCCCCCCGAGCCGGATTGGCATGACGGGGCGGGGAGGCGATGAGGCATCCGGCTGCTGAGGTCGGGCGGCAAGGCAGGATGGAATCGCTGCTGCAGCTTCCCTGGGCGATCGCGATGCGGGCGCTCGAATACCCGATGCGGGGCATCCAGCGCCTGATCGGCGAGCGCCGCATGCCCTACGTGTTCGTGCTGCCGAACCTGCTGATCTTCGGCACCTTCGTCGTCGTGCCCCTGTTCATCAATTTCTTCTATTCGGTGACCGGCGGCACTTCGCTGTTCCCCGACCAGCGTCCGTTTGTCGGCGCCGAGCAGTATGGTTACCTGCTCGACTGCGAGGACTACCTCAAACCGTTCTCCTGCCGCGAGGACCAGTTCTGGCGGGGGATCTACAACACCATCACGTTCGTCAGCTTCCAGGTGACGGCGATGGTCGCGCTGTCGCTCTTGACTGCGATCGTCCTCAACCGCCGCATCGCCGCCCGCGGCTTCTTCCGCAGCGTCTTCTTCTATCCAGTGCTGCTGTCGCCGGTGGTCGTCGCCTTGGTCTGGAAGTGGATCCTTCAGCGCGAAGGCGTGCTCAACGCGTTCCTCACCGCGCTCGGCGGCGACGGGATCGTTTTCCTGGCAGAGCCGCAGTGGGCGATGTTCTGGGCCATTTTCGTCTCCACCTGGGCGCACATGGGCTTCTATACGCTGATCCTTCTGGCCGGCCTGCAGTCGATCCCGCGCGACCTCTACGAGGCGGCCGAGATGGACGGCACCTCCCACTGGCGCACCTTCCGGCGCATCACGCTGCCGCTGTTGTGGCCGACCATGCTGGTGGTCCTGGTGCTGTCGCTGATCAAGTCGGTGCAGACCTTCGACGAGGTGTTCGTGCTGACCGGCGGCGGGCCGGGCACGGCGACCCAGCTGATCGTCCAGTACATCTATTCCACCGCCTTCGCCACCCAGGTCCACAACTTCGGCCTGGCGGCGGCGGCCGCGATCGTACTCGGCTCGGTACTGCTGGTGCTGACGCTGCTGCAGATGCGGCTAGGCTCCGGCAAGGACAAGGACTAGGAGGGAGACGGATATGCGACGCGCCATCGCCTTCCTGACCCGACGCCGCGGGGGGCGCGGCTGGCATCCCACCGACGTCCTCTCCTACGCCTATCTGGTGCTTGGCGTGGTGATGATGTTCGGGCCGGTGGTGTGGCTGGTCATGTGCTCGTTCAAGACCCAGGCCGGCCTGATCGAGTTTCCGCCCAGCCTGCTCCCGTATTCGCAGAAACAGGTGGTGGTCGAGGGCTACAAGGAGCCGCTGCCCCTGTTCGAGGTCAAGCTGCCCGACGGCACCACCAAGCCGATGGCCCAGGTGCGCCGGATCGGCATCATCTCGCAGATGGTGGACCCTGCAAACCCGGGCCAGACCGTCCGCGTGCGGTTCGAGGATCGCACCCCGATCCGCGAATTGAGCTTCGCCTGGGAGAACTACACGACCCCGCTCGCGCAGTTCAACTTCACGCGCTATTTGTGGAACTCGGTGATCGTCACCAGCGTAGCGACCTTCATCACGCTCATCATCAACAGCATGGCAGCCTACGGCCTAGCCAAGTACGAGTTCCGGGGCCGGACCTCGATCCTGATCTTCATCATCGGCACCCTGATGATACCGATCTCGGTGATCATGGTGCCGGTCTACCTGGTGGTGACGCAGTTCGGCATGGTGAACAGCCTGTGGGGCGTCATCCTGCCCGGTGCCGCGACCCCGACCGGCGTGTTCCTGCTGCGCCAGTACATGCTGACCATTCCCGACGAGCTGATCGACGCGGCCCGGATGGACAACGCCAGCGAATGGCAGATCTACTGGCGCCTGATCGTGCCCCTGTCGCTGCCGGCGATCGCGGTGCTGGCGATCTTCTCGATCATGTGGCGCTGGAACGACTTCCTGTGGCCGCTGATCATCCTGACCCGCAACGAGGTTTACACCCTGCAGGTCGGCCTCAACGCGTTCCAGGGCGAGCTTCAGGTGCAATGGCATTTCGTGCTGGCGATGACCGTGGTCACGCTGCTGCCGATCACCCTCGTCTTCGCCTTCCTGCAGAAGTTCATCACCACCGGCATCGCCAGCACGGGGATGAAGTGATGAAGAGCGAGTTCATCGGTTTTCTCCCTCTCCCCCCTGTTCAGGGCAGAGAGGGGAAGTTTCCCTTTCCCGAGGTTCATCCATGGCAAACCTCCGCCTGAGCAAGATCAACAAGGTATTCGGCTCGGTCCATGTCGTTCATGACGTGGACCTCGAGGTCCTGGATGGCGAGTTCGTCGTTTTCGTCGGACCGTCAGGCTGCGGCAAGTCGACGCTGCTGCGCATCATCGCCGGCCTCGAGAAGGCGACCAGCGGCGCCATCGAGATCGACGGCGAGGTCGTGAACGACGTCTCGGCGGCGGAGCGGGGGCTGGCCATGGTGTTCCAGTCCTACGCCCTGTACCCGCACATGAGCGTCTACCAGAACATGGCGTTCGGGTTGGAGAACAACCGCATGCCGCGGGCCCAGATCGATGCCCGCGTGCGCGAGGCGGCCCGCATGCTGCGGATCGAGGAGTACCTCGGCCGCAAGCCCAAGGCGCTGTCCGGAGGCCAGCGTCAGCGGGTGGCGATCGGTCGCGCCATCGTCCGCAAGCCGAGGGTCTTCCTGCTCGACGAGCCGCTCTCGAATCTCGATGCCGAGCTGCGGGTCCTGATGCGCGCCGAGCTTGCCGGCCTGCACGCCCGCCTCGGCGCGACCATGATCTACGTCACCCACGATCAGGTCGAGGCGATGACTCTGGCCGACAAGATCGTGGTGCTGCGCGACGGAAGGGTCGAGCAGGTCGGCCGCCCGCTCGACCTCTACAACCATCCTGCCAATCGCTTCGTCGCCGGCTTCATCGGCTCGCCGAAGATGAACTTCCTGCCGGCGCGGCTGCTGCGCGCCGGGGCGGACGGGCTGACGGTCGAGGTCGCCGGTCTGGCGCCGCTGACCCTGCCGTTCGACGGTGCGGTGCTGTCGCCGAGGCAGGAGCTGACGCTCGGCATGCGTCCCACCCACGTCCGTCACCAAGCCGATGGGGAGTTCGCGGGCACGGTCGAGGTGTCGGAGCAGCTCGGCGGCGAGTCCTATCTCTACTGCAGGGTGGCGGGCGAGCACCGCGTCGTCATCCACGCCCAGGGCCAAAGCGAGGTCCGCAGGGGCGACGAGATCCGCATGAGCTTCCCGCCCCAGCATGCCTATCTGTTCGATGCCGAAGGGACGGCGCTGCCCCGTCCCGGGGCGGCACGGCAGACGGCGCCGGCTGCCGTGGACGTGGCATCGTGACGCTCGATCTCGCTTCTGCGCGGGTGCTGGAAAGGGCGGCGTTCCGCGCCGTTCGCGGTTCGGTGGCGGTGTTCGCAACCGAGCTCGGTCCGCTGGAGATCGAGGCCTACGCCGAGGGCGTGTTCCGGCTGCGGTTCGGCGGTGTCGGCGGCAGCGACTACGGCCTGCTCAGGCCCCCCCCGCAATCCCTGCCGATCACGGCCGAGGAGGAGGAGGGAGCGGTCCGCCTCACGGCCGGCGACATGACCCTCGAGTTCGGACAGGACCCGGTCCATTTCGCGCTGTCGCGCCGGGGGCGGCAGGTGTTGCGCTCGGCAAGCGACGGCCATTTCGTGCGCCGCTTCCGGCTGCCGCCGTTCGCCCGGTCGGCCAAGGGGTGGCTGGCGGCGCTCGATCTGCGCAGCGGCGAGCCGGTCTACGGCCTGGGCGAGAAGTGGGGGCCGCTGAACCGCCGTGGCCAGCTCGTCGTCAGCCGCAACGAGGATGCGCTGGGGGTCAACGCCGAGATCTCGTACAAGAACGCCCCGTTCGCGTGGTCGCCGGAAGGGTGGGGAGTGCTGGTCCATACGCCGGCCGTCGTCACCCACGGCGTCGGCCATGCCCAGTGGTCGCACCGCTCCTACGTGATCGAGGTCGAGGACGAGGTCATGGACCTGTTCCTGATCGCCGCCGATACCCCGGCGGCGATCCTGGAGCGGTTCCGCGTCCTCGCCGGCCCGGCGCCCAAGGTGCCGCGCTGGAGCCTCGGGGTCTGGATCAGCCGCGCCTACTACAAGACCGCCGAGGAGGCGATGGAGGTGGCGCGCACCCTGCGGGAAAAGCGCATCCCGAGCGACGTCTTCACCCTCGACGGCCGGGCCTGGCTGGTGGTCGACACCCGTTTCGGCTTCGAATGGGACGCTTCGCGCTATCCCGATCCCAAGGCGTTCACCGACGCCGTGAAGGCGATGGGGTTCCGCATTTGCGCCTGGGAGTACCCGCTGGTCTCGGTGAAGAACCCGCTGTTCGACGAGCTTTCCGCCAAAGGCTGGCTGCTCAAGGATGCCGCCGGCGAAACCTACCGCTACCAGTGGGACATGTCGCCGTTCGGCAAGGTGCTGACGCCGCTGCCGGAAAGCGGCATCGTCGACTTCACGCACCCTGATGCCGCCGCCTGGTTCGCCGCGTCCCACAGCAAGCTGTTCGATTCCGGCCTCGACGTCATGAAGACGGATTTCGGCGAACAGGTTCCCGACGATGCGGTCGCCCACAACGGCGACGATGGTCGCCGGCTGCACAACGTCTATCCGCTGCTCTACAACCGCTGCGTCTATGGGGCGACACGGGAGAGGTTCGGCGACGACGCCATGGTATGGGGTCGCTCGGGCTGGCTCGGCAGCCACGCCTGCCCGATGCAGTGGGGCGGCGATCCCCAGGCCGACTGGGAGGGGCTGGCCGCCAGCATCCGCGGCGGCCTGTCATGGGGGATGAGCGGGGTTCCGTACTATGCCCACGACATCGGCGGCTTCTACGCGGGCCCGCCAGATCCCGAGCTCTACGTGCGCTGGATCCAGGCCGGGGTTCTGTGCTCGCATACCCGCATCCACGGTATCGGCCCGCGAGAGCCGTGGTTCTTCGGCGCCGAGGCGGAGGCAATCGCACGCCGCTGGCTGGAGTTCCGTTACCGCCTGCTGCCGTACCTGGAAGTTGCGGTCGCCGAGGCGGCAGCCACCGGACTGCCGATGATGCGGGCGATGCCGCTGGCCTTTCCCCATGATCGCGCCGCCTGGGCCTTTGACGGGCAGTACATGCTGGGCTCCGACCTTTTGGTGGCGCCGGTGCTTCGACCGGGCGGGCGGGTGGCCGTCTACCTGCCGCGGGGGCGCTGGCACGACTTCGAGACGCGCGAGGAGTTCGAGGGCGGCCGCGTCCACGACCTGACGTTGCCGCTCGACCGTACCGCCCTGTTCGTCCGCGACGGCGCCCGCATCCCGCTCGGCCCGGTGGTCCAGCACACCGGAGAGCTGACTGGCAGGGACGCGATCGAGGAGGTGCGCGCCTTCGGTGCCGGAGCGGCATCATGACCCGCCTCGGCCTCCCGCCGCTGGAAGGAACGTTCCCTCTCCCCCGCGAAGGGAGGAGAGCGGTTGTTGAAACACCAGGAGGGTAAGGTTGATCAGCGCCAACCGTTTGCTCCGCTGCGAGGCGGGCTCTGGGTTCTACGCGATCGAGACGGACGGTCCGGCCATCCGCATCCATTTCGTCACCGACGACATGGTGCGCATCCGCGCCTCGTTCGACCGCGTCTTCGCCGAGGAGTCCTACACCCTGGTGCTGACCGCATGGGAGGACCGCCTCGACGCCCTCCTCGGGTCCGAGCGGCGGCGCATCGAAGCCCTGATGCCGCAGCCGCGCGATGACGGCGACCGGCTGGCGTTCGAGACCCGCAGCCTTCACATCCTCGTCTTCAAGGACCCGTTCGGCATCGAGATCCGCGACCGCGAAGGCAACCGGCTGCACGCCGACCTGCGCGGCCGCTCGTACCTCAAGGACCACCTCGGCCGCATCTGGCACTACAAGGAACTGGCAGAAGCCGACCGCTACTACGGCTTCGGCGAAACGACGGGCTCCCTCGAGAAGGCGGGGCGGCGCGTGCGCCTCAGCCCCAAGGACGCGATCGGCTACGATGCCGAGAGCACCAGCTGCCTCTACAAGCACATTCCGTTCTACATCCGCCTCGACGGCGCGAGCCGGCAGGCCAGCGGCGTGTTCTACCACAATGCCTGGGACGCCGAGTTCGACATGGGCAGCGAGGTCAGCGGCTACTGGCCCCGCTACACCAGCTACTGCGCCGAGGGCGGCGATCTCGACGTCTTCTTCATCAACGGCCCCGGCATGGCCGAGGTCGTCCGCCGCTACACCGACCTGACCGGCAAGACCGTGATGCCGACCCGCGCGTCGCTCGGCTACCTCGGCTCGACCATGTACTACGTCGAGCTCGACGAGGACTGCGACGAGGCGATCATCGGCTTCATCGAGAAGACGCGTGAGGAGGGGATCCCGATCGACGGCTTCCAGCTTTCCTCGGGCTATACCGTCGGTCCCGGCAACAAGCGCTACGTCTTCACCTGGAACACCGCCCGGTTCCCCGATCCGGCCGCCTTCTTCGCCCGCATGAACGCGCTCGGCGCGCCCGTATCCCCCAACATCAAGCCCGGCATCCTGCTGACCCATCCCCACTACGACGACTTCGCCCGGGTCGGCGGCTTCGTCAGGGACGCCGGCGGCGAGGGGCCGTACGTCGACCGCTGGTGGGGCGGTCTCGGTTCGTTCGTCGACTTCACCAATCCCAAGGGCCGGAAAGTCTGGAAGGACTTCATCATCCGCTCGCTTGCGGCGAACGGCGTCTCGTCGATCTGGAACGACAACTGCGAGTTCGAGCTGACCGACCGCATGGCCCGCTGCGACGGAGACGGGGCGGAAAAGCCGCTGGGCGAGGTTCGCAACCTGCAGCCTAACCTGATGGCCATGACCTCGCATCTCGCGTTGCGCGAGTCCCGCCCGACCGAACGGCCTTACGTCCTCTGCCGGTCCGGCGGCGCCGGCATCCAGCGCTACGCCCAGACCTGGGCCGGCGACAACTACACGTCCTTCAAGGCGCTGCGCTGGAACATCCCGACCATCCTGGGAATGGGCCTGTCCGGGGTTGCCAACCAGGGCTGCGACACCGCCGGCTTCACCGGCCCGCGGCCGGGGCCGGAGCTGTTCGTGCGCTGGGTGCAGAACGGCATTTTCCAGCCCCACTTCGTGATCCACTCGGCCAGCACCGACAACACGGTGACCGAGCCGTGGATGTACGGCGAGCCGTACACGTCGCTGATCCGCGACGCCATCCGCTTCCGCTACGCCTTGGTGCCGTACCTCTATTCGCTGATGTGGCAGGCGCACGTCGACGGGGCGCCGATCCTGCAGCCCCTCATCTACGCCTTCCAGGACGATCCGGCGTGCGAGACGGAGGATGTCGCCTTCATGTTCGGCCCCTCCCTCCTGGTCGCCAACGTGGTCGAGGAGGGCGCCACCGAGCGTACCATCTACCTGCCCGCCGGCTGCGACTGGTTCGAGTGGAACACGCGCCGGCGCTTCCCCGGGGGGCAGGAGGTCACGCTCGAGGTCGACCTGGGCACGATCCCGCTGTTTCTGCGCGACGGCGCCATCGTGCCGACCGCGCCGGGGCTGTCGCGGCTGATCGGCGAGGAGGCCGAAACCCTGCAGTGGATCGTGACCCCGGGCCGCGATGCCGTGTTCACGCTCTACGAGGACGACGGCGTCAGCAACGCCTACGAAGACGGCGTCTACCTGGAGACCAGGGTCGAGATGACGGCCGGGCAGCGCACAGTGCTGCGGTTCTCGCGCACCGGCCGCCATGCCTCGGCGGTGAGGACGATGATCCTCGACGTCGTCAACGAGAGGAAGGGCGCCTACTGGGTCTCGGTCGGCGGCGAACGGATCCCGCAGTTCCTCGACCGCCGCAAATGGGAGGCCGCGGAGACCGGGTGGATCTACGATCCGGCGCGCTCGGCGGCGCGGGTCAAGTACCCCAACCCGGCGGGCGATTACGAGGTCGTCGTCAGCTTCGAGACCTTCGACCTGATCGGGATGGCGGAATGAAGGGGGGCGAGGGGCTTCTCGCGGCGAGCTTTCTCCCTCTCCGCCCCGCAGGGGGGGAGAGGGCTGGGGTGAGGTGGGGGATGGCGGGGGCGGTCATTTCGCCCTCCGGCCATGGATCGTCGCGATGAAGCCGGGCGAGCTCTTCCGCAAGCTCGACCTGCTGGTGGCGGGGCTGACCGGCCTCAGGGCCGACGGGCGGTTCGACGAGCCGAACCTCGACGGCACCCCCGGCGACTACGTCAGCTTCGAGTCGTGGGAGTGGCCGCAGGGCGTGGGATTGTACGGCCTCTATCGGCTGTGGGAGTTCCGTCGCGACGAGCCCCTGCTGCGTCTGATCGAGGACTGGTACGCGCGCCGCCTCGCCGCCGGGCTGCCGACCGTCAACGTCAACACCAGCGCGCCGATGCTGACGCTCGCGCTCGTGTGGGCGAGGACGAAGGACAGCCGCTGGCGGCCGGCTCTCGACGACTGGGCGGACCGTGCCATGAGCGGGCTGCCGCGCACGCCGGAGGGCGGTTTCCAGCACGTCGTCTCCGACGGCGTCAATCGGGGCGAGCTGTGGGACGACACCCTGTTCATGCTGGTCTTGTTCCTCGCTGCCTACGGGCGGGCGAGTGGCCGACCCGAGCTGGTCGCGGAGGCGGTGCGGCAGTTCCTGCTCCACGCGAAATACCTCACCGATACCGCCACCGGCCTGTGGTTCCACGGCTGGACCTTCGAGGGCCGGCACAATTTCGCCCGCGCCCGCTGGGCCCGCGGCAACGCCTGGATCACTGCCGGCATTCTCGACTTCCTCGACATCGCCGAGCCGGAGGGCGGGGTGCGCGAGTTCCTGCTCGGCTGCCTGTCCGCGCAGATGGACACGCTGCTGGAACTGCAGGACGCGAGCGGCGGCTGGCACACCCTGCTCGACGACCCGGCCTCGTACCTCGAGCCTTCGGCGACGGCCGGCATCGCCTACGGTTTCCTGAAGGCGGCGCGGCTGGGTCTGGCGGGCCCGCGGTTCCGGGCCGCCGGTCTCAGGGGCCTCGATCATGTCCTCGGGCGGATCGGCGAAGACGGGGTGGTGCAGGGCGTCAGCTACGGCACCCGGATGGGCCGCGACCTCCAGTTCTACCGCGACATTCCGATCCAGCCGACCGCCTACGGCCAGGCGCTTGCGATGCTGCTGCTGGCCGAAGGCGTTCGCCACGCTGGACCGTGAGACAAGCCGGGGACGAAGCCCTCATGCCGAGCCTGTCGAAGCACGAGGGAAAGGACGCGCGAGGTAGGGATCGATGGACAACCGACTGCTGACGCCGCTTCGCTCCGGCCAGACGATCGACCATTGGCAGCTTTCAGCTATCCGCGAGGAACGCTTCGACGTGCCGGACCGGCCGATGGAGGGGGGGATGGACGCCGCCTTCTTCCTGACCGGCGAGCGCAACTACATCCCTCACGAATACCCTTGCCGGCGGGAGTTCGCGGCCCGCCATCGCGACCGCCGTCCGGAGCCCACGACATCCTTCGCGCCGCGGCGCTGGTGGTTCCCCTTCGGCGCCGAACGGGTCGACCTCTCCGGCTTCTGGTTCCGCCCCACCCGGGTCGAAAGCTGGGCCATGACGAGGCTTTCCGCCGAGCGGGATACGGTCTGCCGCCTCCGCCTGACGACCTGCGGGGCGGCGGTCCTGTTCGCCGGCGGGCAGGAAGTCGCCTGGCTTGCTCCCTACAAGCGCAACTGGGAGGAGGGCATCGAGTTCGCTCTGCCGCTCGCCGCCGGCGAGACCGAGATTGCGGTCTGGTTCGCCGACCTTTGTGAGCGTGACACCCGCTATTTCTTCGCGCTGCGCCTGCTCGACGGTGAAGGCGTCGCGGCGGCCCTGCCGCTGCCGGTCGAGCCTGCGGTCGCGCAGGAAATGGAGGGCTTGCTGGACGGCATGCGCTTCGATCGCCCGTGGTACGAGGAAGGCGAGGTCGCGCTCCATTTCGACCGGCCGGCGACCCGATCCTGCGAGGTCGAGATCGAAGTTCGCGGCGACTTCATCTCGGCAGATGCGCTCCGCCTCGACCGCCGTCTTGATGCCGGGCGGGATCGCCTCGTCGTTGCCCGCGCCGACGAGCTTCCGGCTGATTTCCGCGATTTCCACGTCACCCTGAGGATCGAGGACTTCGCTCTTTCGCGAGGCCTCGGAGTCGAGATTGTCCATCCGGTCTCGCCGGCCGCCGAGAACCCGTCGGAACGGGCCGCCGAGGCTCTCGACCACGTGGCCCTGCGCGGAGAGCCGGACACCGTTCGCGCCCTCGCTCTTCTTGCCACCGGCCGCGGCGGCCCGGAGGCGGACGCCATGATCGACCGCTGCCTGGGGGCGATCGAGGACTGTCACGACTGCGCCGACTTTCTGCTGGTGCCGCTGTTGTGGGCGCGCCTGCGCTGGGGGGAGGCGATCGGCACCGCGACGCGAGCGCGCGTCGACGAGGCGATCCTCGGCTTCCGCTACTGGATGGACGAGCCCGGCAACGACGTGATGTGGTACTTCAGCGAGAACCACGCTCTCCTGTTCCACACCGCCTGCCATCTCGCCGGGACGCTGTTTCCCGATCGCCGTTTCGTCCGCTCGGGACGACGCGGGGCCGAGCAGCGGACGATCGGCGCCGGGCGGATCAGGCGCTGGTTCGACCATTTCGAGGCCTGCGAGATGGCGGAATGGAACTCCGCCCCGTATTTCCCCGTCGATCTTAAGGGGTTGTGCGCCCTGCGGGCCCTCTCGCCCGAGCCCGACATCCGGGCCCGCGCCGAGCGTGCGATCGAGAGGCTGCTGCGGATCGTCGCTGCCTCATGCCATCGGGGAGTGCTTACGGCATCGCAGGGGCGCAGCTACGAGCATTCGCTGCGTCCGGCCCGCACCCTGGAGCTGTCGGCGATCGGGCGCCTGGCCTGGGGCGTGGGAGGCCTCGGCAGGCGCTTTCACGCATTGCCGCTGCTCGCGCTGTGCCTTCGCGACCACGGCTGGCAGCCGGACGGCGGATTGCGCGACGTTGCCGTGTTCGACCGGGCCGGAGCCCGCGCGTGGCGCTTCCGGCAGGGCGAGAACGGGTTCGCCGCCCTCTATCACTACAAGAGCCGGCATTTCGCGATCGGCAGCATCGCCGGCTACAAGCCGGGCGGTTGGGGCTACCAGGAGACCGTGCTGCATCTGCGTCTGGGCGAGCGGCCCGAGGCCCAGGTCTGGATCAACCATCCGGGCGAGACCCTGCAAGGCGGCTTCGGACGTCCCTCGTTCTGGGGCGGCTGCGGCATCCTGCCAAGGGTCCACCAGTATCGCGGGCTGGCCGTCCTGCTGTTCGACGTCCATCCCGAGACGCCGGACTTCACCCACGCGTACGTTCCGCTCGCCGCCTTCGACGAGGCGATCGTCGATGGCCCGCGGCTGCTCCTGCGGGCGGGCGGGGCGTTTGGCCTGGTCGCCGCCAACGCCCCGCTCGAGGTCGTCGAGCGCGGGCCAAGCGCCGGCTGCGAGGTTCGCCTGCCGGGCCGCAAAGGGCACTGGGTCGTCCGTCTCTCCGACCTCTCGCGCGACGCCACGCTGGCAAGCTTCGCGGCCCGCATGGATGGTCTGGCGCCGCGCCGCGTCGGCGACGACATCGTCATCGCCGACCCGGATTACGGCACCGTCGTCTGCCGCGCTGCGGGCTCGATCATGGCGGAAGGCCGGACGCTCGACCCCTCGCTCTGGACCTTGGAGGGCGAGGTGCTCGAATGGCCGACGGTCTGACCGCGATGATTCCCGTCAACTACGACGAGGCGGCGGTCGGGCCGCTCGCCCTGCCGCCCCTGATGGTGGGGCCGGCTGGCGGGCCGGTGCGCACCATCGAGGATCGTCGCCGCTGCCAGACTTGGTTGCGCGAGACGTTCGCCGCCACGATGTACGGTGCCATTCCTGCACCCCCCGAGCGGTTGGAAATCGTCCGCCGGGAACTTCCGCCCGAGTTCCCAGGCGTGGTGACGGAGGAAATCACGGTGATGCTCGGCTGCGGGGGCCGCCGGCTGTCGCGTGCCCTGACGCTATGGCGTCCGCAGGCCGCGGCCCCGGTCCCGGCAGTTGCCGGGCTCGCCTTCCTGGGTGCTGCCGGGGCAACCCATTCCAAGGCGGTGGCGATTGCCGCCGAGGCCCACGTCGATGGCTTCGAGAGCTATGGCGTCCGCGGTGGCCGGCCGACCGAGGCGACGCGAGGCCGTCACGCCGCACGCTCGTCCATCCCGCTGATCACCGGGGCGGGCTACGCCTTGATGCTGTCCGGTTACGGGGAATGGGTTCCCGACCACCCGGAGCGGTGGAGGGAGGCGGGCCTGTGGCCGTTCCTCGAGCCCGAAGGGAGGCCTGGAGCCATATCGCTGTGGGCATGGGCGCTGCTGCGCGTGGTCGACGTCCTGGCGCGCCTGCCGGAGATCGATTCCCGCCGGATCGGACTGTTCGGTCACTCGCGGCTCGGCAAGGCCGCCCTGTGGGCGGCGGCGAACGACGAGCGGGTGGCCCGCGTGCTGGTCAACGACGCGGGTTGCGCCGGAACCAAGCTGTCGCGCCGGAACTACGGCGAGACCCTGGCCCACCTGATCGCCCGCTACCCGCACTGGCTTCATGCCGATTGCCCGCGTGAGGCCGCGTCGCTGCCGATCGACCAGCACCAGCTGCTCGCCTGTGTGGCGCCGCGCAGCCTCCACGTCGCCTCGGCGTCCGAGGACGGCTGGGCCGACCCCCGGGGTGAGTACCTTGCGCTGCGGGCGGCGCTGCCGTTCTGGCAGCTCGAGGAAAGCGGCCTCCCGGACCTGCCCGAGGCCGCCGATGCGATGGTTCCCGGCCGCGTCCTGCGCACCGGCTCGGTCGCCTGGCACCTGCGCCCCGGCCCCCACGACCTGACACCGTGGGACTGGGAGCGGTTCCTCTTCCCCTAAGCCGGTCCGTCGCAACGGTGGACAGCCCTGCCGAGACCGGGTATCTGGCGGCGTCCCGACGTGGGACGGGCTGCAAGGGGCATGGGGGAGATGGGGGCGACCAGGGCAGGCGCGACGGCGGTAGGCATGGGGGCGATCCTGCTGTGGGCGCTGCTGGCCCCGCTGACGGTATTCGCCGGCGCCATCCCCACCTTTCAGCTTCTCGCCATGAGCTTCGGGACGGCCTTCGTCGCCGGCGTCTGCATGCTCGCCCTGCGCGGCCGGGCGGCGCTCGCCCAGCTTCGGCAGCCGATCGCGCCCTGGGCCGTCGCGTTTGCCGCCATCTTCGGCTACCACGCCCTCTATTTCTATGCGCTTACGGCCGCGCCGCCCGCCGAGGCCAGCCTGATCAACTATCTGTGGCCGCTCCTGATCGTGCTGCTCGCCTCCCGTCTCCCCGGTGAGCGGCTGCTGCCGCGGCACCTCGTCGGCGCGGCGCTGGGGTTGGGCGGCACGGCGATCATTGTCCTGGGGCGGGGCGGTGCAGGCACGGACTCGGCGACCGTGGCCGGGTACGCCGCCGCCTTCGCCTGCGCGGTGATCTGGTCATCCTACTCGGTGTCGAACCGCTTTTTCGGCAGCACGCCGAGCGCCATGATCGTCGGTGTCTGTGGCGCCGTGGCCGCCGCCGGGCTGGTGGTGCACCTTCTCGCCGAGGAGACTGTCGTGCCTGGCCCGGGGCAGGCGGTCGCGGTGGTTTCGCTGGGAATCGGTCCGACCGGGCTGGCCTTCCTGGCCTGGGATCACGCGACCAAGCACGGGCACGTGTCGCTGCTGGGGGCGCTGTCGTATCTGGCGCCGCTTCTGTCGACGTTCCTGCTGGTGGTCGCCGGCCATGCCCCGGCAACCCCGGAACTCGCCGCCGCCGCCGCGCTTATCGTCGGCGGGGCCGCCGTCGCAAGCCTTCCGACCGGGCGAAAGCCTGCCGGCCCGGGCTGACGTTCACCCGGCGGGGCGCAACGCCGGTCCAAGGGCGATCCTCTCCGTCCGGGGAGGATTTCCCTTAACCGGTTGGAAAGCGGCATTGTCCGATTGACGGGTGCGGCGGTCTATGTGATGGTTTCCCCTACCGGTGTAAGGCCTGTTCGCGCGCCCTACGGTGGGGCGAGTGAATGTGTATGTAGTCGTTCGAAAGGAGATCCCGATGACGGAAGCCGAGGCGGTGGCGCTGAGCCCCGACGAAATCGACCTCAAGGCGCGCAAGCTCATTTCCAACTGCGCTTGGGGTTCGGCCGGTTTGGGGCTGGTGCCGATTCCGCTTGTCGACCTGGTGGCCATTGGCGGCCTGCAGGTGTGGCTGGTCCGTGAACTGGCGAAGCTGCGTGGCGTGCCGTTCGCCGGCAACCGCGCCAAGGCTCTGGTTTCGGCGCTGATCGGCGGCGGGACCCCGACTCTTCTCGCGGGCGGGGTTGCCTCGCTCGTCAAGCTCGTTCCGTTCGTCGGGCCGCTCCTGACGATCGGCGTCATGCCCGGCCTGTCCGGTGCCGCGACGCTGGCGGTCGGCCGCGTGTTCAACGCCCATTTCAAGGCCGGCGGCACGTTGCTCGACTTCGACGTCGACAAGATGCGCGCCTTCTACGAGGAGGAGTTTGCCAAGGCCAAGGCCGAGGCGCCCAAGGCGACGGCCAAGCCTGCCGCGGCCAAGGCCTGAACCCCTCAGGCTGCTTCGACAGGACTTCCAGACAGGAATGACGGCCAGGGGCCGATCCGGAACCGGATCGGCCCCGGCGGCTTGTCGGCGCACACGCTTCCGCGAAGGTCCGGCGCGGGGACGATGTCGCGCAGGTGCCAGACCGTGCCGTCCATCGCGACCTCGCGGGCCTCGCCGGGATCCAGGCCGACGGTGAGGGTGCGCGGGTCGCGCGCGAGGCCGTGTCCGGCGGCCTTGAGAAGAGCCTCCTTGCGCATCCACAGACGCAGGAAGGCGGCGGGCTTGCATTGCGCAGGCACGGTCGAGAACACTGCGCGCTCGGGTTCGGACATGACGATGTCGGCCATCCCGTCGAGGTCGGATCCGGGCGCGGCCACCTCGATGTCGATCCCGACCTCGCAGTTCCAGGACGTTGCCAGGACCGCGTGATCGCCCGAGTGGGACAGATTGAAGCGCAGGGGAACCTCGGCCAGTTGCGGCTTGCCGTTGGCGGGGGTGACGATGCGGAGCGAGGCTGGAGGGCGTCCGGTCAGGTGTGCAAGGATCTGGCGAAGAGCAGCGTGCGCGGCGACAAAGCGGCGGCGGTCCCGGTCGCGCACGAAGCGTTCCGCGCGCCGGCGCTCGTCCTCATCGAGCAGGCTCAAGGACCTTTCCTCCGGCGCGTCGGCTGCAAGAGGGATGTGCCAGACGGTCAGCCCGGCAGCCCTGCTCATGGTTCCTCGAGAACGAGATCGCGCAGGGTCATGGGGCGTGGCTGCGCGCCGGGCAGCGCACAGGCGTCCACTGCGGCCAGGACCGCAGCCGTGACGACGGCCGGGTCGTCGCGAACCACGAAATGTCCACCGGCGATGCCGGCGAAAGCCGCCCTTCCGCGGGTGGCTTCCGACCATGCCCTGACATGCTCGCGCGGCACGGTCCGGTCGTCCTCGGCGGCAATCGCTGCGATTGGGCACGAAAGGGATCCGGGCGGGATCAGAGGACGCGTCTCGACGACCGCGAAATCGGCCCGCAAGGTCGGCTCGGAAAACCGGCGCAGATCCTCGCTGGCCATCGCCTCTTCGGAGAGACCGCCGAGACGGGCCACTTCGCGCCAGAAGGCATCGCTGGGCAGCGCGTGGATCGGCGGTCCTGCACGGGGCAGGTGCGGGGCCGGGTGTGCGGCCGCAATCACGAGCGCAGGGGGGCGGCCCGCGCGTTCCCAGCGCCGCGCCACCGCGTGCGCGATCCCGGCGCCCATCGACCAGCCGAACAGGACCGCCGGGCGGTCGGCGAGGGGCAGCAGCGCTTCGGCCGCGGCGTCGGCGAGAAGATCGAGATGCCGGAACGCGGGCTCCGCGAGCCGGTTCTCTCGTCCGGGCAGCTGAACGGGCAGGACGTCGATATGGCCGGGGAAGGCATCCTTCCACCCGTGGTAAAGGCCGGCTCCGCCCCCTGCATAGGGGAACAGAAACAGCCGCAGGCGGACGTCGGCGCGCGGACGGAAGCCGGGCAGCCAGTTCATGCCGCTTCCGCGGCGGCCACCGAGGCGGCCAGGATGCGCAGGCCCTGATCGAGGTCCTCGTCGGTGATGACGAGGGGACACAGGCACTTCAGCACTTCGCCATGGGGCCCGGCGGTTTCCATGACCAGTCCGCGGGCGAACGCTTCCGCCGAGACGCGGCGGGCGAACGCCCCGGAGGGGGTGGCCAAGCCCTGAATCATGCCGCGGCCGCGCACGGCGGGGCAGATCGTGTCGGGGTGCGCGGCGGCAATCGCCTCGAGCGCCCGGCGGATCGTGGCCGCCTTGCGGACGACAGCACGCTCGAGAGCATCGTCGCGCCAGAACCGAAGCGCCTCGGTGGCGGTCACGAAGGCAAGGTTGTTGCCGCGGAAGGTCCCGTTGTGCTCGCCCGGGGCAAGCCGGTCGTGCTCCGCCTTGACCAGCACCAGTGCCAGCGGCAATCCGATTCCCGACAGCGACTTGGCGAGGCAGATGATGTCGGGCACAAGTCCCGCCGGCTCGAAACTGAAAAAGGTGCCGGTGCGGCCGCACCCGGCCTGGATGTCATCGAGTATGAGCAGGATGCCGTGGCGCCGGCAGATCTGCTCCAGGCGGCGCAACCAGTCCATCGAAGCCGCGACAATGCCGCCTTCGGCCTGCACGGTCTCGACGATGCACCCGGCGGGGGACTGTGCGGGATCCGAGGTTTCGGCCAGCATCCGCTCGAACCATTCCAGGGAATCGCAGCCGGATCCGCCGTCGTAGGGCAGGAATACCGTGCCGCCCACCTGGGGCCCTGCGGCGGGTTGCCGCAGGGGGCCTCCCGAGACCGCCAGGGCTCCCAAGGTCATGCCGTGGAAGCCGTTGACGAAGCTGACGATGCGCTGGCGGCCGGTCGCCTTGCGCGCCAGCTTCAGCGCCACTTCCACGGCGTTGGTTCCGGTGGGGCCGGGGAACAGCATGCGGTAGGAGAGGCCGCGCGGCGCCAGAATCGTGTCCTGAAAGCCGCGGATGAAGGCCTCCTTGGCGCCGGTCGCCATGTCGAGGCCATGCACGATGCCGTCGTCCGACAGGTAGGCGATCAGGCGTGCCTTCATGGCCTCGTCGTTGTGGCCGTAGTTGAGGGTGCCGGCCCCGGCGAAGAAGTCGATGTAGTCCCGTCCCGAGCGGCCGCGCAGTCGCGCGCCCTTGGCCGCCACGAAGACGTCCGGAAACCCGCGGCAGTAGAAGCGGACCTCCGATTCGTACTGGTCGAAGATGTTCATGTCTCAGTTCGCAGTGCGTGGGCTAAGGAGAAGAAAGAGGGAGGGGACGACGATGAACGAGAGCACGGTCGAGGCGACGAGCCCGAACATGATCGCATAACAGAGCGGCTCCCACATCGGGCTGCTGGTCGACAGCAGGGCCAGCCCGGTCACCGTGGTCAGGGTGGTCGACAGAATCGGGCGCAGGCGGTCGGCCGAACCCATGGCCGCGGCATCCGGCAGGCTTCGTCCCGCTGCCGTATGCTCTCGGATGCTCTCGATCATGACGATGGCCACGTTGACCACGATGCCGATCAGCGAAACGATGCCGACGGTGGCGGGGAACGACAGCGGCATGTCGATGGCTGCGAATCCGGCCACCGTTCCCGCGACGCCGCACGGTACCGAGAACAGGATGATCAGCGGCATCCGGCAGGAGTTGAACAGCAGCACCAGCAGCCCCGCCATCAGCACCAGCGTCAGCACGAACATCTTGAGCATGCTGGCGTTGGTCTCGCTGGCCTCGGCCTGTTCTCCGGCGATGCCGATCCGCACCCCCGGGTAACGCGCCTGGATGTCCCGGATCCCGCCCTCCACGGCGGCCAGCGCATCGCCCACCGTGACATCCTCGGCCTTGCCGAGCACGGTGGTGGTGCGCACGCCGTCCTTGTGGACGACGACCTGGGGCAGGCTGTCATACTGGGCATCGAACAGCGCCGGCAGGTCGATCCGGGTGCCGTCGTCGGCGGAGGCGCGGATCATCGAGAGCTCCGACCACAGCCGGGGCGGGCCGGCTTCGGGCTTGCGCGTCGGCCATGCCAGGCTGAGCCTGACCGGCACATCATCCTGGCCGATGCCGCGCTTGAGCCGCGCGACGGTGGTCTCGCCCATTGCCAGGGCGATCTCCTCGGCCACCGGCGACAGGCGAAGGCCGAAGAATTCCAGCGCATCGCGGTTCGGGAACACGACCACGGCGATGCGCGGCGGTCCCAGGTCGTCGCGCACGTCGCGGGTGCCCGGAACCGCTGCCAGCACCCGGCTCAGGTCGCGCGCGGCCGCCCGCAGCACGCCCAGGTCCTCGCCCTGGATCTCGAGCCGAAGATCGTCGCCGCCGCTCGGCCCGCCGGTCTGCACGCTCATGGCCACGCTCGCGCCCGGCACCGCCGCCAGGGTTTTCTGGATCTCGCGGCGAAGGTCCGAAACGTAGGCATAGGCGAGACGCCCGCCGCGGTCATCGAGCGGCTTGAACACGACGGAGTAACCGATGACGTGGCTGCCGGGGGTGTCGGTGATCTTCTCGGAAGTTCCGCCCAGCGCAAACGGACTCTTGCGGCCGGCGTACAACACGATGCTTTGGAGGTAGTCCTTGGACCGCAGCACGTCGCCTACCGCCCGTCCGACCTCGGTCGAGCGTTCGAGGGGGGTTCCCGGCGGCAGCTCGACGGTGATCCCCATCTCGCGGCCGTCGATCTTCGGGTACATCTCGAACTTCAGTCCGGCCGCCAAGAGGAAGGCGCCGATGCATACGGCGCTGGTGCCGACTGCCCACAGGGCGGCGACGCCCCGCGACGGCACGACGAGACGTCTGATCCAGCGGCCGAGGGCTCCGGCGGCACGGTCGGTCAGAACGTCGACCCGGCTGACGCCGTCGCCGCGGCGCCGTTCGCCGAACACCAGGCGCGAGGACGGCAGCGCCCACACGAAGGCGATGATGTAGCTGGCAACCAGGCAGATCACCGCGGTCGTCGGCACCAAGCGGACGAACTTGCCGCTGATGCCGGGCAGGAACATCAGGGGCGCCAGGGCGAGGATCGTCGTCAGCTGGCCGGCGAACGCGGACAGCGCGAAGCGCTTGATGGTCACCATCGCCGAATCCGCGAACGAGCGGCGTTCTGCGTAGAGGCCCCGGTGCATGCCTTCCATGACCAGGATGAAGACGTCGACCAGCAGGCCGAGGGCGAGCACCATGCCGATGACCACCATCTCGTTCATCGTCATGCCGAGCAGGTACACGGTGGCGATGCTGGCCAGGAAGGTGATCGGCACCGCGATGCCGGCAATCAACGCCTCGCGCCACGACAGCATCACCAGCAAGACGAGCACGACGCCCGCAACCGCCTGGGCGGCGTTGACGAAGACCCCGTGAAGCTTTTCCGATACGTCGATCGACTGGTCGGTCAGCACGGTCGCATGCATGCCGGCGGGAAGGGGGAAGCGATCGACCACCGCTTTGACCTGGGCGATGGTGGCGAGCGAATCGCTTCCGGGCATCTTGTAGAGGCTGATGCTGACGCCTTTCTGGAACGGCGCCCCGCCGAAGCTGACCAGGGTACGGTCCTCCTCGGTCGAGAGGTCGCGGCGGATCTCGGCGAAATCGCCGAGCCGCGCCACATGCCCGCTCCGTCCTTGCTGAACCGGAAGCTGGCGCAGCTCCTCGAGGTCGCTGAACCGGCCGCTGAGGGTGATGGCCGCCGGAATCGGCCCGTCGCGCATTTCGCCCAGAGGGCGGTCCACAGTGGCGGCCGCAATCGCATCGCGGACCGCGCTAAGGCTGACCCCGCCGGCGTTCAGCCGCATGGGATCGAGCAGGATCCGTCCGACCTCCTCACGGGCGCCCGAAATCTCGACCTTGCGCAGGGTGCCGATGTGCTCGAGCCGCTCCTTGAGGTCGCGGGCCACGGTACCGGTGACGGCGTCGGGCACGCTTCCGTGCAGCATGTAGGTCAGGACGGGCGCGTCGGTGGTAGACAGCGGTTCTACCGTCGGCGAAAGGGCTCCGGCCGGCAGCAGGGGAGCGACCTCGGCCACCTTGGTGCGGAGGGCCCGGATCGATTCGTCCACCGGAGCATCGGCCTCGAACTGGACGACGATCGTCGACAGGCCGGTACGCGAGCCGCTGACCGTCTCGTCCAGCGCGTTGAGCGACTTGACCGCCTTTTCGATCGGGGTCGTCACTTCCTTCTCGATCAGCTCCGGCGCGGCGCCGGGCCATTCGGTCCGCACCATCGCCACCGGGATGGCGAGGTCGGGCGAGGATTCCTTGACCATCGCCGTGTAGGCGAACAGGCCGCCCAGGATCAGCAGGATCCCGAGCACGCCAGCGAAAGTGGTATCGACGAACAGGAATCGCGACAACGCCGACGGCTGCCGCGCGCCGTCCTCGGAAGGCTGCGCGCTCATGATCCGCGGGTCCCCTCCGTGGTCACGACGGGAGTGCCGTCGGACAGCCTCTCCTGGCCGGCGACGACGACGATTTCCCCTGCCTCAAGCCCTCCGACGACCTCCTCGTAATGGCCGCCTCCCATGCCGCGCGTGATGACCCGGCGGTGCGCGACGCCCTTCGCGGGATCGACGACGTAGACGTACGATACGCCGGCTTCGTGGCGTGGTGCCTCGATCGGGATACGAACCACGTCCCGGCGCTCGGCGGCCAGGATGCGGGCCGCTACGTACAGGCCGTCGCGGAGGCTTGATGCCGGCTCGACGGTCCGCAGGCGGATCCGGATGGTGCGGCTATCGGGGGCGATGGCGGGGGCAACCGCGAACACCTCGGCCTTCACGATCGGCGGGGCACCGTTGCCCGGTGCCGAATCGACGGTCTCGAACACGCCCATTCCGGCCCAGGCGATCTCCGCGGTCATGCCGCGGTGCAGGCTCAGACCGTAGATCGTGGGGATCTCGGCGATCACCTCGTAGGCGGAGGGGTCTATGACGACGGCCGCCGCCAGGCGCATCAGCTGGGCATTGTCGGCCTGCCCCGCTGCAAGCGGTGCCACGAAGTCGCCGACCGAGATGTTGAGGAAGCTGACGACTCCGTCGAACGGGGCGCGCAGCACGTACTGTTCGCCGCGAATGCGCGCCTGCTCGGTCTCCGATTCGGCAACGTTGGCTTCGGCCTGGGCGGCGGCGAGATCGGATTGGGCGCGCTGCAGCCGGGCCCGGGTCTGCTCGGCGTTGCCCTCGGCCTCGTCCAGCTGTTTGCGAGGTATGATGCCCTTGGCCGACAGCTCGCGAGCTCGCACCAGCTGCTGCTCGGCCTGGGTCAGCGCGGACGTGGCCTGGGCGAGGGCGCTACGGGCACCGCGGACCCGCTGGCGCGCCGCCTCTGCCTGCGACATCTGCTGCGAGACCTGCTGGCCGACGTCGCGGGCATCGATGCGGGCGATGAATTGTCCGGGCTTTCCGGGGCGCGGGCCGACCACCGGCGATCCTTCGCGCAGGGGTTCACCCTCGGCGTCGACGCCGATCTCGACCACCTTGCCAGCCTGGCCGAAATGCAGGATCTCGCGCTGCACCGAACGTGCCGTGCCCTCGGTGCGCAGCCACGCCCGGACCGTACCGCGTGCCGCCTCGGCCACCGCGACGCGGACGGGAGCGATTCCGGGGGCGGCAGGCTGCTCAGCAGCGGTGCTGATCGGCAGCGCAAGGACTGCCAGGAGTACCCACGGATACGCTCGTACCATCATGCCCCCTTCTGACGCGTCGGCTCATCCACTGGTATGCGACCGGATTGGGCTTAAGGGGTAGCAAAAATTCCAACACCAGACAACAATGTAACGCGGCGTGTAACTTAAGCGGCGCGATGGACGGCGGACGGGCTGAGCCGATACAGTGCGGAACCGCCTGTGCCCGGGGGGATGGAGTATCCGGCAGCGATGAACCTGGTCAGCCTACTGGCCCGCTACGAGTCGATGCCCCGCAAGCGAGTGGTGGCCGCTGCGGTGGTTTCCGGCGTCGGCGGGGCGGTCATCCTGGCGCTGGTCAACATGGCCGCGGCGGAGATCGCAAAATCGGGCCGCTCGCAAGTGGATTGGGAGCTTGCAGCCGCTTTCGCGGCCGCGATCGTGGCCTATGCCGCCGCCGAACTGTTCGTCATCGCGCGCGTCTGCGGCGCGCTCGAGGCGGCGATCCACCAGGTCCGTGTGCGTCTGCTGGAGCGGCTCCTCCGCGCGGATTTCGAGAAGGTGGAGCGGATCGGGCAGGTGGTGTTCTACGAAAGCATCACCCAGGCCACCCAGACCATCTCGCAGCACTCGCAGTTTCTCGCCCTTGCCTTGCGCTCGCTTGTGCTGGTGATAGCAATCCTGGCCTATATCGCTTACGTCTCGACCACCGCTTTCCTGCTGGTCCTGCTGGCGACCCTGGCCGGCGGCCTCGTCTACAGCCGTGCCGGCCGGCATCTCGGCACCGGTTACGCCGCAATGATGGACCAGGAGAAGCGCCTGTTTGAAAGCGTTTCGGACCTCCTCGACGGCTTCAAGGAGATCCGCCTCAGCAGCGCCCGCAGCCGCGACCTGGCGGCGGTGTTCGGGGACATCTCCCGCTCGGCGACTGCAATCCGCACCGACGTCCAGATGCGGGCGATCCAGCAGTTCGTTCTGGGTCAGGTGGCGGTTTTCTTCCTGCTTGCCGTCGTCGTTTTCGTGGCGCCGCTCTATGCGCCGGGCTTTCGCGACAACGTGGTGCAGGTCACCACCTCCGTCCTGTTCATGACCGGCGCCATCGGCGCCCTCATCCAGACCGTGCCCCTGCTCGGCGCTGCCGAGGCGGCGGCGGTCCGGATGACGCAGCTCGACGGCCTGCTCGCCGAGATGGAGGACCCCGAGGCGCAGGAGGACGGAGAACCGCTACCGGCAGGCTTCACCGAGGTCGCGTTGCGCGGCGTCGCCTACGCCTATCCGGCAGCGGCGGGCGAGGAGGGGTTCGCGCTGGGGCCGGTCGACCTCGTCCTGCGGCGGGGCGAGATCGTGCTGATCACCGGCGGCAACGGGTCCGGCAAGTCGACCCTGATCAAGCTCCTGACCGGCCTCTACCGGCCGCAGGAGGGGGCGATCCGAGTCGACGGCGTCGCCGTCGGACCACGAACCCGCCGCGCCTATCGCGACCTGGTGTCTGCGGTGTTTGCCGACTACCACCTGTTCCCCCGCCTCTATGGGGAAATCGATGCCGCCGAGGCGCAGTCGCTTCTGGGCTGGTTCGAGATGGACCGTGTCACCCGCCTGATCGGCGACCGTTTCGAACGCCTCGACCTGTCCGCCGGCCAGCGCAAGCGGCTGGCCCTGATGGCCGCGCTGCTCGAGGCGCGGCCGCTGCTGGTGCTCGACGAGTGGGCTGCCGACCAGGACCCGCACTTCCGCCGCAAGTTCTACCGCGAGATCCTGCCCACGCTGAAGGCGCGGGGCATCACGGTCGTCGCGGTCACCCACGACGACGCCTATTTCGACGTCGCGGACCGCCGCTTCCACCTCGAGGAAGGACGGCTCTCCGAGTTGACCGTCGAGCGGAGAGAGGACCGCTAGATGGGGCTGATCGCGTTCCTGCGTCGCGAATCCTCCGCCGACCCGCGTCCGCTGGTGGCGATGACCCTGCTGGGGGCGCTGTCGACCGTCGTGGTCCTCGCGCTCGTCAGCTACGGTGCCGCCGAGGCCCGGCAGGGCGATCCCGGCATGCGGGTGGTGGTGATCTTCCTGGCCGCCGTCGGTCTGTTCGTGCTGTCCCAGAACTCGGTCATGTCGGCGAGCGCGCGAGAAGCCGAAGAGCTGATCCGTCGCCTTCGCGACCGCGTGTTCGAGCGGGTGCGCGAATCGGACTATCCGGCGGTCGACGCTCTCGGGCGGGGGCCCCTCCACGCCGCCCTGGCTCACGAGACGCAGAGCTTGTCACGGACGGTGACGCTGCTCGCAATCGCCGCCCAGCAGGTGGTGGCGCTGGTGTTCGTCGCCCTGTTTCTGGCTTGGCTGTCGTGGCCGGCATTCGTCATCGGCGTCGCGTTCGGCGGCTTCGCCATTGTGGTCCACGTCGGGCGGTCGCGGACAATGACCGCGATTACCGATCACGCCGCCGCCGACGAGGCGCGCCTGTTCGCGGGGCTCGGCCACGTGCTGAACGGCTTCAAGGAGCTTCGCATCAACGGTCAGCACGGACGCCGGCTGGTGACCGAGTTGACCATGGACTCCGAGGAGGCGCGCCTCACCAAGACGACGGCTAAGCGCCGCTGGGCGGTCGATTTCGTGCTGATCCAGGTGATGTTCTTCCTGCTGCTCGGCCTGATGGTGTTCGCGGTGCCGTTGTTCGACCCCGGCTTTGCAAAGGTCGCCCTCGAAGCGACCACGGTGGCGCTGTTCATGATCGGGCCGATTGCCACCATCGCCCAGGCCGTGCCGGCGGTCGCCGAGACAGAGGCCTCGCTGGCACGCATCGCCGCGATCGAGGAGCATCTTCAGGCCGCCGCCGCCGGTCACGCGGCCGAGGACACGGAGTCTCTCGGCGAGCCGATTCGCCGGATCGTGCTTGACGACGTCTCGTTCACCTATCGCGAGGCCGACGGATCGCCCGGCTTCACCGCCGGCCCCTTGAGCGCTGCCTTCCAGGCCGGCGAGGTCACGTTCGTCACCGGCGGAAACGGGTCGGGCAAGTCGACCATGCTGCGGCTTCTGATCGGACTGCTCCGTCCCGACCGCGGCAGCATCCTCGTCAACGGCCGGCCGCTGGCGCAGGGGCAACGCCAGGCCTATCGCGACGGCATCTCAGCCGTGCTTTCGGACTATCACCTGTTCCGCCGCCTCTACGGCCTCGGCTCCATCGACGAGGAGCGCGCGGAGGCGCTGCTGCGGCGGCTCGAGGTCGCCCACAAGGCGCGCATCCGCGACGGCAGCTTCACGACCACCGATCTGTCCGGCGGCCAGCGCAAGAGGCTCGCCCTGGTGGTCGCGCTGCTCGAGGACAATCCGGTGCTGGTGCTCGACGAATGGGCTGCCGACCAGGATCCCCGTTTCCGTCGCGTGTTCTACGAGGAGCTCTTGCCGGCGCTGCGGCGGCCCGACCGCATCATCATTTGCGTCACCCACGACGATCGCTACTTCCACACCGCCGACCGGGTCCTCGATATGGACGAGGGGCGTTTCCGCTGACCCGATCATGCCGGCAACGGACCTTCGCTGTTGACGACCAGGACGCGACTTCCGGGGCCTAGGGCGAGGCGCTCGCGACAGCCCGCATCGCAGGCAGCGGCGATCAACCCGGCGAGGCCTGCGACGCCGGTGTCGCCGGTGGCCAGGGGGGGATCGCCGAACGCGCCGGTGCTCAGGTCCCGCTGCACGGCGGCTGCCAGCCCGTCGCCGATCGCAAGCGCGGCCGCCGCGGCGCGCGACAGGATCTCCCAGGCGGGCAGCGACAGCCGGCCGCACGCCAGTCCGGCCATGCGGGTGCGCAGACTGCCGCCGACCGCGGTGGAGCGGCCGGCGCGCAGGCTGGCCAGGGCACAGGCGGCGGCGGCGGGCTCGACCGTCACGACCCTCGGCGTTGCGGGCGAGGTGCGGCGCCACAGGCCGGCCGTGACGCCGCCGGCCATTCCGCCGACGCCACAATGCAGGAACACATGGCTGGGCGGCGCGTCGGCGAGTCCCGCCGCCCACGCCTCTGCCGCAAGGACGCCGTAGCCGGCCATGATGGCGCGGACCACGGGGTGGTCGCCGACGTAGTCGGTGTCGGTGACCAGCAGGCAGCCGGGTTCCTCGGCTGCCCGTTCGGCGGCCAGCACCGCATCGTCGTAGGTGCCGTCGATCACCTCGATCTCGGCTCCCTGGTCGCGGATCCTCTTCAGCCGCACAGCGTCGACGTCGCGGCCGACGAAGATGGCTGCGCGGCCGCCCCTCCGCCGCGCGGCCCAGGCCAGCGCCAGCCCATGGTTGCCGTCGGTCGCTGCGATCGCCGTGAACGGCGTTGCCGGGTCGTGGTCGCGGAGCAGGACCTCGAGCCCGTAGGGTGCTCCCAGCGCCTTGACCCCGCCGACCCCGAAGCGGCGCGATTCGTCCTTGCACGCGATGGCGCCGAGGCGCAGGCGCCGCGCCAGGCCGGGGAGCCAGAGGAGGGGGGTCGGCGCATACCCCGGCCACGAGGCGATCGCTTGCGCCGCCTCGTCCATCGCCGCTGCGTCCACCACCGCGGCCGCGCCGGAGTACGGCAAGTCGCGGCGCCAGGCGTCATTGATCTGAAGGTCGACGGGTGCGTCCAATCGCGTGCTCGGGGCAATGGCGGCGGCTGCGGCCATGCCTATCACAGGCGGAAGCGGTCGGCTATACTCGCCGCCGTGGTCGAGGTGGGGGAAACGTGGTGTTTGTGCGTTGGTTCTGGGCGTGGCTCGCCGCGCTCCTGATGGTGTCCGGGACCGCCTGCGCCGGGGTGGCAGGAAGCAATCCGGCGCCTTTCAACCCTGATGCGGTGCCGTCGAGCGCCGATTCGGCAGGGCACGGCATGGGTGGCGACGCATCGCAGCCGGACGAGCGTTACGTCGCCATCTACGGCGGCTCCACCAAAGGCACGTACTTCTATGTGGCCAGCGCCATCTGCGCAGCCATGGAAGCTCACTTCCGGGAACACCGCATCCGTTGCGTTTCGCTCCGTTCGCAGGGCGTGGCAAGCAACATCAGCCTGATGAACGAGGGCCGCGCGCAGTTCATCATCATCCAATCCGACACCAATCACGCCGCCGCGTCGGGCGGGATTCGGCTGCCCACGGGCCGTTCGGTGATGTCCCTCCACGACGAGCTGGGGGTGCTGGTGGTGGACGGCGATTCGGAGATTGAGCGGGTGGCTGATCTGCGCGGTGCCCGCATCAACCTGGGGCCCGAGGGCTCGGCCGTGCGCCGCCTGTGGGAGGGCGTTTTGAAGGCCGAGGGCATCGCGCAGGACGACCTCGGCGAGGTGCTCGGCGCGACGCCCGATCTCAACCAGCGCGGCCTCTGCGACGGCTATATCGACGCCTTCGCGATGTGGATCGGCCACCCCGCGTTGCCGATCTCGATGTCAGCCGCAAACTGCGGTGCGCGCATCGTCGGCTTGCGCTCGCCCGGGATCGAGAAGATGGTCGCCGCGGCACCATACTTCTTCTGGGGCGTGCTGCCGGCCAACACCTACCTGGGCCAGAAGAAGGCGCTTGAATCCTACGGCTTCAAGGCGACCCTGGTGGCCGATGCGCGGGTCGACCCCGACCTCGTGTACTGGCTGGTGCGCAGCGTGCAGGAAAGCCTGGACGTGTTCCGTGCCCGGCATCCGGCTCTCGCCACCGTGGAGCCCCGCGCAATGTTCGAGAGCGCGAACTTCCTGCCCTTTCACGAGGGCGCGGCGCGCTATTGGCGCGAGATCGGCTGGCTGGGCGATTCGGCGGCGAAATAGGCGCGCAGGGCGTCGGGCGCGAGCTGCAGGGCGGTGCCCCCGGTTTCGAAGTGGAGGATGAAGGCGCGGCCGATGGTGCGCGTCAGCGCCGCCGCCGCGATCGACGACATCATCAGGCCGACCAGGTTGGCCCCCGGCACCAGCTTCGAGAGGGTTGCCGTCGTCGCCGCACCCGCGCCCGCCTGACCGAGCCCTCCGACCAGGCTGGCGACCAGCGTCCGTGCCCTGTCGCGCTGCAGCGTCACCCCGTAGATCTGGGCCACCGCTTGCAGCATCAGGGCGATCGTCGCCACCACGCTCATGGTGTCGAGCAGCGGCATCGGGATCAGGCCGCCGATCGCGGCGTAGGTCGCGTGGCGCTCGACCGCCTCGCGGGCTCGTGCCCGGCGCAGCTCGCGAACCGGGTCGGGCCCCGCCGGGGTTGCCGCTGCCGGATCGACCGGCTCTGCCAGAATCAGGTCTGCGGGGGCGGGCTCGGTGGCGGGGCGTTGCCGGATGCCATCCAGCGTCTCGGCGGTGGCCTTGGGCAGCTTCCTGGTCATGCCGTCTCCCGGGCAAGGGTGAGCGCAAAGTCGATCTCGGCCGCCAGGGCGGCGATCTCGCGCGCCGCGGCGCCGTGCGGTTCGGTCATCGAGGGGGTTGCGCCGTACAGCGCCGCCTCGCTGTAGGCGATGCGGTTGACGAGCTCGCTTTCGAACAGCGGGAATCCCGCTGCCGCCAGCTCGGCACGGATGTGGCGGGCGATCACGCTGTCGCGGGTGGTCTGGGTCAGGACGCAGCGGAAGCGGGCGACGCTGCCGTCGCGGGTGGCAAACAGGGTGCGCGCGGTGTCGATCATGACGTCGACATCGAGCGGCGACGCCTTGACCGGCACCACCACCAGGTCGGCGGCCGCCAGCGCTGCCAGGGTGGCCGGCGCCCGGAATCCCGCCGTGTCGATTACCACCGGTCCCCGCTTGCGGGGCAGGCTGCGGGCCGTCTCGATGACGTCCTCGCTGCAGTTCTCGATCACCGGAACCCCGCCCAGGGCGCGCGGACGGGCGGCCAGCCGAGCCAGCGAACGCTGCGGATCGGCATCCACCAGCACCGGGTCGCGGCCGGCCAGCCGCCAGTGGACGGCGAGACAGCTGGCCAGCGTGCTCTTGCCGCTGCCCCCCTTCAAGGTCGCCACCGCGAGAATGGCCCGTTTCGCCATGGCCTCCCCCCATCGCGCGGGGCCCCAACCAGTTGGGCCGGCGCCCCTCCGTCTTCTACCATATTTTCGAAGGAACGGCGTCCAGATACTCCTTCACGCAACGCGCCAGCTGCTCCACCCTCGGCGTCTGCAACATCTGTCCGTGCGTCCCCTCGATCCAGCGCAGCTGCACGTCGGCCAGCGGGCCCCAGCCGTTGAGGTCGTCCCCCGGGATGCCGGGGGCGGCTGCGGTCGCGATCCGCGGCCGCACCAGGAGCAGGCGCGACTCTAAACGCCGCGGCCGATAGCGTACCGCCGCCAGGGCATTGTTCTGGAACACCCCGAGGAGCCGCCGCATACCCCGTCGGTCGGTGTGGTCCGGCAGCAGGTTGGAGCCGCGCCCGCGCTCGACCAGCAGGTCGAGGCGCTGCTCCGGCGACAGCGGCCGCAGGGTGGCTGCGTCGACGATGCCGAGCTCGTCGAACAGGGCGGCCAGGTAGTCGGCCTCGTCCTTGCGCAAGAGATCGCGCACCGGGTCCGGCACCGCCACCGCGTCGAACAGCAGCACCGCCGCGACCGGCATCCCGGTCCGCCTCAGTTGGCACGCCGCCTCGTAGGCGAGCAGCCCGCCGAAGCTCCACCCGGCGAGGACGATCGGCCCCTCGGGCAGGGTGCCGCGCAGCGCCTCCAGGTAGGCGGCGGTCATTTCCTCGACGGTTGGCAGCAACGGCTGGCCTTCCTCGAGGCCATACGACTGCACCATGTAGAGCGGCTGGTCGCGCCCCAGCGCCTCGCCAAGCCCCTGGTAGCACAGCACGTTGCCGCCGACCGGGTGAAAGCAGACGAGCGGCGGCCGTTCGCCCCCGGCGTTGATCGCCACCACCGGCCGCCAGCCGCTGTCCCGCGAACGGTCCGCGATCCGGCAGGCCAGCCGGGCCACGGTGGGGTGGGCGAACAGGTCCGACAGCGGCACCCGCAAGCCGAACGTCCTCTCGACCGCGGCCAGCAGCCGCACCGCCAGGACGCTGTGTCCGCCGAGCGCGAAGAAGTCGGCCTCGGCGTCCTCGACCGGAACGTTCAGCACCTCCGCGAACAGGGCCGCCAGCCGCTGCTCGTCCCCGCCTGAGAGCGGCCGTCCGGCCGGACGCGCCGCGGCCGAGGGGCGTGGCAGCCGGGCTTCGTCGAGCTTGCCGCTGCTGGTGAGCGGGAAATCGTCGATCTCGATCAGCCACGAGGGGACCATGAAGGGTGGCAGCCGCGATTCGAGGTCGGCCTTACAGGCGGCGACCTCGAACCCCGGCCGAGGCACCACGTAGGCGGCCAGCACAAGGTCGCCGTCGCCGCGCGGATCGGTCGCTACTGCCGCGACGCGGCGGACGAATGGATGGCTGCCGATCGCCGCTTCCACCTCGGCCAGCTCGATCCGGTTGCCGCGGATCTTCACCTGCCGGTCCTCGCGGCCGAGGAATGCCAGTACTCCGCCCGGCAACCAGCGACCGAGATCGCCGCTGCGGTACCAACGGCGACCAGCGGCGTCGCGGACGAAACGGCGCGCGGTCTGTTCCGGATCGTTCAGGTAGCCGCGGCCCACGCCGGCGCCGCCGATGCGGATCTCGCCCGGCACCCCCTCGGGCAACGGGCGGCCGGCGGCGTCGCAGACCTGCAACTCGACCCCGCGCAGGGGCACGCCGATCGGCGGCGGCAGGATCTCCTGCCAGCTGGCGGCGTTCATGACGTGCTGGGCGGCGGCGACGCAGGTCTCGGTCGGACCGTAGGCGTTGACCACCCGGACCCCGCCGTGGCCCTCGCAGGCGTAGAAGCGGCGCAGCATGTCGGCCCGCACGACTTCACCGCCCAGGATGAAGGTGCGTGCCGATGTGGCGCTGCCGGTCTCGGCCCAGTGGTCGACCAGCAGCCCGAACAGGCTGGGGGTGGGATCGCAAAGGTCGAGCCGGCGCTCTTCGATGAAGGCGTGCAGCCGTGCCGGGTCGCGCTTGGTATCCTCGCCGGGGATGTGCAGGGTGTGGCCGTTCAGGAGGGTGGCGAACACCTGCTTGACCGAGCTGTCGAACGAGAACGAGGCGATCGACGACACGTTGAGCGCCGGGCCGAGCGGTGCGAACAGCGTCTCGCCGACGTGGCGCGCCAGATTGGCCACAGAGTGGTGCTCGATCATCGCCCCTTTGGGGTCGCCCGTGGTACCGCTGGTGAAAATCACGTAGGCGAGCTGGTCGGGTCTTGCCGCGGCCGGCGGCGGTCCCTCCGGCAACGGGGCCAGAGCGACGGCGCCGTGCCGGTGCTTGACCCCGGCTGCGCCCGCCTCGCCGGCGCCCGGCCGGATCACCGCGTCATAGCCGTAGCGGGCGGGCTCGAAGCCCGGGGCCCGGACGGCACTGAAGGCGACGGCGGCGCCGGTCTCGGCGGCCCAGTCGGCAAAGAAGGCGCGGGGGACGAACAGGTCCTCGGCGAAGTCGAGGCGGGTCTGGTAGCCCCTGCCGCTGTTGTCGCGGGCAAACGCAGCGAGGTCGCCGAGGTAGTGCTCGCGGCGTTCGAGATCCCACACGCTGCCGGCGAAGATGGCGCCCCCCGGCGCCAGCAGCAGCGCCGCCTTCCCCAGCACCTGCCGCAGGTAGCCGAAGCCGGGGAAGTTCTCGATCACGCTGTTGAGCACGACGAGGTCGAACGAGGCGGGCGGAAAGACGTCGATGTCGTGGGCCGCGAGCTGGCGGCCGGAGACGTGGTCCAGCCCGTTCGTCCGGGCGTAGGCTTCCACCCGCTCGACGTTGCGCCGCGAGATGTCGGTGGCCACGTAGGAGCCCGCCTGCGGCGCCACGTGGCGCATGGTGAAGCCCGAGGCGCAGCCGATCTCCAGCACGCGGGCTCCCGGCTTCAGGAGCGGCGCCGTCTTGGCGCGGGCGTTGGCGCCGAAGGCGGCCATGGCCTCGGCCGGAATGGGCAATCCGGTGAAGGCGCTCTTCCAGCCGCCGGCGGCAATGTCGTCGGCGCCGTCGCCGGCCAGATGATCCCACAGCTCGCCGGTCATCATGACGCCCGGCGCCTCGACCAGGCCGTCGATGTCGTCGGCGTCCAGGCACAAGACGTGGGTCAGCTTCGGGCACTGCCATTGCAGCAGGTGAAGGTCGCGCGCCAGCGACGCCTGCGAGACCAGGAGAGGGGCGCCGGCGAGGTCGAGCAGTCGGCGCCGCCGTTCCAGCGGCAGCACCGGGTCGGCCGGCACGTAGGCGCAGCCCGCCTTGAGGACGCCGAGCGCCGAGGCGACGAACCGGACGTCGCGGTCGAACATCAGCCCGACCAGGGTTTCCGGCGCCAGCCCGAGACCGGCGACGAAGCGGCCGATGCGATCGGACAGGTGGTCGAGCTCGGCGTAGCTAAGGCGCCCGCGCTCGTCCGCGACCGCTGTGCGGCCGGGGAACCTGGCGGCCATCTCGGCGAACCCGGCGACGATGGTCCCGTCCGGTGGGGCGGCCTCCGGCGCGGCGGATCGGGAACCTTGGGCCTCGAACAGCAGATCGCCGATCCTCATCGTGAGGCCGCCTCGCCGGAGGCTACTGCGGCGGCAAAGCGAAGGTAGTAGGCGAGCCAGCGTTCAGCGGTGGCGGCTTCCAGGATGTCGGTGTCGTATTCCATCATGATCTCGATGCCGTCATCCCCGTCGACGAAGAAGAAGAGCAGGTCGTGCTTGGCGGTGGTCGAATCGGTCAGCGTCGCGATCTCGCGGTCGAGGGCGTCGGGCGTCGTCTCGTGCCGCGGCGAAAGGCTGCCCACCTCGTCGGTCTGAAGCGCGCCGAACCTCTGGTACTCGAACACCACGTTGACGAGCGGCTGGCGGTTGGCCTGGCGGCGCGGCGCCACATCTCGGACCAGTAGGTCGAACGGGTAGTCGCGGTGCTCCATGGCCTCGAGGATGGCCGCCTGCGTCCGGGCGATCAGGTCGTCGATCTCGGTGTCGTCATCGAGCCGCAGCCGGACCGGCAGCACGTTGACAAAGAAGCCGATCAGCCCCTCCAGTTCGAGGCGGTCGCGGCCCGCCACGCCCATTCCCAGCACCATGTCGCCTTGCCGGGTCAGGCGGTACAGCAGGGCGGCGAGCAGGGCCATGCCGACCGACGACATGGCGGTCCGCCGCTCGCGCGCCAACGCCCGCAGCCCGGCCGAGACCTCGGTCGGCAGGGCGGCGCGGCAGGTCGCGCCCCGGTAAGACTGGACCTTCGGCAGCGGCCGGTCGGCGGGCAGGTCGATCCGCTCGGGTGCCCCCTCGAGGCGGCGGCGCCAGAAGGCGGCATCGGTCGACCAGTCGCGGCCGCGCTGCCAGACCGCGAAGTCCTTGTAGGCGACGGGCAGCGGCGGCAGGTTCGGCTCGGCGCCGTCGCGGGCGGCGGCGTACAACCGGCCCAGTTCGCGCACCAGGATGCGCGACGACCAGCCGTCTCCGACGATGTGGTGGAGCAAAAGGAGGACCAGCGTGTCGTCTTCGGAAAGACGCACGATGCGTCCCCGCAACAACGGTGGCCGGGCGAGGTCGAACGGCGTCGCCGCCTCGCGTCGCGCGATGCGCAGCGCCTCTTCCCAGGCGGCGGTCCGGTCGCGGAGGTCGTCCTCGACAAGCATCGGCTCGGCCGCGGCGGCGACGCGCTGCACGATCTCGCCCTCGACCGTCTCGAACCCGGTGCGCAGGGTTTCGTGGCGCTGCGCCAAGCCGCGCAGGGCAGCCGCCAGGGCGCCCGCGTCGACGTCGTCCCGGCAGCGGAAGACGAATGTCATGTTGTAGGCGGCGGAGCCCCGGTCCATGCCGTGGAGCAGGTACAGCCTCTGCTGGGCGTGGCTGGCCGGGTAGACGTCCGCTGCGGGCGCGGGCGGGATGCTGGAGGGCGCCGGCCCTGTCGCGGCATCCCGCAGCCGGCGGGCCAGGCCGGCGACCGAGGGATCGGCGAAGAAGTCGCCCATCGCGATGCGAACCCCGGTGCGATCGGCAAGCCGGTTGACGATCCGGATCGCCTGCAGGCTGTGGCCGCCCAGGGCCAGGAAATCGGCGGTGCGGTCGGTGACCGGCTGACCGAGCACCTCGGTCAGGGTGGCCGCGACCAGGATCTCGGTCTCGTCCTGCGGCGCTTCGGCATCGGCACGGCCGTCGCGCAGCGGCGCGAGCCCTTCCAGCATCGTCGCAAGCCTGCGGCGGTCGACCTTGCCGTTGGCGTTCAGGGGAATCGTGTCCAGCGCGTACCAGCGGGTCGGCACCATGTAGGCCGGCAGCCGCTGCATCGCCCACGACCGCAGTTCGGCCGGCGGCGGCGCCGAGCCCGCCTCGAGGCAGGCGACGATGGCGCCGTCCGCCTCGCCGCCGAGGAACAGCACGGCGGCCTGCGTCGCGCCGGGATGGCGGTGGAGGATCTGCTCGATCTCGTCCAGCTCGATGCGGTGGCCGCGCAGCTTGATCTGGCCGTCCCGGCGGCCGCCGTACTCCAGCACGCCATCTTCCCGCCAGCGGCCGAAGTCGCCGGTCCGGTAGAGGCGCTCGCCGGGGCGCTCGGGATCGCCGACGAATGCGGCGGCGTTCAGCTCGGGACGGTTCCAGTAGCCGATGGCAAGGCCGGGGCCGCCGGCGTGGATTTCGCCCCAGACTCCGATCGGTGCTCGCCCACCGGCAGCGTCGAGGACCGCGACCCGGGTATGGGGGATCGGGCGGCCGATCGGCATCGCCGTCGCCTCGAGATCCTCGCGCCGGATCCGGTGCAGGGTGGTGAAGGTGGTGTTCTCGGTAGGACCGTAGCCGTTGAAGAAGGCGACCTCGGGGCAGGACTCGAACGCCCTTCGCATGTGCGCCACGCTCATCGTCTCGCCGCCGCTGACAAGGGCGCGCAGCGGCCGGAACCCGACAGGGTCGAACTCGACCTGGCGGTTGAACAGGCTGGCGGTCAGGAACAGCGTGGTGGCGCCGAACCGGGTGATCGCCGCAGCCAGTCCCGCCGGGTCCAGCAACTCCTCGCGCGCCGCCACGCAGACGCGGCCGCCGTTGAGAAGCGGCCCCCAGATCTCCAAGGTCGAGGCATCGAACGCCAGCGGTCCCGCCTGCAGCATGCGGTCCTCCCGGCTCAGGCGGAGGTAGTCGTCGCCGATCGCCAGCCGGATCACCGCCCGCTGCGGCACCAGCACGCCCTTGGGCACGCCGGTGGAACCCGAGGTGTACATCAGGTAGGCCGGGCGGGAATCATCGTCCTGCACTTCCGGGGCGGTCTCGGCCGCACACGCGGCCAGGGTTTCCGCCTCGATCACCGGACACGACGTCGCGCCGCTGGCCGCCCGTCCGGCGGCGTCGGCGATCACCGCCCGGCAGCCGGCGTCTTCGAGGATCATGGCGACCCGTTCGGCCGGCCAGTCGGAATCGAGGGGAACGTAGGCGGCGCCGGCGACGACGATGCCCAGCACCGCTGCCACTGCGTGACGGTCGCGCGCCATGTGCAGGGCGACCCGGTCGCCGGGGCGCACCCCCGCCTCGGCGAGGCGGCAGGCGATGCCGGCGGCGCGCCCGGCCAGCTCGGCATAGCTGAAGGAACCGCGGGCATCCTCGACCGCCACCGCGTGCGGGCGAGCGGCAACCCGGTCGAGGAACAGGCCATGGAGGCCGCGCCCGGCCGGCAGGACGGGGGTCGCGCCGGCCTCGAAACCGCGGATGAGCGCCGCCTCTTCGCGGTCGAGCAGGGGGAGCCGTCCGACCGCGGTATCCGGCGGCGCCGACACCAGGCCGGCCAGGAGGGCGGCGAAGCTGCGGCCAAGGCGCTCGATTCGAGTCCGGTCGAACAGATCGGCGTAGTACTCGAGCGACACAATGATCTGGTCGGGCAGATCGCGCACGAAAATGGCAAGATCGTTCTTGGCTGCCGTCCGGACCAGGCCGTGGAGCGGGAAGCCCGCCCGTCCGCTCCCTCCTTCCGCGAAGTTCATGTACGACAGTGACACTTCCGCCAGGAGGGCGCGATCGGGAGATGCGACCGGCTCCAGGTCACGGAGCAACTGGCCGACGCCGTAGGCGCGATGGCGCAGGGCATCGGCATGGTCCGCCTGCACCCGTTCGAGCAGCCGGCCGACCGCGTCGTCGCTGCGCACCGTTTCGCGGATCGGCAGCAGCGAGGCCATCATCCCGGGGACTGACGCGAAGCCGCCGTCGTCGCGACGGTCGGCGGCGACCGAGATCACCACGTCCTCGGCTCCGGACAGGCGGTGGACCAGCACCATCCAGGCCGCCAGCACGACGGCGAAGGGCGTTGCCCGATGCGCCGCCGCATAGGCCCGCAGGGCGCTCGCCGTTTCGGGTGCGAGGGAGGACGATACCGTGGCGGCGCGCCAGGTGTTGACCGGAGGCCGGCACCGATCGGCGGGAAGGTCGAGCATCGGCAGCGGCCCGACGAACCGCGGCAGCCAGTAGTCGCGGGCAGCGTCGCGGGCCGCCTTGCCGGCGCCCTCGCGGCTCCACCACGCGAAGTCCTTCAGCTGCAGCGGGGGCGGGGGGAGGGTTTCGCCGGCATAGAGACGGGCCACCTCGCCTGCCAGCAGCTCGACCGTCCAACCGTCGGCGAGGGCGTGGTGAAGGTCGAGCAACAGGGCCCTGCGGCCGGCGTCGAGCACGATCAGCTCCATCCGGACCGGCGGCGCCTGCTCCAGATCGAAAGGCCGGATCCGGTCCTGGCACGCCGCCAGCGGTTCGTTCGCCGCGGACAGGTCGACTACCGGCAATTGCACCGGCGCCGGGGGAAGGATCTCCATCCGCCACGCCTCGCCGCTGCGGCGGAAGCGGGTACGCAGGATCTCGTGCCGCTCGACCAGCCTGGTCAGCGCCGCTTCCAGGCGCGCCGTGTCGAGCTCGGCGGGCAGCTCCAGCAGGTTGGGCAGGTTGAAGGCGACGCCCATTTCGGCCGCCGCTTGCGCGTTCAGGACCGCTTCCTGCTCCCAGCCGACCGGATAGTCGGGATGCGGCGGGGCAGCCGCGGCCGCGACCGGGGCGCTCTTGCCGCGCAGGGTGCCGGCCAGGGCCGCGACGGTACCCGCGTCCAGCAGATCCGACAGCGTCGTCGCATGGCCGAGATCGCGAACCACCCGGTCGACGATCTGCATGCCGGAGATCGAATCGCCGCCGAGAGCGAAGAAGTCGTCGTCGACCGCCACCGCGGGGTAGCCGAGGACCTCGGCCCAGATCGCCGCCAACGCCTGCTCGAGGGCGCTGCCTGCGGGGGGTGCGGCGACGGGGGAAGCTTCCGGAGACGATGCGGCCTTGTCCGGATCGGATGCCGGCACCGCTGCGGCATCGAGCACGACGACCTGGGGAACACCGGCCGCGATCGCGCGGCGCCACACCGCGACCGCTTCGGCGGGGTCGATGGCGTCGGTCATCGGCACCGCCATGCGGGCCGCCATGCCGACCTCGCGGACGGGGCACCAGTCGATCGCCAGCGCCGGTCGGCCCTCCGACTGCCGCCGGGCGGCGAAGGCATCCAGCCAGGCGTTGGCGGCGGCGTAGGCGGCCTGGCCGGCGGCGCCGGCGAGACCGGTCAGCGATCCGAACAGGACGAACGCCTGCAGCGGATCGTCGCGGGTCAACAGGTCGAGGTTGCGCGCTCCCGCCACCTTCGGCGCCAGCACGCCGGCCAGCTCGGCCGGGTGGCGGGCGACCAGGAAGCCGCCGTCGGCGATCCCCGCGGCGTGGACGACCGCGGTGATCGGCCCCATCTCGGCGCGGACCCTCTCAAGGCACGCCGCCAGCGCGTCGCGATCGGAGACGTCGCAGCTCCAGATGCGGAACCGCGCTCCGGCCCGTTCCAGGGCTGTCAGACGGTCGCGGCGCCGCTGCGCCTCGTCGTCGTCGCCGTCGATGCGGCCGCTGCGCCCGAGGAGCGCCAGCGCGACCCGGCCTCCGGCCGACAGCTCCTCTGCCAGCGACAGGGCGATGCCGCCCAGCCCGCCGGTGACGACGCAGCAGCCGGAGGTCGGCCACGCCGGCTCGCTGCCGACTTGGGGCGCCGGCGCGAGGGATCGCGTCAACCGGCTTTCGTCGCGCAGCATCGCGACCGGCAGGCTTTCTTCCGAAGCGAAGGCAGCGAACTCGTCGGCCACCAGAATGGCCGGGGCCGCCTCGTCGATGTCGAGGTAGCGCAGGCGCACCAGCGGCTCCTCCCGGCCGGCCGCCAGAACCAGGCCGGCGAGCAGGGCCGCGTCGGGATCGATCTCGTCGCCTTCGCGGCTGCAGGAGCTGCAGCCGACCACGAGCACCCGCAGATTGCGCCGGGCCGCTGCCAGAAGGCCGCGCACCATCCCCGCTGCGGCCGCGAAATCGGCGGGATCGGGGACCAGCACCACGGCCTCGGTGCCGCTGCTCGAGATCTCCCGGGCAGCCAGCAGGCCGGCATGGGCGAGCTCTGCCGCCAGCCGCTCTGCAAGACTGCCGCTTCCGACCAGCGCGATGCGGGGCCGCGGCGAAGGCGGCGTCAGCGGGGCGGGTACCCATACCGGAACCGAGAGGGGCACCGTTGGCGCCCTCCGCAGCGTGGCGAACAGAAGGCCGCGCAAGGCGACGCAGACCCGTCCGTCCGCCGGATCGAAGACGGTGACGTCAGCGGTCAGGGCGTCGGCCGAGACGGTGCGGCGGACGACATGGGCCATCGCCCGCGACGGGATCGGGGCGGCCAGACGGATCGTCTCGCACGCGGCCGGAACCCTTGCGGGCGCGTCGAGGGCGAGGCTCGCCGCCACGTCGAGCAGCGCCGGATGGAAGGGCAGACCGTCGTCGGGCCTCGCCAGCTCGGCCAGAACCTCGTCTTGCCCCGCGGCGCGCCACAGGGCACGCCGGCAGTCCCAGCGCGCCGTCGTACGAACAGCGCCGGGGCTCTCGGCCAGCACGGAAAGCGGCACGGCGCAGCGCGCCCGGAGTGCGGCGACGTCCACCCGACCGGGGTGCTCGGCTGGCGCCGTCAGCGTCGCCTCGGCGAACGTCATCCAGCGTTCGCGCCCGGTGCCGCCGAGGGCGGCGCGCCAGCAGCCCCCGTCCTCGCGCAGCTCCAGGGCGGCGGCGCCGGTTTCGTCCGGCCGCAGTGGTCGCATCCACCGCACGCCGCGCAGCTCGATGGCGCCCTCCAGGCCGGCGGCGCGGCCGGCTTCCGCCAGCAGCCCCGGCAGGGCCATCCCGACCAGGGTCGGATGCCCGTCGAGTACATGCTCTGCCGCCGGCCAAAAGTCGGGATCGTGGACGTTCAGAGGCAGGACCAGACCGTCGCGGGTCGTCACCGCCGGCCCGAGGAAAGCGTGCCGCGGCGGTATGAATTCGGGTCGGCAGGAGATGCGCGTGAACGGCGCCGGGGGCAGGTGGACCCGTCGCGCCGGGAGATCCGGCCACGCCAGGTCGGCGCCCGCCAGGTAGGCGGCGGCGGAAGCCCGGGCTTCTTCCTCGCTTGCGGCCGCGGCAGGTACGGCGGGGCCGAGCGCCCTGATCTCGCTCGCTCCACCGGTCGAGGCGAACGTGGCCAGCGCCGCCGCTGCCGTCGCCGCATCGCGCGCACATACGGCAAGGCGGCGGCGCCGGTGCGAACGCCCCTCGACGAGCGTCCGCGCGGCATCGGCGAGGCCGATCCCGCCTTGCCCGAGGACGATGGCGATGGCGGCGGCATAGCACCGCAGCTCGTCCTCGCCGGCCGCCGATAGGCCGAGCACGCACCACGGCCCCTCGCCGGCCGGCGCGGAGGGGGGCTGCGGCGCCTCGATCACGACATGAGCGTTGATGCCGCTGAGGCCGAACGAGCTGACGCCGGCGCGCCGCGGCGTGCCGCGGTCGGCGAGGCGCTGCGGCATCGTCGGCACGACGACCGGCGCGCGGGCGAAGTCGATCTTCGGATTGGGGCGGTCGAAGAAGGGTTGCGGCGGGGCCATGTCCTTGGCCAGGCACAGCACCGCCTTGGCCAGGCCGAGGGTGCCGGCGGCGCCGTCGAGATGCCCGTAGTTGCCCTTCGCCGAGCCGATCGCGGCAAAGCCGGTTTCCGCTGTGTCGGCAGCGAAGGCCCGGGTCAGGCCGTCGATCTCGATGGGATCGCCGAGCGCGGTCCCGGTGCCATGGGCCTCGACGTAGGACAGAGTGCCGAGTCCGATCCCGGCGGCGGCAGCAGCGGCGCGCACCACCTCGGCCTGGGCGATCGGGTTGGGCGCGGCGAGGCTGCTAGAGGCGCCGTCCTGGTTGAGGGCCGAGCCGAGGATGACCGCGCGCACGGGATCGCCATCGGCGAGCGCCCGAGCCAGGGGCTTGAGCAGGAAGGCGACCGCCCCCTCGCCCATGCCGGTGCCGTCGGCCCCGGCCGCAAACGCGCGGGTGCGCGAAGTCGAGGAGTCGATGGTCACCCGCGCGTCGTCGTCGGGGGGTAATGGCAGGAGCTTTGCCGCCCCCACCAGAGCGGCCTCGCATTCGCCGACGGCCAGCGCCCGGCAGGCAAGGTGGACCGCCGCCAGGCCGGAAGAGCAGGCCGTGTCGACCACCGCGGCGGGGCCCCGCCAGTCGTTCAGGAACGACAGCCGGGTGGCGACGTTGGAGGGCACGTTAAGGGCGAAGACCTGCTCTGTCCGCTCCGGGAACAGCCGGCCCATCGCCTCCCGGTAGAACGGCGAAGGCGCGCCGCCGACGAAGACGCCCACCTTGCGGCCTTCCAGGGCGCGGCCGCCGCAGCCGGCGTCCTCCAGCGCCATGGTGGCGACTTCCAGGAACAGGCGCTGCTCGGGATCGAGCAGGGCAGCGTCCATCGGCGCCATCCGGAACCGGCCGGGGTCGAAGCCGAAGATGTCGTCCAGGTAGGCCGCCTCGCGGAAGCGGTCGGGTGCCCTTCGGCCGAGCAGGGCGAACAGCGCCCGCGCCTCGGCCTCGCGCGCCGACGGAAGCGGCCGCACGCGATCGACGGCGCCGGCGAGGTCGCCCCAGAAGGCGTCAAGGTCCTCGCAGCCGGCCAGCCGTACCGCCATCCCGACGATCGCCACCGGCCCCGCTCCGGAAACGCTGGCGGCCGCGGCGACGGGCGGCGCCATATCGGCGATGCGTCGAGCCTGGTCCGCGACGGTGGCATGGGCGAACAGGTCGGCGACCGTGAAGACGCCCGGCCACTGCCGTTCCAGCCGTTCGTGCAGCCGGATCGCCAAGAGCGAGTTGCCCCCCGCCTCGAAGAAGCCGTCGCGGCGGCCGATCGCGGCGTCCGGCAGCAGCTCCCGCCAGATCTCCATCACCCGGGCCTCGACCGGCGTCGCCGGAGTCGTCGCGGCGGCGCCGTCGAGCGGGCTGCCGCGCAGGTTGCGACGATCGACCTTGCCGCTGTCGGTGAGGGGCAGGCGGTCGAGACGGAAGAAGCGCGCCGGCAGCATGTAGTCGGGAAGGCGTTCGCGCAGGTGGGCGCGCAAGGCGGCGGATTCGATCTCGGCGGCGCCGGTGACATATGCGTGCAGCTCGGTCAGCCCGCCCGCCTGCGCGGGAACGGCCACTGCCCGCTCGACGGTCGGGTGGCTTTCAAGGGCTAGCTCGATCTCCCCGCACTCGATGCGGAATCCGCGCACCTTGACCTGGAAGTCGAGGCGGCCGAGGTACTCGACCGCGCCGTCGGGCCGCCAGCGGCCGAGATCCCCGGTGCGGTAGAGGCGGCCGCCGGGCACGAACGGGTCGGCGATGAAGCGTTCGCCGCTCAGTTCGGGGCGGTTGACGTAGCCCAGCGCCACCTGTGGCCCGCCGATGTGAATCTCTCCCGCCACCCCCGGCGGCACCGGCTGCCCCTCGCGGTCGAGGATGTAGATGCGGGTGTTGGCGATCGGGCGGCCGATCGGCACCACCTCGCCGCCCGGCCACGGCGAGCACGGCTGCCAGGTCACGTCGACGGTCGCCTCGGTGGGGCCGTACAGGTTGTGAAGCTCGGTGCCGTGCCGGGCATGGAGCAGCCGGTTGAAGCGCTCGACCAGCGGCGCCTCCAGGGCCTCGCCGCTGGCAAACACGTAGCGCAGGCTGCGCAGGCGCCCGGGGTCGGCCTGGCCGCTCTCCAGGCAGGCGAGAAAAGCGGCCAGCATCGAGGGCACGAAATGCATGACCGTGACGCCGAAGCGCTCGACCGCCTCGACCAGGGCGGCGGGGTTCTTCTCGGCTCCCGGCGGCGGCAGCGCCACCGCGGCGCCGGTCCACGACCACCAGAACAGCTCCCACACCGAGACGTCGAAGGTGACCGGCGTCTTCTGCAGGATGACGTCGCCGGGGCCGATCGGAAACTGCCGCTGCATCCACAGGATGCGGTTGAGCACCGCACGATGCGGGATGGCCGCCCCCTTGGGCCGCCCGGTCGAGCCGGAGGTGAAGATGACGTAGGCGAGGGCGTCAGGATCAACGGCGTCGTTGCGGAACGCTGCCGGGCGCCGGCCGGGGCCGAGTACGACCACGCGGCGGCCGTCGAACAGCCCGCGGCAGTCGGGTGTCGTCAGGACCGGCGGATCGCCGAGGTCGGCCAGCATGTCGGCGCGGCGCCGCGGCGGATGGTCGGGATCGAGCGGCGCGTACGCGGCGCCGGCCAGCAGGATGCCGTGGATACCGGCCAGCATGTCGATCGAGCGGCGTGCGCACAGCGCGACCACGTCTCCGGGCGTCACTCCCGCCTTGCGCAGCCGCTGCGCCACCGTGGCCGCGTGCGCCGCGAACTCCGCGTAGCTCAGGGTCGCCTCGGCGCTCAGCACCGCAGGGGCAGATCCGACGGTGTCGACCTGCTCGAGGAAGGGTTCGGGAACGGTCCGCCGCACCGGAAGGTCGGCCGCGGTGGCGTTGAAGCCTTCGACGACCAGCCGCTCCTCCTCCGCCGTCATCGCCGGCAGCGTACCCACGGCGCGGCCGGGATCGGCCAGCGCGGCGGCGGCCAGGGCATCGAGGCGGCGCAGCAGGGCGGCGACGGCCTCGCCATCGAAGAGGTCGGTGTCGTACTCGACCTCGGCCCGAATTCGGTCGCCGTCGCGGTAGAAATGGAAGCCGAGATCGAACTTGGCGTACGGGAACGGCGCCGCAGCGAAGCTCACCTCCAGGCCTGGGAGCGCGGGCGGGCGGGGCCGCGAATCCTGCCAGGCGACCAGCACGTCGAACAGCGGGTTGCGCCCGGTATTCCGGGCCACGCCGACGACGTCCACGAGGGCCTCGAACGGGCAGTCCTGGTCGGCGATCGCCTCCAGGATGGTGGTGCGCGTGCCTTGCAGCAACTCGGCGAACGGGGCGGCGGATTCGACCCGCTGACGCAGCACCAGGGTGTTGACGAAGAACCCGACCAGGTCGGCAAGCTCGGCGCGGCCGCGGCCTGCGACCAGGGTGCCAAGGGCGATGTCGGTCTGGCCGGTCTGCCGATGCAGCAGCGCCTGCACCAGCGCCAGCGCCACCATGAAGGGGGTCGCTTGCGCCTCGGCAGCCACCGTCTCCAGGCGGCGGCTCGCCTCGACGTCGAATGCGAACGACTGGAAAGCGCCGCGGAACCGCTTCACCGGCGGCCGGTGTTTGGCGGCGGGCAGGGCTAGCGGCTCGGGCAACGGCATGAGCCTGGCCCGCCAGCGCTCGATCAGGGCCTGGCCGTCGGCTCCGGCGAGGAAGCCGCGCTGCCACTCGGCGAAGTCCTCGTAGGCGCGCGGCAGCGCCGGCAGGGGATCCGCAGGAAGGCCGGCCTCTCGGGCGTAGAGGGATGCGAGGTCGCGCAGCAGCACCGGCATCGACCAGCCGTCGCAGGCGGCATGGTGGATCACGACGACCAGCCGCCAGCGGCCGGCGCCGAAAGCGATCAGACGCACGCGGGCGGGCGCTTCCGATTCGAGGACGAACGGGCGGGCGACGTCGGCGGCGGTCAGGGCCTCGGCCTCGACCGAGGGGTCGGCGGCGGCGGAGACGTCGCTGCGGTCGAGCGCCAGCCCGCCGGGCTCGGCAAGATACTGGCGCATCCCGACCGGGTCGTCCCCGGCCGGCTTCAGGCGCAGGCGCAGCGCGTGCTGGCGCTTCTCCAGGGCGCGAACCGCCCGCTCCAGCGCGGCAGCGTCCAACGTTCCCGCCAGATCGAGGACGACCGGTACGTTGTAGGCGGGACTGTCGGGATGAAGGCGCTGCAGAACCCACAGCCGCGCCTGCCCGCTGGACAGGGAGAAGTCCGGGCCGGGCGCCTTGGGCAGGTCCCCTGCCGGCCCTTCGGCCTCGAGCAGGCGGGCGATGCCGGCGACCGTGCGGGCGGTGATGATGTCACCGATGGCGGGGCGCAGCCCGGTCTCCGTCTCGATCAGCCCCGACAGCCGCATGGCGAGCAGGCTGTGGCCGCCGAGCCGCAGGAAATCCGAGGCAGCGTCGATCGCAGCCCCTTCGAACAGGGTGCCGAGCAGCCGCGCCACCAGGCGTTCGGCGTCGCTCCGCAGCGGCGCCTCGGTTGCTTGCGGCGGCGCGGTCGCCGCCAGTGCGGCCAGGGCGCGGCGGTCCTTCTTGCCGTTGGCCGAGACCGGCATGCGGGGGATCGCAACGATCCGCGACGGCACCATGAAGTCCGGCAGACTCCCGGCCAGTGCGGCCAGCCACGCCTCCTCGCGTAGCGCCTCGCACACCACGCAGCCGACCAGCTTGCGCGCATCGCCCTCGCCGATGGCCAGCACCGCCGCGTCGCCCACGCCGTC
>JAHDSF010000058.1 GCA_018432935.1 Rhodospirillales bacterium | reverse complement strand
TGCGGCGACGATCGCCTCGGCGGTCGAGGAGCAGGGGGCGGCGACGCAGGAGATTGCGCGCAACGTCCAGCAGGCGGCGGCGGGCACCCGTCAGGTCGAGGACAACATCGGCGGGGTGCAGAAGGCGGTCGGCGAGACCGGTGAGGCGAGTCGAAAGGTTCTCGAAGTCTCGCAGGTGCTGTCCGAGCAGGCAGACGAACTTGGCCGCGACGTCGACGCATTCATCCGCAAGGTCCGGGAGAGCTGAGTTCATAGTAGCCGAAGAGGATCGCGAGCATCGTAGGTCGCAGGTTCTCCGTGCCGACGCTGCAACGCATGAGTCGTGCCGGCAACACCGGCGAGTTGCCCAGAAGGGGGAGCTGAAGGATGAAGAGCGTCGGACGCTTCGTCGGCCGTCTCACCATCGGCGTGAGAACTGCGGCGGGTTCGGCTTGGTTCTCGCCATGACCGCACTGGACAACATTGGCGGGGCGCAGAAGGCGGTCGGCGAAACCGGCGAGGCGGCGCGCATCGTACTGCCGGCCTCGCAGGCATTGTCCGCCCGGGCCGATGAACTCGGCAACAACGTCGACGCATTCATAAGAAAGATCAGGGACGCGTGATCCGGGCGTGTTCGATGAGCCGGCGGAATTTTTTGCAGCGACTTCCAAGTGGTCAGTCTTGGGCGCCGGTTGGCGCCCGCGTCCGTGCGAGAAACGAGGATAGCCAGTGATGAACCAGCTTGCCGACAACGCCCCCCGCAATCCGCGCAGCAGCGGGACCGCCGAGAGCCGCATCCGAAGGGTGGTCGGGCGGCTGTCCATCGCGCGCCGGATCGGCCTCGGATTCGGCGTGGTCCTGGTGCTGACGGCGGGGATGGCGTTCGTCGGCTGGCGGGCCTTGGACGATTACGGTCAGCGGGTCGGCACCTCCAACGACACGTTCTCCGTGATCCGCAGCCTCCTGAATGCCAGGGTGAGCGAGCGCAACTTCGTCATCGCCGATGATCCTGGCCACTACAAGAAGGTGCATGACGAGTTGAAGGCCCTGGGCGAGCGTATCGACCGCGTCGGCATCGGCGCCGGGGATGCGGCTGCCGCCGAGCAGATCGAGGACGTACGCCGCGAGGTGGCGCGCTACGGGGAAGCCTTCTCCGTCTACGGAAAGCTGCAGGGCCAGCTGACCGAGCAGGTACGCCTTCTTGCCGATTCCTCACGCAGGTTCGAGGCGGTGGTCGGCGACTTCCAGGAGACGCAGAGCAAGGCCTTCGATGCGGCCTCGGCGAAAACCAACGAGATCCAGACCCAGGCTGACACGCGCGTGGTGCGTCTCGACATCGCGGCCGAGCTGCTGGCGTGGAGCTACGAGGCCCGGGTCTGGGAGGGGCGTTACCTGCTGCTTCAGGACAAGCAAAGCGAACAACGATTCGGGCAGGTGCTGCAGAAGGCCGCCCATCGCGCGGAATCCTTGAAGGAGGGTATCGAAAACCCGGATCAGAAGCAGCTGGTCGACAGCGTCATTGGGGCGATCGACAGGTACCGAGGTGCCTTCGAGGAGTACAAGAAGGACGTCGCGGCGGACGGGAAGGCGGTAGACGACCGGGTGTTGCGGAAGCTGATGGGGCTTTCGATGATGATGGCGACCCAGGCCATCAACATCCGTGACGAGCAGAAGGGCGAGTACAACGCATTCTCGAACGAGCTGCGGGAATCCCAGGCGGCGATGAAGGCCCGGCTCGCCAACGCCAAGTTGGCCGAGCGCATGGCTACGATGGCGGGCGAGGTGCGCCGGCTCGAGACCGCCTACGTATGGCGACGCGACGACCAGACCGCCGAGCGGGTGCGCGGCGACCTCGGCAGCGTCGTCAAGGCCGCGGAGGAATTGCTGGCCCGCCTCGATGACGCCAAGGAGAAGGAACTGGCTCAGGCAGCCGCGGATCGCACCAAGGAATACCGCGACCTGTTCGACAAGCTGGTGGAAACGGCCAAACAGCAGCATCAGGCCGAGCAGCAGATGGATGCCTCGGCGGTGCGGGTGGAGGCGGTGGCTTCCAAGCTGGCCGACGATCAGGCGCGGGCGATGGCGGCTGCCGAGGCGTCGGCGAACGCGTGGATCCAGGTCTTCGCTGCGGCGGCGCTGGTTCTTGGCGCACTTCTGGCGTGGTTCATCGGTCGCGGGATCAGCCGGCCGGTTGGGGCGATGACGTCGGCGATGGAGAGGCTGGCGTCTGGTGACCTTACGGTTGAGGTTCCGGCCCGGGATCGGGGTGACGAGATCGGGCAGATGTCGCGGGCGGTTCAGGTGTTCAAGGAGAACGGGAAGGAACGGGCTCGGATGCGCGAGGAGCAGGAGGAGCTTCGCA
>JAHDSF010000053.1 GCA_018432935.1 Rhodospirillales bacterium | reverse complement strand
GGGAGCGCTGGGCTCCGGCGATGCGTTCAGCCACCTGGCCGGCAACGGCCAGCTGTCGATCAGCGGCGTGACGGTGGTTGCGACGGATGCCGACAGCGACACGGCGACGGCGTACGTCCGGGTCAACGTGATCGACGACGTACCGACGGCGGACGATGACACCGGCATCGCCGTGGACGAGGACGGCTCTGTCACATTTAGCCTAAGCACGCTCCTGGCCAATGACATCGGAGGGGCGGACGGAATCGCCTCCGTCAGCGTGGGGACGAACCTCTACTCCGGCTCGGACGTTGTCGGAACGGTGACTGCCGTGGCTGGAGACCAGGTTACCGTCATAATGACGGCAGCAGACTGGAACGGCACTGCGACGTTCTCGTACACGATAACGGACGCAGACGGCGATTCCGACACGGCGAGCGTGAGCGTCACCGTCAACCCGGTCGACGACAACCAGGACCCCGATGCCGTCGACGATACGGTCAACGTAATGCAGGGCACGCCGCAGGTCATCTCGGTGCTCGGCAATGACAGCGATCCCGACGGCGACGATATCGATGTCACCGGCGTCACCAATGGGGCCTACGGGACCGTGACCCACAACGAGACCACCGTGACCTATACCCCGACGGTGAACCCGGGGCCGGGCGGACTGGTCGACCACTTCACCTACACGATCGACGATGGCAACGGCGGTACCGACACAGCAACGGTGACGGTCAACCTGCAGGATGCCACGCCGACCGCGGTCGACGACTACGCCTCGGCGCCCGAGGGGACGGTCACCCAGAGCGAGACCAACATCCTGCTGGTCCTCGACTTCTCGACTAGCATGAGGGGAGACAACCTGGCGGCACTGAAGGGGGCAGTCGCGGAACTCGCCGACGCCTACGAGGCGGCGGGCGGCTTCAACATGAAGATCGTCACCTTCAGCTATGGAGCCGTTGCGGTGGACGCCAGCCTCTTTGGCGGGACGGACGACGACGTGTTCACGTCACAGGCGCAGGTGGACGCATGGCTGGCGACCATTGACGACCGGGATATGTCCAACTGGACCAACTACGAGGCCGCAATCAACACCGCGATGTCGGCATGGAACAGCGTCGCCGGGGCGGGCAGCGCCAACTCGGTGGCCTACTTCATCTCCGACGGCGAGCCGAACCAGGGCTCGATGAGCACGGTGAAACCGACCTGGGAGAGTTATGTCGACGCCCATTTCACCAAGGCGATCGCGATCGGCATGGGCAGTGGCGCGCCCAGCGACAACGACCTCAAGGATGTCGCCCACACTCCGGACGGCGCCGACGAGATCTACATCGTCGAAGACCTTGCCGAGCTCACCGACACCCTGGTGGGCACCGTCGAGCCGCTGGGCGGCAGCGTGCTGACCGGCTCCGCCACCGGCGACCTCGCCGGGGCGGACGGCTACGCAGACACGCCGCTGCTCTCGGCCACCTACGGCGGCGACAGCCACACCTTCACGTCGGCGTCCGAAGTCCATACCTTCAACCTCGGCGCCGCCGGCTCGGTGAAGATCTGGGGCAGCGGGGCCTACGAGTACACGGCAGGAGCCAATGTCTCCAGCGCCGGCGCCTCGGCGGACGTGACCTACGTCATCCGCGACGCCGACGACTCCACCGACACCGGCGTGCTGCACCTGACGACCACGGACACGGTCAACACGTCGCCCGTGGGCGGCGCCGACCATGTTGTGACCTCTGGGTCAGGATACTCGTTCGCGATCCCGATCGCCGACCTCCTGCGGAACGACAGCGACGCCGATGGCGACAGCCTCACGATCGCGTCGGTGTCGGCGGCCACGGGCGGCAATGTCGCATTGAATGGCACCGACGTCGTCTTCACCTTCACGGACACCTACACCAGCCAAGGGACGTTTACGTACCAGCTGGACGACGACCACGGCGGCACGAAGTCGGTTTCCGTTGTGGTCAATCGCCCCGAGAGCGCCTACACCTCGGGCCCGGACATCATCATCGGTTCGGTGACCTCCGATGCGATCTATGGTGGAGGGGGCAACGACATCGTCCACGGCAATAACGGAGACGACGTCATATACGGGGGGACCTACAACGTCTCCACCGGGACGGGCGACGACGTGCTGTACGGAGGTGCCGGCACCGACTACATCTACGGCCAGGATGGAAACGACACCCTGCAGGGCGGCGCCGGCAACGACGTGCTCAATGGCGGCAACGGAACCGATACCGCCGACTACAGCGACGCCACCAGCAGTGTCAACGTCTCGCTGTCCGGGGGGCAGGCCTCCGGCGGCGCAGGTTCTGACAGCCTGTCGAACATCGAGAACGCCAACGGCTCCGGTCTCGCGGATACCCTCACCGGCAGCAGCGGCAGCAACGTGCTGCACGGCGGAGCCGGCAACGATACATTGTATGGCAATAGCGGAAACGACGTCCTGTTCGGCGATGCCGGCAACGACACCATTTACGGCGATGCCGACAACGACACCATTTACGGCGGTGCTGGGGACGACACCATTTCCGGTGGTACCGGAAGCGACACCTTCGATGGCGGCGACGGTGTCGACAAGTTCATCGTCTCCTACAACGACTTCCGCGTCAGCAATACGTTCTACACGGACACCGTCCAGAACTTCGGCGACGGTGACAAACTGGACATCAGTAGCGTGCTGGCGAGCAACCAGGTGTCCGATACCGTGACATTCGCGCGGGTCGCCGGGACCGACGATGTCGCCGTCCAGGTTCAGGTTAGCGGCAAGGGCACACAGACGGTCGCGATCGTCGAGGACGCGTGGAACACCACCGACAACGCAAGCAATCTGGAGCTTAACCCCGACGGCACGATCACGACCAAGTAGCGGCGGAAGGTTCCGCAGAGAGCCCGGCCCCCCAGAAGGGGCCGGGCTTTTCGCTGGGCATCCCCCGAGTCACGCCGAAACCGCTCCGAAGCAGCTTCCCGAGGTCGGCATTGCCGTGCCGCCGGGTCGTTCGGGGCAGAAGCTCGCGCCCGTTTCGGAAAAAAGACGGCGGGTGCCGACGAGACGCTTCCGGCACTGCTCGGGCCATGCCGGCAGCGGGAACGCCGCTCAGAACCGCTTGGTCGAGAGGGCGCGGCGGGTCTTCACCAGGTTGTTGTAGAAGACCTCCTTGTGCCGCAGCGCCACGCCGACAGCCAGGATGTCGACGATGCAAAGCTGGGCGATGCGCGACGACATCGGCTCGAAGCGGACGTTGACCTCGGAGGATGCAACCCGCAGCGTGATGTCGGCGACCTTCGACACCGGGGACTTGCCGTGGCTGACGATCGCAATCGTCGTCGCGCCGGCGTTCCTGGCCACGTCCAGGACCTCGACGATGTCGCGGCTTGCCCCGGAGTGCGAGATCGCCAGGAAGACCTGGTTCTCGCCCATCATCGCCGCGGCCATCGCCGCCATGTGGGAATCCGACACCCACTCGCACGGGATCCCGATCCGGAAGAACTTGTGGTGCGCGTCCATCGCCACCACGGCAGAACCGCCGAAGCCGTGGAAGACGATCCTCGTCGCCGCCGCCAAGGCGTCGGTCGCCTTGTCGACGGCCTTCTGATCGAGGACGTGGAGGGTTTCCTGGATGGCGTTGGTGTTGGCCTGGCAGACCTTCGCGACCAGCTGCTGGGGCCGGTCGTCCTCGCTGATGCTTTCGTGGATCGTGCGGACCTGAGGGATGATCGCCTGGGCCAGGTAGATCTTGAAGTCCTGCCAGCCGGAGAAGCCCAAGGCCCGGCAGAACCGCACCACCGTCGGTTCGCTGACCCCGACCCGATCCGCCAGCTCGCTGAGCGAGAAGTGGATGACCTCTTGTGCGTGAGGGGGGATGAACTCGGCGACCTTCACCTCCGACTTTCGAAGCTTTCCGACGTTGTCTTCGATGAAGGACAGCCTGTGCATGGGCTTGCCTCTGGTTTCCTGCATCCCAGGGATATGGACAGGGAGCCGCCCGGCGGGACCCCGACCGGGCGGCCCCTCCGCGGTCAGGCGACCTTGAGCTCTCCGGTCGTGAACGGCAGATCCAGGCGGGCGAACGCTCCTGCCAACGCCTTGCGCATGGCATCGTATCGCGGATCCGAGAACGGGGGAAGAATCATCGGCTTACGGGGATAGCCGGCGTCGAACCCGCGGGCATACAAGGTGGCATGGGAGGCGATGGTGCTGTCGTTGAAGTTCGACTTGATGACGCCGCTCAAGTCCATCATCACCAGGTAGGCCTCGGCCGCCCGATCCATCTCGCCGGCAAACGTGGCGCGGACCATCTCGGTGATGATCTCGGGCGCCCAGTTGTTCATGCCGGCGATCGTCGCGCGCACGCCCATGTGGTAGAAGGGCAGCCAGCCGGTGGAGGTGCCGATGATGACCTGGAAATTCTTCTTGGCGACTTGCGCCTCGTAGGCCACGCGGGTGAGGAACCCCACCTCGAGCGGGCTGTCCTTCATGCCCGCCAGGCCCAGCTCCTGCAGCTTGCGGACAACCTTCACGGAGAACTTGTAACGCGACGTCTCCGGATTGTTGTAGGCGTAGACCGGCGTGCGGACCGCTTCAAGGATCTCGCGGTAATAGTTGATGACCACCTCGTCGTCGTGCTTGTAGTAGAAGGGCGGCACCGCGCCGATGGCGTCCACTCCCAGCTTCTCCGCCGCCTTGGCAAGTTCGACGGTATGGTCCGTATCGATGCAGCCGACGTGCGGCAGCAGGACCTTGTTGCCGAACTTCTCGGCGCATTGCTTGGCGATCTTCAGGACCTCGACGCGCTCGTCGTTGGTCATCAGGGGACCGGCGCCGTAGGAACCCGTCAGGAACAGCCCGTCGACGCCGTGCGAGAACATCCACTCCATGTGCCAGCGGGTCTTCTCGAAGTCGATCTCGCCGGTCTTGGTGAAGATGGTGATGTTCGGCACCAGCGAACCAGTGATCATGGTCTTGCTCCTACGCTTCTGGGATGATGGACGGGGCGTTCACGGCGAGGTCGGTACGGCCGTGTCTGAGAATGGCGATGACGTTCTCCGCCACCCGCTGCGACACGCGGGCCGTTGACTGTTCCGACGTCGCGGCGAGATGGGGGGTGATGACGATATCCAGGGTCCTGAGGATCGAATCCCCGGGCAGCGGCTCGGTGGCGAACGCATCCAGTGCCGCGCCTCCGATCGTCTTGCTGCGGATGGCCTGGGCCAGCGCTTCGTCATCGATCAGGGCGCCTCGGGAGGCGTTGATGACGTACGCGGTGGGCTTCATCAGCCCGAGCGTGCGGGCATTGACGATGTGCCGGGTCTGCTCTGCGAGCGGCAGCGCCAGCACTAGGAAGTCGGCCTCCTGGAACACCCGTTCGACGGTTGCGGCGCGAGAGATGCCGTTGGCGAGGACGAACCCCTCGTCGACGGAACCGGGGTCGTAGGCGACAAGGCGCGGAGCGAACCCCGACAGGAGTTCGACGACGCGCCTGCCGATGTTCCCCAGCCCGAGCAGGCCGACGACCGATCCCGACACCTCCCGCCCGGGGGTGCGTTCCCATGCACCCTGCCGCAGGGCGGAGGAATGCTTGTCGATGCGCCTGCCCACCGTCAGCATCAGCGCGACGATCAGCTCGGCGACGGCGTTCTTGTTGGCGCCCGGGGCGTTGGCCACCAGCACGCCCTTCGCGGTGGCCGCCTCCATGTCGATGCCGTCGAGGCCGGTCCCGTGCATATGGACCAGCTTCAGCCTGTCGGCGGCCAGGAACACCGAACGGTCGACCGTGTCGTTGCCGACGATCAACGCGTCGAAGCCGGGGATCGCCGCCGCGATCTCGGCCGGCGTCATCGACGGCTTGGTCCCTCGCACGACGGCGAAGCCGCTGCGTTCGAGGAGCTCGATCGCTTCGGGATTGAACTTGCCGAACGATTTCGAAGTGACCAGAACCTTCATCCCACTCCCATCCCGGCCGCCGGGGCGGCCTGCTGGACCATCGTGACAAGCTGGGCGTAGCCGGCGCGAAGCGGCCGGTATTGCTGGTGGCGGGCGGCATCGGGCCGGAAGGATGCGGCCTGGATCGCCGAGGCGGTCTCGAAGGCAAGCTCGCGGATCAGGCCCGCCCCTTTGAGGCCGACGATCGCCGCCCCCGCAAGCGATCCTTCGGCGTGGCTGGGAACGCGGATCTCGACCCCCAGAACGTCGGCCAGCAGCTGCGGCAGGATCGGCGATCGCGACAAACCCCCGGTCAGCACCAAGGGCGTCTTGACGGGGGCGTGGGCTGCGGCGATCTCGAGCAACGCGGCAAGGTCGTAGGCGATGGCTTCCAGCAGTGCCCGCGCCATGTGGCCGATGTCGTGTCCCGCGGTGAGGCCGAACATCGCGCCTTGCAGCCTGTTGTCCCAGTACGGCGAACGCACCTTCCTCAGGTATGGCAGGAAGAACAGGCCGTCGGCGCCGGGGGCGATCGCGGCGGCGAGCGCGTTCAAGCGGTCGAGCGTGGCCTCGGGAGCCGCCTCCGGCGCGGCGACGTTGGTCGCCAGCCACTGGTAGGCGTTGCCGACGTTGGTGAGGATTCCCCCCAGCGCCCACCGCCCCGGTGCCAGGCAGTAGCACCACAGCCGTCCGCCGGGATCCAGGGTGACGCGGTCCACCACCACCCGCGCCGCCCCCGAGGTGCCGAGGTCGATGTTGACCGCACCGACGGCGCCGGCACCCGAGCCGAGGTTCGCGAGCGGCCCGTCGCCGCCGCCGGGATACACGACTGCGCCGGCAGGCAGACCCAGTTCGGCGCGCAGGATGTCGTTCGAGAAGGGCCGCCCCTCATCCCCGGGAACGGGCGTCGACAGTCTTCCGGTTTCGACGCCGGCTTCCCTCAAGGCGACCTCGGACCAGCGCTGCGTGCGGATGTCCAGGAGTCCGGTGGCCGACGCCATCGACTGGTCGACCACCCAGTCGCCGATCATCGGCGCCATGACGTATTCCTTGATCGAGACGAACCTCGCCGCCGCCGCGAAACGGTCCGGCAGGTGGGCTCTCATCCAGATCAGCTTGGCCAGGGGATAGATCGAGTTGGCCGGGCAGCCGCTGGCCCGGTAGAGCGCCTCGTGCCGGCCCTGGGCGCGAATGGCTTCCGCCTCGGCCTCGGCCCTTCCGTCGCTCCACAGGATGCTGTTGCCGGTCGCGCGACCGGCGGCGTCAACCGGGAAGATGCCGTACATCTGGGACGAGAAGGCGACGCCGCGTACCTGGGCCGCCTTCGCTTCGGGGTTTGCCAGGCAGACGCGTATCGCCTCCAGCACCCGGTTGCGGACCAGATCCGGATCCTGCTCCTCCCGGAACGGGGCCGGACGGATGGTGTCGTACTTCACCTGGGTGGCCGCATGGAACGCGCCGGTCGGCTCGAAGACCGCGGCCCGCACCGACGAGGTTCCGATGTCGACCGCCAGGATACGGTCAGAATTCAAGTGTCCGGTCATGACGACGTCACCTTCGCGGCTACATCTTCAGCAAGGTGCGGGGGATGTACGTGATGATCTCGGGCCATAGCACGGACACGAACAGCGCGAGGTAGACCGCGCCGACCAGCGGCAGCAGCTGCCGTACCACTTGGCCGAGGTTGCTCTTGGAGGTCGCGCAGCCGAGGTAGATCAGCGTTCCCACGGGCGGCGTGATCAGGCCAGCGCTCAGAACCGAGCAGAAGAAGACCCCGAAATAGACCGGGTCGATGCCGAACGAGGCGACCGGTCCCATGAAGATCGGCGTCAGGATCAGGATCGCCGGCGTAAGGTCCATGATCATGCCGACGAAGAACAGGATGGCGAACGCCACCGCCATGAACATGATCGGGCTGCCGATGTTCTGGACCATGGCCTCGGTCACCTGCTGCGGGACGCGCTGATAGGTCAGCACCCAGGCGACCGCGGTGGCCGAGCCGACGATCGCCATGATCATGCCCGAGCCCTTCATCGCCCGGTACACCATCAGGGGCAGTTCCTTCCACTCGAACTCGCGGAAGACGAACGTTCCGACAAACCAGGCGTACATGACGGCGAACGCCGACGCCTCGGTTGCCGTCATCAGGCCGCCGACGATCAGGCCGAAGATCAGGACGGGGAACAGGACGGCCCAGAAGGCGCCCTTGGTCTCGCCCATGACCAGAACCTCGCCGCCGGCCCCGTAGCCGCGCGCGCGGGACACCAGGTAGATGACGGCGATTTCGCCGATGGTGACGAGGAGGCCCAGGATGAACCCGCCCGAGAACAGGGCGGCGATGGAATCCCCGGTGATCGAACCGTAGACGATCATCGGAATGGACGGTGGAATGATGGGGCCGATGATGCCGCCGGCCGCGATCACGGCCGCGGCAAAGGCCGGGGGGTAGCCCTGCTTGACCATGGGCGAATACAGCAGAGCGCCGATGGCGATCGAAGTTGCAATTGCCGATCCGTTGATGGCGGCGAACAGGGCGCAGGAGACAACCGCGACGATCGCGAGGCCACCCGGGATACCCTTGATCAGCCGCGACACCGCGCCGACGATGCGCCGCGTGATCCCGCCGCCGTTCATGAGCTCACCCGCAAAGATGAAGAAGAACATCGCGGTGAGATTGTAGTTGTCCAGCGAGACGATGAACTTCTGCGCGAAGACGAGCAGCTGCACGTCGCTCAGCAGAAGCATGATGATGGCAGCCAGGGCGAGCGCGAGCACAATCGGAATGCCGAGCACAAACAGGACACCGAAGATGCCGAGGTAGAGGCCGAACGTTTCCATTTCTGTTCTCTTATTGGTGTTCCCGCCTATCCTGCGGCGGGGTCCGGCAAGCCGTCCTTGGCGGCGGGTGGACCGAGACGGCAGCACGCGAGACGCAGCACCCCGATCACCGTCCACACGGCACCGGCGATGACTCCCGGCACCAGGAACATGCCCGTGGGCAGGTCGGTCGCGGGCAGCGGGGTATCGCCCACCATCCCGTTGTAGATGAAGCCGTAGTAGCCGGTGATGGCGCCGACGACGATCAGCGACACCGCGTAGCCGACCTCACGCACGAACCGGCCGATGCGGGTGACCTTGAGGAGTTCGTCGAACCCGATGTGCTCGTCGCGGACGAAGCTCATCGTGATGGCAATGAACATCGACGAGACGAAGAGGATGCGGATCGATTCCTCACCCCATTCCAAAGAGTAGTTCGCGGCGTATCTGAGCAGGGCGTTGACGAACATGATCAGCGTCGCGGCAACACCCATGACCAGCAGGACGCCCAACTCGATCTTGAAGAGAATCGCCTTGATGTCTGGCATCGTATCCTCCAGGCACCTCTCGGGCGGGCGGAGCGGATGCCCGCCCGAGAGCGCCGTATGGAACGAGTAGGGTCGCGAATGAATCACTTCGCCGTGGCGATGATGGCGTCCAGGATCTCGCTGTACTCCTTGCCGTACTTATCCTTGGCCCACGCGTAGACCTCGGTTGCGGCTTTCTGGAACGCCTTCTTCTCGGCCGCTGAGACTTCGTACAGCTCTGACTTCTTTTTGATCTCCGCGAGATAGGTCTCCTGCATCTCTGCGCCGCGGTTGCGCTCCCAGGTCCGCAGGTCGACGATGGTGCTCTTGATCAGCTTCTGGACGTCGGCGGGCAGGGCTTTCCACTTGACCGCCGAGTAGAACACCGGAACCGCTGAATAGACGTGGTCCGTCTTCGAGATGTATTTCTGCTGCTCGAAGAACTTGTTGGTGGCGATCAGGGCGAACGGGTTCTCCTGACCATCGACAACCCCTGTCGCCAGCGAGTTGTAGACTTCAGTGAACGGCAGCGGCACCGGGTTCGCGCCCATCGACTTGAAGAAGTTCATGTGCAGCGTGTTCTGCTGGACGCGCAGCTTGATGCCCTTGAAATCCTCGGGCGTCTTGATCGGACGAACGTTGTTCGTCACCTCGCGGAACCCGTTCTCCCAGAATGCCAGCCCGATCAGGCCCTTCGACTCCAGACCCTTGAGCTGCCTCTCCCCGATCGGGCCGTCGAGAACTTCGTAGGCATGCTTCTCGCTCAGGAAAACGTACGGGGTCTCCAGGGCATAGTAGATCGGGTTGTGCTGTCCCAGCGGGCCGGTCGTGGTGGGCAGCAGATCGGTGATGCCGGCCTGCAGCTGACCGATGATCTCGCCTTCCGATCCGAGCTGGCCGCCCGGAAATATCTGCACGTCGATCTCGGGATTGGCCTTCTCGACCCGCTTCTCGAACTCGACCATGGCATCGTGAATCGGCCCGCCGCCGGTGCCGTAACCGGCCTTGATGACGATCTTTGCGTTGGCGGCGGTCGCCGCGCCGAGCACCAGGACCAGAGCCCCGAACACCGGGCGGATGTTGAACGTGCGCATTCCATTCCTCCCGCTTTTTCGCTACATCGTGTTGTCATATTACTACACGAAGAAGCTGTCAAGCCCGGCGGAATGGCTGTCGGCCAGCACGCCCTCCTCGCCGACGCCGTTCAGCGGTCAGGCCCGTCCAGGACGGTCTCGACGTAGAGGTCGCGCATTCCTTCGATGTGGTCGGTGAGCAGGCGGACGGCTTCGGGACGGTTGCGGGCCACGATGGCGGCGACGATCGTCTCGTGCTCCTCCTGGGTCCGGACGTTGTTCTCCGGGCGCACCGAAAGGCGCGTGCGCAGGGCCTGGATCCGGAAACCGATCTGCCGGTAGGCCTCGATCAGGAAGAGGTTGCCGCAATACAGGATGATACTGCTGTGGAACTCGGCATCCAGCCGGCGGTACGCCGGCAGGTCACCCGATCGTATCGCCTCGGTCATGGCGGCCACGCAGGGCTCCAGGCGATCGACGAGCTGCCCCCAGGAATGCGCCATCGACCCGACCAGCGCCTCGCGTTCCAGGAGGCAGCGGAAATCGCTGATCTGACGGACCTCGTCCCCGCCCAGGCGGAAGACGAACGAGCCCCGCTTCGGCTGCACTTCGACCAGGCCTTCCCGCTTGAGCTGAAGCAGGGCTTCCCGGACCGGGGTCTTGCTCATCGACAGCTCGGCGGCCAGCGCCGACTCGGTCACGGCTTCGCCCAGGCTCAATTCGCCCTCGACGATCCGTGTGCGGATCGACTCGAGCGCCCGCTCGGTCAGAGTGGTCCTGGCGGGATTGCGTTCCGAAATCGGCATATGGCCCTCTTGTACATAAGCTTGATGCGAAAGATACCACATACGAGTTCGATATATAAGCATTGACGGCCGCGAAACTGCCGGCTATACATGTAGCAAAACTACACGCAGCGTCCAAGGCGGACGAGGAGGAACCATGGATCTCACCCGCAAGCAGTTTCTCAGGGGTATCGGCACCGTCGCGCTAGGCGGAGCCGCCGTCGGCGCCCTCGGCGTCCCGGCGTTTGCCCAGGGTCGCCGGTTCAAGATCGCCAACTTCTACGCTGGCGATCATTCGATGAACCGGGCGTTGCGCCAGGTCTTCGTGCCCAAGGTGGCGGAGTACACGCAGGGCCGCCTCACCATCTCCGTCCACGACAACTCCAGCCTCGGCTCGGAAAAGGAGCTGACCGAAGGAGTACGGCTGGGCACGATCGAGATGGGGGTGACCGGCGGCCTTCTGTCCGCCTCATTGCCGAAGCTCGCGCTGCTCGAGCTGCCCTACGTCTTCACCGACTACGGCCATGCCTGGCGTGTCTTCGACGGCCCGATCGGCAAGGAACTCGCGGCCGAGTTCGAGAAGGTCGGCATCATCGTTCTGGCCTGGGTCGGCAACGGGTTCCGCGCCATCAGCAACGGGGTGCGGCCGATCAACGCGCTGGCCGATACCGCCGGTATCCGCATGCGCATGCCGGAGAACAAGGTCTACATCGAGACCGGCAAAGCCCTGGGGTTCAGTGTCGTCACGATGCCGTTCGGCGAGGTGTTCACAGCCCTCAGCCAAAAGGTGGTCGACGGCCAGGACAACCCTCCCCCGACCGTTCTGGCCAGCAAGTTCTACGAGGTCCAGCAACACCTCGCGATCTCCAACCACATCTTCAGCTACGGGGCGATCTCGGTCAGCAAGCCGCATTGGACCGCGCTCAGCAGCGCCGACAAGGATGGGCTCCGCAAGGCCGCCCAGGAGTGCTCCGTGCTGCAGCGCAAGATGCTGGAGGAAGACTCCAAGGCGGATGTCGAGAAGCTCGCCAAGCTCGGCATGAAGGTGACCTACCCTGACGTCGCCCAGTTCCAGAAGGCGACCGAGGCGGTCCGCGCCACGTTCGGCGATCGTGTCGAGGGCGGAAAGGATCTGCTGGGCCGCATCGCCTCATCCTGACGCCTCCTTGCTGGATCACCCGCCATGTCCGGATCTCCCGCTCCGAAAGTCGCACGGCTGCTCGAGGTCTTCCTGTTCAGCACACTTGCCGTGATGGTCCTCCTGGTGTTCTGCAATGTGGTGCTTCGGGCACTCTACGGGGGAGCGCTGACCTGGGCGGACGAGGTCGCCCGCATGCTCTTCATCTGGCTCACGTTCGTCGGCGCAACCCTGGGCGTGGTGCGTGGCAGCCATATCGGCATGGATATCGTCGTTCAGATGGTCTCCCCCGGTGTGCAGAGGAGGATGGAGATCCTCTCCATCCTCCTCATCCTTTCATTCCTGGGCGTCTGGGGCGTCTACGGCCTGCATCTGGTTGCCCAGAATCTCGACTACCTAGCGCCGGCTACGGGCGTGCCCATGGGATACGTGTACCTCGCAGGGCCGGTCGGGGCCGTCCTGATGGCGGCCGTCTACGTGCGCCGCCTGTTCCGGCTGCTGGCCCACCGCCAGGCTTGAGGCTCAGAATGCTGTTCAGTTTCCTCGCGATTCTCGGCGTCCTGCTGGCCCTGGGGATGCCGGTGGCGTTCGGGCTCGGCCTTGCCATGCTGGTGCTGCTGGTCGTCCACACCGAGATGCCGCTGGTGCTGCTGCCCCACCAGATGCTGACGGGCGCCGACAACTACTCGCTGATCGCGGTGCCGTTCTTCATGCTGGCCGCCGAGATCATGGGCGTAGGCGGAATCACGCGCCGCATCATAGAGTTCTTCGTCGCGGTGATCGGCTGGATCCGGGGCGGGCTGGCCCTGGTCAACGTCGGAGCGAGCATGGTGATGGCTTCGTTCTCCGGATCATCGGTGGCGGACGCCTCGATGATCGGCTCGATCATGATCCCGGCCATGAAGAGCCGCGGCTACAGCGCCGATTTCGCCGCCGCGGTGACGGCCGTCGCCTCGACGCTGGGCGTGATCATCCCACCCTCCATCCCGATGATCGTGCTGGGCTTCATCACCGGCAATTCGGTCCTGCAGATGTTCTTCGGCGGCCTGATCCCCGGGGTGTTGATCGGTTCGGCGCTCCTGATCATGGTCTACATCCTCGCCCGCGTCACCGGCGCGCCGGTCGAGCCGCGCCAGCCGGTGCGGGTGATCCTGCGCCGGGCGCGGGAGACCGGCTGGGCGCTGTTGCTGCCGATCATCGTCGTCGGGGGCCTCCGTCTCGGCGTATTCACGGTCACCGAATCATCCGTGTTCGCCGTCGCCTACGCGCTGTTTGTCGCCGGCATCGTCTACCGCGAGCTGACCTGGCGCGACATCTATGACTCCGGGGTGCGCGCGGCGGTAACCTCCTCGGTGGTCATGTTCATCGTCGCCTCGGCGACCGGTTCCGCTTGGCTGCTCAGCAGCGAACAGGTCCCTCAGGCGCTGGCCCAGGCGATGGCCGGAATCACCAACAGCCCGGCGATCTTTCTCGCGATCAGCGTCGTCTTCCTGCTCCTGGTCGGCATGGTGATCGACCTGACCCCGGCCCTGCTGATCCTGGGTCCGATCCTGGTTCCGATCGCCGTAGAGTTCGGCATGGACCCGATCCACTTCTGCGTGATCATGGTGATCGCGCTTGCCTACGGCCTAGTCACGCCGCCCATCGGAACCTGCCTCTATCTTTGCGCCGGCATCGCCCAGACCTCGGTGGCGCGGGTGATCGTTCAGACGCTGCCTCTGCTCGTGGCCGCCATCGTCGTCCTGGGAGTGATCGCCGTGTTCCCGCCCCTGGTGACCTGGCTGCCATCCCATCTTCGCTAGCCGGGCGCGCAAGCGGCAACCAGCGCAGCGGCACTCGCGTCGTCCATGGGGCCCCCACGGCTCGGCCTCAACGGCAGAAGATCGGGCTGGTCCAGGCCCACTGACCGTTGCTCTGACGCATCCGCAGCGTCAGCCAGTCGCCGCTGGCCAGCGGCTCCAGGGGCAGCTCCCCCTGCCACTGCCACTCGTGCGGGCGGGGCAGGGGATGGAGGCGGTAGGCCGGGCTGTCGATCGGTCCGAGGTTGCCGGACAGCGCGCCCGCCAGCAGCCGGTCCGACGCGACTTCCAAAGGTTGGCCGTCGAACTCCGCCTCGATGCGCGCGCCCTGCTCCAGCCTGAGGCGGAGCGCGAGGCCCTGGGTCGCGCTGGTGGCGTTGTTCGGATTGGCGTAGCTGCGGACGGCGAAACGGACGCGGTCGCCTTCGTGCGCCACCACGGTGGTGTGCTCGGCGTGCTCCCCGCCTTCGAGCGGAGAGACGATCTCCGGCCCGCGCAGCCGCGGCTCCACCCCCAGGATCTCGCCGCCCCTGACCGCAAGCCAGCCCTGCCAGTCGTGGAAGCTGCCGCGGCTGCCCCAGCCGAGCTCAAGGGCGAGAATGGTCTCGAAACCGCGTTCGGGAGTGTCGATCGGGCTCGGCGAGATGGCGGGTGTGACGCGGTGTACGAGACGGCCGTTGCGAATCACGTCGATGCAGTCGATGAAGCTGCCGCCGACCGCCTCGATGGCGACGGTCCGGGCACTGCCGGGGGCGACGATGCCGCCCTGCACCGCGCCGCCCACCGTGAGGAACAGGTGGGCGTTGTCGCCGGTCAGGGCATTGGTGCATCGCGCGTGGATCGCCGACCACACCGCCTCGGCGTTGTTATCGGCCGCGTAGACGGCGCCGCGGCCGTGGCCGTAAGAGCCGGGGAAGCCGCTGTGATGGTCGGTGTTGCCAATCACCCCGAACAGGCGGCCGGCGTTGAGGCCGGCGTGCACCGTGTTGGCGCCGTCGCACGGGCCCATCGAGTGCAGGAAGGGGCGGTCGGTCAGCGAGGTCTCGGCGCAGCCGTGCATCGAGATCAGCTCCAGCACCGGCGACAGTTCCTCGGAGAAGCTCTGCCAGTTGAGGCCGCGCGCCCCCAGCCGGTAGCCGATGTGGTGGGGAAAGGCGAAGGCCCGTTCGCCGTAGGCCGCGCGCAAGGCCGCCAGCAGGCCGCGCGGGCTGTCGGCCTTGATCATCTCGCGCTGGTCGAGGTCGCGCAGCACGATCGTGTAGTCGCCGTGGGCCGCGGAATGCATCTCGTAGCCGGGAAAGACGGTGAACTCCCCGGGCCTGTGGTAGCGGGCGAGGGTCTCGAAGTGGCCCGGCCAGAGTTCGGCCAGCCTGGCGAAACCCTTGACGTGAAAATCGACGATCCGTGCCACGCGCGGATCGTCGACCGGCATGTCGGGCCAGTAGGCATGGCCGGTGATCGAAACAAAGTCGAGCTGCCGGCGCGCGTTCTCCAGTGCACCTGCCAGGCTGCCGTGCCCATACGAGATGTTGCAGTGGTTGTGGATGTCCCCGTAGAGGGGCCGCAGGCCGTGGCGTGCGGCGCGCGGCATGAGGCGGTCCGGAAGTCTGGGCGATGGCATCTCTTCCCCCCGGCTGAACAGGCCCCGGATGACAGATGCGCCCGGCGGAGGGTTCGAAGCAAGAGGGCGCCGGCGAACAAGCCGGTCTTGCCATAGCCCGCGGACCGGGCGGAAACTGCAGCGCGAACATCTCATCGCATGCCAACGGGCGAGGATGGCCGGACCGATGAACCTGCGGCAGCTCGAGTACTTCCTGGCGGTGGCGAAGACCCTCAGCATTACCGGAGCGGCCGCCGATCTCGGCGTCGCCCAGCCGACCTTGACCAAGAGCATCCACGCCCTCGAGGAGGAGCTGGGGGTGATGCTGTTCGATCGCCTGCCGCGGGGCGTGCAGCTGACGGAGTTCGGCCACAGCCTGTTGCGCCACGCCGAGACGGTCAATGTCCAGGTCCAGGATGCCGTCAACGAGATCGCATGGCTGCGCGGCGGCGCCGTCGGGACGGTATCGATCGGGGCCGGTCCGGCCTGGCTGCGCCGCCACCTGCCGGTCAGCCTGGCGCGCACGGTGACGCGCAACCCGGGCATCCAGGCGCGCGTGGTCGGCGGCTACGACGACATCCTGCTGCGCGCGCTGAGGCGGGGCGAGCTCGATTTCGTCGTCGCGGAGCTGCCGTCGCCGGAGCTTTCGCAGGACCTGCTGATCGAGAGGCTGACGTCCGACGAGCTGGGGCCGTGCTGCCGGCAAGGCCACCCCCTGGCGGGGCTGGAGCAGCCCGAGCCCGCCGAGTTGCTGGAGTTCCCGTGGATCGTACCGCCCCCGAGCACCCGCTCGCAACGCCGCCTGCGGGCCCTGTTCATCGCCGTCGATCTGCCGCCGCCGCGGATTGTCGTCGAGACGGAGTCGATGGCCCTGATCCTCAACATGCTCCGCGACTCCGACGCCTTGAGTTTTCTCGGCTCGATGTCGGTCCAGTGGAGCGAAGCCGAGGGCCTGCGCATGCTGAAGGTGCCGAGAATCTCGGCGGTGCGCGAAGCCGGCATCATCAGCCGCAAGGACGGCTGGCTGTCGCCCGCGGCGGTGGCGATCATCGAAGAGCTGAGGACCGTTTGTGCGGTCGCGCCGAAGAACTGATTGCCATAAATGTTAGCTATGGCAAGCGTAAGCTATCTCATTTGTATGCATGGCAGATGAGTGCCACGTTTTCTGGAACGAGACGCGGTAGGGAGGAACTGCCATGGACGCCGTCAAGGTGACACGTCGTCAGGCGCTCGCGGCCGCGGGCGCGACGGCCGCTTACGCGGTCACACGCCCCCTTTGGGCCGCCACCGCCGCCCCGATTACGATCGTCATTAACCAGTCGCCGTGGTTCGAAAGCTTCCGCAAGACCGTCGAGCTTTACGAGAAGACCACTGGAAACAAGGTCGATCTCGACGTCAACCCGTTCGCCGGATCGCTCGAGAAGCAACGCAACTCGGTCCGCTCGGCGAGCGGTCAGTACGACATCCTGATCATGAACTCGGGCTGGTTCGCCGAGATGTACGCCGGCGGCTTCGTCGAGCCGATCACCGATATCGAGCCCGGCTTCAAGCTGGACCAGGACGTCTACACGCTGGGCGACACCGTTTTCTACGACCCCGCCACGAAGGCGATGAAGGCGGGCGGCAAGCTGATGTCGATGCCGATCCAGCCGAACGTGCCCATGCTCTACTACCGAGGCGACCTCTACAAGGAGGCCGGGCTCAAGGAGCCGGAGACCTTTGTTGAGCTGGAGGCCAATGCCAAGAAGCTGCACAAGCCGCCGTCACGCTACGGCATCGTCCAGCGCGGTGCGCGGGGTACCCACACCGTCTCCTACGACTTCTACCCTTACCTGTACGGGTTCGGCGGCGGCATCTTCAAGGACCAGAACGCCGGCGACTACACCGTCACCCTGGCCGACGACAAAGGGGTGGCGGCGCTGGAATACTACATTCGCCTCGCCCGCGAGGCCGGCCATCCGCAGACGGCTTCGCAGGACCAGGCGGAGGTCATCCAGAACATGCTGACCGGGAAGGCCGCCCATGTCATGGTGGTGGTCGCCGCCGTTTCGCAGATGGACGACAAGAACAAGTCAGCCGTCGTCGACAAGGTCGAGTTCGCGCCGCCGCCGCATCGGCCGGGACTTCCGACGGCGCCGGCGCTGGGACACTGGCTGGGCGGCATTTCGAAGAACGTGCCCGACGCCCGCAAGCGCGCCGCGGTCGAGTTCCTGCGCTGGTTCCAGACCAAGGAGGCGCAGCTCTACTATGCGAAGGCGGGCGGCATCCCGGTCAGCGCGGCGCCATACCGAGACCCGATGGCCGACGAGCGTGCCAACCGGTGGATGAAGCCTCTGGCCAAGGCGCTGCCGCACGCGGTCAACATCTACATCTTCCCCGAGGCGAGCGAGATCATCGCCGTGCTCGACCTCGGCCTGAACCGCGCCATTGCCGGCGAAATGGCGCCCGACGCGGCGCTGAACGCGATGGCCGACCAGATCCAGGCGATCATGGCGCGGCACGGCTACCGGACCGGGCGGACGTGAGGGGGCTTGGCATGACAAGCCGGAGTTCCGGTGCACTCCCACCCTGCCGCAAACCTCCCTCTCCCGCGGTGCGGGAGAGGGGCGGGGTGAGGGCGACAGGGACACCGCCGGGAGCGTGAAATGGCTCTGGCGCTGAAGACTCCCCCTCCGCCAAAGCCCTCCCGCTCCCCCGAGATCATCCGCGGGCCGTGGCGGCTGTCCCGCCGGAGTCGGTTGCTCAACGACGATCGCGCATGGCGGTGGGCGACCTTCGGTCCCGCACTCGGCTTCATGCTGGTGCTCAGCGTGCTGCCGCTGATCAACCTGGTGGCGACCAGCTTCCACGAGATCCGGTGGGTCGGCGGCACCGCGCTGTGGTCGGCGGTCGGGTTCGACCACTACGCGGCCCTGCCGGGGGATCCGCTGGTGCGGGCGGGGCTGGTCAACACGGTGGTGTTCGCCTTCGCTGCGGTCAGCGGCCAGATGGTGCTGGGGTTCGCGCTCGCCGTCCTGTGCACGCGGATCAAGAGCGGCCGCCTCGCCTTCCGGACCGTCTTCATCCTGCCGATCCTGATCCCCGGCATCGTCATCGGCGCGATCTGGAAGCTGATGCTCAACTTCGACTTCGGGCTGGTGAATCAGGTCGTGGCGGCGTTCGGGGCTGCGCCCCACGACTGGCTGGGCTCGCCGGCCACCGCGCTCTTGTCGGTGGTGATCGTCGACATCTGGCACTGGACGCCGTTCTGCTTCCTCCTGTTCCTGGCCGGCCTGGAATCGCTGCCGCAGGACGTCTACGAGGCGGCCCAGATCGACGGTGCCAGCCGCTGGCAGGAGCTGCGCTACGTCACCATCCCCTTGATGGTGCCGACCATCATCGTGACCTTCGCCTTCCGGCTGGTGCTCGCCTTCAAGGTGTTCGACGAGATCTACCTGCTGACCGGCGGTGGTCCCGGCACCGCCACCGAGGTCATCAGCTTCACCCTCTATCACCGCTTCTTCACCGAGGACCGCGTCGGTTACGGCTCGGCCATCGCGGTGGCGGTGATCTTCCTGGTGTCGCTGCTGCTGGTGATGTCGCTCAGCGCCCGCCGCGGCCGGGAGGGCCTGGCATGAGCCGGCTTCGTGCCCCGCAGGTGTTGGGCCGGAGCGTTCTGATGGCGGCCGCGGTGGTCGTCGTCTTCCCGGTCCTGTGGGTGGTCGCGGCGGGGTTCCGGACCCAGATCTCGCTCCTGATGGGCGACTTCGCCTTCACCCCGGTGCTGATGAACTTCGAGGAAGTGCTGTTCTCGAAGACCTCGGACTTCCTGCTCAACTACCGGAACTCGATCCTGGTCGGGGTCGCCTCGACGGCGCTGTGCCTCGTGATCGGCACCTCGGCGGCGTGGTCGCTCTACCGGATGCGCTGGCACCCGTGGGTGCTCCATTCCTTCCTCGGCTGGGCCATGGTGTTCCACATGATCCCACCGATCGCGCTGGCTGGCGCGTGGTACACGATGGCCCGCCACGTCGGGCTGGACAACACTTTCCTCGGCCTGATCCTCGCCCATACCACCCTCAATTTGCCGATGGCGCTGTGGCTGATGGGCGTGTTCGTGCGCGACGTGCCGCAGGAGCTGGTCGAGGCGGCGCGCATCGACGGCGCCTCGACCCCGGTCCTGCTGAGCAAGGTCGTGGTTCCGATCATCCGACCCGGGCTGGCGGCGACCGCGGTGCTGACCTTCGTCTTCTCGTGGAACGAGTTCGCGGTCGCCCTCAACCTGACCATGAAGCAGACGGCCACGGTGCCGGTCGCGATCGCCAAGTTCGCCCAGGACTACGAGATCCAATACACCCAGATGGCCGCCGCCGCGGCGCTGTCCATCGTGCCGGCGCTGGTGCTGCTGATCATCGGCCAGCGCTTCATCGTCTCCGGGCTGACCAGGGGCGCCATCAAGTAGGAGTGCGTTCATGAAAGCCGTGTTCGTCCTCTTCGATTCATTGAACCGCCACCTGTTGGGCGCCTATGGCGGCAGCCGCGTGCCCACCCCGAACTTCGACCGCCTGGCGCAGCGCGCCGTCACCTTCGATCGCCACTACGTCGGCAGCCTGCCCTGCATGCCGGCCCGGCGGGACATGCTGACCGGGCGGCTCAATTTCCTGCACCGCAGCTGGGGCCCGATGGAGCCGTTCGACGACGCCTTCCCCGAGCTGCTCTACCGCAAGGGCGTCTACAGCCACCTGATCACCGACCACTTCCACTACTGGGAGGACGGCGGCGCCACCTACCACAACCGCTACGACACCTACGAATTCGTGCGCGGCCAGGAAGGAGACCCGTGGAAGGCGATGGTGCAGCCGCACTGGGAGCGGCTGCGCGAGCTCTACCATGCCCGCCAGTTCACCACCGAGCGGCGCAAGTACTTCTCGCGCAACGTCATCAACCGCGAGTTCATCAAGGACGAGCAGGACTTCCCCTCGGTCAAGTGCTTCGCCCACGGCTTCGAGTTCCTGGACCGCAACCGCGACGCCGACGATTGGCTCCTGCAGATCGAGTGCTTCGACCCGCACGAGCCGTTCTACACGCCGGCCCGCTTCAAGAAGCCGTTCGAGACCGGCTGGAACGGGCCGGTCCGAGACTGGCCGCGCTACGGCCGGGTCGACGAGCTGCCGGCGGAATGCGAGGAGCTGCGCGCCAACTACTACGCCATCATGTCGATGTGCGACTTCCTGATGGGTCAGATGCTCGACTACTTCGACCGCCACGACCTGTGGAAGGACACCGCGCTGATCGTCACCACCGACCACGGCTTCCTGCTCGGCGAGCACGACTTCTGGGCCAAGAACCGGATGAACATGTACGAGGAGATCGTCCATATCCCGCTGTTCATCCATGACCCGCGGGCGCCCGAGCTGGCGGGCACGCGAACCTCGTCGCTGACCCAGACGATCGACATCGCGCCCACCTTCCTCGACCTCTTCGGCGCCGCTCCCGAGCCGGACATGGAGGGCTTTTCCCTGCTCGGCATGCGCAAGGGCGAGGTGCGGCGCGAGGCGGCCCTGTTCGGCTATTTCGGCGGCGCCGTGAACATCACCGACGGCCGCTATACCTACCACCGGTTCCCGGGAGACCTGGCGAAGCAGGAAGTCTACCAGTACACGCTGATGCCGACCCACATCTGGTCGCCGTTCACCCCCGAGGAGCTGTCGCAGGCCGATCTCGCGGACGGCTTCAGTTTCACCAAGGGGGCGAAGCTCCTCAAGGTGCCGGTCATCGATCGCTCGCCGATGTACAACAACTACGGTCCGGGCGCCCTGCTGGAGAGCGACACCAGACTGTACGACCTGGCTACTGATCCCGGCCAGCAGAACCCGCTGCGCGGCAGCCCCGAGGAGCGGCGGCTCCGCGATCTCATGGTGCGCCTGATGCGCGCCAACGACGCTCCGGCGGAGGCCTACGCGCGGCTCGACCTGGGCGCGCCGGCGGCGGCGGAGTAGGGCGGTGCTTGCCGACCTGGTGGGGACTCTGCGGCAGTTGGCGAGCGTCCGTTCGGTGACCCTGGCGGACGGCGTCGAGGCGGGGGTGCGCGCGCTTCTCTTCTCGACCGGCGGCGGCCTCGACTTCACCGTGCTGGCCGACCGCTCGCTCGACATCGGGCTTCTGTCGTGGCGCGGCGTGCCGCTCGCCTGGCAGTCCGCGGCCGGCTTCCGCCATCCCGGCCTGCACGAGCCGCAGGCAAACGGCGGCACCGGGTTCAACGGCAGCTTCTCGGGCTTCCTGATGACCTGCGGGCTGGAGGCGATCCGGCGGCCGCAGGGCGACGGTCCGATGCACGGCGGCCTGCCGGTGACGCCGGCACGCCTGACCGCCCACGGCGAGGACTGGGCGCACGATCCTCCGCTTCTCTTCTGCGAGGGCGAGGTCGTGCAGGGCCGCTATGGCGCCGAGGTGCTGCGGCTGTCGCGCCGCATCGAGGCCGAGGCCGGGGGCGATCGGCTGAGCATCCTTGACGTGGTCGAGAACTGCGGCCCCACGGCGGCCGAGCATCAGATCCTCTACCACTTCAACCTCGGCTACCCGGCCATCGCGACCGGAACCACCGTGATCTCCGCCGGCCGGCGCGTGCTGGGGCCGCTCGAACTCCCTGCCGCCGGCGGGCCGGAGGTGGCGCGGTGCCATCCGGCCGGCGAGGGCGCGGCAGGCTGGACGGTCGTCACCCCGGCGGGCGACGGCGAGGAGCCTCTGCGCATCGCCTTCGCTTTCGACGCCATGACCCTGCCGGTGATGCAGCTGTGGGGGGACTTCCGCGCCCGGTGCGGCGTGCTCTCGGTGGAGCCGTGCACCAGCGAGCGCACCGCGGGCGGCGGCAGCGGGCCGGGGCGGCTCCTGCAGCCCGGCGAGCGCCAAAGCTACCGGATCGACATCTCGTTCTCCGGATCCGCGCCGCGGATCCCGTTCCACTCTCGCTGACGACGGGCGACCGCGATGACCGTGCTGATAAACCACGCGACCAGCCTCCTGCGGAGCGTCAGGGCCGCCTTCGCCAGACTGAGCCGGATCCTGGCGAATCTGAAGCCCTACCGCCCGGAGCAGCACTACATGCGCGGCCGCAAGGGCGGCGGCGGCGGAGGCCCCTCGGCCGCCGCCCACGGCTGAGCCGGAAGAGTTCCGATCCGATCAACCGCGCATTCTGTCGGCGGGTCGAGCGGGCTCGGTGGCTCGCCCTCCCAAAGAGAACGGCCGCCCGCGGGCGGCCGTTCCAGGTTGAGGGACCGATCGGGCGGCCCTCAGGTGACGAAGTCGTCGCTTCCGAGTTCGGACAGGGAAACGCCCACCAGTTCGACTTGGCTGCCGTCGCCGAGGTCGAGGATCGCGTTGCCGCCGCGGTTGCCCGCCTCCGCCAACAGGTCCTGAACGTCGGTCATGCCGAAGGCTGTCAGGTCGATGTGGTCGACCCCGGGCTGGAAGTCCTTGATCCTGTCGGCGCCGCCGTCAGGGGCGAAGACGAAGGTGTCGCTGCCGGCCCAGCCCCACAGCTGGTCGTCGCCGGCACCGCCGGAGAGGACGTCGTTGCCGCCCGAACCGTGCAGGACGTCGTTGCCCTCGCCGCCGAAGAGGAGGTCGTCGCCGGCCCCGCCTTTGAGGAGGTCGTTGCCGCCACGGCCGTCGATTTCGTCATTCGAGCCGCGGCCCACGATCTTGTCCGCGCCCGCGGTTCCGTTGACGGTGTTGTAGGCGCCGCCGGGATGGTCCGGAACCGTGGGAACCGAGGTCCCGGGATCGACCGGGTCGGTCGGGCTCGGATCCGCCGGTTCCTGGGGGTCCGGGTTCGATGCCTCGTCGGTCGAGCCCGCGAAGATGAAGCTGCCCTCGTTCAGGGACGACAGGCTGACGTTCTTGAGAACCGCCTGACTTCCGTCTGCGAAGCGAAGAACCGTGTCACCTCCGGCGCTGACGGCGCGGCCGACCATCGAATCGAGGCTTTCACCCGACCAGGCGCCGAGGTCGATTTTGTCCTTGCCCGGTTCGAAGTCCCGGACCACGTCCTTTCCCGACCCGGCGGAGAAGACGAAGGTGTCGTTCCCGCTGCCGCCCCAGAGCTGGTCGTCGCCCGCCCCGCCGTCGAGGACGTCGTTGCCGTTGATGCCCCGCAGCGTGTCACTGCCGTCTTGCCCGAACAACCAGTCGTCGCCGTTGAGGCCCTTGAGCAGGTCGTTGCCGTCGCCGCCCACGAGAACGTCGTCGCCGCCGCGGCCGAAGAGCTTGTCGTTGCCGCCAACCCCCTCGAGAAGATCGTTGCCACTGCCGCCGTTGAGCTTGTCGCTGCCCGAAGTGCCGGTCATGGTCTTGCCGTCGATCGTCGGCAATGTCCAGGTGTCTCCATCATCCGTGCCGCCGCCTCCGGTACCATCGCCACCGGTGTCGCCGCCGGTATGCCCGCCGGTGTCGCCTCCGGTACCATCGCCACCGGTGTCGCCGCCGGTATGCCCGCCGGTGTCGCCTCCGGTGCCATCCCCACCGCCGGCATCTCCGCCGACGTTGGTGGCGTTGGAGCCGCAGCCTGCCGCCGGAGAGCCGGACTTCAGGCTGAGGTCGCCCCCCTCGCAGTCGATGAATCTTGGATCGGCGACGATGGCCCTGCCGTCGACACCGGATGCCCAGCTGCTGCCCTTGCCCGAGCCGCCGATGGTGAACCACGTGGCACCGTCCTTGGCATCCCAGTACACATTGTGGTCGAGGGCGACGCCGTTGGCGGCGGAACTGATCAGATCGCCGCCGTGGCCGTAGATGATGGAATCGGTGATGGCGGCCTTGGCGCTGCCCTCGATCTTGATGGCGTGGCCGTTGTTGTGCATCACGAAGGTGGAGTTGTCGAAGGTGTGGCCGGTGCCGCCCTGCACCGCGACCGAAACCTTGATGCTGGCGCCGCCGTCTACGAAGGTGTCGTTGCTGAACGAGCAGCCGTTGGCGGCGCTGCTCTGCAGGTGAAGGGTCTGCGAATTGACGCCTTCGTACCAGTTGCCGCTCGAGATGACCTTGGCACCGGAAGAGACGTCGAGCGGATTGCCGCTGTCCTGGGTCTTCAGGATGTTGTTGGTCAGCGTCTGCGTCCCCGCCGTGTTGTGGACGAGGATCGCGTTCTCCTTGTTGTCGTAGATCTCGTTGCCGGTGAACGAGTGCGAGCCGTTCTTGATGTCGATGCCGTCTTCGCGGTTGCCGTAGATGACGTTGTCGATGATCTTGTTGCCGCTGCCGGCCGAGTTGCCGAATTGCACGCCGTCCTCGGCGTTGTTGTACAGCTTCATCCCGGAAACGGTGTTGTTGGCGGCGTTGGTGCTGATCAGCACGCCGTGGCCAAGGTGGGTGTTCTTGTCGGACGTCCCGTCGACGCCGTTGTCATGCGACGATCCGCCCTGGATCAGCGTGTCGTTCGCCTCCTTCAGCAGGATGCCGTCACGCACGCTCTGGTGCACCTCGAGGTTGAGGAGTTCCGCCCCCTTGCTGTTCTGGATCAGCACGTTCTGGCGCGCCTGGGTGACCTCGATGTTCTCGATGTGCACGTAGTCGACGCCGTTGATCTTGATCCCGTAATCGCGCACGTTCACCTCGACCGATTTGAACGCGCTCGCAGGATCAGAGGCGCTGTAGACGTACAGTTTGCCGCCATTCCAGTACCAGTCGCCGGGCTGGTCGACGCCGCCGAGGGTGCTCGATTCCGGGTTGCCGCTCTTGCCGTCGAGCCAGATGTTCTCGCAATCCCAGGAACCTTCGTTGGCGACCGGAACGCTCCAGACGTTTCCGCCGACCTTGGTCCAGCTGGCGTCGGAGACGTCCTCGCTTCCCTTGAAGACGGGATCGGGACCGTTGCCGTACGCGCCGTAGGTGATGGGGTTGGACGCGGTACCGGACCCGCTGGGGATCAAGGTGGCTTCGTAGACGTCGCCGCCATGGAAGAGGATGGTGTCGCCCGGCTTGAAAGTGGTCTGGTTGACCTTCTCGATTGAAGCCCAGGCGCTGCTTGGGCTGGTTCCAGTATTATTGTCGCTGCCACCGGATGCGTCAATGTAATAGGTGGTCATTCGTCCTCCGAATCTTAGGTCTAGTTGCTACTCCCCTCTCATGGATTGCACAGAAGTCGCCCTTGCTCTCGCCAGATCCAGCTCTTCTGGTCCGTTGCATCCATTTCTAATGCCCACGCGACGTTACAAATGTCGATTTGCGAGGTCAAATCATAATAAACGTAAATTTCATCGGAAAAATCGATGCAATTCGCAGGGATTTTCGGGAAGTGGGGGTGCGGCCCGGCAAACCGCAGGAGGAAGCTTCGCGGCGGGGGAGGGCTCCGGCGACGCGCCTTACTTGCCGACGCCGACCATCGAGATGCCGGAGATGATCTGGCGGCGCAGCACGATGAAAACGATGAGCGCCGGCAGCGAGGCCAGGAACGAGCCGGCCATCAGCAGGTCGTACTGGATGTCGTGGGCCGAGACGAGCGTCTTCATGCCGATCGGCAGGGTCAGCATGTCGGACTGGCGCAACGCGATGAGCGACCAGAAGAACTCGTTCCACGAGAAGATGAAGATGAAGATGCCGAGCGCCGCGAACGCCGGCCCGGAGACCGGGATGATGACGTAGCGCAGGATCCGCAGGTGCCCGCAGCCGTCGATGCGGGCAGCATCCTCGAGCTCGCTCGGGATCGAGATGAAGAACTGCCGCAGCAGGAACAGGCTGATCGGCATCGCAGAAATGGGCAGGAACACCCCCTGGAAGGTGTTGAGGAGCCCGAGGTCCTTGGCGATGAAAAAGAGCGGGATCGCGTTGATCTCCCACGGGATGAACATCGCCGTCAGCAGTACGACGAAGACGACGTTGCGGCCCGGCCACTGCACGCGCGCGAGGCCGTAGGCCGCCAGCGTCGCGGTGACCAGGGTGACGGCGGTGGCCCCCGCGGCGACGATCATCGAGTTCACCATCCAGGTGACGTAGTCGTAGCCCTCGAGAAACCGTCGCAGGTTGTCGAGCGTCACGGTCGAGGGGATCCACTGCGGCGTGAAGCTCATGATCTCGGACCGCGGCTTCAGCGCCGTGCTCGTCATCCACAGCACCGGCACGAACCACAGGAGAGCAAGCCCGTAATAGGCCGCGTACTTGAGCGAGCGCTTCATCGCAGGTGTGACCCCAGTCCGACCATTCGGAACAGCCCCAGGCTGACGACGAACACCACGGCGAACAGGATGAAGCCGACCGCCGCCGCCTCGCCGAAGCGCAGGAACTCGAACGCCAGCCGGTACATGTAGAGGGCGAGCACCTCCGAGCTGGTCCCCGGTCCGCCCGAGGTCATGAGGATGACCTGACCGAAGGTGCGCATGCCCCCCACCAGCGTGATCACCGCCGCGAACAGCAGGCTGGGCTTCAAGAGCGGCAGGGTGATCGAGCGGAACGTCTGCCAGGGTGTCGCGCCGTCAAGCGCCGCCGCCTCGTAGAGGGTATCGGGGATCGCCTTCAGCCCGGCGCTGAACACCACCATCCGATAGCCGGAGAGCCACCACGCGGTGGCGAGCGCGATGCCCGGCAGCACCCAGAACGGATCGTTGAGGACGGCCGGCGGGTCGAACCCGAGCGCGCGGAGATAGTAGTTCACGATGCCGACATCGGGGTCGAACAGGAACGTCCACAGGATGCTGATGATCGAGACGTTGAGCAGGTACGGCAGGAAGAAGACCGATTCCAGCAAGGCCCGCCCCCTGATCCGGACCCGGTGCAGCATGACGGCGAACAGAAGGCCGAATCCCAGGATCATCGGGATCACGAGCACCGAGTAGACGAGGGTGGTCTTGAAGTCGCTCCAGAACCTGGCAGTGCCGAACAGCTTGAGATAGTTGCCGGCGCCGACGAACTTGGAGCCGACCAGCGGGTTCCAGTCGTGCAGGCTGATCCAGAAGCCGTACAGGATCGGCAGGATCATGAACACGAACCAGAGCGCCGCGAACGGCAGCACGAACAGGACCCCGGCGGCGAGGTCGCGGTAGCGGGCCGGCCAGCGTCCCGGCGACAGCCACAGGGGGATCTCCGCGTGGGTCGGCTTTTCAGGCATGCCTCGGCTCCTCCGGCCCGCCCCTCTCCGCCCTGGCGGGCGGAGAGGGGACTCCGGCCATCCTTGCCGCTAGCCCTTGAGGACGTCGTTGGCGGCCTTCTCGGCCTTGTCCAGCGCGTCCTTCGGGCTGACGGTGCCGTTGTAGGCCTCCTGCAGGATCGGCTCGATTGCGTCGTCGAACTCGACGATCTTGGGATGCTGCGGCTCCATCTGGAAAACGCCGCTCTGGGACATCGCGGCGAAGTGCTGCAGCGTCTTCTTCCAGGTATCCGAGGAGCGCAGCCGCTCGTCCTCCTGCGCCGCCTTGCGGACCGGCACGTGGCCGCCGTACTGGCCCCACAGGAACGAGTTGTCGGAGATCGCCTTGATCGCGCTGGCCGCCACCTTTAGCCGTTCCTCGTTGGCCTTGCCCGACGGCTGCTTTGGCAGCACCAGGTTGTGTGCCGAACCCCAGGTCTTCGGCTTCTGATAGAACGTCGGCATGACGCCGCTGCCGTAGTCGATCTTGCTCTCGGCCACGGTCAGGTAGAACCATGTGCCGTTGAAGCACATGCCCAGCTCGCCGGCCAGGAACTGCTTGTTGGCGTCCGTTCCCGGCTTGTTCCAGCCGCGCTTGCCGACCATGTCGACCAGGTACGTCAACGCCTCCAGGCCGTGCGGGGTATTGAAGGCGGCCTTGTTGTTCTCGATCAGCTCGCCGCCGCCGCCCCAGTGCAGCAGGAAAAAGGCGCGGCGGATCCAGCGCGGCGCGCTCGAGAATGCGGGGTGGAAGGCGAGCTTGCCGGTCTTCTTGATCGCCTCGCAGGCCTTCTCGAACTCGTCCCTGGTCTTGGGCGGGGTCTCGGGGTCGAGGCCGGCCTCCTTGAAGATCGCCTTGTTGTAGTAGAAGCCGATCATGCTCTGATCGAGCGGGATGCCGTACTGTACGCCCTTGACCTGCGGCAGCTTCCAGGCGGGCGCGACGAAGTCCGCTTCGCCGAGCTTGATGACCTCGAGCAGGTTGCCCGCCGGCGTGTCGGCAAGCGGATACAGCGCCGGCTCGGTGCTGATGAAGCGGAAATCGTGGCAGATTCCGATGTTGGGCGCGACGCCGGCCACGACCGCGTTGTAGAGCTGCGCGTAGTACTCGGTCCACCCGCCCTGGGTGAGGTCGATCCGGAACGTCTTCTGCTCCTCGTTGAGCTTCTTGACGATCATTTCCATGGCCTTGGCGTCGCCGCCATGGAAGAGCGTGCTGAACCACAACGGAGTGACCTGCTGGGCCCACGCGGGGCGGGCCCCCAACGAAGACAAGGCGGCGAGCCCGAACGCGCCGCATCCGGACAAGGCCAGGAACTCGCGTCTCTTCATGTTCGTCTCCTCTCTCTATGGTTCGTTGGTTCAGCCGAGCATCAGGCCGCCGCAGTTCGGGGCCAGGGTCTGGCCCGTGTACAGCCGGGCCTGCGGCGATGCCAGGAACGCCACCGTGTCCGCGACGTCTCCGGACTCGCCGAAGAAGCCGAGCGGCAGCTCCGCCATCCGTTTCTCGCGCCAATCCCCGGCAAAGCCATCCGCCATGTCGGTATTGATGGGGCCCGGCGCCACCGCATTGACGCGGATCCCGCGGCGGCCGAACTCGCGGGCCAGCGACTTGGTCAGGCCGACGACGCCGGCCTTGGCGGCGGCGTAGTGGGCGACCTCGATGCCGCCGGTCTGGCCCTGGCGGGACACGATGTTGACGATGGCGCCTTCGCCCAGCCGCAGCATGCCGGGGATCGCGGCCCGGCAGCACAGGAAGGTGCCGCGAAGGTGGACGGCGATCATGCGATCCCAGTCGCCGACATCGAGCGCCTCGAAGGGCACGCGCTGCTCGAAGCCGGCGTTGTTGACGAGCAGCGAGCAGTCGCCGAACTCGGCCCGGCAGGCTTCGAGGAGGCGTGCCGCGTCGTCGGGGTCGGCGACGTCGCCGCGCACGCCGATCGTCCGCCTGCCGGCCTTGCGCAGCTCGGCGGCGAGAGCCTCGGCGGTGCCCTCGGACAGGGCGTTGACGACCACCGCGGCTCCCTCGGCGGCCAGCCGGACGGCGATCGCCCGGCCGATGCCGCGGGCGCTGCCGGTGACGACGGCAACGTGCTGGGAAAGCTCCCTCACCACGACAGCTCCTCGCGTCTGAACCAGAGCAGGGTGCCGTCCTCGGCGCCGACCAGGAGGTCGGGCCTGCCGTCGCCCCGCCAGTCGAAGGCCTCGGGGGAGCAGGCGTGCATGCCGAGGCGGATCGGCTCCCCGCGATGGCAGACGGGGCGGGGCAGGGCGAACCGCGGCTCCTCGGGCGTGCCGACGTTACGCAGGAACAGCACCGCGGCCTGGCCTGTGGTATGCCGCGGCGCGCCTGCGGGACCGGGTGGCACCGAGGCGCGGCTGTGGGTGCCGATGATCAAGTCGTTGCCGCCGGCGCCTTTCCAGAAGCACAGCTTGATCCGCCCGCGGCCGCCGCCGAAGTCCTCGGTAAAGCGGACCGGCTCGCCGTTGTCGAAACGCAGAGGCCGCTTGTCCTCGAGTTCGGTGTCGGATTTCCGCCGCCAGCTCGCGAGGGTTCCTTCGTCATCGAGCGAGACATAGGAGAGGCTTCCCTGGCCTTCCCAGTCGACCACAGCGGGGCGGACCCGCCAGGCGGTGCGCAGGGGCTCGCCCTGCCAGGCCAGAAGACGGCCGGGCTCGAACCGGGGCGGGTCGCCGAGCGCCGCGCAGCGGAAGAAGAGGTGCTCGCCCAGCACCGAGCTGACCAGCAGGTCGGGCAGGCCGTCGCCGTCCCAGTCGGCGGCACAGGGGCAGGTGTAGCCGAACTTGACTTCTGCGGGGCCCTGCAGAGAGCCCGGCCGGCCGGCGCGGATGCTGATCCGCCGGCCGCCCGCTTCAAGCGGCACTCCGCGCGCGTAGGCGGGCGCAGCGCCGTCGCCGGCGGCGAAAAACAGAAGCTCTCCGGTGCTGTTGCCGACGATCAGATCGGCGCGGTCGCGGCCGGTCCAGTCGGCGGCGGCGGGAACCGGGAGGATGCCGGCGTGGATGCGGCTCTCGGTCGCGGTGACGGGGACCGGGTCATGGAAAGCCGGATCGCCGTCGGCCAGCAGTCCTGCATGCCGCAACAGCCAGGCCCGGCCATCCTCGGCGCCGACCAGAAGGTCGGGGCTGCCGCTTCCCGTCCAGCCGGCGGCGGCCGGGAAATGGATGCAGTGGTCGAGCACGAGATCCGCGCCGTCGGGTCGGCGCAGCGGACGGGGTGCCGCGAAATCGCCGCCGCCGAGGCCGGCGAAGAAGTGCAGGCGGTCCAGGAAATCCCCGCAGACGAGGTCGAGCCGGCCGCTGCCGCGGAAGTCGGCGAAGGTCGGCGCGGCCATGCCGTAGACCTCGATCGGCGTGCCGGCGGCCAGCAGCGGACGGCCCCTGCCGAGGACGGGGGCCAACGGCGTGCCGGCGTTGTCGAACACGTACAGGTGGCCGCGCAGCGGGCCGCCGCGCCAGCGACCGTCCTCGTCATAGGGGCGGTATCCCTCCTCGAACCACTCGATGCCGTCCGGCCAGTAATCGTTCCAGAAGTCGGTGCCGACGACCAACTCCTGGCGACCGTCGCCGTCGATGTCGGCGAACACCGCCTTGTGAACGAGCTCCCCCTCGTGCAGCCAGTCGGCTTCGAGGCGAATCTCCTCCGGCTCCTCGAACCGGGGATCGTCGAGCGAGCCGGCGTTGCGGAACAGATGGAGAAAGGGGCGCAGCCGGGACGCGGTCAGGATACCGAGGCTGCCGTTCTCGGCGACGATCGCCGCATGCCCCATCACCCCGTCGAGGAGGCGTCCGCCCGAAAGCAGGGGCAGGCCGTCGGCCTGGCAGCCGACCTCGGCGAACAGGCGAATCACGCCCTCGTAGCAGGCATCCCAGCTGGAAAAGACCAGGAACCGTCTACCGTCCGAGACCCCGCCATCGACGCTGGAGATGACCCCTCCGGCGGCCTGGAACGGCCCTGCGGCGGGCTGGTGAAGCAGGGCGAGACCGCGGTACGAGGGACCTCGCCACCACGGGATCACATCCTCCCACCGCTGCACCGTCTTCTCGGCCATTTCGCATTTCCGGAAAGCTCAAACGCTTAGCAGAAAGGCACGCGTACCATGCGATCAAGGCGGTCTATCAAATGTATATCAGCGCGCACTCAAGCACAAGCTCTTCTCGGAGAGATGCCGTTCGCGAGCTGCGCTTGTGCCCAGGCGGCGTGGAGGAGGCAGCTCTCGCACTCCCGATTGACGGCTTCGGCTGTCCCGGTCGCTGGCGACCGTTGAAGGTCGTCTCGATCGGAAGCCCCCGAGGATCGTCTCGGCGCGAGGATGGCCTCTGTTTGCAGCGCCGCTCCCGCGGCATCCGTTCAGGACAGAAACTTCACGCAGACGGGCGTGGGGATTGGGGCAACATGACCCGTCTCGCGCAGGGTGCCCCGCTCGGGATCGATACGGAACGTGACGACCGAATCGGTGTCCTGGTTTGCCGCCAGCAGGAAACGACCGGATGGGTCGATGCCGAAGCTTCGCGGTGTCCGCCCGCCGGTTGCCTGGTGAGCGATCAGTTCGAGCCTTCCTTTCGCCAGGTCGACGGCGAAGGTGGCGATGGTGTCGTGGCCGCGGTTCGAGGCATAGACGTGGCGTCCCGAAGGCGCAACCTGAACGTCAGCGCATGTGCTCTGGCCGGCGAAGCCGTCCGGCAGGGTCGGAACGACATGCAACTCCTCGAACCGGCCGGCTGCCGGGTCGTAGGACAGGGACGTCAGCGTGGAATCCAATTCGTTGACCAGGAAGGCCAATCGCCCGGAGGGGTGAAAGGCGACGTGGCGCGGGCCAGCCCCGGGTCGCGTCTTGATCCAGGGAACCGCATGAGGCTCCAGCCTGCCGCAGGCTGCATCAAGGCGGTAGATCACGAGCTTGTCGAGGCCGAGATCGGGAACGAACACAAAGCGTCCGTCCGGGGCGAGAATGGCGGAATGGGCATGCGGGCCTCTTTGGCGCGCTGGGTCGATACTCGAGCCGATGTGCTGGACGAAGTCGCAGGCCTTTCCGAGACTGCCGTCATCGCGTACCGGCAGGACGCACACGCTGCCGCTCATGAAGTTGGCGACGAAGACAAGCCCGTCGGCGACGAGGACGTGGCAGGGATCGGTTCCGTGCGTCGGCTGCCGGTTCAAGTACCGCAGCCTATGGTTCTTCGGGTCGACGGCAAAGGCGCTGACCGTGCCGGTCGGCTTGCCCTCGAACTCCTTGAGCTCGTTCACCGCATAGAGGAATCCGTCCGTCCTGTCGAAGGCGAGATATGAGGGGTTGGTGATGCCGGTTTCCGTGGCGACCGGCTCCAGCCTGCCGGAGCCGAGATCCAGGCGACACAAATAGATCCCCTTGCCCTTGCCTTGCAGGACCTGCCCGGTGCCGAAAAGAACGGGGTCCGTGTAGGTACCGATGTAGACCAGGATCTCTTCGCGCATCGAAAGCCTCTGTTGTCGGAGCACCAGCGGTAGCGGGGTTGCGTAGAATTCGGGGAAAGCGGGCGTTGCACCCCGCTTTCCCCGGAGAAGGGCCTTCCGTCTACTTCTTCACCGCCCACTGCCGCGGCCACTTGTAGCCGTTCTGGGCCGCGATCTCTTGGAACCGCGCCATCATCTCCCAGCCGGGCAGCCCCTTGGCGGCCATTTCCGCCGCCCATTCCGCCGGGATGTCGTCGACCTTGGACGCCCACTGGTCCCGCTCGGCAGCGGCCAGCTTGCTGAACGTCACCCCCTGCGACTTCCATGCCGCGGTGATCTCGCGCTCCACCTTGGGCGCCAGTTCGTCGGTCATGGCGATCTCCGCCTCGCGGCCGGTGTCCAGCAGGATCTTTTGGATGTCGGCCGGCAGCGATTTGAACTTCTGCAGGTTCATCATGAGATCCCAGGGGTTGCCGACCATGGCGTCGACTTCGACCAGGTTCTTTGCCAGCTCCTGGACCTTGAAGGCATTCATGTGGGTGATCGGATGGAAATCCATCTCGGTCACGCCCGACTGGAGCAGGTTGTAGCGCTCGTGCATCGGGGCGACCACCGGCACCATGCCCGCTGCCTGAGCCCAGCGGCCGAAGTACTTGCCGATCAGGCCGATCTTCTTGCCCTTGACCTCTTCGAGCGCCTTGAAGGGATTCTTGCTCGCGATGTGGTAGGGCATGGTGACGAAGTTCGAGATCAGGATCGCGTTCTGGGCCTCGACCTCCTGCGTCAGGACCGGGAACTCGTCATGCATCTGGCGCACGGCGCGGCCGACCATCTTCATGTCGGTGGGGCCGAACGGGATCGCGTAAAGGAACGGACCGAGCGGCGTCTTGCCGGGGGTGTAGATCCGGCAGCTCATGACGACGTCGACCATGCCCTTCTGCAGGATCTCGATGTGGGCCGGGCCGGAGGCCAGCGACGCCCCCCAGAACGATTCGAAGGTGACGGCGCCCTTGGTCCGTTCGGTGACCTTGTCCATCCACCACTTGACGCCATCGCTGTCGAGCGACTGGCCGGGGGGCGCCGACACCGAAGAGAAGCGCAGCACCACCTTGTCGGCGCCGTGGGCAACGGCGGCGGTCATCAGCGCAGCCGCACTGCAGGCGGCCAGGAATACACGAGACATTTTCATGGGACTTCCTCCCAGTCTGAACCCGGGGATGCCGGAGTCGCCGCGCACGGACGCCGGGTCGGCCGATTCGCGATAACAGATAACTTTTAACTGTTGACCACAAAATCTGTCAAGGTATCCTGGTTCGGGTTCCCGAACCGCGCCGGCAGACGGAGTCGAGCCACCGATGAACGTGACGGAAATCGTCCACAAGAACCTCAGCGACAGGATGTACGAGCTCCTGAAGGAGATGATCGTGCGCTGGGAGTTCCGTCCCGGGGAGCGACTGATCGACAGCGAGATCGCCGAACGCTACGGCGTCAGCCGCAGCCTGGTCCGCAACGCCATCATGCTTCTGGTCAGCGAAGGGCTGGTCGAGGTGGTGCGCCGCCGGTTCTACGTCGCCCGCTTCTCGCAGAAGGACATCCGCGACATCCTCCAGCTGCGGCACATGCTCGAAATGTCGGCGATCGGGGCCGCGATCAGACGGACCACGGACGAGGAGATGGCCGCAATCGAGGCGCGAATGGCGGAGGCCGAGCGGATGGTCGCCGCCGGCGACCTCGAGCGCTTCTATGCTCTGGACGTCGAGACGCACCGCCTCATCATCGACAAGGGCGAGAACGACTACATCAAGAAGGTGTACGCCAACATCCTGACGATCCTGAAGGTCGTCATCCGCTCCGATTTCGACAAGCAGCGCAAGATTTCCGAATCCTTTGCCGAGCACAAGGCCTTCCTGGACGCCTGGAAGCGGCGCGACACCGCGGCCGCCGCGGCCGCCCTCGACCATCATCTCGAGCGCGCCGAGGAGCGCGTCATGGAGAACTTTGCCCAGATCGTCACCAACCGGAACGGGTCCGCAGCCGCGGCACCGCTCACGTCATCTCTCAGGGGAGAATCCGTATGAAGGCCCTAGTCCTAACCAGTCCCGGCGAATTCGAGGTCAGGGATGTGGATGTTCCCAAGCCGGGACCGCACGAAGTGCTCTGCCGAATCCGAGGCGTCGCGATCTGCGGCAGCGACCCCGAGATCATTCGCGGCGGCCTCGCCGGCATCTGGCCGCCGTCGTACCCATTCATCCCCGGTCACGAGTGGTCGGGCGAGGTGGTCGAGGTCGGTGAAGGCGTCCTCGGCTTCAAGTCCGGCGACCGCGTGGCCGGTGAGGCGCACAAGGGCTGCGGCTACTGCCGCAACTGCCTGCAGGGCCGGTACAATCTTTGCGAGAATTACGGGGTGGCGGCGACCGGACACAGGCATTACGGGTTCGTCTCCCAGGGCGCTTATGCCCAGTACAACGTCTACTCGATCCGCAGCATCAACCATCTGCCGAAAGCCGTCTCCTTCCGCGAAGGCGCCCTGGTCGACACCGCCGGCGTGACGCTGCACGGCATGGAGCTCTCCGGTGTCACCCCGGGCGGCACGGTGGTGGTGATCGGTCCCGGCCCGATCGGCCTGATCGCAGTCCGCTTCGCCAAGGCTCTGGGGGCGGCACGGGTGATCGTGGTCGGCCGCGGCGCCCGCCTGAAGGCGGCGGCAGAGAAAGGGGCGGACGCCGTCATCGACTTCGAGAAGGAAGAACCGGTGAAGGCAGTGCGCGACTTGACGGACGGCCTCGGCGTCGACGAGGCCTTCGAATGCTCAGGCGCCGCCGGCACCTTTGCGCAAGCGGTGCGGATGGTGCGCAAGGGCGGCAAGGTCTCCCTGCTGGGGGTACCGCCGGATACGGTGGCCGAGCCCCTGCCCTTCAAGTACATCGTGCACAACGAGATCGCGATCTTCGGGTCGCGGGCCAACCCGAACGTCTCGCGCAAGATCATCCAGATGATCGCCGCTGGGCAGGTCGTGGTGAAGGACCTGATAAGCCATACCTTCCCGCTCGAGGATTTCGGGAAGGCCCTCGACACCTTCGTCAAGCGGCGCGACGGCGCGATCAAGGTCGTGATCGAGCCCAACGGCGCCGAGGACTGAGGAAGGCGACGACCGCCGGGCGACAATCGACGTCGCATCCCTGCGGGCAGACTTGGCGAGGCCGGCTGCATCCTCGCATGCGGCCGGCAACGGTGGAGGAGGGGAGAATGGCGGCTCGGCCGCAGATTACGATCGTCGGAGCGGGCCTGATGGGTTCGGGCATCGCAGCCTCGGCGGCGCTCGCCGGGCATCCCGTCAAACTGTACGATACGGCCGCGGGCAAGGCCGCCAACGCGGCGACCGCTGCAGCCAGCCATCTCCGCCAGCTCGCCGCCGGCGGGTTGGCATCCGAGGCCGAAGCCGCCCGCGCTGCCGCGCGGATCGCCTGCGATGCCGACCTGCCGCATGCCCTCGCCGGTGCATTCTGGGTGATCGAGGCCATCACCGAGAACCTGCCGGCGAAGCAAGCCTTGTTCCGGGACATCGAGAGGCACATCGCCCCGGAGGTTCTCCTCACCAGCAATACGTCGGGACTGCGCATCTCCGAGATTGCAGCCGGTCTCCGCCATCCCGAACGGGCGGCGACCACCCATTTCTGGTTCCCCGGCCACCTCGTTCCCCTGGTCGAGGTCGTTATGGGCGAAGGAACGCGGGAGGAGACCGCGACCGAGCTGCGGCGGGTCCTGCTGAGTTGGGGCAAGGCGCCGGTCATTGTCCGTCGCGACCTGCCGGGACAGCTCGCCAACCGGATCCTGCAGGCGATCATCCGGGAGGCCAGCGCAATTGTCGATTCCGGACTTGCCAGCGCTGCCGACGTCGACACCTCGGTCAAGCTGGGCATGGGCTTGCGCTTCCCGGCCTGGGGGCCGCTGGAGCACGTTGACACGGTAGGCATCGACCTCTGCCTGTCGGTACAGGACACCGTGCTTCCCAGCCTCTACAACGAACCCCGGGCGACCCCGCTTATGCGCAAGCTGGCGGACGAAGGCCGCAAGGGCGTCGCCGCGGGGCAGGGTTTCCACGACTGGACGCGGCGCGACCATGCCGCCCTCGTGGCCGAGCGCGACCGCTTTCTGCTGAACGCGTTGCGGCTCCTGGGCCTGGGGCGTCCGCCGTCGGCCGGCGAGGAGGCGCCTGCCTCCGATCTGGCCGAAGCGTGAGGAGCGGTGCGATGATGAGCGAGAGCGGCATGCTCGATCGTCTCGAACGCCTCCTGAGAGGCCTCAGGTACGCCGGAGTGGTGATCTCGGCCGCCGCGCTGTTCGGCCTGGTGCTCATGATCACGGCGGACACGCTGTTCCGCTATGCGCTGTTGAAGCCATTTCCGGCGACGGTCGAAATCAGCCAGCTGGTCGAGCCTTACGTCATCTTCCTGCCGATGGCCTTTGCCCTCGCGGCGGGGAGCCATGTCCGGGTCACGATGCTCACGGGGAGGATGGGGCCGCGGGCCGCGTTCCTCAGCGACTGCCTGACCTATCTCATCGGCGTCGGCTTCTTCGCCACCATGACGTACATCAGCTGGATCAGCTTCTGGTCCTCGTACGTCATCAACGAGACGGTCCTTGCGGCCATCACGCTTTACTGGTGGGCCGGCAAGCTCGGCATGCCGCTCGGGATGGCGCTGATCAGCCTGGAATGCGCGTATCAGCTTGTCCGCACGTTGCGGGGCGGCCCGGCCCCGGGAAAGGCCTGAAACATGGACCCGGTCTCGATCGCCCTGCTGGGAATCGTCGCGCTCTTCGTCCTGCTCGCTTTCGGCGTCCACATCGGCCTCGCCCTCGGCGCGGTCGGCTTCCTCGGCACCTGGGCGATCGTCGGTCTGGAGCCGGCGCTGTGGGGCTCCGTCAACGTCTTCTACGACAAGGTGGCGTCCTTTGCGCTCCTGCCGGTGCCGATGTTCATCCTCATGGGGTACATGGCGTCGACCGGAGACCTCTCGGGCAACATCTTCACCTCGCTCAACAAGTGGGTCTCCGGGGTGCGCGGCGGCATGGGCATTTCCACCGTGTTCAGCTGCACGCTGTTCGGCACGATCTGCGGCACCTCGCTGGTGACCTCCTCGGTGTTCTCAGTCATCGCCGCGCCTGAGATGCGGCGCCAAGGGATGGACAAGCGTCTCGCCTACGGCATCTGCGCTTCGTCGGGCCTGATCGGCATGCTGATCCCGCCCAGCATCCTGATGGTCGTCTACGGGGTGCTGTCGGGAGACTCGGTGGGCAAGCTGCTGATCGCCGGGGTGACGCCCGGCCTGCTTCTGGCGGCGGCCTACTCGGGCACCATCTGGGGAATGCTCAAGATGAAGCCGTCGCTGATGGCGTCCGATCGCGAGGGCATCATCACATGGCGCGAGCGCTTCGCCAGCCTCAAGGGGCTGTGGCCGGTGATGATCGTGGCCGCGGTCATCTTCGGGGGCCTGTTCGGTGGCGTCTTCACGCCGACCGAGGCTGCCGCCGTCGCCACCTTCGTGGTGTTCCTGATCATCGTGGCCACCAAACGCGGGCAGTGGGCGGCGGCCGCATGGCCGGCGTTCGTCGAGACCGCCAAGGTGTCGGCGATGATCTTTCTCATCTTCGGAGGCGCCGCGATCTTCACCCAATTCCTGGTGCTTTCGGGTGTGGCGCCCAAGGCGGCAAAGCTGATCATCGACATGGAGCTCTCGACGTACGGGTTCCTCATTGCGATTGCGCTGCTTTACCTCGTGCTGGGCTGCCTGCTCGACTCCATCTCGATGCTGTCCATCACGCTGCCGATCCTGCTGCCCGTGGTCCGCGCGATGGGACTCGACCCGATCTGGTACGCCGTCGTCGTCATCATGGCGATCGAGATCGGCATGATCACGCCGCCTGTCGGCCTGTGCGTCTACGGCGCCAAGGCCGTGGCCGAGCCCGATGTGAGCTTGGAGGACGTGTTCGCCGGCAGCGCGCCGTTCTTCCTGGTCTCGCTCGCGGTGCTGATCCTTCTCATCTTCTTCCCGCCCCTGAGCACCATTCTGCCGGGGCTGATCAAGTAGACGCACGAGGAGTCGAAATGGCGAACAGATACCTAATCCGTCCCGGCGAAGGGCGCAGTGAGCCGATCAAGGATCTGGAAGGCGCCTCGAGGGTGATCCTGGTGGACGCCCAGGAGGTCGGAGCCGAGGACGTGACGTTCGGCTTCAGCCGTTTCGCTCCGCACACCTCGATTCACAAGAAGCACGCCCACCCCGAGGCGGAGGAGATCATGTACATCCTCAAGGGGCGCGGCATCTCCGGATGCGGCGATGAGGAGTTCGAGGTGCAGGCGGGCGATACTCTATGGATGCCCCGGGGTGCGACCCACTGGTTCTATAATCCGTTCGATGAACCGTGCGAGTTCATTTTCCTCTACACAAGGGCCTCACTCGCGAGTGCCGGATACGCCTTGAACAAATAGGACCAGACGCTCCTTCAGGCGCAGGAAGAAGGCTGCCGAGTCGACCTGCGTCAGCACTCTCGCGTTGGCCGCTCGCCCACCTGCTCCACCCCAGGCGATGCACGTGTGGCCGAGGGTCCGTCGGCCCGCCAAGTCGACGCCGACCCAGGCGCTTTGGCCGGAAAAGATCTCCGGCCACAGGAGGCTGGCGATGACGAGGGGGTCGTGCAGCGGACCTCCGGGTCTGCCGAAGCGCGCAAGGTCGCTGCGGTCAAAATACGTGAGCAGCCGGTGGACGACGATCCCTATTCGTCCGATCTCCTCGATGCCGGAGAGCCACTCCGGCGTTGCCAGCGCCTGGAAGGTGAGATCGAGGGGCAAAAGATCGATCGGCACCCCCGAGCGCAGAACGACGTGGGCGGCGTGAGGGTCGGCCAGGACGTTGAACTCGGCCGCGGGGGAGCGATTGCCCAGGGCGGTGAATGCCCCGCCCATGCTTACGATCCGTTCGATGCGGGCGGCAAGGCCGGGGTCTCGGGCGAGCGCGACGGCCACGTTGGTCAAGGGGCCCATGGTGCACAGGGTCACCTTGACGGGCCTCGGCGCGGCCAGGGCGGCCCGCAGGAAGTCGACCGCGTGCGACGAGCCGAGCGGCATGGTCGGTTCCGGCAGCGTGTCGCCGGCCAGCCCGCCCCCTTCCTTGTACTTGCCGAAGATCTGGGGGCGAAGCAGGGGCCGCTCGCACCCGGCGAAGACGCCGATGTCGCGGCGGCCGGCGAGCTCGCAGACCTTCCTCGCATTCTTTGCGGTCAGCGCGCCCGCGACGTTCCCAGCCACCGTCGTGATGCCGAGGACCTCGAGCTCGGGGGAGGCGAGGGCCAGCAGAATCGCAACGGCATCATCGACTCCCGGATCGCAGTCGATGATGACGGGCAGGGGACTCATGGCTCAGCCGCGGGCGTACTTCGCCAGCCGCCTGCCAAGAAGCTCGAAAAAGGCGTCTGCGTCCACCTTGAGGACGACCTTCGCGTTCGGCTTCTCGCCCGTCTTGCCCCAGAAGTCGGCAACCGTGTGGCCCATGAGCAGTTCGCTCGAGTGCTCCACCCAGACGCGGGCCTCGTCGCTGCCGTAGTGCTCGGGAGCAAGGAGATAGTCGAGCACCAGGGGATCGTGGAGGGGGCCACCGCGACCCCCGAAACGCTTGGAGTCCTTCCTGTCCCAGAACGTCAGGATGTCCGCCACGACGTCCGTCACCGGGTTGCCGACCGCGCGGATGGCATCGATGCGCGCAGGGGTAGCCATCGCCTGATGGGTGACGTCGAGCGGGAGCATGACGATCGGGATTCCCGCCTCGAACACGATGTGCGCGGCGTGGGGGTCGACCAGGATGTTGAACTCGGCGGAGATGGACCGGTTGCCGAGTTCCCGGAAGGCGCCCGCCATCATCACGATGCTCTCGATGCCGTCGCGGATCCGCGGCGTGTGGGCCAGGGCCAGGGCCACATTGGTCAAGGGGCCGAGGGTGCACAGGGTGACGGGCTCGCCCGCCCGTGCGGCGTCCGTCAGTGCGGCCACCAGGTAGTCGACGGCGTGCGTTTCCCGAACCGTCATGGTCGGGGGGGGCAGCTCCGTCTTGCCAAGGCCGCCCTGGCCGCTGAACAGCCCGTACACGGGGTCTCGAAGCATCGGCCGGGTGCACCCGGGATAGACGGGCACGTCGCGACGGTCCGCCAGCTCGCAGACCTGAAGGGTGTTCCGGACGGTGTGCTCCAGGGCCACGTTGCCGGAGACGACGGTCACGCCCTTGATGTCGAACTCGGGCGAGGCGAAGGCCAGCAGCAGGGCCACGGCGTCGTCGATGCCGGGGTCGGTGTCAATGATGATCGGCCGTGCCAATTCGGCTTCCTTTCCGCAATGCGTCGAGGTCATGCAGGAGCTCCGCGAGTTCCGCCCGCGCGCCCGCATCGAGTGAGGCCTGCGGCGGCAGCGGCGCGCCAACCGCGAAGCCCCGGATTTCGAGCCCCGCCTTGACGCATGCGGCGAGCGCGTGTTTCGCGAACGCCTGGTTGATGCGCCAGAGCGGCTTCTGGAGTTCGAAGGCCGCCTCCCACTGGCGTTCCCTGGCCAACTCGTAGAGCCGCACGCTGAGCTCGGGAACGAGGCAGGCCGGTCCCGCCATCCAGCCGGCGCCACCGATCATCATCACGCAGAGCGGGATGTGCGAGGACGCGGCGAATATCGTCATCCTCCCCTCGGTTGCGTTGAGGATCGAGAGCAGCCGGCCGGTGTTGGTGGAGGCGTCCTTGAGGTAACGGACGTTTGGGATTTCCGAGAGTCGCCGGATGACGGGAATCGACAGGTCGGAGCGCTGGAACTGCGGGTTGGTGTACAGGACCACCGGGCAGCCCACCGCCTCCGCGATGGCGCGGAAGTAAGCCTCCACCCCGGCGTCGGCGACCGGAAAGTAGGCTTCCAGGATGGCGAGGATGCCGTCGGCGCCCGCAGCCTCCACGCGCTTCGCCTGGGCGACCGCATCGGCGGTGGTCGTCGCCGCCACCCCGGCCACCACCGGAACCCGCCCCCTCGTCGCCTCGACGACAACCTCGACGATACGCTGACGCTGGCGATTGTTCAGGTAGGCGAATTCCCCGGTGCTGCCGAGCGGTGTCAGGCCATGCACGCCGGCCCCGATGAGGTGCTCGACAAGATCGCCGAGCACCTTGTCCTTGACGCGGCCCTCTGCGTCGATGGGGGAGACGAGGTACGGAAACACGCCATGAAAGCCGGTATCCGACATCGCGCTCCCCTTGCTCACGCTCAACGCCCGGCGATGAGTTCCGCCAGCGTGTAGCCGTCGGTGCGGGCCTTCATGGTAAGCCCGTTGCGCAGGCCCCAGTTCTTGACCATGAAGAAGAGCGGGATGACGCCGACGTCCTCCATGCCGACCCGCATCGCTTGCTGGAGGAGTTCCTCGCGCTTGGCATCGTCGACCGTCTTGAGCGCCGCATCGAACGCGGCATCGAAGGCCGGGCTCGAATAGCGCCCACGGTTCCCGGCGCCCTTGTTGGGTCCAAAGGTGGCGAGCAGTGGCCCGAGCACGCCGGAGGCCTCGCCGGTCTCTACCGCGGCACCGCCCATGATCAGGCTGAACTCGAGCTTGGAGGCACGCGGGAAGTAGACCGCGCCGGGCATCGTCACGACCTCGGTGGCCACGCCGATGCGTGTGAACATCTGCCCGATCGCCTGCGCGATCTTGGCGTCGTTCGGGTAGCGGTCGTTCGAGGCATGGAACGTGAGCTTGAAGCCGTCGCCGTAACCGGCCTCGGCCAGCAGCTTCTTGGCTCCATCGACGCTGAACGGCACCGGCTTCAGCCCGGGCACGTACCCGAAGTATCCTTCCGGAACCAGTTGTCCGGTCGGAATGCCCTCGCCTTCCATGATCCGGTCGACCAGAGCTTCGCGGTTGATGGCCATCGAGAGGGCGCGCCTCACCCGGACATCCACCATCGGATTCTTGCCATTGGCAGCCGCGGAGAACGGGGATTCCGCACGGAACTGATCCATGTGGAGATACATGACCCGGTTGCTGACCGCGTTCACCAGCGTGGCGCGGCCCGAGGTGCGTACCGTTCCGAGATCCTGGCTCGGCACTTCTTCGATCATGTCGACGTCGCCGGCAAGCAGCGATGCCACCCGGGTGCGCGCGTTCGTGATGAACCGGAAGGTGACGCCTGCCCACTCCGGCTTGGCGCCCCAATAGGCTTCGTTGCGGGCCAGCGTGACGTGCGAATCCGGCTGCCACTCGACGAATTTGTAGGGACCGGTGCCGATGACGCCCTTCCCAGAATCCAGGGTCTTGCTCGAGAACGTCTCGACCTCGCTCGGCAGGATTGCGATCCGGCTCAGGTTGTTGGCGAGCAGCGGGAGAGGTCCTTCGGTGACGATCCGGACTGTGGCCGGATCGACCGCCTGCACGTCCTTGATCCCCTTGACGTACAGCAGGAACGAGCTCGGGCTTCCCACCGCGGCGGCCGGGACGCGGCGAAGGCTGGCGACGACATCGGCGGCGTCGAACTCGGATCCGTCGTGAAACTTCACCCCCTTGCGAAGCTTGAACTCCCACGTGACGTCGTCGACCGTCCGCCATGATTCGGCAAGGGCAGGTTGGACGCGCTGGTTGGCGTCCTGGTTGACCAGCCCGTCGAAAATGTTCCTGGCCATCGCGCTGTTGGGGCCGATGACGTAGAACTGCGGATCCATCGATGTCACGACGGCCGAAAGCCCGACCTTCAGGTCGGCGGCAGAAGCGGATGCGACCGCGCCTGCGAGGACCAGGATCGCGGCAATGCTCTTGGCGCGCATAGGAGTTTGCTCCCGAAGAGGGTTTCTTGGCCAAAAAAGCGTAGTCTTCACAATCGAACAGCGTCAAGTCGGATTGTGAACGTCGGATTGTGAATGGTTCTTCTGGCAGCCTTCGAGACCTGGTGGTGGGGAGGACATAAACCGAGGAAGGAAAAAATTATTGGTGGGCCCGGCAGGATTCGAACCTGCAACCAGACCGTTATGAGCGGCCGGCTCTGACCAGTTGAGCTACGGGCCCGATCGCGGCGACGCGGTGGGTATGTCCAGATAGCAGATGGGACGGGCCCCGGGCAAGGCGTGCGGCCGGCTCAGTGGACGCGGTGCCGGCGACGGCGGGAGGCGAGCACGAACGGCGCCTTGACGAGGTCGTAGACGAGCAGCGCCAGCACAACTCCGGCCAGGGCGTAGCCCAGCGAGGCCGCGTCGACCGGGATCGCCGGCTGGAAGTCGCGCAGTGCCGCCATCGCGATCTCGGGATCGGCCTCGCGCACGAATACGAACGGGCGCAAGAAGGGGCCGGCGCCGAGGATGGTGTCGCGCGCCTGCTCGATCTCGCCGACCCGGCCAGCCGCCGCGTCGAGCAGTAGCTGGCGCGACCGTTCCTCGAGGACCTGGAGTTGCGGTGCGCTGCCGAGCTGATCGAAGTTGCGGCGGGCCTCGTCGAGGTGGCCGCCGAGCCGCTGCAGGTACTGGTGCATGAACGCCTGCAACTGCGACAGCGACACGCCGACGGACCCGGCGAGCACGGCCGCCACCACCTGGTCGATCTTGCGCAGAAGCCACCCCATTTGCGCCCTCCCCGGGGGGCGTTCGCCCCCGCGCGCAGCATAGCACCGCGGCGCCGGCTTTGGCAGCGCGCCGCGCGCCGGTGCCCGGGATCCGCCGCGGAGCTTGCGCGGCGGCGCCGTTTGCGTAGATAAGGAATTCCTTTCGCGCGCGGAGCCGCCATGGTCGAGCCGTCATTCCCCCGCATCCACCCGGTCGTGTTGTCCGGCGGCGTCGGCGCACGTCTGTGGCCGATGTCGCGCGCCGAGTACCCGAAACAGCTTCTGCCCCTGGCCGGCTCGCGCTCGATGATCGAGGAGACCGCGTCGCGGGCGCGCGGCAGCCGGTTCGCCAGCCCGATCGTGATCTGCAACGAGGCCCACCGCTTCCTGGTCGCCGAGTTGCTCGGCCGCAGCGGGATCGAGGCGACGATCGTGCTCGAGCCGACCGGGCGCAACACCGCGCCGGCGGTTACCGCCGCGGCCCTGCTGGTGTGCGAGCGGGACCCCGACGGCCTGATGCTGGTGCTGCCCTCCGACCACGTGGTGCGCGACGGCGAGGCGTTCCGCGACGCCGTCCTGACCGCGGCGGAAGCGGCCGCCGCCGGCCGCCTCGTCACCTTCGGGGTCAAGCCGGATCGCCCCGAGACCAGCTACGGCTACATCCGCGCCGGCGAGCCGCTGCCGGGGCTGGTCGGGGTGCGCGCCGTCGAGCTGTTCGTCGAGAAGCCGGACCTGGCCACCGCTGCCGATTACCTGGCCGCCGGAAGCTACTTCTGGAACAGCGGCATGTTCCTGTTTCCCGCCTGCGCCTGCCTGGCCGAGATCGACCGCTTCGAACCGTCGATCCTGGAGGCTTGCCGGGGGGCGGTCGCGGCGGCGCGTCGCGACCTCGACTTCCTGCGCCTGGAGGCGGGCAGCTTCGAGCGCTCACCGTCGATCTCGGTCGACTACGCCGTGATGGAACGCACCCATCGCGCCGCGGTGGTGCCGGTCGACATGGGGTGGAGCGACATCGGCGCGTGGACCGCGCTGTGGGAGTTCTCGGACAAGGACCGCAACGGCAACGTCCTGGTGGGCGACGTCCTCGCCGAAGACGTCAACGATTCCTACATCCGTGTCGAATCCGGCCCCATGGTGGCCGCGGTCGGGATCGATAACGCGGTGGTGGTAGGAACCGAGGACGCGGTTCTGGTGACCACCCGCGCCACCGCCCAGGACGTCAAGCTGCTCGTCAATCGCCTGCGGGATTCCGGGCGCGGCGAACACGCCGCCCACGCCACCATCTACCGTCCCTGGGGCTCGTACCATATCGTCCAGGCGGGGGAGCACTTCCAGGTCAGGCAGCTGGTGGTGAAGCCCGGGGGCGTGATGCCGCTGCAGTTCCACCGCCAGCGCAGCGAGCACTGGGTGGTGATCGAAGGCACCGCCCGGGTCACCTGCGGCGAGCAGACCCTCATCCTCGAGGCTCACGAGTCCGCTGCCGTCCGCGAAGGGCAGCCGCACCGGCTGGAGAATCCGGGCAAGGTCCCGCTGAGCGTGATCGAGGTGCAGTCGGGCAGCTACCTGGGCGAGGACGACATCGTCCGCCTCGAGGACCCCTACGCGCAGGGCTGAGGCGTCTCAGCAGTCAGGTTCCGGCAGCGGCTCCAGCCGCGTCAGCTTGAGCTGGAGGGAGAAGCTCGCATAGTCGAGGCGGATCCCGGTCGCCACGCCGTTGTCGAGCTGCGTCATGCCGACCTCGAACTCGGGCGGCGCGTCGGAGGATCCGGGGTCGAAATAGGCGGTGCGGACGCGCCAGCCGGGGTGCTTGAGCAGGGGACCGTGCTGGGTCCCCGGCATGCCGCTGCCGTCGACCCGCTGGCCGACGAAGGTGACGGTCTCCTGCGCGCCCTTGCCGACCGCGCCGTCGAATACCGGCGCGGTGACCAGTCTGCCGCCCCGGCGGGCGGCCCGGATGATGGCCCGGGTGTGCGATACCGGGAACAGCACGGCCTCGGGCAGCGGGAACGAGCGGTCGTCGGGGGCGGTGAACGCAGCCTTGCCGACGCCCTTCTGCCGGCGGTCGGCTTCGCCGCGGTACTCGGTCGCCTCGTCGCCGAACTTCTCCCGCGCGGTGAACCGGTAGTGGCGCGAATCCGAGCTTTCCCAGGCCGCAAAGCTGAGGTCCTGGCGCACCACGTCGCCGGCCGCCGCCTCGAGGTCGAGGACGAAGCGCTGGCTGATGTGCCAGCCGTCGCATGCCTTGCCGAGGGTGACCTCCATTCCGCCGGAGGCGCCGACGACGTCGCCGTCGGAGCGCGCGCTGGCCAGCGCGACGCTATAGAAAGCGCGGTGCGGCTGCAGGACAACGTCCTCGGCCGCCGCCGCCCGGCAGGCGATCGCCGACAGGCCGAGTGCGCCGATTGCGATGGTGCGTACGAATGTCACCGGCCCGACTCCGTGAACGGGTTCGGCGCCAGCATAGAGAGCCTTGGAACCAACCGGAAGTCCTCACGATGGCGGAAACGACAGTTCGATGTAGGCGGCCCGACGGGGGCAGGCAAGGGAGGCCTGCCCGTTCGTGCCCTGGACCGCAGGCGCCGGCTGTGCTTCCCTGCGGCGCCATGTGCACCGTGGTCCTCCTGCGCCGGCCCGATCACGCCTGGCCGCTGCTCCTCGCGGCCAACCGCGACGAGATGGCGGGCCGGCCGACGCGCCCTCCGGCCCGCCACTGGGCGGAGCGCGACGACGTGGTCGGCGGCATCGATCTGCTGGCGTTCGGCACCTGGCTCGGCGTCAACGACCGCGGCATGATCGCCGCGGTGCTCAACCGTCCGGGCAGCCTGGGGCCAGCCGACGGCCTGCGCAGCCGCGGCGAGCTGCCGCTGGAGGCCCTCGACCACGCCGACGCGGTGTCCGCCGCCGAGGCGCTCGGCCATCTCGACGCCGGCGCCTACCGGCCCTTCAACCTGGTGGTCGCCGATGCCCGCGACGCCTTCCTCCTGGTCGGCGGCGCAAGCGGCCGGCGGGTGACCGCCACGCCGCTGCCGGAAGGGCTTTCGATGGTCGTGGCGCGCGGCCTCGATGCCCCGGACTCATCGCGCGTGCGCCGCTTCCTGCCGCGGTTCAGCGAGGTGGGGGCGCCGGATCCCGAGCGCGGCGACTGGGACGCCTGGATCCGCCTGCTGGCGTCCCGTGACCACGACCCCGACGCCGGCCCCGGCGGCGCCATGTGCATCGTCACCGACACCGGCTTCGGCACCGTGTCCTCTTCGCTGGTTGCCCTTTCCGCGCCTGGGCTCGATCAGCAGGCGATCTGGCTCTACGCCGACGGGCGGCCGGGGGAGGCGGCATACGTGCCCGTCGCCCCGTGAACGGCCGTTGCGCGCGCATTGTTTTGCCACGTCCTTCCTGCTATATGAGGGCCCCGAAGCCAAGGCCGCGTCTCCGACGCGGCGCCCGGACGCGCACCCAATGGCCAGACGCAAGCAGATCTACGAGGGCAAGTCGAAAATCCTGTTCGAAGGCCCCGAGCCCGGGACGCTCGTCCAGTACTTCAAGGACGATGCGCTGGACCGCGACAACCGCAAGGGCACCATCACCGGCAAGGGCGTCATCAACAACCGCATCTCGGAATACCTGATGGGGCTGCTGGGCGAGATCGGCGTGCCCACCCATTTCATCCGCCGTCTCAACATGCGCGAGCAGCTGATCCGCGAGCTTGAGATGATCCCGGTCGCCCTGGTCGTGCGCAACGTGGTGGCGGGCCGCATGGCCAAGCGGCTCAGCATGCCCGAGGGCACGCCGCTGCCGCGCTCGATCGTCGAGTACTACCTGAAATCCGACGACGTCGAGGACCCGATGATCGCCGAGGAGCACATCACGGCGTTCGACTGGGCCGGGACCCAGGACCTCGACGACATGATGGCGCTGGCGCTGCGGGTCAACGACTTCCTCAACGGCCTGTTCTACGGCGTCGGGCTGCGCCTGGTCGATTTCCGGCTCGAGTTCGGGCGGCTGTGGGAAGGCGACTTCATGCGCATCGTGCTGGCCGACGAGATCAGCCCGGACACCTGCCGGCTGTGGGACATCAAGACCAACGAGAAGCTGGACAAGGACCGCTTCCGCCGCGACCTCGGCCACGTCGAGGAGGCCTACCAGGAGGTGGCGAGCCGGCTCGGCATCCTGCCCGAGGGCGGCCCCCGCGACATGAAGGGGCCTGAGGTGATGCAGTAGATTTTGCCTCCCCTCGCGGGGAGATGCCCCTCCGCAGGGGAGGGAAGACAAGAGGGAAGTTGCCGTGAAAGTCAAAGTCCACGTTACCCTGAAGTCCGGCGTCCTCGACCCCCAGGGCAAGGCGGTGCAGCACGCGCTGGCCTCGCTCGGCTTCGCAGGCGTCGAGGGCGTGCGCCAGGGCAAGTACATCGAGCTCGAACTGGCCGAGAAGGACCCGGCGAAGGCGCGCGAGGCGGTTGACGCCATGTGCCGCCAGCTGCTGGCCAACACGGTGATCGAGAACTACGCGATCGACATTGCCGCCTGAGGGGACGCCCCGATGAGAGCTGCCGTCATCGTCTTCCCCGGTTCCAACTGCGACCGCGACGTCATGGTCGCGCTGCAGCAGTCGATGGGCCGGGCGCCCCATATGGTGTGGCACCGTGAGACCGGGATGCCCGAGGTCGACCTGATCGTCGTGCCGGGCGGCTTCTCGTACGGCGACTACCTGCGCTCCGGCGCCATGGCGGCCCATTCGCCGATCATGAAGGAGGTGGTGCGCCGGGCCAACGCCGGGGTCGCCGTGCTGGGCATCTGCAACGGCTTCCAGATCCTGACCGAGGCGGGGCTGCTGCCGGGCGTGCTGATGCGGAACGCCGGGCTCAAATTCATCTGCCGCGACGTCGGCCTCAGGGTCGAGACCGCCGACAGCCTGTTCACCCGGCCCTACCGCAAGGGCCAGGTGGTGCGCTTCCCGATCGCCCACAACGATGGCAACTACTTCGCCGACGAGGCGACGTTGAAGCGGCTCGAAGACGGGGACCGCATCGCGTTCCGCTATGCCTCGTCCGACGGCAAGACCGACGCCGCCGCCAATCCCAACGGCTCGCTGCGCAACATCGCCGGCATCCTCAACGAACGGCGCAACGTGCTGGGCCTGATGCCGCATCCCGAGCGGCTGGCCGACCCCGAGCTGGGCGGCACCGACGGGCGGCCGATGTTCGACGGACTGGTGAAGGCGTTCGCAGCATGACCGAGATCACCCCCAAAGTCATCAAGGACCACGGCCTCAGCGACGCCGAGTACCAGACCATCCTGCGCATCCTGGGGCGGGAACCGAACCTCACCGAGCTCGGCATCTTCTCTGTCATGTGGTCCGAGCACTGCTCGTACAAGTCGTCGAAGAAGTGGCTGAAGACCCTGCCGACCAAGGCGCCGTGGGTGATCTGCGGGCCGGGCGAGAACGCCGGCATCATCGACATCGGCGACGGCCAGGCCTGCATCTTCAAGATGGAGAGCCACAACCACCCGTCCTACATCGAGCCCTACCAGGGCGCCACCACCGGGGTCGGCGGCATCCTGCGCGACATCTTCACCATGGGCGCGCGGCCGGTCGCCAACCTCAACGCTCTTCATTTCGGAGCGCCTGACCACCCCAAGACCAGGCACCTGGTTTCCGGCGTGGTCGCCGGCATCGCCGGCTACGGCAACTGCATGGGCATCCCGACGGTCGGCGGCGAGTGCGACTTCCACCCCTCGTACAACGGCAACATCCTGGTCAACGCGATGACCGTGGGCGTCGCCGACACCGCCAAGATCTTCTATTCGGCGGCCACCGGCGCCGGCAACCCGCTGGTCTATGTCGGCTCCAAGACCGGCCGCGACGGCATCCACGGCGCCACCATGGCGTCGGCCGAGTTCAACGAGGACTCGGAGGAGAAGCGTCCGACCGTGCAGGTCGGCGACCCCTTCACCGAGAAGCTGGTGCTGGAGGCCTGCCTCGAGCTGATGCAGACCGACTGCATCATCGCCATCCAGGACATGGGCGCGGCGGGGCTCACCTGCTCGACCTTCGAGATGGCCTCGAACGGCGGCGTCGGCGTCGAGCTCAACCTCGACAAGGTGCCGCAGCGCGAGACCGGCATGACGCCCTACGAAATGATGCTGTCGGAGAGCCAGGAGCGCATGCTGATGGTGCTGCGCCCCGGCACCGAGGAGACCGCGCGGCGGATCTTCGAGAAGTGGGAGCTGGAGTTCTCGGTCTGCGGCGTGCTCACCGACACCGGCCGCATGGTTCTGACCAAGGACGGCAAGGTGGTCGGCGACCTGCCGATCGATCCGCTGGCCAAGGCCTCACCCGAGTACGATCGCCCGTGGACGCCGAGCCCGAAGGCGCCGTACGTCGCCGTCGAGGACGTCAAGGCGCCGAACGACCTCGGCCAGGTGCTGAAGACGCTGGTCGGCAGCCCGACCATCGCCAGCAAGCGCTGGATCTGGGAGCAGTACGATCACATGGTGATGGGCGACACGGTGCAGCGGCCGGGCGGCGACGCCGCGGTCGTGCGCGTGCACGGCACCCGCAAGGGCCTCGCCATGACCAGCGACTGCACGCCGCGCTACTGCCAGGCCGATCCGTTCGAGGGCGGCAAGCAGGCGGTGGCCGAGGCCTGGCGCAACATCACGGCCTCCGGCGGCCTGCCGCTCGCGATCACCGACTGCATGAACTTCGGCAACCCCGAGAAGCCAAAGATCATGGGCCAGTTCGTCGGCTGCATCCGTGGCATGAGCGAGGCCTGCCTGGCGCTCGAGTTCCCGGTCGTCTCGGGCAACGTCTCCTTCTACAACGAGACGCAAGGGGAGGGCATCCAGCCCACGCCCTCGATCGGCGGCGTCGGCGTGCTGAAGGACGTCGCCAGCATGGCGACGGTGGCCTTCCGCACGGCGGGGCAGGGCATCGTGCTGGTCGGCGAGACGCGCGGCCACCTCGGCTCGTCGCTCTACCTCCGCACCGTCGAGGGACGCGAGGAGGGGGCGCCGCCGCCGGTGGACCTGGCGGCCGAGCGGCGCAACGGCGACTTCGTACGCGATCTCATCGCCAACGGCCTGGTGAAGACCTGCCACGACCTGGCGGACGGCGGCCTCGGCGTCGCGCTGGCCGAGATGTGCATGGCCGGCGGCATCGGCGCCACCGTCTACGGCCATGACGGGGGGCTGCCGTTGCACGCGTGGCTGTTCGGCGAGGACCAGGCGCGCTACTTGGTCGCCGTCGACAATCCCGAGGCGATGGTCGCCGAAGCCGTCCGCGCGGGCGTGCCGGCGGCGATCATCGGGGTCACCGGGGGCGACTGCCTGACGGTCGGCGAATCCCTGTCGATCCCGGTCGCCGAGCTGCGCGGCATCCACGAAGGCTGGCTGCCGAAGCTGATGGCGTAAAGCAAGAAAAGGGGTCGGAGTCATTTTTCTTGAGAAAAATGACTGGAATGCCCCCCTGGAATGAGACAGAGGAATAGGGGACAGTTCTCCTGGGAGAGGGGAACTGATGACGACGGAAAGGGAGAGGCGATCATTCAGCCGGGAGTTCAAGCTGGCGGTGCTGGCGCGGATGGCG
>JAHDSF010000029.1 GCA_018432935.1 Rhodospirillales bacterium | reverse complement strand
CGCGAGGATTTCGCTGGTCAGGCTTTCGTGGTTGGGATCCAGGTGCTGGACGAGCACGAAGGCGATCCCGCTCTCCTTGGGAACCTGCGAAAAGAACTTCTTGAATGCCTCTAGGCCGCCTGCCGACGCGCCGAGGCCGGCCACCGGGAACGACTCCATGGGCTTGACCCTCGTGTGGTCGGACGTGTGCACCTGGTGCCGTCTGCCTTCGCGACCGGCATCGGAGCGTCGCCAGTGAAAGCTGGATCGCCTCGGATCCGGTTGCGCAGCGGCACAGCCATCTATCTATACCTAATTGGCAGCTTGCGCACGAATCTACAGTATCGCCGACGATGAAAGTGGCCGTAGCAGAAGCCGGCACCTCCGCGGATCACTATATCAGCGCCTTGGCGTTCTGTCGCAGGAGATCCGGGTCGCCAGCTCGTCGGCGGTCAGCTTGTCCGTGACGATCGACCCTCCTTGAGTGATGGCCGCCCGCATCAACTCATTGACGCGATCGCCCGGACGCTGATCCCAGTACGATACCGTGAACGTGTATCCGAAAGCAGCGATGTACTGCCGCATCGGTCTATGATCCAACATGATACTGCCCCATGAAAGGTCCTGCCGAGGGTCGAGGCGCACTGCAGCATCTAGCCGCAAGAGCTGTCGTCGCTGAGAGTGCCGATCAGGGGCAACAGCTCCTGCTTCTCGGGTCGGAAGGTTTTCCGACATCGCGGCCCATGGTCGTTGGAGGCCGTTCAAGGGCGTGGCACCAGTGCAACGGAAGCGTCATCATGATACATGGGTCCTAAAATAACTTTCCCAATTCACCGCATATTCTCTTTAACAACACGGTGATTGTGTCGTCTTGATCGGTTGCGATCGACTGTCAGATATGAATATCTTCCCTGTATGATGGTGCCTGAACTTTCAGCGGATTAGCTCTGACAATGTGTTCAGGCTAAAAACTTCTGATATCGTCCCCACTTCTTGGGCAGTGCACTCCGCGCGGATGGTTTTCATAAGCCATCCTTTCTTCCGTACAAAGATCTGATGCCGACACCTTGTGACACCCGCTCGTGGCGGTCCCCTTGGTCCTCTTTCTCGGCTGGGCGAGTTGGGTCGCATTTCGGCACTACGGCGGTTCGGAGACGGCAAGAGCGGATTGCGGCAGGTCGATCCCCTGGCGAGGTCGGGAAGTTGCCGGCCTCTCTCCTGCTGCCGTACCGCGTGCGGATACCGGGAAAGGAGCCGCGATGGATGGAGCGAAGGAATTGCTGAGGCTGGTTCACCCTTCGGATTGGCCTGCGACGTATGAAAGGTCGAGGACGATCGCGGCCGCCATCTCCGGGCAGGAATGGCGGGAGCGCTGTCGGAGGCTGAACAACGAACTGGGCAGGCTTGTCCACAAGCGGTTCGGACCGCGGGGCCTGATCGCGATTGTCGAGGGGCGGAGGAGCGACAGCGATCATTCGGTCGGCGGCACGCCGCCGGTACTTGCGATCGAAGAAGCCGTCCTTGCGGGAAAGGCGATCGTCACCGCCGTGCTGCTGCAAATCGCTGAACCTGAGGGAGCAGAGATCGGACTCCCATCGATGGTCGAACACGCGTTGACGCTTTCGCTGACGCTCGTCCCGGTCTGGGGTAACGCAGCCCAGGCCTTGCTGGAGAGGCGGGACCACGAGTGCGACGACGTCCTGACGACGCTGCCCGGCTACATGCTGATGATGCTGGCGGACGATTACGGCAGGGCGACAACGCGGAGCGATCGGGTCCGCGCCATCTGGATGCGGGGACTGTCGGATCTGAACCGCACCGGCCCGTTCTCGCTTACGATCCACTGAGGGGCATTGCACGCCCCAGAGGAGCATCTCGATGCGAGTAGTTACGATTACTTACGCAACCTATCGAGGCATTGCGGCCAATGTCAAGTCACCGTTCTCGCAGGCCGGCACCCGGCGACCGGATGGAACATGGGAGGTCCTGCTCTATGAGGACACCTGGCAGGCATTGCAGCAATTGCGCCTCCGAAGCGAGACCGACGACGAGGCCCTCAGGCGGATCAATCGCCGCCAACGATGCCGTTACGAGACCAGCACCGGACCGGGCACTCCGAGGCATGCCGCGCGCCCGGCGACCTGAACGGGTCTGAGTAGATTCCGGGCCGACTCGTGGCCGCCCCCCGCAGCTACCCTTCCACAACCGCAATCCGCGGGCGACGCTTCGCGTCCGCCCTCGTCGGGAGCTGGATCCGGCCCTGTGCTGGTTTGGAGATCCAGCCATGCAGCCGACGCGCTACCCGCTGCACGAGAATACCCGGGAATTCTAGGGGGGAGAGCCTCTCGTTTCAAAGGCTCCGCGCCGAGGCCCTGGACTTCGCTCTTCGCCGGCGCCACGTAGGCGCCAAACCACAGGCCGAAGCGCTCCATCTTCTGTGCGGCCGTTGCGTCTCCCCAGACCCCGTTCCGCTGCAACCCGAAGGCCGTGAAGGTCGCGGTCTTGAAGCCCAAGAGCCCGGCCATCTCGTGGTTCAGCCGCTTCGGCGCATTGATGATGCGGCCCTGGTCCGGGTCCCGGTTGGCAGACGTTCTCCGCCGTGATGCACCGTTGAAGCGGACCGCGAAGCGCTGGCGCATCGCAGCCGCCTGGTAGCGCCGGTAGTCGGTCTGGCCGCTGATGATGACGGTCCGGACCCAGGCGAGGATTTCCGCCTGCTCGAGCGTCTGTTGAAGTCGTCGGGAAGGTGCCAGGCCAGCCGGCGACGTTCCGAATCCCGGGCCTGAGCTCACTTAGGGTATCTCACTCAAATGGCCGGAGAACCGCCAGTTCTCCGGCGCCAACCGCCCCCTCCGCTTGGCATGTCCTCGTCGTCAATCAATCAGCAACAGGTCAGGGCGGCTAGCACCAACTTTGGGCCGGAGACGTGCTCCCGGCCGAGCGTCACGAGGATCGTGCGCTAGACGTACGGTTTCTCGTCCTCCGCGCATCAAAGGAAAGATAGATTTGTCGCTTGGAAGCGAGCAACAAGGCACCCCTGCTGATGCGACTCATGGGTGCTGGCCGATCGGCTGGCCGACGTGGGGCAGCGAAATCGGACGTGGATGCCCTTCAAAGGCAGGCCCGGCGCAGGATGCGGCCGATTCCGATTTACTCGATTACGGCTTCGCCGGCACGCGACGGTGCATCGATACCTTGTCCTTCCCGACATCGAAGGTCATGAGGTCTTCGCCGACCTTGGCCGTCGTAGGTCTCCCTGGTCTGGGCGATGACTTCCGCGGTCGTGAGGGCGCGCACGTTGTCTCTAGCGAGAAGGACGAGGTGCGTGTAGGCGCCCATCTTCGGCCGGGCGCGGCTGAAGATCCACCCGACCTCCTGGGGCGAGGTATGATGCTCCATGACGCGCCTCACTTGTGCGTTTTCCAGGAGTTCGGGGCGTACGGCTGCCACTTCCGTGGATCAGGAGGTCGGCGCCGGTGCCGTGCTTGATCACAATTCTCGCTGAATCGAGTTTCGCCCGAGATCACCACCGCACGGCCTCCGAAGTCGATATGATACCCAAAGGCGGGCTTGATCTTTTCACCGGGATCGACCTCGAACGCGGTGACGCGGACGCCGTCGACCTCGACGCGGGGCGGATGGTTCTCAAGATCAAGTTCCTGCGGACGGTCTGGTCCAACATCCTCGTGACGGAAGACTCGTTGGCGCGGTGCGTGCACGTGGGTCGCAGCGCTCCCTTTCGCGGCCTTCACCGGTCCGCGGCGGCGACTCCGCTGAGCGGGACGGAAATGCCGATCACCTCAATGGCCAGAACACCGGGATGACGAGGATTGCGGCGCCCCAATTCAGCAGGTTCAGGGGCAGCCCGATGCGCAGGAAATCCGTGAATCGGTATCCGCCGGCGTTGTAGACGAACGTGTTCGCCTGGTATCCGATCGGCGTCGCGAAACTGGCGCTGGCGGCGAACAGAACGGCCATCGCGAAAGGCCTTGGATCAGCCCCGGTCTGCGCCGCCAAGCCCATCGCGATCGGGGTCATCAGGATCGCCGCAGCATTGTTGCTGATGAGCTCGCTCAGCACTGATGTGAGAAGATAGACCGCCGCGAGGACCGCAAGCGGCCCCCAATTCTGTACCAGTGCGCCAAGTTGATTGGCAATCAGGGCGGCGGCGCCAGTCTTCTCCATCGCCAGTCCAAGGCCGAGCGTGCCGAAGATCAGGAAAAGGATGCGCCACTCGACTGCCCCGTAGGCGTCTTCGGCTGACAGGCAGCCCAGCGCCACCACGGCCGTCGCAGCGATCAGCGCCAGGGCGGCAATGGGCAGAACCTCGAGGGCAGCGAGGATCATGACCATTGCCACGGCGCCGACGGCAATGGGCGCCTTGTCGCGGCGGAATGGCTGTTCGCTGGGCTCTGTCAGGTTTACCAACACTCGTCGGTCGAACAGGCGACGCAGGCCCTCGGCCGGCCCTTCGAGCATAAGCGTATCGCCGGCGCGCAGCCGAACGCTGCCGAAGTCGGAGCGCAGATCGGCACCTTGCCGGTGCACTGCCAGGATGTAAACACCATACAGGCGGCGAAAATTGAGGTCGTTAAGCCTGAACCCTACGAGGCGGGAGTTCGGCCCGACAATTCCCTCCATGATGACGGCAGGTTGGCCATCAATGGGTTCGACGAGATGTCCGGCGCTGGTTCCGAAGAAGAGATCACCGGCATCGCGCAGGCCAATGACGCTCGCCACGGAGCTGTGGATCACCACCCGGTCGCCACCCGCGAGGGTAAGCCGATCAAGCTCGTCTCGAAGCGAATGATCCCGGCGTATGACATCGAGCACGCCAATCCCCTTATTTGCGACCAGACGGGCCTCAGGCAGCGTCTTTCCAACGAGCGTCGAGTCGTGCGGGATCAGGAGTTCGGCCAGAAATGCCCGGCCCGGCCTGCCGCCCGGCAGTGCTCCTGGCAGATCGCGATCCGGCAGCAGCCAGCGCCCGAACAGAGCCATGTAGGTGATGCCGACCAGCCCCACCAACACCCCAGGTGCGGTTATCTCAAACATGCCGAGGGATGGTTGCCCGTAACCGGTCATTACGCCGTTCACGAGCAGATTGGTCGACGTGCCGATGAGTGTGGTGGTGCCGCCGAAGATGCTGGCGAACGACAGCGGGATCAGGAATCGGCTCGGCGCGATCCCGAAGGACCTCGCCAGCATGATCGCGACGGGGGTCAGGACAACCACGACAGGCGTATTGTTGATGAATGCGGAGGCCGCCATCGCGCCCCCGACCATAGCGATCAGTGCCCGACGTGCCGACGCGCCTGCTGCCTTCACGGCGGCGCGACCGGCGAGATCGATAACGCCGGTGCGCTCCAGTGCCGCACTCAGGACGAACATTGCGGCGACGGTAATCGGTCCGCTGTTGCTGAACACCGCGAGGGCTTCGTTTGTGCTGAGAATGCCGGTCGCCAGGAGAATGCTGAAGGCAATGAGGGCGACGAGGTCGGGCGGCAACTTCTCTCTAGCGAACGCGACGAAGACGACCCCGACGAGAGCCAGGACCGTGCCAATCTGGATGCTTTCCCAAGGCATGACGTCCTCCGTCAGGTCGCGTCGTCAGCCCCTTGGAAATCGCGCGCGCTTCGCCCTCCCGAAAGGGGAATGGACTAGAAAGTTTGCCGCTCTTGCGACGCCGACCCCTCCGCCAGTCGCCCCTTCCCGAGTTCAAGAAACTGCCTGCCGGAAGCCACATGGTGTGCGAGAGTACCTCGAGCTTTCAAGGGCGCTGCCTGGCAACTCGCGGACCTCATCAACGACATTCTGGATCTGGCCAAGATCGAGGCGGGACGCATCAAAATCGACCGGCGACATTTCGCCCCGCCGTCACATCACTGTGCCGGCACGAACCATTTGGCGGCAATCGGTGATGGCGCCGAAGCCGTAGCTCCTTCTCGCCCCAGGAGCGGTGAGGGAGAGAGGTGTTATCAGCCCGCGGCGCGAAGACTTCGGTCCGTCGTTCCGGGCCAGACACTGGATGCGTCTGCTGAACGGCCTACTGCTCGTCGGTTATCGACCATCCGGGTCCACTCTCCCGTCCAGCAGTCTGGGATCAGCGCTCGACGGCGTCGGGGATGACTCACTTTCGGCCGCTCTGTCGAGCGGGAGCGAAAAGGAAAAGTGGCTACCCTTTCCGAGGACGCTTTCGACCCAGATCCGTCCCCCCATCAGTTCCACCAACTGCTTTGAAATTGCCAAACCCAGACCCGTGCCGCCCATCCCTGCATGAGCCGTGGTTCCGACCTGAACGAAGCTCTCGAAAATCCTTGCCAGCTGGTCTTCCGGAATTCCTGCGCCCGTGTCGCTAACACCAAAGATAACTTCGTGGTCGGTGTGGACGCTTAGGGCCACGGCGCCGTCAAGCGTGAATTTTATGGCGTTTCCCACGAGGTTCGTGATCACCTGCCGCAAGCGCCCTGCATCGCCGGTGACCTCTTGCGGCACTCCTGGGTCAATCCGCAGTCTCAGGTCGAGCCCTCGAATCTCGGCCAGCGGTCTCAACGTAGCCAGCGCCGCCTCGACCTCTTCTCTTAGGCGGAACGGCTTGTGCTCGATCGTGATCCGACCCGCTTCGATCCGGGCAATGTCGAGGATGTCGCTGATCAGATCGGACAACCGCCAGGCAGCTGATTTCGCAAGTTCCAAATACTCCCGGACCTTGGGATTCTTGACGTGCAGGAGAGCAAGCTCGGACATTCCAATGATGCCGTTTAGGGGCGTCCGCATGTCGTGCGACATCTTCGCAAGGAACTCACTCTTCGCCTGGTTGGCCCGTTCGGCCTCAAGCCTCGCATCCCGGAGTGCTGCGGCAGACCTCTTTTCCGAGGTCACGTCGTGGGCGATACCAGCGAGGCGTATGATCACGCCGCTCTCGTCGCGAATCGCGAAGCTTGTATCGCGGATCCAGCGGACCTCGCCATCTACCGGCCGCACGATCCGGTACTCTTGCGTAAGCCTCCCCTCTGAGAGCAGTCTGATCCTGCCTTCGGAAGCACGCGGGCGGTCTTCAGGGTGGACGATCTCCGCCCACCTTTCAATGTTTCCCACTGCGTGGTCCGGCGGCTCGCCCCAGATCGCCTCGTACGCCGGACTGACGTACTCCAGTCTTCTTTCACGAGCATCAGCGATCCAAAGGACGTCAGTCGACGCCTCGGCAAACTGGCGGAATCGCTCCTCGCTTTCTCGCAAGGCGTCTTCCGCCCGCTTCCGCGCCGTGATGTCGATGCAGTACTCGACCACGCTCCCGTCGGCGAGGCTTCGCCCAGCAAACATCAGCCAGATCTTCCTGCCGTTCCTGCACAAGTACTCCTTCTCGTAGGGGCCGATGCGGCCGCTCCTCGCAAGCTTAGCAAACTGGTGTTCGCTCTCGTCGAGCCATTCCGGAGGGGTCATGGAGCGCCAACTCAGTCTTCTCCGCGCCAGATCTGCACGCGAATAGCCGGTCGCCTGCAGGAAGGCCTTGTTGGCGTCGATCAGGATCCCGGCACGGTCGAAAACCAGGACCCCGATGGCGTCCGTGTCCAGAACTCGGCGCCAACGCTCCTCGTTTGCCCGCAACGCCTGGTGAACCTGAGCGCGCTCGATCAGGTCGGCAGCCTGCCGCGACAGAACGTCCAACAGGCTCAGGTCTGCTTCGGAGGGCTCGTGCCGCTCATGCCAGTAAGTCGAGATCAGCCCGATCGCTTGCCCTCCACGGGACACCAGCGGCGTCCTCTGAACTGCCCGGATCCCAAGTTTACGGTACTCGGAGAGTATCTGCGTTCCAGCCAGAAAATCGCAGGTCTCGAGATCCGCAATCACGGTCCTGGTGCCCAAATCTAGAAACGCTCCGCAGTTGCGCTCCGCCCCTGCCGGCACTCTCCTCCAACGAGCAATCGCGGTTGACTGGAGACCGACATGGGCGAGCAGCCTTAGATTCTTGCTGTCGGTCATATACTCCTGGATTGTGGCGGCATCGGACCGCATCAACTGTGCGGCTGCTGCGACGATCTGTTGGTAGAGAGCTTCCGGCCGCTTTTCCTGGATTAACTCGGTGCTAATCCTGTGCAGAAGTCTCGCGTCGGAGAGTTCGTCCAGGAGACGCGCCTCGCTTGCGCTCTGCTTACTCGCGACAGCCGCGGCCGCGATTCGGGCTGGGTTCCTCGAAGCCCTCCGCATTTGTCGATCGTTCTTCATCAGACTATCCCACAGGACTGTTAACCTAGTCGGACGATTCTGAGATGGGAACGGAACGGCAGGAATTCCGCAGCAATGCCTCTTTTTCTGATACGCCGATTCCAGGATGCGCACGTCGCAGGCTCGCGTGCACGAGGAACCAGGTGGTTCGGGGCCAGGTCGTCTCGTCAATGGACATTGATGCGCCGCACCGAGTTTTCACGAGGGCGCCGATCTTGAGGAGCTTGAGGCGGATGGTGCCGCGGGTGGCGTCGGCGAACTGGGTGTGGGCGAGGCGATGCGGCGCAGGGCGCAGAGCAACACGTAGGCGAGGCGAACCACAGGCGTAGCTGGTTGGCGGCCATGGCGCGCGATCGCCGCCTCATCGTGGGCGATCTTGTGGTAGCGGGAAGCCCTCGGACGGCTCAGCTCGAGCCGGTTCAGAGTGCTCTTGCCGGCCAGCGGTGCGCGGTCGCCGCGCTTGGCTTCGAGCTTCCCAGCGAGGATCGCCATGACGGCATCGTGGCGCAGTTCGTCATGGTCGTTGAGGTCCTCGTAGCCAAGCGCGGCGATCCCGAACACCCGCTGGCCGACCAGCGTCGCCACCTCGTGCTCAATCAGCTCCGGCCGCCGTGCGTCCGAAAAGCAGTGCGATGTCGGGGGCAACATTTTCTTCAAGTCCGACGTCGGCTCATACAGCTATCCGCTCCCCGGCCAAGGCAGCGTTCAGCCGCATGCGGTCTCCTCGATCACCGGCGTGCTCCCGCCCAAGGTCTAAAGCTACGACGCCAACGGCAACATGACGTCGGGTGACAACCGCAGCCTGGTGTGGACGGCGTTCGACATGCCGGCCAGCATCGCGCGCAGCGCGCAGACCCTGGTGTTCGCCCACGACGCCGAGCACCAGCGGATCCTGCAGACCGGCGCGGCCGACGCCAAACGCTACTACAACGATCCCATCAACGGCGCCCGGGCCGAGCTCCGCACCTCGATGGGCGGCGGCTCGATCGGCGCCGGGGAGCACGCCCACGTCCACAACATCGAAAGCCTGCGCGGCCGCGGCGACCTCGCCTGACGGCCTCGGCGGAAACGGCAACGGGAAAGGGTCGGGTCATGGACTGCCAGGGCTACCGCCGGGCGGACGGCTGCGTCGGGACGCGCAACTACGTGGGCGTGCTGTCGACGGTGGTCTGCGCCAACGAAGTGGCGGAGGACATCGCCCGGCAGGTCGACGGCGCAGTCAGCTTCACCCATCACCAGGGTTGCTGCCAGACCCCGCTGGACATCAAGCGGTGAACGAGGTGCTGGTCGGGCTCGGGCGCAACCCCAACCTGGCCTCGGTGTTGCTGGTCAGCCTGGGCTGCGAGAGCACGGCGATCGCCGAGGTCGCGGAAGGGATCCGCGCCGGCGGCAAGCGGGTCGAGGTGATCGGCCTACAGGAGGTGGGCGGGGCGGCGCGTACCCGGGCGGAAGGGGTGCTGATCGTGCAGGACATGGTGGCCGAGGCGTCGAAGCTTAAGCCCCAGCCTGCAGCCTGTCCGACCTCGTGATCGGCATGAAGTGCGGCAGTTCGGACACCACCCAGGGGCTGTCGGCGACGGGCGTCACGATCGTGCTGGTCGAGCAGAACCTGGGTTTGATCGGCACCGTGTCCCATCGGGGCCACTTTCCCGTCCAGACACTGGCGGGAAAGAGAAGCTCTTCCTATATGCGAATGCGATGCACTTGCATATAGGCGGACGATGGGCGGATGGTTTGGGTCTCGGCTGAGCCGGCGTTCGCTTGTGTCGGGAAGCATCCTTGCCGGAGGCACCGCCCTTGTCGGCTCGGCAGCACGCCATGCGGCCCAGGGGCAGACGGTTCCCCACCCCACCGCTCACGATGGGGGTCATGACGCGGGCGATCACAGCACCCACGGCAATATGATCACCGTGGGCGACGTCGATCTCGCGAGGAATGGGTTCGACCCCTCCAAGCTTCTCAGCGACTGGGATACGGGCGCCGTCTCCACCCTGCCGGACGGCCGCACCCTGAGGAGCTTCGAGATCACTGCCGAGGACAAGGCGATCGAGGTCGCTCCCGGCGTTTCGTTCCCGGCATGGACGTTCAACGGACGGGTGCCGGGGCCGACGTTGCGCGCGACCGAAGGTGACCGCCTGCGCATCGTGTTCCGGAACTACGGCTCTCACCCGCACACGATGCACTTTCACGGCATCCATTCTGCCCGTATGGACGGCGTGCCGGGCCAGGGCCAGGCGATGCCGGGCGAGGAGTTCATCTACGAGTTCGACGCCCTGCCGTTCGGCTGCCATCTCTATCACTGCCATGCCCAGCCGCTGAAGCGCCACATCCACAAGGGGATGTACGGGGCCTTCATCGTCGACCCCGATCCCTCGCGCCATCCCGAGCAAGAACCGGTTGCCCGTTCCCGGCTGCTCGGAAGCGCCGAGAACCGCCGCTGGCAGGAGTTCGTCATGGTGATGAACGGATTCGACACGAACTTCGATTCCGAGAACGAGGTCTACGCCGTCAACACCGTCCCGCACCATTTCATGCGCCATCCCATCTCGATCGAACGGGGGCGGCCGGTGCGGATCTATCTCGTCAACGTTCTCGAGTTCGATCTCATCAATTCGTTCCACCTGCACGCGAATTTCTTCGACTACTTCGATCACGGGACAACGCTCGCTCCCACCCTAAGGACCGTCGACACCATCATGCAGTGCCAGGGTCAGCGAGGGATCATCGAGTTCTCGTATGGGGAGCACGAGCTTGGACAATACATGTTTCACGCCCATCAATCCGAGTTCGCGGAGCTTGGCTGGATGGGAATGTTCGATGTCGTCGAGGCCGTGTCATGAAGGAGGCCGATCGCATTGCCGGCCGAGCCGTCGTTGCCCCCGTTCCGAGGCCGGGCGTCGTCTTCTCTGGCTCGCCTTACCCGTCGTGGGCCTTGGCCTCGCGATCGCTTGGCTCGTGATCGCCGACCCGCTTTCCCCGTTCAACAATGGGGCGCCGCCGATCGAGAACCTGACGGTCGAAAGGACGGTTCTCGACAGTGACGGCATTCACCTGAAGATCCGCGCGGGAGGATCGGAACCGGTGGTGATCGCCCAGGTCCAGGTCGACGACGCCTACTGGAGGTTTGTCCAGAATCCGCCGGGTCCCCTCCCGCGGCTCGCGGCGGCATGGCTGGACATCCCCTATCCCTGGGTCCACGGGGAGACCCATGTCGTCAAGGCGGTGACCAGCACGGGCGCCGCCTTCACCTTCGAGATCCCGGTAGCCGTCGCCAGCCCTCCGGGCGGTTTGCGGCCCATGCTTGCCCAGGTTCCGCTCGGGGCCTTTGTCGGCATTGTGCCGGTCGTGATCGGCCTCGCCTTTTACCCCCTTATCCGCGGCACCGGGCGACGAGGAATGGATTTCGTCCTGGCGATGACCATCGGCCTCCTCGGATTCCTGCTCGTCGACACCCTGGCCGAGGCCTTTGAAACCGGCGGCCGCTCGGCGCCGGCCTTCCAGGGGACGGCGATGGTCGTGCTCGTGGCGGCGCTGAGCTTTCTCGTCCTCTTCGCGATTGGACGACGAGGCGGAGCGCCGACCGGGCTGGTCCTGGCCACCTACATCGCGCTGGGCATCGGCCTCCACAATCTGGGGGAGGGAATGGCGATCGGCGCCGCCTTTACGGCCGGCGCAGCGGGGCTGGGGACTTTCCTGGTCCTGGGCTTCGCGCTCCACAACGTCACCGAAGGGATCGGCATCGCGGCTCCCTTGGCCGAACGGCGCCCCTCACTCATCGTGTTTGCCGGCCTCGCGTTGCTGGCGGGCGCGCCGGCGGTGTTCGGCCTCTGGCTCGGCAGCCTCGCCTACGGCCTGCAGTGGACTGCGCTGGCTTTCGCGGTCGGAGCGGGAGCGATCCTGCAGGTGATCGTCGAAGTCGGCACCTACCTGGCGACCAGGCATGAAGGAGGCGGCGCGGTGTGGCTGTCGTCCCCGGCGATCGGCGGCTTCGCGGCGGGGCTCGCTATCATGTACGTGACCGCGATGCTGGTGAAGATCTGAAACTCGTTGGTGATGGCCGTCCACCAAGGCTCAACGTCAGCCGACTCTTGAGCAATGGCGCTGGCCAGTTGGCGGCCACGAACCCTGGACTTGTGCTTTCATCAGGATTGGGTACCCTCGACCGGCAAGCCTGCGGCCCTCCACTCGGGAAGCCCTTCCTCAAGCCGGCGAACCCTGAACCCGCGTGCGCGCAGCCGTGCGACGGCTTCGAACGAAAGCACGCAATAGGGGCCGCGGCAGTAGGCGACGATCTCCTGTCTGGAGTCCAGCTCCGAAAGACGCTCCTCCAGATCGCGGAGCGGAATATTGAGCGCCCCCGGCAGATGCCCGGAGGAGAACTCGTCGGCGGGACGGACGTCGAGGACCGTCACTAGGCCGGCGCGCAGGCGCTCCAGCAGGTCGGCCCGCGACACCGGCTCCAGGCAATCCCGCTCATTGAAATAACCACGCACGATGCGGACCACCTCAGCGATCCGACGCTCCGCGACCGTTCGCAGGGCCGCGAGCAGCGTCAGTACGCCGTCGTCGGCGAGGCGGTAGAGCACGAACTTGCCGTCCCGCCGCGCTACCACGAGTCCTGCATGCTTGAGCTGCTGGAGGTGCTGCGAGGTGTTGGCGATCGAGAGGCCGACCCGGGCCGACAGCGCCTCCACGCCGCGCTCGCCCTGGGCCAAGTGCTCGAGGATCTCGAGCCGGTGCGCATGCCCGATGGCGCGGGCGACAGCTGCGAATTCGCCGAACAATGCCTGCTTGGGGTCAATTGACATCAAGGATGACCGCCAGTATCGTTCAATTACTCGATTGAATGATACTGGCGAAGGTGATCGCCCGCAAGCTCGTCCTGCAAGCAAGGAACCCGCGATGAAGACGTTGTTGATCCTCAACGACCCGCCCTATGGGACCGAGCGTTGCTACAACGCGCTGCGTCTCGCATATACGCTGTTGGCGAAGGAGGAGGTCTCGGACGTCGTGGTCTTCCTGATGGCCGATGCCGTGGTTGGGGCGCGCAAGGGCCAGAAGACGCCGAACGGCTACTACAACGTCGAGCGCATGCTGAAGCGCCTGGTGGCCAGCGAGGGCCGCGTCCTGCTCTGCAGCTCGTGCATCGACGCCCGCGGCATCACCGACGAGGACCTCGTCGAGGGGGCGCGCCGGAGCAGCATGGACGAGCTCGCGAACGAGACCGTCGCCGCCGATAAGGTCCTGATCTTCTGAGCCGATGCGACAGATCTATCTCGACCACAACGCCAGCACGCCTATAGCACCGGAGGTCGCCGCAGCGATGCGGGAGGCCATCGACGGCGCCTTCGGCAATCCCTCCAGCCGGCACTGGGCCGGCCTGCCCGCCAAGCAGATGGTGGAGACGGCGCGATCGCAGCTCGCGGACCTGCTCGGCTGCGCGCCCGACGAAGTGGTGTTCACGAGCGGCGGCAGCGAAGCCAACAACCTCGCGCTCAAGGGCGTCTTCTTCGCCAGCAAGAGGCAACGCCGCCATGTCGTGACCAGCCGCGTCGAGCATCCGGCGATCGTCGAGCCGCTGCGCTTCCTCGAACGCCTGGGCGCCGAGGTGTCGTGGTTGCCGGTCGACCGGACCGGCCGGATCGACCCCGACGACCTGCGCAAGGCGATCACCGCCGACACCATCCTCGTCAGCATCATGCACGCCAACAACGAGGTCGGCACGATCCAGCCGATCGCGGACTGCGCGGCGATCGCCCGCGAGCGTGGCGTCCCGTTCCATACCGACGCCGCCCAGTCGATCGGCAAGATCCCGACGCGAGTGGATGAGCTCGGCGTCAACCTGATGAGCGTGGCGGGCCACAAGGTCTACGCCCCGAAGGGTGTTGGCGCGCTCTACGTCCGCGGCGGAACGGCCCTGGAATCGCTCGTGCACGGGGCCGGCCACGAGGGCGGCCGCCGCGCCGGCACCGAGAGCGCCCTTCTGGCTGCGGCGCTGGGCCAGGCGGCGGTGCTTGCCGCGGACCTGTCGGGCGTGCCCAGGGTCGAAGCGATGCGGGACCGGTTCTGGCGGGCGCTCCGCGACCGCTTCGGCGACGGGGTCGTGCTCAACGGCCATCCCGTCCACCGGCTGCCGAACACCCTCAACGTCTCGTTCGTCGGACGGGTGGGCGCCGACATCCTGGCCGCCCTCGACGGCGTCGCCGCATCGACCGGCTCGGCCTGCCATTCGGGACGCGTCGAGCTGTCGCCGGTGCTGGAAGCGATGGGCGTGGCGCCCGAGGCGGGCATGGGGGCGATCCGCTTCAGCATCGGCCGGGCAACCACTGAGGATGAGATCGACGCCGTCGTCGCCGCGCTGTCCGACGCGCTTTCGGCCGGAGATCCCGCGTGAAGAGCGGGCGCGATCTGCCCCCGATCCTTGCCGACAAGCATCATGGCCTGCCCTCTGCCTTCACGCCCGAAAGCCTGCTGCGCGAGGCGCGGCGTCAGAAGCGGATCCTGGACATCCCCGTGCCGGAAGTCTGCCTCCTCGATCCCGACGGCGACATCGTCCGCCGGCTCCGGGCCGACGGCCGCGCGCGGCGGCACGAGGGCTGGGCCTGTTATCACACGGACCTTTTCGTCTTCGAGATCGATGGCCTGACGGTCGGCGCCATCGGCTGCGCGGTCGGCGCACCGTTCGCCGTGCTTGTCGCGGAAGAGCTGTTCGCGTCGGGCTGCAAGCTGCTGATCAGCGTCACCTCGGCGGGCCAGCTCGACGGCGCGCGGCCGCCGCCCTACTTCGTGCTGATCGAGCGCTCATTGCGCGACGAGGGCACGAGCTACCACTACCTGCCGCCTGCGCCGTTCAGCGAGTCCTCCGCGGCGGTCCTGAACGCGCTCCACGGGGCTTTCGACGGTTTCCCGGCGCCCGTCCTGCGCGGCGCGACCTGGACGACCGACGCCCCGTTCCGGGAGACCGCAGAGGTGATCGAGACCCGGCGTGGTCAAGGCCTGCTCGCCGTCGAGATGGAAGCCGCCGCGCTCTATGCCTTCGCCCAGGCCCGGCAGAGAGCTGTCGTCTGCTTCGCGCACGTCACCAACCAGATGGGCCGCGTCGAGGGCGGCGATTTCGAGAAGGGCGAGGACGACGGCACCGCCGCGGCACTGCAGATCGTCCGTCGCGCGGCGGCGCGGCTCGGGTACGGTTGAGCGGGACGGACACCGGCCGTCACTGGCCTTCGACGTAGCCGCCGATTTCGAAGCTCTTCTTCTCGAACTCCGTCACGTCGCCATCGGCCAGCCTGCGCGCCCGCCGACCAGGCGGTCGGCAGCCCCGTGCCATCAGCCCGCATGGCCCGGATCACTGGCCTGACAGTCCCCAACGGAAGGTCCGTTCGGCGACGCCGCCGATGGTCCGGATCTTGAGGGTGACCGCGGCGGGGATTGGGGCGACGGGCGGGAACAGCAGCACTCCCCTGCGGTGGTGGCCGCCGGCAGCGTCCCCTTCCCAGCCGATGGCGGGGGTCTCGCGCCCGTGCTCGTCGACCAGGACCGCCGAGGCCGCCATGTCCTGCGCCAGCGGCGTGACGTGGGTGTTCATTGAGACCTCGAACCGCCACGGCTCAGCGCCCGCGGCCATCGCCACCGGGGTGACCTCGACGACCACCTGGCCGCCCTTGTCGACCCGGGTCGGCAGGGAGTCGCGCGCGGCGGCGAACATCCAGGGGGTGGCGGCGAGGACGGCGACCAGGGCCGAAACGAAGCCGATGCGCATGTTCATGCTCCTTTGGCAAACTTGGTGAGACGCCTGGCGATGTAGGCCAGGCCCGCCAGATTGGCCGCGATTCCGACCCAGAAGAGCTGGACCTGGTACTGCCCGACGAGGCTGACCAGCCCGGTGGCCCCGAGCGCCGGCAGCAGGTTGACCGCGTAATGGGCGCAGCACGACACCATGGCGGTCCCCGAGGCCGTTCCCGACACCGCGACCACCTTGCCGGCCTGCGCCCGGCGCACCGCCCGGCGGAGATAGGCGAACAACCCGACCTGGGCTCCGAAACCGGCCGCGAGCGCGACGATGTAGGGCCAGTAGTCGCGGAACTGGTCGAGGGTGAACGCCCATCCCGAGAGCCCGCCCAGCAGGCCGAAGTAGAGGGCGAGCAGGCCACCCGCGGCGAGGGTCCCCCAGGCGGTCGCCGCGGCGATGCTGGCGGCGCCGGGACGGGCCGCGGCATGATGGCCGCTGCCGGCGCAGCACGACGCTGCGGGTTCGGCCTGGTCCGCCGCGAAGGCCGCAGGATTGGCGAGGAACTCGGTCTGGCAGCCGGTCGAGCAGAAGTAGACCCTGATTCCCTGGAACTCGACTGAGGCGGCGGCGCTTGCCGGGTCGACGAGCATCCCGCAGACGGGGTCTGTGGCCATGGAGGCCTCCTGAAGGGCTGGAGTCTTGGCGGTCCGTGCCGCCCGTGAGGTTCGGATGATCACGCCCGGCGCTCCTCGGTTCTGTTCAGGCTGGGAATGAAGGCGGGAACCCTCGCCCTGTAGCGCGCGTACTCGTCGCCGAAGGCTCGCAGCGCGTCGGCCTCCTCGCGGCGCGCCAGCCGTGCGTAGACGATCAGGAGGATCGGGAACATCACGAGGGTCGGCAGGGTCGGCCATTGCAGCAGGAACCCGACCATGATGAGGATGAAGGCCAGGTATTGCGGATAGCGGACCCGTCCGTAAAGGCCGTCCTGCGCCAGTCGGCCTTCGCGCTGGGCGGCGTGGAGGACGCGCCAAGCCTTCGCCAGGACCACGAACCCGCCGAGGATGAAGCCGTTGCTCACAAGGTGCAGGACGCTGAAATGCGGGTCGCCGGACAGACCGAGCAGCGTGCTCCAGAGGTGCCCCGCATCATGGGCGAAGACCTCGGTACCCGCGACCCGGGTCTGCAGCCAGCCCGACAACAGGAAGACCGTCAACGGGAAGCCATACATCTCGGCGAACAGAGCCACGATGAAGCCGCTGAAGGCCCCCAGGGAGCGCCAGTCGCGGCTCCCCCTCGGCCGGGTGAAGCTGAATGCGAAGATGATGAAAACCGCGGAATTCAGGATCACGAGCGGCCACAAGCCGTACCCGTAGGGGTTCTCGGTCATGGCGATTCTCCCCGCCAGTCCTCAGTGCCGATGATCCTGGTGCGAGTTGCGGTTCCCGCCGTGGCCGCCGTGCATGAAGAGGTGCATGACCAGGCAGAGGCCGACCGCGGAATAGGGAAGGACCGCCAGGACGTGCTCCTGGTGATTGTTCCACAGATAGTATCCGCCGACACCCGCCACGAGCAGGGCGCCAAGCCCCAGCGGCGACGTCAAAAGGTCGCGGAAGGTCCAGGTGCGTCCGAAGAGTCTCATGTCTCCGCTCCAGTCCAGGAAGGCGAGGCCCGATGCCCGCCGTTTGAGACCATTCGAGCGGAGTTCGTTGACTGAACTTTGTCGCCGCGAGCCGAAGTTGTGACAAGGTGTGGCGGCACCACGCCTTGCTGCAGTTCCTCGACCAGACCGGGACAGCGCTGCGTCAGACCCACCCCCGTCACGTGACGGCCCGCATCCGTTCCGGCGGCATGTCAGGTTTGGTTACAGATCTCCCTCCCGGCGACAAACTCCTGCAAAGAACGGCGCCCAGTCTGACAGCCGTTGGAAGCGAAGACGGAACGTGGGCGGCAGCCGGTTTCGTCTCCCCCTCCCCCGGCGAGGCCGCGAGATGGATCGCCTGGCGAAATCCGGCTGCCGCGCCGCACTCAGCCCACGATCCTCGATGCGCAACGGAGCATGAACGTGAAGATCCTCATTCCTACATCACACCCGGGAGCGCGTGCCCGGGTGTCCAGCAGAGGGATGGGTCATGATGGGCTTCTATCCCCTGCTGTCGATCGGCCTTGGCGTGGTCATCGTTCTGCTCGCCCTGGCGCTTATCCGCGACGCCGTGCGGGAAGCGTCTTCCCGATCCGGATTCACCGACAGCAACGACCGTCGGCCATCCTGGCGATCACGCCGGAGCGCACGGAACCACTAGTATCCGCGGCACTCCCGTCTCCTTTGACGGAGCGTTTTCTGAAGGACCGAACATGGACTCACCGATTTTTTCGCTTCTTCTCTGGGGCGGTCTTGCCTTTCTGATGTTCCGCTTCGGATGCGGCAGCCATCTCTTCAACCGCGGCCAGGACCGCCACGCGGGCCAGGGAGGTGGAGGCTGCTGCGGGGGCGGGCACGGAGACGGGGGTCAACGACAAGCAAAGACCGACCAGACGGGATCCCGGGTCGCCTCGGGACCAGAGGAAGATGTGTCCCCCGAGACCGCCAAGGTGCGCGATCCGGTTTGCGGCGAACGGGTGATGCCCGGCAAGGGCAAGCCCACCGTCCACAACAGTCGTGTGTATCACCTCTGCTCGCGGGAATGCCGGGAGCTCTTCGAAGTCGACCCTTCGCTGTACGTGGCCGAGGACGCCACGCCGAAGAAGATTCAGCAGCAAGCGCTTCTTCCCGCCGGCCCGGATGCTTCGGACGACAGGACTGTCTGAAACCAGGGTCGAACAAGAAGCGCCCTCATAGCGGCAGCCGGATCCGGACCTGCAGGCCGCCTACCGGGCGGTTGGCGAGTGTCACCTCGCCTCCGTGCGCATCGACCACCGACTGCACGACGCTGAGCCCGAGCCCAACGCCCCCGGTATCCCGGCTGCGCGACTGTTCCACCCGCACGAAGGGCGCGAAGACCTCGGCCTGCATGGCCTCCGGGATGCCCGGGCCGTCATCGTCGACGACGATCTCAAGGCTGCGGTCGTGCCGCTCGATAGCGACGCGCGCCCGCTGGCCGTACTTGATGGCGTTGTCGATCACGTTGAGCACAGCGCGCCGCAGGCTGACGGGTCGGCAGTGGATGGGGAGCTTGCCCGGATCGTCCAAGGCGACGTCCGCGCCGATGTCGGTCATGTCGTCGCAGACGCTGGCGATCAGGGCGGCGAGGTCTGCGACGCGCACCTCCTCCTGCCAGGCATCGTCGCGGGCGAACGCCAGGGTGGCCGCGATCATCGCTTCCATCTCGTCAAGCGTGCCGAGCATGCGCTCGCGATCCTCGCCCTCGGGCAGCATCTCGGCGCGCAGGCGCAACAGCGTGATCGGGGTGCGCAGGTCGTGGGAGATCGCACCCAGGACGTGGGTCCGGTTCTCGATCATCCTGCGCAGCCGCCCCTGCATCTCGTTGAAGGCGAGGGCGGCCTGCCGGACCTCCTCGGGACCGGATTCCGGCAACGGAGGCGCGTTGACATCCCGGCCAAGCCGCTCGGCGGCGCTGGCGAACTGCCGCAAAGGCGCGGTCAACCGGCGCACCACCCAAACCGAGAGCAGGATGATGGCGATGGCCATCAAGGCCCACGACAGCACGGCCGGACTCGACCACAAGGAATCGCCGGGCGGGATCGGCCCGGTGAAGTTCAGCCAGGACCCCTCGCCGAGCTGGACCGAGGCGGCGAACGCCTGGCCCCCTGCGTAAGCGCCCGGCGTCATGTGAGCCATGTGGTCCATCCACATGCCGGCACGAGAACCGCCGGTCCTGCCGGCGTCGCTGAGCTTCACCCGGATCTGCGCCGTCGCGCCGCTGGACTGCTGAGCAATGAAAGCGGCGACCCGGCGCTCATCCGGCGTCGGGTCACCGTCATCGGCCACTGCGCTCTCGCGAGACAGCGAGACCCGGAAGGTCGGCTCGTCGAGCCCGGCGGCGATGCGCTCCCGCCATTGCGCGGGCACCTCGCCGATCATGTGCGTGACACTGGCGATCCGGGACGCCATGTTGCGCCCCCCCGCCATGGTCAGGGCCTCGAACCGGTCGCCCGAGTAGATCGCCATGCTGAGGAGATGCGACGCCGAAAGCCCGACGATCAGCACCAGGACTGTGCGCCCGACCAGGCTGCGAGGGACCAGGCGCATCAGTCCGCCTCGATCTCGGGAGTGAAGGTGTATCCGCCGCCCCAGACCGTCTTGATGATCTCGGGATTGCGGGGATCGCGCTCGATCTTGCGGCGCAACCGGCTGACCTGGGTATCGATGCTGCGGTCGAAGGCGACCGATTCCCGTCCGCGGGCGATGTCGAGCAGCTGGTCGCGGGTGAGGACGCGGTGCGGGTGCTCGATGAAGGCGATCAGGAGGTCGTACTCGCCGGTGCTGAGCGGCGTGACCACGCCGTCACTGCCGACGAGCTCGCGCCTCGCGGCATCGAGCCGCCAGCCGGCGAAGCGGAACCCCGACGGCTTTTCCGCCCCCGGCGCTCCCGGAAGGGCGGTAGTGCGCCGGAGAACCGCCTTGATGCGCGCCAACAGCTCGCGGGTACCGAACGGCTTCGCCAGGTAGTCGTCGGCGCCCATCTCGAGGCCGATCACCTTGTCGATCTCTTCCCCCTTGGCGGTCAACATGATGATCGGGACCGCCGATTTCGCCCGGACCTCCCGGCACAACGTGAGCCCGTCCTCGCCCGGCAGCATGAGATCAAGGATGATCAGGTCGAAGCGGCTCGCCGCCATCACCTTGCGCATCTCGCGGCCGTCGCCGGCCTCGCTGACGCGGAAGCCTTCCTTCTTCAGGAACCGGCCGACGAGGTCCCGGATCTCGCGGTGGTCGTCGACGACCAGGACATGTGGTGTCTGTTCCATCGGCATGAAGGTAGCCTCTCACGCGGGATGTGCCGGGGGCGAACGTGTGACAGAGTTTGACAAGAGCCGGCGACGTCAAACCTTGTCACCACTTTCTCGCACCGGGACACACTTGCGTAAAGCTCGCAGGGTGGAATGGGTCATCGCGAATGCAGCCCCTGGAGAGACATCCGATGACCATCACGAACAAGCTTCTCGCCACCGCTGCCGTCCTCGGCAGTCTGGCCCTGATAGGAACGCAGGCCCTTGCCGGAGCGGACAAGCCTGCCGGTCAGGCGGAACCCGCGGCACCCGGCTGGCAGGGTCCGATGATGGGCGGACACCCCGGAATGATGGGCGCCCGGGCGCAGGGCGGCGGCTCCTTGATGGGACCGGGCATGGTGTTCGGCGGCGGCTGGCTTGCCGACGCCAAGACCCTGGAGAAGGCGAAGGTCGAGATCGGGATCACGCCCGAGCAGGAAAAGGCGTGGAAGGCCTACTCCGACGCCATCCAGGCCTCCGTCGACACCGCCACCGGGATTCACCAGAGCATGAACCCGCAGGCCATGCACCAGATGAGTCCCGAGGACCGCACCGCATTCATGCAGGGCATCTGGCAGACCCGGAGCGAGAGCCTCGGCGCGGTTGCCAAGGCGCGCCAGGACCTGTTCGCCTCGCTTTCCGACGTCCAGAAGGCCACGGCCGAGAAGACGCCGGGGACGGCGGCGCCGGGGTACGGCGGCTACGGCATGATGGCGATGATGATGAACATGATGATGGGCGGCGGCGGGATGATGGGCTACCCGGCCCCGGCCGCCCCGACCAAATAGCCGGTTGCCCGGTTCACCTTCTCCCGGATCCTCGGAAACCTCAGGCCGGACGGCAACGCCCGGCCCTCTTTTTTCCGCGACGTCCTCGCGTGGTGAAGGCTGGGGCGCGGACAAGGATTGTCACACTTTTCCCGCCTCGCGACAAACTTCCGCAATCCTCCCTTCGTAAAACGGTTCCATCGGATCCAACCGCTTCAGGAGATTGACGATGTGGAACTCGGAGTGACATGCCGTGATGATGCCGGGCGTTTCTGACTCCTGGTTTTGGCCGATGTTCGGCTTTCACGGGATCTTCGGTCTGGCCCTCGTGATCGCCGTGGCCCTGATCGTGGCATCGCTTTTCCGCAGGCCGGACAGGGCCGGAGCCGATCCGGCCGTCGCCATTCTTGCCGAGCGCTTCGCAAAGGGCGACTTGTCGTCATCCGATTACGCCCGCATGAAACGCGAGGTCCTGCGGTAGGTTGACCAAAGGGGATCACGATGAGCACCCGGACACAAACGCTTGCGAGCGCCATCCGAACGGGGACGGGACTTCTCGACAGCCAAACCGAAGCCCTGCACTTCCTCTCATCCTGGCTCTTTCACCCGGGCATGATCTGCGCCTCCCAAGGTGCGAAATGCAGGCGGCTTCGCGATGCGATGCACTTCTGCGAACGCGCCTTTGCAGCCGAAGACCGCTTGATGCTGGAGGCGGGCTACCCCGATCTCGCTTGTCACAGGTCGGCCCACGCCGACTTCCTGGCGAGCTTGGCCCGGTTCTATGACTCCTTCGGCTGCAGCGAGTATGACAACCGCGCGGTTGCCGAGTTTATCGAGACCTGGGCGACCCAGCATGTCGCGACCTGCGACAAGCCGCTCGCCGAGTTCCTGAAAAGACTTCGGGTTCCGCCGGCGGTGTAAGGCGGTTCCCAACCGTCTTCCCCGCCGTGTGCTGCCTCACACGCCGCCATGAGGGCTGCGTCCAAGTCGGTGGCCTGAACGCCTTCAGGCCTGTGACACCTTTTGTCGCGCGGATGACGGTTCCGGCCCGTATTTCGCTGGCTGCGTGTAAAGAATTGTAAACAGACGCATTTGCCGAAAGGCAGCATGTTGTCGCGTGGCTGCGACCCTCCATATCGCCCTTTGACGGTCGGGCGCACGAAAGGCTTGGCCGCCACTCTGGGACGAGGGAGACGAATTCAGCCCGCGAGGAAGCCGAGGACGCGGGCAGCGTCTCTTTCGTCACCGGCCTTCGCTTCTGGTTCTGAGGCCTGCTGACCCCGCAAGATCCTTCAGGATCGGGCAGTCCGGCCGATGGTCGCCGTGGCAGGACTCGACCAACTCCGTGATCGTGGCGCGAAGGCTTGTCAACTCGGCGATCTTCCGGTCGATGTCGGAGAGGTGCCGGAGCGCGACCTCGCGGACATCCGCACTGCTGCGCTCCTTGTCCTCGTACAGGGACAACAGCACCCGGCAGTCTTCCAGAGAGAAGCCGAGCCGGCGTGCGCGGCTGAGGAACTGAAGCTTCCGGATTCCCTTTTCGTCGTACACCCGGTAGCCGTTGCCGGACCGCATGGATCTTACAATGCCGATCTCCTCGTAGTAGCGCACCGTCTTCGAGGGCAGCCCGGCGGACCGGGCGGCCTCGCCGATATTCACGTACGTGGAGTGTTCCATCAGATCCGGACCTTCTTCAGCCGCAGGGCGTTGGCGATCACCGAGACCGAGCTCAGGCTCATCGCGGCAGCGGCAATCATGGGGCTCAAAAGGAGCCCCAGCACCGGATAGAGGATGCCCGCCGCCACCGGAACCCCGGCCGCGTTGTAGACGAAGGCGAAGAACAGATTCTGGCGGATGTTCTTCATCGTGGCCCGGCTGAGGCGACGTGCCCGCACGATGCCGTTGAGATCTCCCTTCACCAGGGTTACGCCCGCGCTCTCGATCGCCACATCGGTGCCGGTGCCCATGGCTATACCGACGTCGGCCTGCGCCAGGGCGGGAGCGTCGTTCACGCCGTCGCCGGCCATGGCGACCACCCGGCCCTGCTCCTGGAAGCGTCGGACGACCTCGTTCTTGCGCTCCGGCAGGACTTCCGCTTCGACCTCGTCGATGCCGAGCTTGCGGGCGACCGCCTCCGCGGTGGTCCGGTTGTCGCCGGTGACCATGACGATGCGCAGTCCCTCTTTATGCAAGGCCGTAACCGCCGCCGCGGTCGTTTCCTTGATGGGATCGGCGACGGCGATCAGACCCAGCGGCTTCCCGTCGACGGCCAGGAACATGGCTGTGCCGCCATCCTTGCGCAGTTCGTCTGCTTGGCTTTCGAGCTCGCCCAACGCCACCTTCTCATCGACCATCAGCCGGCGGTTGCCGAGAGCGACCCGGCGACCGTCGACAAGCCCGACCACCCCCTTGCCGGTTGGGGCGTCGAAATCCTTCGGTTCCACGGTCGTGACGCGCCGCTCCTTGGCGCCGGCGACGATTGCCGCAGCCAGCGGGTGCTCGCTTGCCCGCTCCAGGCTGGCGGCAAGCCGCAGGACTTCGTCCGGCTGCACGCCGTCTGCGGCAACGACTTGGGTCAGGCGGGGTTTGCCTTCGGTCAGGGTCCCGGTCTTGTCGACGACCAGGGTGTCGACCTTCTCGAACCGTTCGAGCGCTTCGGCGTTCTTGATCAGCACCCCGGCGAGGGCGCCGCGGCCGGTCCCGGTCATGATCGACATCGGCGTCGCCAGGCCGAGGGCGCAGGGACACGCGATGATGAGCACGGAAACGGCCACCGCCAAGGCATAGGCCAAGGCGGGTGTCGGTCCCCAGATCGCCCAGGCCGCGAACGCGACCACCGCAACCAGGATCACGGCCGGCACGAACCACCCCGCCACGGCGTCGGCCAGGCGTTGGATCGGGGCGCGGCTCCGTTGCGCCTCGGACACCATCTGGACGATTCGGGCCAGCATCGTATCGCTGCCCACCTTTTCGGCGCGCATGACAAAACTGCCCGAGCCGTTGAGCGTCCCTCCGACCACCCCGTCGCCAGCCGCCTTCTCGACCGGAATCGACTCTCCGGTCACCATCGATTCGTCGACGCTGCTGCGCCCTTCGATAACCACCCCGTCGACCGGGACGCCGTCGCCCGGGCGGACCCGCAGCCGGTCCCCGACGTGCACGAGATCGAGCGGCACCTCGGATTCCTCGCCGTCCTCGCCGATGCGGCGGGCGGTCGGAGGCGTCAGGTCGAGCAGAGCCCGCAGAGCGTCACCAGTCCGCTCGCGCGCCCGGAGCTCCAGCACCTGGCCCAACAGGACCAGGGTCGTGATCACCGCCGCCGCCTCGAAGTAGAGACCGACGGCGCCGTCGTGACCGCGGAAGCCTGCCGGAAAGATGCCCGGCGCCAGCACGGCGACCACGCTGTAGAGATACGCGGCCAGGGTGCCCAGGGCGATCAGCGTGAACATGTTGAGGCGCATTGTGATGACGGAACGCCAGCCGCGCTCCAGTAGCGGCCATCCGGCCCAGAGGACGACCGGGGTTGCCAGGGCAAGCTCGAGCCAACGATCCCACGACCCGTCGAGAATGGCCATACCAGGAAACATCTTGCCCATCGCCAGCAGCGCTCCGGGAATGGTCAGGGCCGCCGCGACCCAGAACCGGCGGGTCATGTCGCGCAACTCGGGGCTGGCGCCGGTCTCGGCCGTCACCGTCATCGGCTCGAGCGCCATGCCGCAGATGGGGCAGTTGCCCGGCTCGTCGCGGACCACCTCGGGGTGCATGGGGCAGGTGTACTTGGCGCCCGCGGGCTGAGGCGCGTGCTGCGAACCGGCGTGGTCATGATGATGATGGCATCCGGACGCGGGCATCTCGTCTTTGGTGAGATACCGCCGTGGGTCCTGTCGGAACTTGGAGGCACAATGTGAGGAGCAGAAGAAGTGCCGGGTCCCCTCATGGTCGATGACATGCGACGTCGTGGTCGGATCGACGGCCATGCCGCACACCGGGTCCGTCGTTCTCAGCGCGGTTACCATGTCGTTCTCCTTCCGAAATCCAGGATCTGTCCCGTCTTCCTCGAAGATGGAGATTCCAGTAACTGGAAGGTCAAGGCCCACCCGAAAAGAAAAGCGCGGGTCGGACCCGCGCTTCCGGGAGCAAGGCAAGGGCTACGCGAGTTGGCGCATCGGCGGGTCAGTAGGTGCCCATCAGTTTCGGGGACCCTTGTCCGAAGGCGTAGATCGGGTTCGGCTCCTTCGGCCCATCCATACCGGGCGAACCCGAGGGCATGCCGGGAGAGGCGATCCCAGCCACGTCTGGGCGTTCCTGCAACAGCTTCTCCAGGGCGGCCAAGGGTACGTGACCTTCGACCGCGTAGCCGCCGATCTCCGCGGTATGGCACGACTGCAGGTCGGCGGGCACGCCAAGCTTGTCTTTGATCCGGCCCATGTCCTGCTCCTCCTTGATGGTCACGGTGAAGCCGTGCCGGCGCAAATACGTGATCCAGCCATGGCAGCATCCGCAGTTGGGATCGAGGTGCACGATCACCTCGCGGGCTGCCGCCGGGTTCGGCCGCAGCGTCAGGTATCCCGCTATCGCCGCGGGAGCGACAACGAATACCAGCAGAGCGAGAAATGCCTTTCTGTTCATGCTTCCTCCAGGATGGGCGTGGAGACCCCCGTGTCAATCGCGACCCGGGAGCGTATGATGCCGAAGCCCTTGATCAGGGCGTACACGGCCGGAATGACGATGAGGGTGAGAACGGTCGAGGAGACCATGCCGCCGACCATCGGCATGGCGATGCGGCGCATCACCTCCGATCCGGTGCCGGTGCTCCACATGATCGGCAGCAGGCCCGCCATGATGGCGACCACCGTCATCATCTTGGGCCGCACCCGTTCCACCGCCCCTTCCATGATCGCGGCGTAGAGGTCGGCGCGGGTGAACGGCCGCCCTTCGCGGGCGCGTTCGGCCTGCAGTTCCTTCAGCGCATGGTCGAGGTAGATCAGCATGACGACGCCGGTCTCAGCGGCGACGCCGGCCAGCGCGATGTAGCCGACCGCGACGGCCACGCTCATGTTGTAGCCAAGGTACCATTGGAGCCACAGGCCGCCGACCAGCGAGAAGGGCAGCGAGAGCATGACGATGAGGGTCTCGGTCACCCGCCTGAAGTTCATGAACAGGAGCAGGAAGATAGTGAAGACGGTGATCGGGACCACGATCTTCAGCTTCTCGATCGCCCGCTCCATGTACTCGAACTGCCCCGACCAGGTGACGAAGTAGCCCGGCGGCAGCTTGATCTCGCTCTGCACCGCCCTGCGGGCGTCGGCTACGTAACCGCCGATGTCGCGGTCGCGGATGTCGACGTAGATGTAGGCCGACAGCAGCGCGTTCTCCGTCCGGATGCCGGCCGGCCCCTTGGTCAGCCGCAGCTTGGCGAGCTGGCCAAGCGGAATCGGCGTGCCATCCATCGTGTGCACCAGGACGCGGCTGGCGATCGCCTGGGGATCGGAACGGAACTCGCGCGGATATCGAACGTTGACGGAGAAGCGCTCTCGGCCTTCGACGGTGGTGGTGACGGACTCGCCGCCCAGAGCGGTCAGGATCACCTCCTGCAGGTCGTCGACGGCGAGGCCATAACGGGCGAGCTGCGCCCGGTCGGGCTGAATGTCCAGGTAGTAGCCGCCGCCGATGCGCTCGGCGTAAGCCGAGGTGGTCCCGGGCACTTTGCGCACCACGGTCTCGATCTGGCGGGCGATCTTCTCCATCTCATCGAGGTCCTTGCCGAACACCTTGACGCCGACCGGCGTGCGGATGCCGGTGGAAAGCATGTCGATGCGGGCGCGCAGCGGCATGGTCCAGGCGTTGGAGACGCCCGGCATCTGAAGCGCCCGGTCCATCTCGGCGATCAGCTTCTCGTACGTCATGCCCGGCCGCCACTCGCTCTCCGGCTTCAGGTTGATGACCGTCTCGAACATCTCGGTGGGGGCGGGATCGGTGGCGGTGGCGGCGCGGCCTGCCTTGCCGAGCACTGAAGCCACCTCGGGGAAGCTCTTGATGATCTTGTCCTGCACCTGCAATAGCTCGGCCGCCTTGGTGATCGACAGCCCCGGCAGGGTCGTCGGCATGTAGAGGATGGTGCCTTCGTTGAGGGCGGGCATGAACTCGGAGCCCAGCTTCGACAGCGGGTACCACGAGGCGCCCAGCGCGGCGACGGCGAGCAGGATGGTCAGCGTCTTCGCCTTCAGCACGCCCTTGATCAACGGGCGGTAGATCCAGATCAGGAAGCGGTTGATGGGGTTCTTGCGCTCGGGGAGGATGCGGCCGCGGATGAACAGCATCATCAGCACCGGCACCAGCGTCACCGAGAGCAGCGCCGCGCCCGCCATGGCGAAGGTCTTGGTAAAGGCGAGCGGCTTGAACAACCGGCCTTCCTGCGCCTCGAGGGTGAAGACGGGCAGGAACGACACGGTGATGATGAGGAGGCCGAAGAACAGGCTGGGTCCCACTTCGACGGCGGCGTCGATCAGGGCTTGCGCACGGCTCTCCCCCGGCTTGAGACGTTCCAGGTGCTTGTGGGCGTTCTCGATCATGACGATGGCGGCGTCGACCATGGCGCCGATGGCGATCGCGATGCCGCCCAGGCTCATGATGTTCGAGGTCATGCCGAGCGCGTCCATGACGATGATCGCGATCAGAACGCCGACCGGCAGCATTAGGATGGCGACCAGGGCCGAGCGCACGTGGAGTAGGAACACGATGCACACGGCAGCGACGATCAGGCTTTCCTCGATAAGCGTGTGCTTGAGGGTCTCGACCGCCCGCTTGATGAGGTCGGAGCGATCGTAGACGGTCTCGATACTGACCCCTTCGGGGAGACCCGAGGAGATCTCGGCGATTTTCTCCTTGGTCCTCTCGATGACGGCGAGTGCATTCTGTCCGAAGCGTTGCACGACGATGCCGCTGACCGCCTCCCCCTCGCCGTCGAGTTCGGCGAGGCCGCGGCGCTCGTCGGGGCCGAGCTCGACCCGGGCTACGTCGCGCAGCAGCACCGGCGTTCCGGCCTGGACCTTGAGCACGATCTGCTCGATGTCGGAGACGCCCTTGAGGTAGCCGCGGCCGCGCACGACGAACTCGGTTTCGGCCATCTCGACGACCCGGCCGCCGACGTCGATGTTGCTCTTGCGGATCGCCTCTGTGACCCGCGCGAGCGGGATGCCATAGGCCTGGAGGCGTTGCGGGTCGACCACCACTTGGTACTGCTGCACGAAACCGCCCAGGGACGCGACCTCGGCGACGCCCTCTGCTTTGGCAAGCTGGTAGCGGAGATACCAGTCCTGCACCGTCCGCAACTCCGCCAGCGAGCGCTCCTTGGCCTGCACCACGTACTGGTAGACCCAACCCACCCCGGTGGCGTCCGGTCCCAGGGACGGGCTAATGCCGGGGGGCAGCCGCTTGGCCGCGAAATTGACATACTCGAGCACGCGCGAACGCGCCCAGTAGATATCCGTGCCGTCCTCGAAGATGATGTAGACGAAGCTGACCCCGAAGAACGAAAAGCCTCGCACCAGCTTGGATTTCGGCACCGAAAGCATGGCGGTCGTCAGCGGATAGGTGATCTGGTCCTCGACCACCTGCGGGGCCTGACCGGGATAGTCGGTGTAGAGGATCACCTGCACGTCCGACAGATCGGGCAGCGCATCCAGCGGCAGCCGCTTGACCGCCAGTACCCCGGCGCCGACGACGAAGGCGGTCATCACCAGGACCAGAAATACGTTGCGGCTGGACCAGCGGATCAGGCCGGCGATCATGCGGTACTCTTCCCGTTATTGCCATTCCCGCCGTTGCGGGAACGGCGCGAAAGATCAATCATTCCGGAACTGCTGCAGGGCGGCGCGGAGGTTGCTCTCGGCATCGATCAGGAAATTGGCCCTGACGACCACCTTCTCGCCCTCCCTGAGCCCCTCCAGGACTTCGATGAAGCCGCCGCCGCGAGCACCGGTCCGTACCTCGCGAGGCTCGTAGAGACCCTCGCCCCTCTCCACCAGCACGGCCTGCCTGGTGCCGGAGTCGAGGACGGCTGAATCGGCAACCGCGACCACGGCCGACGACGATGCCGGCGCCGCCAGTTCGACCGCCGCATAGAGCGCCGGCCGCAGCGTGCCCTTGGGGTTGGGCAGCTCTATGCGGACCCGCGCGGTCCGGGTCTGCTCGGTCACGGTGGGATAGATGAAGGTCACCTTGCCGGTGGCGACAAGGCCGGGGAGGGCGTTGAAAGTCACGTCCGCTTTCTGTCCCAGGGCCACTTGGGCCAAGTCCTGCTCGAAGACCTCGGCGATCACCCACACGGTCGAAAGGTCGGCGATCTGGTAGAGCATCTCGCCCGGCATGAAGCGCATGCCCTGGATCGCCCGCTTCTCCATAACTACCCCGTTGGCCGGCGAAGAAAGCGTCAGAGTGCGCGAGGACTCGCCGCCGTCGCGCAGGCGCTCGATCTGGGTCGCCGAGATGTCCCAGTTGCGTAGCCGCGCCAGAGCGCCATCGGCGAGCGACCGGGCGGCCTCGCGGGCCTCGGGACGGGCCGCCTCCAGCGATTTGGCGCCCTGCAGGGCGACTACGTACTCCTGCTGGGCCAGCACCAGATCAGGGCTATAGATCTCCATCAGAGGCTGGCCACGGCCGACCGGCTGGCCGGTCTGATTGACGTGCAGCCGCTCAATGTAGCCCTCGAACTTAGTCGAGACGACGTGGAGCTTGCGCTCGTCGACCTGGACCGTTCCGACGGCCCGGATCGGCCGCATCAGATGCCGCCGCTCCGCGGCCGCGGTCCTGACACCGAGCTTCTGGACCTTGTCCAGGCTGACGTTCAAGGTGCTGCCGCCGTCCTCTCCCTCGTAGACGGGGACGTAATCCATCCCCATGCCGTCCTTCTTCGGCACCGGCGACGTGTCGGGCAGCCCCATCGGGTTGCGGTAGTAGAGGATCTTCCCCTTGCCCGCCGGCTTGGAAGGCTCGGCCGCCGGCTCGGGGTCTGCGTAGACCGCAATGTAGTCGCGGCCCCGGTCGTCCCTCTTGGGCGCAGCCGAGAAGTCGGCCGTTCCGTCGGGGTGCTGGTAGTACAGGATCTCGCGCTCCTTGGCCATCTCGGCCGCGGCGTGGACGGCGCTGTCGTGGCGAAGGTTCACCGCGGCCTCCGCAGGCACGGTCACTACCGGTAACGGCAACGCTGCGGAAAGCGGCAGGTGCGCCGTCTCCCGCCCTAGCCAGACGCCGCCGAGGGCGCCGGCGACGACAAAGCCGGTCAGTACGATTCCTGCGCTCTTCATTCTGCTTCGCCTTTGTTTGCCGTCGTTTTTTGGGGACCCAGTCTCACAGCTCCCCCGCCACCAACCGTTCGAGCTCGGCGAGTTGGATCTGCTGCTCGAACACGGTCTTGATGAGGTCTATGTGCGCCTTCCACAGCTGCTGCTCCGTCATGATCACGTCGACCAGCTCGGTGCGCCCGAGCTCGTAGCTGCGAGCGGCCGCCCGGAATCCGATCTCGGCCTGCGGCAGCTGGCTGTCGCGCAGAACCTGCTCCACTTTCCGTGCGGTCTTGAGCGCGATCCAGGCATCGGCGACCTGATTGCCGAGCTTGAGCGCCCGGGCTTCGCGCCGCGCGCGCGCCGCCGAGGCCATGGCCTTGGCCTCGCCGATCTCGGACTTGCGCAGCCCCCACTGGAGGGGGATGTTGAAGCGCACCATCGCCTCGTAGCCGGCGAAACGCTCTTCCTGCCTAAAGGCGCCGAAGCCGACTTCGAAGTCGGGGTACCAGCTCTTTTCTGCCAGCTTTGCGCTCTTGTCAGACCCTTCGATCGCGGCGACCTCGGCCAGGACCTCGGGATTCTGGGTCTGCGCGCGGTCGGTGAGCGCGGCCAGGTTCAACGCCTCGACGGGAGGCACGAGACGCGGCGACGGGGTCTCCGCCAGAGGCGCCTCGGCCGGCCGCGCCAGGAGGCGATTGATCGCCGCCTTGGCCCGCAGGCGCTCGCCATCGGTACGGGCGATCTCGGCTTCCAGCATTGCCTTCTCGACCTCCGCCCGGGTGGCGTCCTGCTGCTTGCCGGTCCCCTGCGCGTAGCGGGTACGAGTCAGCTTCGCCAGGGTGTCGAGCCGGTCGCGAAGATTGCGCGCGAGGTCGCCGGCCAGGTGGGCGGCATGATACTGGGCATGCGCGGCCTTGACCTTGGCGATCAGCTCGTTCTCGACCTGGAGGCGCATCATGGACGCCTCGCGGGCGTTCGCTTCGGCGATCTCGCGCCTGAGGTCACGCTTGCCCCAGAAGGGCAGCTCCTGCGAGACGGTCAGCTTCTTGGTGGCCCTGTACCAGTCAGCCCGCGGCAGGTACCCCGGCTCGTTGCGCATCCAGTCGTCGATGGTGACCTGGAGCTTCGGGTCCGGAAGGCTGCCGGCGCCGTCAATCCTGGCTGCGGCGGCCTCCGCCTCGAGCGCTGCCACCTGGAGGTCAGGGCTCATGCGGCGTGCGATGGCGACGAGGTCGTCGACCGTAACTCCGGGTTCCCCGTGCAGCTGCTGCTGTGCAAGAGCGGGCATGCCGACGACCAGGGCCGCCGCAAGAACGACCGCGTGCTGCATCATCGCGCTGTCCAATTCTGTCGAAATCAGTGGCCGGAATGTCCGCGAGCATCCTTGGCGGCGAAGACCGGAATCGCCCCGGTGATCGTCTCCGCCTCGCCCTGGGCCTTAGCCGACAGCTTCAGGGTCCAGGTCCCCTCCATCGAGACGTCCGCGACCAGGCGGTAGGTGCCCTTGCCGTCGCTGCCCTGGGGCATGACCTTCGCGACCATGGGCGCGTTCCCCATCATCATCTCGAGGCGCGCAGGCAGGATCACGGCATCGGTGACCGGCCTGCCGGTCGGCACGTGGATCAGCCGGACGGAGATGGGGGCCGTGGGCGAGGTGTCCAAATGGGGGTTCACCACCTCGAAACGGTAGTCGGTGGAAGCGGCAGAAGCCGTGAATGAAGTCAAGAAAGCGCAAAAGGCCAGTGCCGGAATCCGGTGCAACAACATATCAACATCCATGCTTCGTAGACGGACCGATGCCGATGGTTCGGCTGTTGCTCTTATACGATCGAGCGGAGCGGCTGCCGTGTAAAATACTGTAAACGGAACGGGAGAGCTGTTACGGAAGCGCCGGCGGCCGCGATACCATGGGAGTATGGTGCGGCGCTTTGCAGCAGCCTGGGGTGCACCGGATGAGGTTCCTGCTTCCAGATTCGATCGCCGGGCGGACCATGGTCGTGCTGGTCGTCGGGCTGACGTTGTCGCATGTCGCCAGCATGGCGCTGATCTCGGTCGAGGCGCAGGACGCGCACATTGCGGGCGACGCCACAGCGTGCCTCGTCCGCATCGCCTCGGCCGCGCGCCAGATCGCGGAAGCGCCGGCCGGCGAGCGGCCGCGGTTGGCGCAAACACTGAGCGATGCCGGGCTCGAGGTATCCTGGGGATGGGAACGGGGCGCCTCGGCGGATCTCGTCCTGCCGCTCGTCGACGGCAGCGCCGCCGGCTTTCGCGCCGGGCCTCCCCAGCACCCACCGTCCCTGTGGTCTCCCCACATGGTCGTCTCGACCCTGGTCATGGTGGCCGCGATCGTCGGCCTGGGGGCGTGGGCGACGACCTGGGTCGGACGCCCGCTGGCCGCCTTTGCCCAGGCGGCCGACCGTCTGGGACGGCATGTCAGCGGGCCGCCGCTGCCCGGAGGCGGACCGAGGGAGGTGCGGCGCGCGGTCGCCGCCTTCAACCAGATGCAGGAGCGTATCCGTCGCTTCGTCGAGGACCGCACGCGGATGGTCGCGGCGATCTCGCACGACCTGCGGAGCCCGGTGACCCGCATGCGTCTTCGCGTCGAGATGCTGCCGGAAGGAGAGGCGCGGGAACGCATGCTCGCCGATCTTGGCGAGATGGAGACGATGGTCTCCTCGGTTCTAGAGTTCGCGCGCGGCGAGGCAACCGACGAACTCTCTCAGACGGTGGACCTCGCCGCCATGCTGGAAACCGTATGTGACGACGCAAGCGACCTCGGGCTGGCGGCGGACTACGCCTGGGAAAGCCGGCTGGTCTGCACCTGCCGGCCGGCATCCCTCAAGCGTGCCTTCGCCAACCTGATCGAGAATGCCGCCCGTTACGGCGGCCGCGCGGCGGTGCGGGCCGGACGGCTCGACGGGGACATCGAGGTGGTCATCGAGGACGATGGGCCAGGCATCCCCGAAGCTGAGATGAAGAAGGTCTTCACCCCGTTCTATCGGCTGGAGGGCTCCCGCAACCGCAGGACCGGCGGCATCGGGCTCGGCATGACGGTCGCCCGCACGATCGTGCACGCCCATGGTGGCGACATCCGCCTGGAGAACCGCGAAGGGGGAGGCCTGCGGGTCACCGTCACCATCCCTCAGGGAGCCGCCGTGGCATGAGCGGGGCTCATATCCTCATCGTCGACGACGACCTGGAGATCTGCGAACTCCTGAGCCAGTTTCTCGGGACCGAGGGATTCCGGGTGACCGCCGTCGCCGACGGCGCCGGCATGCGCGCCACCGTGGACGACGGCGACGTAGACCTCGTCATCCTCGACCTCATGCTGCCGGGCGAGGACGGGTTGGCCTTGTGCCGGTACCTCCGCGCCACCAGCGAGGTGCCGATCATCATGCTCACCGCCATGGGCAGCGAGACCGACCGCGTGGTCGGTCTCGAGATGGGCGCCGACGACTACCTGGCGAAACCGTTCAGCACGCGCGAGCTGCTGGCCCGCATCAAAGCGGTGCTGCGCCGTCTCGGCGCCCGCGGCGAGCCTTCCGGCAGCTCTCGCGTCTCCCCCCGCCAGGGACCGCACCGGGACGTCCTCGCCTTCGCCGGCTGGACCCTCGACACCGGGCGGCGGCGCCTTTACGCCCCCGACGGGGTACTGGTCGACCTCACCGGGGGAGAGTTCGACCTGCTGCTCGTCTTCCTCCTGAACCCGCAGCGGGTGATGGACCGGGACGAGCTCCTCAGCCTCGCGCGCGGCCGCACCGCGGGACCCGAGGACCGCACCATCGACGTCCAGGTCGGCCGCCTGCGGCGCAAGCTGGAAGCCGACCCCAAGAGCCCCGAGCTCATCAAGACGGTCCGCGGCGGCGGCTACGTTCTGGCGACCGAGGTGCAACGGCAGAAGTGAAGGGCAGAGAGGTCCGGTTAGGGTCAACCTCTGCCGATGCTGCTGCTTCTGCATTGTGTCAATCGGCATCCAAAGCTGACCCCGTTTCGGCGTGCAATGTTGACCCCCCCCTCTGCGTTGAAGGTGCGCCTTGTCCCGGTAGTCCATAGGAGGGACCCGCGCGACGCGCAGCGCCTTGCTGGCGCGAGCGGAGCGG
>JAHDSF010000054.1 GCA_018432935.1 Rhodospirillales bacterium | reverse complement strand
CTGGCAAAACCGAACAGGGCCGGGATACACTCTGTGGGCATCGGGGAACTCCTCTGATCCGAGTTAAGTTGTTGCGGCACAACAATTTTCTCAGAATCAGAGCCCCGATGCACCTACATTGTTTGAGAGATTCGGGCTAGTTCCGACGAGGAGGACCCGCATTGTCGAACTCCACGCTCTGCGAATCCGTGCGCCCCGCAGGCGTACCCGCGTCAGGTGGCGCGCCATGACCGCGCTGTCGCTGATCGCCGGGTTGGCGCTTCTGATGGCTGGCGGCGAGGCGCTGGTCAAGGGGAGTGTCGCGGTAGCCGTCCGGCTTGGAGTCTCGCCTTTGCTGATCGGGTTGACGCTGGTCGGGTTCGGGACCTCGACGCCGGAGCTCGTCGCCAGCCTCCAGGCGGCGCTGAGGGGCTCCCCCGGAATCGCGATCGGCAACATCGTCGGCAGCAACATCGCCAATACCTTCCTTATCCTCGGTCTGACGGCGGCGATCCTGCCCATCGCAACGAGCCGGCAGGCGTTCCGACGCGACGGCACCACGCTGGTGCTCGCCAGCCTGGTGTTCGTCGCCGTGATCCTGCTGGGCGAGGTCACCCGATTGGCGGGCCTCGTGTTCCTTGCCCTGCTGGCTGCCTACACCATCAACACCTACCGCACCGAGCGGCGGACTCACGACGCCGGTGCTGTGGTACACGAAGCGGAGACGGCGGAGATCGAGGAAACCCCGCCGCGCGGCCTGGGGCTGGGACCGGCCGCAGCCCTGGCGGCGGCCGGTATCGCCGCGGTCGTGTTCGGCGCGGACCTGCTTGTCGGCGCCGCGATCACGGTCGCTGCCGCGGCGGGCCTGTCGGAGACGGTCATCGGGCTGACGCTGGTGGCGGTCGGCACCTCGTTGCCGGAACTGATCACGTCGGTAATGGCCGCCGTGCGCCGCCATGCGGACGTCGCGTTCGGGAACGTGATCGGCAGCAACATCTTCAACATTCTCGGGATCGCGGGGGTAACTGCGGTGGCCAGCCCCATCCCCGTGCCGGCGGAGATCGTCCGGCTGGACATCTGGGTCATGCTCGGTGCCACCCTGCTGCTGGTACCGGTGGCGATGACGGGCTGGCGCATCAGCAGAAGCGAAGGCTGGGCATTCCTCGCCGTCTATGGCGCCTATATCGCCGTCCAGCTCTCGCCCTCGCTGCGCAACGCCTTCGGATTGGGCTGGTAGTTCGGGGGAGGGGGTAGTTCCGGGCTAGTTCCGGTAGTTCCGGGGACACTATACTTAGTTCCGGGGACACTATACTTAATTCGTCGACGGACGAATTAAGTATAGTGTCCCCGGAACTACCGGAACTAGGCGAATTCGCCAGAGCATCGATCGCGTTGCTCCGCGCGCAACCTCACCTTACATTCTGAAGCCACCCACCCGTCCCGCTCGGAGGAACGACGATGGAACTCGCGCTTGTTGTAATCCTCGTCATCGTCGTGCTCTCGGTGCTGCCCGTTTGGATGGCAGCCAAGCTGGTGGGGGCGCCGCACAGCGGCTTCTTCCGCGCCTGCTTCGCCACCGTGCTGGGGGCGCTTCTGGAGGCGGTCGGCACCCTGGTGCCGGTGGTCGGCAACATCGTCGCCTTCCTGCTGGTGAGCTGGGGCTTCGCGATGGTGTTCCAGACCGGCTTCCTGAAGGGCATCATCATCCACGCCATCCAGATCGTGTTCTGGGTGGTGCTGGCGGTGATCGCCACATTGGTGTTCGGGGTCGCGGTGTTCGGCTACTTTATGGCGGGCTAGATACCGCCGGTTCCGAGCCGGACGGCTCCGCTTCGCCTGTCCGGGTGGGCTCGCATGCCATCGTGGGTTGCCCGGTTTCCCCGATTCATCATTGAAAAGTCACGGCGGCGTCATCAGTATTCTGGAAAAAAGGGCGTCGACTCGATCACGAAGGACGGCGACCTTGAGAGCACCAGGGAGCGACGAGTCCTACCTGCGCATTGCCGGACTTACGGTCGGCTACGGCTCGACCGTGGTGTTGCGCGGTCTCGACCTCGACATCTGCCGCGGCGAGCTGGTTGCTCTGCTGGGCGCGTCCGGCTGCGGCAAGACCACCCTTCTGCGCGCGCTCAGCGGCTTCATCGAGGTGCGCGGGGGCCGGATCGAGGTCGACGGCCGCGACATCACGCGTCTGCCGCCCGAACGGCGCAACATGGCGATGATGTTCCAGTCCTATGCGCTGTGGCCGCACATGACGGTGCGCCAGAACGTAGGCTACGGCCTGCGACTGCGCGGACTGCCCCGCGCCGAGGTGCGCGAGCGGGTCGACGGCGTCCTGGCCATGCTGGGGCTGTCTGACTTCGCCGAGCGGATGGTCGATCGCATGTCGGGCGGGCAGCGCCAGCGCGTCGCGCTGGGCCGTGCGCTCGCCGTCGAGCCGACCATCCTGCTGCTCGACGAGCCGCTGTCCAACCTCGACGCCAAGATCCGCCACCAGGTGCGCCACGATCTCAAGGCGATCCAGCAGCGTCTCGGCATCACCGCGGTGCTGGTCACCCACGACCGCGAGGAAGCGATGATCCTCGCCGACCGCATCGTCGTGCTACAGGACGGCGGGATCGCGCAGGCGGGAACCCCCGAAGAGGTTTTCTGCAAGCCGGCGACTGCTTTCGTGGCCGATTTCATGGGTGCCGACAACGCGATCGAGCTGACCGCCGAGCCGCGTGACGGCGCCCTCGTGCTGCGCGTTCCGGGCGCTTCGTCCGAGGCTGTCGTCGCCGCCGTGCCGGGGATCGGTGCCGGCGCGGTGCGCGCTCTGTTCCGCACCCAGGCCGCCCGCCTGTGCGCCGGCGACGCCATCCTTCCCGACGGCCTCGTGCTGCCCGGCGTCATCAGCCAGAGAACGTATCCCGGCGGCCAGTTCCGTTACATGGTCCAGTCGCTTGGCCGAACCTTCCTGATCGACGATGCCGAAGCCCGCGACGTCGGCGCCGCCGTCGGGGTCTACCTGCCCGCATCCGCCCTGCATGTGTTCCCGGCGGAAGGGCTGCCGGACGATGCAGTCGCGGCTTCCTCCCCTGTTAGCAAGGAGTGCTCCTCATGCGCCTCACTCGCCTGATGTCACTCGTCGGCGCGGCGTTGGCCGCGAACGTTCTCACCGCTCCCGCCGGGGCGGCGACGCTCAACGTTGTCACCGCCGGCGATCAGAACATGGCCGACTACGTGCGCGACTACCTGGGACCGAAATTCCAGAAGGACAATCCCGGGGTCACCATCAACGTGTTCGGCACCGGGCCGGGGGATGCCGGCTCGCAGAAGATCTTCGAGAAGCTGGAAGCCCAACAGAAGGCCAGCACGGCCACCTACGACATCGACGTCGCGGTGGTCCATCAGAAGATGGGCGGACAGATGGTCGAGGCCGGGATGCTCGAGCCCTATCGGGGCAAGATCGCGACCGGCAAGCTGGTCAGCCGCGATACCGCGGTCAACGCGCTGGGGGTCAACGTCGACGGCTACGTGATGCCGATGTTCCACAGCCAGACCGCGCTCGCCTACAACAGCGACCTCGTGAAGTCGCCGCCGAAGTCGTACAACGAGCTCAAGAGCTGGGTACAGGCCCACCCCAAGCAGTTCGGCTACAACGGGATCAAGAACGGCATGTCGGGCGTGTCGTTCGTGGTCGGCTGGATCTACGCCTACGGCGGCAACGCCGACAAGCTGATGAAGGGCCCGTACGACAAGGCCGTCGAGGCGTCCTGGGACAAGGCCTTTGCCGACCTCAAGGAGTTCAACAAGAACGTCACCTTCACCCCCGGCAACGCCGGCACCATGGACATGCTGAACCGGGGCGAGATCGCGATCGGGCCGGTGTGGGTGGACATGTTCTACACCTGGATGGCCGACGGCAAGTTGCCGCCGTCCGTCAAGCTGCTGCTGCCGGAGCCGGGGATGCCGGGGCAGCCGATGTTCTACGTCATCCCGAACAAGGCGGCCAGCAAGGACCTGGCGATGAAGTTCGTCGAGCTGGCGACCAGCCCCGCGGTGCAGGCGGAAGGTATCGTCAAGCGCTTCAACTGGTACCCCGGCATTGACGCCGAGCATCTCAAGGGCTCGCTCGACCAGGCGGTCTGGAACAAGCTGTTCGACGACGTCTCGCCCCAGGACCTCGCCAAGAAGGGCCAGCCGTTCCCGATCGTGCCGTACTTCAGCGCGATCACCGAAGGCTACGAGAAGAAGGTCTCGAACTAGGCCGGAACGGCCGCCCCATCCTTCGAAAGGCTCGGGATGAGGCGGAAAGGAAAGGGGCCCTCATGGTGAGCCCGTCGAACCATGAGGGCCATTCGCCCGGGTGTCCATCATGACGTTCCGTACGCGTGTCCTGCCCCTGGTCCTGACCCTGCCGGCGCTGGTCGTGGTGGCGGTGCTGTTCCTGGTGCCGCTCGGCTACTCGCTTCTCAGCGCCTTCGAGGAGACGGAAACCGGCGAGTTCGGCTTCGGCAACTTCGCCAAGTCGTTCGAATTCTACGGCTGGGACATGCTGTTCACGGTCATCATCACCGGGCTGGCGACGCTGCTGATCGGCGCTCTCTCGATCGCCATCGGCGGCTATCTTGTGCTGGGGGGGCATCCGCGGCTGGTCGCCGCCATGCGCTGGCTGTACCGCTGGCCGCTGTTCATCCCGTTCATCGTCGCCGCGCAGTGCATGCGAACCTTCCTGGCCAAGAACGGTATCATGAACAACCTGCTGGTCACCGCCGGTGTGATCGAACCCCTGTCGGCGCAGAGCTTCCTCGACTGGCGCGGCATCCTGTTCACCTTCGTCTGGAAGCAGACCGCCTTCGCCGCCCTGCTGGTGTCGGGTGCGATGGCCTCGCTCGATCCTGCGACCATCGAGGCCGCGCGCAACCTCGGTGCCGGCAAGCTGCGGGTTCTGGTCGAGATCATCGTGCCGCAGGTCAGGGTGACGGTGGCGGTCGGCATGATCCTGTCGCTTGTCACCATCCTGTCGGTGTTGTCGGTGCCGCTGATGGTGGGCACCGGCTCGCCGACCATGCTGACGGTCGACATGGCCTTCCGCATCAACTCGTACGGCGATTACGGGGTGGCCAACGCGCTCGGATTCCTGACCTACCTGTTGGCGGCGACGGTCGCATGGTTCTACCTGCGCCGCGGCGTCTCCACGGGGGGGACGCCGTGAGGGTGCCCGCCGGGCTGTCGTTCGAGACCGCCGACGGCTGGGTGCCGGCGCGCCTGGCGAGACTGCTCCTGCACGGGCTGGCGATCGGCGGGCTGGCTTTCATCATCTTCGGGCCGCTCGCCAATCTGGTGCTGTGGTCGTTTGCCGAGCGCTGGTACTTCCCCCACAAGCTGCCGTTGGAGTGGGGCTTCAAGTACTGGGCCACCGTGTTCAATCCGCGCGCCGGAGCAATGGCGTCGCTGTCGGTCAGCATCGTGATCGCGCTTCTGACGGTCGCGCTCAGTCTGGCGCTGTCGGTGCCGGCCGGCTACGCGCTCGCCAAGCGAAGCCTTCCCCTGCGCAGCGCGATCATGCTCCTGTTCCTGCTGCCGCAGGCATTTCCCAGCCTGTCGATCTACATCAACGTGGCCCGCATCTTCTACGAGTTCAGCCTCAACGGCACCATGGTCGGTGTGGTGCTGGTGCACACCCTGCACGGCCTCGTCTACTCGGTATGGATCACCGCCGCGGCCTTTGCCGCCGTTGACCACGACCTCGAGCTTGCCGCGCGCAATCTCGGGGCGACGGCGAGTCGCGCCTTCTTCACCGTCAGCCTGCCGCTGGCTGCGCCCGGCATCGTCGCAAGCGCGATCTTCGTGTTCCTGGAAAGCCTCGACGAGTTCACCGGCTCCTACTTCGTCGGCGCGCCCGAGATCCAGACCCTGCCGCTTCTCTTGTTCGGCGCCAGCATGGCGGGCAACTACCAGATCGCCTCGATAACCGCGCTGATCCTGCTGGTGCCGTCGATCGCCTTCATGCTGATGGTCGAGCGCTTCCTCAAGGGCAACGTCCTGTCGAAGGTCGGTACGTGAAACCGAGCAAGATCCTTTGGCTTACCGACGTCCACATGACCGCCGAGGGGGCTCTCCTCAAGGGCCGCGATCCCGGCCGCTACCTCGCCGCCGCGCTCGATCACGCGCTCGCCCACCATCGCGACCTTGACGCCTGCGTCGTCAGCGGCGATCTCGTCGACCGCGCCGGTGCGGGGGAGTACGAGCGGGTCCGCGCCGGCCTCGCCCGGATCAAGGTTCCGATGGCGATGACGATCGGCAACCACGACCGCCGCGACGCCTTCCTGCGGGCTTTCCGTCCCGCGGCGGCGGCGGGGCCGGCCCACGACCTGCTCGATCTCGGCGCGGAGTGGCGCCTGTTGCTGGTCGACAGCACCACCGAGGATCCCGAGCGCGGCTCGCTTGCCCCGGATCGGCTGGCGTGGCTGGAGACCGGGTTGGCGGAAGCCGGGCCGCGGCATGTCGCCGTGTTCCTGCATCACCCGCCCATGAAGACCGGCATCCCCGGTGCCGACGGCTCCGGCCTCGGCGCAGCCGACAAGCGGGCCTTCGCCGAGTGCATGGTGCGCCATCGCGATCGTGTCCGCCTGGTCGGGTTCGGCCACTGCCACCGGCCGTTCTCGGGATCGATGGCGGGGATTCCGTTCGTGGGCCTCGCATCGGTGCTGTTCCAGGCGCTGCCGAATTTCGCCGACAACCGCTTCGTACCCGACCCTGCCGGCCGGGGCTGTTACGGGGTGGTCCTGCTTGGCGACGGCGACGTGGTGGTGCACACAGTCGCGGTCGGCCGAGAAGCCGGGTAGCGCCTCCTGCCCTCAGGTCGAAGCGAGGGGGTTGGTCGGGGACGGCGGCCGCCCCTCGGTCAGGGGCAGCACCGCCGAGGCGAAGCCGGGAGCCTTGAGAGAGCCCACAGCCATCTCGCCATCGCGTACGGCGACCCGCACCGTTCCTGCGTGCTCTTCGTAAAGGTCGGGATGGCCGGCGAGGAAGGCCCGCGCCTGCGCGTGAGGCGTGCCCGCAAAGCCGTCGACGTAGTGGTGACCGTTCCGCTCGGCATGGGTGATACCGTGGAACGCGACCAGGGCGCTGTCCTGCTGCAGCGCCAGCCCCGCCTGGCAGGTCAGATCCTCGGCGGTGACGAAGGCGCCTTCCCACATCGCCGCGCGTACCCCGTTCAGCAGCGACTTGTAAATGCCCTTGCACGACTTCGACGAGACGCCGCGGTAGCCGAGTTCGCGAGCGCCGGGAAAGGCATCGTAGCCGTCGTCGGCCTCGTCGATGATGAAGTCGAACTCGCGGGCAGCGGCGGGCAGCGGAGCCTCGAAGGTCCGCTCCCGCGGCAGCGGCTGCTCGATGTAAAGCAGGCGCGCGGCCAGGGTGGCGAGGGACAGGTCGCGGCGCAGGAACTCGATCAGCCCCGCCAGAGCCGCCGCGTCGGCATACTGCTCGTTGGCGTCGAGACTGACCCGATAGTCGAGGCCGAGGCGGTCGAGGCCGGCGGCGATTGCGGCCAGGCGCGAGGCGTCGGCGGCCGGATCGCCGCCCAGCTTGATCTTGAAGAAACGGCAGCCGGTGCGGCCGGCGAAATCGACCGGGCCGTCGGTTCCCTCGACGGGGTCGGTCAGGCCGACCGTGTGGCGCACCGCGATCGCGGGCAGCGGGCGGCGGGACTCGAGCCAGTGCAGGATTCCGGCATCGCTGAGCTCGGGCGTCAGCCGCGCGTCGATGCCGACCACGTTGGTGCGAAAGGCGGCGAACACGTCGAGGTTCAGTCCGCGCAGCAGGGCGTCCAGCACCGCCTTGTCGATCTCGGCCATGCCGAACGAGGCGGCCAGCGGCGGGATCTTCTCGCGGCCGCAGGTCTCGATGTGAGCGGCGATCCGCTTGGCGTGGTGGCCGAATGCGGTGTCGAACGAGCGGTCGGCCAGCCACAGCTCGCGCGCGATCGCCAGCGAGCGGCGCAGCTGTTCGATCCCCGCTTCGGGCGTCAGGGCCGGGTCCTTGTTGAACCACTTCGGCACCATCAGCTCGGCGGTCGCCCCGCGGCCGATGCCGTCATTCTCGATTTCGACGCTGGCGCGGACGAACATCTGCGTCGCCCGGGTCACGGTGAAGGCGCCGAAGCGGAAGGGAGCGCGGAACGGGACTTCCCGCTCCTCGAAGACGATGTCGCGGATGCGCAGGCGCGGTGTCATAGGTGCGCCGCAGCGGCCGATTCCGCAGCCGGAGAGTCGAAGTGGCGCCGGATCTTGCGGGTGAGCTCGATGAACGCCGGGTTGCCCATCGCATCCAGCGTGCGCGGCCGCGGCAGGGGCACATCGTAGATGGCGGCGATCGAGCCCGGACGCTCGGTCATCACCAGGACGCGGTCGCCGAGGAACACGGCCTCGGGAATCGAATGGGTGATCAGCAGGATGGTCTTGTGCGTCTCGGCCTGGATGCGCTGCAGTTCGACGTTCATCCGCTCGCGGGTCATTGCGTCCAGTGCTCCGAACGGCTCGTCCATCAGCACGATCTGGGGATTGTGGACCAGGGCCCGGCAGATCGCGGCGCGCTGCTGCATGCCGCCGGAAAGCTGCCACGGGTACTTCTGTTCGAAGCCCTCCAGGCCGACCATCCGGATCAGCTCGCGGGCGCGCTGCTCGTACTCCGCCCTGGGCAGGCCCTTGACCTCGACCGGCATCATCACGTTGGCGAGCACGCGGCGCCAGGGCAGCAGCAGCGCGCTCTGGAACACGATGCCGACGCCGCCGTGCGGCCGGGTCACCGTCCTGCCGCCGATGCGGATCTCGCCTTCGCTCGGCGGCAGCAGGCCGGCGATCATCTTCAGCAGGGTCGATTTGCCGCAACCCGACGGGCCGACGATGACGAAGAACTCGTCGTCGCGGATCGTGATGTCAAGCGCGCGCAGGGAGGGCACCTCCCCGTCCGCCGTCTTGTAGGTCTTGGCCACGCCATCGATCTCGATGACGGCCCGGCGCGCGTTTTCCGCGACCATGGTTTGCTCGGCCATCTTGCGTCCTTGTGCCTCGTCGGTCCGGCCGGAAGGCGGGATCGGCACCGCCGATCCCGCCGCCCGCGTCACTTCGGCAGGTAGTCGTTGGTGTAGAAGACCTTCGGGTTCTCGTTGGCCTTCGGGTCGAGGCCGCCGTACTCGACCATCACCGCCACGGTCTCGGTCATGTTCTTGTCGCTGACGTTGAACGGCCGGTTCTTGATGCCGTCGGGATCCTTGTAGAGGGGGATCGTCAGCTCGAAGCCCTGGGTCATGGTCTCGATCTTGCCGCTCTTCGGCAGTGCGTTGAGGACCGCCTGCGCCGCCTCCTTGGGGTGCTTCGAGGCCTCCTCGACCGCTTTCGTGCTGGCCGCCATGAAGCGCTTCACGATGTCGGGGTTGTTCTTGACGTACCCGGTATGGGCGACGATGCCCGAGCTGACCAGCTTGACGCCGTAGTCGGCGAACTTGATCGGGTAGACGTCCTTTCCGGTCGCGTCCTTGATCTTCATGCTCTGGTCCATGACGTACCCGAGCAGCAGGTCGGCCTGGTTGTTGATGACGGCGTTGATCTTGGTCTGGGCGTCGCCGGAAACCACCTTGAAGTCGCTCGTCTTCAGCCCCGTCTTCTTGAGGAACAACGGCCAGATCTGCGACATCGAATCGCCGGGGGTGGTGGCGACCGTCTTGCCCTTGATGTCCTCGGGCTTGCGGATGTTCTTCTCGACGAAGCCCATCGCCGACATCGGGCTCGTCTGCAGGGCGACGCCGGTGGCGACCAAGGGCGCGCCCTTGACCACGGCGCGCATCATCGTCGGCACGTCGATGTAGCCGAAGGTGGCCGTCTCGGCGGCGACCGCCTGCGCGGTCACGCCCGAGCCGCGGCCCTCCTGGATGTCGAGGTCGATGCCGGCGTCCGAATAGAAGCCTTTCTCCTTGCCGTAGTAGAACGGCGCATGCTCGCCGTAGACGTACCAGTTGAGCATCAGCGTCACCTTGTCGGCGGCGAGCGCCGGGGCGGCAAACAGGGTGGCACAAAGCGCCAGCGTCAGCTTCTTCATGGTGTTCTCTCCCGGGATTGTTGATTGTTTCAAGAGCCGATGACGAGGTCCTGCCGCTGGCTGGCGTGCCAGGGGATCGAGAGCCGCTCGATGACGTCGAGGATCCAGAACAGGATCACGCCGATCAGCGACAGGATGACGAGGGCTGCGAACATGGTCGGCAGCTCGAAGGTGCCGATCGAACGTTGCAGCAGGAATCCGATGCCGGAGTTGGAGCCGACGAACTCGCCGACCACCGCGCCGACCACGGCAAGAGTGATCGAGACCTTGAGGCCGGCGAAGATGGCCGGCATCGCGTGCGGCAGCGCGATCATCCGGAACACCTGGTAGCGGTTGGCCTCCATCGCCTTGGCGAGGTCGACCATGTCCGGCTCGACCGACTTGAAGCCCTGGACCGCCGAGACGACAACCGGGAAGAAGCCGAGCAGGAAGGCCGACAGCACCTTGGGCAGGGCGCCGAAGCCGAACCACACGACGAACAGCGGCGCGATGGCTATCTTCGGGATCGACTGCGAGAACACGAGCAGCGGGTAGACGTACGCCTCGATCGTGCGCGAGCCGGCGATCAGCATCGCCATCGGGATGCCGAACGCGGCGGCGAGGAGGAATCCTTCGATGGTCGCCACTGTCGTCGGCACCGCCTGGGCGAGCATCTCCGGCCATTCCCTGGCCAGGGTCAGGATGACGTCCTTGGGTGCCGGGATCTGGTATGGCGGAATATTGAAGACGCGGATCGTGACGTCCCACAGCACCACCAGCATGGCCAGGAACAGGAACGGCTTCAGCCAGTTCGCCTGGAGCAGGCGCACCACCAGGGCGGGGCGCTTCGGTCGGTCGTCGTGGCGTGCCGCCAGCCTGCCGTCTGCGTCTCCCGTCATCGTACCCCCTCCCGTAAGCAGTTTGGGCGTCGCCAGACACGGCGCCCCAGCGATACTGCTGAGTCCGGGAAAGGACCTCAAGCCAATTCTGGCGTCCTGATTCGTTGGCAACCCGGACCCATGAAAAAGCCCCCTCCCGCGACAGCGGAAGGGGGCTTTTGGCGATCCGACGCCGCTCAGCTCTGGGCCAGCGCCGCCTGTCTTGCCGCGACCACGTCGTCCGCTTCCTTGCCGGTCAGGGGCTGCAGGTGGTCGAACTCCCAGGTGAAGGTACCGACGCCCTGGGTGATCGAACGCAGCTCGTTGATCAGGTCCAGCACTTCGGCCTGCGGCATCTGCACCTTGACCTCGTCCCAGCCCTGCCAGCCGGGCTTGGCATCGAAGCCGAGAATCTGGCCGCGGCGGCCGCTGACCAGGCGCTGGATCTTGGAGGTGAACTCGCTCGGCACGCTGACGGCGACGTTGTAGATCGGCTCCAGCAGCACCGGCGAGCACTTCGGCATGCCTTCCTTCATGGCGATGATGGCTGCCGTCTTGAAGGCCATTTCCGAGCTGTCGACGTCGTGGTACTGGCCGTCGGTCAGGGTCACCGAGACGTCGACGACCGGGAAGCCGAGCGGGCCGCGATTGAGATAGTCCTTCACCCCCGCCTCGACCGCCGGGAAGTACTGCCTCGGCACTGCGCCGCCGGTGACGGTCTCGCCGAACACGAAGCCCTCGCCGCGGGCCATCGGCTTGATGTCGAGGTGGACGTCGCCGAACTGGCCATGGCCGCCCGACTGCTTCTTGTGGCGGCCGTGCTGGGAAACCGGCTTGCGGATGGTCTCCTTGTACGGGACCTGCGGTTTCCTCGACCCGAGCTGAAGCTTGTTGCGGTTCTTGATGCGGTCGATCGCGATCTGCAGGTGCTGCTCGCCCTGGCCCCACACCACGAGATCGCCGGTCTCCGGGTTCGGCTCATAGGTGAACGAGGTGTCCTCGTCGGTGAGCTTGGCCAGCGCACCCGAGATCTTCACCTCGTCGCCGCGCTGCTCGCTGTAGATGGCAAGCGCGTACAACGGCTTCAGCGGCGCCGGCCACTTCACCGCCTCGGCCTTGCCGGACGGCGACAGGGTGGCGCCGGTCTTAACGGCGTCCAGCCGACCCAGGCCGACGGTCTGGCCCGCCGTCGCCTTGCCCAGCTTTTCCTGTTTGGAGCCGAACATCTTGTAGACGCCGGCGATGCGCTCGTCATTGACGGTCGAACCGTCGGCGAGCTCGCCGCGCAACACGCGGGCGAACGACAGCTTGCCGGTCTGTGCCGCGGTGACGGTCTTGAAGACTACCGCGAGCGGTTCGCCGTCGGGTTTGACCTGGAGACGCCCGGCGGTCGTGGCGATCGCAGGGCATTCATGCCGGAGCGCCTTGAGAAGACGCGTGATGCCGCTGTCGGAATCGGCCGATCCGAAGAAGACCGGGATCACGTTTCCTTCGCTGTAGGCCTTGCTGGCGACCGCGAACAGGTCGGCCATCGGCGGCACCTTGTCCTCGAGCAGGCTCTCGAGCAGGGCGTCGTCGAAGTTCGAGAGGTCTTCCAGCAGCCGGGTGCGCGCCTCGTCGACGATGTTGCCGACCGCGTCGGGGATCGGGGTCTCCTCGGAACGCGAGCCCGGCTTCCAGGCATAGGCCCGGCCGCTCGTCAGGTCGACGAAGCCGACTACCTTCTCGCCATTGCGGATCGGCGCCTCGCGCACCACCAGCGGCTTGTCGGTGGCCGTCCGCAGCGCCTCGATGGTGCCGTCGAAGTTCGCTTCCGCCAGGTCCATCTTGTTGATGAACACCATGTGCGGGATGCCGTGCTGGCTCAGGTGCTTGAGGATCGGCGCTGCAGCGCGGGCCTTCTGCGGGTCGGGATCGCAGACGACGACCACCGTGTCGGCGACCAGCATCGCATTGTAGCCGTCCTGCAGCAGCTCGACCGAACCGGGGCAATCGAGGAAGGTCCATTCCTCCCCCAGGTAGTCGGTGGTGGCGATGTTGACCTCGACGCTCATCTGCCGTGCGCGGGCCTCGGGCGCGGAATCGCCGACCGTGTTGCCGTCGCGGATCGAGCCCTTGCGGGTGACCGCGCCGGTGGCGACCAGCACGCTTTCCAGGAGGGTGGTCTTGCCGCTGAGGTAGGGGCCGACGAACGCCGCGCATCGTGGGCCGGAGGCTGGTTTGGCTGTCACTTATCCTCTCCCCGGGATCTTGAGGTTTCTTCCTGTCGCCTGTTCCGCTGCAGGCGCTCCTAGCTCAAGGCCGCGCAGGCACGCTGGATGCGGGCGCAGGCGTCCTCGAGAAGCTGGGTGGACGTCGCATAGCTGATGCGGAAATAGGGCGAAAGCCCAAACGCCACGCCCTGCACAGCCGCCACGCCCTCGGCCTCTAATAGATAGGTCACGAAATCGCTGTCGGTGCGGATCACCTTGCCGTCCGGGGTTTTCTTGCCGATCGTCCCTTCGCAGCAAGGATAGACGTAGAAGGCGCCTTCCGGGGTGGGGCAGCTCAGTCCCTTGGCTTGGTTCAGCATCGACACGACGAGGTCGCGCCGTTCCTTGAACACCGTGTTGTGCTCGGCGATGAAGTCCTGCGGTCCGGTCAGTGCGGCCAGCGCCGCCGCCTGGGAGATCGAGGCGGTGTGGCTGGTCGACTGCGACTGGATGTCGTTCATCGCCTTGACGACGTTGGCCGGACCCGCCGCCCAGCCGACCCGCCAGCCGGTCATGCAATAGGCCTTGGAAACGCCGTTGAGGGTCAGCGTCCGCTCGTACAGCTTCGGCTCGACCTGGGCGATGGTGGTGAACGTGAAATCGTCGTAGACGAGCTTCTCGTAGATGTCGTCGGTCATCACCCAGACCTGGGGGTGCTTCAGCAGCACGTCGGCGATCGACCGCAACTCGGCCCGCGTGTAGGCGGCGCCGGTCGGGTTGGACGGCGAGTTCAGGATCAGCCACTTGGTGCGCGGCGTGATCGCGCGCTCGAGGTCGGCCGGGTCGAGCCGGAAGCCCGCCTCCTTGGGACAGTCGACCGTCACCGGGGTCCCCTCGGCCAGTACCGCCATGTCGGGATAGGAGACCCAGTAAGGCGCCGGTATGATCACCTCGTCGCCCGGGTTCACGGTCGCCATCAGGGCGTTGTAGATGGTCTGCTTGCCGCCGCAGCCGACGGTGATCTGCTCGGGCTTGTATTCGAGCCCGTTGTTGCGCTTGAAGGATTCGCAGATCGCCTTGCGCAGCTCGGGCGTGCCGGCGGGGGCGGTGTACTTCGTCTCGCCCCGTTTCATCGCCGCATAAGCGGCCTCCTTGATGTGCTCCGGAGTGTCGAAATCCGGTTCCCCGGCGCCAAGGCCGATGACGTCGCGCCCGGCTGCTTTCAGTTCGCGGGCCTTGGTGGCGACGGCGATGGTCGGTGACGGTTTGATGCGATCGAGACGGCTGGCGAGGATCGACATGACAGTGAATCCCGGTTGTGGTGACGGGCCGTATTGGGACCCGCGACCCTACGACGAGCGCCGATGCTGCGCAAGCAGCAATCGCGGCCGGGATGCGCCCGTCCGCTGCGCGGGAACGGCAGGATTTTCGGATAAGAACGGCGGAGGAGGCTTGGGGGGGCAGGCCTCCTCCGCCGCGGCATCACGCGACGCTCGGAGGCGGGACGCCGCGTGTTGGGTAGTCGACCAGACAACCTGTGGGGGATTGCTGGCTGGATTAGATTTGGAGACTTGCCCGTACTGGGTCAAGAACGCCTTTAACTCGCAAAAATATTGGGGCCGGGTCCTGAGCTGCCGTGGCACCTTTTGCCCTACGTTACAACGTCTCTTCGCGTCCCAGCCGATCGACGATCGCGAGGGCTTCGTAGAACGGCAGACGTCGCCGCGCCTGCAGCGCTCCGGCGACCGCGTTGACGCCGGTCCACATCTTGGGCGCGTTGAACATCGTCAAGGAAATGGCGGAAATCCTTGCCGCGAGATCCTCCTCCGGGAGGCCGGACGCAAGCTCCGAGAGCCGTGTCCGGAACAGCGCCGCGGCATCCGGGTCGCGCCGCATGACCTCCTGCACCCTCCAACCGCGGCACCTCGCCTCGGCCATCGGCCCGGCATACGCGACGACTGCGGCGGCAAGATCTGCCGGAACGTCGAGCCGGGGGGCAATTTCGGATGCCCCCGCCTGGAGCCCGGCGATTCCACCGGCCAGCGCCGGATGCGCCGCCACCCATACCGCCTCGAATGCGGCCCCGCAGTAGAGGGACGCAACTGCGATCCCGGCCCAGCGAGTGGCAAACCAACGCGGAATCTTGTCGGGTCGGGTTTCCATGTCGCATACTCATGCCCGATGTCCGGCGAATCCACAACCTGGCGCGTCAGCCTGACCGTACCGTTGCCTGTGGTCGATGCCTTCGAGGCGTCGCTGGAGCCGTTTTGCGTGGCGGTCTCGCGGTTCCTTGTCGAGGGCGACACCCGGTGGCGCGTCGAGGGCGACTGCGTGACCGCCCCCGATCCCCAGGAGATCGTGCGTGCGCTTTCCTACGCCGCGGCGATCGTCGATCTGGAGATGCCGGAGTTCACCTGCTTTCCGGTGCCGGGTCGCGACTGGCTGGCCGAGAACAGGCGAGCCTTCCCGCCGCTCAGCGTCGGCCGCTACTTCATTCACGGCACGCATTTCGAAGGCCGTCCGCCCTCGGGGCGCACCGTCATCATCCTCGATGCCGGCGCGGCTTTCGGTTCGGGCGAGCACGCTTCCACCTCCGGCTGCCTGCGGGCGATGGATTTCCTTGCCCGCAAGCGCCGTCCGCGCAGCGTGCTCGACGTCGGCTGCGGGTCGGGCATTCTGGCCATCGCGGCTGCCAAGACGTGGCGATCGCGGGTGGTTGCCGTCGACAACGATCCGGTGGCGGTGCGGGTGGCTCGCGACAACGCCGTCCTCAACCGGGTTGCCGAGCGGATTCTGGTCGGCCTCGGCGACGGCTACGCGGCTCCCGCGGTGAGGACGCGGCACGGCTATGACGTTGTGCTGTCGAACATCCTGGCGCGGCCGCTGCGCAAGATGGCCTGGCAGCTCCGTCGTCACCTCGCGCCGCGTGGCGTTGCGGTGCTGTCGGGTTTCATCGATCGCGACTGGCGCGCGGTGCTGTCGGCGCACGAGGCGGCCGGCCTCAGGCTGGTCGGTCGCATCCGCTGCCAGGGCTGGTCGACGATCGTCGTCCGCCGATAGCCTCCCTCCTGATGGCTTGCGTCCACCGGCTGCGCCTGCTATGGCGGGCGAATTCCTCGCAACCGCAGCGGCGACGACCCATGCAGATTCTCAAGCTCGGCATTCCGAAAGGCAGCCTCGAAGCCGCCACAGTGGAGCTGTTCCAGCAGGCGGGCTGGACCATCAAGGCGAGCTCGCGCAACTACTTTCCGTCGGTCAACGACCCCCAGATCCGGTGCGCGCTGGTGCGCTCCCAGGAGATGGGGCCCTACGTCGCCGGCGGCACCCTGGACGCCGGGCTGACCGGAATCGACTGGGTGCTGGAGACCCAGGCCGACGTCGAAACCGTGTGCGACCTCGTCTACTCGAAAGCCAGCGACCAGCCATGCCGCTGGGTGCTGGTGGTCGATCGCGACTCGCCGATCCAGAGGGTCGAGGATCTGCAGGGCAAGAAGATCGCGACCGAGCTGGTCGGCTTCACCCGCCGCTATCTCGCCGAGCGTGGCATCCAGGCCGAGGTCGATTTCTCGTGGGGCGCCACCGAGGCCAAGGTCGCCGAGGGCCTGGTCGACGCCGCGGTCGAGATCACCGAGACCGGCAGCACGATCCGGGCGCACGGCCTCCGTATCGTCTGCGATCTCCTGCACACCCACACGATCCTGGTTGCAAACCGCAAGGCGCTTGCCGATCCGTGGCGACGCAGCAAGATCGAGCAGGTGGCCCTGCTGTTGAAGGCGGCGCTCGATGCCCGCCACAAGACCCTGCTCAAGATGAACGTGCCGGCGGCGCGGTTACCCGAAGTGGTGTCGGTGCTGCCAAGCCTGCACGCGCCCACCGTCAACGGCCTCAGCGACCCGGAGTGGCTGGCGGTGGAGACGGTGGTCGACCGCGATTCGGTCCGCGACCTCGTGCCGCGCCTCAAGGAGCGTGGCGCCGAGGGCATCCTCGAGATCGGCATCACCAAGATCTGCTGAGCGCAACCGCCTCGTCAATCGAGGTGAACGGCGAGCCACACGGTCGGCTGGTCGGCCGCCGTCCACGCGACCCGGTGGCGGACGCCGGCCGGGATCAGCATGTGGTCGCCGGCCTCGAGCCTGCGCGGCTCGTCCTCGCCCGCCATCTGGACGCCGGCGGACCCGGCCAGCACGGCGACCCATTCGGCGTGATGCTGGAGGATCCATTCCCCGTCCGGCGTCGCCTGCCCGGTCGAGACGATGCGCCGCACCAGCGTCGCCCTTCCCCGGGCCAGGGTTTCGAAGTGCTCCGCCGCCGCGAGCGGCGGCAGATCGCCGACGAGATTGACGGGTTCGCTGACCGCCATCGCCTTCCGCCTCACTTTTCGTTGGACGCACCTTTCGAAAACAGACTACCACCGTGGCCAAGGGAAGCCCAACTTGCGGACCGCCGCATGCGCGTTCTGGTAGGCATCAACCTGGCGGGGGTGGTCGCGGCGGCGGTCTACGCCGGGTGGGTGGTCGGCGGCGGCTACGTGCCCACCTGCGCCTCGCTGTCCGGGTTGGCGTTCCTGATCGGCGTCCTGCTGCCATTCCTGGGCGAGCATGCCGAGCTGCAGCGCGGCCTCGATCGCGCCGAGCGTGAGTTCATCGCGCAGCGCCGCCGCGACCTGGGCTTGCGGCGGCGCGAGCTCTTCACCAATCGACGTTCGCGACCGATCTGGCGCCGCGGCCGCATTTCTCCGGTGCCGACCGCATTGGCGGCCGCCGCCGGCGTTGCCCTGCTTGCCGCCGATCTCGCAATCTACCTGCGGCAGATCCCGCCCGGCGGGGCCGCGCCCATCTCCAACTTCTGATTCGACAAGGAGAACCGCCATGCTGCTCGACGTCCGCAACTACGTATGCCGTCCCAACACGCTCAAGAAGCAGCTTGCCCTCTACGCCGCCAAGGGCAAAGGTCCGCAGACCAGGCACCTGGGCGAGCCGGTGGTATTCGCCGTCGGCGAGACCGGGAATCCGAACGAGTATCTCCACATCTGGGCCTACGAGAACGCTGCCGACCGCGAGCGGCGCCGCGCCGCCATGTGGGCGGACCCCGATTGGCTGGCCTACGTCAAGGAGAGCAACGAGCTCGGCGCCCTGGAAAGCCAGAGTACCCGGCTGATGGTCACCGTCGATTTCTTCAAGCAGCCACGATGAACGCCCGGCGCGGGTCCTGAAGCCCAAACAGAGGGCACTCCTCTGCCGCTGCCTAATTTCCGCTCTTGCGCAGCGATTTCGAAATCGGCCAAACTGCTGGGAGCTTTATGATTCTGGGATAAGGCGTCTGGCCCGGCCGCCGAGGGAGGCTTCAGCCGGGCTACCATCGTGGCGCAGCCGCGTTGCGATCAACGAAAATCAAGGAAGGGGAGTTTCCGATGAGTCACATCCGAATCACGAGGATCTGTGGTATTGCCGCCGGCGTGGCCCTGATTTCCGGGCTGGCCATCGCGCAGGGCATGAACTTCTTCACGATCGGCACCGGCGGAACCAGCGCCACCTACTATCCGCTGGGCGGCACCATCGCCAATTCAATCTCGAACCCGCCCAACTCCCGTCCCTGCGACCAGGGCGGATCGTGCGGGGTGCCGGGGCTGGTGGCGATCGCCCAGTCGTCCCAGGGCTCGCTGAACAACATCAACGGCATTCAGTCCGGCGTGTTCTCGTCGGGCTTCGTTCAGTCCGACGTCGCCTACTGGGCCTACAACGGCACCGGCGTCTACCAGGGCAAGCCGGCGTACAAGGACCTGCGCGCGATCGCGGCGCTCTATCCCGAGCATATCCATCTCGTGGCCCGGAAGGGTGCCAACATCGCTTCGGTCAAGGACCTCGAGGGCAAGCGGGTTTCCCTCGACGAGGCTGGCTCCGGCACCTATGTGAACGCGGTCGCGATCCTGCAGGCGTTCGGGCTTGAAGAGAAGGACGTCAAGGCCGAGTACGTGAAGCCGGGTCCGGCTGCCGACGGCATCAAGAACAACCACCTCGATGCCTTCTTCATCACCACCGGCTATCCCAACAGCGCGATCATCGAAATCTCGTCGTCCGTCGGGGCCACCCTGGTCCCGATCGCCGGGCCCGAAGTCGACGCGTTCGTGAAGAAGTTCGGCTTCTACAGCGTCGAGACGATTCCCGCCGGCGTCTACCAGGGCGTCCCGGAGACCAAGACCATCGCCGTCGGGGCCCAATGGGTCACCTCGACGAAGCAGCCTGCGGATCTGGTCTACGAGATCACCAAGGCGCTCTGGAACAAGAACACCCGTCATCAGCTCGATAACGGTCATGCGAAGGGCAAGGTCGTAAAGCTTGAGACCGCGCTCGACGGCATCGGCATCCCGCTCCACGAGGGCGCGGAGAGGTATTATCGCGAGATCGGCAAGATCAAGTAATCTCGCCCGATGACAGCGGGCCGGCGCCTCGGGTGCCGGCCCGCTTCGCTTCTGGCCGTCACGTTTCTCGAGCTGAGAGTCCCTGACCTATGGCAGACCTCGATACCGCCAGCGCTGAAGAATTGGAAAGGCGCTTCGATCCGGAGCTGCAATTCCGTACGATCGGCAAACCGGCCCTTTGGATTTCTGGCATCTTCCTCGTCTGCCTGTCTCTGTTCCATTACTACATCGCCGGCTTCGGTGTGATTCGCGAGCTGATGCTCGTCGGCATCCACCTGAGCTTCGTGCTGGGTCTCGTGTTCCTCCTGTTCGGGATGCGGCGCGGGCGCAGCTCCGAGCCGAGCTGGTATGCGCCGGCCGGCGTCCCGTTGCAGGACTGGGTGATCGCCTTCGCGATGCCCGTCATCGTCATGTACCTTCCCCTGCTTCCCACCCAGGTGGTGGGCATGCGGGTCGGCAACCCGTCATGGGTCGACGTCGCCGTGGGCACGGCCATGGTCGTCGGCATCCTCGAAGCGACGCGACGGGCGATGGGCTGGCCGCTGCCGCTGATCGCCAGCATCTTCATCCTCTACGGCCTGTTCGGCCGCTGGGCCCCGGGCGTGCTGGCCCATCCCGGCGCGGACTGGAGCGGGCTGATCAACCACATCTACATGACCGGCCAGGGCGTCTACGGCGTCGCCGCCACCGTGGTGGCGCGCTACGTCTTCCTGTTCGTCGTCTTCGGCGTAATCGCCACCCGGATCGGTCTCGGGCAGCTGTTCATCGACCTCGCCTCGATGGTCGCGGGGCGGTACGCGGGCGGCCCCGCCAAGGTGGCGATCTTTTCGTCGGCGATGCTGGGCACGATTTCCGGCTCTTCGATCGCCAACACGGTGACCACCGGCTCCCTCACCATTCCTGCCATGAAGAAGGTGGGATACCGGCCCGAGTTCGCCGGCGCGGTCGAGGCGACCGCCAGCACCGGCGGCCAGATCACGCCGCCGATCATGGGGGCGGCCGCCTTCATCATGGCCGAGTTCCTCGAGATGCCGTACCGCGACATCGTGATCGCGGCGGCGCTGCCGGCGGCGATGCATTATCTGGGCGCCTTCATGATGGTGCACCTGGAGGCCAAGAAGTCGGGGCTGCGGGGGCTCAACAGCGACGAAATGCCGAGAATGGCGGCGGTCCTGAAGACGAACTGGATGTGCCTGTTCCCGCTGCTCCTGCTGATCGCCATGATCCTGACCGGCCGCACGCCAGACAATGCGGCCTTCTGGGGCATCACCGCCTGCATCGTCGTCGGCTTCCTGAAACCGAACAATCGGCTGACCATTCCCGACCTTGCGCTGGCCTTCCGTCAGGGCGCGCTGCATGCCCTAGGCGTCGGCGCCGCCGCCGCCTGCGTCGGCATCATCATCGGCGTCGTCACGCTGACCGGCATGGGGCAGCGCCTGAGCTTCATGGTCACCCAGATCGCCGCCGACTTCGCGGGGACCATTGCGCCGCTGTCGATGGGGCTGTTCACGGTCCAGAACGCCACCCTCTTCCTGACCCTTTTGTTCACGGCGCTCGCCTGCGTCATCATGGGGTGCGGCATTCCCACCACCGCCAACTACATCATCATGGTGATGGTCGCGGCGCCGACCCTGACGCTGATGGGCATCCAGCCGCTGGCGACGCACATCTTCGTCTTCTATTTCGGGGTGCTGGCAGACATCACGCCACCGGTGGCGCTGGCAGCCTACGCGGCCTCCAGCATCGCCCGTTCGAACGGGTTCCGAACCGGGACCCAGGCGTTCCGGATCGCCCTGGCCACTGTCATGATGCCGTTCGTGGTCGTCTACTCGCCGGCGATGCTGATCGTCGTCCAGGGGTTCTCAATCCACAACCTGACGGTGACCCTGGTGGGATGCATCATGGGCATCATGCTGCTGGCGCCCGCGATCATCGGCTACATGGCGACCCACCTCCACGCGGTGGAGCGGATCATCCTGGGCATTGCGGCGGTCTCGCTGATCGCCCCCACCAACACCTCCACCGTCGTCGGCGCCTGCATCGCGGCGCCGGTGGTGCTGCGGCAGGCCTACATCCACGTCAAGAAATCGCAGCGCTAGCATGGTTTGGCGGCCGCTCGAATGGACGGCCGCCAAAACCGACTCGCGGCATCGGCGCGCCACTGGTATACGGTAGGTGACCCCACACGCAGTGGGGAATCGTCAGCCGTTCCGGGTGCAGGCTCCCGCATGAAAATCATCGTTCCGATCAAGCAGGTCCCCGAGACCAGCGCCGTGCGCATGGACGAGGCGACCGGGACCATCGTGCGCGAAGGCGCGAAGGCGATCGTCAATCCGCTCGACCTTTACGCGATCGAGACGGCGCTGATGATCAAGGAGGCGCAGGGCGCCAGGGTGACGGCGCTGACGATGGGACCGCCCAGCGCAATCAACGCCCTCAAGGAGGCGGTGGCGATGGGCTGCGACGACGCCCTGCTGCTGACCGACAAGCGGTTTGCCGGGGCCGACACGTGGTCGACCAGCTATGTGCTGGCATGCGCGATCCGCAAGCTGGGGATCCCCGATCTGGTGATCTGCGGCGAGCGCGCGACCGACGGCGACACCGGTCAGGTCGGGCCGGGGGTGGCGGGCTGGCTGGGCCTTCCCGTGCTGAGCTACATCGCCGGGGTCGAGTTGCCGGAGGGCGGCCGGATGCGGGTGCGGCGGATGGTCGAGGACGGCTACGAGGTGTTGGAGACGCCGCTGCCGGCGCTGCTGACGGTCGTGAAGGAAGTGGCCAACCCGCGGTTGCCGACGCTGCGCGGCAAGCAGCGGGCGAAGAAGCTGGAAATCCCGGTCTGGAAGCCGGAGGACATCGATGCCGAGGTGGTCAACCTCGGGCTCAAGGGCTCGCCGACCCGGGTTGTGAAGATCCACCGCCCCAAGGTGGGGCGTGCCTGCGAGAAGCTGCCGGCGGGCGACGCGGCGGCGCTCGATGCCGCGTCACGGAAGCTGGCGGCGGTGATCGTCGGGACGGGGGTGCTGTGATGGACGGCTACGCCGGGGTCTGGATCCTTGCCGAGCAGAAGGACGGCCGCATCCAGCGCATCAGTCATGAGCTTCTGACTCGCGGCCGGGCGCTGGCCGACAAGCGGGGCGCGCCGCTGACGGCGGTGGTCCTGGGATGGCGGGTGGCACAGCCCGACCTCGACGATCTGATAGCCCGCGGCGCCGACCGCGTGCTGCTGGTCGACGACGAGCGGCTCGCGCATTTCCTGCCGGATTCGTTCGCCGCCTGCCTCGGCCATCTGATCCGCACCGAACGGCCCGAGATCATCATCGCCGGCGCCACCAGCACCGGCCGCACCCTGATGCCCCTGGTGGCGGTCCAGGTCGGGGCGGGGCTGACCGCCGACTGCACCATCCTCGACATCGAGGAGGGGTCCGGTCACCTGCTGCAGACCCGTCCCGCGATCGGCGGCAACATCCTGGCCACCATCAACTGCCCCGACCACCGGCCGCAGATGGCGACGGTTCGGCCGCGGTCGACCCCGGTGGCGCTGCCGGCGGCGGGCCGCAAGGGCGAGATCGTCCGCACCGGTGCTGTTGCCGAGGCCCTCGAGAGCCGGGTGGTCCGTATCAGCTTCGAGGAAACCGGGGAGGAGAACGAGCTTGGCGAGGCCGACGTGGTGGTGGCGGTCGGACGCGGCATCAAGCGGGCCGAGAACCTGAAGCTGGTGCAGCCGCTGGTGCAGGCGTTGGGGGCGGCACTGGGGGCGAGCCGCGACGTCATCGACCGCGGCTGGCTCAGCTATCCGCACCAGATCGGGCTGTCGGGCAAGACGGTGAACCCGAAGCTGTACATTGCGCTCGGCATCTCGGGCGCGATCCAGCATCTGGCCGGGATGCAGACGGCGGAGACGATCATCGCCGTCAACTCCGACCCCGACGCGCAGATCTTCAAGGTGGCCGACTACGGCGTGGTGGGCGACCTGTTCGAGGTGGTCCCCGCGCTGGCGCAGCAGCTGCAGCGGATGGGAGGGCGCTGAGATGGCGAGAACCTACGCGCCGATCACGGCCGAAATCGTCGCCGAACTCCGGGCGATCGTCGGCGACAAGTACGTGATCTTCGGCGACGACGAGCGCCTGGAGCCGTTCTCCCATGACGAGGTGGCCGACCCGGCGTACGCAACCATGCCCGAATGCGTGGTTCGCCCCGAGACGGCCGAGCAGATCGCCGCGGTCATGAAGCTCGCCAATGCGCGTGGCTTCGCAGTGACGCCGCGCGGTGCCGGATCGGGGCTGTCGGGCGGGGCCGTGCCGGCCTTCAAGGGCGTGGTGCTGGCGACCGACCGCCTGAACCGGGTGATCGACTACGACCGCGACAACATGACGATCACGCTGGAGCCCGGCGTCGTCACCAACGAGGTCAACGGCATCGTCGCCAAGGACGGCCTGTTCTACGCCGGCTATCCGATGAGCATGGAGACCTGCTACATCGGCGGCAACGTCGCCGAGAACGCGGGTGGCGGCAAGGCGGTCAAATACGGCGTCACCGGGCGCTACGTGATCGGCCTCGAGGTGGTGACTCCGCAGGGCGAAATCCTGAATCTGGGCGGCAAGCTCCTGAAGGACGTCGCCGGCTACAACCTGATCTCGCTGATGACCGGCAGCGAAGGCACGCTGGGGATCTTCACCAAGATCACGCTGCGGCTGATGCCGCTGCCCCGGGCCGCGGTCGACCTGCTGGCGCTGTTCCCGACCACCACCGAGGCGATCGCCGCGGTGCCGAAGCTGATGATGGTGGGTGGCGTCATCCCGACCGCGATCGAGTTCATGGACAAGACCTCGGTCAAGGCGGCCTGCGCCTACCTCAACGAATCGATTCCGTACGAGAAGGCCGGCGCGATGTTGCTGATCACCTGCGACGGCGCCAGCGAGCAGCAGGTGGAGACCGAATACGAGGCGATCGGCGAGCTGTGCCTGAAGCACGGCGCCTTCGAGGTCTACGTCGCCGACAACGCCACCACCAGCGAGCGGATCTGGCGGATCCGGCGCAACATTCCCGAAGCGTTCAAGGTGCAGAGCCCGAAACAGAGCGTCGAGGACATCGTGGTCCCTTCGGCCTCGATCCCGCGGATGGTCGAGGGCATCGAGGCCATCATGGCCAAGTACGACGTCAGCATTCCCTGCTACGGCCACGCCGGCGACGGCAACCTGCATGCCACTCCCGTCGCCAATCCGAAATGGAGCGACGCCGAGTGGAAGGCCAAGCTGAAGGAGATCCTGGCCGAGATCTATGTCCTGACCCGTGCCTTGGGCGGCAGCATCTCCGGCGAGCACGGCATCGGCCACAAGCGCCGCGCCGTCATGGAGCGCTATTACGACCCGGTCTTTCTCGAGGCCATGCGGGCCATCAAGAAGGCCCTCGACCCCAACCTGGTGCTCAACCCGGGCAAGATCTTCGACGTCGGCTGAGGCGGGGGAGGGTATCGCCGGAATCCCGGCTCTCGCCGGGATGACGAGGAAGCAAGCCCGAGGCCGCCTTTATTCCCCGGCGCAAGCTGGGGTTATCTGGCGACACACCTTTCATTAATAATAGCGAGATATTCCAGAGCGGGTGCCCTGGCCGAGCCCCGCTCGACCCCCACGGCCGCCCCATGGTTGACACATGCCGATCAGCATCCTTGCCTCCAACCGGCCGGTGCGGGCGATCGCCCTGATGGCCCTGGCGTCGTTGTGCGGAGTCGGGATGGCGGCCACCGTGCGCCATCTCTCGGGCGAGCTCCATCCCTTCGAGATCGCCTTCTGGCGCAACCTGCTGGGAGCCGTCATGCTGCTGCCGTGGCTGTGGCGGTACCGCATCGCCAGCCTGCGGACCCGCCGCTTCGGCACTCACCTGTTCCGGTCCGCCATCTGCACCGTGTCGATGATGCTGGCGTTCACCGCATTGACGATGATTCCGCTCGCCGAATACACCTCTATCGATTTTCTGTCGCCCGTCTTCGGCACCCTGTTCGGCATCCTGCTCTTCGGTGAGCGTGGCCACTGGTGGCGGTGGGCGGCCCTGGCGATCGGGTTTGCGGGTATGCTGGCGATCACCCGGCCGGGGTTCGCCGAAATCAACGCCGGCACGCTCTACATCCTTGCTGCCGCGGCGATCTGGGGCATCGGACTGCCGCTGATCCATTCCCTCGGACGTACCGAGACCGCCTTCTCCACCACGCTTTGGGCAGCCCTGCTGATGGCCGCGCTGGCCCTGATCCCGGCCCTCTTCGTGTGGCGTTGGCCCAGTCCTGAGGCGTGCCTGTGGTTGCTGTTCATTGGCGCCATCGGCTCTCTGTCGCAGATCGCGCTGTCGCAGGCCCTGATCATCGCCGAGACGGGGGCGGTGGCCCCGGCCGACTTCCTCAAGCTGGTGTTCGCCGCCATCCTCGGCTACGTGCTGTTCGACGAGGTCCCCGGCTTCTGGATCTGGTTGGGCGGCTTTCTCATCGTGCTGGCCGGGATCGTGCTGGTTCACGGCGAGAGGATGGGGCGGCGTCGACCCACCGTGCCGGCGCGGCTGGGGTAGCCACGAATGGTGCGGCTCGGACGCAGCCACATGGCGGTCCTGCTGATGAGCGTCTCGGCCGTCGGGGGCGTGACCATGTCGGCCTGCGTGCGCGAGGTCTCGGCGGAGCTGCATCCCGTGGTGATCACGTTCTGGCGGCAGTTCCTCGGCACCCTGCTGCTGCTGCCCTGGCTGACCTGGCATGGCTCCGAATTCTTCGGCACCCGCCGCTTCGGCATGCATGCCGTGCGCTCGCTGATTTCCGTCGGCTCGATGATGTGCTCGTTCATGTCGGTCTCGCTGATCCCGCTCGCCCAGCATACCGCGATCAGCTTCCTGTCGCCGGTCTTCGCCACCTTGTTCGCCATCCTGTTCCTGGCCGAGAAGCCGCGTGCGAGCCGCCTGGCCGCGCTGGGCCTCGGCTTTGCCGGCATGATGACGGTGGTGCGGCCGGGCCCGGACTTCGTCGGCGCCGGAGTTCTCTACACGATTGCCGCTGCCCTGATCTGGGGCGCCGGTCTGACCGTGATCCGCTCGCTCGGACGCACCGAGTCCGCATTCGCCACCACCCTGTGGTCGTCGGTGCTGATGAGCGTGTTCGCGCTGCCGCCAGCCCTTTGGCTGTGGAGCTGGCCGAGCGCGTCGGGGTGGCTGTGGCTGGCCGCGATCGCCGGGCTCGGCTCGCTGGGTCAGCTTGCGCTGTCGCAGGCGCTGGTGATGGCCGAGGCGGGCGCGGTGGCGCCGACCGACTTCATCAAGCTGGTGTGGGCGGGAATCCTCGGCTATCTCGCCTTCGGCCAAGTCCCGGATCTGTGGACCTGGATCGGCGGCGCCGTCATCGTCTCGGCCGGCATGATCCTGGTGCTCGGCGAGCGGCCGCTGGGGAGGCTACGCCGCGAAAAACGGGGTTAGCCGTTTCCGATTGTCATACCCAAGGCGATGGTTTACAGGTTTAGCTGCAGGCTTATTTTCCGGACGACGCGCGTCCGGGACCTCGCGGATATCCGCGTCGCCCCGGCGGGCGTTGATCTTTTTTTGGAAGAGGGAGCGACGCTTGCCCATGCTGCCCGAGATCATCGCCACCTTCGAAGGCCAGCCGCCGGCGGTGGCCGCCTTCAAGTCGTTCGCGGCCGCCTGCGCCGAGCTGGCCAGGAAGGAGCCCGAGAATGCAGCGCTGCTGCTGCTGCTGGCCGTCTGCGCGCGCCAGTTCGTCGAGGAATACGAGGGCCAGCCGGTGGCGCTCCACACCGTGACGGACGGACGCGACCTCCTGCTCGGCCAGGCGCGAGAGGTCAAGGCCGCATTCCAGGGCGATGAGCGGACCCGGCTGGCCGCCGCCAACAGGATTGCGGCGGCCTGCCTTGCCGCCCATCCCGTGTGACGGGCCAACGCCGGTCGGGAGAGCGCCATGCCAGCCGCGCGCCGCGATGAAGCTCTGGCCAAGCCGCAGACCGGGGTGCACGCAATTGCCGAGCACCGCGGCGAGCCCTTCTCGTCGCGGGCCTTTGCGGTGGAGACCTTCCGGCAACTTGCCGCCATGTCGCACGACGGCGTCGGCATCAGCCGCGCCACCTACGGCGAGGGCGAGACCCGGGCGATGGAGTACGTCGCCGGCATCGCCCGTGCCGAGGGCCTCGAAGTATCCTACGACGCCGCTGCGAACCTGGTGATCGAGCTGCCGGGCTCGGATCGAACGCTGCCCGTGGTCGCGTGCGGCTCGCACCTCGATTCGGTCCCCCAGGGAGGCAACTTCGACGGCGCCGCCGGTGTGGTCGCCGGATTGGCGGCGCTGATCCGCCTGAAGCGGTCGGGCCGGCCGTCCACCCGCACGGTCCGCCTCTACGCGCTGCGTGGAGAGGAGAGCGCCTGGTTCGGACGCTGCTACATGGGGTCGCTGTCGCTGTTCGGGCGCTTCCCCCGGGACGACCTCAAGGCCGAGCACCGCGACACCCACCGGCCTTTGCGGGAGTACATGCAGGAGGCGGGAGCCGACGTCGACCTCATCGAGGCCGGCGAGGCGATCATCGATCCCAAGAGCATCGCCGCCTTCTTCGAGCTGCACATCGAGCAAGGGCCGGTGATGGTGGCGCGCGACCTGCCGATCGGCATCGTCACCGGGATCCGCGGCAACATCCGCCACCAGAACGTCGTCTGCCGCGGCGAAGCCGGGCATTCCGGCGCCGTGCCCCGCTGGCTGCGCCGTGATGCGGTGTTCGCGACGGCCGAGCTCCTGTCGCGGGTCGACGAGCATTGGCGGGTGCTGATGGAGCGCGGCCTCGATCTCGTCGTCACCGCCGGCATCCTCAGCACCAATCCCGCCGAACACGCGATGAGCCGCATTCCGGGCGAGACTCGGATGTCGTTCGAAGTGCGCAGCCAGAGCTTCGAAACGCTGGAAGCCTTCCACCACCTCCTGCTCACCGAGTGCAGGGCGGTCGGCGCGGCGAGGAAGGTCGAGTTCACGTTCGACAGGCGGATCGACTCGAAGCCAGCCCGGATGGACGAGAAACTGGTACAGAGGCTGCTCGACATCTGTGCCCGGCTCGGCACGCCGACCGAGCCGCTTCCCAGCGGCGCCGGCCACGACTCCGCCGTCTTCGCCAATGCGGGCGTACCCTCCGCGATGATCTTCGTGCGCAACCAGAACGGGTCCCATAACCCGCGGGAAGCGATGGAGATAGACGATTTCGTCGCAGGCGCCGACGTGCTTCACGAGGCATTGCGGGAGACGGCGAACTAGGAGAAACTCCCAGTACAACGCATCCTGGCGAGCGGAGGTGCGCAATGGCCAAAGGTCAAATGCGTAGCGGTAGAGAACCCAAGAAGCCTAAGGCGGACAAGAAGGCGAAGAAGACGGCCGCCGCGATGACGGTCAGCGCCGCCGTCGAAACCCCGAAGAAGAAGCCGGTCCCGGCAAAGTAGCCGGCCCCCCGGCCGCGACCCGAACCCCGCCCGTTCGGAGGGAACGGCGGGGTGCGGGGCCGTGCCGTGCCGGGGCGGACGCAGGAGGCCTCGGAGCGTCCGGAAATCGTCCGCCGCCCGGTTGCCAGGCGGCGCTTAAGCCGATATACAGGGTCGGTCCCGCCCCGGGGCCGCCTTCTGCAAGGACGCGGAGTACGACCATGGCCGGCGGCTATGCCTTTCCCAGCAAGGAACTCATCTCGGAACTGACGGCACGCATGCTGCTTGAAGTCGGCGCCGTCAATTTCAGCGCGGAGAAGCCCTTCATCTTCACCTCCGGCTGGGCGAGCCCGGTCTACATCGATTGCCGCAAGCTGATCTCTTTCCCGCGGTTGCGCCAGACGCTGATCGACTTCGCCGCCTCAACGGTGCTGCGCGAGGTCGGGTTTGAAAGCCTCGATGCTGTGGCCGGCGGCGAGACTGCCGGCATCCCCTTTGCCGCCTGGATCTCGGACCGCCTGATGCTGCCGATGCTGTATGTGCGCAAGAAGCCGAAGGGCTTCGGCCGCATGGCGCAGATCGAGGGATACCTGGAGGAAGGCAAGAAGATCCTGCTGGTCGAGGACCTCACCACCGACGGCCGCAGCAAGCTCGAGTTCTGCAAGGCGCTGCGCACCGCCGGGGCAACGGTCGAGCATGCCTTCGTCATCTTCCACTACTCGATCTTCCCGCAGTCCCTGCAGACCCTGAAGGAGATCGGCGTCTCGCTGCACGCCCTCGCCACCTGGTGGGACATCCTGGCGGTGGCCAAGACGGACGGCAGCTTCAACGCCGGGACCCTGCGCGAGGTCGAGGCGTTCCTCCACAACCCGATCCAGTGGTCGGCCGCCCACGGCGGCATCTCCGAGTACACCTCGTGAACGGCGGGCCGGAGCGGCTGAGCCTGCGCCGGCCCGACGACTGGCATCTCCACCTGCGCGACGGGCCGATGCTGCAGGCGGTGGTTCCGTACACCGCGCGCGTCTTCGGTCGTGCCATCGTGATGCCGAACCTGGTGCCGCCGGTGACCACGGCCGCCGCCGCCCGTGCCTACCGCGAGCGGATCCTGGCGGCCGTGCCGGCAGGCTGCCGCTTCACGCCGCTGATGACCTGCTACCTGACCGACCGCACCGACGTCGAGGATCTGGCAGCGGGCTTCGCGGAGGCGACCTGGGTTGCGGCCAAGCTTTATCCCGCCGGCGCTACCACCAACTCGGCGGCCGGGGTGACCGACGTCTCGGCCCTCGATGCCGCCCTCGCCCGGATGGCCGAGATGGGAATGCCGCTGCTGGTCCACGGCGAGGTCACCGACAGGAGCATCGACGTCTTCGATCGCGAGGCGGTGTTCCTGGAGCGCGTGCTGGCGCCGATCGTCCGCCGCGTTCCCGGGCTCAAAGTGGTGGTCGAGCATGCGACCACGGAAGAGGCGGTACGATTCGTCGAGGAGGGGCCGGACACGGTGGCGGCGACCATCACCGCCCATCACCTGCTGCTCAACCGCAACGCCCTGTTCGAGGGCGGCTTGCGGCCGCACCATTACTGCCTGCCCGTGCTCAAGCGGGAGCGGCACCGCCTGGCGCTGCGGCGGGTTGCCACCTCGGGCAGCCCGAAATTCTTCCTCGGCACCGATTCGGCGCCCCATCGCACCGGCGACAAGGAGTGCGCATGCGGTTGCGCCGGGGTGTTTTCAGCCCCGGCTGCGCTCGAGCTGTACGCAGAGGTGTTCGCCGAGGAGAACGCGCTCGATCGTCTCGAGGCCTTCGCCTCCCTCAATGGACCCCGCTTCTACGGCCTGCCGGCGAACCAGGACAAGGTGACGCTGTGCCGCCGCGAAGCGGTGGTTCCCTCCTCGATCCCCCTGGCCGACGGCAGCACGGTTACGCCGTTCCGCGGTGGGGGTTCGGTCTTCTGGTCTCTCGATCGGGGCTGATCCCAAACCGGCCGAGGCGCGGAAACGGCCGCTTCTCCCAGGTGCATGGCTCGCCTTGTGGCAAAGCGGCCCCCGTTCGCCGCTTGCGAGGCGTCTATGATACTTTAGTAAGCTATACGAAAGATTTGTAGTAAAGGGCCCCTGGCCAATCTAGAAAAACATGCGGCTATATGACGGGGAAGGCGCGGTGCGCCTGGGAGCTAGCCCGCATTTCTCATACCGCGCCGCCGACGGCGACGGCGTGACGGGTCGGCGGGGATGACAGGCTTCGAAGCCGCACGTCGGCTGCCGCCGGAGGTGTTCGGCGATCTGGCGTATCTGGGGGCTTGTCTCGATGT
>JAHDSF010000043.1 GCA_018432935.1 Rhodospirillales bacterium | reverse complement strand
CTGGCAAAACCGAACAGGGCCGGGATACACTCTGTGGGCATCGGGGAACTCCTCTGATCCGAGTTAAGTTGTTGCGGCACAACAATTTTCTCAGAATCAGAGCCCCGATGCACCTACATTGTTTGAGAGATTCGGGCTAGGTAGTCCGCCAACCGCTCGACTTCGCCAACGGCATGGCTCACGTACAGCACCGGGATCGGCAGCCGCCGGTGAAGCTCCTCGAGGTGATCCAGGATCTCGTCCTTGCTGTCGCGGTCGAGAGAGGCCAGCGGCTCGTCCATCAGCAACAGGCGCGGCTGCGCCAAAAGCGCGCGACCAATGGCGACCCGCTGCCGCTCGCCACCGGAGAGATCGGCCGGCGCGCGGGTCAGCAGTCGCTCCAGTCCCATCATGCCGACCACCTCGTCGAAGCCGAACCAGGCATGCCGCCCGTTGGCGCGGCGCCGGCCGTAGAGAAGATTGCCGCGCACCGAGAGGTGCGGGAACAGGCTGGCCTCCTGGAACACGTACCCGGCGGCGCGGCGGTGCGGAGGGCGGAAGCTGGCATCGTCCTGCCACACTTCTCCGTCGAGGGCGAGAAATCCGTGGGCCAGCCGCGTCAGCCCGGCGATGCAGCGGAGCAGCGTGGTCTTGCCGCAGCCGGAGGGGCCGAACACGGCGGTCACCCCGGCCAGCGGCGCCGCGAATTCGGCGTCGAGGCGAAAGCCGCCGAGAGTGCCGGCGAAGCGGGCCTCCAGGGTGGTCATGGCCGCAGTTCCCCGAGACGCCTGTTCGCCAGTGTCATCGCCAGGATGACCAGGAACGAGAACGCCAGCATGCCGCCCGCCAGCCAATGCGCCTGCGGCCATTCCAGGGCCTCGACATGCTCGTAGATGGCGACCGACAGCACTCGGGTCTCACCCGGGATGCTGCCGCCGATCATCAGCACTACCCCGAACTCGCCGATGGTGTGGGCAAACCCCAGAATGGTGCCGGTCAGGAATCCCGAACGGGCCAGCGGCAGGGCGACGGTGAAGAAGCGATCCAGCGGCGATGCGCCAAGGGTCGCGGCGACCTCGAGCGGCCGCTCGCCGGAAGCCTCGAACGCATTGCGGATCGGCTGGACGACGAACGGCAGCGAGTAGACCACCGAGCCGATCACCAACCCGGTGAAGGTGAAGGGCAGCGGCTCGCCGCCCATCGCCTCGACCAGCCGCCCCAGTGGCCCGCGCGGCCCCAGGGCGATCAGCAGGTAGAACCCCAGCACCGTGGGCGGCAGTACCAGCGGCAGGGCCACGACGCTGGCCACCGCCTCCTTCCACAACGAACGGGAGCGCGCCAGCCACCAGGCGATCGGCGTGCCGACCACCAGCAGCACCAGGGTGCTGACGAAGGCGAGCTTGATGCTGAGAAGAACGGGCTCGATCATCCGGTTCAGCTGCCCGGTGTCCCATAGCCGTAGCGATGGATGATCTCCAGCGCTTGCGGTCCCTTCAGATAGTCGAGGAAGCGGCCCGCCACGGCATCGTCCTTGACCAGGATCGCCTCCTGCTCGATCGGCGCATGCAGCCGCGACGGCACGACCCACTTCGAGCCGGTGTTCTGGAGCGCGATCTGCGCCAGCGCGACGAACCCGAGCTCGGCGTTGCCGGTGGCCACGAACTGATGGGCCTGGGCGATGTTCTCTCCTTGCACCACCTTGTCCTTGATCGCGCCCCACAGGCCGAGTCCGGTCAGGGTTTCGACCGCGGCCTGGCCATAGGGAGCGGTTTTCGGATTGGCGATCGCGAGCTTGCGGAAGCTGCCGCCGCGCAGGACCTCGCCCTTTCCGTCGACCAGTCCGGAATCGGCGCTCCACAGCACCAGCCGCCCGATCGCATAGACGAAGCGGCTGCCGGGACGGCCGACCTTTTCCGCTTCCAGGCGGCGCGGCCGTTCGGCATCGGCGGAGAGCAGGGCAGCGAACGGGGCGCCGTTGACAATCTGGGTGTAGAGGGCGCCCGAGGCGCCGAAGCTGAGCCGCACCTTGTCCCCGGTCTGCTTTTCGAACGCGGAGGCGATCTCCTTGGCGGCGGCGGTGAAATTGGCGGCGACCGCGACCTGCGTCTCGGCCGCTCGGGCGCCGAAGGCGAACAGACAGGCAACGACGACGGCGCGCGAAAACGACACCATAGCTTACCCTCCCCTGCTTATGCATTCGCATGCTTAAGCAGGGCAGTGCATATGTCAAGGGTCGGCGGGCGTCGCGGACGTCAGTTCGCGCAGGGCATCCAGCTCGTCCCGCGCCGCTTCCGCCAGCTTGCGCTCCATGGTGCGATAGGCGGCGAGCACGGCTAGTCCGGTCGCGCTGAGGCGGGCGCCGCCGCCGCGCGAGCCGCCGAAGGCGGTTGCGACGACCGGCTCGCGGAAGGCCGCGTTCATCTGGTCGATCAGCCGCCACGCCTTGCGGTACGACATCCCGACCTCGCGGGCGGCGCCGGAGATCGAACCTGCGCGCGCCACCGCCTCGAGCAGGTCGGCCCGGCCGGGGCCCATGTCGGCGCCCGCCGGAAGGCGCAACACCACGCCCGGCCGCCGCTCCCTGTCGTCGGCTACGCGGCTGGGTAGTTGTCTGCCCACGGCGACCGTCCTTTCTCGTCGGAACGTCAGCGTGTCATTCGCTTGCCGGACCGTCAAGGCGGGTGGCGCCGTTTGAAAAGGGGAATTCGCTACGCGGCGGGGAATCCGGCGCCGGCCGCGGTCTTCAACTGCCCGCAGGCAGCCATGATGTCGCGGCCGCGGGGCGTGCGGATGGGGGCGGTGTAGCCTTCCTCGGCCAGGATGTCCGCGAACCGCGTCATCGTCTGCGGCGTCGAGCACTCGAACGGCGCGCCCGGCCACTTGTTGAACGGGATCAGGTTGAACTTGGCGGGGATGCCGCGCACCAGCGCGGCCAGCCGGCGGGCGTCGGCGGGGGAGTCGTTGACCCCTTTCAGCATCACGTACTCGAACGTGATGCGGCGGGCGTTGTGGACGCCGGGATAGGCACGGCAGGCCCGCATCAGCTCGGCGATCGGCCAGCGCCGGTTGATCGGCACCAGACGGTCGCGCAGCTCGTCGGTGGCGGCGTGCAGGCTGACCGCGAGGTCGCAGCCGATCTCGTCGCCGCAGCGGGCGATCATCGGCACCACGCCCGAGGTCGACAACGTCACCCGGCGCCGCGAGAAGGCGAGCCCCTCGTTGTCGAGCACGATCTTCAACGCCTTGGCGACGTTGTCGAAATTGAACAGCGGCTCGCCTTGTCCCATCATCACGATGTTGGAGAACAGGCGCCTTTCGGTCGGCTTCGGCCATTCGTCGCAGGCATCGCGCGCCAGCATCACCTGGCCCAGGATCTCGGGGGCGGTGATGTTGCGTTCGAACTTCTGGGTCCCGGTGTGACAGAACTGGCAGGTCAGCATGCAGCCGACCTGGCTGGAGACGCACAGCGCTGCCCGTTCGTCATCCGGGATGAAGACCATCTCGGCGGAACGGCCATCCTCGAACTGCAGCAGCCATTTGCGGGAACCGTCCTCGGAGGCAAGGTCGCGCTCCACCTTCGGCCGCCGCACCACGAACCGCTCCTCCATCAGCTTCTGCAACGGCCTCGAAAACGAGCTCATGCGCTCGAAATCGGTCTCGCCGCTGACGTACAGCCAGCGCCACAACTGCTTCGCGCGGAACGGCTTCTCGCCGATCTCCGCGAATGCCTGGACCAGCTCCTCGCGGGACAGGCCGATGAGGTCGATTCGTGCGTCTGCCATGAGGCTAGAGATAATCGATTCCCGATCGCGGTCAAAACGGGAAAAGCGGCGCAGGCAGCAAAGGCCGCCGTCCGGCTCGGGTCCAGACTGTCATAAATCTGCAACAAAAACTTAACCCAAACGCAACGCAGATTATATAGCTTAGTAAAGGACCAGGACTACCAAGGGGGATGAAAACCCCGGGCCGCAAGCGCCAGTGCCTGGGACGGGCGTGGGAGGGATCGGTGGAGCCTTTGCGGTTCAAGCATCTCGAAGTCCGTGTTGCCGGAACGCCTGCCGAGGTCGACGCGGCGCAGGCCCTGCGCTACTCGGTCTTCTACGACGAGCTGGGGGCGAAGGCGAGCCCCGAAGTCCGGCGCGCCTGCCGCGACTTCGACGATTACGACGCGATCTGCGATCATCTGCTGGCGATCGACCTCGAGCGCTCGAACGGGCTGCCGTTCGTGGTCGGGACCTACCGCCTGACCCGACGATCGGTGGCTCGCGCCAACTTCGGCTTCTACTCCGAGCAGGAGTTCGACCTTTCCGCCCTCTACGACTACCCGGGCGAGGTGGTCGAGATGGGACGCTCGTGCGTGCACCCCGAGTATCGCAGCCGGGGCGTGATGCAGCTCCTGTGGCGGGGCATTGCAGAGTACATTTGCGGCCACAATCTCGAGGTCATGTTCGGCTGCGCCAGCTTCCACGGCACCGAGCCAGAGAGCATCGGCAAGCCTCTGGCCTACCTCTACCGGCGTCATTTGGCGCCCGAGGTCCTGCGGCCGCGCGCGCTCGGCGCCCATTATGTCGACATGGCAGGCGACCCGGACACGGGGCTCACCGACGAGGAGGGGCTGGCCTCGCTGCCGCCGCTCATCAAGGGCTATCTTCGTCTCGGCGGCTTCGTCGGCGACGGTGCCGTCGTCGACCATGATTTCAACACCACCGACGTGTGTGTCCTCGTCAAGACGAGCCAGGTCACGGCCAAGTACCATCGCCACTACATTCGCCCGGCAGAGGAGGCGAGGAACTAGTGCAGGCTTCGTATGGCCGCGCGATCTGGCGCGCGGCTCTCTTCCTCGCCGTCACGATCCTTCTCGTGCCCCCCTACCTCGCCGTGTTGCCGTTCCATAAGCGCGCGGCCCGTGCCGTTGCCCTCGTCTGGTACCGGCTGGTGTGCTGGATGCTGGGGCTGCGCATACGCGCCGAGGGACTGCCCGCGGAGCGGCGACCGACCCTGTTCGTGAGCAATCACGTCTCCTACCTCGATATCCCGGTGCTGGCGACCCTGATCAACGGGGTCTTCGTTGCCAAAGCCGAGGTCGCGAACTGGCCCCTGCTGGGCTTCCTCGCCAGGATCGGGCGCACCATCTTCATTGAGCGCACCGCCTCGCAGGCGGGGCGTCAGCGCGAGCGGATGAGTCGCCAGATCGCTCACGACGACTTGATCCTGTTTCCGGAAGGGACCAGCGGCAACGGCCGCGAGGTGTTGCCGTTCAAGAGCGCGCTGTTCAGCGTCGCCAAGCACGACGCTGCGTCGACCGGGATCTGGGTCCAGCCGGTCTCGGTGGCCTACGTTGCCGGCCGCGACGGTCGGCCGCTCACAGGCGATCGCCAGGATCACTACGCCTGGTTCGGAGACGCGGCGCTGGTACCGCATCTGAGCCGCGTCTTCACGCTGCCGGGGGCCGAGGTGCGCGTCACCTTCCATGCCGCGGTGGCGGCGGACTCCTTCGCCACCCGCAAAGAGCTGGCGCGGCACTGCGAGGGGGCAGTGGCGACCGGCGTTGCCGACGCCCACCGACGAATGGTGACGGCGCTGGAAGCCGCTTGACGCTCACGACGCCTGTTGGTTCGGTGCCTGGTCGTTCGCCGGCTCGCGCAGCCGGTTGGGGCGCAGCTCTCCGTTGTGGTCGAGCACCGGGCAGGCGGCTGCCGCAAGATGGGCGTTGATCCGCCGCAGGTCCCGCAGGATGTCGAGGTGGAGGGCGCTGGTTTCGACGCTTTCGGTGCGCCCCGCCCGCAGGCGGTCGAAATGCGCCTCGGTAGCGGTCGTCTCGAGCTCGCGGATGACCTCCTTCTCCTTGAGCAGGGCGCGCGCCGAGCGTACGTCGCTCGACACGAACACCGCGGCCGCCAGCCGCTGCGTCTCCAGCAGCCGCTCGAGGATCGTGGCCAACTCCGAGGCGCCTTCGGCGGAGAAGCTCAGCTTGCGTTTGATCTTCTTCGCCGCCAGCTCCATCAGGCTCTTGTCGATGATGTCGCCGACATGCTCGAGATTGATGGTCAGGGTCAGCACCTCGGCGACGCGCCGGGAGTCCTCCTCGTTCAGGTCCTCGGGGCGGATCCGCATCAGGTAGCGTTTGATCGCGAAGTGCAGACGATCGAGCACGTCGTCCAGGCGCCTGACCTCATGCAGCAGCTTGCGGTCGTCTCGCTGCAGCACCTCCAGGGCACCGCGCAGCATGGTCTCGACGGTGTCCGACATGCGCAAAGCCTCGCGCGCCGCGTTGGCGATTGCCACCGTGGGCGCCCGCAAGGCCGCCTTGTCTAGATAACGGGGAGTGCCCGGCGTGGCGCCGGCGGCGCGTTCGGGGAACACCCGCAGCAGCAGGCGGGACAGCAGCGGCAGCGGCAGTATGAAAAGCGCCGCCAGCGCCAGATTGAAGGCGACGTGAGCGTTTGCCGCGAGTCGGGCCGGGTCCGGAGAGATCATGGCAACGAGCCGGGTTGCCGGCTCGAGGAAGGCCAACACCAGGACGCAGCCGACCGCCCGGTTGAGCAGGTTGCCGACGGGCAGGCGCCGTGCCGCCGCATCGCCGCCCGGTCCTTCCAGCAGCGGGTTGATGGCGCTGCCCAGATTGGCGCCGGCGACCATGGCGATCGCCGCATCGGCTCCGATCAGGCCGCCGGCCGCCAGCGAGCCGATCAGCAGCACGACGGCGACGCTGGAATGTGCCGCCCAGGTGAACAGCGCGGCAATGCCGAGCGCGACCACCGGATCCTCGGTCACGATCGCCAGCAGCTCGCGCAGCTCGGGCGCCGACTCGGCGGGCGCAATCGTCTGCAGCAGCAGGTGCAGGGCCAGCAGCATGAAGCCCAGGCCCATCCCGACCCGGCCCAGGTCCCGGGTGCGCGTCTTGGCGCCGCGGCGGAAGGCGATGAAGCCGGCAAGCAGGAAGGCAGGCGACAGCAGCGAAGCGTCGAAGGCGAGCAGCTGGACGATGACCGTGGTGCCGACGTTGGCCCCAAGCATGGTCGCCAGGGCGGGGGTCAGAGACATCGCGCCCGCGGCGGCGAATCCGGTCACCATCAATCCGGTCGCGGTGCTGCTCTGGAGGACGGCGGTCACGCCAAGCCCGGCAAGGAACGCGGTCCAACGGTTCCTCAGGCCGACCCCGAGGGCACGTCGCAGATCGGCGCCGAACGCGCGCGTCAACCCCGTCTGCACCATGTGCAGGCCCCAGAGAAGAAGCACGACGTTGCCCGCAAGGACAACGAGCGTATGCGTGACCGTCATTTTGGAATCCCCTGCGCCCGGACCGTCGCGGCGAATCCCGATAACTAGATCCCTATGCACCCAAGCGCAAGGGCAGGTGCTCCGAATTGCTCCGAATCCCCTTCGCAACCAGGCTGGCCATGCCGGGCCCGAAGGGAGTACATCCTGCCCAACGCCAGGGCGGGCGTCAGTTGGAGGAAGTTACCGGATGGATGACGAGGATGTGGGCATCCGCCTCGAGGCGGCTTTGCGCTTCGCGCGGGAGGCCGGCGAGCTGGGGTTGCGGCTGTTCCGCAACGCGGCGTCGCTGCAGGTGACCAGCAAGGGCGTGCAGAACGTCGTCAGCAACGGCGACAAGGAAATCGAGGCGCTGTTGCGGGCCCGGTTCGCCGAGGCGTTTCCCGAGGACGCCTTCTTCGGCGAGGAGACGGGGCGCGGCGGCAACGGCGAGGCGGCGCGGGGGATCTGGGTGGTCGATCCGGTCGACGGCACCGACAACTTCGTCCGCGGCATGCCCGGCTGGACCATCTCGATCGCCCTCGTGGTCGGGCGCGAGGTCGAGATCGGCATCCTCTACGAGCCGGTCTTCGGCGAGATGTACGTGGCCCGCCGCGGCCACGGCGCCACCCTCAACGGGGTCAGGCTGGCGCCGCCTCGCGTCACCAGCCTGCGCGACGGTCTGGTCGGCGTCGGCTATTCGTTGCGCCGGCCGCCCGCCAGGACGGTCGAGGTATTCCGCCGCCTGCTCGAGGAGCAGGGCATGTATCAGCGCGGAGGCTCAGGCGCGCTGATGATCGCCTACGTCGCCGCCGGGCGCTACATCGGCTTCTTCGAAGCCCACATCAATGCCTGGGACTGCCTTGCCGGCGTGTTGCTGGTGCACGAGAGCGGCGGCTGGACCAACGACTTCCTGGCCGGCAACGGCCTGTTCGAGGGCAACGTGCTGGTCTGCGCCGGCCCGGGCATGCAGGAGGCTATGCAGCGCATCACCGGGGTGAGCTGACCGGCGCCGCCTCGCATCCCGACCGGACCCTGTGTTACACTGCCGGGACCGTGCAAGAACCTGCCCGGGGCCATTCCGGGCGTAGAAGAGCAAAGCCGGGAGGAGATGCTTCGGATGGGAACGATCCGCCTGACCGCGGCCCAGGCCCTGGTCCGCTACCTTTGCGCGCAGAAGACCGAGGTCGACGGCGCCGAGGTGCCCCTTTTCTCCGGCGTGTTCGCGATCTTCGGCCACGGCAACGTGGCCGGGCTCGGCGAGGCGCTCTATGGGGCGCGGGAAGAGCTGCCGACCTACCGCTCCCACAATGAGCAGGCGATGGTGCACACCGCGGTCGCCTATGCCAAGGCGATGAACCGGCGGCGCATGATGGCCTGCACGACCTCGATCGGGCCGGGCGCCACCAACATGGTGACCGCCGCCGCGGTCGCCCACGTCAACCGGCTGCCGGTCCTGCTGCTGCCTGGCGACGTGTTCGCCTCGCGACGGCCCGACCCGGTGCTGCAGCAGCTCGAGGACTTCGGCGACGCGACGATGTCGGTCAACGACTGCTTCCGCCCGGTGTCGCGCTACTGGGACCGCATCACCCGGCCCGAGCAGATCCTCGCCAGTCTGCCCGCGGCGCTCGAGGTGCTGACCGATCCTGCGAGTTGCGGACCGGCGACGCTCGCCCTCTGCCAGGACGTCCAGGCGATGGCTTGCGACTATCCGGAAAGCTTCTTCAAGCCGCAGCTTCGCCGGATCCGCCGTATCGCTCCCGACGAGGACGAGCTGGCGGCCGCCGCCGAGGCGCTGAAGGGTGCCAGGAAACCAATGGTGATCGCCGGCGGCGGCGTGCACTACTCGCTCGCCTGCCAGGCGTTGGCGGACTTCGCTTCCCGCCACGGCCTGCCGGTGGCCGAGACCCAGGCCGGCAAGGGGGCGCTGCCTTGGGACCATCCCTGCCAGGTCGGCGCCATCGGCGTGACCGGCGCGAGCGCTGCCAATGCCCTGGCAGCCGAAAGCGACCTCGTGCTGGCGGTCGGCACTCGGCTGTCCGACTTCACGACCGCTTCGCGCTCGCTGTTCGCCAATTCGGCCTGGCGGATGATCCAGCTCAACGTGCAGCCGTTCGATGCCGTCAAGCACGGTGCACTGCCGCTGGTCGCCGACGCACAACGCGGCCTTGGCGCCCTGGAGACCAGGCTGGGCGAATGGCAGGCACCCCACGCCTGGACCGAGAAGGCGCGTACGCTGGCCACCACCTGGAACGAGGCGGTGGCGCGGGCGACCCGCGCCACCAATGCGCCGCTGCCCTCGGATGCCCATGTGCTGGGCGCCGCCAACCGCGCCGCGGGGCCGCGCGACGTCATGGTGTGCGCGGCGGGCGGCCTGCCGGGAGAGTTGCACAAGCTGTGGCGGGCCGGCCGACCGGGCGCCTATCACCTCGAGTACGGCTACTCGTGCATGGGCTACGAGATCGCGGGCGGCCTGGGGGTCAAGATCGCCGATCCCTCGCGGGAGGTGTTCGTGCTGGTCGGCGACGGCAGCTACCTGATGATGAATTCCGAGATTACCACCTCGGTGCTGATGGGCAGGAAGCTGATCGTGGTCGTCCTCGACAACCGCGGCTTCGGCTGCATCGACCGCCTGCAACAAAGCTGCGGCGGCGAAAGCTTCAACACCCTGTTCTCGGCAGTCCGGATCGATGGCGAGCTGCCGGAGGTCGACTTCGCCGCCCATGCCGCCAGCCTGGGCGCGATCTCGGAGAGCGTTCGCGGCATCACCGAGCTGGAAGCCGCGCTGGCGCGCGCCAAGGCAGCCGACCGCACGTACGTGATCGCCATCGAGACCGATCCCGTCGCCACCACCGCCGAGGGCGGCGCGTGGTGGGACGTCGCCATTCCCGAAGTGTCCGACCGCGAGAAGGTCGGCGCCGCCCACGCCAGGTACGTGGAAGCCAGAAAAGCCCAGAGGAGGGGGCAGTAACCATGACCGTTCGCATCGGCATCAATCCGCTGACGTGGACCAACGACGACCTGCCGGAGCTGGGTGCCCACATCCCGCTCGAGACCTGCCTGTCGGAGGCGCGGCAGGCCGGCTACACCGGGATCGAGCTGGGCAACAAGTTCCCGCGCAAGGCCGAACTTCTGAAGCCGGTCCTCGCTCCGTCGGGCCTCCAGATCGCGTCAGGGTGGTATAGTGGAAGGCTGCTCGAGCGGAGCGTCGAGGAGGAGAAGAAGGCGGTCGAGGACCACCGCGCCCTGCTCGCCGCGATGGGCTGCAAGGCCATGGTTTTCGCCGAGGTCAGCCGCTGCATCCATGGCGACCGCGGCAAGCCGCTGTCGCAGCGGCCGGTGCTGGCCGACGGCGAATGGCCCCGGTTCGGCGAGCGTATGACCGATATCGCCCGCCACCTCGCCAAGAGCGGCCTTGCGCTGGCCTACCACCACCACATGGGGACCGTGGTGCAGACCGAGGCCGAGATCGACAAGCTGATGGCGGTGACCGGCGACGAGGTCGGTCTGCTGCTCGATACCGGGCATCTTACCTATGCCGGCGGCGATCCGGTGCGGGTCGCCCGCAAGCACGGCAAGCGGATTCGCCACGTCCATACCAAGGACGTCCGCCGCGAGGTGCTCGACCAGGCGCTGAAGGAGGACTGGAGCTTTCTCGATGCGGTCCTGGCGGGCGTCTTCACGGTGCCGGGCGACGGGGCCATCGACTACCGCCCGGTGATGGCCGCGCTGGCCGACGTCCACTACGCCGGCTGGATCGTCGTCGAGGCCGAGCAGGACCCGGAGAAGGCCCATCCGCTGACCTACGCCCGCAAGGGCTTCGACTACCTCGCAAAGTGCGTCGACCAGGCGGGCCTGAAGAGGGTGTCATGAAGATCGGCATGGTCACCGACAGCCTCGGCGGGCTGTCGTTCGACGACATGCTGGCGACCGCGGCGAGGCTGGGCGTCGAGGCGGTCGAGATCCCGTGCGGCAACTGGTCGTCGGCGCCGCATGCGAGGCTCGACGAGCTGCTCTCCGGTGCCGAGGCGCGCAACAAGTTTGTCGCCGCCATCCGCGACGCCGGGCTGGAACTGTGCGCCCTCAACTGCTCGGGCAATCAGCTCGCCCCGGGCGATTACGGCAGGCGCCACGACGCGGTGGTGCGCAAGACCATCGAGCTGGCCGGCATGCTCGGCGTCACCCGCGTCGTCATGATGTCGGGCTGTCCCGGCGGTCCCGGCGACGCCAATCCCAACTGGATCACCACCGCCTGGCCGCCGGAGGTGACCAGGACCCTGGACTGGCAGTGGAGCGACGTCGTCATTCCCTACTGGAAGGACCTGGTCGCCTTCGCCAGGGGCAAGGGGATCCGGCAAATCTGCCTCGAGCTGCACGGCGGGCAGGTGGTGTACAACGCCGCCACCCTGCTGCGGCTGCGCGAGGAGGTGGGCGAGACGATCGGCGCCAATTTCGACCCCAGCCACATCATGTGGATGGGCGGCGATCCGCTGGCCGCGGTGCGCGCGCTTCGGGGCGCCATCTACCACGTCCATGCCAAGGACACCCGTATCGTCGGCCCCAACGCCGGGCCGAACACGGTGCTGGAGACGAAGACCTCCGACCGCTGGCGGGAGCGGGCATGGAACTATGTCACCCTCGGCTACGGCCACGGCGAATCCTGGTGGCGGGAATTCGTGATCGAGCTGCGCGCCGCCGGCTACGACGACGTTCTGAGCATCGAGCACGAGGACGTGCTGATGTCGCCCGAGGAAGGCGTCCGGAAGTCGGTCGCGCTGCTCGAAACGGTGATGACGCGGGGCTGAGGGGAGAAAAGGGGTCAGAGCCATTTTCCGCACGAAAAATGACTCTGACCCCTTTTCTGTGAAAATGACTCTGACCCCTTTTCTGGGCGGCATGGAGGGGATAATTCGCTGGAGGTGTCCCGGCTTTCGCAGTAAAGCCTCTCTTCCCCGTTACGAGAGAGGAGAACGCCATGAGCGGGACGAAGGAACGCCTTAAGGCCCTCAACATCGAACTTCCGGCGGGCCCGGCGCCGATCGCCAACTACGTGCCTTACGTGGTGACCGGGAATCTGGTGTTCGTGTCCGGGCAGGGTACCTTCAAGGACGGCAGGCTGCAGTACATCGGCAAGCTCGGCCGCGAGTTCGGCATCGAGCAGGGCCAAGAGGCGGCGAAGCTGTGCGCCGTGAACGTGCTGTCTCAGCTTGCCAAGGCCTGCGACGGCGACCTCGACCGTGTGACGCGGGTGGTCAAAATCGGCGGCTGGGTGAACTCGACGCCGGAGTTCACGGCGCAGCCCAAGGTGATGAACGGCGCTTCCGACCTGTTCGTCGCGGTGTTCGGCGACGCCGGGCGGCACGCACGGTTCGCGGTGGGGGCCCCGTCGCTTCCGGACGACATCGCCGTCGAGGTGGACGGCGTGTTCGAGATCAGGATCTGACAACCATGGTGCAGACGGTTGACGGCCGGGTGAAGGGCATCTCGCCGGCCCTGGGCGAAATCGCCCTCGATTCCATCGGCGGCCGGGGGTGGAACCTGCCGCGCGGCGACCTCGTGCTGCCGGTCCTCGCGCTGCGCGACAGCCGCTTCCGGCAGAACCTGAAGTTCCTGAAGCGCTACGCCGAGGAGCACGGGGTCTGCCTGGCGCCGCACGGCAAGACGCCGATGGCGCCCGAGCTGTTCCGCGAGATACTGTCCGAGGGCGGTGCGTGGGGCATCTCGGTCGCCACCGTCCAGCAGGCGGCGGTTGCCGCCGGGGCTGGGGCGGGGAAGGTTCTGATCCCCAACCAGGTGCTGGGGCCGGCCAACATCGCCGGCCTGGCGGCGCTGCGCTCGGCGTATCCAAGGCGCCTGTTCGCCTGCTTCGTCGACTCGGTGGCGGCCCTGCAGCAGCTGGTCCGGCACGGCCGCGACCGGCTTAACAAGGGAGACCGTTTCGACATCCTGATCGAGGTCGGGGCCGAAGGTGCCCGCACCGGCGCCCGCACCTCGGCCCAGGTCGAGGCGGTGGTCGCCGCCGCCAAGCAGGCGGCCGATACCGTGCGGATCGTCGGCGTCGGCTGCTACGAAGGCGCCATCGCCCGGCCCGACCCGGGCGACAACCTGCGCGCCGTCGACGCCTACCTGAGTTTCGCCGTCGACACCTTCAACCGTGCCGCCCGCGCGGGCGTTTTCGCCGGGCTGCCGGAGGCGATCCTGACCGGCGGCGGCTCTTCCTGGTTCGACCGGGTGACCGTCGCCTTTACCGAGGCGAAGCTGGAGCATCCGGCGCGGCTGGTTCTGCGGTGCGGATCGTACGCCTTCATCGACCACCGGCTGTACCTGGAGAAGCTGGCGGCGATGGAAGCCCGCGGCGGCATCTCCGCGTCCGGCGAGACCCTGGTTCCGGCGTTGGAGCTGTGGGCTGTGGTGCAGTCGACGCAGGACCCCGGCCGCGCCATCGTCGCCATGGGCAAGCGCGACCTGCCCTACGACGCCGGCTATCCGATCCCGATGCGCCAGTACCGCGACGGCAAACTGCTGGCCCGGCTCGGCAAGGAGGGCGAGGAAGGAGCCTGCCGGATCCTCAAATCCGACGACCAGCACGCCTACCTTGCCTATCCCGAGGGCACCGACGTGCAGGTGGGCGACATCATCGCCTTCGGCATCTCGCACCCGTGCACCGCCTTCGACAAATGGCGGCTGGTGTTCCGGGTCGACGAGGACTTCAACGTCACCGGCGCGGTGGCGACGGAGTTCTGAATCGCTCGCGGGCGGTCGCCTGGCGGCGGCCGCCCGCGTGTTGCCACCCCACAGGAAACTCAGTTGGTCGGCCGGGGACCGTAGAGGGTCTGCACGGCGCGGATGTCGCTGTCCTGCAGGGTGCGGCTGACGAAGCCCTCCTTGAAGGCCATGCGGGCGCCGCGCGGTCCGGGATGATCGAGCCCGAGGGTGTGGCCGATTTCGTGACCGGCGACCAGGAAAAGGTCGCGGCCCAGGTCGGGCCGTCCGGACTCGAGGGTCCATGCCAGGGTCGGGTTGAAGCAGATGGCCGCCTTCTTCATGCTGGCGATGCGCGCCTCGCCCCTGCCGGCGACTGCGGTTCGCGACGGTGCGACGTTGGCGAAGGCAATGCCGACCGGCTTGGCCTGGGCGCCGATCAGGATGTCGGCCCGGGCGGGATCGTCGACCTTGTGGAAGCGGAGGTTGGCGACCGCCGACCACTGGGCGAACGCCTCGCCCACGGCAGTGTCGAACGCGTCGAACGGGATGCCCGACTTGCCGGTGATCGCCGTCGGAGAGACCATGGCGCCGCAGTTGTGCGCTCCCTGCAACTCGACCGGCTCGCGGACGTAGGCATACGAGACCTCGGCGCCGCTGGCAAACACTGGCGCCCCCCACTTTACGTAAGCGCCGTCGAGCTTCAGGAGTTCGAAGTCGGAAGCGACGGCGGGTGCACTGACGAGAATGGCGGCGACGGCGGAAAGCAGCGGGATCAGACGTCCAACGAAACGCACGGCGACCTCTCTCTCGGTGCCGGGAGGCGAACGGGGGTCAGCACCTGGAACCGTTCTAGGGGGCGGGGGTTTCGGGAAGGTTAACAGACCCGTGCCAAGTGTCTGGAACAGCTACATACTTCGGCATGGCGCCAAGGGTATGCAAAGGTATGGGAAGCGTCTCACCACGTTGAGGCCATTGATGATTTGCGATTGAGCGGCGTCTGCACAACGACGATGATACCGACGGGCAACCGAAGGAAGGGGGGTGACGATGAACATCATGATCTCGCTTCAGGGCCTGGGCAGTTTCCTTCTCTACTTCCTGGTGGGCGTGGTCGCCGAGGCCTTGTTCGTGGTCATCTACATGGCGGCGACGAAGCACGACGAGGCCCGCCTCATCGCCCAAGGCAACGTCGCCGCGGCGATCAGCCTGGCGGGCGCCGTCCTCGGCTTCACCCTGCCGCTGGCAAGCGCCACGATTCACAGCGTCTCGTTACTGGACATGGCGGTGTGGAGCGCGATCGCGCTGATCGTCCAGATCGTTCTGTTCCTGCTGGTGGACCGTCTGCTGAGCGGGATCTCGCGGCGGATCGAGGAGAACAACGTTGCCGCAGGGGTGATTCTGGCCGCCGCGGCCTTGGCGATCGGCACCGTGAACGCGGCCTGCATGACCTACTGAGCGAGTGACAGCGGCGCATCGCTGCGGTTTGCGGCTGCGCAGGCGTTAGGCTAGTGTGGGCGCCGTTGATCACCTGTGAGGACAATCCATGAGCCGCAAAGCCATCGTCGTCGAGTTCCCCGTCAAGCCGGAGCTCGTGCAGAAGTTCGTCGAGTTCGCGAAAGCGCACGCGAAAAGGTGCCTGGACAACGAGCCCGGCTGCGTGATGTTCGACGTCTGCGTTGCCGACGACGATCCGACGACCGTGTGGGTATACGAGGCCTACCGCGACGAGGAGGCGCTGAAGATCCACAACGCGCAGCCCTATCTGCGGGCGTTCATCGACGGCTTCATGCCAATGCTGGCGAAGGAGCGCCGGCGGAAGGTGGTCACCATCTGCGACTGAGCGGCGGCGTCAGCCGGGGAACGGCAAGACCTGCAGGGGCTGCCCCGCGCGGGCGACCAGCGCCGTGCCCTCCGGAACGGCGGTCCAGGTCTCGCGGTCCTGGTCAAGCGGCTCGGAAACGATCAGCACGCTGCCGCCGGACGTGCGGTAATAGAGCGTGTTGGCCTTGTCGTTGACGGCGTAGCGGAAGGCATAGATGTCGCGGCCGTCAGCAAGCGCGGCGGTGAAGCGGAAGGGCGCGCCGGCGCCGTCAACAAGCTCCGTCAGGCTGGCCATCACGGCGGCGGTTGCCGCTACCGGATCCGTCGTGCCGCCGGGCCCGCAGGTCAGCCCGGCGCCGACGATGGCCAGGAACAGGGCCTCGGAATCGGTGGTCCCCGCGCGCCATTCGTAGAGGTCATCGGGAATCAGCGCCTCCACGCTTCGGCGCAGCCGATTCCAGTTGCCGACCGCACCGTTGTGCATGAACAGCCAGGGCCCGCAGGCGAACGGATGGCAGTTGGTCCGCGTCACCGAGGTGCCGGTGGCGGCGCGGACGTGGGCGAAGAACAGATGTGATCGCAGGTGTCGGCACAGGTGGCGCAGGTTCTCGTCCGACCACGCGGGGCGCAGCTCGCGGTACAGACCGGGCTCAGGATGGTCGCCGTACCATCCTAGGCCGAAGCCGTCGCCGTTCAGCGCCGCCGTCGCCTCGAGGGCATGCATGCTTTGCGCAACCAATGAGTGTGACGGCCGGGTGACGTAGTATTCAAGCGCGATCGTCTCTCCCCGGTACGCGATCCAGCGGCACATGCGTTCCCTGTCTCCCTACACCGCCTCGGTAGCCAACCCCCGATCCGAAGCGAACGCGGTGGTGTTCTCGGCGATCCAGCCGAGCACGGCGTCGAGGGCTGCGGCGGGGCCGTCGGTCGCCGCTCGTGCCCGGTAGACGCCGATCTGGGCGTCCGCCGAGGTCCCCCTGGCGACAATCGTCCGACAGTGCGCGACTTCGGCTTCGCAGCGCAGCATCCGCGCGTCCTCGGCAGAGATCAAGATCGCCCGGTCGAGAACGTCGCCAACCGGTACCGGGCCCGCCTCGGTGACGAAGCTGGCGTGGACGCCGTAGCGCTGCGCCCGCCATTTGTTCTCGAGCGCGATCGCCCGCGATACCACGTTCACGTGGGCATTGCAGGCGGGAGCAAAGTAGAGGTGCCGTACCAGCACCCGGTAAAGGGCAGCGATGGCGATCGCGTCGTCGAGACAGGTGCAAGAGTCGGGGGCCCGCAGTTCGAGGGTCGGATACTTGACCGACGGCCGTATCGCCCACCACAGATAACTGCCGTCCGGGATCGCGCCCGCGTGCACCAGGGCGGCAACGTAGGCGTCGAACTCCGTGTTGCTGCGGAACAACTCGGGCAGCCCGGTCCGCGGCAACTCGTCATAGGCCGCCAGCCGGTAGCCGTGCAGGCCGGTCAGGGACGACTGCCAGAACGGCGACGAGGTGGAGAGGGCCAGGAACAGCGGTAGAAACGGGATCATGCGCGCCATCACATCGACGCGGCTTCGGGGATCCGGCAACTGGACGTGCACGTGCAGGCCGCACAGCATGTTGCGCAACCCGATCATCTGCAGATCGTCCATCACGGCATCGTAACGCTTCCTTTCGGTCTGCACGGAGCTTCGCCACGGCGCGGTGGGGTGGGTTCCGCTGGCAAGGATGGCCATCCCATGCTCGCTCGCGATCCTGGCGAGGAGGCTCCGCATCGCCTGCAACTCCGCGCGCGCTTCCTGGACGTCCATGCACGGAGGGGTCGCGGCCTCGATCTGCGACTGCAGGAGCTCGTGCCCGATGCGCCCCCCGCTGACCGCCCGGGCCTCGGCGAAGAATCCCTCCGGGGCCTCCGTGACGACCTCGCCGGTCCGCGCATCGGCCAGAAAATACTCTTCCTCGATGCCGAGCGAGAAGGAGCAGTCCTCGGCCTTGTCGACGATGCCGAATTCCGCAAGAGCGCTGCGAGGCGGGCTTTCGTCTGCCATGGTGGCTCCTGTTCAGCCGGGGGCCGGGAACTCCGGGCCTGACGCCGCAAGGTCGCGTGACCCTGGAGGCTTCGCTTATTCCGGCGTCGGCCGGGGGCTCAACTCGGATGGAAACCGGTCGGCCGGCGGGCGTCCGCGGGACCGGAGCACGCTTCGCCGCGGTCGTCCCGCCCGCCCGCTTCGAGCGAACAACCAGCCCAAAGGTCGTGCAGCCGGCACCGGAACGCAAGCGGCAAACGGCACCGCACGGCAGCCGCCGGCTTCCCTCCCGCCGGGCTCACGGGCGCCTCCGAAGTCAAGCAAGATGGTCCATGTCGCCGAATTCCGCGCCACCGCCGCAGGCGGGGCCGCTGTTGTCCGGCCAACCACTAAGCCCCAGGGCGGCCGCTAGACCTCCAGTACCAGCCCGATGGGCCTATTCCACCCGCGGGCGATTCCGCCAGGGCGGACAGCAGGAAAATCCATGTTTTCGACGGGATGATGTCTACCATCTTCGCCCGGGTATGCCACAATACACCGACCCTGCAAAGTAAACGACAAGGGGGTTCGGGGCTGCCGCCGGCGACCCCGAAACGGGGAAGTATTGCATAGCGATAAGCGCGTTGGGTCCAACACCGCGTCATCGATGCTTTCTCTAGGAGGGAAATGTCCATGTATAAAACCTTCGCAGCGGTATTTCTTGGCGTCAGCCTGGCGGCGTCAGGGGCATCGGCCGTAACCATCGGCTTCTCCCAGGTCGGCGACGAAGGCGACTGGCGCCCGGCCTTTTCCAAAGACATGCAGGAAGAGGCCAAGAAGATGGGGATCGACCTCAAGTTTGCCGACGCCCAAGGCAAGCAGGAGGACCAGCTTAAGGCAGTCCGGGCGTTCATCGCCCAGCGGGTCGATGCGATCGTCATCGCTCCCGTGGTGGTGACCGGCTGGGACCAGGTCCTCAAGGAGGCCAAGCGGGCGAACATTCCGGTCTTCCTCGCCGACCGCGACGTCGACGTGACCGACAAATCGCTGTACGTCACCCGCATTTCCGCCGACTTCAGCCTGGAAGGCAAGCTGGCGGGGGCATGGCTGGCGCAGGCGAGCAAGGGTACCTGCGATGTCGTCGAGCTGCAGGGCACCGTCGGCTCGGCCCCGGCGATCGAGCGCAAGAAGGGCTTCGAGGCGGTGCTCTCCCAGTTCCCGGGCATGAAGATCGTCAAGACCCAGAGCGGCGACTTCACCACCGAGGGCGGCAAGAAGGTGATGGAAGCCTTCATCAAGGCCACCGACAACCTGAAGGGCATCTGCGCTTCGTTCGCCCACAACGACAACATGCAGCTGGGCGCCATCCAGGCGATGAAGGAAGCCGGTCTGAAGCCCGGCAAGGACGTGCTGATGGTGTCGGTCGACTACGTTCCGGCGATGAAGGCGGCGCTCGCGAAGGGCGAGGCCAACGCCTCGGTCGAGCTGCGCTCGGCGATCGGCAAGTACATCTATCCCGTGGTGACCGATTACCTGAAGAACCCCAAGGAACTGCCGAAGTGGATCGTGATTCCATCCGATCTGCACGTGGCGGCGGGTAACTAGCGGGCGTCTGCCGGACGCGACCGGGAGGTGCGGCACCGCCTTTGGCGGATATCCCCCTTCCGGTCGCGCCGGCCGCTTGATGGGCGCAGGAGCGGTCTGAGCAGGTCATTGCGGGAGATACCGGCGTGGCGGACACTTCGACCCCGCGGATCGAATTGCTTGGCGTCTCGAAGAGCTTTCCCGGGGTGCGGGCGCTCGAGAACGTCGAGCTGCGGCTGAACGCCGGCGAGGTGCATGCGCTGCTCGGCGAGAACGGCGCCGGCAAATCGACGCTGATCAAGATCATGACCGGAGCCGTACCCCGCGACGCGGGCGAGATCCGCCTCGACGGGCGGCCGGTGCAGATCGGCACCACGGCCGACGCCAGGGCGCTCGGCATCAGCACCGTCTACCAGGAAGTCAACCTGATTCCGACCATGACGGTGACCAAGAATCTGACCCTGGAGCGTCAGCCGCGCCGCTTCGGCTTGATTTCGTGGCGCCGGGCGCGGGCCTTGGCCCGCCAGCGCCTGAAACGGCTCAACCTCGAGATCGACACCGAGAAGCCCCTCGGCTCCTATTCGGTGGCGATCCAGCAGCTGGTCGCGATCGCCCGCGCGCTAGAGGACGATACCCGGGTCCTGGTCCTGGACGAGCCGACCGCCAGCCTCGACGCCACCGAGACCGAACTCCTGTTCCAGATCGTGCGCGACCTCAAGGCATCCGGGATCGCGATCGTCTTCATCACCCACTTTCTCGACCAGGTGTACCAGATCGCCGACCGCATCTCGGTGCTGCGCAACGGGCGCCTGGTCGGCACCGGGCCGACGGCCGAGCTGCCGCGCCTGAAGCTGATCTCGCTGATGCTGGGCCGCGAGCTCGGCACCGTCGAGGCGCATCTGGCGAGCCATGCCTCTCTGGCGAGCGGCGAGCCGGTCCTGGCCGCCAAGGGGCTGGGACGGCGGCGCACGATGGCGCCGTTCGACCTGTCGCTACGGGCCGGCGAGGTCGTCGGTCTGGCCGGCCTGCTCGGGTCGGGGCGCACCGAGACGGCCAAGCTGCTGTTCGGCGCGATCCGCCCGGATTCGGGAGAGCTGGTTCTGGACGGCAAGCCGGTGCCCCACAACTCGCCGCGCCAGTCGCTGCGTAGCGGGGTCGCGTTCTGCCCGGAGGACCGCAAGGCGGAAGGGCTGCTGGGCGAGCTCAGCGTGCGCGAGAATATCATGCTGGCCCTGCAGACCAAGCGGGGTTGGCTGCGCCGTCTGGGACGGGACGAGCAGAAACGGCTGGCCCAGGAGATGATCAAGGCGCTGGCCATCGCTACCCCGGACGCGGAAAAGCCGGTCGGCCAGCTTTCGGGCGGCAACCAGCAGAAGGTCGTGCTGGCGCGCTCGCTGGCCTCGCAGCCCAAGGTGTTGATACTCGACGAGCCGACCCGCGGCATCGATGTCGGCGCGCACGCCGACGTCGTCAGGCTGATCCGGCGCCTCTGCTCCGAGGGGCTGGCGCTGCTGGTCGCCTCCTCGGAGCTCGACGAGCTGGTCGCCGTCAGCGACCGCGTCGCTGTCCTGCGCGACCGGCGCAAGGTCGGCGAGATGGCGGGCGCCGACATCACCCGCGAGAACATCATTCGGACCATTGCCGGCAGATGAGCACGGAACGGACGATGACGGCCCCACTACCACCCAGTTTCAGCGGCAGGCTGCGCGAGTTGACCAGCCACCGGGCGACGTGGCCACTCCTGGCGCTGGCCGTGATCCTGGTCGTCGACGGCTTCGTCGCGCCCGGGTTCTTTACCATCCGGATCGTCGAGGGGCGTCTGTTCGGCAGCCTGATCGACATCCTTTACCGCGCGGTGCCGACCGCCCTGGTGGCCCTCGGCATGGCGGTGGTGATCGGCACCAAGGGCATCGATCTGTCGGTAGGATCGATCATCGCGGTGGTGGGCGCCACCATCGCCTGGCGCATCCAGGAAGGCGATCCGCATTTCGTCATCCTGCTGACCGCGTTGGGCGTGGGGTTGCTGTGCGGGCTTTGGAATGGCTTTCTGGTAGCGGTTCTCGACATCCAGCCGATCATCGCCACCCTGATCCTGATGGTGTCGGGCCGCGGCATCGGGCTGATGATCAACCTGATCTACGGCGGTACCAACCCGAGCTTCACCAGCCCGCTGCTGCAGGGGCTGAGCGTCGGCAGCATCGGTCTGGTGCCGACCCGGCTGATCGTGTTCGCCGCCGTTTTCGTGGCGCTGTGGCTGCTGATCCGCCGCACGGCGCTCGGGCTGTTCGTCGAAGCCGTCGGCGGGAACGCCGCGGCAGCCGATCTGGCCGGCGTCCGCTCGCGGCTGATCAAGTACTCGGCGTATCTGATCTCGGGCCTGTGTGCGGGGTGGGCCGGCGTCATCCTGACCGCCGACACCCATACCTCGGATCCGGTCAGCGTCGCCCTCTACATCGAGCTCGACGCGATCCTGGCGGTGGTGATCGGCGGCGGCTCGCTGGCGGGCGGGCGGATCTATCTCGGCATGACCGTGCTCGGCGCGCTGGTCATCCAGACCCTGACCACCTCGATCCTGATGAGCGGCCTGCCGCCCGAATACAACCTCCTGGTCAAGGCCGTGGTCGTCCTGTTCGTGCTGCTGCTGCAGTCGAACAATGCCCGCAACGCCGTGCTCGCGTTGGTCAGGCGGAGGAAGCGATGACAGAGCGATACCTGCCGCTGATGGCGACCGTCACCGTCTTCCTGGCGCTGTTCGTGACCGGGGGCGTGCTGTACGAGCATTTCTTCTCGACCCTGGTGCTGGGGCATATCCTCGCCGACAACGCCTTCATCATCATCGCCGCCATCGGCACGACCTTCGTCATCCTGTCGGGCGGCATCGACCTTTCGATCGGCTCGATGATCGGCTTCGTCGGCGTCGTCATGGCCCGCCTCGATACCCTGGGCTGGCATCCGCTGGCATCGGCCGCGGTGCTGCTGGCGTTCGGCCTGCTGTTCGGCGCGGCCCAGGGCTACATCATCGATTTCTGCGACATCCAGCCGTTCATCATCACGCTTGCCGGCCTGTTCATGCTGCGCGGCGCCTGCTTCATGGTGACGCTGGACTCGATCCCGATCCGCCACCCCTTCGTCGACGCCTTCGCCGACACCAGCATTCCATTGCCCGGGGACGGCTTCCTGGCCAGTTCGGCAATCGTCATGCTGGTGGTGCTGGCGGGCGCCATCGCGATTGCCCACTTCACCCGCTTCGGGACCAACGTCTACGCGATCGGCGGCGACCGCGCCTCGGCGGTCCTGATGGGGGTGCCGATGCGTCGCACGACGGTGATGATCTACGCGCTGGGCGGCTTCTACAGCGCGCTCGGCGGCGTCATCTACGCGCTCTACACCTCGTCGGGCTACCCGCTGGCCGGGACCGGCAACGAGCTCAACGCGATCGCTGCCGTGGTGCTCGGCGGCACCCTGCTCACCGGCGGCGTCGGGATGGTCGCCGGGACCCTTTTCGGCGGCATGATCCTGGGCCTGATCGCCACCCTGATCATCTTCCACGGCTCGCTGAACGGGGCTTGGATCATGATCGCCAGCGGCGTGCTCCTGTTCCTGTTCATCGTCGTGCAGAGATCGCTGGTGGGTTCCTTCAACCTGCGCCGCTCGTCCTGAAAGGCAAGGAAGCCGATGCTCCTCATGCACCTGCGAGAAGCCGTCTGCGAAGCCAATCTGGAGCTCAACCGGCGGGGCGTCGTGCTCTACACCTGGGGCAACGTCAGCGGCATCGACCGCGAGCGCGGGCTGGTGGTGATCAAGCCTTCGGGCGTCGGCTACGAGACCATGCGGCCCGAGCACATGGTGGTGGTCGACCTCGACAACACGATCATCGAAGGCGACTACCGGCCATCGTCCGACACCCGCACCCATACCGTGCTCTACCGTGCCTTCCCCGCGGTCGGCGGCATCGCCCACACCCATTCCGCCCACGCGGTGGCCTGGGCCCAGGCGCGCCGGCCGCTGCCCTGCCTGGGGACGACCCACGCCGACCACTGCGCCGGCGAGGTCCCCTGCACCGAACCTCTCAGCCGGGAGCAGGTCCGGCGCGATTACGAGGCCGAGACCGGCCATGCCATCGTCCACGCCCTCGAGGGGCTGGATCCCCTCGCGGTACCGATGGCGCTGGTGGCCGGGCACGGCCCCTTCGCCTGGGGAAAGACGCCCGCCGATGCGGTGCGCCACGCGGTGATCCTGGAGGAAATGGCCCGGATCGCAACTCTTACCGCCGTCGTCAGCGGGGGCGCGCCGCCACCGCTCGAGGACCATGTGCTGTCGTACCATTACGAACGCAAACACGGGAAGAACGCCTGGTACGGCCAGGACAAGTCGAAATAACTTCGGATCAGGGAATCGACAGATGTCAGCAAAGCCTGTGATCGGACTCCTGGGCATCATGCAGGAGCTTTACGACGCCATGCTCCCCGGCATCACCCGGCACCAGGAAGACTACGCCAAAGAGGTCGCGGCCCGCCTTGCCGAGCAGGTCGACATCCGCTTTCCCGGCGCCGCCCGCGACCGCAACGACATCGAGCGCTACATGCGCGGCTTCGAGGCCGATGGCTGCGAGGGCGTGCTGGTGGTCAACCTCACCTACGGACCGGCGTTGCGGACCGTCAATGCCTTCCGCAACGCGCGCCTGCCCGTCATGCTGGCCAACATCCAGCCGGAGCCGTCGGTCACCGAGAAGTGGGACATGGCCGACCTCACCTACAACCAGGGCATTCACGGCGCCCAGGATACTGCCAACTCGCTGATGAAGAACGGGGTCCGCTTCGCGGTGGTCACCGACGACTGGCGTTCGCCCGCGTTCGCCCGGGCGGTCGGGGATTTCGCGGCTGCCGCCCGCGCGGTCGCCCGCATGCGCAAGGCACGCATCGCGATCTTCGGTCAGATGCCGGGAATGGGCGATATCCTGACCGACTCCCACGCCTTCATGCGGGTGCTGGGGCCCCAGGTCGACCACGTCAACATCGGCCTCATCGCCAAGGGGATGGAGGAGGTGACGGCGGCCGAGATCGACGAAGTGATTGCCGCCAACCGCAGGAACTTCGAGGTCGACCCACAGATCGGCGACGGCGCCCACCGCTACGCTGCCCGCCTGCAGGTGGCGATCAGGAAATTCCTGGTCGCCGGCGGCTACGACGCCTGGAGCCTGTATTTCGACCAGATCGGCCTCGACGGTCGCTTCAAGCAGACGCACATGATGGCCGCCTCCAACCTGATGGCCGAGGGCTACGGCTACTCGGCCGAGGGCGATTCCTCGTGCGCGAGTCTGATGGTCGCCGGTTTCGGCCTCGCCCCCGACGCCCACTTCACCGAAATGTACGCCATGGACTTCCCGCTCGACGCGGTGCTGCAGAGCCACATGGGCGAGGGCAACTGGAAGATCGCGCGCAAGGACCGCAAGCCGCGCCTGATCGACCGCCCGCTCGGCATCGGCGGCCTCGACAACCCGCCGACAGTGCTGTTCCAGGGTCAGCCCGGGCCGGCCACCCTGGCCTCCCTGGTGCCGGTGGTGGGCGAGCGCTACCGGCTGGTCGTTGCGCAGGGGACGATCCTCGACACCGACGAACTGCCCCGGCTCGAGATGCCTTACTTCATGTTCAAGCCCGAGCGGGGCGTGCGCGCGTGCCTGGACGGCTGGCTGCGCAACGGCGGTACCCACCACCAGGTGCTGCACCTGGGTGATCTCCGGCCGCGCTGGCGGATGTTCTGCGAGCTGCTCGGCATCGAGTACGCGGAGGTGTGATAAGAAAAGGGGTCGGAGTCATTTTCTTCTCAGAAAATGACTCCGACCCCTTTTCTATTTTTCTACCCTCTCTATCCCTCGCGCTCCCGCAGGGCGGGAGAGGGGCTGGCCTCCATGCTGCGGACGCGGAAGCTGCGCGGGCTGAAGCCGGTGTGGTGGCGGAACACCCGAGAGAAGTAGAGCGGGTCGTCGTAGCCGACCATCTGCGACAGCGACTTGATCGGCACGCTGGTGACCCGGAGCAGCTGCATCGCGTACTGGATGCGCTGGGAGTCCCGCCACTGCACGATCCCCATGCCGACGTGGCGGCGGAACAGGTGGGACAGCCGCGACGGCGACAGGCAGACATGGTCCGCCACCTCGCGGATTCCGAGCGAACGCTGCAGGTCGGCCGAGATCAGGGCGCAGGCGGCGAGGACGCGGGAATCGATCGGCGAGTTCTTCATCAGCGCCGCGTCGTCCATCCGCGCGCACGACAGCAGGATGCTTTCCAGCCGGTTGAAGGCGAGGTCGATCGACAGGGTGTCGGTCAGCATCGACAGCTGCTCGACCTCGACGAACAGGCGGAACACCTCCTCGAAGAAGTCGTCGCCCTTGCGCCGCAGGATGTTGACGTCGCGGACCTGCTTCTCCCACTCCAGCCACTTCGCCCAGTAGGCGCGCGGCTGGAAGTAGATCCAGCGGTGCCACCACCGGGACGCCGATGCCTCGCGCCCGTAATAGTGGACCGCCTTGGGCGGGAACAGGAGCAGATCGCCCGGCTCGACGACGAAGGATTCGGCGCCGTCGAAGACGCGGCCGTGACCGTCCACGGTCAGGTTGATGATCCAGCCGCGCATGCCCTGGGGGCGGTCGATGCAGAAGTCGAGCGGGCCGTTGCGCTCGATCGGGGTGATGCCGGCCACCAGGCGGACGTCGAAGGGGAAGCCGGGGAACAGCGGCGCGACCTCGCGGTCGCTCCTCGCCCGCCCGCCCTGCAGCTTGCGGATGATGCTCTTGACCCGGGGATCCTTGGCCGGATCGAAGCGAAGGTGATCGTCCATGTATCCAGCGAAAAGCTGTATTCCGCAGTCAACGACCTCGGCTATTGTAGCTCAGGAGCGGCAGGCAAAGAAGGATGCCGCGACCGGCGGCGGAACCGCCGCAAACCGAGGCGGATTCGTCCATGAGGACGGCCCGCCCGAGACGGGTCCAGGGAGAGGATTGCGAAGCCATGGCGACGAACAGCAGCGTCATCGGGTTGGATTTCGGAACCGACAGCGTGCGCGCGGTGGTAGTGCGGGTCGCCGACGGCGAGGAACTGGCGCAGGCGGTGGCCTCGTATCCCCGCTGGGCCGAGCAGAAATACTGTGACCCCGCGCGCCAGATGTACCGCCATCACCCCGCCGACTACATCGAGTCCATGGCCGAGGCGGTGCGGCTTGCCCTTCAGGGCAGGGCCGAACTGGCGGCAAGCGTGGTCGGCATCGGCGTCGACACCACCGGTTCGACGCCGGTCGCCGTCGCCGCCGACGGCGCTCCGCTTGCCCTGCGTCGGGAGTTCGCCGATGACCCCGACGCCATGTTCATCCTGTGGAAGGACCACACCGCCGTCGCCGAGGCCGAGGCGATCAACGCCCTCTGCCGCTCCGGTCGCTTTCCCGACTACACGAAGTACGTGGGCGGCATCTATTCGTCGGAATGGTTCTGGGCCAAGATCCTCCACGTCGCACGCACCAATCCGCGGGTGTTCCAGGCGGCCGCCAACTGGATGGAGCTTGCCGACTGGGTGCCCGCCCTGCTCACCGGGGTCGACGACGCCAGCCGGGTGGTGCGCAGCCGCTGCGCCGCCGGCCACAAGGCGATCTGGCACCCCAGCTTCGGCGGCCTGCCGTCGCGCGAATGGCTGGTCGCCCTCGATCCCGTGCTCGGGAATTTGCCGACGCCGCTATTCCACGACACCCAGCCGAGCGACCACGCGGCCGGCCGACTGACCCCCGAGTGGGCAGCCAGGTTCGGGGTTCCTGCCGGGATCCCGGTCACGGTCGGCGCCTTCGACTGCCACATGGGCGCGGTCGGGGCCGGCATCGAGCCGTACACCCTGGTCCGCGTCATGGGCACCTCGACCTGCGACGTCCTGGTGGCGCCGCCCGAGGAGGTCGGCGAGACCCTGGTGCGCGGCATCTGCGGCCAGGTGCCGGACAGCGTGGTGCCCGGCTTCATCGGCTTCGAGGCGGGGCAGTCGTCGTTCGGCGACGTGTTCGCCTGGTTCGAGCGCCTGCTGCGCTGGGGCCGCGGCGATGCCGTCAAGCCCGGCGCGCTGCTGCCGAAGCTGGAGGAGGAGGCGAGGAAGCTTCCGCCGGGCGGCTACGGCGAGGTCGCGCTCGACTGGCTCAATGGCCGACGCACGCCGGACGCCGACCAGACCCTGCGCTCCGTCATCGCCGGGCTGCACCTTGGCTCGTCCGCGGCCTCGGTCTACCGCGCCCTGGTCGAGGCGACGGCGTTCGGCTCGCGGGCGATCGCCGAGCGCTTCGTCGGCGAGGGCATCGCGGTCAACCGGGTGCTGGCGATCGGCGGCATCGCCCGCAAGTCGCCGTTCGTCATGCAGACCTGCGCCGACGTCATGAACCGCGAAATCGGCGTCGTCGCCTCCGACCAGTGCTGCGCCCGCGGCGCGGCGATCTTCGCCGCCACGGTGGCGGGGGCCTACGCCGATACCGGCGAGGCGATGCGGGCGATGATGAGCCCGGTCGAGCGGACCTTCACCCCCGATCCGGAGGCGGTGCAGGCCTACGAGGCGCTGTACCGGCGCTACGGCAGGCTCGGCGCCTTCGCGCAGGAGTGGGCGAGGGGGCAATAGCCCGCTCCCGCGATCGGGATCTCAGGCCAGCGCCTTCTGCAGAACTGCGACGGTGGTCTTCATGTCGGCCAGCACCTGGTCGTTGCGCCATTCGAAGGGGTAGAAGACCTCGATGAACAGCGGCACGTGGTCGAGGCCGGCCTGACGGATTTCCCCCGCCACCCGGACCGGATCGACGATACCATCCTCGTGGGTGAAGCCCCAGTGGCGGTCGAGCTCGCCGTCCGACTGCTGGAGCTGGATCTGGCCGATGTGATCGCGCAGCGCGGTCAGCCACGCCAGCGTGTCGTTCGCCGCCTCGCCGTAGAGGGGCCTGTAGATCGCGTGGCCCCAGTCGAAGCACCACTGGATCGGCACCGCAGTGCGGCCGGCGAGGTCTTCCTGCATCTGCACGGCCATCGCGATGGTATTGGGAAACTCGCGCCGCAGCGGCGTCGGCTCGAGCAGCAGGGCCTTGAGCCCATGCGCCCTGGCGTACTCGGAGAGCCGGACCAGATCGTCGAGCAGCATGCGGTAGCGGCGCTCGACCAGCGCCGGGTCGACCGCCTGGTCGGCGCTCAACGCCCCGGCGGGACCCCCGACCGCCTCGACCTCGAGCTCGCTGGCCAGGTCGATGGCGTTGCGGTACCAGTGCAGGGCCGCCTGGCGGCCCTCCTCGAACGGGTGCAGGAGCTGGTTGTAGGTATAGTGAGCGAGGCCGACGAAGGCGCTGTGCAGGGTGATCCCTTCGGCCGCCGCCGCCTTGCGGATGCTCGCCGCCAGCGGGGTGCGCAGGTCCTGGGGCCACCACGGGTCGACGATGTCGAACGAGAACTGGACAAGGTCGAGGCCGAGCTCGTGGCGGACGACGCGCGCCCAGCTCTCCGGTTCCACCCACCGCTTGACGGCGAACGAGAGATTGGTGCCGAGACGCATGGCTCTCACTCCAGGTTCGTGTGGTTGGCGCGCATCTTCTCGGCGGTGATGTCCAGCCGGTCGCGCAGCATCAGGACGAGGTACTCGAAGAACAGGTACATGACGCCTTCGTAGAGGCTGCCCATCGGCAGGATCGAGGTCGGCGCCGAGGTGTCGCTGGCCATCGTCTGGGCGGGCAGGATCACCGCGAGGTCGGCCGAGCGCGGCACCGCGCCGTCCGGCTGGGCCGAGAAGCAGAGGACCCTGACGCCCGCACCGCGGGCGACGCCCGCCAGCGCCTCGACGGTCGAGAAGCGGCCGGGACCGGCGCTGACCACCAGCAGGTCGCCGTTACCCAGCGGCGGCGTCGTCATGTCGCCGACGACATGGGCGTCCAGCCCCATGTGGAAAAGGCGCATGGCCAGCGCCTTCATCATCAGGCCTTCGCGTCCGACCCCGTAGAGGGCGATCCGCCTGGCCCGGGAAAGCTCCCCCAGCAGCGCTTCGACCCGGCTGCCGTCGATCCGGTCGATGACGGCGCCCAGTTCGGCGAGCGCACGCCGGTTCATGTCGGACATTGCCGTCGCCATCGAGTCCTCCTCTCCTCCCAGGCGGGGAGCTGCGGACGGTGCTTGCGGCAGCCGCCGGCGCACCCCTCTTGATCGTTACCCGCCGCCTTCGGCGAAATGCGGCCGCAGGGCCGGGAACAACGCTTTGAAGCGAGCCCGGCGCTCCTGCATGGCGCCGCTCCACGCGGGCTCGGGGGCAGCTTCCAGCCGCACCGGCCGTTGGCGGACCGCTACATCGTGCCAGGGTTCGCCGCCCGCGGCAATCCGCGCCAGCCTCGCCGCGCCCAGGGCCGAGGCCAGCTCGCCGCCGTCCGGCACGCTCACCGGGATCCCGAGCACGGTGGCGATGATGCGCGCCCACAGGCGGCTGCGCGCGCCGCCGCCGATGATCTGCATCGCGGTGATCCGGCGGTTCCGGATCTCCAGGGCGTCGCGGCTGTCGGCGACGCCGAACGCGACCCCTTCGAGGATTGCCCAGGCGATCTCGGCGACGCCGGTCCGGTGGCTCATTCCGAACAGCACGCCGCGCGCCAGCGGCGCGTTGTGAGGTGTGCGCTCGCCCTCCAGGTAGGGCAGGAAGAGCGGTACGTCGTCGAGCCGCAGGGGGGCCGCCAGCGACTCGGCTCGGGCCACCAGCTCGGGGACCCCGACGCCGGTCAGCCGGGCGCCCCATTCCAGGCTGCTGGCCGCGCTCATTACCACCCCGGAGAAGAAGAATCGCTCGGGCAGCGAATGGCAGGTGCTCTGCACCGCCGCGTCCGGATTCGGGCGGAACTCGGGATCGGCCAGGTTGAGGACTCCCGAGGTGCCGAGCGTCACCAGCGCCTGACCGTCGTCGACGACGCCGATGCCGATCGCGCCCGCCATGTTGTCGCCGGCGCCGCCCGCCACCACCACCGACGCCCCCATGCCCCAGCGCTGGGCGAGATCGCGACGCAGCGAGCCGGCCGGGTCGCACCCTTCGACCAGGCGGGGCAGAGTGCGCGGATCGATCCCGACGCCCTCGACCAGGACATCGGACCAGGTGCGGCGAACGGCGTCCACCAACAGGGTGCCGGAGGCGTCGCCGACGTCGCTGGCCCGCTCCCCCGTCAGCCTGAGGCGGACGTAGTCCTTGGGCAGCAGGAGGTGGCGCAGCCGGTCGAGCACCTGCGGCTCGTGGCGGCGCAGCCAGAGCAGTTTGGGGGCGGCGAAGCTGGGGCTCGGCCGGGTTCCGGTGAGCTGCTCCATCTGGGGCAGGGTTCGGCGCAGCTCCGCGGCCTCGCGGGCGCTGCGCCCGTCGTTCCACAGGATGGTGGGACGCAGCGGCCGGTCGGCCGCGTCGAGCAGCACCGGCCCCAGCATCTGGCCCGACAGCCCGATCGCCCGCACCGCGGCCATCCGGGCCGGGGCCTCCGCATGGAGCGCGTCCAGGCAGCGCTCGACTGCGCCCCACCAGTCGTCGGGGTCCTGCTCGGTCCAGTAGGGGTGGGGCCGCGATACCTCGAGCCCGCGATGGGACTGGTTCAACACCCGCTCGTCGGCATCGACGATGATCGCCCTGACACCCGACGTGCCGATGTCGATGCCGAGGAACATGGGCTCACTCCGCAGCGGCCTGGGTTCGGTGCCGCTCCAGCACGGCGCTTGCGGTGTGCTCGTCGGTGAGCAGCACGTTCAGGACCTTGGAGCGCAGCACCGCGGTGATCACCGGCACCTTGTGAGTGCCGGCGGCGGCGAGGATCACCCTCGGGATGGCTCGCAGCTCGTGAAGGGCGGCACCGATGACCCGACGGTTGATCGGATGGTCGATGAGGCGGCCGTTGGCGTCCAGCATCTGCCCGGCGATGTCGCCCACCGCGCCCGCCTCGGCGAGATCGGACAGGGTGATGTCCCGCGGCAGGGCGTAGCGGATCAACAGCGAGCGCTCCGACATGTCGCCGGCCGAGAAGATGGCGGCATCGACCCGGCGCATCTTCTCCAGCACCTCCTTGAACACGTCCTGCGCCATGATGGTGTCGCGCGATTGCTCGGTGCTGGCATAGAGCGGTGCCGGCAGATACGTGCATCGGGCGCCGATCCGGCTTGCCAGCTGGCCGGTGATCTCGATCGCGTTGAACTCGGAGCCGCGGGTCATCCCGCCCAGCATCGACACCACCTCGAGGTCGGCCCGGTGCATGTCCTCAAGGTTCCAGACGGCCTCGCGCAGGGTGACGCCCCAGCCGACCCCGATCGACGCGACGGCGGGGTCGGCGATCAGCTCGGAGATGTACGAGGACAGCGCGAGGGCGGCGACGTTGCGCGCCGCCTCGGGATCGACGGGCGCGGGCATCACCACCGCCGCATCGAGGCCGAAGGTGTCGACCAGCCGCCGTTCCAGCTCCAGGCTGTGGGCGTGCGGCGAGTTGATCCGCACCTGCACGATGCCGGTCTTGCGCGACATCGCCAGCACGCGGTTGATGCGCAGCCGCGTCACGCCCAGGTGCTCCGCGATCTCGGCCTGGGTCATGCCTTCGACGTAATAGAGCCACGCCACCCGGGTGACGAAGCGGTCGTCGTCGCCGCCGCGGAACATCCTGCTCGTACGCACGCCTGCCCCCCTCATCCTGCGGCTCCTCCGGCGGGGCTGGCCCGCCCGTGCAGAACATAACGGGGAATGGCTTCACGCGCACGAGGATGGCTCGCCCCGCCGGACCTTGCCGGCTGCAGGCGGGCAGGCGTGGTCACTTCACCGCTCCCATCGTCAGTCCGCGCACCAGCTGGCGCGAGGCGATGAGGGCGAAGATGATGACCGGCAGCACGATCAGGGTACCGGTGGCCATGATCTGGCCCCATGGCAGCTCGTAGCCGCTCATGAACCCGGTGGCGGCGACCGGTGCGGTCTTCGCCTCGTTGCGGGTCAGCACCAGGGCGTAGAGCAGCTCGTTCCACGAGAAGATGAACGAGAAGATGGCCGACACCGCGATCCCCGGCGCCGCCAGCGGCAGACAGATGCTGAAAAAGATGCGCCATGCGCTGGCCCCTTCCAACCGAGCCGCCTCGTCAAGGTCCTTGGGCAGCGAGCGGAAGTGGTCCGAGCAGATCCACACCACGATCGGCAGGTTGAAGGTGATGTAGGTGAGCACCAGCGCGAGGTGGGTGTCGAGGATGCCGAGCGTGCGGGCCAGCAGGAAGAACGGCAGCGCCAGCACGATCGGGCTCACCATGCGGTTGGTGATGAACCAGAACCACAGCTCCTTCTTGCCGGGGAACTCGAAGCGGGCGATGGCGAACGCGGCGGGAGTGCCGAGAACCAGGGCGAGGACGGTGGTCGAGACCGCGATCACCAAGGAATTGAGAAGGCTCCGGGCCACCCCCGATTTGCCGAGCGCGGTGGTGTAGTTCTCCAGCGTCGGCTCGAACAGCCACACCGGCGGGGAGGCCAGCGCCACCGCCTGTTCCTTCAGGCTGGTCGCCACCATCCAGTAGAAGGGAAAGATGCAGAAGGCGATGACGACCAGAAGCGCGATCACGTGAACGGCGCGCAGGCTGCCCTGACGGCGGCGATCCGCGGCCACCGCCGCGGCGGGCGCGGTGGTGTCCCTCATTGCTCGATCTCCCGGTAGATGACGCGGATGTAAAGCCGCGACAGGATGATCGTCAGCACCAGGATGATGACCGCCTGCGCCGATGCCATCCCCTGGTCGAAGACGCGGAAGCCGATGCGCTGGATGTAGACGCTGATCAGCTCGGTGGCGGCGCCGGGGCCGCCGCGGGTCATGGTGAAGACGCTGTCGAACATCTTGAGGATGTCGGCGGTGCGCAGGATCAGGATGGCGGTCAGCCCGGGGATCAGGAACGGCAACTGGACGTGGCGCAGGATGGCGGTCCAGCGGGTGGTCTCGAGCTGCGCCGCCTCCTCGACCTCGACCGGGACCATGGTCAGGCCGGCCAGGAAGACCAGCGCGCAGAAGGGACTCCACTGCCAGACGTCCATCGCCGCCACGGCGGCGAAGGCGAATGTCGGATGGGCCAGCCAGTTTACGCCGGCGATCCCGAACAGCCCGAGGAACCAGTTCACCACCCCGAAGTCGCCGTTGAACAAGAGCCGCCCGATCAGCCCGACCACCGCGTAGGTGGTCGCCATCGGCACCACCAGCGACAGCCGGGTCAGCACCCGCAGCAGGCTGGCGCCGGGTTGATGGAGAAGAAGCGCGATGCCGAGTCCGAGCACGATCTGGATCGGCAGCACGGTGAGCAGGAACGAGAAGGTCCGGCCCAGCGACTGCTGGAAGCTTGGATCGGTGAGCACGGCGACATAGTTGTCGATCCCCACCCAAGGCGTCCCCTCCCGCGGCACCCTGGGCAGGATGAAGCGGTGCAGCGAATTCCAGAACGCAAACAGGAGGGGGTAGATCCCGATCGCCAGCAGGGTCAGGACCGCCGGCCCGAGAAAGCCGAGAAGGGCGAGCCTCTTTTCCCGACGGCTGTACATGACGGTGTCCTGGTCAGCCAAAAAGGAGGGAAGGGCCGCGCGCGTCGGCCCTTCCCGCTAGTCTGCCTACTGGAGAAGCTTGGCACCCGGCTTGTAATAGCCGGCCCGTTCGAGCACCGATTCCATGCGCTGCCCGATCTCCTTGCTGCCTTCCTGGAGGGAAGCAGTGCCGAGCATGATCTTGGTGCCCCATTCGCCGATGACTTCGGAGATCTCGGGCCATTCCGGGAACCGTGGCCGGAAGTGCGGCACGCCCGCCTGCCACGATTCCACCATCGGCTTGACGAACTTGTACTTCGCCGCGATCTGCGGATCCTTGTAGACGCTCTGGCGGCCGCTGACCCCGCCGTTCTCGACGTAGGTCTTGGCGTTCTCCTTGGCGGTCACCCACTGGATGAACAGCCATGCCGCCGCCTTCTCCTTGTCGCTGGCCTGCGAGGTGACGGCCAGCGAGAAGCCGCCCAGCGCGGGCTTGCGGCCGGCCGGACCGGCGGGCTCGGGCGCCACTTCCAGGCAGTCGATGATCTTGGACGACGCGGGATCGACCAGGGTGCCGTAGAAGGCCGACCACTCGGTGATCATCGCCACCTTGCCCTGGGCCAGCGCGTTGACCGCCTCGGCATGGTCGTAGTCGACGATGCCCTGCGGCATGTACTTCATCAGATCCTGGCGGAACTGCAAGCCCGCCTGCGACTCCTGGGACATGAGGTTGGACCGGAACTTGTCGTCCAACAACGAGCCGCCGAACGGCCACAGCACGCGCATGAAGCTGTCGGCCGATTGGGTCTCGCCGCGCCGGGACTGCAGGGCGAACGCCTGCTGGTCGCCGCTCGTCAGCTTGGGCCCGAAGACGTCCTTGAGCTCGGTCCACGTCTTCGGGGGCTCCTTGAAGCCGGCCTTGTCGAGCATGCAGCGGTTGTAGAAGAGCAGGCCCGAATAGTTGTCGAACGGCACCCCATAGGCGACTCCGTTCCAGCTGCCGAACGCTTCCAGCAACAGCGGGAAGAGGTCGGGCTTGTCGAAGTTCGGATCGGCCAGCTTGGGATCTTTGAGGAAGGTGTCCATCGGCACGATCCAGCCGGACTCGGCGAACTCGCCCATCCACACCAGATCGACCAGGGCGATGTCCAGGTCGCCCTTGGCGGTGAAGTCGAGAACCTGGCGTTCGCGCGAGTTCTCGTAAGGCACGATATCGTACTTGACCTTGATTCCGGTCTTCTTCTCGAAGTCCGGAAGCATCTTGATGGCGGCGCGGTAGCCGGGGCGGTCGAGGAAGACGACGTTGATCTCGGTTCCCGCATAAGGCTTCGCTGCCTCTTCGAGGGTCCAGGCGCTGGCACCGCCGCCGGCCAACAGCGCCGTTGCGAGCGCAGCAAACGCGACTCCTAGCTCTTTCCGATAAGCCATGTGCCTAGTCCTCCCATGATGACTTCGCCGTTCCCGGAGGGACGGCATTGGATGGGACGATACATTTGTTCGGAACGATTTACAAATTTATTTTTCCTGCTATGGTGGCAGAATCGATCGCAGAGGTGCGAGGAGGAAGCCGTGGCCAGGGTTACGCTGACCGGGGTGACCAAGAGGTTCGGCTCGCAGGAGGTCCTGTCCGGCGTCGATCTGACGGTGGAGGAGGGGGAGTTCGTCGTCTTCGTCGGCCCGTCCGGATGCGGCAAGTCGACCCTGCTGCGGCTGATCGCCGGGCTCGAAGAGTTGACCGCAGGCTCGATCTTCATCGACGACGACGACGTCTCGTTCAAGCCGGCCGCGGCGCGCAACGTCGCCATGGTGTTCCAGTCGTACGCCCTCTACCCGCATATGAACGTCCGCCAGAACATGGCATTCGGCATGAAGATCAACGGCTTCCCGAAGGCGGAGATGGAGCGGCGCATCGCCCGCGCGGCCGAGATCCTCAAGCTGGAGCCGTATCTCGATCGGCGGCCGAGCCAGCTTTCCGGCGGCCAGCGGCAGCGGGTGGCGATCGGGCGCGCCATCGTCAAGGAGCCTCGCGTATTCCTGTTCGACGAGCCGTTGTCGAACCTGGACGCCGCACTGCGCATCCAGATGCGGGTGGAGCTGGAAAGCCTGCACCGCTCGCTCAGGACGACCATGATCTACGTCACCCATGACCAGGTCGAGGCGATGACGATGGCCGACCGCATCGTCGTCATCAATGAAGGGCGGATCGAGCAGGTGGGCGCCCCGCTTGAGCTATACCATCGGCCGGGCACCCAGTTCGTCGCCGGCTTCATCGGCTCGCCGCGGATGAACTTCCTGACCGTAGCCCCCGAGAGCGCCGGCGGATCGCTGGCCCTGCACTACGGCGACCAGGCGAGATTCGCGCTGCCGCTGCCGCCGCAGGCGGCGGTCGGTCACGAGGCCCTAACTTTTGGAATACGGCCGGAACATTTGATCATCGGCAAGGGCGACGGCTTCTCGCTGCCCGCCCAGGTCGCCGTTACCGAGAGGCTCGGCAACGAAACCTACGTCCACGCCGTCACCGCCCTGGGCGACCGCCTGGTGCTGCGGGTGCCGGGGGACGGCGAGGTAAGCATCGGCGAGCGGATCGACCTCCACGCCGATCCTGCCCATTGCCACCTGTTCCGCGACGGGTTGCGCATCGAGTCCTTGGCGGCAGGATCGCGGGAGGCGCATCCTCCGGAAGCGACAACGAGGACTTCATGACGGGAGCGCCGCCGCTTGATCTGCGGGAATGGATACTGGCGCGCGGCTATCTCGACGAGCTGGTGATCGATCGCGGGGTTCTCGGCGATGCGCCGGCGGTATTCGGCGACCGCCTCGGCGCCGTTTCGATCCTGCTGATCGCCGACGACAACACGTACGCCGCGGCCGGCGCCCGCCTGCGCGCGGGCTGCGAGGCGGCGTCGCTTCAGGTCGAGACGATGATCCTGCCGGGTACGCCGCGCCTGAAGCCGGACATCGCAATCGGGCGTCGTATCGCCGATCGCATCGGCGGCGGCAGCGCGCTGCCGGTGGTGGTCGGTTCCGGCGTGCTGAACGACCTCACCAAGTACGCGGCGGCCATCAGCGGACGTCCTTATGCCAGCGTCCCGACCGCCGCCTCGATGGACGGCTATGCCGCGGGTGGCGCGCCGCTGCTTCAGGACGGTTTCAAGCAAACCGTCCCCTGCCGCGGGCCGCGGGCGGTGATGGCCGACCTCGACGTGCTGGCGGCGGCGCCGGCGCGGATGTCGTCGTGGGGCTTCTGCGACCTCGCGGCCAAGGTTCCCGCCGGGGCCGACTGGATCCTTGCGGATGCCCTCGGGGTGGAGGCGATCGATCCGATGGCATGGCGGATCATGCAGGGGGATCTGCGCGCATGGATCGGCCGTCCCGAAGCGATCGCGCAGGGCGATCCGGATGCGTTCGGCGGCCTGATCGCCGGACTGCTGGCGGGCGGCTTCGCCATGCTCGCCTACGGCAGCTCGCGACCGGCTTCGGGGGCCGAGCACCAGATCGGGCATCTGTGGGAGATGGAGAACCTCGCGGTTGCCGGGGAACCGGTCTCCCACGGCATCTGCGTCGGCATCGGCTCGCTCGCGGTGCTGGCGCTCTACGAATGGCTGCTGGACTGCGACCTCGACAAACTCGACGTCGACGCCCTGGTCGATGCCCGGCCGACCCGCAAGCAGCGGGAAGCTGCCGTGGCCGACGCCTTCCCGCCCGGCACGGTGCGCGACCGTGCGCTCGCCGAGACCCTCGCCAAGCACGATTCCGAAGCCGCGTGCCGCGGTCGCCTCGACCGGCTGCGCGGGGGATGGCTGCAGCTGCGCGACCGCCTGCAGGCACAACTGCTGCCGGCGCGCCGGATGGCGACCCTGATCGAGGCCGCAGGCGGCGTTGCCGATCCGGAGGTGTTGGGGATCGGCCCGGCGCGGTTGCGCGACAGCATCCTGCGCGCCCGCCTGATCCGCCGCCGCTATACGGTGCTCGACCTGGTCGAGGAGACGGGATTGCTTCGGGAAGCGGTGGAGGTGCTGTTCCCCGACCACTGACGGAAGTATGTCTTGACCCCGCCCGCCCGGCGCGCTCAGGATCATAGTCCTGAGCCGGTTTGCGACACGGAGCGGGTCATGGTTTCCGCCCGGGTTATCGTCGTCTCGCTCGCCCTCGCCTGGTCGGCGGGGGCGCAGGGGGCGGACGGCACGACGGTCCGGCTGACCTCGCTGGAATGGGCCCCTTACACGGGCCGCGATCTCCCCGACCAGGGCCTGTCGAGCCGTGTCGTGCGGGCGGCCCTCGCTGCCACGGGGTACGGGCTGCAGATCGACTTCCTGCCATGGCGCCGCGCCTACGCGCTCGGCCTCGATGGCAGCCAGGGCCACGACGGGGTGTTTCCCGTCTACGACGGTACGCTCCGGCGCGGGTGCCTGGTCTCGGATGCGATCGGCGTTTCCCCGCTCGGCTTCGCGGAGCGACGCTCCGATCCCATCGCGTGGACCACGCTGGAGGACCTGAAGGGGCTGCGCATCGGCGTTGTCGCCGGCTATGTCAACTCGGCCGGGTTCGATGCCATGGCCGCAGCGGGCGAGTTGTCGACGGTGCCGGTGGACCGCGATCTCCTCAATCTCCGCCGCCTGGCCAGGGGACGGCTCGACGCGGCGGTGATCGATGCCCTCGTCTTCGACTTCCTGACCGTCGCCACGCCGGACCTGCGGGCGGCGCTGCGGATGGACGAGCATCTGCTCGAGGAAAAGACGCTCCACGTCTGTTTCCGCCCGACCGCCGACGGGCGCGGCGAGGCGTTGCGTCAGGCCCTCAACGTCGGGCTGGCGAGGCTGCCGCCTCCGCCGCCCTAGTCAGTGCGACCCGGGGAATGGCGACCTCGACCGTGGTTCCCGCACCCGGCCGGCTGTCGATCGAGAGCGTACCGCCGTGAAGCTCGACGAGGCGCTTGGCGATCGGCAGTCCGAGGCCGGTCCCCTGGAAACGGCGCCGCGCCGAATCCCGCTCGGCCTGTCCGAACGGCAGCAGCGCGACGGTGATGTCCTCCGGCGTCATCCCGATTCCGGTGTCGCGCACCCGGATCCGGCATCGGGCGGCATCGCCGTCGACCTCCACCACGACCTCGCCCTGGTGCGAGAACTTGATGGCGTTCGACAGGAGGTTGATGACGATCTGCCGGAGCCGCGTCGGATCGGCCTCGATGTCGCCGCAGTCCCCGATCTCCGATTTCAGTGTCACATCGTTGCGACGGGCCTGCTCGGCGACCATCGCCAGCACGTCCGTCACGATGGCCGCGGGATCGACGGGACGGCGCTCCAGCTCGATCCGTCCGGCCTCCACCTTGGCCATATCGAGAACGTCCTCGATCAACCGCAGCAGGTGCTCGCCGCTGCTGGTGACGATGTCGAGGTATTCCTTGTAGCGCGGCGGAAGCGGGCCATGGGTCTCGGCGGCCATCATCTGCGAGAAGCCGATCACCGAATTCAGCGGCGTGCGCAGCTCGTGGCTCATGTTGGCGAGGAATACCGTCTTGGCCGCGTTGGCGCTGATCGCCTCTTCGGTGATCGCTTCCAGATCCGCCGTCCGTTCCGTCACCAGGCGCTCGAGATTGCGGTTGGTTTCCTGCAGCGAGTGCTCTGCCGCCTTGCGCTCCTCGACCTCCCAGGCGAGCGCCTGGGTCCGCTCCACCACCAGGGCTTCGAGCCTGTCGTGCGCCAGCATCAGCTCCGCCTCGTAGCGCGCCTTGTCCTGCAACAGCGACGAGATCGAGGCGCGGAAGGCGTCGCCGGCGCGGGCGACCAGGCCGAATTCGCTTTCGCTGTCGCCCATCGGAACCGGTTCCGGCGCCTTGCCGGGACGTGCCGGATCGATCCGCCCGAACCATTCGGCGAGCCGGACCAGCGGCGCCGTCACCGCGATGCGGAGGATCAGGAATGCCACCAACGCGAATGCCGTTGCCTTCACCAGCTCGAGTAGCGCCGTGTTGACGGCACGTTGCAGGAACGATTCGAAGTAGGCCGGTTCGTCGACTTCGATCACCAGGCGACCCTGGTCGTCGGCCGCGCCGGAAACCGGCAGCGGCGTGGCGTGGCGTACCAGACCCATCTGCATCGGCAGCCACAAGGGCTTCCTGGCCCCTCGCCGGGGCTCGCGCGTCCGGGTGGCCAGGACGTCGCCGCGCTCGTCGAAGATCTGCGCCGAGGTGATGAAGGTGCGCCGAGTCAGCCCCTTGACGATCTCATCCCCCAGTTCGTCGTCGAGGGTGAGCACCGCACGGCTTGCCGACAGGGTGGCCGTCGCCAGGATGGCCGCCGTCGTCTCATGCAGCCGGCGTTGCTCGTCCCGGAAATCCGCGGCGATCTGGACGGCCCCGGCGATGCACCCGATGAGCACCGCCGACAAAGCCAGCAGGAATGCGACCCGAAAGGAAATGCGCGTGCGTAGGACCGATTTCCACCACATCATCGTATGCGCAAAAGATTCCCTGCAAGGCTACGAAAAGCACGCCCGGCGCGCAATCGGTTCGTTGTCATCTCAGGACGGCGATCGGCTCGAAGGCGGCGAGGCTCTCCGCCGTGTCGACGTCGGCCAGCACCCCGTCGTCGTCCATGGCGACGGCGCGGGTGCGGTCGGCATGCCGCGCGATCACGGCGCGGGCTCCGACATCGCCCGTCAGGTTCATCATCTCCGGAAAGAACGCGCGGGCGAACAGCACCGGGTTCCCGCGCCGCCCGGCGAACACGGGAACGCAGATGGCGCCGCCATCCGCCGGGGCGAACGCGGCGACGAGTCGGCCGATGTGGAGGGCGGTCACCCCGGGCATGTCGCCCAGGCAGACGACGACGCCGTCGACGTCGCCAGGCAGCGCGCCGAGGCCGGTGACGAGCGAACCGGCCAGCCCTTCGCCGTGCCGGGGGTTGTGGGCGAAGCTCACGGCCATGCCTTTCAGGGCCCGCCGGATGCCATCCGCCTCGTGGCCGGTGACCACGACGACCGGCTCGAGGCCGGCCCCCAGCGCCGCCATGGCCGCGTGGGCAATCAACGGCCGTCCGCCGATCTCGATCAGCAGCTTGTTGCGGCCCATGCGGGTCGACAGCCCGGCTGCAAGCACGACGGCCCCGATTCTCATCCCGGGTTTCTCCGGGTGCGCCGGGCGGCGACGATCTCGGCGGCGATGGCGATGGCGATCTCGGCCGGGGTGCGGGCGCCGATGTCGAGGCCGGCCGGGCCGGCGATGCGCCCCAGGTCCGCGGGGCCGAAACCTGCAGCCGCCAGCCGCTCCAGTCGGCGCTCGTGGTTGCGGCGGCTGCCCAGGGCGCCGAGGTAGAAGGCCTGGGATCGCAGCCCCGCCGTCAGCGCCGGATCGTCCACCTTGGCGTCGTGGGTCAGCGTCACCAGCGCCGTGTGCGCGCCGGGCGGCGATTGCGCCAGTACCCGGTCGGGCCAGCCGGCGACGACCCGGACCCCGGGGAAGCGGTCCACGGCGGCGAAGGCCGAACGGGGATCGATCACGGTCACCGCGAAGCCGGCCGCTGCCGCGATCGGCGCCAGCGCCTGGGCGATGTGGACGGCGCCGACGATCACAAGTTCCCACGGCGGCCCATAGGAGCGGAGGAAAAACCCCGCATCCGGCTGCGAGGAGAGGGGACGGCTTTCGTCTCCGACCAGCAAGCTCCGCGCCTCGGCGAGGACGGGCCCTTCCACGGCTAGGTCTCCGACGACGGATTCGGCGGTCACCAGCGCGTGGGCGCCCGAGGAGATGTCGATCAGCCTTGCCGCGGCGCGTCTCTCCCGCCGCAGCGCCTGCAGGTCCGCCAGCCATGAACCCACGGGTTCGACGAATACCCGCACCTTTCCGCCGCACGGAAGGCCCACCGACCACGCCGTCTCGTCGGCGACGCCGAATGCGAGGGTGCGCGGCCTGCCGTCGGCGATGATCTCGACGCCGGCCGCAATCACCGCCGCTTCGATGCAGCCGCCCGAGACTGAGCCGCCGAACGCCCCTTCATCGTTGATCGCCAGATGGCTGCCGACCGGCCGCGGCGCCGAGCCCCAGGTGGCGACCACTGTCGCAAGTGCCACCCCGCGCCCCTCTGCGAGCCAGCGTTCCGCCCGGTCCAGGACGGCCTCGTCGGAAGCTGCGGCAGGTTCTTGTCCCCTTGCCCCTCGCCCCCCTTCATGGGGGAGAGCGTCGGGGTGAGGGGGGGCTTTCCGCTTGCTCACAGCTCGGCCATCCGTCGCCACAGTCGCGCCGCCTGCTCGCGGGCATGGGCGGTGATCGCCTCGACGTCGCCGGTCAGCAGGCGTCCCTCGTCGACCACGGTGCGGCCGCCGACGATCACGCGCCGCACCCGGCCGTCTTCGCGCACCACCCGGTCCTCGACCTCCCCGAAGCGCTCGGCAACCAGCGTCCGTCCGGCGGCGAGGCGTTCCGCGGCACCTGCGTCCTCCCCGGCGACGCGGAACAGGGCAGCCTCTTCCTCGGCCATGTCGGCGTTCCAGCCGTCGGTCCCCAGCGCAACGCGGCGGCTGTGGCGGAGGTTCGCGGCGTAGCCGACGCGGTTGCCTTCGTTGGAGCGCGGATTCTGCACCAGCCAGCAGCCCCGGGCCTCGGCAAGCCGCACCTGGTCGGGGGTGAGGTGGACGCCATGCGCCAGGATCGAGCCGGGCGGCAAGGCGCCGAGGGCGATCAGCCGCTCCAGAGGGCCTTCGTAGCCTCGCCTGCGGGCGTCCTCGACGTCGGCGCGATCCTCGGCCACGTGGACGTGAAGAACGGTGCCGAGTTCGCGGGCCAGCTCGCCGGCGTCCCGAATCGTCTGGTCCGACACGGTGAATCCGGCATGAAGCCCGACCAGTCCGCGCACCAGCGGCGAGGGAGGCACGCGGCGGCACTCTTCCAGGCCGCGGCGGGCCTCGTCCGGCCCCCCGTTGCGTTCCGTCGCGCCATAACACAGGAGCGCCCGGATGCCGAGACTCTCGCAGACCTCGGCCAGTACGGTGAGCGAGCCCTCAATCACACTGGGAGACTCATGATGGTCGACCACCGTCGTGGTGCCCGCCAGCAGGGCCTGCGCGACATAGTCGAAAGCCGATGCCCGCAACGATTCCGCGTCAAGGGCGCGGTCGAGGCGCCACCACACCCGCTCCAGGATCTGCACGAAGTTCTCGGGCTCGCGCGCCGGGGCCGGCATGCCGAACCGGGCGAGGCCGCTGTACAGGTGGGTATGGGCGCAGACCGCGCCCGGCGCTTCGCTCAGTGCCATTGGTCGCGCTCGTCCTCGCTGCGGATGCGGCCGACGTTGATCGCCTTCGCCGCCGGCGAATCCTTCATCGGCAGCCGGGTGCGGCGGATGCCGTCGAACGCCTCCAGCGCGCCGGCGACGGCGCCCGCCGTCGGCACCAGGCCGATCTCGCCGACGCCCTTGGCGCCGAAGGGGCCCTCCGGCTCCGGCTCCTCGATGATGATGACCTCGACCTCGGGCATGTGCTGCGCCCGCAGCACGCCGATGTCGCGCAGGTTGAAGGTGACCGGCATCCCGTCCTTGCAGGGAAGCTCCTCGGTCAACGCGTAGCCCAGCCCCATGTGGACGGCGCCCTGGACCTGGGCCTCGCATTGCTGCGGGTTGAGGGCGCGGCCGACGTCGTGGGCGGCGATCACCTTCGCCACCCGGCCCGCGTCGTCGAGGATGACGACCTGGGTCGCCCAGCCGAACGTCGTGTGAGTCTTGATCCTGCCGTTCTTCAGCTGGCCGGGGGCGGTGGTGTCGTCGATCAGGATTTCTCCGACATACTCGCGTCCTGCGAGGTCCCGCAGCGAATGCCCGGCCACGAGGTCCGCCTTCAGCTTTCCGGCGGCCTCCGCGGCGGCGCGGCCGGCCAGCAGCGTGCCGCGCGAGCCCGTCGTCTGCCCCATGCCGACCTCGAAGCGGCTGTTGACCTGCGGCCGGAACACCGAGGCCGGCAGGCCGGTCACCTCGGCGGCGCACTGGGTCAGCACGGTCAAGAGCCCCTGGCCCATCTCGGTGAAGCCGGTGTAGAGGGCGACGGTGCCGTCCGCTTCGACCACCAGGCGGCACTTGCCGTACTCCAGCGCCCCGTTGCCGATGCCGGAATTCTTGACCGCGCAAGCGATCCCGACCGCCCGGCCCGCCGACCTCGCGGCGTAGTAGGCGTCCTTCACGGCAAGCAGCGACTTCTCCAGCCCGACCGACTTCTCCAGCACCTGGCCCGAGCTGAACACATCGCCCAGTCGCACCCCGTTGCGCCAGCGCATCTCCCAGCCGTCGAGGCCGGCCTTGGCGGCGAGCGCATCGAGGCAGCCCTCGATGGCGAAGCTGGTCTGGTTGACGCCGAAGCCGCGCATGGCGCCGCACGGCGGGTTGTTGGTGTAGGCGGCGACGGCGTGGATGTCGATCGCCGGCACCCGGTAGGGGCCGCAGGCGTGCCCGGCGGCCCGCTCCAGCACCTTCCCGCCGACCGAGGCGTAGGCGCCGGAATCGCCGAGCAGGTCGATCCGCGCCGCGGTCAGCCGGCCGTCCGCGTCGCAGCCCACGGTGTAGCGCATGGTGATCGGGTGACGTTTGGGGTGCAGGCGGATCGATTCGTCGCGGCTCAGCTTCAGGCGCACAGGGCGGCCGGTGAGGCGCGCCAGCACTGCCGTCTGGGCCTGGATCGACATGTCCTCCTTGCCGCCGAAGGCGCCGCCGGTGGGCACCAGCTCGACGTACAGATTCTCCTCCGGTTCGCCCAGCACGGCGGCGACCTGCGCGCGGTCGTCGAAGATGCCCTGGCCCTGGCTGTAGAGGTGCAGCCGCCCGTCCGCCTCCGGCACCGCCAGCGCGCATTCCGGCTCCAGGAACAGGTGCTCGATGCGCTGTGTCTGCCAGGTGCCCGAGACGACGTGGGCGGAGGCCGCCAGCGCCGCATCGACGTCGCCGCGGCTGATCCGCGTTTCCGACAGCACGTTGGCGTGGCGCGGATTGATCTGGCGGGCGTCCGGCCGGATCGCTTCGGCAGGGTCCAGGGTGGGCGGCAGCGGCTCGTACTCCACCTCGACCAGAGCGGCGGCCGCTCGCGCAATCTGCGGAGTTTCCGCGGCGACGGCGGCCAGCACGTCGCCGACGTAGCGGGTCTCCTCGGCCTCGGCGACGAACACCGGCCAGTCCTTCTCGATCAGCCCGACCCAGCGGTCGCCCGTGACGTCCTTCGCCGTCGCCACTGCGGCCACCCCGGGCAGCGCCAGCGCCCTGGCGGGGTCGATGCGGACCACGCGGGCCCGCGCGTGTTGGGACAGAACCACGGCGCCATGCAGGAGGCCGGCGACATCGATGTCGGCGACGAAGGGCCGCGAGCCCAGCGCCAGCTCGCCTCCCTGGTAGCGCTTCAGCCGCGCGCCGACGCCGCCGTCCTCGACCGGCTTCGGCAGCGGGATCCCGCGCTTGGCGGCGAAGATCAGCTCGACCGCGTCGACGACCTTCACGTAGCCGGTGCAGCGGCAAAGGTGGCGGTCGAGCGCCTTGGCGATCTCCGCCCGCGACATCCGCTCGTTCTGGTCGGTCAGCCACTTGATGCGCAGCACCAGCCCGGGGGTGCAGAAGCCGCACTGCACGCCGGCCGCCACCTGGAAGGCATCGGCGTAGAGCTTGCGTTCTTCGGCCGGCACGCCTTCGAGGGTAAGAACCGACTTCCCTTCAACCTTCTCCGCCGGCACCGTGCAGCTCGTCTGCGGCTTGCCGTCGATGAGGGCCAGGCACGCGCCGCACTGGCCCTGCGGTGAACACGACTCCTTGACCGAAGCGATCCTGAAGGTCTGCCGCAGCACGTCGAGCAGCGACATTCCCGGCGCCGCCTCGAACGTCCTCTCCTCCCCGTTAAGCCGAAACCTCACCGTCGCCATGCTCCCTGCCAAGCAAAGAAAATCAGCAACACGGATGAACACGGATATCCACGGATGAACACGGATCAGAGAATGATGCGCTTCAGTTCCAGCCGCGGTCTTCCGAAGTTCAGCAACAGGCCCACTGGGATCCTGCTGGCCTTCAGGTAATTAAGGACCTGCGCGGCATGTGCCTGCCCCAGAGCCTCGATTGCCTTCAATTCGACAATGACTTGGCCATTGACGACGATGTCCGCGACGTAGAGACCGACCTGCCGGCCCTTGTAGAAGACGGGAAAGGGGCTTTCCTTCGCGGCCTGAAGGCCGCGAAGCCCAAGCTCCTCGAGAAGGGCATTCTTGTAGACGCCTTCAAGAAACCCATGTCCTAGCGCGTTCGAGACCGCAAAGGCGGCGCCGATGATGGCGTCGGTCAACGTGTCCAGCTGCGGGTCGAGGTCAGCTCTCATCCGTGTTCATCCGTGGATATCCGTGTCCATCCGTGTTGCTCGTTTTCTTGCACCGTATCTGCGCTGCCAGTCTAGCAGGTTCATCGCGGGCTTGGGTCTGTCGCAGGACGGGGATAGAACAAGGCCCTTCATCGCTTCGGACGTGGGGACATGCGCAACAATTTGAGGATCAACGGCGAGCGGCTGTCGTGGCGGCTGGCGGAGCTCGGCCGCATCGGCGCGCTGCCGGGCGGCGGCAACTGCCGGCTGGCGCTCAGCGACGAGGACCGGCGCGGGCGTGAGCTCGTGGTCGGCTGGATGAAGGAGCTGGGGCTGGCGGTCACCGTCGACGCCGTCGGCAACACGGTGGGTCTCCGCAAAGGGTCGGAGGACGGCCCGCCGGTGATGGCCGGCAGCCACATCGACACCGTGGCGACCGGCGGCGCTTACGACGGCAACCTGGGCGTGCTGGCCGGCCTGGAAGTGGTCGCCGCCTTGAACGAGGCGGGCATCGCCACAAGGAGGCCGCTGGCGGTCGCCTTCTTCACCAACGAGGAGGGCGCGCGCTTCCAGCCCGACATGATGGGCAGCCTCGTCTTCACCGGCGCGCTCCCGCTGGCCGAGGTGCTCAGCACCAAGGGCATCGACGGCGAGACGGTGGGCGAGGCGCTTGCCCGCACCGCCTGCGCAGGCCCGGCGCCGGCCGGCAGGCCGGAGGTCCACGCCTATGTCGAGCTGCACGTCGAGCAGGGCCCGGTGCTGGAAGCCGAGGGCTTCGCCGTCGGCGCCGTCGAGGGCGTGCAGGGCATCTCGTGGACCGAGTTCACGCTCGCCGGCCAGGCCAACCACGCCGGCACCACGCCGATGCGGATGCGCCATGACGCCGGGCTGGTGGCGGCCGAAATCGCCGTGTTCGCCCGCGCGCTGGCCCGCGAGATCGACGGCAACCAGGTGGCTACGGTGGGCGCGATGACGCTTCATCCCAACCTCGTCAACGTGGTCGCCGAGCGGGTCGTGATGACCGTGGATCTGCGCAACACCGACGAGGCCATCCTGCAGCAGGCCGAACACCGGCTGTTCGCTCTCGCCGAGGAGCGGGCGGCGGCGGAGGGCGTGACCGTCGAAAGGCGCTGCCTGGCTCGCTTCGCCCCGGTCGCGTTCGATCCCCGCCTGGTGGCGCGGGTGGAGGCGATCGCCCGCGACGAGGGGCTCATGGTCAGGCGCCTGCCCAGCGGCGCCGGCCACGATGCCGGCATCATGGCGGCCGTCTGTCCCGCCTGCATGATCTTCGTCCCCAGCGCCGGCGGCATCAGCCATAACGTCAGGGAATACACGGCCCCGGAGGACCTCGCCAATGGGGCTAACGTGCTGCTGCGGCTGCTGCTTGAGCTGGCGGAGTGAAGACATCCCTCTCCGTCCTTCAGGGCGGAGAGGGAGGGGCCCGCCGCGCAGCGGCGGGAAGGTGAGGTGGGCTTCGGCGGGCGCTCTGGAATCCCCCACCTCACCCCGGCCTCTCCCCCCCCAAGGGGGCGGAGAGGGGGCCCGATCCCAATCCGGCGCTGACGTAGTTTTCCCCGGCCGTCACCGCATCCCGGAGCAGGATCATGATCCAGGCCCAGGTGAGATCGACGGGGCCGGCGGCGGTGCCGGCCGCAGTGGCGGCCGGGTCGGCGGGGTCGAAGGTGACGTCGAAGCCTTCGCCGCGATAGCGGACGCCGCCGCCCGCCACCCTGTCCAGGGCCAGGGACCGCCCCTCGCACCGGCCGACCATGCGCAGGCCGTAGGCCGTGCGCTGAAGGGCAAAGCCGTCGAGGTTCGAGCGTTGCCAGCTCTCGACGCTGCCGAAGAACAGGGGCTTGACGCGAAAGGGTCCGCCGTCCTCGGGGCAGATGACGTCGCAGTTGCCGCATTCGTTGCAGGCGTCGGCGAAGGTGCCGATCTGCCACGGACGGCGGAACGCGAGCACGCCTTCCGAGGCGACCGTCCAGCCGTCCGACGAGGGGGCGAGGGATTGCACCGGCACGGTCCCCTGGGGGATGGCGAAGCTGAAGTTGGCGTTGTTGGGACAGGCCGGGATGCATTTGTCGCAGGTCAGGCAATCGAACATCAGGAGCGAGCTGCCGACCTTCTTCGGCGACTTGGCGTTCTGCGCCGCCCGGTAGCGGGGATCCTCGAGGACGCGCTCGGCATGGATCTCGGTGTTGCGCAGGCGGGCGGCGGCGAGGTCCGCTGCCGGCCCGCCGAAGGCCCGCATAACGAAGGTGTCGATGTCCTTGGCACCGACCTCCTCCATGCGGCGGGCAAGGGAGGCCAGGTAGCGTGAAGCACGGCCGTAGCCGCCGACTTTCAAAAGATCGGTACAGACGCTGACCGGCGTGAGGCCGAGCGCCACCGCATCGGCGAAGTTGGCGGCGTCGATGCCGGCTGAGAACGAGATCGGGAAGCGGTCGCCGAACGCCCCGCGGAAGCGCCGCACCAGGTTGATGGCGAGCACGTGCAGGGGCGCTCCCGACATGTACATCTCCTTCTCGCTTGCCGGGAAGAAGGCCTTGTGGTTGCGCACCAGGAGCGTGTTGGTGAACTTGACGCCGAAGCCGCGTCCGAGGCTTTCGGCCAGCGTGCCCAGGCGACCGACGAAACCCTGCACCTGCTCCCAGGTGGCGTCCCTGGCGAACACGGCGTCGGGCACCTGAAGCTCGCGGTAGCCGAGCCGGTCGTGCAGCACGGCCGTCAGCTCGTCCTTGCCCAGCAGCGTCGGGTTGAGCTTCACCACCACATGCAGTCCGACCTCGCGCAGCAGGAACTCGGCGATGCGCTCGATCTCCTCGGGCGGGCAGCCGTGGAAGGTGGAAAGCGTGAGGGTGTCCGAGATGCGGGTCGGGTAGGGCAGGTCGCGGAAGCGGGCGACGGGGATCTGGGCTCGCAGGCGTTCGACCACCGCGGTCGCGTCCTTCAGCCCCTCCATGAAGGCGCGGACGCGTTCCGAGCGGATGCCGGCGAGGTCGTAGCCGACGCTCATGTCGAACACGGTATCGCCGCGTCCCGGCGCGAGGCCGTCCGCCTTCAGCATCTCGATCAGCATCGCCGCCTTGACGTACTCCTCGAGCGACTGCTCGAGGGTCAGCTCCTGCGACCACTCGACGTTGAAGCCGATCGTCTGCATGTCGATGCAGGGGCGCGGGATCGTCAGGCGATCCTTGATCTGCACCGTCTTCAGCTCGATGACGCGGCCGCCGGCAAGCCAGGCGAGCACGATGTTCTGCGCCATCTGGGTGTGCGGCCCCGCGGCCGGCCCGAACGGCGTCGAGGCGCGGCGGCCGTGCAGCGCGATCGACAGATCGGGGGCGCCCTCTCCGGTGAAGAAGCGTTTCGCCGGCAGGTCGAACGCCGCCTGCTTCCTCTCCAACTCGCGGAACAGGCGGGTGACGAGCACGGGGAAGGGGATGGGGATCAGGTCGACCAAGAGCAAACCTGCCACAGAGGCACAGAGACACCGGGGAAGCCAGAGAGGGGAATCTCTGTGCCTCTGTGTCTCCGTGATGAGCTGTTCCGGATTCCCGCCTTCGCGGGACTGACGGTTGGAATCACGCCGACCTCGCGCCGCGGACCGCCCACTTGGTCCAGCGGTTCTCCAGGAGCGAGAAGATGCCGTACATGACGATACCCATGACGGCGATCACCAGCAGGCCGGCGAATACCAGCGGCACGTTGAACTTCGAGCTGGCCGACATCATCAGGTAGCCCATGCCGACGTTGGCGGCCACCGTCTCGCTCATCACCGAGCCGACGAAGGCGAGCGTCACCGCCACCTTGAGCGAGGTGAAGAAGTAGGGCAGCGAACGCGGGAAGCCCACTTTGCGCAGGATGTCGAGGCGCGAGGCGCCGAGCGAGCGCAGCACGTCCTGCAGCTCGGGCTCGAGGGTGGCGAGCCCGGTCGCCACGTTGGCGACGATCGGAAAGAACGAGATCAGGAACGCGGTCAGCACTGCCGGGATGCCGCCGATGCCGAACCACATGACGAGGATCGGCACCACCGCGATCTTCGGCACGCTGTTGAAGCCGATCAGGATCGGGTTGAGGGCGGAATAGATGATCCGCGACGACCCGACGGCGGCGCCGAGGATGACGCCGAAGATCACGGCGATGAGGAAGCCGCCGAGGGTCGTGATCATCGTCTGCTCGGCATGCATCCAGATCGCCTCGCGGAAGGTCCAGGCGGCGGCCAGCGCCGCCGAGGGCGAGGGCAGGATATACTCCGGCATGCCGGAGACGCGGACCCCCAGCTCCCAGATCACGAACAGGCCGACCGAGGCGACCCAAGGCGCGTGATGGACGGCGTTGAAACGGCTGCGGCTCATGGTCTTCCCCGAAATCAGGCGGCGCGTACGGTGCGGATGTGGCCCTTCAGTTCGTGGACCAGATCGCCGAAGTCCTGGCGGAAGGTCATCTCCTGATTGCGGGGCCGCGGCAGTACGTTGTCGTAGCGGACCAGGATGCGGCCCGGCCGCTTGCTCATGACGTAGATCGTATCGGCCAGGTAGGCCGCCTCGCGCAGGTCGTGGGTGACCAGCAGCACGGTGAAGCGCCGCGTCATCCACAGACCCTGCAGGACGTCCCACAGCTCCTCGCGGGTGAAGGCGTCGAGCGCGGCGAACGGCTCGTCCAGCATCATCAGGTCGGGCTCGTGGATCAGCGCCCGGCACAGGCTGGCGCGCTGCTGCATGCCGCCGGACAGCTCCCACGGGAACTTCTTCTCGCAGCCGGCCAGCCCGACGCTGGACAGCAGCGCCATCGCCTTCTCCTCGAACGCCTTGCGCTGGCGCCGCAGGTTGGAGCGGTGCGGCTGCACGATCTCGAGCGGCAAGAGAACGTTGTCGAGGGTGGTGCGCCAGGGCAGCAGAGTCGGGTTCTGGAACGCCATGCCGACGATCTTCAGCGGCCCCGCCACCTCCTGGCGGTCGACCCTGACCTTGCCCTCGGTGGGCCGGATCAGGCCCGAAACCAGCTTCAAGAGCGTCGACTTGCCGCAACCCGACGGACCGACGACTGCGATGAATTCGCCCTTGGCGATGGTCATCGAGGTCTGCTCGAGGGCAAGGCCGTCACCTTCCAGGTAGCGCAGCCGGACCTTGTCGATCTCGACGAACGCGGTCGTCACGGGGGTGGAATCCATCACTGAAACTTTCAAACCTGTCTGGGGCAAGACCCCCTCACCCCGACCCTCTCCCCCGCTGGACGGAGGAGAGGGGGCTCGAAGCTGCGTCCCCCTCGCCCCGCTTGCGGGGAGAGGGAAGGGGTGAGGGGCCGAGTCCTACTGCAGCACGCGGTCCGCCTTGGCGGGCAGGGCGGCGTCGTTGAACACGTCCTCGACCGCGGGCTTGCTCGCCAGCTTGAAGGCGACGGCCAACTGGTCGATCGCCTTGGTCATGCGTTCCTTCCGGATCGCGCCCATTCCGTTCGCCTTGACGTCCGGCGTCAGCACGTTGTCGGCGATCGCCATGTTGAGCCGCTCGAGCTCGAGCGCGGAATCGATCAGCGGGTCGCGCTTCTTCAGCGCCTCGATGGCCGCCTTCGGGTCCTTGATCGCGTCGCGCCAGCCCTTGACCACGGCGCGGGCGAAACGCTTCTGCAGATCGACGTTGTCCTTCAGCGCCGGCGAGGCGATCAGGGCGTTGCCGTAGAACTCCAGCCCGAAGTCCTTGTAGCGGAATATCGTCAGGTCCTCGGCCTTGACGCCGGTGGGCCGCAGGCTGAGGAGGCTGGTGAAGTAGAAGCCCGAGATCGCGTCGACCTGGCCGCGCGCCAGCATCGGCTCGCGGAGCGGCGGGTCCATCGATTCCCACTTCACCTTGGCGGCGTCGATCTTGGTCGCCATCGCGAAGGCCGGGAACAGCTTGCGCGGGGCGTCGAACACCGGCGCCCCCAGCGTCTTGCCCTCGAGCTGCTCGGGCTTGGTGATGCCCGATTTCTTCAGCGTGAACAGCGCGAACGGCGGCACGTCGTAGATGACGAAGAAGGCCTTCAGGTTGCGCCCCGGATTGGCGACGTTGAACTCGACCAGCGAGTTGATGTCGGCCTGGGCGATGTCATAGGCGCCGCTGGCGACCCTGGTGACCGCCCCGGACGAGCCGTTGCCCGTGTCGACGGTGACGTCCAGTCCCTCGGCGGCGTAATAGCCCTTGTCCTGGGCGACCAGGAACGGCGCCGCCGGTCCCTCGTATTTCCAGTCCAGGGTGAACTTGACCTTGTCGGCAGCCGAAGCGGTGGCGGCTGCGAGCACGCCGCACGCGACGGCGGCCAAAAACGTCGTTCGCATCTCGATCATCCGGAAACTCTCCCCTCTCGAATCGACCGCCCGCTGTCTGGTCCCCCTGCCGGGCGGCGAAGGCAGGCATGGAATTGCCGGCCATATCCTGGCAACCTTCATGCCAGGACGGCCGGTGGCGCCGACGGCCAGGAATCTGCGGCCGGTCGGCACCTTTGAAACACGGGAAATCGGCGCTTGCGAATGGGGCGCCCAGTTTGCGGGCAGTCACTGCGCGCCGGAAAGGCACGTCGAGGCCCGAGGAGTCTGGCTTCTGTCGGCCCTTCCCCCGGCGGCGCGGCAGTGACGGCGTCGAAAATCGGTACATCGGGTCAACGGTACGGAGGTCGCAGGCGGGCAATGTACCATCGTTCCGACGCGCCTGGAACCGGCCGTGCGCTACAGCCGGACAGCGCCGCTGGGACCGCGCTTCAGATAGGTGCCCATCCCGGCGCGACCGTGCCATTCCGCCCCGTCGACGATCAGCCGGCCGCGCAGGAACACCTTCCGGATCGCCCCCGCCAGCTCGAACCCCTCGAACAGGGAATAGTCGATCCGGCTGTGGTGGCCGGCCGCGCTGACGCGGCTCCGCCCCGCGGGGTCGAGCAGCACGAGGTCGGCGTCGGAGCCGACCGCGATCGTGCCCTTGCGCGGGAACAGGCCGAACAGCTTGGCGGGCGCGGTGGCGGTGATGTCGACCATGCGGTTGAGCGACAGCCGGCCCTTGGCGACCGCGGCGTCGAACAAAAGCGGCAGCCGCGTCTCCAGACCCGGGGCGCCGTTGGGCACCACGTCGAAGCTCTGCACCTCGGTCGCCTTGGAGTGGCGGCGGCCGAGGGTGGCCTCGCTGGCGCAGAACGGGCAGTGGTCGGTGGCGACCACCTGGAGGTCGTGGCTCGCCAGCCCGCGCCACAGCGCGTTCTGATGCTCCTTCCCGCGCAGCGGCGGGGTCATGATGACCTTGGCGCCCTCGGCGAAACTCTCTGCCTCATAGGCGGCGTCGGTCAGGAACAGGTAGTGGGGGCAGGTCTCGGCGAACACCGGGATCGCGCGGTCGCGCGCCTCGACCACCGCCTCGACCGCATCGGCGGCCGAGACGTGGACGATGTAGACCGGGCTCTCGGCCAGCTCGGCCAGCCGGATCACGCGGCTGGTCGCCTCGCCCTCCATGCTCGCGGGCCGGGTCAGAGCATGGTATTTGGGGGACGTGCGACCGGCGGCGACCGCCTCCTCGATCAGGATCTCGATGGCGGCGCCGTTCTCGGCGTGCACGCACACCATGCCGCCCTCGGCCCCGGCGGCGCGGAGGGCACGGAACACGGCTCCGTCGTCGAGCATCAGCGAGCGCGGATAGGCGGTGAAGACCTTGAGGCTGGTGACGCCCTCGTTGCGGATCAGCGTTCGCGCGTCCGCCATCATCGCGCCGGCGGCGTCGGTCAGGATCATGTGGGCGCCGACGTCGACGGTGGCCGAGGCCGCCCGCTTCATCCAGTCCTCCAAGGCGTGCAGCGGGCTTTCGCCGCGGTGCTGGTGGGCGTAGTCGACGATCGTCGTGGTGCCGCCGAACGCGGCCGCCTTGCCGCCGCTCTCGAAAGTGTCGCAGGTGTGCGCCGAGCCGGTGTCGTAGTCGAGGTGGGTGTGGACGTCGACCCCGCCCGGCAGCACGATCAGGCCGCGCGCGTCGTGGCGCTCGGCATCGCCGGCCAGGGCGTCGAGGTCGCGGCCGATCGCGACGACGATCCCGTCCTCGACCAGGACGTCGGCCTGGACGTCGTCGACGGCGGTGACCACCCGGCCGCCGGAAATCAGCATGCGCTTCGTCATTTCCGGGCTCCCTCGCCGCGGCGGCGCAACAGCTCGCTCACCACGACCACGATGATGTTGAACAGCACAATCAGGCTCGCCAGAGCATACAGCGTCGGCGACAGGTGGAAGCGGAAATCCGAGGCGACCAGGATCGACAGCGGCTGCGCCCGCCCGCTGGTGAAGAACGACACCGTGTACTCGGCGCTGGACAGCACGAACGCGATGAAGCAGGCGGCCATCAGGCCGAACTTCATCAGCGGCAGCTGGACGTGGCGGAAGCGCTGCCAGGCGCTGGCGCCGAGGTCGCTCGCGGCTTCCTCCAGCGCCGGGTCCAGGCGGTAGAGCACCGAGGCGATGATGATGGTGGTGAACGGCAGGATCACCAGCGACTGGCCGATGCAGACGGTCAGCAGGCTCTTGGTGATCGCGAGCTGGTGCATGAATGCAACCTGCGATACCGCCAGGATCATCCGCGGCACGAAGAACGGCAGGATCACCAGCAGCCCCAGCACCAGGCGGAAGCTCGACTTGTGGCGGGTCAGCGCCAACGCCGATGCGCCGCCCAGGACGGTGGTCACGAGGGCGACCGGAATGGCGACGGCGAAGGTGTTGAAGAGCCCTCCGAGCAGGCGGGCATCGCCCAGCACGTCGTCGTACCAGCGCAGGGTGAATCCTTTCAGCGGGAATGCGATGAGGTCGGAATCGTTGAGCGAGAACAGCACCACCACCGCGACCGGCAGGTAGACGAAACCGTAAAGAGCCCAGACGTAGCTGCGCAGCAGGCGTTCCATCAACGAGGCTCCATCGGAATTGCGTCTTCCTCGTCATTCGCGCGAAAGCGGGAATCCATCGCGGAGTTTCGCGACGGTGACGGTTCCGGGTCTGAAACGGGCGTTCGTTCTGGATTCCCGCTTATGCGGGAATGACGGCGAGGGGAACGCACGGAAAAGCCTTCCATCGCCTCACCTCGTCCGCAGCAGCGCGCGGCCCAGCCGGCTGCGCAGGGCCAGCGTCGCCAGGGCGGCGATCAGCGTGACCAGCACCGCCATCAGCACCCACGCGATGGCGCCGCCCAGCGGCCAATCGAAGGCGGCGCCGAACAGGTCGTGGATGGCGCTGATCACGGTCACGCCCGAGCTGCCGCCGATCAGCTGCGGCGTCAGGTAGTCGCCGATCACCAGGGCAAACACCATCAGGGCGCCGACCAGTACCCCCGGCAGGGTCAGCGGCAGGACCACGTGGCGGAAGGTGCGGAAGCGTCCGGCGCCGAGATCGGCCGCCGCCTCCAGCAGCGAGCGGTCGAGCAGCTCCAGCGCGATCCAGATCGCCAGCACCATGAACGGCAGGTAGTTGTAGGTCAGCACCAGAAGCGACGCCCCGGTGCTGAACAGCAGCGCCATGATCGGCTGTTCGGTGGCGCCGATCCACAGCAGGAAGGTGTTGAGGATGCCCTCGGCGCCCAGCACCACGCGCCAGGCGAAGATGCGCACCAGGTCGCCGGTGTAGAGCGGGATCAGGAGCGCGGTCAGCAGCGCCGCCTTGTAGACCTTGACCCGCATGGCGATGAAGAACGCGAGCGGATAGGCGAGCACGGCGGTGAAGCCGGCGACCAGGGCGCCGTGCAGCATCGCCTTGCCGATCAGCGTGCGGTAGGTCTCGCTGGTGACTACGGTCGCGTAGTTCCGCAGGTTGAGGTCCGGAACCATGGCGACGAAGTCGACCCGGTAGAAACTGTAGAGGAACAGCAGCGCCAGCGGCGCGATGCAGAACGCGCCGACGAACAGAACCGCAGGCGTCGCCAGGACGGCGAACTCCTTGCGCCGGGTGTCCTCCAGGCTGGCCATCAGCCGGCCACGATCCAGGCGTGGGCGTCGTCGAAGCCGACCCTGACCGCGCTGCCGGGCTCGACTCCGTCGGTGCCCGCGGCGGTGAGAGTCAGCCTGCGGCCGGCGCCCTCGACCTCGACGATCTTGCTGTCGCCCTGGAAGATGACATGGGTGACGACGCCGTCGAAGGCCCGCGCCGTCGCGGCTGGCGACAGCACCAGATGCTCCGCCCGCAGGCACAGGAAGGCGGTACTTCCGGCGGCCACCCCTGCCGCGCAGGGGCATTCGATGCGACCCATCGGGGTGTCGGCGCCGGCCACGCCGTCGCGCTTGGCCATCACCGTGACCGGCACCAGGTTGGCGCCGCCGATGAAATCGGCGACATAGGCGTTGGCGGGGCGACGGTAGATGTCCTGCGGCGCGCCCTGCTGCTCGATGACGCCATGGTTCATGACGATCATCCAGTCCGACAGCGCGAACGCCTCGTCCTGGTCGTGGGTGACGTAGAAGAACGTCATGCCGAGACGCTGGCGCAGCTCCTTGAGCTCGATCTGCATGTGCTTGCGCATCTTGCGGTCGAGCGCCGAGAGGGGCTCGTCGAGGAGCAGCAGGCGGGGCTGGTTGACGAACGCGCGGGCCAGCGCGACCCGCTGCTGCTGGCCGCCGGAAAGCTGGGCGGGGAAGCGGTCCGCCATCGCCTCCATGCGGACGATGGCGAGCGCCTCGTCGACCCGTTTTGCCATCTCGGCGGTGCGGCCCTTCATCCGGAGCCCGAAGGCGACATTGTCGCGCACGCTGAGATGCGGGAACAGCGCGTACTGCTGGAACACCGTGTTGACGGGGCGCCGGTTGGCCGGCACCGCGGTGATGTCGACGCCGTCGAGCGTGAGTTCGCCGCCGCTCACCGCCTCGAAGCCTCCGATCATGCGCAGGATCGAGGTCTTGCCGCACCCGGAGGGCCCGAGGATGGTGACAAAGCTGTCGTGGCGGAGGGTGAAGTCGACGCTTCTGACCGCCCGCACGGGCCCGTAGTCCTTGGTCAGGTTGCGGGCGACGAGGAGGGGGCTTTGCGCCCCCTCATCACCGGCGTCTCCGCTCAGCTCGCTTTCACTTCGTTCCACAAGCGCACCCAGTCGCCGTAGTTTGCGGGATTCTCCTTCCAGACGAAGGAGTCCATGACGCCCAGGTCCTTGACGAAGATGCGTTCCTGCTGCTCGTCGGTGAGCGAGGAGCGCGCGATGTCGGTGCTCTGGGCGTAGGGGCCACCGACGGCCAGCAGCTTACCGTATTCGGGCCCGAGCAGGTAGTTGATCAGCGCGTGCGCAGCCTCGACGCCCTCCGGCTTCGACTGCGCCGGGATGGCGAGCGAATCGCACCAGCCGATGACGCCCTGCTTCGGCTTGGCCATCCCCATGTTGAGGCCGCGGGCCTTGAGGTCGTAGTACGGCGGCACCCACGAGAACGCGCACACGACCTCGCCCGAGGCGAACAGGTTGGTGAGGTCGCCGATCGAGTTCCAGTAGGTGCGCAGCAGCTTCTTCTGGGCGAGCAGGGCCTTCTTGCACTCGGCCAGCTCCTTGGCACCCATCTTGAACAGCTTGTCGCGGGGGATGCCGACGTAGAGGGCGGAGATCACGATGCCCTCCAGCGCGTAGTCGCGCATCGCCAGCCGGCCCTTGTACTTCTCTCCCTCGAACAGGGTCGACCAATCGGGCTCCTTGTCCATCAGGTCGGCGCGATAGACGATCGGATTGATGCCCCAGTAGAAGGGGATGTTGTAGGTCTTGCCATCCTTCTTGCCGAGCGGCGAGGTCTTGAACGGCGCATAGAGGTGCGCGGCGTTCGGGATCTTTGAAAGGTCTAGCGGCTGCAGCAGGTTGGAGGCGATGTACAGCTCGGCCTTGTCGATGCCCGGCGTGATCAGGTCCCACTCCGAGCCGCCGCCGGCCCGCAGCTTGGCGAACTGCTCGTCGTCGCTGCCGATGAAGCCCTTGGTGATCGGCACCCCGCCTGCCGCCAGGTACGGCGCCAGGTATTCCGCCTTGGCGAGGTTCTCCCACGTCAGCCAGTAAACCGCGCTGGCCTTGGCCTGCGCCGGCCGGGTTGCGAGGGGCAGCGCGGTAACCGCCGAAGCGGCTGCGCACAACTTGAGGAATCTGCGGCGATCCAGTGACGTCCCGAAATCGGCCATGGGGCCCTCCTTGTCCTAACGTGACCTTTACAGTCCGACCTCCGCCAAACCGCGCCTCCCCGCCAGCGAAGGTTGTGCGATTACAGGCGGAGGCCGATTCCTTAGTCAAATCAATTCGTCCAGCCCAATCTCCGAGCAGGCGGACCAATTATTGGGCGGTCGGCGGCCTGCGGCCTGCCAAGAGGCGAATGAGGATATCGCGATCGATTCGCAAGTGCTTGCCCAAAATTCGACCGCCCTCGAAGCAGCCCTCTTCGCCAGGGCAGGAGGGATTCCGATACCGGCGAGTCGAAACCGCGCCGCTCTCCGCCCCGACGGATGTCAAGGCGTTGGCATGCGGGTCCCGTTGTCCTATCGTCGCCGCCGCGAAACCTGCCACGAGGTCCTGAATGACTGCCGCCGCCGACCGCATCGCCGCCACCATCGCCGCCGAGATCGCCTGCAAGCCGGCCCAGGTGGGCGCGGCGGTCGCGCTTCTGGACGAGGGCGCGACGGTGCCGTTCATTGCCCGCTACCGGAAGGAGGCGACGGGCGGGCTCGACGACACCCAGCTTCGGACGCTGGAGGAGCGGCTCGCCTATCTGCGCGAGCTGGAGGCGCGGCGCGCCACGGTGCTGGACTCGATCCGCGAGCAGGGCAAGCTGACCGACGAGCTGGAAGGGAAGATCGCAGCCGCCGTCACCAAGGCGGAGCTGGAAGACCTGTACCTGCCCTATCGCCCGAAGCGCCGCACCAAGGCCGAGATCGCCCGCGAGCGCGGCTTGGGGCCGCTCGCCGAGGCGATCCTCGCCGACCGTTCCGTAGTCCCGGCCGAGCTGGCGGCTGGCTTCGTCACCGATCAGGTGCCGGACGCCAAGGCGGCGCTCGAAGGCGCGCGCGACATCCTGGCCGAGACCTTCGCCGAGAACGCCGACCTGGTCGGGTCCTTGCGCGGCTACCTCAAGGGGAAGGCCGTGCTGCGCGCCAGGGTTGTCGAAGGCAAGGCGGAAGAAGGGGCGAAGTTCTCCGACTACTTCGATCACGCCGAGCCGTGGGCGAAGGCGCCCAGTCACCGCGCGCTGGCCATGCTGCGCGGGCGCAACGAGGGCTTTCTTTCCGTCGACATCGAGGTCGATGCCGAGGACGCCTCGCCCGTGAAGCCGGTGGAGCGGATGATCGCCAACGCCTATCGCATCGCCATTCCCGGCAAGGCGGCGGACACGTGGCTGCTGGAGGTGGCGCGCTGGGCGTGGCGGGTGAAGATCTCGCTGCATCTCTCGCTCGATCTGATGACCGAGCTGCGCGAGCGGGCCGAGGAAGAGGCGATCCACGTCTTCGCCCGCAACCTCAAGGACCTGCTGCTGGCGGCGCCGGCCGGCTCGCGCGCCACCATGGGGCTCGACCCCGGCATCCGGACCGGGGTCAAGGTCGCGGTCGTGGACGGCACCGGCAAGGTGCTGGACACCGCCACCGTCTACCCGTTCCAGCCCAGGAACGACGTCCAAGGCGCGATGGCCGAGCTCGCCCACCTGATCCGCAAGCACAGGGTCGAGCTGGTGGCGATCGGCAACGGCACCGCCAGCCGCGAGACCGACCGGCTCGCTTCGGAGATCATCGCCGCCATGCCGGCGCCGAAACCGATCAAGGTGGTGGTGAGCGAGGCGGGGGCCTCGGTCTACTCCGCCTCGGCGGCGGCCTCGGCCGAGCTGCCCGGCCTCGACGTCTCGCTGCGTGGCGCGGTTTCGATCGCCCGGCGCCTCCAGGACCCGTTGGCCGAGCTGGTCAAGATCGACCCCAAGTCGATCGGCGTCGGCCAGTACCAGCACGACGTCGACCAGGGCCGCCTCGCCCGCGCGCTCGACGCGGTGGTGGAGGATGCGGTGAACGCGGTCGGCGTCGATCTCAACACCGCCTCGGCGTCGCTGCTCGCCCGCGTGTCGGGGCTGGGCGCCTCGCTGGCCGAGGCGATCATCGCCCACCGCGACGCCGAAGGACCGTTCCGCACCCGAAAGCAGCTCCTCAAGGTGGCCAGGCTGGGTCCGCGGACGTTCGAGCTGTGTGCCGGCTTCCTGCGCATCCCGAACGGCGAGGAGCCGCTCGACGCCTCGGCGGTGCACCCCGAGGCCTACGGGCTGGCCCAGCGCATCGTCGCCGCCTGCGGCCGCGACCTGCGCGCGCTGATGGGCGACAGCCGCGCCCTGCGCAGCCTCGACCCGGCGGTATTCGTCGACGACCGCTTCGGCTTGCCGACGGTCAAGGACATCCTGGCCGAACTGGAAAAACCCGGCCGCGACCCGCGCCCCGAGTTCAAGACCGCCGCCTTCAAGGAAGGGGTGGAGGAGATCAAGGACCTGGTCCCCGGCATGCGGCTTGAGGGAACGGTCACCAACGTCGCCAACTTCGGCGCCTTCGTCGACATCGGCGTCCACCAGGACGGGCTGGTCCACGTCTCCCAGCTCGCCGACCGCTTCGTCAAGGACCCGCGCGAGGTGGTCAAGGCGGGCGACGTCGTCCACGTCCGGGTGATCGAGGTCGACGTCAAGCGCAAGCGGATCGCGCTATCGATGCGCAGCGACGACGGCACCCGGCCGCAGCGCGAGCGGCAGCAGCCCTCCGCCTCGCGCCCGGCGCCCCGCCATTCCCCGTCGCCCAAGCCTCCCGCCCAGTCCGAGGGCGCCCTCGCTGCGGCGCTGCGGGAAGCGATGAAGAGGAAATGACGTCCCGCGGGCGGCTTCATGTCCATTGGATCATCGCTGAGGAGCGAGAACCAGCCGCAGACCTCGTACACTAGTCGTCATTCCCGCGAAGGCGGGAATCCAGAAATGGCGGCCGGTTCCGGACAAGCTGGTTTGCAGTTCATGGCTCTCCAGTCTGGATTCCAGCCTTCGCGGGAATGACAATGACGGCTCTGGATTACCCCGTGTTCATCCGTGTCCATCTGTGATCAAATAAAACCGACATTCGCAATCGCAGTGCTCCGATGCGCCCCGAGATCCGGTTCTTCCTGAACGGCCGGCCCTGCCGCCTGAGCGGACTCCCTCCGCATACGACGCTGCTGGAGTGGCTGCGCGGCCAGGGGCTGACGGCGGTCAAGGAAGGCTGCGCCGAGGGCGACTGCGGCGCCTGCTCGGTGCTGATCGGTACGCCGCGGCGGGCCAGGCTCGACTGGCGGGCGGTGAACGCGTGCATCCTCATGCTGCCGCAGGTGGACGGCCGCGCGGTCGTCACCGCCGAGGGGCTGGCGCGCGGGGACGGCAGCCTGCACCCGGCGCAACGCCTGCTGGCCGACACCCACGGCACCCAGTGCGGCTTCTGCTCGCCCGGCTTCGCGATCGCCCTGGCGGCGCTGGCGCGACGGCCGGAGCGGGATGACGAAACCATCCTCGACGCGATTGCCGGCAACCTTTGCCGCTGCACCGGCTACCGCCCGATCCTGGAGGCGGCGCGCGCCCTGCCGGTGATAGCGCCTGCGGTCGAAGAGGCGGAGATCGCCGCCACCCTGGAGCGCGACTGTGCCCAGCCTCTCGACTACCGCGCCGGCGGCGGCCGCTTCGTCGCGCCGCGCGACCTCGATGCTGCGCTGGCCGTGCTGGCGGAGGAGCCCGAGGCCTGGGTGCTGGCGGGCGGCACCGATCTCGGCCTGCGCATCACCAAGCGGCACGAGGAGCCGCGCTGCGTCGTCTCGCTGGCGCGCGTCGGCGAGCTTGCTGCCGTCGGCCGCGAGGGCCGCGATACCGTGATCGGCGCCGCCGTCCCCTATGCCGACGCGCTGGAGGCGATCTCGGCGCTGGCGCCGAGCGTCGGCGCCCTGGTGCGGCGCATCGGCGCCGCCCAGATCCGCGCCGTCGGCACCATCGGCGGCAACCTCGCCAACGCCTCGCCGATCGGCGACACGTTGCCGCCGCTGATCGCCCTCGGCGCGTCGGTCGAACTGGCTTCGCGCGAAGGCCGCCGGACGGTGGCGGTCGAGGACTTCGTCACCGGCTACCGAAAGACCGTGCTGCGGCCGGGCGAGGTCGTCGTCTCCGTCCGCATTCCGGCGCCGGGCGCGGCGACGCTGGTGCGCGCCTACAAGGTGGCCAGGCGCATCGACCAGGATATCGCCGCCGTTTCGGCAGCCTTCGCGCTGTCGGTCGAGGACGGCCGGGTAACCAGGGCGCGGGTGGCGTTCGGCGGCATCGCCGAACGGCCGCTGCGGACGCCGGAGGTCGAGGTCGCGCTCACCGGCAGGCTGTGGAGCCTGGAGACGGCGCGCGCCGCCGGCGAAGCGGCCCGGCGCGCGGTGCGCCCGATCAGCGACGTCCGCGGCAGCGCAGGGTACCGGGCGACCGTGTGCGGCAACCTGCTGGAGCGCCTGTGGTGGGACACGGCGGGGCCGGCGGGCGTCGCGGCCACGCTTGACGCCCTGGAAGGTGCGCCGTGAGCCCGCCGGGGGGAGTCCATGCTGCGGTCGCCCACGACAGCGCCCGCAAACACGTCACCGGCGAGGCCGTCTACCTCGATGACATGCCGGAGCCGAAAGGCTGCCTGCACGCCCACCTCGTCACCAGCCCGTGGCCGCACGCCAGGCTGACCGCGATCGATGCCGCGGCCGCGCTGGCCGTGCCGGGGGTGGCGGCGATCGTCACCGCCGCCGACATTCCCGGCGTCAACGACATAGCACCCGCATTCTCAAGCGAGCCGCTGCTGCCGCCCGAGGTGGCGGAGTACGTCGGCCATCCGGTGGCGGCGGTCGCGGCGGCCAGCCCCGCCCAGGCGCGCGAGGCGGCGTCGCTGGTGCGCCTGGAGGCGACACCGCTGCCGGCGCTGCTCGACCTGCGGGAGGCCTACGAGAAGAAGCGCTGGGTGCTGGACCCGGTCGAGATGCTGCGTGGCGAGCCGGATGCGGAGTTGGCGAAAGCCGCCGTCCGTCTCGACGGCGAGCTGATGGTCGGCGGCCAGGAGCATTTCTATCTCGAAACCCAGTGCGCGCTGGCGGTCCCGCAGGAGGACGGCGACATGCTGGTGCTGTCGGGCACCCAGCATCCGACCGAGGTGCAGCACATGGTGGCCCGGTTGCTGGGGATTCCCCAGCACGCGGTTGCCGTCGAGGTGCGGCGCATGGGCGGCGGGTTCGGCGGCAAGGAGAGCCAGGCGACGCTGGTCGCCGGCATCGCCGCGGTGCTGGCGCGCAAGACCGCACGCCCGGTCAAGCTGCGGCTCGACCGCGACACCGACATGACGGTGACCGGCAAGCGCCACGACTTCCTGCTGCGCTGGCAGGTCGGCCTCGACGGGGAGGGGCGGATCCGCGCCGTGACGATGGACCTGGCGGCGCGCTGCGGATGGTCGGCGGACCTTTCGGCGGCGGTGATCTCGCGCGCCCTCAGCCACGCCGACAACGCCTACTTCTACCCCCATGCCCGGCTGCGCGGGCTGGCATGCAAGACCAATACCCAGTCGAACACCGCGTTCCGCGGCTTCGGCGGGCCGCAGGGCATGATGGCGGCCGAGACGATGATGGACCAGATCGCCCGCACCCTCGGCCGCGATCCGGTCGCGATCCGGCGCCTCAACTTCTACGCACGCGAGTCGGGCTGCGACGTCACGCCCTACCACCAGAGGATCGAGCACTTCCGCCTGCCGTCGATGGTCGAACGCATCCTCGCCTCGTCGGAGTATTCGACGCGGCGCAAGGCGGTCGATGCTTTCAACGCAGGCAGCCCGGTGATCCGCAAGGGGCTGGCGCTGTCACCGGTCAAATTCGGCATCTCGTTCAACAAGATCGAGCTGAACCAGGCGGGTGCCCTGGTGCACGTCTACACGGACGGGTCGATCCGCCTCAACCACGGCGGCACCGAGATGGGGCAGGGGCTGCTGGTCAAGGTGGCGCAGGTGGTGGCCGAGGCGTTCTCGGTGCCGCTGGAGGCCGTGAAGATCACCGCCACCACCACCGACAAGGTGCCGAATACCTCGGCCACCGCCGCCTCGTCCGGCTCCGATCTCAACGGGATGGCGGCGCTGCAGGCCGCCGAGACGATCAAGGGCCGGCTGGCCGAGGTGGCCGCGGCGCGGTTCGGCGTCGCCGCCTCCGAGGTGGCGTTCGCCGACGGCATGGTGCGCGCCGGCAACCATGCGCTGCCGTTCGCCGAGATCGTGCAGGAGGCGTACCGGGCACGGGTGTCGCTGTCCGCCACCGGGTACTACCGCACGCCGAGGATCGATTTCGACCTTGCCGCCATGCGCGGCCACCCCTTCTTCTACTTCGCCCACGGGGTGGCGGTATCCGAAGTGGCGATCGACACCCTGACCGGCGAATGGCGGCCGCTGCGCAGCGATCTTCTTCACGACGTCGGCAGCTCGCTGAACCCCGCGATCGACCGGGGCCAGGTGGAAGGCGCTTTCGTGCAGGGGCTCGGCTGGCTGACGATGGAGGAGCTGGTCTGGGACGGCGAGGGACGCCTCCTCACCCACGGGCCGTCCACCTACAAGATTCCGACCGGCCGGGACGTTCCACCGGATTTCAGGGTCGAGCTGCTGACGCTTCCCAACGAGGAGGCGACGGTGTTCCGCTCCAAGGCGGTCGGCGAGCCGCCGTTCATGCTGGCGATCTCGGTGTGGCTGGCGCTGCGCGATGCGGTCGCCTCGCTGGGTCCGGCCGGACACGTGCCGCAGCTTGCCGCGCCGGCCACCCCGGAGCGCATCCTCGGGGCCGTTGCGGCGGCCCGAACCGCAGGAGGAAGGCGATGAGCGACTGGACCGGAGGCGACTGGCGCCGCGCCCTGGTGGCGCTGGACGAGGAGGGCGAGCCGCACGTCCTGGTCACGATCGTCACCGCGCATGGCTCCACCCCACGTCCGGCGGGGACCAAGATGGTGGTCGCCGCCGCCGGCCTTGCCGGGACAATCGGCGGCGGCGCGCTGGAAGGCCGGGCCATCGACATGGCGCGGCAGATGCTGGCCCAGGGCTCGGCCGAGCCCCGGCTGGAGAAGCTCGCGCTCGGCCCGGACCTCGATCAGCTCTGCGGCGGGGCGTTGACCCTTCTGTTCGAGCCGCTGCTGGCCCCGGCCCTGCGGCTCGCGCTGTTCGGCGCCGGCCATGTCGGCCGCGCCCTGGTGCGGGTGCTCGATGGCACCGACGTCGGCGTGCTGTGGATCGACGAGCGCGCCGCCGCCCTGGCGCCGCCGCTGCCGGGCCGGGCGGTCGCACGCATCAGCGCGGATCCGGCGGCGGAGGTTGCGACGCTGGCCCCCGGCACTCACGTCCGCGTCATGACCCACGGCCACGACCGCGACTACGAGATCGTCGCCGCCGCCCTGGCGCGGAGCGACCTCGGCTCGATCGGGGTGATCGGGTCGAAGAGCAAGTGGGGCGGCATTCGCGCCCGCCTGCTCGAAAGCGGCGTGCCGGAGGAGCGGGTTGCCTCCGTCCTCTGCCCGATCGGCCTGCCCGGGATCGCCGGCAAGCGCCCCGCCGAGATCGCGCTGTCGGTGGCGGCGCAGCTCCTGCAGATGCGCCCGTAGGCCGGGAGCCGGAACTCAGGAGGGAAGCAGGCCGGCTGCCCGGCCGGCGATGGCCGCGGCGCCGAGCAGGCCGGCGTCGTTGCCGAGCGCTGCGAGCCTGATCTCGACGTTGCGGCGCAGGAGCGGCCAGGTGTAGCGCTCGAGGTGGCTTTCGACCCGCCGCGCCAGCATCGGGCCGGCGCCGGACATGCCTCCCCCCAGGATGCAGGCTTCGAGGTTGAGCAGATTGGTCATGATGCCGCAGGCCTGGGCGATGGCACGGGCGATGCCATCCACTGCGGCGACGGCAGCAGGATCGTCGCGATCGACCAGAGCGAACACCTCGGCGGAGGTCGACGCCGTGCCGCCGCCGGCAGCCCGGTAGCGCTCGACTACGCTGGCGGCGCAGGCGAGGCGCTCGAAGCTGCCGGGCACGCCGCTGTAGTTCACCGGGCCGTCGGGGTCGAGGCAGACGGCGCCGATCTCGGGCGGAGTCCTGCGCGACCCCAGCACCGGCCTGCCGTCGATCACCACGCCGCCGCCGATCCCGGTGCCCAGCGTCATCAGGACGAACCGGCGCAACCCCCGGGCGCAGCCGAACGCCAGCTCGCCCAGGGCGGCGCAGGTGCCGTCGTTGTCGATCGTCACCGGCACCCGGTAGCGGGCGGCGAAGCGAGCGGTCAGCGATTGGCCTTCGCCAAGGGCCGGGATGTTGTTGGTGCCGTCGATCAGCACGCCGGTTTCGGGGTCCGCGTAGCCGGGGCTCGCGATGCCGATCGCCGCCGGCTTGCCGGCCGGGAATCCCTCCAGGGCCTGCTCGACCGCGCCGGCGAGCTCGGCGAAGCTCATGTCGCGGCGGACCGGCACCGCGCCGCGGGCGAGCACCGCGCCGGTGCCGCCGTCCACCAGCCCCAGCTTGACCGAAGTGCCGCCGAAGTCGAGGCCCGCCAGCAGAGTCATGGCGGGCCGCCGGGGGTCTTGATGCGCAGCCGCCGCGACATGTCGGGATAGCGCATGTCCTCGGGCCGCATGCCGCGCGCCTCGGCTAGCGTCGTCGCGAGCCACTGGAACGGCACGATGGCGAGCGCGAGGTCGAGCTCACCGGATGCGGGAGCCGCGAGGTCGAGGCGCCAGGCGGCCGGCGCGGTGCCGGCGAGATCGAGGATGCGGCCGGTGATGCCGAGGCCCGCCAGGCCCTCGCAGGCACCGGCGGCGGTCGCCGCGGCGTCGCTGTCGGCTGCCACGAAGAGAGCCAGGCTGTCCGGCGAAAGGGCATGGAAGCGACCATGCAGGGCCTCCTCGGTATCGAAGGCGGCCGCCGCCACCCCGGCCATCTCGGCCACCTTCAGAGCCCCTTCCAGGGCGGTCGCCTCGTGGGCGTCCTGGGCCAGCACCATCACCTGGTCGATCCCGCGCGAGGCCAGCGGCGCGACGGCCCGTTCGGCCTCCGCGATCCAGGGTTCGATCCGCGACCGCTCGAAGCGGATCCCGGCGGCGCTGCCGGCCAGATGGCGGGCGAGCAGCAGCAGGCAGGCGATGCTCGCCGTGTAGCCCTTGGTCTTGGGGCCGACCGGCTCCGGCCCGACCGGCATCGTCAGCGGGCAGCGCGCACGGCCGGCGAACCCGCTGGATGCCTCGGCGGTCAAGGCAAGGGTGCGGAAGCCCAGTTCCTGGGCCCGCTCGAGGGCGGCGATCGAGGTGGTGCTGGTGCCGGTCTGCGACAGCACGACCGCGAGACAGTCGTCACCCGGGGCGGCCGACTTGAGGAACGCCAGCGGCCCCTCGACCCGGACCCGGACCCGGAGCAGCCGCTCGAAAGTGGGGGCGACGGCGAACAGCGCGTTCTTCGAGGTGCCCGAGCCGATCAGCCGGATCTCGCGCGGGGCGGGTGCCGCGGCGACGGTGTCGAGGGCTTGCGGGAAGCGCGCCAGCACGCGCTCGATCACGGCCGGCTGCTCGCGGATGAAATCGCGGATCATGAACGCTCCTTGTGGCTGGCCCGGGCGGGCGGAACCCTTATCCCTTGACCCCGCCTTCGCCGTGGCCCTGGCGGAAGTAGCGCTGCATGACCATGAATGGGACGATGATCGGCAGGCTGAGGAGAACCGCCGCGGCCATCAGGCGACCGTAGTCGATCTGATGCTGGCCGAGGAAGAAGAAAAGGATCACCGGCGCCGTCTGCGCCTCGGTGGTGGTCGTGTAGAGAAGGGCGAAAATGTACTCCTGCCAAGCCAGCACGAAGGCGAACAGGCCGGCGGTGATGATGCCCGGCAGCGACATCCGCAGCACCACCTCGAGGATGGTGCGGATGTCGCCGCAGCCGTCGACCCGCGCCGCCTCCTCCAGCTCGTAGGGGATGTTGCGGAAGGTGGTGGCGATCATCCACGTGCACACCGGCAGGGTGACCGACAGGTAGGCGAACACCAGGCCGGAAATCGTGTTCAGGAGCTGGAACTGGGACAGGATGATGTAGAACGGCACGAAGAAGATCATCGGCGGGAAGAACTGCGAGCTGAGAATCATCACCAGCACGCCCTTGCCGCCGCGCACGCGCAGCCGCGTCAGGCCGTAGGCGGCCGGGATCGACAGCAGGAGGCTGACGGCGGTGACGGTGGTCGAGACGACGAAGCTGTTCCACAGCGACTTGAGGAACCGGGGATCCTCGAGCACCGCCCGGTATTGGCCGAGGGTCCAGTTCTCCGACAGCCACTGCAGCGGGTAGGTGAAGAACTCCTCGATCGGCTTGAAGCTGGTCAGCGCCATCCAGAGGTACGGAAACACCACCACCGTCGCGGCGACGGTCAGGAAGCCGTAGGCCAGCGCCAGGCGAAGGCGGTTGCGGGCGCGTTTGGAGCGTTGCCTGGCCATGTCAGCGCTTGTCCAGCACGCGCAGGTACAGCATGATGACCACCAGAATCTGCACGAACAGCACCAGCGAGCACGCGGCTGCGGCGCCGAAGTCGAACGAATCGAACGCCTGCTTGTAGATGAACAGGCCCAGGATCTCGGTCGCCCGCAACGGGCCGCCGGCGGTCATGATGATGGGCAGCGTGAACGAGTTGTAGGCCCAGATCGTCGACAGCAGCACGGCGGTCGAGATGCTGGGCATGATGGTCGGCAGGGTGACCATGCGGAACTTCTGGAACGGGTTGGCGCCGTCGACGTCGGCCGCCTCGAGCTGCTCGGTCGAGACGTCCTGCAGGCCGGCGAACAGGGTGATCATCACCAGCGGGAAGAACTTCCAGGTGTTGGCGAGGATCAGCGAGAGCTGGGCCAGCTCCGGCGAGGCCAGCCACGCCACCGGCCGCTCGATGGCGCCGAGCCGCAGCAGCAGGTCGTTCAGCACCCCGAGCTGCGGGTGGTAGATCCACAAGAACAGGATGGCGACGACGACGAAGGACGAGATCCACGGGATCATCATGATGCCCGTGAAGGCGCCTCGGAAACGCACGATCGAGTTCAGCGCCAGCGCCACCGCCAGCCCGACGGCAAGCTGCAGGGTGATGTTGCCGACCACCCAGATCAGGGTGACGACGAACGAATTCCAGAAGTACGGGGAATCCCACAGCTTGACGAAGTTCTTGAGCCCGGCGAACCGCCACGCCTGGGTCATCGCGTTATAGTCGAAGAACGCAATCACGACGTTGTAGAGCGCTGGCAGCAGCACGGCGAGCGCCAGCACCACCAGGAGGGGCATCGCGAACAGGTAGCCCTTGGCGATCCAGGTGTGGCGCCGGCGGCGGAGCGGCGGCAGCGATGCGGCGGTCGCCGTCATGCGACCTCTTCCCAGTGGCCCGAGGCGTGCGAGCGGTAGGCGGCGTCGATGATCCGGTTCACCTCGAGCCCGTCGTCGAAGGTGAGCATCGGGATGCGGCCGTCGCGGAGGCATTCCACGAAATGCCGGATCTGGTCGAAGTAGCCGTAGCGCCAGTACTCCTGCACGGTGGGGAACAGCCAGCCCTGCTTGTGCTCGGCCTTCTCGGTGAAATAGCGCTCGGTGTCGCGCTTCGAGAACACCCGGATCGGCTGCGACAGGCTGGAGCGGTCGTAGGTGATCATGCCCTCGTCGCCCCACACCTCGAAATCGACCGCCATCCCGCCGCGCTGCACCCACGATGCCTCGGCTTGTCCGACCAGCCGCTCGCCATAGCGGACCAGAACCAGGGCGGCGTCGTCGCAGTCGGTGTCGTGGTGCAAGGTCGGGGTGTGGGCGAAGACCTGGGTCGCCTTCTCGTCGGTCAGCGCGTTGAAGGCGCCGATCATGTGGCAGCCCATGTCGAGCAGCGCGCCGCCGCCGGCCCGCCGCTTGTCGTAGAACCACGGCGAGTGGGGGCCGAAATGCCCCTCGCGGCCGCGCATCCACAGCGGCCGCCCGATGATGCCGCGTTGCACCACCGAGGCGATCTCGGCCATGTCGGGGGAGAACAGCAGGTTCTCGCCGTAGCAGTGGAGAATGCGCGCCGCGTGGGCCGCCTCGACCATCGTGCGCGCCTCCTCGGCGGTGCGGGCCAGCGGCTTCTCGCAGATGAGGTGACGGCCGGCCCCGGCCAGGCGGACCGCCGCCTCGCAATGCAGGTCGTTGGGCAGGCAGATGTCGGCGGCGTCGAATTCGGGCCCGGCGAGCAGGCCATCGAGAGAGGTGGCGGCGTAGCCGATCTGATTGGCCGCCGCGAATGCCTTGGTCTTCTCGGCATCCCGCCCCATCACGGCCACCACCTCGACACCCTGGAGCCGGGCGTAGACCTGGCGGCGGAACTCGGCAATGAACCCCGTCCCGAGGAGAGCGATGCGAACGGGTGACTTCATGACGATGTCTCCAGACTCGATCCTGACTCCCCCCTCGCAGGGGGGAACGGGGGGTGCATCGGCCGCGGCAATGCCGTGGAATGCACCCCTCCATGGTGCCTACGGCGTCACTTCAGCAGCGCATTCACCTGCTTGTTGGCGTCGTCGGCGGCCTGCTGGGCGGTCATCCGCTGCGACAGCACCTGCTGCACCGCGTTGCCGACGATGTCCGCGATCTGCGAGAACTTGTCGGTGATCGGCAGCGGATCGCCGTAGGGCGCGGCCTCGATCCAAGGCTTCCAATCGGCGGTCTGGAAGCGCGGCATCGCCGCCGCCGACTTGCGCGCCGGGATGGTGACCACGCTGCGGGCCATGTTTTCCGGCTTCAGCAGATAGGCGATGAACTTCTCGACCTCGGGCTTCACCTTGCTGGGCGAGAACAGCGCGTAGTACCACGAGCTCATGGTAAAGCGCGGCTTCTTGCCGTCGGCGGCGGGGATCTGGCCGACGTGCCAGTTCAGGTTGGGCGCCATCTGCTTCAGGGTGCCGCGCGCCCACGGGCCGTCGATCATCATCGCCACCTGGCCGGTCATGAACAGCTGGCGGACGTCGTTGTGGCTGTTGGCCAGAGCCGAGGGCTGCGCGACCTTGTGCTTGTTGAGAAGGTCGCCGTAGTACTGGAACGCGGCCACCGCCTCAGGCGTGTTGAGGGCGCCCTGCTTGCCGTCCGGGGTCAGGAAGTTGCCGCCGAAGGCGTACAGGAAGTTCAGGAAGCGTCCGATCAGGGTGGCGTCATTGGCGCCGATCAGTCCGTACGCGTACTGGCCGCCGCCGGTCAGCTTCTTCGAAACCTCGACGAACTCGCTCATGGTGGCGGGGAACTTCTCGACTCCCGCCTTCTTGAACATGTCGGTGTTGTAATAGATCATCCACGGATCGATGCGGTCCGGGATGGCGTAGATCTTGCCGTCGACCGTCGCCGTCTTCCACGGCAGCTCGTGCCAGTCGTCCATCGGCTGGGTTTTCATGAAGGCGGTGAGGTCGGACAGGAAACCCGCCGCCTGCATCTCCTGCAGCCAGCGCCCGTCGATGTAGCCGACATCGGGGGCGTCGCCGGACCGCAGCGACACGATCAGCTTCTGCTTCATCTGCGGGAAGGGAATCGAGATGATCTCGATCTTGGTCCCGGGATTGGCCTTCTCGTAGGCTTGGAAGATGCTGGTGACCTCCTTCTCCTGTTCCGCGGAGTCCCAGCCGGGATAGGCGATCTTGATCGTCGTGTCCGCCCATGCCGCGGTGGCCATCAGGGCCCCCAGGGCGCCGGCGCCGAGAAGCGTTGTCCACGTGCCACGCATGGTTCGTCTCCTCCTGTCTGACATCGTTGAAGCGGGCCGGTTCACGGTCCGTCTGCCCGCGCAACTTTCGGGATGAACTTCTCAAGTCCGGGATCGGGAAAGCGCACCGTCTGCCCTGTCTCCGCCGACTTGTAGAGAGCCATCAGCATCTCGATCACCGCGACCCCGTCGGCGAGGGTCTCTAACGGCCGGGTGCCGCTGCGGAACGCCTCGACCATGTGCCGGTTCTCGAGGGTGTAGCCGTACACGCCCGCCTCGTCCTCCAGCACCGGCATCAGGCCGTGCTCGGCGTTCTGCTTCTCGACCATGTCCTCGCCCTGGCGGCCGACCAGGGAGCGCGACAGGAACACCTTCAGCCCGGTGCCGAGCGAGGTGAACTCCATCGCGTACTCGGGGCCGAGCAACTCGAGCTGGATGCGCAGCCCGGCGCCGACGTAGGCCCACGAGGTGGTCGCCTCGATGATGACCGGCTCGCCGTCGGGGGTTTCCAGGGTCAGGGTGCCGCGGGCGAAATCTTCGGCCGGCTTGCGGGCGTAGTCGACCTGGCCACCGTACATCTCGTTGAGGCGGGCGACGTAGGCGGGCCGCGTCCACTTCAGGTTGGCGACGGTCGCGTTGGCGCTCACCAGCTTCAAGGCGTCGCGCGGCTCGCCGGGGGCGGTCAGCAGGAAGCGTGCAACCTCGACGCTGTGGCACATCATGTCCGACAGCACGCCGCCGCCCTGGCGCTCGCCCATCCAGAACCAGGGCTCATGCGGGCCGCTGTGCTCCTCGGCGGCCCGCGCCAGGTAGGGACGTCCCGCGCCCGGCACGCCGCGCCGCCAGATGATGTCCTTGCCACGGACGACCGCGGTCGAGAACAGCTGGTTCTCGAGATAGCCGTGGTTGAGGCCGGCGTCCTCGGTCAGGCGCAGGATCTCGCGGGCCTCGCCGAGCGAGCGGGCGAGCGGCTTCTCGCAGGCGACCCCCAGCAGGGACGCCTTGCCCGCCTTGACCAGGCCGTGGATGGCGCGGAAGTGCTCGACCCGCTTGTCGTTGGGGCCGCAAACCCAGACCGCGTCGATGTCGGGCGAGCACAGCATATCGTCGAGCGAAGCGAAGGCGACGCAGGGGCCGAGCCCCTTCTCGTCGGCGAGCGCCGCGAAGGCATCGCGCCGGGCGGCGGTCGGGCTGTAGACGCCGGCGACGCGGCAGTTGCGCACGCCCTCCAGCGACTGGAGGTGGAAGCGGGCGATGAAGCCGCTGCCGATGAAGCCGATGTTCAGCGTGGGCTTGGGAGACATCTCACACCACCTTGTCCGTCTGCGGATCGATCAGGTGCATGTTGTTCATGTCCATCACCATGGCGAGGCGCTCGCCCTCGCTCGATACGGCGTAGGAGTTGACGCGGGCGCACACCGGCGTGGCGGCCAGCTCGAAATGGACCATGGTGTCGATGCCCAACGGCTCGACCACCCCGGCGACGATCTCGAACGGGGCTTGGCCGGCGGCGGGCTGATGGGTCTTGGCGTCGAAGCAGTGCTCGGGGCGGATGCCCAGCAGCATGGAGCGTCCGGAATAGGCGCGGTAGCGGTCGCGCCGCCCGGCGGGAACGGGTAGCACCAGCGACTCGCCGATCCGCACCCCCAGCTCGGCGCCACCGTCGCTGATGCTGCAGGGCACGAAGTTCATCGCCGGCGAACCGATGAAGCCGGCGACGAAGCGGGTCGCCGGGCGCTCGTACATGTCCTGCGGGGTGCCGATCTGCTCGATCCGGCCCGCGTTCATCACCACGATCCGCTGCGCCAGCGTCATCGCTTCCACCTGGTCGTGGGTGACGTAGATCATGGTGGTGGCGACGCGCTGGTGGATCTTCTTGATCTCGGTGCGCATCTGGACGCGGAGCTTGGCGTCGAGGTTGGAGAGCGGCTCGTCGAACAGGAACACCTCGGGGTCCCGCACGATGGCGCGGCCGATCGCCACCCTTTGGCGCTGCCCGCCGGAAAGCTGGCGCGGCTTGCGGTCCAGCATGTCGCGGATGCCGAGGATGTCGGCTGCCGCTTCGACCCGGCGGCGGATCTCGGCCTGGGGATAGCGTCGTACCCGCAGTCCGAACGCCATGTTCTCCCATACCGTCGCGTACGGATAGAGCGCGTAGCTCTGGAACACCATGGCGATGTTACGGTCCTTGGGCGGCATGTCGTTGACGAGGGTGTCGCCGATGTGGATCTCGCCGGCGGAGATGTCCTCGAGGCCCGCAATCATCCGCAAGGTCGTGCTCTTGCCGCACCCCGAGGGGCCGACCAGGACCACGAATTCCTGGTGGGGGATGGTCAGGTCGATGTCGTGGACCACGACCGAGGACCCGAACTCCTTGCGGACCTTGCGCAGGACGACCTTCGCCATGGCGGTTGCGCTGCTGCCTCCCGGTCAATTAACGGATCCATAGATTTATCCGTTGCCTTTTCTTCATAACTCAACAAGGATCGTTGGGGAAGACCTTTCGGGATGGTGCGATGACGGCGAGGAGTGGCGGTGCGGGAGTCTCGGCGACGGTGATCCCGCTGAACGGCGAGGGTCGGACCTCGATGGTCGACTTCTGCTACGAGGCCTTGAAGCGCAGGATCATCAACAACGAGTTCCCGCCGGGCTTCCAGGCTTTGGAACAGGAGCTTGCCGACCTTCTCGGCGTCAGCCGCACGCCGGTCCGCGAAGCGCTGCCGCGACTGCAGGAGGACGGCCTGATCGAGCGGCTGCCACGGCGCGGCATCCGAGTGCTGGCGATTTCGCCCGAGGACTTCAAGGAGATCTTCGAGCTGCTGACCTGCCTCGAGGCCAAGGCGGCAGAGCTGTTCGTCGGCTGCGGCTTCGCTCCCGACGCGCCTCCGTTCGCCGAGATGGACGAAGCGATCGCCGAAGGAGAAAGGGCGCTCGGTGCCGACGACCTCGACGCCTGGGCCGAGGCCGACAAGAAGTTCCACCGCGCCATCCTGCTCCACTGCGGCAACCGGCGGCTGGCCAAGACCGCCTTCGCCGCCTGGGAGCAGTTCCGCCGCGCCGAGATGACCACCCTGCGCCTGCGGCCCAAGCCTACCGCCTCGCCTGCCGAGCACCGCCAGATCGTGGACGCCCTGCGGCGGCGCGACGCCGCCGCCGCGCAGGCCCATATGCGCCAGCACGGCGTCGGGGCAATGCACGCGCTGCTCGACGTGCTGGGCAACTACCGCATCCGCCACCTGTAGCCGCGGCCCGGCATCCCCTTGCGCGAGACCGGGGCCGGGTGCATGTGAGCGGGACCAGTGGGGAGGGGGGCTTGCGGTGCTGGAACTCGGGGGGGTGCCGGTCGGGGTCGAGGGGGCGGCAGCGATCGCCGCCATCTTCCTCCTTGCCGGCCTGGTCAAGGGTGCGGCGGCATTCGGGGTGCCGCTGGTGGCGGTGCCGCTGCTGGCTCAAATCGTACCAGTGCCGACCGCGGCCGCGCTGTCGGTCCTTCCGATCATCGTCTCGAACTTGGTGCAGGCGGTGCAGACTCGGCGAGCGGCCGGGGTCTTGAAGACCCTGTGGCCTCTGTTCGTCGTCCTGCCGATCACCCTGCTGGTCAGCGTGCGGCTGATCGAATCGCTGGCCGCCGCCGTCCTCTTTCTCCTGATCGGCGGCCTGATCGAGCTGTTCGTCCTGCTGCAACTCGCCGGCCGCGTGCCGCCGGTTCCGGACCGGGCGCGGACGCCCCTGCTGGCGCTCAGCGGCCTCGTCTCCGGGATTCTGGGCGGCGCGACCTCGTTCTTCGCGTTCCCCAGCCTGCAGGTGTTCCTGGCTCTGCGGCTGGCGCCGATCGAGTTCGTGTTCGCGACCAGCACCATGTTGGTGCTGGGCGCGGGGTTTGCGGGGCTCGGCCTGCTCCGATCCGCCGAACTGGCGGTCTCGATGGCTTCGCTGGTGCCGCTGCTGGTCGGCTTGCAGATCGGCCAGGCGTTGGCGCGCCGGCTTTCGACGACGGCGTTCCGCGGCATCGTGCTGGCCCTGATGGCCCTGATGGGCGCGGCCATGATCGGCCGCGGCCTCGGCCTCTGAAGCTATTCCTGCGCCAGCCGCCGCACCGCCTCGTCGTGGATCTCCGTCAGCGACCGGCTGGGCGTCAGCGCGTCGGGGTCGAGCACCAGCTCGAGCACCGTCGGACGGTCCGCGGCCAGCGCCCGGGCCAGTGCGGGGGCGAACTCCGCGGTGGCGCGGACCGTCTCGCCGTTGGCGCCGAACGAGCGGGCGAAGGCGGCGAAGTCCGGGTTCACCAGGTCGGAGCCGTAGCCGCGCGCATAGTTGCGCTCCTGGTGCATGCGGATGGTGCCGTACATGCCGTTGTTGACGACGATCACGATCACCGGCAGCCGGTACATCATTGCCGTCGCCAGCTCCTGCGCCGTCATCAGGAAACAGCCGTCGCCGGCAAAGGCGATCACCGGGCGGTCGGGGTAGTGCCGCTTGGCAGAGACCGCTGCCGGCAATCCGTAGCCCATCGAGCCGCAGCGCGGTGCAAGCTGGGTGCCGAAGCGGCGATGGCGGTAGAACCGGTGCAGCCAGACGGTGTAGTTGCCCGCGCCGTTGCACAGGATGGCGTTGTCGGGCAGGGTCTCGCGCAGGTGCCGCATCACCTCGCCCAGCTGCAGCTCGCCCGGATGCGAAGCCGGTGTCGACCATGCCAGGTATTCGGCGTGGAGGGCCGCCGTCCGCTCGGCCCACGGCGCGGCGACCGGCGGCAGCGCCGCGGCGGCGGCGGCGAAGGCCGGGATTGCCGCCTGGATGGCGAGGTCGGGCCGGTAGACGCGGCCCAGCTCCTCGGCGCCCGGGAAGACGTGGACCAGGGGCTGGCTGGGCTGCGGCACGTCGACCAGGGTGTAGCCGGAGCTCACCGCCTCCTCGAGCCTGGAGCCGACGACCAGCAGGAGGTCGCTCTCCTTGACCGCCTTCGCCAGGTTGGGGCTGATGCCGATGCCGACGTCGCCGGCATAGCAGGGATGCAAGTTGTCGACGTAGTCCTGGCAGCGGAACGCTGCGCCGACCGGCAGCCCGTTGGCGTTGGCGAAGGCGATGATGTCGGCGCACGCCTTCGGGTTCCAGCCGCTGCCGCCGACGATCATGAAAGGGCGCCTGGCGCTGCCCAGCATGTCGCGCAACGAGGCCATCGCGGCGGGGGCGGGGTGGGGCTCGGCAGGAGCGTAGGCGCGCGTCTCCGGGGCCAGCGCGCGGTCGCGCAGCATGTCCTCGGGCAACGCCAGGACCACCGGTCCAGGGCGACCCGCGGTCGCCGTGTGGAAGGCCCGGCTCACGTATTCGGGAATCCGGGCGGTGTCTTCGATCTCGGCGATCCACTTCGCCATCTGCCCGAACATCCGGCGGTAGTCGATCTCCTGGAACGCCTCGCGGTCGAGCATGCGGCGGGCCACCTGGCCGATGAAGAAGATCATCGGCGTCGAGTCCTGGCAGGCGATGTGGACGCCGGAGCTGCCGTTGGTGGCGCCGGGACCGCGGGTGACGAAGCAGATGCCGGGCTTGCCGGTCATCTTGCCGTAGGCCTCGGCCATCATCGCCGCGCCGCTTTCATGCCGGCAGACGACGAGGTCGATCCCGGGGGCATCGCGCAGGGCGTCGAGGGCAGCGATGTAGCTCTCGCCAGGCACGCAGAAGGTCCGCTCGGCGCCGTGCGCACGCAGGGCGTCGACCAGGATCTGGCCGCCCGTGCGCTGGTTGCCCGCCCGCTTGTCCGGTGCCGCCGAGCTCATCCTGGTCTCTCCCGCAGGTTCTGGAACGGGCGCCAGATTATCGATAAGTTTGCCGGCGGACAAGCGGCACCGGTCTGCGTCCGGGCCGCCGGCAAGGGCCAAAACTTTCCTTTTCTTTCCGATGCTGGTAGGCTTCGGCAAGATCGGAAAGGTGGCCCATGGTTTCCCTCAAGGCGGCGTTGCGCCACCAGGTCATCCTCGACGTGCTGCGCGACCGGGGCCGGGCCAGTGTCGCCCAGCTCAGCCAGCGGCTCGGCGTCTCGGGCGTCACCGTCCGCGAGGACCTCAAGTTTCTGGAGGAGCAGAGGCGGCTGGTGAGGACCCGCGGCGGGGCGCTGGCCCAGCCAGAGCGCGCCGAGCTGCCGCTCGAGCTGACGCGGCTCGCCAACGCCGCCGAGAAGAGGCGGATCGGCCAGCGTGCCGCCGCCATGGTGCAGAGCGGCCAGACCATCATCATCGACGTCGGCAGCACCACCCTCGAACTGGCCAAGGCACTGCCCCTCCACCTGCTCGACGTGGTGGTGGTGACCAACGGGCTCAGCATTGCCCTCACGCTCGAAAACCGGCCCGGCATCTCGGTCGTCGTCAGCGGCGGCACCCTGCGGCCGCTGCAGCATTCGCTGGTGGCCCCGCTCGGCACCGTGCTGCTGGAGAAGCTCAACGCCGACATCGCGTTCATCGGCTGCAACGGGGTCGAACCCGGACGCGGGTTCACCAACAGCAATCTCGCCGAGGCCGAGATCAAGCAGGCGATGGTGCGATCGGCGGCCCGCACGGTCTTCCTCGCCGACCATTCCAAGCTGGGCGCCGTGGCTTCGGCATTCGTCGCCGGCCTCGACAAGGCGCATCTGCTGATCACCGACGACGGCGCGGACCCTGCCGCGGTAGCCGAGCTGCGTCATGCCGGGTTGACGGTCGAGCTTGCCAGCGAGGAGGTGGGCTTTCGTGTTTCCAAATCTTCGTAATGCTTGCCAAAACTTTCCAAAACGGCAACAATCCGAAAGCTGCCGCCGGCATCGCTTGAGCCCTGCGGCGGCCGGAGAGCGGAGAAGATGAGCGGATCGTTCCTCGTTTGCGGCGGCGCCGGGTACATCGGCTCGCACATGGCGCGCCTGCTGGCCGAACGTGGCCATGCGGTGACCGTGTTCGACAGCTTGGCCACCGGCCACGTCGAGGCGGTGCGGTGGGGGCCTCTGGTCCGCGGCGACCTGCTGAACCCCGCCGACCTCGACGCCCTCTTCGCCGGGCGCCGGTTCGACGCCGTCTTCCACTTCGCCGCCCTGATCGCGGTCGGGGAATCGGTGGCCGAGCCCGACCGCTATTATTGCAACAACGTCGTCGGCACCCTCAACCTGCTGGACGCCGCGCGCAAGGCCGGCGTCGACCGGTTCGTCTTCTCCTCCTCGGCAGCGGTCTACGGCAACCCGGCGACGGAGCGGATTGTCGAAAGCCATCCTCTGGCGCCGATCAACCCCTACGGCAGGACGAAGCGGATCGTCGAGGACGCGCTGGCCGACTACGCCGCCGCCTTCGGGCTGCGCTCGGTCAGCTTCCGCTACTTCAACGCCGCCGGCTCCCACCCCGACGGCAGCATCGGCGAGGCGCACGACCCGGAGAGCCACCTCATCCCCAACGTCCTGGCGGCGGCCGGCGCCGGCCGGACGCTGGGCGTGTTCGGGGCCGACTATCCGACCCGCGACGGCACCTGCGTGCGCGACTACGTTCACGTCTGCGACCTCTGCGACGCCCATCTCGCGGCCCTCGACTGGATGGACGGCAACCCGGGGGCTCATGCCTTCAACCTCGGCAACGGCAACGGCTTCACCATCCTCGAGGTCGTCGAGGCGGCGGGCCGCGTCACCGGCCGCGAGGTGCCGTACCGCATCGAGCCGCGCAGACCCGGCGACGCCGCGGTGCTGGTGGCCGACGCCGCGGCGGCGCGCGCGAGGCTCGGCTGGCAGCCCCGCTTCGCCGATATCGAGGCGATCATCGAGACCGCCTGGCGCTGGCACCGCGACCCGAAGTACCCTCGTGCGGGGGGCGTCTCATGACGCGGCTGTGGGAACAGCCGCACCGCCGGCTCAACCCTCTGACGGGGGAATGGATCCTGGTGTCGCCGCACCGGACCCAGCGCCCCTGGCTGGGTAAGCGCGAGGCCGCGGCCGGGGAGAAGCCGCCGGCCTACGATCCCGGCTGCTACCTGTGCCCCGGGAACGAGCGGGCGAACGGGGCGCGCAACCCGACTTACGAGGGCCCGTTCGTGTTCGCCAACGACTTCCCTGCGCTGCTCCCCGACACCCCGCCGGAAACGGTTTCCGACCATCCCGCCTTCCAGGCGCGCTCGGCGTGCGGTACGGCGCGGGTGGTCTGCTATTCGCCCCGCCACGATCTCGGGCTGCCCGAGTTGCCGGTCGCCGGGATCCGCGCCGTCGTCGACGTGTGGGCGGAGCAGATGGAAGAACTGGGAACCAGGTTCTCGTGGGTCCAGGTGTTCGAGAACAAGGGCGCCGCGATGGGTTGCTCGAACCCCCATCCGCACGGCCAGATCTGGGCCACCGACGATCTTCCCAACGAGGCCCGGAAGGAGGACCGCTGCCAGCGCCAGCACCTCGAGGCGCACGGCGACAACCTGCTGGTCTCCTACATCGCCCGCGAAGTCGAACTGGGCGAACGGGTCGTATTGGCGAACGCCCATTGGTTGGCGGTGGTCCCCTATTGGGCGGTGTGGCCGTTCGAGACCCTGCTGGCGCCGCGCCGCCGCGTGTCGCGCCTGCCCGACCTTGACGGCGCCGAGCGCGACGCGCTGGCCGAGATCCTCAAGCGCCTGACCAGCCGCTACGACAACCTTTTCGAGACCTCGTTCCCCTATTCGATGGGGTGGCACGGCGCACCGTTCGGGTGCGACGACGGCGGGCACTGGCAGCTTCATGCCCACTTCTACCCGCCGCTCCTGCGCTCGGCTTCGGTGCGCAAGTTCATGGTCGGCTACGAGATGCTGGCCGAGGCGCAGCGCGACCTAACGGCGGAGGCGGCGGCGGAGCGCCTGCGCTCGCTTCCCGAGGGCCGGCACGGAGAAGAGGGATGCTGAGGCAAAAGGTCATCGAGGTTTTCCGGCACCGCTACGGGCGGGCACCCGCCCTTCTCGTCCGCGCCCCCGGACGGGTCAACCTGATCGGCGAGCACACCGACTACAACGATGGCTTCGTGCTGCCGATGGCGATCGACCGCCACATCTGGGCGGCCGTCGGCCCCGCCGACGACGACCGCGTGACCCTGTTCTCGACCGACTTCGGGCAGGAGGGGAGCTTCGACCTTCGCCACCTCGCCAAGGGCAAGCCGCTCTGGCTGGAGTACGCGAAAGGGATGGCCTGGGCGCTGAAAGAAGGGAGTGTTTCGCTGCGCGGCTTCACCGGCGTGCTGGCGGGCGACGTCCCGGCCGGCGCCGGGCTGTCGTCGTCGGCCGCCCTCGAGATGGCGGTGGCGCGCGCGTTTGCTGCGATCTCCGGCTTCGAGCTCGATGTCGGCACCATGGCGCAGGCGGGCCGCAAGGCCGAGAACCAGTGGATCGGGGCCCAGACCGGCATCATGGATCAGATGATCTCGGCCGCCGGCGTCGACGGGCACGCCGTGCTGCTCGACTGCCGCTCGCTCGAGCGGACGCCGGTCCCGCTGCCGGCGGGCACGGTGGTGGTCGTGCTCGACACGGCCACCCGGCGGGGCCTCGTCTCCTCCGCCTACAACGAGCGTCATGCCCAGTGCGTGACCGGTGCCCGCCATTTCGGCAAACCTGCCTTGCGCGACGTGACCACGGACATGCTGGAGAGGGAAGGCGCCGGCCTCGACCCGGCCACTCTGAAGCGGGTCCGCCACGTGGTCACCGAGAACGTCCGTACCCTGGCCGCCGCCGAGGCGCTGCAGCGCGGCGACGCGCAAGCCTTCGGCCGCCTGATGAACGAAAGCCATGCCAGCCTGCGCGACGATTTCGAGGTCTCGAACGCCGCCCTCGACGTGATGGCCGCAGTGGCCCAGGCGCATCCCGCCTGTCTGGGCGCGCGCATGACCGGCGGCGGGTTCGGAGGCTGCGCCGTCGCCCTGGTCCGCGACGAGCGTCGCGAGGCGTTCGTCGCGGACACCGCGGCCGCGTACGCCCGCGAGACCAACCTCGAGCCGGCCTGCTACGTCTGCCGGGCGGTAGCCGGGGCCGAGGTGCTGCCCCTCTAGGCCGCTGGCCGGTTCGGCGGGGAAGGCGTCCCGGTTGCCTCAGCGCAGGTCGAGCAGCCGTTCGATGCGGGCGGCCGTTGGCGGGTGGGTGGAGAAGAGCGCGGTCGACTTCTCGCCGTAGGCCCGCACCGGGCTTTCGATCCACACGTGTTCCAGCGCGGCCGGCGCCTTCTCCACCCGCGGGTTGTCGGCGATCTTGGCGAGCGCCGAGGCAAGGCCCTTGGGATTGCGGGTCAGCCCTGCCGCGGTGGCGTCCGCCAGATACTCGCGCTCGCGGCTGATCGCCATCCGCACCAGGAGGGCGAAGATCGGCGCCAGGATGATGATGATGATCCCCACTACCAGGATGACAAGGGCCAGTCCGCTCGCCCCGCCCTTGCCGCCGCGGCTGCTCGAGCGCGAGCTGCTGATGCGGATGCCCGTCCCCGAAACGCTGCCGACCCGCACGCTGTTGCGCAGCAAAGACGACAGGATCGCGATCAGTCCGACGATCATCGCCACCGTCACCGCCAGCCGCACGTCGCGGTTGCCGATGTGCGCCATCTCGTGCGCGACCACGCCCTGCAGTTCCTCGCGGTTGAGGCGGTCGAGCAGGCCGCGCGTCACCGATACCGCCGCCCGCTCGGGCTTGAACCCGGTGGCGAAGGCGTTCAGTGCCTCGCTCTCGACCACGTAGACCGCCGGCTTGGGCAGACCGGCGGCGATCGCCACCTCCTCGACCACGTTGTGCAGGACGGCGTCCTTCTGCGGGTCGGCTTCGACCGCGCCGTGCAGCTTCAGCACCGTGGCATCCGCCGAGCGTTGCGCCCACACGAGGGCAACGACGAACGCGATCGCCATCGCTACCGCTGCCGTGCCGCCCCAGCCGCTGAACAGGAGGTCGGTCGGCGGTACGTTCGGGTCGTTGAGCGCCGGGTGCGCTCCGGTCAGGATCTCCAGGCACAGCCCGGCGACGTAGCCGAGAACGACCGCGATCACCGCCAGCAGCACGATCAGCCACGCCGTCTTTCGCACGTTGCGGGCGGCAGCGGCACGGAAATCGGTGCTCTTCAGCTCGAAGTCGAGGGTCTTTTTGTCCGCCCCCCTGGCGGCCGCCTGGCGGGCCGCCTCCGCCTGATCGGCGAACGCCCTGTCGCGTCGTCGCCCCAGCGGCGACCACGGCGAGATGAAGGGCTTCTCGGCCGCGCTCTCGGACATCAGAGCGATACCTTGGGCGGCGCCGCGGCAATGGCCTTCTCGGCCTCGTCAAGCTCCCAGTAGACCTCCTGGCGGAAGCCGAACGGCCCCGCCAGCAGGTTGCCCGGAAACTGCTGGATGCGGTCGTTCTGGGCGTTGACCATGTCGTTGTAGTGCTGGCGGGCGAAGGCGATCCTGTTCTCGGTCGAGGCCAGTTCTTCCATCAGCTGGGCGACGTTGCCCTGGGCCTTCAACTCCGGATACGACTCCATCAGCCCGAACAGCCCCTTGGTAGCCTGGCCGAGAGCCGCGTTGGCGGCGAACACTTCCTCGGTCGAGCCGGCCTTGAGGGCGGCGTTGCGGGCCTGGATCACCTTCTCCAGGGTCTCCTGCTCGAACTTCATGTAGCCCTTGACCGATTCCACCAGGTTGGGAATCAGGTCGAGGCGCCGCTTGAGCTGGACGTCGATCTGGCGGAACGCGTTCTGCACCGCGTTGCGCCCGGCGACCAGCCGATTGTAGAGGACGATTCCGATCCCGAGAACGAGGGCGAGGACGACAAGCACGATCACCGTATTGGACATGGGCGACCCCCCTTTGGCCGGTTCTTCCGACGGCGGGATGAGTCTGGCACGGTTGCAGGCGACGGAAAAGCCCTGTCCGGGAAGAATCGGGGCCCTGCGTCAGGGCAGGCTGTAGTACGGCACCACCTGCTGCTCGATGGCGCCGAACACGCTACGCCCGTCAGCATTCCGAACCTCGATGCGCAAGCGGTCGCCGGAGCGCAGGTAGGGCGTCTGCGGCTTACCCGTCTCGATCGTCTCCAGGGCCCGCCGTTCGGAGATCGAGCAGCAGCCCGCGTCCGGCGCATCGTTGGAAACCGGTCCGGAGCCGATGATGGTGCCGGCCGGCAGCGGCCTGGTTCTGGCCGCATGGGCGATCAACTCGGGGAATCCGAACCGCATGCCCTGGCCGGCGTCGGGGCGGCCGAGCCGGGTGCCGTTGACCTCGCACGAGACCCGCAGGTGGATGCGGCCGTCGTGCCAGGCCGGTTCCAGCTCATCCTGGGTGACGGCGACCGGCGCAAAGGCCGTCGGCGGCTTGCTGTGCAGGAAGCCGAAGCCTCGTGCCAGCTCGTCCGCCACCAGGCTGCGCAGGGTGACGTCGTTGACGAGCAGGAAGAGGGCGATGCGAGCGGCGGCGGCGGTGGCGGATTCCCCGGCCGGCACCGCTCCGGTGACGACCGCCAGCTCGGCCTCGAGATCGGCATCCCAGGCATCGTCGTGGATGGTGATGTCGTCGCGCGGGCCGAGCATGGGAGCCGAGCCGCCCTGGTACATCAGGGGCAAGGTTTCGACCTCGGCCGGCATCGGCTCGCCGCGCGCTTGGCGCAGCAGGGCGTGGTGGCGGAGATAGGCGCTGCCGTCCAGCCACTGGTAGGCTCGCGGCAGGGGCGCCGCCGCCTGCGCCGGGTCGAAGACGAAGGCGCTCTCGACGCCCCCCTCCTCGAGCCTGCGGTAGACCAGCTCCAGCTTGGCTGCTGCATTCCCCCAGTCATCGAGCGCCGCCTGCAGCGTTTCGGCAATTTCAGGCACGGTGACGGCGCGGGCGAGATCGCGGCTGACCACGACGAGGGTGCCGTCAAGGCCGCCGTTGCGCAGGGTTCCCAGCTTCATGCCGGGATAACCCCGGGTCTGGTCTGGGGCAGCGGCCCGGACATGCGGCCTTCTTTCGCCAGACAGGCTGTCATTTCGGATCTCCTGGGGCCTTGAGGTGGCGACCGCGCCGAGGCCCGTCAAGCGGGAAGGGCCTGGCGGAGCCTCACCGGACGGGCGCGCGCGGGAAGGTGACGTCGGTGGCGGGAGCCTTGCCGATCGGCGCCGGCCGCTCGGCCTGCAGGCTGCCGTCGCGGCAGTCCGGCCAAGAGTCGGGAGGGCCTCCGTAGCGGGTCCAAGTCTGGCTGTCTCCGCGCAGGCTGAAGACGCTGTAGGCACGTACCCTCAGCGTGTCGGGAGAAAGCACCTTGAGATTGCCGCTGTAGGTCTTGCCGTCGCGGGGACTGTAGATGTAGCCCTTCCAGGTGCCGTTGCCGGTGTCGCGGAGGCTGTTGATGACCGTAAGTCCGCAGATCGCCCGCGACTGCTTGGCGGGATCCAGATTCCTGTAGTCGACGCGAAGGCGGCCGCCGCCGTCCCTCGGCTCTTCGAGCCAGACGATGCGGCCGCACAGGCGCCGCCCGCAGGAAGAGATGGCGAGCAGTGCGCTCTTGCCTTCGGTCAGCCACAGACCTCGCGGGTCGGAGGCCCCCGATGCGGGGCCGGGCGAAAGCAGGAGGACAGCCGCCAACGGGGCCACCAAACAACCTGTCAACCGGGCCGGCAACGAAATGGGCATGATGACGAACCTGTGGTTTCCTCTTAGGTGGAGACGGGGTCGGGCGCTTTTCAGGGCGGGTTCATTAATGGCCAGCCCTTTCGCGCAAGAGAGATGAGCCTTCCCACTAAGCCAGATCCCCAGTCGGGTCGTCACCTCCCAAAGGGGCTGTCATCGTGCTGCCGACACCCCATGTCCAGGCGGGAAGAGCGGGGCGGCGCGGCCCCGTCGTCGAAGGGCGGTGCTACGATGAAAGGCATCCTGGCAGGGGCTCTCGCGGTGGCTTGCCTTGCATCGGCGGGCGCGACGGCGCAGGAGAATGTCGACCTGGAGCTGGTGCTTGCGGTCGACGTTTCGGGGTCGATGGACCTGGACGAGCAGGCTGTGCAGCGCAACGGCTACGTCGAGGCGATCAAGAGCCCCGAGGTGATCGCGGCGATCCGCTCGGGATACCGTCGCAAGATCGCCGTTACCTATGTCGAGTGGGGCGGCCCGCCGTCGCAATCTGTCGCAGTGCCCTGGCGCGAGATCGGCGACCAGGCGGACGCTGAGGCCTTCGCCGCCGCAATCGCCGCGATACCGCCTTCGCGGGTGTGGGGGACGTCGATATCCGCGAGCCTCGATTTCACCTCCCAGCTGTTCGCCGACAACGGCTTCGACGCGCCGCGCCGGGTGATCGACATTTCGGGGGACGGGCCCAACAACACCGGCGCCCCGGTCGAGCCGGCCCGCGACCGGGTGCTCGCCATGGGCATCGTCATCAACGGCCTGCCGATCCTCATCAAGCCCAGCATGGGCCGCTTCGACTACAACGAGGGCCTCGACAAGTACTACCAGGACTGCGTCATCGGCGGGGCCGGGTCGTTCATGGTGCCGGTGACCTCGTCGGACCAGTTCGCGCCCGCCATCCGGCGCAAACTGGTGCTAGAGATCTCCGGCCTGCCGCCTCGTCTGACTTTCGCGGCCGCCCCCGGCGATCGCCAAAAGACCGACTGCATGATCGGCGAGCGGTTGCGCCAGATGTGGTTCAGGGAGTAGGCAGAACGCCGCGTACCGCCTGCCTCAGCCACGCGTGGGCCGGCTGCCGTTCGTAGCGGCGGTGGAAGACCATCGACAGCCGTACCGGGGCCAGCTCGACCGGCGCCGCCGCAACCGCCAGTCCGAAGCGCGCGCCCAGCGACGCCCCCAACTGCCGCGGCATCGTGCAAAGGAGATCGCTGCCCTTGAGCATGGGCGCGGCCACCAGGTAGTGCGACACCACCACCAGGAGGCGCCGCTCGCGCCCCATGCCCCGTAGCACCCGGTCGACCGCCCCCTCCCGGCTGCCGGCGGCCGAAACCAGCAGGTGCGGGAAGGCGAGGTACGTCTCCAGCTCCAGCGGCCGCCGGGCCGCAGGGTGGCTGTCGTCCATCAGGACGACGAAGTCCTCGCGGGTCAGGAAGACCTGGGTCATGCGCGGCGGCGGTTCCGGGAGCACGCCCACCGCCAGCGATACGGCATCGTCGTCGAGGAGGGCGGCGAACGTGGTGCGGTCGACGTGGCGAAGGGTGAGGCCGGCCAGCGGCGCCGTCTGCCGCAGATGGCGCACCAGTGGCGGTGCGATCAGGAACTCCGCGTAGTCGGACATGCCGATTGCGAACTCCGCGCGCGTCGTCGCCGGGTCGAACGGCAGGTTGAGGGCCAGGGCCGCCTCGACCCGTTCGAGGGCGGCGCCGATCGGCCCGTGCAGGGCCTGGGCCAGCGCCGTCGGTTCGACGCCGCGTGCGGCGCGCAGGAACAACTCGTCGCCGAACGCCTCGCGCAGCCGGGCAAGCGCGTTGCTGGTGGCCGACTGCGACAGCCCCAGCCGCCGGCCGGCACGGGTGACGCTGCGCTCCGCGTACAGAGCCGCGAACACCCGCAGAAGGTTGAGGTCGAGCTGGTTCAGGTTCAGCGTCATTTGAATCATCAATATCGTGCATCTCGAATATCCATTTCAAGAATGGATCTTCCGGCACCACCTTGGCGGGGACACCTTCTCGCGTTCGAAAGGATCGCCTGCATGCAATCCCGCAATGATGCCACTGACTACGCGGCCCTCCTGCTTCGCCTCGGAATGGGCGCATTGTTCCTTGCCCACGGCCTCACCAAGATCCTGGTCTTCACGGTGCCAGGCACGGTGCAGTACTTCGAGACCATCGGCTATCCGGGCTTCTTCGCCTATCTCGTCATCCTGGGCGAGATGGGCGGCGGGCTCGCGCTCATCCTCGGCTTCTGCACCCGGGCCGTCGCGCTCGCCCTGTTGCCGATCATGGTCGGCGCCACGCTTCAGCACCTACCGAACGGCTGGTCCTTCTCGAGCCCCAAAGGCGGCTGGGAATTTCCCGCCTTCTGGACGCTGACCCTGGCGGTCCAGGCGCTGCTCGGCGGCGGCAGGTTCGCACTCGGAACCCCGGCTCTCGCACGCTGGACACGGGGCGGCTCGCCCGCGGCGCGACGGCCGGCGGAGTGAAGCGCATGTCCCTGCCGGCGTTGTTCATCTCGCATGGCGCACCGACCCTCGCCATCGAGGACGGGCCCGCTCACCGCTTCCTGAAGGGGTTGGGGCGGATGCTGCCGCAGCCGCGGCAGGTTCTCGTCGTCTCGGCGCATTGGGAGACCGCCGAGCCGGCCGTCTCGGTGGGCGAACGGCCGCGCACCATCCATGACTTCGCGGGATTTGCCCCCGCCCTGCAGGAAATGGTCTACGCGGCGCCGGGGGCGCCCGGACTGGGCGATGCCGCGGCGCGCCGGCTCGAGGCGGCGGGACTGCGGGTCCGGCGCGACGCCGCGCGCGGTCTCGATCACGGCGCCTGGGTGCCGCTTTCCCTCATGTACCCGCGGGCGGAGGTGCCGGTGGCCCAGCTCTCGATCCAGCCCGGCGAAGGCCCCGGACATCACCTTCGCATCGGCGAGGCGTTGCGGCCGCTGCGGGACGAAGGGACGCTGATCCTCGCCTCCGGGTCGCTCACCCACAACCTGGCGGCGGCGTTTGCGTGGCAGCCTGCGGACGGGGTTCCGGATTGGGTGACCGCGTTCCAGGCCTGGATCGCCGGCCGGGTGGCCGCCGGCGATCGCGATGCCCTGCTCGAGTACCGCAGCCGCGCTCCGTACGCGCGGCAGAACCATCCCACCGACGAGCATCTCCTGCCCCTGTTCGTGGCATTGGGCGCGGGCTCGCCCAGTTGGCGGGCCGAGGTCGTCCATTCCAGCCACAGCCTGGGGGTGCTGGCGATGGACGTGCTGCAAATCCGCTGACGGGCGCCTGCGCGAAGGTCTGGAGTTTCCGCTCCCTAAGAAGTATTAATTATCATTCGCACGAAACGGCGATCCCGACGGGCCGGGGTTGCCGCTTCATGCAGGGCGGGCGGAATCGGGAGCGTGCCGTGTTCATGGAAGAGGGATCGCCTGCGGCCGAGGCAGCCGAGAGGCTCAAGGTCGAGCAGGCGCTGCGGAAGAGCGAAGAGCGATTCCGCCAGGTGGTCGAGTCCGCCCCCAGCGCGATGGTGATGGTCAACACCGGGGGCCTGATCGAGATGGTCAACGCCCAGGCCGAACGGGTATTCGGCTACGACCGCACGGAGCTGCTGGGCAAGCCGCTCGAGATGCTGGTTCCCGAACGCTTCCGCGGCCACCATCCCGGGCTGCGCTCGTCGTTCCACGCGACGCCGTCGTCGCGGCCGATGGGGGCCGGGCGCGATCTGTTCGCGCTGCGCAAGGACGGCAGCGAGTTTCCGGTCGAGATCGGTCTCAATCCGATGCGCACCGACGAGGGTCTGAAGATCCTGTCGGCGATCGTCGATATCTCCGACCGCAAGGCGGAGGAGGAGCGCATCCGCGCCTCGCTGCGCGAGAAGGAGATGCTGCTGGGCGAGATCCACCACCGGGTCAAGAACAACCTGCAGATCATCGACAGCCTGCTCGACCTGCAGTCGGCGCGGGTCGACGACCCCGCCTCGCTGGCCATGCTGCGGGACAGCCAGAACCGCATCCGCTCGATGGCCTTCATCCACCAGATGCTTTACCAGTCCAAGAACTTCGCCCAGGTGGACTTCTCCCACTTCCTGGAGTCCCTGGTGCCGGTTCTGGTGTCGTCGTACGGGGTCGACCCCAACCGGATCAGCCTCTACATCGACGCCGTCGAGGTGTTGCTGCCGATCAATGCGGCCATCCCGTGCGGCCTGGCGGTCAACGAGCTGGTCTCGAACGCTCTCAAGCACGCCTTTCCCGACGGCCGTTCGGGCGAGATCAGGATCGAGCTGAAGCAGGGCGACAATGACAGCGCCTATCTGGCGATCAGCGACAACGGGATCGGCATCCCGGAGGACCTCGATTTCGCCCTGACCAGCACGCTGGGTCTGCAGCTCGTCACCCACCTGGTCGACCAGATCGGCGGCGAGCTGGAGGTGCGGCGGGCCGGCCCGACCAGCTTCGGCATCCGTTTTCCGATCCACAGGTGAGGAGTATCGCCGGTGCGCCCCACCCACGTCATGGTCGTCGAGGACGAACGCATCGTCGCTCTGAACCTGCGCCAGCAGCTGCAGAAGCTGGGCTACGTCGTGACCGGAATCGCGGCCTCGGGCGAGAAGGCGCTTGAGCAGATCGCGAATCCCCGCCCCGACGTGGTGCTGATGGACATCCACATCGAGGGCGAGATCGACGGCATCCAGACCGCGGCGCGGATGCCCGACGTCCCCGTCATCTACCTGACCGCCTACTCCGAGGAGGAGACGCTGCGGCGGGCGCGCGCGACCAAGCCGTTCGGCTACCTGCTGAAGCCGTTCTCGCAGCGCGAGCTGCACGCGACCATCCAGATGGCGCTCAAGCGGCGCCAGGTCGAGCTCGCCCTGAGGGCCAGCGAGGAACGGCTGCGTCTGGCGCTGGATGCCGCCGACATGGAATCGTGGGAAGTGGATGCCGAGACGCGCCGCCTTGTCTGCGGCCTTCACGCCGAGCGCATCTTCGGTGTCTCGCCGGATGTCTTCTCCGGCTCTTGGGAGAGCTTCCTCGATCAGGTCGCGGAGGAGGAAGACCGCAGGCTGCTGGGCGAGGTGTTCGAGCGCGCCCTTGCCCATGACATCCCCTGCGATGCCGTATTCCGCAAGAACGAGGACGGCGAGGTCCGCTGGTTCAAGGTCCAGGGCAAGGCGTTTCGTGTCAACGGGTCGGGCGAGAAACGGATCATCGGCGTGATCCAGGACATCACCGCCCGCAAGCGCGAGGAGCTGGAGCTGCTGCGGGCCAAGGAAGAGGCCGAGCTGGCCAGCCGCGCCAAGTCCGACTTCCTGGCCAACATGAGCCACGAGCTGCGCACGCCGCTCAACTGCATCATCGGCTTTTCCGAATTGATGGAGAGCCAGACCATGGGCGCGATCGAGAACAGCAAGTACCTGGAGTACGTGACCGACATCCACGAATCGGGGATGCACCTGCTGAGCCTGATCAGCGATATCCTCGACGTTTCCAAGATCGAAGCCGGCGTGGTGACCGCGTCGCCCGAGCGGGTGGAGCTGAGCGACTGCTTCGAGGCCTGCGGTCGCATGGTGCGGCAACGGGCCAGGGAGGCTGGAGTCTCGCTGGAGATGGAAGCCGCACCCGACTGTACGGCCTTGTGGGTCGACCCGCGGCAGCTCAAGCAGATCCTGCTCAACCTGCTTTCCAATGCGATCAAGTTCACGCCGCGCGGCGGCGGCGTCAGACTGGCCTCGGCGCTCGACGGCTCGGGCGCACCGGTGCTGATGGTGGCGGATACTGGAATCGGCATTGCCGAGCAGGACATCCCGAAGGTCCTGCGGCCGTTCGGGCGCCTCAAAGATCCGCTTTCGGGATCGAAGGAGGGCCTGGGGCTCGGACTCTCCCTGGTGAGCAAACTGGCCGAGCTGCACGGTGGTCGCATCGCCATCGAGAGTGCGCCGGGGCAGGGTACGACGGTGAGCGTGATTTTTCCTGCAGAGCGGCTGGCGACCTGAACCGTCCTTCAACGAGGAATCCGCGCAGGCTCTTGCGCCGGAGTGGCCAAGTGCGGGATGGTCGCCTCCGCAAGTGGTCCAGCCCGAGGAAATGCCATGCCGAAGGACTACCGGAACGACGCCGAGCTGTTCGCCCTTCTGAAACGCGAGCTGTTCACCGCGGTGGTGGGCGACGTGATGGACAAGATGGGGTTCCTGCACCAGTTCCTGCCCCCCGCCATCAAGCCCCTGCGCGACGACATGAAGCTTGCCGGCCGCGCCATGCCGGTGCTTGAGGCGGACGTTTTCGCCGAACGCGTCGAGGCGACGCCGGGGCCGCTGGCCGCCAAGCCGTTCGGGCTTCTATTCGAGGCGCTGGACGATCTCAGGAACGGCGAGGTCTATGTCGCCTCGGGAGCCTCGCCTCGCTATGCGCTGTGGGGCGAGCTGATGTCGACCCGGGCCCGCCATCTGGGTGCCGCCGGTGCTCTCGTCAACGGATTCGCACGCGACATCCCGGGCATCCTGAAGCTTGACTTCCCGACCTTCTGCATCGGCACGTTCGCCCAGGACCAGGGACCGCGCGGCAAGGTCATCGACTTCCGGACGGCGATCGAGATCGAGGGCATCCGCATCGAGCCGGGCATGCTCCTGTTCGGCGACCAGGAGGGCGTGCTGGCGGTACCGCTCCAGGCCGAGGAGGAGGTGATCGCCAGGGCGCTCGAAAAGGCGCGCGGCGAGAAGCTGGTCGCCAAGGCGATCGCCGGCGGCATGAGCGCCTGCGAAGCCTTCCGCACCTTCGGCATCATGTAGCGCCCGCCCGGGCAGGCTCAGTTGAGCAGCCCGGTCGTTCGCGGCAGCCAGAGGGCGAGGTCCGGCAGCGTCAGGGTCAGGATCAGCCCGATCATCTGCAGCACCACGAACGGCAGGATGCCGCGGTAGAGGTCGACCATGGTCAACGGCGGCGGCAGGATGCCGCGCATGCAGAACAGGGTGAACCCGAACGGCGGCGTCAGGAACGAGGTTTGCAGGTTGACGGCGAGCAGGATGACGAACCAGGTGAGGAAGACGACGCCCCGGGGGTCGCCCAGGTGGGCGGAAAAGTCGACCTCGCGCAGCAGGGGTCCGAACAGCGGCAGCACGATCAGCGAGATCTCGATCCAGTCGAAGAAGAAGCCGAGGATGAACACCACGACCTGGACGAAAATGAGGATCTCCCACGCGCCGGTGATGCCGGCGGCGGCCATCACTTCCTTCACCAGGTCGTCGCCTCCCAGCGAACGGAACACGTAGGCAAACATCGTCGCGCCGCAGAACAGCAGGAACACCATCGCGTTCGTCAGGCCGGCCGCGTGGATGACCTCGTTCAGGAAGCGCATCGACAGCTTCGACTTGGCGATCGCCAGGACGATCGCGCCCATGGCTCCGACGCCGGCCGCCTCGGTCGGCGTCGCCCAGCCGCCGAAGATCGAGCCCAGCACCAGCGCTACCAGGAAGGTCGGCGGCAGGAAGCTGCGCACGATCATCAGCCAGAAGGCGGTCGCCGTCTTCGGGCCTTCGGCATCCGGAAGCGCGGGGGCGCATTTCGGATTGATGGTGGCGATGAAGGCCTGGTAGGTGAGGTACAGCACCGAAAGGACGAGGCCCGGAATCAGGGCCGCGGCGAACAGCGGGCCAACCGAGACCTGCAGCAGGTCGCCCATCACCACCAGCATGATCGAAGGCGGGATCAGGATGCCCAGAGTCCCCGCCGAAGCGATCGTCCCCGCGGCCAGCGACTTGTCGTAGCCGCGCGCCAGCATGCTGGGCAGCGCGATCAGCGACAGCATGATCACCGAAGCACCGACGATTCCCGTGGTGGCGGCCATGATGGTGCCCATCAGGGTGACCGACATGGCGAGCCCGCCCGGCACCCGGCGCGTCAGCACCTGGAGGGAGGCCAGGACCTCCTCGGCGATCCCGCTTTTCTCCAGCACCATGCCCATGAAGATGAACATCGGGATCGCGACCAGCACGGGATTGGAGGCGACGCCGCCCCAGATCCGGGGCAGAAGGTTGAGGAACTGCACCGGCATGAAGACGTCGAGGGCGATCCCGATCGCTCCGAACAGGACCCCGACGCCCCCCAGCACGAAGCCGACCGGGAACCCCGAGAACAGCGCCACGCCGAGCGCGGCGAACATGATCAGGGACAGGTTCTGGGCGAGCCAGGCGCTCATGGGCCCGCGCCCAAGCCTCCGCGCGCCGCGCCGAAGGCCGCGCGCTCGCGCAGGTTCGGCGGCCCCCAGAGGTAGGCGGCGCTACGTACGAACACGGCAGCGGTGGCTGCGTTCAGCAGCAGAAAGCCGGCTGCCACGATGCCCTTGGCGACGAACCGGTACGGCAGCCCGGCAGCCGACATCGACGCCTCGTTGCGGACCCACGCGGTCCACGCGAAATCGACGCCGAAGTAGAGGCCGACCAGGCAATAGGGAAAGGCGAACAGCAGACAGCCCAGAAGCTCCAGCGCCGCGTGGCCGCGCGGCTGCGCACGGGAGCTGACGACGTCGATCCTCACATGGGAATTGTGCACGTAGGCGTAGCCCAGCCATAGCGCGAAGATCCCGGTGTGCAGGTGCCACTCGAGCTCCTGCAGACGGGTCGATCCGAAGTTCGGCACCTGGTAGCCAAGCTTGCGGCTGAACACGTCGAAGCAGATGACGGCGACGCAGACCAAGAAGAGCCAGCCGGCGGTGAGCGCGATCGCCTTGATGATCCGTTCGATCGCTTCGCTCGCCGCCAGCAGGCTCCCCATGCCCCCCTCCACCCGCCTCACTTCAGGTAGCCGCGCTCCTTCCAGATCCCGTAGCCTTTGCGGAACTCGGTGTAGGAATCCCAGACCTTCTTGAAGTTCGCGCTTTTCGCGATCTCCTCATTGACCACCACCTGCCACTCCTTCTCGAAGGCGGCCAGCATCTCGGGCGGCCACTCCTTCAGCTGGACGCCCTGGGCGGCCATCTCGCGCATTGCCTTCCATTGCGAGGCCTCGCCCAGCGCGATGCCTTCGCGCACGAGGTCGCCGCAGGCCAGCTCGATGACGGCCTTGTGCTTGTCGGCCATGGCGTCCCACTTCTTCTTGTGGATGTAGAGGTCGAACAGGGTCGCCTGCTGGTGCCAGCCGGGGAAATAGTAGTACTTGGCGACCTGATAGAAGCCCAGCTTCTGGTCGATCGCCGGCAGCGAGAACTCGGTGGCGTCGATGGTGCCCATCTGCAGCGCGGCGAAGATGTCGCCCGGAGGCAGTTGCTGGGTGGCGACGCCCATCTTCTCCATCACTTTGGCACCCAGGCCGAAGAAGCGCATCTTCAGGCCCTTGAAGTCGGCGGGTGACTTGATCTCCTTGCGGAACCAGCCGGACGCTTCGGGCGGGATGATCGAGCAGGGGATGTTGTAGACGTCGTATTTGGCGAACAGCTCGCGGGCGAGCTGCAGGCCGCCGCCGTGGTACATCCAGGCAAGGTATTCGCCGACGCCGGGGCCGAACGGCACCGACGAGAACATGTTGAAGGCGCCGTCGATGCCGGCGAACCAGCCGGCGCCGGCCCAGGCGGCGTCGACCGAGCCCTGCGAGACCGCGGTCACGGTCTCGGCCGCGGGGACCAGCGCGCCCGGCTCGTGGAACTTGATCTCGACCTCGCCGCCGCTCGCCCGCGCGACCCGGTCGGGCAGCTTGGTGGCGGTGTCTCCGAGCAGGAACATCGTGCTCGGGAACGTGCTGGCGAGGTTGAGGCGGACCTTGGACTGCTGTGCGGTCGCCGGCGACGCCGCTGAAAACGCGATGGCGAGCGCCCCCGACAGAACGATGACGGGAAGTTTCTTCATCTCGCTTCCTCCTGGAAGTGATCCCTCCTCACGGAACCACCATTGCTGGCGGGCCGCGGTGGTCTGTGTGCGCCGGAGCGCCGGCCCCGCTTTCGGGGCTCTTGACACGGGCCTACAGATGAAAGCTTATTGTGTGAAATATCGATGTCAATCGAATCCCATATGGTGAAACAGACAGTCCGAGAGTCCGCGCAGGAAGACCGCCCGACCCATCAGTCGCTGGCGCGCGGACTGCGCATCCTCGAGACGGTCGCCTCGGGGCCCGGCATCACCAGCCTGGCGGAGACGGCGCGTCGCACCGGTCTGCATCGCAGCACGGCCCATCATCTGCTGCAGACCCTGGTCGGGCTCGGCTATCTCAGGCAGGACCTGCAGACCCGCGGCTACGAGCCCGCGGCCAAGCTGTTCCGGCTGGTCGGCCGCACCTGGACTCCCGAGCAGCTGGGCGAGGTCGGGCGCCCGTTCGTCGCCGAGCTGACCGCGCGGGGGCATGAAGGATCGAGCCTCGCCGTCTACTCCAACGGCATCGTGACCATCGTCTGCAAGCACGATCCCGACAGCCCGGTTCGGGTCGTGCAGAGTGTGGGAACGCGGCGCGCCATCCATGCCACCGCGGTCGGCAAGGCGATCCTCGCCTGGCTGCCGCAGCCGGAGATCGAGGAGATCCTGGATCGCGGGTCCTTCGAGCGGTTCACCTCCCGCACCCTGGTGACCCGCGCCCAGCTCGAGCGCGAGATCGCGCGCATCCGCGCCGACGGCGTTGCCTACGATGACGAGGAGCACATCGAGGGTATCCGCTGCGTCGCCGCCCCGGTGTTCGGCTATTCGGGGCGGGTGCTCGCGTCGCTCTGCACGCTGGGACCGAAGCACCGGATGACGACGCCCCGGCTGCGCGCCCTGCGCCTGCCGCTTCAGGCGCTGGCCAGGGCGCTCTCGGAACGCCTCGGCTGGCGGGCAGAAAAGGGGTCAGAGTCATTTTTCCACGAAAAATGACTGGAATGCCCCCCTGGAATGAGACAGAGGAATAGGGGACAGTTCTCCTGGGAGAGGGGAACTGATGACGACGGAAAGGGAGAGGCGATTATTCAGCCGCGAGTTCAAGCTGGCGGTGCTGGCGCGGATGGCGGCTGGGGAG